>CAVPKQ010000048.1:0-249720 GCA_963705665.1 uncultured Acidobacteriaceae bacterium | reverse complement strand
AATGCGTTAGTCGCGCTCGTTCGGGTCTGTGAGGGGCGAGGGCAGAATGTCCTCGCCTACTCGGAAAGTTAGTGGTGCTTTGTTGCGTACGTCTCGCAGCAGTCATTGAGGTCCGTCTTGGCCTCCGGGGATGAAATCGCAGGTTGATTCGTCTAACGCTCCCAATTGCGATGTAAAGACGCGGCGTCATCATCATTTCCACATCCATTTCGAGCTCGGATCGACAATCTGCTTTCATCCTTCGGTGAGCTCCAAGGGTCTCCATAGACCTTCGAGTGCAAGGCTCTGTCATCGCCATCGAGTGAGCGATTGATCGTCGCGTGCACCATATGCCGTTCCGCGCGATGTTCATCAATCTTGAATGGCTTGTCGCTCCGTGCAGTAGTTATTCCAATGACGGGTGTTTTTCGGCGGCTGCGGCTCATTTCCATACCCCCAAACTAAATATCCCCGTTTATCCCGCCTTTCTCATGTCTGACTCACAATGAATGTTAATGCCAGCATGGAGAGCAATAGTGCGTCCAGGGCGCCTCCTCCCCCGAGATTTGCCGGTTCCCGGCGATGAAGGGTTGCTCACCGTCACCGTGGGAGATACGGCCGACTGCCGGCGCTCTTCAAAGCAGCGGCATCTGCAAGGCTCCTGGGCGTGAAGACAACTTGAGTCGTGGGTTTCGAGGTCGATCGAAGAAAATCTCGCGGTGATTCCGATGGTTAACGCTGTGCGTATCACCAAACGGTAGGCGAAATCACGGAGCAGGTGGGACCGCACCTCGTCGCTTCATGTGATGTTCCGCCGTTAACCGCCAAGATTACCGCCGTGAGTGATTCCTCCTCGCGCCAAACGAAAGTATCGGGACGTAAATCGTTGATTGACCACCGAGTGTCGGTACCGTCGAATCTAAAGGTTTCGAGCACGATCCGATCGCCGCCTACCGCGCCACCCGTGAATCTTGCGATCGAAGCATGCTCGACGTCAATGAAGGTCGAAGGCCATGTACAGGATTTCGAGTCGTAGTAGCGCAGGTCCGTGTATACCTCGCGTTCCTTACGGGCACCCGACGGATAAACGATCCAAAAGTCTTGAACGGCGCGCCCATCCATAACCCATCCAACGATGAATTCACCCAAGCGGTGAGTTACTTTGCCGTCCTTCGAAAAATCCGTATATGCCACATCCCAGGTTCCGACAAGACGGTCATAGACCTTCGCCTGGTCGCCGAGCGCCGGGTCGGGGCCCCAGATTGGAGCGCCGTAACCATGTCGAGCCGCGGGTCAGTCGCAGATGCGCTTCCGGACTTATCAGATGCCACCGCACTGCCAATGCTTGCGCTTAACAAAAGCATTGAGGCGAGCGAGCAGGCGGCGAAAGTGTGCGTAGTTGCGATTTTGTTCAAAATCCTTTCTCCATTGGAACCAGAGATCACGCGCTAGTCTAGGTACATGCGATGAGTCGGAACCAGACCGCTCATTGCACCAAGCCGGCAACTCGTTGCATTTGTGAGCGCTGCATCAAGCCACCCGGCAACCCTGGATGGGCGCAATTTCAAGCAGTCATACACGAACAACGGTGGTGAACGTGCCCCCGATGTTTTTCGCCAGACGGGGTAAGATAACGAGCCGCTCCAGACCCATTCGGCATAGCCGCGCGAGTCAGAAGTCGGTTGTTAGATACGCGAAAACGGCGCGGGGTTGGTATTGGGTGAAGACGGGACTGTTGAAGGCCAGGTTCCAAAAATACACATTGGTGAGGTTCTGGACCTGAACACGAAGCGTCGCCGGCGCGCCGAGTATCTCAAATCGATATCGACCGCCCAGGGATACCATCGTCGCAGCAGGTCCTTGCGCCACGTCATCGATACTGGCCGGGTAGGATCCGAAGTGAGTGATCGCAACATCCGCGGAAAGGGCCGGCCGCTCCCTAAACTTGTAGTTGGCGTTAATGGTGGTCAAGAAGCGGGCTTGGTTTAAGGCGAAGGGACCGACACCCTCCGCCTGAAGGTTCGGTCCGATGGTCTTCACTTCCCCGAGCAGCATCGCGGCTGTGACATTGAGATTTTTGGTGACCGCTCCGGATGCTGAAAATTCGAAGCCGTCGGCACGCTGCCATCCGAGTTCCCGGTCGACGTTACTGGTGTCGATATTGAAATAGGGCTTATCGATTTCGAAGACGCCCGCAATGAGTTTTACTTGCGGCGTGAGTGAATACCTCAGGCCGGCGTCCGCTTGCCATGTGCGGGCATCGGGAAGGATGGCGCCGCGATTCTCGGCGCTGCTCGAAGCGATACGGAATCTTCGAGACCTTGAGTGTAACCTGCATACACGGTCGCGCGCCCGGTCACTGCCACAGCTGCTGTTCCGTAGGCGCGCAGCGGGTGATCGGTGAGCTGCGCCTCGGAGAGACCCGGAGAGCTCACGTCCTTGGTGTAGTTCTCTTGCTGGATTCAATGCGCGGTCGAGAAACTGATCGACCTCGCCTGCGCTCATCCACGGTGCGTCCGATCACATTGATCTCAGAGCTCCCGGCGGCCGGAGCCGAGAGGGAGACGGAGATGCCGGCTGCCCGCGGGCAGCAGCTATGGGGTTGACCGCCGGCGGTTGGCTCGAAGCGAGAACTTCGGCAATATCCGCGCGCGCCACCCGCATCTTCATCGGCCCCACGGCTACCTCGAATGTATCCGGCTCCAACTGGCGCAGAACCCGGCCGCTCTTGCCCAGGGATTTGAGCTTGACCGTATCCCCTAACCCGACGTGGCGGACAAGGTGAGGCTGCTTGTGGACGTCGCCCTTGTCGGCGCCGCTATGCTGAGCCGCCACGGTCGCATTGAACTGCTCGCTGAACTCGCGCCGCAGCCGCGCCATGCGCCGCTCCGCTTCTTTGGAGAGCTTCTGCTGCGCGGCCGGGTCGTCGATCGCTGAGACCGTCTCCCGCATGCGGTAGGCGAAGTCTTTCAGTAACGATTCCAGTTGCTTTTCCAGGTCGCGCACCTTGGCCCGCCACTCCTTCAGGCCCTCGGTGTCCAGGCGGTTCTTCTCCCGCGCTACCTCCTGCTCGCGCAGAAGAAGAGAGGCGCGTTCGGCAGAGGCGGCGTCGAGCTGGGCATGCAACTGGTCAAGGAAGCGGGAGATATCCTGCGTCTGGGTATTGAGCTGAGCGCGGGCCTGTTCAAGAATCTTCGCGTCCAATCCCAGCCGCCGCGCGATGTTGATGCCGGCCGAGGCGCCGGGCACGCCCAGCCGCAGCTCATAGGTCGGGGCCAGAGTCTGCTCGTCGAAGCCAACCGCGGCGTTGAGCACGCCGCTGTGCTGCGCTGCGTAAACCTTGAGCGAGGTATGGTGGGTCGAGATCAGGCACCAGGCCCTGCGCTCCAAAAAATGGCAGGCGATGGCGACTGCCAGGGCCGCGCCTTCCTCCGGGTCGGTGGCCGAGCCCAGCTCGTCGAGAAGCACCAGCGAAGATTCATCGGCTCGTTGAGCGATGCGGTTAGGTTGACGATGTGCGCGGAAAAGGTGGAAGATTCTGCTCGATCGATTGCGCATCGCCAATATCGGCCAGGAAGGCATCGAAGAGCGGGAAGACAGCCTCTCGCGCCGGTACCGGGATGCCGGCTTGGGCCATCATGCTGAGCAACCCGGTGGTTTTGAGCGCAACTGTCTTGCCGCCGGTATTCGGACCGCTGATGATGAGCTGGCGCTGCTGGTTGTTGAGCGACAAGCTGAGCGGGACTACATTACCGGCGCGCCCTTGCCCGCGAAGGCGCTTTTCAAGCAGGGGATGGCGCGCCTGGTCGAGGACAAGCCCGGGCGCCGCAGAATCGGCGAATTGCGGGCGTACGCAGTCGAATTCGGCGGCAAAGCGGACCCTGGCCTGTAAAGTATCGAGCTTGGCCAGCGCGGCCGCGCCTTGCTCGATGGCCTGCGCCTCAACTCCAATCTCCTCGGTCATGCCGAGAAAGATGCGCCGGGTCTCGGCCTGCTCCTCGTCCAGCAGGCGCACCAGCTCATTGTTCTGTTCGATGGTTTCAAGCGGCTCCAGGTAGACCGTCTGTCCGCTGGAGCTTGCTCCATGCAGCACTCCGGGAATGCGCCGCTTGAACTCCGCCTTGACCGGAATGACGAAGCGCTCCCCGCGAATCGTAATCAGGTCCTCCTGGGTCTCTCCACCCGAGGAGAGCCTGCGCAAGCTCGCGCGCAGGCTTTCCTCTATGGTCCGTTGCTGGCGCTCGATCTCCCTGCGGATGCGCTTGAGATCAGGGGAGGCGTCGTCGGCCAGAGAGCCGTCGGGATTGAAGCGAGAGCGCAAGGAACGGAGCAGGCGGCCGAGCTGCGCGCCTGCAGGAAGCTGGCTCATGGCCGTCAATCCGGGAATGACGAGAGACTCCGGCGGCCGCTCGATAAAGGCCTGCCAGGCGGTGATCGAATCGAGCAGGACAAGAATCTCGCGGATTTCTTCCGCTTCGAGCGAGGCGCCGGGAATACGCGCCTTGCCTGCCATCCGGGCAGGATCGAACAATCCGCGGAGCGGGGAACGGCGCCTTGCTTCAAGAGCAGCCGCAGCTCAGCTACCAGGTTGTGCTGTGCGGCAATCCACGCCAAGTCACCCGAAGCACGAAGCTCCCGCAGCCAGGCGCGCCCTACGTCCGAGTTGGCATAGGTTGCCACCTGTTCCTGCAGACGGCCCCACTCGAGCGCCTCGAAGCTGCATTCTTCAATCGGGGACGGAATAGGCTCGAACAGGCTCACTCCATCATGCTAGAGCATAAAAAAGGGCCGGGTGGGGAGTTGCGATTTCCCACATCTGGCGCAAAGAGCGCGCCAGATATGGGGCACCCTCGATTGGTGGTTTTACAAGCTGCGGAGTCCCGTGTCAGGGACTCATTCACCACAATCCATGCTCCGGCTGGCGGCGAATTAAGATAGAAGGATGGGATTTCCTGCAACCCGGCTGCGGCGGCTGCGGCGCACAGCGGCTATGCGCTCGCTGGTGCGCGAAGTTCAACTTCATCCCGGAGCTTTTCTCTATCCGCTCTTCCTCTGCCCGGGCGAAGGGGTTCGCCGTGAAGTGAGTTCGATGCCCGGGGTTTTCAACCTCTCTATCGACCAGGCGGCGAAGGAAGTGGAAGAGGCGGCAGAGCTGGGCTTGGGCGGGTTATTGCTTTTCGGGCTCCCCGCGGCCAAGGACGAAGAGGCCAGCGGCGCCTGGTCGGCCCACGGCATCGTGCAGCAGGCCCTCCGCGCCTTTAAGCCGCTGGCCAAGAACCTCCTGCTCGTCGCCGATGTCTGCCTCTGCGAGTACACCTCGCACGGTCATTGCGGAATCGTGCGCCGTAATGGCGAGCAATACGAAGTGGACAATGACGCCAGCATCAAGCTGCTGGCGCAAACCGCGGTCTCCTTAGCCGAGGCGGGCGCCGATGTGGTAGCTCCGTCGGACATGATGGATGGCCGGGTAGGCGCTATTCGCAGCCACCTGGACGATGCCGCGCTGGAGCAGGTGCCCATCCTCTCCTATGCGGCCAAGTTCGCCTCGGCCTTTTACGGTCCCTTCCGCGAGGCGGCAGACTCCGCGCCCCAGTTCGGCGACCGGCGAACCTATCAGATGGATGGCGCCAACCTGAGGGAAGCGATGCGCGAGATCGAACAGGACTTAAGTGAAGGCGCCGACATGATTCTGATGAAGCCCGCGCTGCCTTATCTGGATGTGATCCGCGCGGCGCGCGAGCGCTTCGATGTGCCCTTCGGCGCGTATCAGGTCTCCGGCGAATATGCCATGCTGCAGGCAGCTTTCGCCAAGGGCTGGCTCGATCCGGAGCGCACCATGATGGAGTCGCTGATCTCGATTCGCCGCGCCGGCGCCGATTTCACCGTGACGTACTTTGCCAAGGATGCGGCGCGGATCTTGGGTTAGTGGGCAGGGCGCTTCAGATTCGCGGTTTCCCACATCTGGCGCAAAAAACGCGCCAGATATGGGGCACCCGTCATCTGCTTCTAACCCACAACAACAACCTTGTCATCTCGACCGGAGCGAAGCGGAGTGGAGAGATCTGCGGTTACCGCCCAGGAATGTGTAAACCGCAAATCTCTCCACTCCGCTTCGCTCCGGTCGAGATGACAAAGTTAGAGTAGTTGCCAAATCAAGCCGTCGCGGTCGATCGAGACGACAAATTGGCGTAGTTATTCCGGCTCCACTCCGCTTCGCTCCGGTCGAGATGACAAAGTTAGAGTAGTTGCCGATGAAGCCTTCGCGGTCGATCGAGACGACAAATTGGGTGTAGTTGTTCCGGCTGGGACCGGCTAATGGCCAGCAGCCACTACCGCGCGGGCCAGTTGCGGGCCTGTTCTATGGCGCGCATCAATGCCTTGGCTTTGTTGACGGATTCCTCATATTCTTTGCTGGGAACAGAGTCGGCTACGATTCCCGCGCCTGCCTGGATGTAACCGCGGCTGCCCTTAACCAGCATGCTGCGAATGGTGATGCAGGAATCCAGATTGCCGGAAAAATCGGCATAAAAGACGCTGCCCCCATAGGTTCCGCGCCGCACCGGCTCCAGCTCCTCGATGATCTCCATGGCGCGGATCTTGGGCGCTCCGCTCAGCGTTCCGGCGGGGAAGCAGGCGCGAAAGGCATCCACGGCGGACAGTCCCTGTTTCAGTTTCCCTTCGATCGAGCTGACCAGGTGCATCACATGCGAGTAGCGTTCGACAAACATCAGGTTCTTCACCTCGACCGTGCCGAATTCGCTCACCCGTCCGACATCGTTGCGCCCCAGGTCGACCAGCATCACGTGCTCCGCCCCGCTCCTTCTCATCCCGCAGCAGCTCCTGCTCGATGCGCGCATCCTCTTCTTCATCGAGGGAACGCGGCCGGGTGCCGGCGATGGGACGATAATCCACATGGCCATGGGCCACGCGCACCAGCAGCTCGGGAGACGACCCGAGCAGGTGAGTGGATGGCGTCGCTCCATCCAGGCGAAAGCGCAAAAAGTAGAGATACGGCGAGGGATTGACGATACGGAGGGCGCGGTAGATTGAAAACGGATCGACGCCGGGCTGGACCTCGAAGCGCTGCGAGAGCACGGCCTGGAAAATATCGCCCGCGGCGATGTACTTCTTGATCCGGCTGACACCCGCCATGAACTCCTTTTTACTGGTCCGGCTGGTCACCTGAAGGCGGCTGTTGACAGAAGCGCGCCGCAGCTTGGCAATGGGTCTGGCCAGCCGCCGCTCCAGGCGGCCGAGCCGCTTGACCGCATCCTCATAGGCGGCTACCGGCTTGCGGGCGGAGAGATTGGCAGTAACGATGAGCAGGATCTCCTTGCGCGCATGGTCGAAAGCCAGGATCTCGTCAAAAAACATGAAGCAGGCATCGGGCACACCTAGATCGTCCTTCGCCAACTCGAGGCAGACGTTCAATCTGCCGCACTATATCGTAGGCAAAAAAGCCCACCGCCCCGGCGGTGAAGGGGGGCAAACCGGGAATGGAGGCCGGCTTATGTCCTCCCAACATCTCCTTCAGGAGGAGAAAAGCGTCTCCGTCGATCGAACGGCGTTTTCCCTTCTCAGTCACGACGATGGAGCGCCCGCGGGCGACGATTTTGCAGTAGGGACGGACGCCGATGAAGGTATAGCGGCCCACCTTTGCGCCGCCCTCGACCGACTCCAGCAAGAAGCACTCCGGCTCATCCTCGGCCAGGCGCAGGAAGGCGGAAACCGGCGTTTCCAGGTCGGCGATCAGGGTGCGATAGACCGGCACCAGGCTGTGATTGGATGCAAGCCGCAAAAACTCCTTGCGCGGGGGCAAAATTGTCTCTTTTTTCGCCATTCCTGCTCATGGTAGTGCATTTCCTGCGGTTTCTGTGATCTTATGAGCATCTGATGGATGGGAGAACTTCGGGCTGGGGGATGCCCGACAGTTACTCTCGTGTGCGCTGTAGGTGCAGGCTTCCGTGTAAGGTAAGGGGCAGGGGCTTCGCGATAAGACCCGGAGTCTTTTGGAGAGAGATCCCCTATGCAACAATCGATATCCCTTGAAGACGAAATCAATCCCTGGGAAGCGCAGGCTGCGCGCTTTGATTTCGCCGCGCAAAAACTCAATCTGGATGAGGGGCTGTGGAAGGTCTTGCGCTACCCCTCGCGCGAGATCATCGTACATTTTCCGGTGGGCATGGACGACGGCAGCATCGAGGTATTCACCGGATTCCGCGTGCAGCACTCGGTTGCCCGCGGGCCGGCCAAGGGCGGAGTGCGCTTCTCTCCCGACGTCAACCTGGACGAGGTCCGCGCGCTGGCTAGCTGGATGACCTGGAAATGCGCGGTGGTCAACATTCCCTTCGGCGGGGCCAAGGGAGGGATCATCTGCGACCCCAAGAAGATGTCCCTTGGCGAGCTGGAGCGGATGACCCGCCGCTATACATCCGAGCTGATCGAATTCATCGGCCCGGAGAAGGATGTGCTCGCGCCGGATATGAATACCAACGAGCAGGTCATGGCCTGGATCATGGATACCTACTCCATGCACATGCGCCAGACCGTAACCAGCGTGGTGACGGGAAAGCCGCTGAACATCGGCGGATCCCGAGGCCGGAAGGAAGCAACCGGCCGGGGCATACGGGTGATGTGCGATGAAGCGCTGCGTTACCTCAACATGCATCGCGAGGGCTGCCGGGTCATCGTTCAGGGCTTCGGCAATGTGGGCTCCAACGCCTCCAGACTGATGATGGAAGCCGGCTATAAGATTGTCGGCATCGCCGAATTCGACGGCGGGATCTACAACAGCAATGGCATCGATGTGCAGGCGCTGCAGGATCACCGCCAGCGCAATGGCACCATCCTGGGCTTCAAGGGCGGCGAAGCGACTGACTCGGATGAATTATTGGTCGCCGATTGCGAGATTCTCATCCCCGCGGCCATGGAGAACACGATTACCAGCCGCAATGCCGAGCGCATCAAGGCGCGTATCGTCTGCGAAGGGGCCAACGGGCCAACCACGGCGGTGGCCGATGAGATCCTGGCGGCAAAGAAATCTTCGTTGTCCCCGATATTCTGGCGAATTCCGGAGGGGTTACCGCCTCCTATTTTGAGTGGGTACAGGATCGGCAAGGTTACTTTTGGAAAGAGGCTATCGTCAACGAGCAACTGGAAAGCATCCTGGCGGAGAGCTTCGATGATGTGGTTCGCTACGCCGAAGCGCATGCGGTGAATAACCGCATCGCCGCCTATATGCTGGCCATCGATAGAGTAGCCTTCACTATCAAGCAACGCGGCTTCTACGCCTGAGTGCTGCCCAGTGCTGCGCGCACGGCGGGACGCGGCTGTGCCGCGGTTTGTGGCGACATTGGCCGGGCGCTTCCTATGAATCTATTCGCAGATCTTCAAGCAGATTCCCTTCGGAAATGACAGAAAGAAAAGCAAAGACGGACAAGAAGGGCAGTTGCTTTTTTGGCTGTCATTCCCGCAGGGAATCTGCTTTGGTCTCTCGGGCGCGGGAAGGTTTCGTGGTTTTCCACCCTCGATTCGTGGCGGTTTCAGTCCCCGGCCGGGGCGTGGTGCATAATAGAAGCAAGCCGCTTATCCACCTCCTCCGGGTAGATCGTGAACCTGCCAAACTCCATCACGATGAGCCGCATCTGCTGCGTACCGCTGCTTATCTGGATGCTGTCTCCGGTTTTTCCCTTCCGCGGCTCTCAAGGCGAGCAGGAGATTGCCGCCTCCCTGGTTTTTATCCTGGCTTCCATAACCGATGGAGTGGATGGTTATCTGGCGCGCAAACGCGGCCAGATCACCACCATGGGCATGCTCCTCGACCCGCTGGCCGACAAGCTGATGATCACGGCGGCGTTTATTTGCCTGGTCCAGTTCAATCCGCACATCATGAAGGCATGGATTGCGGTGCTGGTCATCGGCCGCGAATTCCTGGTCAGTGGGCTGCGCTCGATCGCCAGCAGTGAGGGCTTCACCATCGAAGCCAGCAATCTGGCCAAGCTCAAGACCGTCATACAGATTGTCTCCGTGGTAGCCGTCATTCTCGATCATCGCTGGTTCGAATGGCATTTCGGCTGGTTCATCCTGCCGGTGGAGTGGACGGCGATTGCCGCGGTCTACTTCATGGCGCTGGTATCGATCATCTCGGCGGTGGATTACTTTGTCGCTTTTTGGCGCAAGATCGACTACGCAGCCGCCGGCCGGCGCGCCAGCTTCGTCTTGAGCCGCAGCAGTACAAGTCCGGCAGGGACGGCACGAAAATAGCCCAGCCTGAAGGCTGGGAGTTGGCAAGTACGCTTTATTTGTCATCTCGACCGGAGTGTTCATGGGCTCGCGGCCCACCCAAGAGGATGAAAATCGGGGGCACACACATTTGTGGTCTCCCACCCTCGCACGAAACAGCGCCGTGCGAAGGATGGGGCACCCTAGATCTGCTTGAAGGATCCAAAACCGCCACCAATCGAGGGTGCCCCATATCTGGCGCGCTCTTTGCGCCAGATGTGGGAAACCGCAGATCTCTCCACTCCGCTTCGCTCCGGTCGAGATGACAAAGGAAGGTGTAATTGCCAACCGAGCCTTCTTCACCCCGATTTTCATCCTCTTGGGTGGGCCGCGGGCCCATGAACGCTCCGGTCGAGATGACAAAGTTAGAGTAGGGGCTCGAAAGTCATGGATGGGGCAGGAAACTGATGCTCGGGCGTGCAGGACATTTTCGACAGAGAGACAATGCTCCGGTCAAGAAAAAAACCCAGCCTGAAGGCTGGGTTTTTTGGTCATAAGACCATCCGCCTATCAAATCTATGCAGATGCCGCATGACCGGGACGGCTCATACGGTGCACAAAATGATAGGGCGGCCAGGGGCCGGATAACTGCATCCGGCAGTCCTTCAACTGCTGGGTGGCGCTGGAATACTTGTTCTGGTAGCGTTCGATGCCCTTGTTTTCGATCAGGTGAGCGATGTCGAGCAGCATCTTGCCCGAATCCGTCCGGCGGCAACTGATCTCTTCATCGAGCGGGCTGAACATGCGGTGCATCTGCACCGAGACAGCGCGCGCCTTGGTTTGGCGCTCACGCTGGCGGGTGGCATTTTCACGCAAGCTCGATAAATATTCCTTGCCGACACAGTCCATGACAACCGGCTTGTCCGGCTTGTTCTGTTCCCGGCTGCAATCGTCGAGAAGCACTTTGAGGTGCATCTCCGCCTTGCCGCGCAAACGCTCAACGTTGGCTACAAATTGCCGCTGATTGGAGCGGATGGATTTACGCAGCACATCGTCGTCTGCGAAAACCGTGCCGAAGCGAAAGGGTAGAACGGTGGATAATTTGAAGCAGTCGCTGATCACACGCGCATGTTCCACGGCTGCCTTCTGGTCTAGGTTGTCTGAGGGATTGTATTCGCTGACGATAACTGCTAGATCACTGGCTGGATAGAGGAAGATTTGGTTTCCCGAGATGCCGATCACCGATTCCATTGGTATTGGTTTTCGATGACGGCTAAGTTCAGGAAAGGATTGTTTATCGCTGATGCAATATGCGTACCAAGCCATAGAGAGCCACCCCACACCCGCTGGCGAATATGGTCTGCCAGGTTTTACTGTTTATCTAATGAAACTTACATCGCGGGGAATTCAACGCATTCTCTAGCGCGTCTGCGAAGCAGGCTGCACTGAACTATTGGGTATGCTAGACCTCGATGAGAACAACTGGCAACACGTAAACACGTATTGTTTGCGTAAGGATGCGTTGATATTTTCAGATAGAATTTACTGTACTGAAATATATGTTGACGATATCGATATAGGCCCGCAGCGGCCATTCCCACTTGCTTTTAGGGAAAGCAGATTCCCTGCGGGAATGACAGAAAGAAAGGCAAAGACGGTACTGCGGTTTCCCACGTCTGGCGCAAAGAGCGCGCACCCCTCGATGGGTGGCGGTTTTGGATCCTATTTCAAGCCCTACCGGCCGGCTAGTAGAAGGGCGGCCATGACAATCAGCGCGGTCGAGACTAGGGCCGCCATGATGGTGAGAGCGCGAAGCCAGCTTTTCACCGAATCGAGCGCCGTGGATAGCTGGCGGGCTGTCTTTTGGCTGCTCTCGCTGGTCTGGCGAAGGTGTAGGAGTTGCTCCTCCATCCGCTCCAGGCGAAGCGATTGGTTCCTGACCTGTGTCTCCAGGTCGCGGCTTCCCGTGTGCACGTCCTGCAGGTCTTTGCGGAATTCGGAGAGGTCGGGGGCCGCCTTGATCAGGCCGCGGTCGAGCAGAGGAATCAGGCGGGTGAGGTAAGGCAGCAGGACACGCAACTGCATGATAAGTTCCCACATAGATCGGAGCGAGCCTTTCTCTGCGTGTTCGAGGGACTGCGGAGGGCCGGCAGCTTCATCCAACTCGAGAACGCCTTCGCCGGGCTGGGGGGTTTTCTCGTTCCTCATCCGATTCGCCTGAACTCACAACCATATCAGGGATCAGGAGTCAGGGGTCAGGAGAGCCGGTCCTGACCGGTCCTGAGCCCTGAACCCTGGGGCCTGGCCCCTCCCGAGGGGTTACTACTCTTATAACTTTTCGCCGATTTGGCCTTGGAGCCGTAGCTGCTGATGGCCAAAGTACTGAAAAGGCAGGTTTGCCGGCAATTCGCAGGGCGGGAGAGGATTCCATTTTCAGTAACATTTCCGCCGAATTCTATGAAAAAAGTGTTGACTGCTACTTTGGATCGCGTTAACGTCATGAGTGCCCAGTAAAACCGTGGCCTTATTTGGATGGTTCTGTTTCGCAACCCATTCCTCGTACTCAACTGTTTTTTCCCTGGATACGGAAAGAGCAACATGCCTGCAGGCTTTTGAGGTGTGCGTTCGTGCGTGTGGGAGCATGACTAAACACCCGGCAGATTGAGCTTTAGTCTTGCCGGTTCCGATCACACTACACTTAACACGCCAAAGGCAAGTTCCGCGAAGAGAACTCAGGCGTCTAACATTGAAGCGACACTCGACCCACGCTGCGACGGACGGCAGTTAAGCCGAATCTAATGTTGAGGACGGGTCAAGAAATTAGCAAGGGAATCGTCAAGGAGAATTAAGATGCGCTCTGACCTTATTTTTGGGGCACTTGCCCATGTCAACAATCGCTATCAGCTCTGCCAGTTGGCGGCTAAGGCGACGCGAAAGCTGCATAAGCCCAACACCCGGCTGCAGGATACGGCCAACGAAGTATTTGTCCGCTTCCATGATGAAAGCCCAGTAGCGGATTCGGTCTCCACGCCGGAAGCGTCTCAGGTTCAGCAGCGCCGCGCAGCATAGCGCGCGGCCCTGCTGTGGGCCTATCCTCTTACCGTCCAAAACCCGCTCAACACTGTAAGAATCCTTCCCGGTAAATCCCTCGCAACCTCCAACCTCCCACCTGTAGGTGAAAATGACAATCTCCGAACTCAAAGAAAGAAATATAACCGAACTGAGCCGCATCGCGCGCACGCTGGAAATTCCCGGCGCGAGCGGCCTGCGCAAGCAAGACCTTATCTTCAAAATCCTTCAGGCACAGAGCGAAAAAGAAGGACATATTTTCGCCGAAGGCGTGCTGGAGATTCTGCCCGACGGATACGGCTTCCTGCGCTCCCCTGACTATAACTATCTGCCCGGCCCTGACGACATCTACGTCTCTCCGTCACAGATTCGTAAATTCGACCTCAAGACGGGCGATACCATCAGCGGCAACGTGCGGCCTCCGCATGAAGGCGAAAAATACTTTGCTCTGGTCAAAATCGAGGCCATCAACTTCGAGTCGCCGGAGGAGACGCGGAACAAGATCCTGTTCGACAATCTGACCCCGCTCTATCCTCAGGAGCGCACCAAGATGGAGACGGTGCACGAGAACACGAGCGGCCGGGTCATGGACCTGCTCACCCCGATCGGCAAGGGCCAGAGAGGCCTGATCGTCGCTCCGCCCCGCACCGGCAAGACGATGCTGTTGCAATCGATCGCCAATTCCGTCACCACCAACCATCCCGAGGTCGCGCTGATCGTTCTGTTGATCGACGAGCGCCCGGAAGAGGTGACGGACATGCAGCGCTCGGTGAAAGGGGAGGTCATCAGCTCGACCTTTGACGAGCCTGCGGCGCGCCACGTCCAGGTAGCCGAAATGGTGATCGAGAAGGCCAAACGGCTGGTCGAGCACAAGCGCGACGTGGTGATCCTGCTGGATTCGATTACCCGCCTGGCCCGCGCCTACAACACCATCGTTCCTCCCTCCGGCAAGGTGCTCTCCGGAGGCGTGGACTCGAACGCCCTGCAGCGGCCTAAGCGCTTCTTTGGCGCCGCGCGCAATATCGAAGAAGGCGGCTCGCTCACTATCATCGCCACGGCGCTGGTGGACACCGGCTCGCGCATGGATGAGGTCATCTTTGAAGAATTCAAGGGGACCGGCAACATGGAGATCATTCTCGACCGGAAGCTGGTCGACAAGCGTGTCTTTCCCGCCATCGATATCCAACGCTCCGGCACCCGCAAGGAGGAGTTGCTGATCGTTAAGGAAGATCTGCAGCGTATCTGGGTGCTGCGCAAGGTGCTGAACCCCCTGTCCCCGGTCGAGGCCATGGAGTTGCTGGTCGATCGCCTGGGCAAGACGCGGAATAATGCTGAGTTTCTGTTGAAGATGAATTCGTTGTAGCAGGGATCAGGGATCAGGGATCGGGGATCAGGGATCAGGGATCAGGATTTGTGGTTTCCCACCCTTGCTGCGCAAGGATGGGGCACCCAGAGATTTGTTGCACTATCCCTCGACCGTCTTTCGCCGACTTGCTGACTCGCTTGACCTTGCTGACTCGCTGGTGCGCTTTAAGATTGATCAGGCTGATCCCCTGTCCCTGACCCCTGATCCCTGTCCCTGTTATGGTCCAGTCGAAGCATCGCAAGTGGACTGTCGCGGCTCTTGCCAGCGGTATGGTCTTGCTTCTGCTCGTTTTGGCGGCGCTCAATGCGTTCAACCCTATACCGCTTCTGCATCCCCACGGCAACCGGCTGATCTTTCTTTTCTTCGCGCTCTCCGTCCTCGTCTTTCTGCTGCTGCTTACCCTGCTGGTCTTGCTTTTTCGCAATGTGGTCAAGCTGGTCGCCGACCAGCGCAGCCGGGTGCTGGGCTCCAAAATCCGCGGCCGCATGCTGGCCGGAGCGCTGCTGCTCTCCTTCGCGCCCGCGGTCTTCATGTTTCTATTCAGTTTTCTATTGCTCAACCGGTCGATTGAGCGGTGGTTCTCCCAACCAGGCGCGGCGGTTCGGGAGGAATCGACGAATGTCGCCCTCGAGCTCTCGCAATATGCGGCAGCCAACGCCAGGGCTGAGGCCGAGTCGCTAGCCAGCTCCTCCAACCTGATCGAATCGCTGAAAAGGGACGACTATGCCGCGGTGCTCAAAGAGATCAGGACGCACCGCATTACTTTGGAGGGCGGCTTTGCCGTTGTTTACCACGATCGCGGAGTGCTCAGCCAGTATCAGTTTCCCAAGGACTCGGGCTCGGCGGTGGTCCGTCCCTGGCTGGACAACAACCAGGGCGACATTGCTCAGGACGAGCCGTTGCCCGCTTTTGTCTTGAAGGCGGCGCAGCGCAGCGACCAGCCGATGCTGGTGCTGGGCAAGAGCGAATACATCCTGGGCGCGGCCAGCACCGAGGGCGGCGATGTGGTGGTAGTCGCGCTGCCCATGCCGGCGGGACTGAGCGCCACCATGGAACATATTCGCTCCGCGGCGCGGGACTATTGGCTGCTTTTCCGCGTGCGCAACAGGATTCGCAGCACCTACCTGCTTCTGCTCGTTCTGCTCACCACGCTCACCTTCTTTGCCAGCAGCTGGCTGGCGCTGTTCCTCTCCAAGCAAGTCACCCGGCCGGTGGAGGCGCTGGCGGACGCGATGGACGAGATCGCCGCCGGGCGCTATGGGCACCGGGTAAAGGTCGACGCGACCGAAGAGCTGGGCGAGCTGGTGAGCTCGTTCAACCGCATGGCGGCGGATTTGGAGGAGAGCCGGAACCTGGCCGAGACCTCCACCATCCAACTCTCCGCGGCCAATCGGGCGCTGGAGGAGCGGCGCAGCGAGCTGGAGACAGTGCTTGAGACCATCCCCAGCGGAGTGGTTACTCTCGACCCGCGGATGCGCGTGCTGCAGGCCAACCGCGCCTTCCAGAACCTGCTGGGGCGGGAGAAATCCGACAACCTTTCGGGGGCGCCGCTGGAATCGATCTTCCCGCCGGAGATCGCCGATGAGCTGATTCTTCTGGCGCGCCGGAGCTATCGCATGGGGCTGGCGGCCACGGAAATCGAGCTTCCCGGCTCCAGCGGAATCCTTACCCTGACCGCAACCGTGGCCAGACTCGAATTGGCCAACGATCGCCAGGGCTGCATTCTGGTGCTGGAAGATGTGACCCAGTTCCTGCGCGCGCAGCGGCAGGCGGCCTGGAAGGAAGTCGCCCAGCGCGTGGCCCATGAGATCAAGAATCCGCTGACCCCGATCGCGCTCTCCGCGGAGCGCATCCGCAAGCACGTGGACCGGGCCACGCCGGAGTCGCCCAACGTTATCCGTAAATGCAGCGAGGTGATTCTGGGCTCGGTCGAAACCCTGCGCAAACTGGTCGATCAGTTCGCCGCGCTGGCCCAGTTCCCGGCCGCGCAGCCCAAGTTCTCCGACCTGAACGCCATTGTAGAAAGCAGCCTGGCGCTGTTCGCCGGCAGGCTGGAGAACATCCGCATCGTGCAGCGGCTGGGCCGCAATATTCCTCCGGTCCTAGCGGACCCGGAGGCGATGAAGCGGGCGGTGGCCAACCTGATCGACAATGCGGCCGAGGCCATGCAGACCAGCCTGCTGCGCCAGTTGACCATTGAGACCTCAACCATCGAGGGCCAGACCAGGGCGGAGATCGTCATCGCCGACACCGGCCACGGATTGAACGATGAGATGCGCGAGCGGCTCTTCCTGCCCTATTTCTCGACCAAGCAGCGGGGCACCGGCCTGGGCCTGGCGATCGCCGCGAAGATTGTCCGGGAGCATGATGGAGCCATTCGCGCGGAACAGAACAGTCCAACCGGCGCGCGCTTTATTATCGAGCTGCCGCTGGCGGAGCAGAGGAACGGCGAATCGCAGGCCGCGGAATCGGGCTCCAGCTTACCCGCCATAGGCGCAACCACCAACGGCCGGCGCGCCGCCAGCGGCAGGACGGTGTCATGAACCATGTCCTGGTGGTGGACGACGAGACTGAGATACGCGAGTCGCTGAGCGAGATTCTTCGCGAGGAAGGCTATACCGTCACCACCACGGCTACCGGCGCGGAGGCGCTGGTGCTGCTTCGCGACTCGCTTTACGATGTGCTGCTCTTGGATATCTGGCTGCCCGATCGCGACGGATTGGATGTGCTGGGGGAGATTCGCTCGTTCGAAAGCGAGAGCAAGCCGGAGGTGATCATCATCTCCGGCCACGGCACGATTGAGACCGCGGTGAAGGCTACCAAGCTGGGCGCTTTCGATTTCCTGGAAAAGCCGCTTTCGATCGACCGCACCCTGATCCTGCTCAAGAACGCTATCGACGCCAGGCGGCTGCGCAGCGAGAACCAGGAATTCAAGCGGCAGCTCTCCATGCACACGCCCATCACCGGGGAGAGTGTGCCGATCAAGGCGCTGCGCCAGCAGATCCGGCTGATGGCCCCGACCAACGGCCGGGTGCTGATCTACGGCGAATCGGGCTCGGGGAAGGAGTTGATCGCGCGCGCCATCCATGCCGAAAGCCTGCGCAGCGAGAGGGTTTTTGTGGAGCTGAATTGCGCCGCCATCCCTGAGGACTATATCGAGAGCGAGATGTTCGGCTACCGCCATGGCGCGGTTCCGGGGAGTCCGGCGGAAAAGCGCGGGACCTTCGAGCGCGCCGATGGGGGCACGCTCTTCTTCGATGAAGTCGGCGACATGAGCCTGAAGATGCAGGCCAAAGTGCTGCGCGCGCTCGACGAGCAGCGCTTTACTCCGGTGGGCGCGACCCAGCCGATCACGGTGGATGTGCGCGTGATCGCGGCCACCAATAAGGATTTGGAGGAGGAGATCGGCAAAGGCAACTTTCGCGAGGATTTTTTCTATCGCTTGAATGTGATTCCTTTTTATGTGCCGCCGCTGCGGGAGAGGAAAGAGGACATTCACCTGCTGGTGCGCGAGTTTCTGCAGGAGTTCGGGCGGCAGTATGGGCGTCCGCGCATTGAAATGAGCGAGGACGCGATCTCAGTGCTCAGAAAGTACCACTGGCCGGGCAATGTGCGCGAGCTCAAGAACGTGATCGAGCGCGTGGTGATCCTGAATCCGCAGACCATCCGTATCGAGCGCAAGCACCTGCCCATGCTGGTCTACCGGGGAAACGGCCGCCGAGGAGAAGAGTTCAGCACCCTACAGCAAGCCAGAGAAGCCTACGAGCGCGATTACATCCTGAGGAAGGTGGATGAATGCCACGGGAACGTAAGCCGCGCGGCGGAGGCCCTCGGCCTGGAGCGCAGTCACTTGTATCGCAAGATGAAGGCTCTAGGAATCAGCGTGCGCGAGTAGGTTGCGGGGACGGCGAGCATCCATCCCACATCTCCCAACAAAAAGCGTTGGGAGATATGGGGCGCCCGATCCGTACCTCAAAACTTACCTCTCCCAAGCGTTGGGAGATATGGGGCACCCAGATCCGTACCTCAAAAATTCTAAGACCGCGGAGAGACCAGAAGCAGATTCCCTGCGGGAATGACAGAAAGAAAAGCAAAGTCCAATTCAACCAAACCGCACTTTCTTAGCGGTTATGTCATACCATTTTCAGGCGCATCGACACTCGGATCAAGAAGATTGAGCGCGGGAAACAGCTTGCGGTAAAAATCACGATCGCGCGAGACTCCTGAAGCGCAGCGGCCGAGGCCTCGAAAAAGTCCTCATTGGGGACGAGGATGTCGAGCAGGATATTCGTATCAACGGCCGTAATCATCGACCGCGCACGTCATCAATGAACTTATCTACGGACGAATAACCCAATTTGGCAAAGGTACCGCCGCAACGGCCCTTCCATTTTGTGAGATTTAACTTTCCGGGAGCCTTCTTGAGCACGATGGATCCGCCGGTCACTCGGAACTCAACTTCGGTGTCAGGTCCCAGGCCGAACTGCTCGCGAATATCCTTAGGGATCGTTACTTGACCGCGTTCGCCCACTTTCATACTACAAAGTATGACTTGTTATTCATACCAAGGCCAAGATTTCATTCGCTCTCTTCGGCTGTCTGGCTGGAGGCCAGTTCTTCCAGTTGCTTGCGCCAGTCCAGGGAGTCGATGAAGCCGGTGGACTCGCGCCAGTTTTCTTCGACGATGACGTGCAGCTCCAGATAGACGCGGGTGCCTAACAGGGATTCAATCTCCTTGCGCGCCGCTGTGCCAATGCTTTTGAGTTTGCTGCCGCCCTTGCCGATCAGGATTGCTTTTTGTCCGGAGCGCTCGCAATAGATCGCGGCCGCGATGCTGGTGACGCCGTTTTTCGCTCCCGGCTTAGGCTCTTCAAAGCGCTCGACCACCACTGCCGAAGCATATGGAACCTCTTCGCCGGTCTCGAGCAGGATACGCTCGCGGATGAGCTCCGCCACCATGAAGCGCTCGGGCTGATCGGTGAACTGGTCCTTGGGAAAGTAGCGCTGGCCCAAGGGCAGGTACTCGACCAGCTTTTTCAGCAGACGATCGATACCGTCCTTCTTGAGCGCGGAGATGGGAATGACTTCGCTGAACTTGTGCAGCCCGCTGAGATGGGCGATCAGCGGCAGAAGCTTGTCCCGTGGAACCAGGTCGATCTTATTGATGACCAGAAATACCGGACAATCCAGCTTTTGGATCAGCCCCATGACGAAGGTGTCTTCATTCACCTCGCGGGCGGCTCGCTCGGAAGGGGCTTTCGTCTGGCGCGCCGCATCCACCATCAGGACAACGATGTCGCGATGATCGAGAGCCTCGTAGACATCGCGCATCATGCGCCGGTCGAGCTGCGATCCGGGCCTGTGTACTCCGGGGGTATCGACGAAGACGATTTGCGCGGCCGGATTTTTGCCCTTGCGGCCGGGAACTTCGACCACTCCCTGAATGCGGTTCCGGGTGGTCTGCGGCTTGGCGCTGACGATCGCGACCTTTTGCCCGATGAGGGCATTGATCAGCGTCGATTTTCCAGCATTGGGCCGCCCGAGAATGGAAACGAAACCGGATCGCACGCGTTCTCCATGGAAAAGAGATAGGGTCCAGGTCTCAGTGTAGTCTCCTGGTGGAAGCCCCCACATTTATGCGGGGGTAGGAGCGCTTCAGCGCTCCGGGAAACTCGACTCAAACATGATGCGACTTTAGTCGCTGGCATCGGTAAATCCGGAGCTAAAGCCCATCTTTAGATCGACCGTTTTTCGCTGGACTGAAGTCCAGCTTCCCCCCGCTAAAGCAGGGGCTTCCACCAAATGTCCTTACGATTGGCTGGGTTCGATGAAGGAGACGCGCAGGCGCTCGATGCGGCGGCTGGTCGATGCCACCACTTGAAAGCGCAGCGAATTGGCGACGACCACCTCGCCGGCCTGGGGAATGCGCCGGGCGATCTCGCTCACCAGGCCGCCGACGGTGGCTGCCTGGTACTCCTGTTCCAGGTCGAAGTCATCCCCTAGCAGCTCCTTGAGCCGGGCGACTTCCAGATTCCCGGGCACCAGCCAGGTTCCGCCGGGCTCGCGCACGGGCACATCCTGGTCGGTGTCCCGGTCATGCTCGTCCTGGATGGCGCCGACAATCTCTTCCAAAAGATCCTCGATGGTGACCAATCCGGCGACTCCGCCGTACTCGTCAATCACGATGCGCATGTGCTGCTTCTCGCGCTGCATCTCGCGCAGAAGCTCATTGACCCGCTTGGTTTCGGGGACAAAGGCGGCCGGCCGCTGGATGCTCGCCACTCTCTGGGTGCGGGCGATATTGTCGGCAATCTGCAGCAGGTCGTGGGCAAAGGCGATTCCTGTAATGTGATCGAGCGAGCCTGAATAGACGGGAACTCTGGAATAAGGATGATCCTTGAGGTGAAGGATGAAATTCTTCCAGGGTGGTCTCCGCGGATACGGCGAAGATATCCGGCCGCGGGGTCATCACTTCGCGGACCACCTTATCGCCAAACTCGACTGCGGAGCGGACCAGGTCGCGATCGCCCTTTTCGATAATGCCTTCCTCTTCGCCGGCCTCGATCAGGGCGTCCACGGCAGCCTCGTTCAGATCGTCCTCATCTTTGCCGGGAGGCGGCTCGGCCAGGGCCGCGATCGAGAGCAGAAAGGCGAGAAAGAGCGTGGCCGGCAGCATGAGAAAGAAGAGCAGGCGTATGAGCAGCCGCAGGCGCACGATCCACCGGCCCCGGGTGCGGGTGAAAAACACAAAGGGCAGGAACCGGTTGAACAGGACGATGACCAGGACGGCCCCAAAGACCGCCTGCGCGATCTCCGCGGCGCTGGGGCGATCGTTTGCCGAAGTTCCCGCAAAGAGCAGCGCTCCGAAGCACAAAGTGAGAAATGCCAGGGAAAACTGCGTCCATAGGGCGGCGGAGAGGGCAAGCCGTTCCCGGCTCATGCCCAGACGGGGCTCGACCGCCAGCTCCCAGACATCGATGTTCTCCTGAAATTCTCCAGGAAGGAATTTGCCCATCTCCGAGTACAGCCGGTCGATGTAGGAGGTAAGGGTAAGGATGCCGAGGAGCACGGCGATGGCCAGGGTGGAAAGTATGTTCATGGCCGGCGAGTCCTGGTTCTGGCGGGCTTAGGTGATGACGCGCTGGATAAGACCCAGGGGCAAAGCCAGTTGCTTGCGCAGCCGCGCTTCGCGGCGGGCCATTTGCCCGGCATCGGATTCGTGATCGAAGCCGGCCAGATGCAGCAGGCCGTGCAGCATCAATAGCTTCACTTCGGTTTCGAGGGGATGGCCGTACTTCGCCGCCTGGCGCGATGCCGCTTCCAGTGAGATTGCCAGGTCGCCGGCCTGGCCGGCGGCGGCAAAGGTCGGCGCAGCGGGGAAAGAGAGCACATCGGTGGAGTGATCTTTGCCGCGGAAGTCGCGGTTGAGCACGCGGATCCGTTCGTCGCCGGCGAGCAGGACGGAGACTTCTCCGCCGAGCCCGATGGCCTGGGCGGCGCAAGCAAGGAAGCGGGAGAGTTCACGCCTGCGAAGGCCGGCGGCGCCGCCCAAGGGAATCTTCGATGTGGCAGGTTCTAGAACAATCATCTTGCGGCGGAACCTATGACAGTCCGCCTCATTGAGGCTTCGGGGCTGTCTGTCCCGGCGCATCGCCGTGCAGGTTCAGCGGCAACTCGCGCTGCGATCTCCCAAAGTTGTCGTAGGCCCGGATCACGCGCTGCACCAGATGATGACGCACCACGTCGCCATCTTCAAAGTGGCAGAACTGAATACCGTCCACCCCTCTGAGAACCTCGATCGCCTCCACCAAACCGCTCCTCTTGGGATTGGGCAGGTCGATCTGGGTTACGTCTCCGGTAATCACCGCCTTGGAATTGTTGCCCAGGCGAGTGAGAAACATCTTCATCTGCTCGCTGCTGGTGTTCTGCGCCTCATCCATGATGATGAAGGCGTCATTGAGCGTGCGCCCGCGCATGAAGGCGAGCGGGGCGACTTCAATCACGTTCCGCTCCAGCATCTTGTCCACGCGATCCTGCTCCAGGAGGTCGTAAAGCGCGTCGTAAAGCGGGCGGAGATAGGGATCGACTTTTTCCTGCAGCGTTCCGGGAAGAAAGCCCAGGCGCTCGCCGGCCTCGACCGCGGGCCTGACCAGGATGATGCGGCTGACCTTTTTGGCGAGTAAGGCGGAGGCGGCCATGGCAACGGCAAGATAGGTTTTCCCGGTGCCGGCCGGGCCCACTCCAAAGACCATGTCGCATTGCTCGATGGCTTCGACATAGCGTCTCTGATTCATGGAGCGGGGTTGAACCATGCGCTTGATGCCGGCCGAGCGCTGCTTTCCGCTCTCGGCCAGGCTGCGCAAGGTAATCGCGGGATCGGCGGTTACCAGCTTCAGCATGCCGTGCAACTCGCCGTTCTGGAGCAGCATGCCGATGCGCCGCAGATGTTCGTAGTCGGCAAATACGGTCTCAACTCAAGCAATTGCTTCCTGGGGACCTTCGACGTGCAGCGCATCGGATCGTAAGTCGATGCGAACGTGTAGGTTATCTTCGAGCAACCGGAGGTTTTCATCGCGGGTCCCAAACAGGGACTCCAGGTTGGGCGTAATTTCCAGGGTTTTTTTCATTAATCGGAGAAATGACCTCCCATGCAGTGATCTGGGTCTGGAGAAAAATTGTTTTGGGTAAGAGACAGGCTACTCGATCGCGGGGAGCGGTTAAGGGAACTCGGTCGCCGCAGCGAAGCAGGAAGCTGCACATTAATAGGATGCTGAGGCGGGTTGGCGGAGTTCACCAAATATTTCCCGTGAATGAGGCCAGAGTAGCGTTTTGCCCGGAGCACGTCAACGCCTATTCGGTTAATATTTAACCCCTGTCCCAATCCGCGGGACGGGGGTGGACAAGATTGACCCGGCGGGCAAACTCCCGTAAACTCAAGGTTTGGAGAGATGGGTAATTTTCTGCCATCTCTACCTTCATCTCAAGAGAGCTAAGGATTTACCATGGCCAACCATGTGTCGGCGCTGAAGCGCGTCCGTCAGACAGAAAAACGAACCGCTGTGAATCGCGCCAACAAGAGCCATGTCCGGAAATCCCTCCGCGCGTTGCAGGAAGCTCTGGCTAAGGGCGACTCCGCCGCGGTGGGCGAGCAGTATCGTAAGACTGTTTCCATTCTCGACAAGGGTGTGCAGAAGGGGATTCTGCACGACAACACGGCTTCGCGGTACAAGAGCCGCTTGCACGCGCGGGTAAAGGCGCTGAGCGCGAAAACCGCATAATTTGTTTTGCTGGAAGCCCCTGCATTTATGCGGGGGGAGGAGCGCTCCAGCGCTCCGGAAATCGTTCTACTCTGATCATGCGCTTTAGCGCTGGCATCGGGAAAATCAAGGGCTAAAGCCCATCTCAAGATCGGACGTTTGTCCGCTGGACTAAAGTCCAGCTCCCCCCTGCTAAAGCAGGGGCTTCCACCGAAAACCACGAACCCAGCACTGACGTGCTGGGCTATTTTCATGCCGTCCCTACGGGACTTCTTTCACAACCAACGCTCGTCGAAAATCATTCTCGGATGCCTGGGTGCCCCATATCTGGCGCGCTCTTTGCGCCAGATGTGCGAAAACCGCAGATCTCTCCACTTCGCTTCGCTCCGGTCGAGATGACAAAGTTGAGTGGGGTTGCCGATCAAGCTTTCCTCAACCTGATTTTCATCCCCTTGGGTGGGCTGCAGGCCCATGAACGCTTCTATGGCGATTCGCTGAAGTCGATCATCTTTGGCGCCCGGCTGAAGCCCTTGGTTGCGAGCGCGAGGTAAGCGAGGCCGATACCGCAGATCTCTCCACTGCGCTTCCCACCCCAGCAAGCTTCGCTTGCCGGGGACCCCGGTTTCGCTCCGGTCGAGATGACAAAGTTGAGTGGGGTTGCCGATCAAGCTTTCCTCAGCCTGATTTTCATCCTCTTGGGTGGGCCGCAGGCCCATGAACGCTTCTATGGCGATTCGCTGAAGTCGATCATCTTTGGCGCTCGGCGGAACCCTCTGGTTGCGAGCGCGAGGTAAGCGAGGCCGATCAGGAACCAAATGCCGCCGACCGTTTTAGCCAAGCCATTGAGGTTCCACCAGATCGAGGCGCAAAACCCGAAGCCGATGAGGGGAAGAACAGTGTCTGAGACGATTCGGCGCGGATGCCCCTTGCGCAGCAGGGTGAAGTGCCAGAAGGCCGACAGATTGACCCCCATGAAGGCGAGAAAGGCTCCGAAGTTCAGTAGCTCTCCCGCATGCTCGAAAGCATTCCCGATGTAGTTCAGGCCGACGGCTCCGGCATAGGCGATTGCGCCCACCAGGAGAATGTTAAACACCGGGGTATTGGTCTCGGGGTGGATATAGGCGAAGATCCTGCGCGGCAATACGCCGTCCCTTCCCATTCCGAAGAGCAGGCGGGCCGCTCCCAGGCCACCGGTTAGAGCGCTGCCTAAGGCGGCGAGCATCAGAACCGCTCCCATAGCCTCAAACAGAAATGGCCCTCCCACCCGGCGGCATACATCCATGAACGCCGTTTCGAGATTTGGGAAGGTATGCCAGTTGGGCCAGATGCGCTGAGCCAGATAAACCTCCGCCCCGCTGAGCACGCCGGTGAGGATGCAGACCAGAACCGTGGCCAAGAGCACGTTCCGCCTGGGATTTTCTACATCCTCGGAGAGAGTCGTGATGCCGTCGAAACCGATGTAGGTGAGCGCGGCAAAAGAAGTCGCGCCCCAGACGCGCCGCGCGCTGAAGGTATGGGGATCGTAGAAAGGCTGCACGGAGAAGAGTCCGGACCAGCGTCCGAGATGAAACAAATAGTGGACTGAAACGACGAAGAAAACTGCGATCACGATGCACATGACAAAGAGCAGCAGCTTGTTTGCCCGCGCGGAAGACTTGATGCCGATCAGATTCAGAGCGGTGATAAGGATGACCACGGCCAGAGCAGTCACAGGATATGGAATTTCGGCGATGTAACGAGTTTTGAGGGCGATGGATATCCAGACGACATTCAAAAGCGGCTGCAGGATGTAATCCAGAAGCATGGCCCAGCCGACCAGAAATCCGAGATGAGGATTGATCGTCCTGCCGACATAGGTGTATGCCGACCCGGCCGAAGGATAGACGGCGGCCATGCGCCCGTAGCTGACGGCGGTGATCACCATGGCCAGCATGGCAACCAGAATGGTAGTTACGGTATGCCCGTTCGAGAGCTTTTGGGCTACTCCGAAGAGAGGAATGGGCGCTGTGGGCTGGATGAGCACCATCCCGTAAAAAATGAGATCCCACAGCGTCAGAACCTTGCGCAGCCTGAGTTCGCTTCCGGGTTGGATTGTTTCCGGCATAGTGCTGTGATTTGCGAAGCCGTGCCCTGCTTTGAAAATAACCCGTCCCGCTGCGGAGGTTTGTGGTTTCCCACATCTGGCGCAAAGAGCGCGCCAGATATGGGGCACCCTGGATTGGTGGAGGGGTTGGATCCTTAAATCCACAGATTGTCTTGGTCATCATGTCTAGCTCGATTGCAAGATCTTGGCTACCAGCTCCGGCAACTCAGAAGGATCGTCAATCCGGATTGTGGTAAAGCCCGCCTTGGCTGCGCTCTCCATCCCGGCATCGGAGTCTTCGAACGCAATGCCCGACTCGATGCCGAGGTTTTCGCGGATCAGCAAATATGGTTTTGGATCCGGCTTATGACGATCCACGTCCTCCGCGAAGACCAGGGCCTCAAAGCAGTGATATATCCCGGCGCTGCGAAGCATCGGTTCTACGTCAGCCCGGTCGGAGCTGGTGACCAGTCCTAGAGCCAAGTCTTTGAGAGATTGCAGCATCCGGATGGTGGGCTGGGCAATGGGAGACCGGCGCGAGCACCATTCCCGGATCATCTCCTTGCGCGAGCCCATTTGCTGCTTGACGCTTGGGAGTATCGAGGGATCAGCGGCAAGCTGGGGCAGCCTTTCCAGCATTTGCCCATCCTTGACTCCGCGTCCATGCCGGCAGTATTCCTCCCAGCTCAGAGTGCAGCCATGAAGAGCGAGTAGATCGGCCCATGCCTTCCAATAGAGAGGCTCGGTATCGGCCAATACTCCGTCAAAGTCGAAGACTAGAGCTTTCGCCTGCGGACTCACAAATCCCTCCCGCTTCGCATTTGCTTTTCTGGTTTGTCATTCCCGCAGGGAATCTGTGGATAGCGGGATGGCGGGGTGCATGGCGGTATGGTAACAGCGCTGCATACGAAAAGCAGATTCCCTTCGGGAATGAGAGAAAGAAAGGCAAAGATCGTGATAGGCGGAATCCCAGGTCCCAGAATCGGGACCTGGGGCACCCGGCTACTATCCAGATACAAGATCCGCGGTTACATACGTAAACCACAGATCTCTCCACTTCGCTTCGCTTCGGTCGAGATGACAAAGGTAGGTGAATGAAGACTACTTGCTGGGTGTCCCAGGTCCCGATTCTGGGACCTGGGATTCCGCAAATCTCAACGCGAATGAAGACTACTTGCGTGAGGGGGTGGGAGCGGGGGTGGAGGGGACGTCGTAGATTTCAATGGCGCCGTTGCGCAGGACGGCTAGACGGTCTCCCTTGGGCGAGAGGGCGAAGTTTTGGCCGGCGCTTAGGATGGGGGATGCATTCGTGGACAGGAGGAGCTTTCCGGTTTCAGTATCGAAGACCTGCACCAACTGCTGCTTCACGTCCTGGTCGTCGAGCGACTCGGCTACGTTGATGGAGTGAGTGGACTGGAGCAGTCCCACAGCGAATCGGCTGCCGTTCTGCGCCAGGGCGAATGTCGGCCACACCGCGCGCCCATCGCGGCGTCCCCGCCACAACTTGCCGCCGTCGATCGACCAGGTATCGAGATAGACGTCGTCGCTATCTGGACCGCAGCTCTCGATCATGAGCGCCTTGGAATTCAAAAATGTCTCATGCGGCGTGCAGGTCGAGGCCACGGTTCCTAACTCGGCCGGCTTGCCATGAAAAGGAACAAAGCGGATCACATAATCGTTTTCCTTATCTTGCCGCACAGCCACATAGCCGGTGGAAGTGACCGGCAAAACAATAGGCAGCTCCACGCGAAACGCGGTCTCCACGGTCTTCGAGTCTACGTCCATCAGAGCGATCTCCGTGTCTTCCTGCGGCGGAGGCTCGCCCGAGGTGGCCGCTTCGCTGGCCAGTTTCTCGTGCTGCTCGGGAGTGTGCCGCTCATAGTCGTTCTCGACCACCAGAAGCCGGCCGTCCGGGGAGACTTCTGTTGCCCGCAATGGGCTGGAAGTGCGCACCAGAGGGTGCAATTCGAGCGATTCATCGGTGGTGAAGTAGGAATTGCGCCGGCGCACAAGAAAGCGGCCGTTGCCTAGCGGCCATAGGTATCTTGTCCGGTCCTGCATCAGCCAATCCGCGGTTGCGGAAACGTGTCCATCGGGGATAGAGAGGACGTCGGCGCGAATCATCTGGTCGTCTTCAGAGGAATCGGGGCTGTCGACGCGTCTCAAGAGCCGCGATTCATGGAAGGTGAAGATCAAGTGGGAGGAATCGGCAAAATCCAGCGAGCCGAAGGACATCCTGGATAATAGATAGAGCGGGCCGGGAGCGTGATATCCGAGAGGCTCGACAGGGATTCGAGTTTCCGGTTTCGGTTCGGCGGGAGCGTCCTTGGAGGAGGTGGCAGCGTGGAATTGCCGGGCGCCGGTCAAGATGAGCACCAACGCTATGGCCACGACTCTGGCCGCGCGTTTTCGCATTTGCCGGTTGAGGGATGGAGAATCCCAGACGCCCGCCGTCTTGGCAAAACTTCGGATCATTTCCCAGGATCCGTTTCTTCCGCAGATTGAGTGAGGCCCGCAAACCGTCTTGGATAGTTTGCCAGAAAGCGCCATGATGGAGAAACCCAATCCGGCCTTATTGTTCGGATTGTGAAACTCGGCCTAGTTCCCCCGCATAAATGCGGGGGCTTCCACAAAACTAACCCTGAATTTGGAGGAATGAATGAAAGTTGGCCGAGTGCTGTCTTTTCTCTTGGTTGCCTTGGCTCTGGCAGGAGCCCGCGGGATAGTGGCCCAGAATTCCAGCCCTGCCGCGAAGGACACAGTGTATTCGCCGCTGCCCGGCTTCGACAAGAGCGCGATGGATACGACAGCCGATCCCTGCGTCGACTTCTATCAGTACGCCTGCGGAAACTTCTCCAAGCTGCACCCCATCCCCGCCGAGCTGGCGGAGTTCGATGAGTTCAGCAATCTTCGCGAATATAACCTGCAGGTGCTGCTGAAGATCCTGGAAGCGGCCGCGGCCGCGAAAGCGCCCATGGGCAGCGATCAGCAGAAGATCGGAGACGCTTTCGCCAGTTGCATGGATACGGCGGCCATTGAAAAGAGAGGCTTGGCTGTCCTCGCGCCGGAGCTCGATATCATCGGCGCGGTTCGCGACAAGAGCGCCCTGCCGCCGCTGCTGGCGCAGTTGCAGAAGATGGAGGTCAATGCGTTCTTCGAGGTAGGGTCGCAGCAGGACTATCAGGATGCGACCAAGGAGATTGCGGTCGTCGACCAGGGCGGCCTGGGATTGCCGGAGAAGGATTACTATCTGCGCACCGATCCGAAAAGCGTCGAAACCCGGCAGGAGTACGTGCAGCATCTTACCAACCTGCTCAAATTAATGGGCGAGTCCGGCAACCAGGCGGCGGGCGACGCCAAGGCAGTGATGGATCTGGAGACATCGCTGGCCAAGGTGTCCATGGGGGCGGTCGAGCGCCGCGATCCGAAGAATGTCTATCACTTCATGCCGGTGGATCAGTTGGCGGCGCAGGCGCCCATCCTGAAGCTGAAGGAAGTTCTCAACGATACCGGGGTTCCGCCGGTCACATCCTTGAATGTGGCCTCGCCGGAGTTCTTCAAGGGCCTGCAGGGCATTGTCGATCACACCGATCTCGAGACCATCAAGACCTACCTGCGTATCCGCCTGGTCGATTCGGAGACCATGCGTCTGCCTAAGGCCTTTGATGACGAACATTTCAATTTCTACGGCCGGCAGCTTGAGGGGACGCCGCAGCAGGAACAGCGTACCAAGCGCTGCGTGAGCGCGACCGACGCGGGGTTGGGCGAGGTTCTGGGCAAGTTCTATGTCGCTGAATACTTCGCCGGAGACAGCAAGGCGAAGACGCTGGAGCTAGTGAAGCAGATCGAGGGATCCATGAGCCGCGACATCGAGCAGGTGGATTGGATGAACCCTGCCACCAAGGCCAAGGCGGAGGACAAGCTGCGCCTGGTGGCCAACAAAATCGGCTATCCGGAAAAATGGCGGGACTACTCCAAGCTGAGGATCGAGCGCGATGACGCCATGGGCAATAGCTTGCGCAGCAGGGAGATCGACGTGGCCTACGAGTTGGGCAAGATCGGCAAACCGGTCAACCGCAACGAGTGGGAGATGAGCCCGCCGACGGTCAACGCCTACTACGATCCCAGCATGAACGACATCAATTTTCCGGCGGGCATTTTACAACCCGCGTTCTATGACAAGACGGCCAGCAATGAGACCAACTTCGGCCACATCGGCTCGGTGGTGGGGCACGAGCTCACGCACGGCTTTGACGATGAAGGCCGGCAATTCGATGGCAAGGGCAACCTGGCGGATTGGTGGACCGGGGACGACGCCAAGCACTTCGAGCAGCGCGCCAGATTGTCTGGTAAAGCAGTACAGCCAATTTACCCCGGTCGACGACCTGCATGTAAACGGTAAGCTCACTCTGGGGGAGAACACGGCGGACAATGGCGGCTTGCGGCTGGCCTTTATGGCCTTCATGGCCGAGGCGGCGGCAGAGCATGTGAACCTCAAACAAAAGACAGCGGGTCTGACACCGTTGCAACACCTGTTCGTCGGATGGAGCCAGAACTGGTGCTCAACCATGCGGCCGGAATTGATCCGTTTGCAGATTGAGACCGATCCGCACTCCCCGGACCCTATCCGCGCCAATGCGGTGGTGATGAACATGCCGGAATTCGGACAGGCATTCGGATGTAAGCGGGGTCAGCCTATGTATCCGGTGAAGATGTGCCGGGTCTGGTAGGGGTTTGGTTTTCGGCGGGATCCGAGGTCCCAGAATCGGGACCTGGGATTTCCGCGGGTCTGTGGTGATGCGGTTTAAAGGAAACCGCAAATCTCTCCACTTCGCTTTCGCTCCCGGTCGAGATGACAAATAATAGAGGGTGCGCCGGTTTTTGGGTGCGCGGCTCTCGCTGACCGGTGAAGATGTGCCGGGTCTGGTAGGGTTGAGGTTTCTGGATTCCCAGGTCCCAGAATCGAGACCTGGGGCACCCGCGGATCTGTGGTGATGCGCTTTATTTAAAGAAAACCGCAGATCTCTCCACTGCGCTTCGCTCCGTTCGAGATGACAAATAGGAGAGGGGTGCGCCGGTTTTGGGTGCGCTGCTTAGTATAGGGTGCGCTGCTTTCGCTGACCGCTGACTTGCTGACTTGCTGCTCTCGCTGACCGCTTTTTAGCTGACCGCTTTTTCAGCTAACCGGTTTTTAGCTGACCGGTTTTTAGCTGACCGGTTTTTAGCTGACCGGTTTTTAGCTGACCGGCTTTTAGCTGATGACGTTTAGGTATGTGTTGTGGAATTTTCCTCCGGGGTCGTATTGCTTTAGCAGGCTGCGGTATTGAGGCAGCTTTTCATAGAGGGAGTCGATGCGCGACGGAGGCAAGGTGAAGAGCTTGGCCCAGTGCGGCCTGGGGTCAAAGGGAGCTAGCTGTTGCTCGATCTGGGGCAGGAGCTCTTTTATCGCCGGCCACTCCGGCTTCCAGGTAAAGTGGATGGCCATCGACGGCCGCTGGTAGGCGGTGCTCATCCAGAGATCGTCGGCGGCGATGGTGCGAAGCTCGGTGACAAACAGATGCGGCGTGATCCGGTCGCGAAGTTTTTCCACTGCAAGAATGGCTTCGTATCCTTTGTCCCGTGGAATCAGGTATTCCGTTTGCAGCTCATGGCCGCTGCTGGGGGTGGCGTTGATGCGGAAGTGCGGCAGGCGGTCATACCAGGGACCGGGGACACCCATTTGCCCGGTGCAGCTTTCCGCCGAATGGTTGGTAATCGGATGAAGGTTCCTGGTAGCTCGCCTGGCGCCGTAAAACTCTGCCGGAAACTCGGAGTTGCCCTGATCGACCCGGCGCTTGATCCATACCTGGCTGATGCGGTGGTTTTGCCAATCGGTGAACAGGCTGACGCTGTAGCCGCTTGAAAAGATCTCATCCAGATGATGTTCCAGCTGCGCCACGGGCAGGTCCTGGTAGACCACCTGCCGCACCTGGTAGGTGGGCTGCACATCGAGGGTGATCTTCGTGACCACGCCCAGAGCGCCGAGGCCTACCACCGCCGCGCGAAAGCGCTCGCCATCTTTGTGCCGCGATAGAGAGACGATCTCGCCGTTTCCATCGACCAGTTCCATGGCCGAAGCGGCGGTCGCCAGGTTGCCGTTCTTGCTGCCCGAGCCATGGGTAGCGGTGGCGCAGGCGCCGACGACGGTAATCTGCGGCAGGGAGGCCAAATTGTGCAATGCAAAGCCTTGCCTGTCCAGATGCGGACCGAGCTGGCTGTAGGTGACGCCGCCGCCTACCGTGACCGTGCGCGATTTCGGGTCGAGATCCATGCCATTGAGAAACTCGAGCGAGATCTGGTCTCCGCTGGTGTCGGCGATGCTATTGAAAGAATGGCGAGAGCCGAGCGCCTTCAGCTTGCCCGGCCGCTTTACCAGCCGGCAGACCTCTTCAACCGTCTTGGGACGGTCCACGCGGACGGCCTTGTAGGTGTAATTGCCGGACCAGTTGGTTCGGGGCGCGGCGTGCTCTTCCGCTGCCACGAGGTGAGACAACATGCTGCCGGTTAGGAAAGCGCCTGAGGTCTTCAAGAAATCTCTTTTGTCCATGATTTGCTTCAGTATCCCACCCGGCCGGCTTCCAGCCTCATGTGACTTGAAGGCCGCCGAGCGCTACCCTTTTTTACCTCCTTGATTGCCATGTGTCCAATAGCCGGGGGGTGGGCGTCGTATGGCGCTTATTCAATCCGCTGAAAGAGACCAGGATATGTGATCACCAGGCCGTTCCGGTCGACAGTTATCTCTCGAACAAAATCGCTGTCTCGGGACTCATACCTGTAGCGATCGGAGGTGACGCGCGTATAGCGTTGGAGATCCGGCGAGACGGTTAAGTGGGGGAACGCAACATAGGCGGTTACGATATCCGCAGATTCGCCTATGCCGAGCTTCAACCGGCGAATTGGGAGAGTGTTCGTAAGAGGGGTGATTGATAGGTCCACGTCGAAGATTCCAGCCAGATCCGGGAGCGATTGGCCGTTCCCGTCAAACCAATGGCCCTCTTCGGTACGTCGTAGATAGAGAGATTCAGCAGCGCCGAGCAATGACGCTTGCATCTCGACAACACACCAGTTCGAGTCAAGCTTTAAAGAGTATAGGGCAGCAAATCCGGCACGTATGGGGCCGCTGATGACGGCTGATTGCACTTCGATGTAATTTGCCTTCCTACTCAGAAGGACATGCTCCAAGCCATAGCCGGACCAGTCTCGCCAGTGAACAGTTCCCGGCAACGTGTTCTCTTCCACCGCCTGAGTATAAAGGCCGGGCGCTTCCACTGGTCGAGAGGGTGATCAGGACGCCGTCGATTGAGATTGGGAGACCGTGAAAATGCAGAAGCAGATTCCCTTCGGGAATGACAGAAAGAAAGGCAAAGACATTTGCTTTTGTCTGTCATTCGCTGTCTGCTTTTCACTCGCCGGCGCGCGGCCGCAGGATTATTGCCAAAGGCAGCGGGCGCTCCATACAATTGAGGCGCCCGGAGCTGGTTGACCGGGACGTGTCACTGTTCATCGAGCAGATACGCGGTATGGCGCCAGAACCGGCGGATTTCAGAGCCTAGGGATTATGGATCGGCAACAACCAATGAGGCGGAAGATACGCCTGTGCACCCAGTACCCATTCAACGCGGCGTCTCATGAAAATGCTTTCCGCAATCGCGACCGCTGTCTTGAGCATGGTCTTACTCTCTGTTATGGCGGCCGGTGGGCAAAGTAATGAACAATCGTCGGCTAGTTCGCCGACGACGGCTCTCACGGTGGGCTCGAATTTGGTATTCGTGCCGGCGTTGGTGAAGACCAAGGCGGGCGAGATTGTCTTCTCGCTCACTGCCGACGATTTCATCCTCCGCGATGACGGCGTTCCGCAGCCGTTGCGGCTGGAGAACGGTACCGACTCGCAGCCCTTGGCGCTGGCGGTCATCGTGCAGACCGGGGGCCCGGGTGCATCACACCTGCGTGACTACGGCGATCTGGAGACGGTAATAGATGCCGTCATCGGCGATCTGCAGCATCGCGTCGCGGTGGTCAGCTTCGATAGCAGGCCTCGACTGGAACAGGACTTCAACCCCGATACGGCTGCGGCAGCCAAGACGATTGCCAACCTGCACGAGGGCGATCCGGGCGCGGCCATTCTTGACGCGCTCAACTTCGGCATCAATCTTTTGCGCAAGCAGCCGCCAGCCTATCGCCGTGCCGTGCTGCTGTTCAGCGAGACGGTCGACGGCGGCAGCCAAACCAGTTTCGAGGACGCCTTGCGCGCGGTCGACGACACCAACACCTCGATTTATAGCTTCGGTTTTTCGAGCACCAAAGCAGCGGTGAAGCATGAGGCGTCGAAGCTGCCCCGGCCGGGAGGAAGTCCCCACTCAGAGGAACCATACCCGAAGGGTGGCTGCATGAGCCACGACCCGGATGCCGACCCGGACGCGCACGGCAAGCGCGGCGTCCAGGCACTGGACTGCGCGAGCGATCTGCTCCCTCCGCTGCGGCTGGCGCGAATGGCGTTTCTCGCCGCGAGGGGCAATCTTGAGCGCAACGTACCCGAATCCGTCGCGCAACTGACGGGCGGCGAGTACTTTCCCTTCAAGGACGCAAAGACGCTTAGCCGGCACCTGATAACCATCTCCAACGACGCGCCAAACTACTATTTCCTGAGCTTCCGTCCGCAATCGCCACATCCAGGGCTCCATGCGCTGGAACTGAGGCTCAAGGACAGGCCGGAGCTCCAACTGAGAGCGCGCAACTCATACTGGGTGGACGCTGAGCCCGCCGCGAACCATAAGTAGCTCCACCACAACACTGTCCAGCGAGATTTGTGGCTTCCCACATCTGACGCAAAGAACGCGTCAGATATGGGGCACCCTGGCATCCGTGAATCCAGGGCTAAAAGCCCATTTTTTAAATCGACCGCTTTTCCGCTGGACTGAAGTCCAGCTCCCCCCTGCTAAAGCAGGGGGCTTCCACCCCCGAACAGGTTGAGAATCGTTTTTGAAAAGAGTCCCGCCGCAAGACGGCGAGAAAATGCAGAAGCAGGGTGGATTCAAGCTCCAAGTGCAACAACGCATCATCAAGACCAGTCAGCAGATCCGGGAGAACAGCCGTGGAAAAGGTGGAAAACAAAGAACGTTTCCCACTTTCCCACGGCACGGCTGCGGCTATCTGTATGAACCTACTCACAAGATCTGTTGCACTTGGATTTTGAGCGCAAGCAGATTCCCTGCGGGAATGACAGAAAGAAAGGCAAAGGCAGGTTTGGATGCTTTAAATCCCAGGTCCCAGAATCGGGACCTGGGGCACCCGCCTTCTACATGGCTTTCCGCAGCTTGTATAGTAGTAGTCTGGACACGCCGTACCCAGCCCGCCGCAAACGATCCTAGCTTCGGAGTACAACCATGACAATTTCAGGACGATCCACCATTGGTTTCCAAGTAGGCGCCGAGACCGGAGAAGTCTTTCACGCCGCCAATCCCCGCACCGGTGAACAGATGGAGCCACGATTTTTCTCGGCAACGCCTGAGGAAATGAATCGAGCGGCGGTTCTGGCGCACCAGGCCTTCGACGTCTACAGCCGGGCGACAGGCCGGGAGAAAGCTACATTCTTGCGCGCCATCGCCGCCAATATCGAAGCGATCGCCGCCGAAATAGTTGAACGCGCCGAACAGGAGACCGCTCTGCCCAAGGCGCGCCTGCAAGGTGAGACCGCGCGCACCTGCGGACAGCTTCGCTTGTTTGCCCAGGTGGTCGAGGAAGGCTCCTGGCTGATGGCGCGCATCGACCGCGCAAATCCGGAGCGCAAGCCTGCTCCCAAGCCGGATCTTCGCTCCTTGCTGCGTCCCCTGGGCCCGGTGGTGGTCTTCGGCGCGAGTAATTTTCCTCTGGCCTTTTCCGTGGCCGGCGGGGATACCGCGTCTGCCTTGGCGGCGGGAAATCCGGTCATCGTCAAAGCCCATACTGCGCACCCCGGCACCAGCGAGCTGGTAGGCCAAGCGGTGCAGCAGGCCGTGCGGCAATGCAATCTGCCGGAAGGCGTGTTTTCCCTGCTGTTTGGGCGCGGCACCCAGATCGGCGTCGCCTTGATGAAACATCCACTGGTCAAGGCCGGGGGGTTTACCGGATCGCGGCACGCGGGCAGGATCCTGATGGATACGGCGGCCGCCCGTCCGGAGCCGATCCCGTTTTATGCCGAGATGAGCAGCACCAATCCGGTGTTTATTCTGCCCGGCGCACTGCGGGAGCGCGCCGACAGCATCGCCGCCGGACTGCACGCGTCCTTTACGCTAGGGGCCGGCCAGTTTTGCACCAAGCCGGGAATGGTGTTTCTGCCCGAAGGCGACTACGCTTCCGGGTTCACCGGCAAACTACGGCAGTCGGTCGATGAATCGGCGCCGTTCCACCTGCTGACCGGGGGCATAAAGTCGGCTTACGACTCAGGGATCGCGGACCGCAAGACCAAGCAGGGCGTGAAGCTGGTCGCGGAAAAGCCTATGACGGGCAATGGCCGGGAGTTCAGCGTAGGCGCCGCGCTCTTTGAGACGGATGGCCAGACGTTCCTCAAGGACCCGGATCTCGCGGACGAGATCTTCGGTCCGGCGACCTTGTTGATCCGCCACTCCAGCCGCAGTGAAATGATGGAGGCGGCGCGTAATTTAGAAGGCCATCTGACCGCGACCATTCACGGAACGGAGGAGGACTTGCGCGAGTTCAGCGACCTGATTGCGATCCTCGAGACGAAGGTCGGCAGGCTGGTCTTCAATGGTTTTCCAACCGGAGTGGAAGTCTCCCATGCCATGGTGCACGGCGGCCCCTATCCATCGACCTCCGATGGGCGCTCGACCTCGGTGGGCAGCCAGGCGATCTTCCGTTTTTCGCGGCCGGTCTGCTACCAGGATTTTCCCGACGTGGCGCTGCCCGAGGAGTTAAAGAACGGAAATCCTCTCCATATCTGGCGAATGGTGGATGGCGAGATGACCAAAGAACCGGTCACACAAGCGCAACCGATGGAGCATGCTCACAGTTGATGTAGACAGCGACCCCTGGTGCAGAGCCTTTGGTGAGCTCGTGATGCGGCGTCTCCGCCGCCACCCGGAGCGCCGATGAATGACATGGACTACCCGAGAACGCCCATCGTGCGCGGGGGCATCACGGACAGGTGGCTCTCCGATTATCCAAACCTCTTCGCTGATCTTTTGGCGAACTCCGGCAACAACGCGCTCACACGCGATCCTTCCTTCACCGCCGATTTCCCTAAGCGGCACAAAGATAAGTTGCTCTTTGGCAGCGACTGTTCAAAGGGCCGCTGAAAACCCTCTTTCGGGGTTATTCTGACAGCGAATGAGCGGCGGGTCTGGACTCCCGGACAGAAGTGACAAACACTGTGATTTCCGTTGTCCATCAAGGAACGATCAAGCCGACGGTTCTGGTGCGCTTGGCGGCCTGCTGCGCCCTTCTCGCACTCTTATGTCCTACCAGCTTAGGGATAGCCCAAGATGGAACGGGCCGTGCGGACAATCGGCCAGTCAACTCCGGAATGGTGCCGCAGGCGCATGTGGACCCCCACACAATCATCCTGCCAGTGGTCGACGGGAAGGATATCCGTTTCACGCGACTCTCCACCGAGGAGGGGTTATCGCAAACGAGGGTATTACAGATTGTGCAGGACGATCAGGGCTTCATGTGGTTTGGTTCACAGTACGGGCTGAACCGGTACGATGGCTACAAGTTCAAAGTGTTTAAGCACGAGCCCGGCAACCCCAACAGCTTGAGCGGGGTGTTCATTTCTTCCCTCTTCAAAGACCGTTCCGGCTCGCTGTGGATTGGATGCGATGAGTTCCTGGATAAATTCGACCCGGTCACCGAGACATTTACCCACTACCGCATCGATACCACGGGTAGGCAAGGCGAAACGGTTCCTGTCACGAACATCAGCCAAGACCACAGGGGTATCTTGTGGCTGGCAACCCTCAGGGGCCTCTACAGATTCGATCCCTCGAGCGGACGAATCATCCACTATCGCCACGATCCGCACAACCCCTTTAGCCTGAGCAACGACGAGATCAAAGGAACCGGGGAAGACAAGACGGGGACCTTTTGGGTTGCCACCAGCGAAGGGCTGGATGCATTCGATCGGGATACAGGCAGGGTCACCCTGCACGTTCCGTTGCATGAACATGGCGAGATGTCGTTCTATGAGGACCGCTTCGGCGTGTTCTGGATCGTCCATGCCACAGGAGGCGGGGTGGCGGTCTTCGATCGAAAGACGAATACGCTCACTCATTATTCGTTCCATGAGGGTCACCTTTCTGACGCGCTCCTGACCGGGGCTATGGCGATACTCGAAGACCGGGAGGGGAATCTGTGGTTTGGGACGGTGGGCGATGGCCTTGTCAAATTTGACCGGAAGGATCGGAAGTTCATCCGCTACCGTAATGATCCCACGAACCCGGAAAGTCTCGGCGAAAACGATGTGGCTGCCTTATTTCAGGATCGCGAAGGAAACATTTGGGAGGGCCTGCACATGATGGCGCCCAACCGGTTTGTCACTCGACCGCCGCTCTTTGAGAAATTCAAGCACGAGCCCGGCAACCCCAATAGCCTGAGCGGGACGATGGTGAATGGCATCTATGAGGACCGCCAGGGAACCCTGTGGATTAGCGCGATTGACGCGCTCAACCGCGTCGATCGCAAAACAGGACAATACACTTTCTACCCGACCGCAGGAAGAGGAGTCAGGCCGTTCCCGACTGCGATCGTCGAAGATCGATCGGGTTTTCTGTGGGTCGGTAGCGACCGCAACGGATTGACCCGTTTCGACCCTAAGGCCGGAGTTTTCAAGATGTTCCGGCACAGCCCAACGGATGGATTCAGCTTGAGCAGCGATGTTGTCACTCGGCTGTTCGTCGATCACGCCGGTACGCTGTGGGCCACCACCTTCGATGGTCTTGATCGTTTCGATCCGGCGACTTCTCACTTCACCGTGTACAAGCTCGACAAGCAAAGCGCTTCCCAGATAGATACCGAGGTCAAGGAGGACGGTCATGGAGGGTTATGGCTTGGCACGCATTCCTCAGGTCTGCAACGGCTCGATCCAGTCACCGGCCGGTTTACCGCTCTCTACAAGCACAACGCAAACGACCCAACAAGCCTGAGCAACAACCGGGTTAACTCCGTGTATTTCGATCACACAGGCACCATGTGGGTTGGCACTCAAGATGGGTTAGACAAATTCGACCCGAAGACAGGCGGGTTTAAGAGCTACTACGAGGAAAATGGCCTATCTGGAAATGTGGTGAGCTGCATCCTTGAGGATGAGCGCGGCAACCTATGGATGAGCACAAATAATGGGCTGTCGGTATTCGATCCGTCAAAGCAAACATTCAGAAACTACTCCGCCGCGGACGGCCTTCCCGGCGCTGACCTAACCGGCTGGGGCGCTTGCTTCAAGAGCTCGAGTGGTGAGATGTTTTTTGGGGGATTCAGTGGGGGCATAGCATTTCATCCGGACAAGGTTGTGGACAGTCCATACGTTCCGCCTATCGTTCTAACCGATTTCCGGCTTTTCGACCGCCCCGTGACGGTTGGAGCTGATTCCCCGCTCAGGAGGTCCATCGGTTACACCAGCGCCCTTAGTCTTTCTCATGACCAGAACGTCTTCTCGTTGGAATTCTCCGCACTCAGCTATTTCAATCCGGCGACCAACCGCTATCGCTACAAGCTGGACGGATTAAACCGCCAATGGCACGAGGTGGGCAGCAACCAACGGTTGGTGACTTACACTACCCTACCGGCAGGGATGTATACCTTCCATGTGCAGGGTGCAACCAGCCGGGGTGCTTGGAGCGACCCGGGCTTGGAGTTACGTATCGCGATCCTGCCTGCGTGGTGGAATACATGGTGGTTCCGTGCGCTCTGCGCCGCCGTTTGTGTAGCGCTGCTCGGGGGATTTTATCAATGGCGCATTCAGCAAGTCCGACGCCAGGAAAAGCATCTGCGCGACGTTGTGGAAACAATTCCAGCGATGGCGTTTTCTGCCCGGCCCGACGGGTCCACTGAATTTGTAAATCGACCTTGGCTGGACTACACAGGGTTGTCGGAAAAATCCAACCCGGGCTCTGGCTGGCAGGCCGCAGTTCACCCCGACGACTTGGATGAGAACCTGAGCAAGTGGCAAGCGTCGCTGGCAACTTGCTCACCCTTCGAGAATGAGGCACGCCATCGCGATGCTAATGGCGCATATCGCTGGTTTCTAGCTCGTGCTGTGCCGTTGCGCGATGAGCACGGAAATGTTCTCAAGTGGTATGGAACTCTGACGGACATTGAAGATCGCAAACGCTCAGAACAAGAACGCGAGAAAGTACGCCAGATACAGGCAGATCTCGCGCATGAGAACCGGGTCAGCATGATGGGAGAGCTGGCCGCCTCGCTATCTCACGAGCTAAAGCAGCCCATCAGTGCGGCAATCACAGACGCCCAGACCTGCTTGCGGTGGCTTACGCGCGACCAGCCCGATGTGGAAGAGGCGCGCGAAGCGACAATGAGAACCGTGAAAGACGGTACCCGTGCGGCCGAGATCATCGACCGTTTGCGATCTCTCTATAAAAAAGGCGCTCCACCGGAACACGAATTGCTCGATGTGAACGAGTTAGTCGGTGAAATGCCGGTTCTGCTGCGCAGCGAGGCCAACCGCTACTCAATTAACATGCGCACGGACCTTGCCTCCGAACTTCCCACAATTACGGCAGATCGGGTGCAACTGCAGCAGGTATTGATGAACCTCATGCTCAATGGCATCGAGGCGATGCAAGACACTGGCGGCGAACTTACGGTTAAGACGGAGCTGGGGCGGGATGGTCAACTGCTCATCTCCGTCAGCGACACCGGTGTGGGATTGCCGGCCGACAAGAGTGACCAGATTTTCAGCGCCTTCTTCACCACCAAACCTCAGGGCTCCGGCATGGGTCTGGCGATCAGCCGCTCCATCATCGAATCACACGGCGGTCGCTTATGGGCGAACGCCAACAACGGACAGGGCGCGACGTTTCAGTTCACCCTGCCTGCCGAGGCGAAAAGGTCATCACCCTCGGTCGTCTAAGACAGTTTAGGAAATACTGTGGTCTTTTCCAATTTGCTCGAGGCTGCCGCTCCCTGCTGGTCGCGTCGGCTTGGCGATAGTGGCTTCGGTCTACACCATTTCCTAAACTGCCTAAGGCGCCAGTGACAGACGCGGTGATTGCCGAAGACAGCAAGTTATGCGAGACAGCGCACTTCGTGGGTTGAGCTGCAGGCCGTGCCGGTGGGACCGGCTGCCCGGTCCCACCGATTGCTTGGTAATGCGGCCTATTTACCGTGTCAATTGTTATCGGCATCGGTACTGGAGGAGCGGTTTGAGGCAACTGGAGCAGGCGTTGCCTTGAGGCCCTCCCAAAGGATCTTGTTGTAGAGCTCGGTGGGAACGCGGTCTTCTTCCGAAAAGTCGAAGCCGCGGGTTTTCTCCGCCCAGTATTGCACGTCATGAGTGGGCTTCAAGTCCGGACCTTTGGCGAATACAGTTGTGTTTGGGTCCAGTCCCAGGGTGGTCGATTTCAGAAGGGTCGAAGCGACGGCATGGAAGGTCCACTTGCCTGACGATGTTATGTCGAAAACATCCGCCATCGGCCGCGCATAATACGTGTTCAGGTTGAGGTGTTCCGCGCCGAAGATGTCCTCGATGGTGCGAAGCACGCTGGGTTGACTGTAGCGGGTGCTCACGACGGCGCGCTTCTTGACGTAGGGGCCGACAAAGTAGGTGGTAGCGCGATGTGAATTGACGTGGTCCGCTCCGTCCTGGGAGTCGTCTTCGATAATGATGATCAGGGTGTCCTTCGCGTAGGGGCTGTGAGCGACAGTTTGCACCAGGAGGCCGACAGCGTAGTCGTTATCAGCCTGCTGGAGCTCCGGAGTGTTGACGCCACCCAGCGCCGAGCTAAAACTACCCGTGTGATCGTGGCTCAGGCCGCGGATCATCTCGAGCGACGGCAGATCGCCGTTGGCGACGAATTGCTGGAACTCGCGGTTCCATTCGTTGAAGCGCCAAAGATCCGGGTAGTTCATATCGAACGCGCGGAAGTACGGATCATAGAATCCGTTCTCATAGAGAAGTTGATTGGCGGTCGTGGTCTGGATGACGCCGGCGGTGAAGGGATCGGAGATGGGGTCTGCGATGGTTCCGATACTGCCTGGAGTGTTGGCCATCCAGCCGTAGTTACGAACCGTTCCGCCGGCGTTCAGCACGGCGTTGAAGATGTAACCCTGCTGATAACCGGTGGGACCGTCGGTAGCGGCATGGTCGCCATCGCCCGCCAGGATGTTGGGCGTGCCGCCCTTGAGCGAGGTAGTGGATTTGGTATAGGGCGTGGTTGCGCCGGTCGGATCAAAGAAAAAGTCGCGCGCAGTAACGGTGTTCAAGTTGCCTGGAACATTGCGGTTCTGGCCTTCACCTTCATAAGAGAGGCCGCGGTTTACGCGCGCATAGTTGATCTGCTGGGTAAGCGTCTCGGTATTCGTCACCCGGCCACGCATGGTCCAGGACCAGCCGTCCATCGAGCCGTCGCCCGGATCCATGAAGTTGTCCAGGGTCACGAATTCCCGCGCCATGCGATGGAAGCTGGGTGTGGCCGCTTCGCCGAAGAGAGTCAGCGAAGGATCGCCGTTGGAACCATTGCCCAGATCACCCAAAATCTGATCGAATGTGCGGTTTTCCTTCACGACATAGATAACGTGTTTGATCTTCGAATGAAGGAAGTCCATTACATCCTTGTCCGATTCGGAGGGCTTGCGAGAGTATCCGTTGTTGGCGGCGACCCGTGAGGTCAAATCCCAGAGGGCGTCAGCGTCCGGCGCCTGAGCGCTTACCAGCGATGCGTGTTCCAGCTGGAATTGATACTGGTTGTTCGCATTCAGCTTAGCGGACTCGGCCGCATTGCCGCCGGGAAAGGTGATGTACTGAATCGAGGCCAGGTTGCCGAATCCATAGCCCGGGTTTGGACCCGTGTCGCTCTTGCCATTGACGATGTACATCCAGCTACCGTCAGCGCTGAATGCAACATCGGTGGGGTCGTATGCGGTCGGGATAAGGCCGATGGTGCGGAAAGCTTGCCGGCCGCTTAGGGGTATCACTGCGATCGAGTTCGAACCGGCGTTGACCGCATAGAGCATTTTTGTGGCGGCGGTTAATGGCGACCGCGGTCGGCGCCGCGCCAGTTGTGTTCGCGGGCAAATCCAGATCGGTGGGACCGCGTGTGTCGATCTTATGAGTGATCGTATTGGTTGCGGTGTTAATGACAGCAACCTGGTCCTGATTATCCTGCGCAACAAAGAGCGTTGAACCATCCTGGCTGAGCGTCATGCCGTTCGGATTGCCGTCCAAGGGGATGCGGGCGACGAAGGAGCCGGCGGCCGGGTTGGAGACGTCGACCACCACGATCTCACGATCACGGTCGGCGCCGACATAGGCGATATTGCCCTTCAACGCCACAGCGTAGGGAAACGTGCCGCCTTTGGTGCCGGCGGGGGCGCCAGAGGTCGAGTAAGGGCGCAGGTCGTATTCGTAACGGACCATTGCGCTCGCAGTATCGATGACACTGATCGAATCATTGTAGTTGTTGGCTACGACCAGCGTCTTGCCGTCGGCGGTTATGGCGAGGCCGGACGCGTTCGGCTCGACGCCTATGCCAAGGCCTTTTTGGTTGACAGCGTTGGAGAGACAGCCATTCGGAGCATGCCCAAGGGCGATCTTGGACTTTCAGGACGAAACTCGTGCCATTGTTGCTGTAGGCGTACACCGCGTCGTCACAGCCACCGGCGGCATACAGCGTCCGGCCGTTCGGCGCCCAGACCAGACCAACGTGCGAATTGAGCTGCTGGATGACCTGCTGGAGAACCGGGCTGGTCTTGTTGGCGCCGGCCACGTTGTACAGGAAGATGAACTGGGTGGAAGCCGCGGTGTCGACCACGCCCGAAGCGTTATAGAGCGAGTTGAAGCCGGCGGTCAGGATCGCTAGGGTCGTGCCATCCGGGCTGACGACGGCCTTCACCGCCTCACCAGCGATGTAGTTCGGATAATTAGCGAGGCCGGGGTTCAGATTCTGCTGAACGGCGTTAGCCAAGACCTTCGGTGTTACATATAGACCTGGCGGCGTCGGTGACTTTTTGTTGTGGCTGTCCTGATCGTTGTGATCGTCCTGAAGCTGCGCGTTGGCGGGACCCGCAAAGTCGCGCAGACCCTGTCCTTGCAAAGACGAGACCAAACCAAACGCAAGCACCACCAGACTGATGGTACTTTCAATGCCGCGATTCCACTTCTTCATATCACGCTCCGAGGCTTGAGGGGGGACAACCTTGCGAAGTGTTTTGCTTCGCGATTCCTAGGCGAAGACACGGGACCCGAGGGGTGCATCTGTCTCCGAACGGTGTTCGGAGAGACGATGACCACAGTGGATTTGAAGGGTCTTCGATTACGGTATCGTTAGTGCGTCATAAATTTATCGCGAATGAGGATTGCGGAGTTTGCGCTATGAAAAGGAGCCCCACGTTGGCGAAACCAGAGTCGCGGCCGCCCGTCAGGGTCAAGATCCCGGCCTTTCCGGCTCGTCGCTCGCGAGCTGACCTCGCGGCCATCGGTCAAGCCTTGCGGGACAAGTGTTCACGCAGTTCGCATGCCGAATGGAAGGCGCCGCACGACCGGGCAGATCCAGTCCGGTTGATCGAAGAGGCCGACCAGGGACGCATCCCGGATCTGGTGCCGATCCGGCACGGGAGAATGCTGCAATCGCCGTTCACCTTCTATCGCGGCGCGATGCTGAACATGGCGGCGGACCTGGCCTCCACGCCCACGACGGGGCTCCGTGTGCAAGCCTGCGGCGATGCTCATCTGGTGAACTTCCGTGGCTTCGGTACTCCGGAGCGGCGGATGATCTTCGACATCCATGACTTGGATGAGACACTTCCCGCACCGTGGGAGTGGGACGTGAAGCGGCTAGCGGCGAGCTTCATACTGGCGAGTCGGGACAACGGCCTGGGCGACGTGTGTGGCGCGGATGCAGCCCGTGCCTGCGCGCGGTCCTATCGCAGGCACATGATCGAGTACGGGAAGATGCGGGTGCTGGACGTGTGGTACGCGAGCCTCGACGCCGAAGATCTTCTGACGACAATCCGGGATGAAGAAGTTCGCCGGCGAATATCGAAGCGGGTGGCAAAGGAGCGGGAAAGGAGCGCTCTCAGAGCATGATTTCCCAAAGCTTGCGCACAACATTGACGGATCGCCAATGATCCGGGACAATCCGCCGACGATCTATCACGATGTGTCTTCGGCGCAACGAAGTTCGGGTCAGGACGAGTTCCATGCCAGGGTTCGAGAGGCATTTGCGCAGTACCGGGAGAGTCTGGCGCCGTCCCGGCGTTTACTCCTCGACCGCTTTGAGTTCAAGGACATGGCGGTCAAGGTGGTGGGTGTCGGCAGCGTAGGCACCTTTTGCGCTGTGATCCTCTTGATGGCCGGCGACAAGGACCCGCTGTTCCTCCAGGTGAAGGAGGCGCGCGCGTCGGTGCTGGAGGCGTACGCGGGCAAGAGCGTCTTCGCCAACCACGGGGAACGGGTGGTAAACGGGCACCGGGCAATGCAATCGGCCAGCGACATCTTTCTCGGCTGGTGCACAACCAAGGCTGGGAGGCACTTCTATGTCCGGCAGCTACGCGACATGAAGCTGAAGCCGCTGGTGGAGGACTTCAGCTCAACCGAGATGATCGGGTTCGGCGAATGGTGCGGCTGGACGCTGGCGCGCGCCCACGCCCGCACCGGGGAGCCAGCGGTGATCGGCGGATATCTCGGCAACAGTGACAAATTCGACAAAGCCATCGCCGCTTTCTCGATTGCCTATGCCAATCAAACCGAGCGTGACTACGAACTGCTCAAAAAAGCGGCACGCAAAGGCGAATTGGAGGTAGTGATGGAACGGTGATAGCCTCGGCCGGGTCGTGCCAAACGGAGGCGGAACCCTCAACAATCCACTTGACTTCTACAAGCCAATCGCTGCCTAGCCCCCACATTCTTTATGATCTCAGGTTAAGTACAGCGCGACAGCAGCACTCCAGGATCGCCTCATCGGCCATCCTCTTTCTAGAAGAAGAACTTTACTGCTCCCTGCAAAACGCGATTTGAGTTGAGTGTGCTGGTCACCGTGCCGGCGGAAGCAGTGCCAATCGTCGCACTGGGAGCGGAGAACGTCGGATGATTGGCCAAGTTGAAGGCTTCGACCCGGACCTCCAATATCTTGGATTCGCTGAAGGGGAAGTTCTTCTTTACTGTGGCATCCAGGTCAACAAGCTTGTCTGATCGCAAAATGTTGCGCCGCGAATTGCCGTAGGTGTACTGTGCCGGATTCGTGAACGCACTTGGGTCAAACCATTTTTGCGGGGTAGGATGAGCAACCTTGCCGCTGCCGATGCGATTCGGCCACTCACCGGATACGCCAACGTTCGCTACATCGCTCCCAATGACAGGAGTAAATGGCTGGCCTGTGCGGCCGGTGAAAATTCCCGCAATTTGCCAGCCACCCAGCACACCATTCACCAGCCGGTTTGCATGGCTCATGAACATGCGGTCCCTGCCGAAGGGTAAATCGTAAACCGAGCTGATGGTGAGATTGTTGGTCATGTCGTAGTTGCATACGGCATAGTTTTCAGGCAACAGGGCAGCGGTGATAGGCGCGCCCTCGCTCAAGCCGTTGTCGGTACACTTGCTGTACGTGTAGGAAATCAGAGCATAGTAGCCGGAGGAGAAGCGCTTCTCCAGGCTTGTTTGCAAGGCATTATAGTGCGCCATTGCATTTGTCAGATCTATGTTGATTTGACCCCACTGCGGGTAGGGCCGCCGGTTTTGAATACTTCCTGCGCCCGGATTGGGAACGTTGGTTGGTACGGAGTACAACTGGGCATGAACCGTGTGGTTCCCGACAAAGCCAATAGTGAATGCGAGATCTTTCCGAAGCTGCGACTCGACCGCAAGGCTATATTGCTGCATATAAGTGTGCTGCATATTCTGGTCTGCCGTGGCAAAGCTCGAAGCGACACAACTCAATAAGATTAAGTTGGTCCCAGGGCAGACAGAGCCAGGATGGGGATTCGGGGCTACCAAAGGCTGGCCATTAAATGGATTGGCCCAGGCGAAACTCGGGGTAGGGGTTGTATTATTCAGCGTTTGTGCGATCAGGAACGGCGGGGCCTCCGCTGCGTATTGCATTACGTTCGTATCTAAGAAGATGGGAAAGATGCCATAGGCCGATCGGACGACGACGCGATCGCCGCCGGTCGGGCGCCATGCGAAACCTACGCGCGGTGACCATTGGCCCAGCCATGATGTGCTGCGAATGGAATTGGGAAGGCCGAGCGCATCGGTCCCGATGAGACGGTCACTGTACACAGGAAGCAGCACAGCTGTTACGGCCTGGTCATTCGGCCGTAACAGCTGTCCATTCTTCATGGGAACGATAATCTTGCCATTTGCGAAGTCGAAAGCCGTAGTTACGCCGTCAATACCCTCAAAAAATGGGTTCCGCTCCCAGCGGAGGCCAATCTCAAAGGTCAGGTCGGGAGCAGCGCGATACGTATCCTGGACAAACGCCGCCCACTCATGCCCGTCGTTTCCGTAGACGGTGAGCGGGTAGGAGCGATACGCCAGAGTGGGAAGACCGAGCAGATAATCACCGAAAGCATCGCCAGTGTACTGGGTGGTAAAGCCGAATTCACCTGACTCCCCCTGTCCATGCACAAAGGTGTGATGTTGATCCCAGAGTTGCAAACCAAATTTCACATCGTGCTTGCCGCTGCTGTAATTCAGAGAGTCCGCATACTGCCATGTCTGAATTCTGTTTTGCTTTGGGAAGTTACCGTTGTAAGAACCGTTGAAGGAGGAATAGCCAGACATGGTTATCCACGGAAAGCTGGGCTGGATCTGGGTCTCCTCATAACCTGTAATGCCCGCCGCTGCATTGAAATCCGTGCCCGAAAGGATCCCGCTAAACAGAAAGAAATCACGGTAATATCCAGCGCGGGCCTCGTTAAGCCAGTGATTGCCTATCGCGTGTGTCTCGCTGAGAGCGATGTTCTGCGCCCTGCTGTGCAAGGATTGGAAGCCAAGAGCAGGGAACTGATTGGGATCTTGCTCCTGATTGTCCGCAACCGAGTACCGCCCCATTAAGTTATCGGCGCTGGTGAGGGTAGCATCAATCTTTAGGTCGCCCTTCAGAATGTCGTTCGGTTGCGCAGTGGAGAAGACAGCCTGGCTTTGCGTAGGAAGGTACTTGAGGAAGAATTCTGCCTGATTGGAGATACGGTTCGATGGAATGATATTCCCTGGAAAAGGCTTACCCGTCATCGGGTCTTTGATTGCTTTGGCATTAGCGCTGAAGTTGCCGCTACGCATTGCGTTGCTGGGTACGGTATCGGAGAAAACCACGCCTAATGATTGGCGCGCCGCCTCTACATCCGTAAAGAAGAAAACCTTGTTTCTTTTGATCGGTCCACCCAGAGTTCCACCGAACTGATTTCGTTTCAGAATATTCTTTGAGGTGGTCGCGAAGTAGTTGTGGGCGTCTGTGATATCGTTACGGATGAATTCATAGGCCGTACCGTGAAATGCATTGGTTCCACTCTTCATGGTCACGGTCACCACATCGGGAGTGTGGCCATACTCAGCGGGCATATTGGCCGTAAAAACCTTGAATTCCGAGAGCGCATCCACGTTCGGCTGAATATTCGTGCCGCCCTGTTCATACTCGGTAATGTCGGCGCCATCCAGCAGCCAACCGTTGAAGACTGATCCCGTCCCATTAATCTGAACGTTTACGGAGCCCGCACGAAGCGTGCCACCACCACCGCTCGTGGTTGCGACTGGTGTGTAGCTGGCGCCAGGAACCAATGCGACCAACTGCCAGAATTCGCGCCCGTTCAGCGGTTGACTTTCGATGGACTTGTTTTCGACCACTTGACCGACCGATGAACTCTCAGTGCTGACCAACGGCAGCTCGGCGCTCACCACCACGCGGTCGGTCACGGCTCCAACTTGCAGCTTCAGGTCTAACTGTGCCACCTGGTTCACGTGCAGCGTGATCGAATTGATTACCAGCGTTTTGAATCCCGTAGCTGCCGCCGTGACTCTGTAATCGCCAATCGGCAGGTCAGGCATTGTGTAGTTGCCGCCTTGGCTGCTGCTTGCCTGGTGGCTTTGCCCGGTTGCAATTTCAGTTGCGACGACGGTGGCGTTGGGAAGGATGGCGCCTTGAGAATCTTGAACGATGCCGGAGAGAGTGGCATTTGTGGATTGTCCGAAAACTGATTGATAGCAGCCAATGGCCAATAAGCTGACGGCTAATATGCGCGTGAGATTCAACCTCATCAATGTCCTCCTTTGCTTGACCCTTCTGCCCGAAGTCATTTGGAAATTCGCCGTGGCAAGGCTCGCCGATCTTAGGCGACATTAGATTTGCTATGCTTTACAGTGCCGCGAATGGTAGTTTGGTCAGGCCACTCATGTCAAGTACAGGTTTTGGGCTGGCTTCCCAGGTTTTTTGCCTCAGCGAGTTTGCGGTGCCCCAAATATCGATAGGTAGGACCTTTGGACCGTTTATCCATAAACTGCTTGACACTCGAATCTCCGGAGATATATGTTGCTGCTTCAGCAATGGAACCATCTTTCTACGCACCAGAGGGTTTGACTCCGCATGGAAAATCCAGAAAACGCCGCATTTCGCCCCGAGATTGGCGATCAGGCAAACACCCCTTCACGTCGCAGTTTCATAGCAATGACAGGTCTTGCCACGGCTTCGCTGGCGGTGCCCAGGCATCTGAGCGCTGCCGTCGATGGTCTCGGTTATTCAAAACGGGGTTTCGAGGTGGCAGCGAGCCTCTACGCCTGGGACCTCCACGACGAAGGCATCGAGAAAATATTGGATAACCTCCAGACGATGGCCGCAGTCAATTCCGTTTATCTGGTGGCGCTTATGCACTACGAAAAGAGGCCGCTAACCAGTCCTGTCTTTCCTCATAACCCGGTGCGCAAAACATGGCAGGCTGAAGATTCCTGCGTCTACTGGCATCCGGATCTGAAGCTTTATGGCCGTATCAAGCCCCAGCTCTCCAAATTCGACTGGCTGAACCAGACAGATTGGTTGGACGTACTGGTCAAGGCTGCGCGCAAGCGTGGTCTCAGAACAGGCGCCGAGATCTCGCACACAGTTATCAGTCTGGAAGAAGGCCAGGGTCCGTTGAGAGATTGCGTTCAAGAGGATATTCACGGTGTGCCCAGGAAGGTCGCCGGGCGTGGCTATCCCATCTGCCCCAACAGCCCGGACGCACAAAAATATGTGCTCGCGCTTTTCTCAGATTTGACCCGCAACTACGATGTAGATTTCGTGCAAACCTGTTTGGTCCCCTTTATGCCAGGCGGCCCCGACACCGGAGGATGCTTTTGCGGGTCGTGCATGAAAGCAGCCAAGGAGCATGGCATCGATCTCAAGAAGATCAGGACGGTCCTTTTGGCCAACCCGCAAGCAGAGGCAGAGGCTGCACAGTGGCAGTCGTTTCGCGAGGCCTCGCTCATCCGTTTTTACAAAATCATGCACGATGGCGTCCATTCAATCCGCCCGCGAATCGAATTCCGATTTAATGATGCTTACTACAATCCCAAGCGCTATGGCATGGACCTCCCAGGGCTTTCCAAAGTATGGGATTCAATTCGGAATTCCGACTATAGCGGACAGAAGGCGGGAGATCCGGCAGAACTGAACCACAGGCGTGAGTGGTTCACCTCAGAGAGACAGGCCGTCGGCCCCCGCTTCCCGCTGATAGCCGGTGTGGCTGTACGACCGAAGATAACCCCGGAGTTAATTCGTCAAGCCATCGATATTGGCCTGGAAATAGATGTAGTCGGACTTTCCCTGGGACACTACGATGGGGCCGAGTTCCCTATGCTGCGCGCTGTGCGCGAAGAACTGGTTGCAAAGAAGGTCTCTGTTCCGGCGATGCTGGCAAAAAGGCAAGCCTGATAGCTGCGCTTGGTGCGGCTGCTCACAATTTAGATCGCCGGCTGGGGAGTCTTGACCTGTAGCTGGCTTCCGCTGGGATTCCGGTCGCGTATCTTACGCGCAGATAGCCCTCAAGCTCGGGGGTTTTCAGGCGGAAAAACTGTGCTGGCGTCGGCAATTCGAGAAGTTGCGACCGGCCGGCCTCGGCCCGTCGGCTCTCATGGCGTCTCGATTGATGCATTCAGACCATAAGCGCTCATCGAGCCATTCAGATGGATCTATGTCTTCGGCAAGTGGAAATCTGTGACGCTTCCCCTATCCTTCTAAATCCTCCCGGGAAACTACTCCGGAAAGAGATAGTAAGCAAGGCCTACGAAGATATCTGTCGCTGAAGACATACTGTTACCGCTGTTGTTTCCGATGACGACGAAGGTGGCATCGCTGCCGGGGAGATAAAACATTGCAGACGAATAGCCGAGAACAGCGCCGTTGTGTCCAAGAAATCCATCGAGCTTGAGGATGCCCAGTCCGTACCCGGTTGCGCTCCCGCCGCCGGTGAAGGGGTTTATTTCCAGACGCAATTTCTGCGTTGCAGGGCTTAGCAACTCGCCCGTAGCCAGAGCCTTTACCCAGATGCGGAGGTCTCTTAAGGTGGAAATCATGGCCCCAGCGCCCGCGGGGAAATCCGGATTGATTTCCGTAACGTCCCTCGGCAAGGCATCGGTGACGGGATAATACCCACGGGAAAAGGGCGCTGGGAGGTCCGGTGTGGTGGGATACGACGTGTTCCGCATGCCGAGCTTGTCAAGGATTTCGGTTTGAATCACCTCACCCAGTTTGCGCCCCGTTACCTTTTCAACGATCAAACCAAGCAACACATAATTGCTGTCGCAATACGCCACCGCAGTGCCCGGCAGGAAGGCGGGCTTGTGGCTTTGGATAACAGGAATCACGTCCTGTGGCGTCCAGCCCGGCAGCAGGGGGTCGTCGACAAATTTCTTCACCAGTTCTTCATCTGTGGTGAAATCGTAAATTCCAGAGGACATATTGAGGAGTTCTTTGATGGTGATCTCGTTGCCGTAGGGGATGCCGGGAATAAACTTCTCCAGATCATCTTGCAAGCGGAGGTTGCCCTTATCAACCAGTTGAAGGACCGCCGTAGCCGTAAAGGTCTTAGTGTTGCTCGCAATGCGGAAGTGGTCATCGAGGCGTAAAGGCGCTTTGGTCGAGAGGTCGCCTTTGCCAAACGCCCGAATGAATTTTCCTTTCCCAGGTACCCAGATTCCGACCACGAGCCCGGGTGTGGCGGTGGCAGTTCTTCCGGTTTCGGCGATTGCGGTAAGAGCCCGCACGGTCTGATCGTCAAACCCCGCGAGCGATTCCTGGGCGGTTGCTCGGGCCAACGAAGTCATGATGAGGATTGCGGCTGCTACAGGAATGAAAATGTTTTTCATCATCTGCGCCTCACTGGGATATCAGCTTATGGGCCTCGCGGTCTCCATCAGCCGTTTGAGGGCCCGATAGGGGATGGCCTGTTCCGGCAGTTTTCTTTTGCGTCTTGAACCACTTTGTGAAGAGTTGAAGTTAGGGGGAACGGAAGCGGTATCAACCAGCGTAACGTTACACGCCTCGATGCGCAACTCGGCTACGCCAATCACGGGGAACGGATGGTAAACGGGCACCGGGCAATGCAATCGGCCAGTGACATCTTTCTCGGCTGGTGCACAACCAAGGCGGGGAGGCACTTCTATGTCCGGCAGCTCCGCGACATGAAGCTGAAGCCGCTGATGGAACATTTCAGCTCGACCGAGATGATCGGGTTCGGCGAATGGTGCGGCTGGACGCTGGCGCGCGCCCACGCCCGCACTGGGGAGCCAGCGGTGATCGGCGGGTACCTCGGCAACAGTGACAAGTTCGATAAAGCCATCGCCGCTTTCTCGATTGCCTATGCCAATCAAACCGAGCGTGACTACGAACTGCTCAAAAAGGCGGCACGCAAAGGCGAATTGGAGGTAGTGATCGAACGGTGAGTAGCAGTAATCGCAGGCGCCGCATCGCGGAAAATTCGATTTACTTCGATTCGCAGCTAGACACTTCTGTCGCTGCGCGGCCTATCTGTCTGTCTTACTCCGCTAAGCGGCTACAGGTTGCTCCGGGCAACTTCCGAATCGACCGTGATACGGCAGTGACCGTAACTTCTTACAAGCCGACTTGAACGAAGCCGCTGCGGCGGCGGACGCTTGCGCGTGCGGCTGAGCCAGCGTTTGCGGCTGCCGGGGTAGTTTGGTTCGCAGAGAAGGAGGATTCTCTGTGAACCAACTACGTCAGCTCATGCTTGAGGAGTTGCAGCGCCGCAACTTCGCCGATACAACCATCCGCACCTACCTGCACGGTGTTGACGCACTTCAGCCGGTACTTTCGGCGTCCGCCCGATCAGCTTGGCCCTGAGGACATTCGCAAGTACCAGGCGATGCTGTTCACCAAGTTGAAGTACAGTCCGAACACCGTCATCCTGCGGCTGGCGTCGCTGCGCTTCTTCTACATCCACGTGTTGAAGCGTGGCTGGAGCATCGCCGAGACGCCCTATCCGAAGAAGGTGCGTCACCTTCCGGGGGTACTCAGTCAGGAAGAAGTCGCGCGACTGATTGAGTCCGCGGACACACCTTTTCATCGCATCCTGCTGATGACGATGTATGCCACCGGCGCACGCCGCGCAGAAACGGCTCACCTGAAGGTCAGTGACATCGACAGCAAGCGGATGGTGGTCCATATCCGAGAGGGCAAGGGCGGCAAGGACCGCGATGTCATGCTCAGCCCGAAGCTGCTCGAGGAACTTCGCATCTACTGGCGAGGTCTCCGGCGCAAGCCGAAGGAGTGGCTGTTTCCCGGCAACCGCTGGCACACGGCAAGTTATCCCGTCACCACCAAGGTCCTCTGGACTGCCTGCCAGATCGCTGCTGAACGTGCGGGCCTTGAGCATAGGCGCATCCATCCGCACACTCTGCGTCATTGCTTCGCCACACATCTTCTTGAAGCCGGCGCCGACCTGCGCACCATTCAGATCCTGCTCGGCCATCGAGACCTCGAAGTAACTACGGTCTACCTGCATCTATCCCAACGGCATCTGAGTGCGACCGCCAGCCCGCTCGATGCCCTCATGTTCTCTTCACAGGGAGGAAGCAAGCACAGTTGAACAACCGGCCTCTCGTGGAGATGGCCGACATTGTTCGCTGTGCTGGACAGGCGTTTATCGAACGCAGTCGTAAGTGGATCAACTGGCAACACCAGAAGGTGTTGCTAGCCATTACACGCTGTCGCACTGCCGCGCTGGGCGGACATCGCGACCGCTGCACCGGCTGCGGACATACGACCAGGATCTCCTACAACTCCTGCAGAAACAGGCACTGCACGCGGTGCCAGGGCAACGCGCGCCGACGCTGGCTCAAGGCGCGCGAACGCGAGCTTCTGCCCACTCGCTACGTACATGCCGTCTTCACGCTGCCGCGGGAACTGGCTCCGCTCGCATTGCAGAACAAGCGGCTCATCTACAACCTGCTCTTCCACGCCAGTGCAGAGACTCTGCTTGAAGTCGCCCGCAATCCACGGCATCTCGGCGCCGAGATCGGTTTCTTCAGCGTGCTCCATAGCTGGAATCAACGCTTACAGTTTCATCCCCACATCCACTGCGTCGTTGCCGCTGGCGGCATCACCCCGGACCACTCAGGCTGGATCCCCGCCCGGCGTTCCTTCTTCCTTCCCATCGGCGTGCTCAGCCGTGTCTTCCGCGGCAAGTTCGTCGCCGGACTTCGCAACGCCTTCCATCGAGGTGAGCTCCAGTTCCACGGCAGCCTGCTGCCTCTTGCCCAACCACACGCCTTCAGCGCATGGCTGCGAGTACTGTTCCGCCACGACTGGGTCGTCTACTCCAAGCCGCCCTTCGGCGGACCGGAACATGTGCTGCGTTATCTCGGCGCCTATACTCATCGCGTCGCCATTTCCAACAGCAGGCTGGTTGCTCTCTCCGATGGTAACGTCACCTTCCGATGGCGCGATTCCGCGCACGGCAACAAGAAGCGGCTCATGACTCTGGCAGTCGATGAGTTCCTTCGCCGCTTCCTGCTCCATCTGCTGCCACCCGGCTTCGTGCGCATCCGCAACTTCGGATTCCTTGCCAACCGCAACCGCGCTACTCTGTTGCCGCTGTGCTTTCGACTCCTCGGCAACTCAGAGAAGATGGCTGCTCTGCCAGCATCACCATCCACCGATCAGACTGACCCACCCTGGAACTGCCCAGTCTGCGGTGGAACCATGCACGTCGTCGAACGGCTCTCCGCCGCGCAACTCCTGCTTCGCTCGCCACCTCAACTAGACCGATGCGCTGCATGAAGCTCTATCCACATCCTCGACCTCTGCCCGTGCTTCGGCGCACACGCGCATCCCTTGTCTCTTCCGGCCAAAACCCCTCGGACCCCAGCCTCTCCAGCGTCCACATAAGGCCTCGGCGAGCCAACATGCTGCTCCATCCGGCCCTTCAGTCATCCGACCCTGCCCAACTCAGTCTGTGCCTGATCCCTCTGCACCGGTTCAGACCGATTCAAAGTACATAGGCTTCCGTGAGGGCGGCTTCCTTCAAGTCGCTGTATCAGAAGCGCCCCCTCGAAGACCACGCAGCCGCGCACTGTTACCTGACGGGGCGCTCCAGATACAGCACTAAGACTTATCGGTACTAGAAAGCGCTCCCAGTCTCTTGGCAACTAATATCGATAGACAGAGTCAGATGAGCCAGAATGTCAATTCGATGGTAACTCTCGGTCTCTGTTCAGCCCCAGAGCTTCAACCTTGGCGCGGAGTTCCTCTAAATTCTCTGGAAGACTCAGAGTAATCAGCCGATCGGGCAGTCGGCGGCAACCGAGTGTGCTCATGTGCTCGATCCACTCTTCCAGCGACGATGTATGCAGGACCGTCTCCCGCGCAATTACGACCTTGCCGAACCTGCGATATCGTAGGAAGGGAACGAGAAAAGGATCAAAGCTCCGATGAAATACCGAGTCCGGGGAGAGATAGTGCACTAACTCTTCCAACGTGAAGATCTCGCCTTTCCACAGACTGAATTCGAACATCCGCCGATCGTCCTCTGTGGCCAGCGCCATTCCCACGATGCCGTCGTCAAGCAGCCGGCTTAGAGACGCGAAGTCCCGGACCAAAATGTCTCCGATTTGCAGACCGGAGAACAGGCGATGGGACGAAAGCACGCAATACTTGATCTTGAGACCTTCGACTCGTTTACGATTCACGCCCGGAAACCACCCGGCGAGAAAGTCGGTCATGCGATTCTTGTTTTCGAAGATGGCTTTTGCGATTGATAGCTGGCCGACGCCATCTTCAATGTCCTCCCACAGATCGCGAGTTTCGTGAATTCCCGTTGGCGGCAAAGAATGCTTGCATTCGAAGAGAAACAACGTGTTGCCTTCCAGTACGGCAATATCGACGTCCGTTTGTAACGAGTCGGCCTCCAGATTGCGCTCCGTAACCACGTGATCGAATCGCTTGCCAAGCCGCGCGGCGACCGCCATCACGAAGATCTTCCCGTCATCCCGGAACCGCAACTTATTAGCTGCGCGCACGTTCCGAATCATGTTCGACATCGCGAGGAGAAAGCATCCATAGGCATACTCGTGAGGCGGCTCTGGGCGGTTTTGTAGGAATACTCGGCGAAATTTGAACAACGGCCTGTACTGCAGGTCGTAGTAACCGAGGGCAGACGAATCCGCACAAATGAGCCTCAGAAGGTCGGTACTCGCTTCGCGTGTCAATCCCGCTACTTGGCCCAGCAATTCAAGTAGCGGCTCTCGCGGCGCGATCCGTACCAAGGAATTGAGGAATAACGTCCGATCTGTCTTAGCATAGGGCCGCAGTGCGGCGAGATTCACGAAGGCATAGAAGCGCAAGAGGCGGAACGCTTTCAGAAAGTCCCTTACCGTCAGGTGATCCGTGAGTCGCAACTCTTCCGCATCTTTAAGCTGCACGGGAAGAACGAAATCCTGACTCAACGATTCTTGTTCCCATTGATCTTCGTAGTAAGCAAAGGAATCGATGATGTGCTGAATGTCGGGATCAAGAGGCATCTTAATCCGCAACCTTCTGAATTTTGTGTCGGTTTCGCGAACCTCTACTAGGTCTTTCCGCATCTTCCCGACGAACCGCTCCGCCATCCCCGGTATTGTGAGGTTAGTTTGACCCTCCCTCCGACTCAGATCGAGCGGGGCTTTGTCTCTACCCATTTGGGCTCGGATATATCCCAGGCGGAGCGTCGACTCGAACTCCGGCCAAGGAGGAGTCAGAACCCAAGCGGTGACTCCACTTCCACTTTCCCTCTTCAGGCTGTACTGAAAAAGGCTGACATGCTTCTCAATAGCCCGGACGTGATTGACCACCTGCGCTGCATCTAGCAGCTCAAACAGAAATGGGTCAGTCAGATCGTCAACTGCGGGATAGGAAAAATCCAGCGCATCAAGCTCGCGACGGTCATTCGCGATGGCAAAGAGGGTCGACACCGCCTCGGCGAAGTCCTCCGGGCTTTCGAAAGAGTCGAACCACGCCTGATGTTGTTCACTGACGCTCGTGTCAAAGTAGGCATGCAGAAAACAGAGCTCCGTGAGAGCTAACAGTCGTGTGGCCCAGAGGCGATGAGGTTTAGCTGTTTCTCGTTTTAGCCAAGCATAACGATCGGCCGTCGCTGCTAACAAACCTGCATAGGCCCTGTATGTAGACAATCTTGCCCGAAGGATGCACCATTCTTGCCCGTGCGTGGAAAGCCATTGGTCCAAGTCGCTTAGAAATTTCGAACTCTTCTGCAGGCTCTCGAAGTCACCGAGGAGTAACTTGGCACGCTCCAAGGGCTTGAGAAAATCGTCACCTAACAGAGTCAGGCCTAGCAGAATCGTCGCCCCCAAGCGCCCGAGGCGGCCGCCGTCGCGAAATTCCGTTCCTGCTGAGAGTAGTGCCTGTGCCACTCGTTTCCGGTTCCCAGCGTCCAGTCCTGCATCGTGCGCACAGGACCAGATCACTTCCCGCGAGGCGCTCCCGGTCGCGAGGATCTGACTGATCGCCCCTTTCACCTGATCCGCAGTAACTCGCTTCGCCGCTTTCGACATCTTCCTTATCCTCGCCTAAGCGAAGATCCAAGTCGAGCTGGCTGAGGATAGCCCGTCATTCCACGCGAATGCGGTCCCGGCGGTCGCTGTATTTCGTAAGAATGGGCGGGTGGCCCAGTCAAGCCTTGTTTTGGCTTGAGTGGGCCAGTTCCACTGGCGGACATGGTCTCCCAGCTGCCCGTTCGCGCTTTCTTGCGGTCCACTCGGATTCAATCTCCACGCGGCCTTCAATCCCGATTGCGTAATGGCGAGAGCTGCTCCACTTTCAGCCTTCAGAGCGTTTACACAACCCGCGCTTCACCGGGGTTGCGATGAATATAGCCAAGCTTTTCCGCGAACTGCCGCTGATTCCGAACGTTGAAATCTTAATAGCGCTTTTGCCAGAAGTGTTCCGCCTCGCCGATCAATTGATCAATTGATCAATCAATCAATCGCCGCGAAACACCTTGTTTTAACGACTTGAGCGCATCGGCTGGTGTTCTATGCTGTGGTTCTCCGATGAGCAGGTGGACCTGCTCCGGCATCACGCAGAGAGCGAAGCTGCGTCTCACACGCTCCAGCGCGGTCTCGAACGTCTCCTTGGTTGTGTTTGTCAGGAACAGTGGACGACGATGGTAGCAACAGAACGTAACGAAGTGGGTTTGTCCGGATTCGTGAAATCGCTTCAGACCCCAAGGCGCGAGGTCAAGCTTAGGCCCAACAACTTCCCCACTCAAGCCAAAACAAGGCTTGAGTGGGCCACCCGCCGACAACTGGAGATTCGCTTGTCGGAGTTGATGTTTAGCCACATCTGCGCTAGTCGAGTTCGAGCTTAACGTCGAAGCCATCCAAACGCTGATACGCTGCTTCAGGGCCGTTCCACGAAAATAATTCGGGATGAAGGAGGTGCGCCAGGAGCAGTGTTCCTTCCACTACTCTTGGCCCTGGCCGGGCAAAATAGGAGCTAGCGTCTACCGCGTATACCCTTCGTTCGCGAACTGCTGGAAGATCAAACCAGCCGGGTAGACTGTATAGTTTTGGAGCTAGTTCCAATACCTTGTTCAGATGGAAGCCGCAGGGCATGACGATGAGAACTTCGGGCGCCCACTTCAGGACAGCATCCCAAGAAACGCGAACGGAATCAGTTCCTTCATGGGCGAGTTGATCTATGCCACCCGCGATTCTCACCATTTCAGGAACCCAGTGCCCGCTGCAATAGACAGGATCGATCCATTCCATGCAGAAGACGCGAGGACGTGAAACAAGCTCGCGCGTCACCGCCGCTATCTTCTCTAAGCTGGCGCGACTGGCAACAATCAGTTTATCCGCCTTTGTGACGCAACCTGTGGCCTCGCCTATTTCGCGCAAATTGTCGGCAATTTGTCGCAGAGACTTCGGTGTCAACCAAAGGATCTGCGGCTTCTTTGGAAGTAGATTCAAGGCTTGAGTGACTTCATTCCCTGAAGGCGCACAAACCTGGCATAGGTCCTGTGTCAGGATCAGGTCAGGGGCAAGCTCTTGCAACAGCTTCTCGTCCACCTCGTACACGCTTAGACCGTTTTGCAGCCGCTCGCTGACGGATTTGTCAATTTCCGCCTGAGTCATCGTTTCCACCGGAACAGCGCTGCGAACAACAATTGGTTTTCGTTGAACTGAAGATGGGTAGTCGCACTCGTGGGTGATCCCTACGAGGCAGTCGTCTAAGCCCAGAGCACACACCATTTCAGTTGCCGAAGGAAGAAACGAAACGATTCGTTGCGCCGTCATCATTTAACCCCCGATACCCGTCGAAGTCTTTTCCCTTTTTACAACAGGGATCAGTTTGCATTCTAAGGCTTTGGAAGTGTTGTTGAGCGAAACTAACTTTATCAACGTTGTTCCTTGACTTTGCAGATTAGCGATGATTATAAATTCAGACTGTCGGGCGGGTGGCCCAGGTCTCGGACGGCATGAAGAACATGGGTGCCCCACGTTCGCACCAGCGTACGTGGGTCTATAAAGATTTTTTTCAACGCTTGGACCGAGCTGTCTTTGCTGAGTTACGAGTACGGCGCCGGAACCGTTGGCCAATCAGGACCTTTATATAGTCAAGCCCCCGTTGCTATTGGAGGTCGAGATCAGAACAACAAATCGGAAACAGGCTTGATTCGCCCCACGTACGCTGGTGCGAACGTGGGGCACCCCTCGGCGTTGTGACAATGGGAGACCTGGGCCACCGGCTTCCAAACGTCATGCCTATTGGATCAATGGTTGTTACGTTAATTTCTGCACTTGAGCTCATCGCGAATTACGCGACTGAAGAAGAAATCTCCCGGTGACCCGGGTAGGTGTTCAGCTGCGAGAATGTGACGGCGTTAGCCGAAGGGCGGCGGTAGAACGGTAATCGTATGAGGACATGTTATGGTATTGGCTAGCGTAACGATTCGTCGTGATGAACGGTTTGTAACAATTGGCTATCAAGGCAGTTCAATCGAAGAAATTCTGTCGAGCCCTTATGATCTCCATTGAACAAATCGTGGTGGGACGGGCTTCGGGGCGCTTTTTTATCTATCTCGCCGTCCTGACGCTGCTGGTTTGTACATGGAATGGCGGCTTCCCGCTCGATGACGCTTACATCACCTTGCATAATGCGCGGGTTCTGCTGGAAGGCCGAGATCCCGTGTATGGGGTACCGGCTCTAATCGGCGCTACGAGCAGCGTCCATCTGGCTCTGCTTGCGATCATGGGTACACTCTTGCCGCTACCGGTGGCGTCGCTGGCGATCAATGTAGCCGCCGGAGTTGCCTATGCCCTGGGGCTTGACAAGCTGGTGCGGCAGGCTGGGGTCGAAGGATGGCAGACGCCAGTTCTCGTGGTTACGGGCCTGTTGGCGGGCACCGCGTCGATTCAACTGGTCAACGGGTTGGAGACGGGATTGGCGATGGCCACCGTCACCTGGCTGCTGGTCTTGGCTGATGACCGGCGACTGCCTCTGCTGGTGGGAATCGCGCCGTTCGTCAGACCGGAATTGGCGATCCTAGCCGGGCTGTTGATGGTGCGCCGGCTTTACCGCGACAGGTTTTCCGCTTTGCCTTCGGTGGCGATCGCCGCCGCGGTGGCCTTGCCATGGATTGTCTGGCTCTGGCTGGCGACGGGTTCACCGCTGGCGAACACCGCAAGTGCGAAGGAGGCTTTCTTTGCCGAGGCCCATTCGCCGTGGAGTTACCGGATAGGGGCCATATACGATGCATTCGCAGCTTCAGGCACTTGGGCGATATTGATTGGCGTGCCTGGTCTGCGGCGGGTGAAGGCCGGCTGGTGCGCTCTCGGTTTTATCCTTCTGGTTCTGGCCGTTGTCAGCGTGACAGTTCCAGGCGCGCTGAACTGGAACGACGCCCGCTATCTTGCGGTGTTCATACCGGCCCTGATTTATGGATTGGCGGCGTTGTCAGCCTCGTCGGGTGACAGGGTGGGGCCCGTTCTGGTGGCAATGGTTGCCACCTTCACTCTGATCATGGCGATCAAGTGGGTGCCTCTGCTTTTGACGGAACGCAAGACAGCCGTCGCGGAGGTGCGGGAGATCGCTCGCACCATGGCGCAAGTGCCACCGGGTGCGACGGTGCTGATTCATGACGCCGGCATGGTCGCCTGGGGCAGACCTAATGCCCGCCTGATTGATGTGGTCGGCCTCAAAACGCCTTCGAGTGTCGCTTTTCATCGCGCTTACACCCGCGGCGGCTGCCAGTGGGATCGCGCTCTTGACGCCATCGCCCGAAAAAACAACGCGACCTATGCGCTAATTCTCCAGGAGCCGTTCTGGGATTGCGTGAGTGCCGATTTGACCAGGGCGGGATGGGTGCTGACTCCCCTTCCCAGCGGCCAGAGCCGATATCAGCTTTACAGGATCGCCAGGCCCTGATGCCTCCGATGGGAGATGGTTGCTGCCGTCGAGCTAGGGAGGGTGGCCCAAGTCTCGGACGGCATGACGAACATGGGTGCCCCACGTTCGCACCAGTGTACGTGGGTCTGTAAGGATTTTTTCCAACGCTTGGACCGAGCTGTCTTTGCTGAGTTACGAGTACGGCGCGCTGGAACCGTTGGCCAATCAGGACCGATATAGTCAAGCCCGCGTTGCTATTGGAGGTCGAGATCAGAACAACAAATCGGAAACAGGCTTGATTCGTCCCACGTACGCTGGTGCGAACGTGGGGCACCCTCGGCTTTGTGACAAAGGGAGACCTGAGCTACCCGCCCTTTAGCCACTTCATTCCCGTCGCTCCAGAAAGACCAGAAGCAGGGTGGATTCAAGCTCCAAGTGCAACAACGCATCATCAAGACCAGTCAGCAGATCCGGGAGAACAGCCGTGGAAAAGGTGGAAAACAAAGAACGTTTCCCACTTTCCCACGGCACGGCTGCGGCTATCTGTATGAACCTACTCACAAGATTTGTTGCACTTGGATTTTGAGCGCAAGCAGATTCCCTGCGGGAATGACAGAAAGAAAGGCAAGTGCGAATACAAAGCAAAAGTTCTGACTGGAAATGACTGGAGAAGGCTCTCAGTTCTAGCGCGCGGCGGCTTCCAGCGCGGGCAGGTCCATCTTGATCATCCCCATCATGGCTTCCATGGCTTTGGGGTGACTGATCAACTCGCCGATATTGCGGGGCACAATCTGCCAGCATAGGCCGAAGCGGTCTGTGAGCCAGCCGCAGGCCATGGGTTTGCCGCCTTCGATCAACTTGTCCCAATAGCTGTCGATCTCTTCCTGGGTGTCGCAGCGGACGAAGAACGAGAAGGCGGGGTTGAGCTGATGTGAAGGGCCGCCGTTGAGGAAGACCATCTCCTGGCCTTCAAGCTCGATGGTGATAGTGGCAATCTTCCCCGCGGGCCAGGGACCGACACCTTTGGAACGCAGCTCATCGAGCCTGCGCGCGTGCGGAAAGACGCTCAGATAAAACTCAGCGGCTTCTTCGGCGTTGTCATTGAACCAGAGGAATGGCGTAAGTTTCTTCATGGCAGGCATGATACCAGCCATGAGATCGCTTCAGACAAGCCGACTAATGAGATGGTCCGCCGAACACCGTGCTTACGTAACCGGCAAGCGCCGTCTTAAACTCCCTGATCACGATCGCTCTCTCGGACGGGTCTGCGTCGTTATACATCTGCATCATGCCCCGCACGATCTGCAGCATCACTCCCGCGCGCAGCTCCGCTGCCTGCTGCCCAAGGGCAGGAACCCGCCGCCGCAACGCTTCAATCAAAGATGCACGGAAGGCGCGCTTGGCGGTGACGCTTCGGCGCAACCGTATGGGCGCTGCCTGCAGCTGCAGATAAGCGGGGTGCTCGGCGACAAAGTCGAGAAAGCGGTCGATGAAGCGCTCGGAGAAGTCCCTGGCCGAGTACGCCGCGACCTCATCGAAGAGCTGCCGCCAGTGCTCTTTGATCTGCCCGGAATAGGTGTCCAGCAACGCCAGCGCTATAGCCTTCTTGTCGGGAAAGTAGCTGTAGAGAGCACCGATCGACGAGCCTGCCCGGTCCGCGATCGCCGTCATAGTCGCAGTTTCGAACCCAAGCTCGGCAAACAGCGCCCGCCGCTTGGAGAAATGCCGTCACACGCCGGGTAGAGCGGTCCTGCGAGGAGAGCGCCGCGCCGAAGTTGACGAATGTGAGGGCATCCTCGTATTCTAGCGGAGGAAATATGAGGTATGCCTCATATTATTAAGATGGAGAGAACACACATGAGTACGACGTTGAAGCTGGACCCGAAGAAGACAGCGTTGGTGCTGATCGACCTGCAGAACGGCATCGTCGGCCGCGACACTCAACCTCACACTGCCGGCGAAGTGATCGAGCGCTCGCGCGCGCTGGCGGAGGCCTTTCGTGCAAAAGGAGCACCGGTGGTTTACGTAAGGGTTCTCATCAGCAAGGTGCTCTCCCTGCCCTCGGACGAGGCCATGAACCTGCCGAAGGACATTCCCGCCTCCGCGAGCGAGATTGCCGAATCCGCGGGCATGCGGAGCGGGGACCTGCTGATCACCAAGCGTCATTGGGGAGCCTTTGCGCAAACGGAGCTGGAGCAGGAGCTGCGCAGCCGCGGCATCGAGACGATCGTGCTCGCGGGCATCGCCACCAACTTCGGAGTTGAAAGCACGCTGCGGCAGGGCACCGGCCTCGGCTTTGCCTTCGTCACGATCGAGGACGCCTGCAGCACCTTCTCGCCGGAGATGCAGGACTTCGCCTTCAAGAGCATCTTTCCACGACTTTCGCATGTCCGCAACACGCAGCAGGTCCTCGAAGCCTTTGCCTAATGAGGGCTCCCAAGCCGCCGAACGGCTGGCTGGTGGACCGTGCCGGTACCAGGACGCTTTTTCATCCTCGCGGTTCGGTTTGCATCTCTTAAGTGGAGACACCTTGCCGAAGACTAAGGATCAATCCTTTTCAGGTACTGGCGCGACGAGTGCTGTTGTCGCCGATCCCACAAAACGTATCTCCCATCCGAACCTGATCCTTGCAATCTGCTGCTTGAGCGTGCTGATCCTGAGCATGGACGTGACGATTGTGAACGTCGCTCTGCCCGCGATCCAGCGAGACCTGCACGCGCGGCTTGCCGGGCTGCAGTGGCTTCTCGACGCCTATACTCTGGTCGTCGCGAGCTTCCTCATGCTGTCAGGATCGATCTCCGACCGCTTCGGACGCAGGAGAGTCTTCCAGATCGGACTGGCCATCTTCACGCTCGCATCGCTGCTCTGCAGCCGGGCAGCAACTATCGAACAACTGATCGGCTTTCGTGCGCTGCAGGGCTTCGGGGCGTCGATGCTGAACCCGGTGGCGCTGTCGATCATCGCCAATGCATTTCCTCAGCCGAAGGCGCGGGCGCGGGCGGTGGGCGTGTGGGGCGCGGTGGCTGGTCTATCGCTCGGCATCGGACCAGTGATCGGAGGAGCGCTCACGGAGACGACTGGGTGGCGATCGATCTTCTGGATCAACGTGCCGATCGGAATTACGGCGGCGCTGCTGGCGGCGCGCTTTGTGCCGGAATCGAAGGCAGCGCGAGCGCGAGCTTTCGACCCGGTGGGACAGGCGCTGGTGCTGATCGGGCTTTCGACGCTGACCTGGGGCGTTATCGAGGGGCCGCATGAAGGCTGGCGATCGGCGCTGATTCTTGGTCTGTTTCTCACAGCAGTAGCGTCGTTGCTGGCCTTTGTGCTGTATGAGCCGCGACGGCGCGATCCTTTGCTGGACCTGCGCTTCTTTCACAGCGTTCCTTCTCCACCGCGACGCTTCTGGGCCTGAGTTCCTTCTCGTGCTTTGCAGGTTTTCTTTTTCTCAGTACGCTGTACCTGCAGCAGGTGCGCGGATTCTCCGCCTTTCACACCGGGCTGTTCACGGTGCCGCTGGCGATCATGATGATCGTATGCGCCCCATGGTCGGGGCGGCTGGTCGGGAGCTACGGAACACGGCCGTCTCTACTGGCCGCGGGCGCCGGTTTTACGCTGAGCACGCTCATGCTGACACGATTGGCCCCACATACCTCGGTAGGATGGCTGGTGGCTGCCTACGGACTCTTCGGCGTAGGTTTGGGGATGGTCAATCCGGCGATCAGCAACAGCGCAGTGGCCGGAATGCCGCTGTCGCAAGCGGGGGTAGCGGCGGCCATCGCTTCGACCAGCCGGCAGGTAGGTGCTGCGATCGGTGTTGCGGTGTCTGGAACAGTGGTGGCAGTAAGCCATGCGCGTGGTACAGATTTCACCACGGCGACTCACGCGATCTGGTGGGTGATGACGGCATGCGGCGCAGCCGTGTTAGTGTTGGGGTTTGCATCAGACACAGCCTGGGCGCGAGCAAGCACGGAACGGGTGGCGCACCTGCTCGAAGAACGCCACTGACCGGATATCATCCAATTCATCTTCATCCAGAAATGCCGATGCACGCATCGAGGAACCGGATTACTGTGCTTGTCACTTGGAAAACCGCCTCGCGGGGAGGCACCGGAGCAAAAACCAGCTGGTGCCTCCCGCCTGCATGAGAGAAGCAAGTTATCAGTGAAGCAGGTTAAGGGTGTTCGAGGCGTCGTCCACGAAATAAACCCCATCGCGGACGGCAATCAAGCCAAAGAGCGCTCCGGCGCCCGGGGGTGGGGCCCGTTCTGGTGGCAATGGTTGCCACCTTCACTCTGATCATGGCGATCAAGTGGGTGCCTCTGCTTTTGACGGAACGCAAGACAGCCGTCGCGGAGGTGCGGGAGATCGCTCGCACCATGGCGCAAGTGCCACCGGGTGCGACGGTGCTGATTCATGACGCCGGCATGGTCGCCTGGGGCAGACCTCATGCCCGATTGATTGATGTGGTCGGCCTCAAAACGCCGTCGAGTGTCGCTTTTCATCGCGCTTACACCCGCGGCCCCTGCCAGTGGGATCGCGCTCTTGACGCCATCGCCCGAAAAAACAACGCGAACTATGCGCTAATTCTCCAGCAGCCGTTCTGGGATTGCGTGAGTGCCGATTTGACCAGGGCGGGATGGGTGCTGACTCCGCTTCCCAGCGGCCAGAGCCGATATCAGCTTTACAGGATCGCCAGGCCCTGATGCCTCCGGCATCACGCAGAGAGCGGAGCTGCGTCTCAGACGCTCCCAGCGCGGTCTCGAACGTCTCCTTAGGTTGTGTTTGTCAGCAACAGTGGACGACGATGGTAGCAACAGAACGTAACGAAGTGGGTTTGTCCGGATTCGTGAAATCGCTTCAGACCCCAAGGCACGAAGTCAAGCTTAGGCCCGACAACTTCCCCACTCAAGCCAAAACAAGGCTTGAGTGGGCCACCCCGTCGTGCGGCCCCTTGAAATTTCATCAGCCGCAAGGATCGATCAAGAGTTGACATTACGACACGAGCGGGTATAGAGTCAAGTCAGTCAACTGACTAACTTAGTTTTTGAACTATGGCAAAGACGAAATCGGAGAAGCGAGCGCGGCTGATCCGCACGGCTGTGAAGTTGGCGTACCGACATGGGTTCAGGGAAACGAGCCTCGCCGATATCGCCGAGGCGGCCAAGATCCCGGTAGGCAACGTCTACTACTACTTCAAGACAAAAGATGAAATCGGCGAGGCCATTGTGGAGCAACGCTTGTTGGAATTTCAGGCGCTGCGGGAACAGTGGGACAGGGCGGGTTCCCCGAAAGAACGCCTTCAGGCGTGTGTCGAGAATACGCTTGGGAACCGGGATGTGCTTGCACGCGGAGGGTGCCCCTTTGGGACGCTTTGCTCCGAGTTGCACAAGGAAGGCGGACCTCTCGCGAAAAAATCTACGGCACTCTTCGGAGAGCCGCTTGCGTGGATAGAGGATCAGTTTAGGGCGGATGGACATGGAGACGACTCACGAGGACTTGCTATCCATCTTTTCTCAGCATTGCAGGGAGTCTCGGTCCTGGCTCACGGGTCTGGTAAGCCCGAACTGGTGGTAATGGAGACGAGGCGCCTTCAAGATTGGATTCGCGCCCTGTGAACTGGAACGTTCGTAACCAACACGGGAGACAGGAAAGAAGGGGGAATCCAGGCCTCGAATCGCAGGAGGAAAACACGCTCATGAAAACTCAAATTGACAAGAGACGATTCGGTCCGTGGGCGCTCGTTACCGGCGCCTCCTCCGGAATAGGCAAGGAATTCACGCGGCAAATCGCAGCGTCGGGGATCAACGTAGTGCTAGTGGCCAGGCGAGACGCATTGCTTGCCGAACTGGGACGCGCCATCTCACAGGAGTTTGATGTTCAGTACCGCGCCTTGGCTATGGACCTCTCGCAAGAGGGATTCATAGCGGGACTCGCCGATGCTACGCACGATCTCGACATCGGGCTTGTCGTCTCCAATGCGGGCACCGGAAATTCCGGCGAGTTCCTGAAGCTCGATCGGCAGTTGCTTCAGGCGACTTTGCGCCTCAATACGATGGCGCATCTGGACATCACCCAACATTTCGGCGCGAAACTCGCCGAGCGGAGGCGGGGCGGCTTGATCCTCGTGGGGGCAATGGGTGCGGAAAACGGCGTTCCATGTATGGCGAATGACGGAGCCGCGAAGGCGTATGTACACAGCCTTGGCGAGGCGCTTCACTATGAGTTCAAACCTCTAGGTGTCTACGTCACTGTACTGGCAGCTGGGTTTACGAACACAGCAGTGCTGGAAAAGTTCGGCTTCGATCCGAAGACCATGCCGATGAAACCGTTGAGCGTCGAGCAGTGCGTATCTGAGGGCCTCAGCGGTCTGCTCAAAAACCGCTCCAGAATCGTTCCAGGCCGGCTGAACCGCATCATGAACGCCCTTGTGCCCGCTTCTCTTGCGCGGAAGATGGAGGCGGACATGCTTGGTAAAGCGCTCGCGAGTAAGTCCGCTCCTGCAAACGCACGGGCGGAGGCCTGATTAACGAGCTGCGAAATGGGGCGCGCGGGCTCGTGGGTCTACTGCTGATTGCACTGTCGTCGGTGGCCTTGATTACTCCTAGTCGCCTCAACCGGATTATGCTATGGGCAAGAAGCTAAATTGAAGGAAACAACAGATACGCTGTTGTAGTGCTCCGCTCATCAGCGTGGAATCAAATCAAATTGTTTGATCGCGATCTTCGCTCCCGTGTACGGGCGTTCTGAATCAGGAAAGAAAATGAGCGTAATCTCATCAAATTGCCGGATCTTTGCGTGGTTAGGGACATGGAAGCGAAGTACCTCGGGGACGGGCGAAGACTTTACGGTGAAGCGGCCTGGCTCGGTCGAAACGACAGTCTGCTGATCCAGATAAAGCGTAGGCTTTCCAAGGGAGGTCGAGTCCGTCAGCAAGACCCCGAGAGCAATCACGCCTGGTGCGTTGTCGTAATTTTCAATCGCGACCCGGATCTCGCGACAACATGCCAAAGGGATGCTAGCGGCAAGGGATTGATGCGCTTCCATTACCAGTGGAATGTGATTGATGGAACGAACATCCACGGTCAAAGGGCTTCCACGCGCCACGTGCGCTCTGGTTCCCACGCCGTTACCCAGTGGCTGGAAATACCAATAAGACCCATCGAAACGAATCGTCACCGGCTTGCTGATGTTGAATCCGCTGGGAGAAGTCGGGCGGGGCACCGGGACAACAACTGTCTTCTTCTCGGGGAGAGGCCAGAGGACGATGCGCCGGTATCCTGATAGATCTGAAACCGCCTTCTCGGCTCCTTCGCGCTGTGGTGGAACTCTTCTTAGGGAGAATCCGCGGTCGAGAGCAAAGGCGTCCATCGCGCCAGAAGATACTCCGTGTTGGAGCCCCAGGAGCAGTAATACCGTGGTGATCAAAACTGCTGTGGATGTGGCCCTCGCGAGCCGCACGGCAGTATGCAGTCGATTTTCACTGTTCCCGGATGCGTATGCGCCGTCACCCTTCAGTTTCCACGTCAACAGGAATGCGCAAAAAGCCAGCAGGAAGCTGGCGACAGAGAGCAATTGTCTGTGCAGCGCAAAGAAACTGCCATACAGGCAGACTGCAATGATGAAGCCGGCCATCTCTCGAGGAGCAGTGTTGAGGTATTGCGCAAACAGTTCTCCTGGTTTCGATTCTCCATTCAGCAGATGGTGAGTTCCGATATGCGACGGTACGATTTTACGCAAACCACCTGCCATCACCGCCGCCGCGGTGGCCGCTATTGCAACGGCGGCGATGGAACGCTGCCGCGACAGCAGTACAACGGAGGGTACCCAAATCCAGCCAATCGCGCTCGCGACTGTGAACAGACTTAAGGGCACAGACTGGGCTATCCGGGAAGGAAACCAGAAGAGCAAGGTACTGACTGATCCTGACAGCACCGCGACCGAGACGTAGGTTACAGCGGCGAGAACAGCCGCCGCTGGTGAAAGAGGATGAGGAGCGGGCCATCGGCATAGCAACGACTCGACAAGGAATGCACCCAGCAAACCGGCGAGCAGAAGCAAGGCCAGGTAGGTTGCCGCTCTACTTTGTACCATATGAGCTCCCCGTACTCTCCGCGATGACCGATCAATCTTTCCCTGGCAAAAAGGGCCGCGTATGTCTTATTGATCTAGGAGACAGAAGAAATTGGCCGCTAATCGAAATGAAGATGAATGGATCTTCCATCGCCGGTGTGCCTGCACAGATATATAGACACCGCTCGCAGTAAATCCGACCCTCGGAGTTCCGCTCCAGGATTCTTCATGTCTGGCTTCGAAGAAACGGGGATCGCCGATTCTGAAGCAGGCCACGGAAGTGACAGAGTATGGAAAGCCTGGAAAGCCAAGAAGCCGGCCTTCCACCCTTCCCACACTCCCACGCCACGACTGCTGGAAATTATCTACAAGCAGCAAAAGAGAAGATTCAAACCCAAATATAGGGCCCTTTCGCCGCAAGGGACTTGTAACGGATATCCCTGAGAAGGCCGCGTGGAGATTGAATCCGAGTGGACCGCAAGAAAGCGCGAACGGGCAACTGGGAGACTGTGTCCGCCAGTGGAGCTGCCCCACTCAAGACAAAAACACTCTGCCGCGAACAGCCCAATGCCCTCGTCGCCCCAAGGTCGACTCATTTGCAATTGTCCGGATTCGTGAAATCGCTTCGGACCCCAAGGGACGAGGTCAAACTTACGCCCAACAACTTCCCCACTCAAGCCAAAACAAGGCTTGAGTGGGCCACCCGCCATTTCGGCGCCGCGCGTTGCCCTGAAGGTTGCGGCACACAGCCTGGACATCTGGTAATCGGTATACCCTATTCCTTGGAATGAGAGTTTTGATATCGGGAGCGGGAATCGCAGGACCTACTCTCGCATACTGGCTTGCCCACTATGGATTCAGTCCCACCATCATAGAAAAGGCGCCCCTCTTGCGCACCGGAGGCTACGTTATCGACTTCTGGGGCGCGGGCTTCGACATCGCTGAAAGGATGGATTTTTTGCCGGAGATCAGCGCTAGAGGCTACGCAGTTCGCGAAGTAAGAGTTGTTGGCCGGACCGGTGAACGGTTGGCGGGCTTTCCAGCTAACGCATTTTCCCGGATGACGGGTGGTCGTTATCTCAGCCTTCCACGAGGAGAACTCGCGGCATCTATCTTCGGTAAGGTCGAAGGCAATGTCGAAACCATATTCGGCGACGGCGTGGATCGCATTGAGCAAACGGAAAGATGCGTTCGCGTCACCTTCGAAAGTGCAGGCGTACGTGAGTTCGATCTGGTCGTCGGAGCGGACGGTCTTCATTCACGGGTTCGCGAACTCGTTTTTGGTGTGGAAAGCCTATATGAGAGGTATCTTGGTTACAAAGTCGCGGCTTTCGAAGTGGATGGTTACAGGCCAAGAGACGAACTGGTTTATGTGATGTACACCGAAGTGGGTCAACAGGTGGTGCGATTTGCTTTGCGTGGCGATCGCACGATGTTTCTCTTTACATACGCAGATGAAGATGCTTCAGGAGCCGGTGACATTCAAGCCCAAAAGGCTCTGTTGCGGAAGCGCTTCGGAAACAGTGGTTGGGAATGTCTCCGGATTCTGGACGCGCTTGACGCCAGCAATGATCTCTATTTTGATCGTGTCAGTCAGATACAAATGGATTCGCGACATGGGTTGTGGACCCGGGGACGCGTAACCCTGGTCGGCGATGCGGCCTCCTGCGTCTCACCGCTGGCCGGGCAGGGTTCGGCTTTGGCTATGGTGGCGGCATATATTCTTGCCGGCGAGCTGCACCATGCGAAAGGTGACTACGCCAAAGCCTTTCGACGGTACGAGGATCTATTCGGCCCCTTCGTTTTCAGCAAGCAGAAGGCTGCGCTGCGTTTTGCAGGTACATTCGCGCCAAAGTCGAAATTGGCGCTGTACCTGCGAAATCGGATCTTCAACCTGATGGCAATCCCCTGGCTCGCAGATCTTGCGGTCGGTCGAGACATCGCCGACAAAATCGCTCTACCCATTTACGAATAGGAACATTCTTCGTCCGAAGTTGAGTTTTGGCAAACCGCAAATGGCGGTGTCGTTAGCGAAATTCTCGCGCCCCGAGATTATGTGTCCATCCGTTCGACCCATTGAGCGCGCCATGCGGGAGCCACGAATGGATCCGCAAAGTACTGTGTTTCCCGCGCAACCTTGTCGTCCCTGAACTCCATGATGCTCACGGTGTAGGACGGCTTGCCGTCATATGTCAGGATGAATTCGGTGACCCAAAGATCACCGCCGCCAATGATTCGTCGGACAACAAACCGCTTCTTGCTCGGCTGACTAGCGCGTTGGTTCTGTATGTTGCGTCGACCGCGGGTTCGCTCGCCTGACTGCGGGTATTCCAGCACCGCGTCCTCGTGATAGATGCGATGCTCCGTTTCAAAATCGTTGGCATCGGACGCCGCCCAATGCTGATCCAGTGCCGCACGGATCTCTTGATCTCGCACTCCGGAATACTGAACCTTCTTTTGTTGATCGTTCATCTTGAGCCTTCAATTTGACAAGGAGCTAAATGCTTCACCGGAATCGGAGTGTACGACTCGTCACGTCGCGCTGTTTCTTCGATCACCCCAGAGTCTACACCGCGTCGAAGCGTGCGGTTTGGGTTTCATGATTATGTACCTTTGGGAATGAAACCCGGACTGCCGGTCTTCATCACTTCACTGAACCTCTGTCCAGTCTGCCGGAAATCCCCGGCGGTAGGGCGGGTGGCCCACTCAAGCCTTGGGTTCAAGCCGGCTTTCGTCCCCAATTCGCCGTGAAGGTGATGACGCTAGTCCAATAATGCGGGTCATCGAAGCGGGTGTGGAATTCATCGAGCATTTTCCCGGTAACATAATCCAATTTCACCAGTGAGGGAGCCAGCTCCCTCACGGTTTGGGTCCAGTATGTCGCCCAATCCGACCCGCCGTTGAATTGTGCGGTATGGCCTTCGCCGGCAACATCCTTCAAGCCGAGCAAATCCAGCCACGCGGGAATTTTCCGGCCGATAGAGTAATCGATGCCGGCTTCAACTGACCACCTTAGCCATTGTTGCCAAAAACCGCGCATCGAATCCGGCTCGGTGACAGTACAGGGCAGCATGTCTGGTTCGATGGAGAGAAGCACGCCTCCGGGCTTGAGCGCGGCGGCCATGCGCTCTAAAGCCTTACCGGCAGGCGTCAGATGGTGAAGCAGGGCGCGCGCGACAACGAAATCGTAGGAACCCTCCTCTATCGCATCCTGAAGGATATCGATGCGGCGAACCTCAAGGCACGGCATCCGCAGGTCCAAGATATACGTGAGATCGATGTCGCTTGCGACCACGTAACCAGTGGGCGCCACGCGCTCAGCCAGAGCCTGCGCGATCGATCCGTTGCCACAGCCGAGTTCAAGACAGCGCCAGCCTGGCCGCACTCCGAGCCGGTCAATGCAGGCGCACTCAAAAGGATCGAGCAACGCAGACATGAGCGCCAAGCGTTGCTGTTCGCCTGCCAATCCATGGGACAACGTGTATTTACTCATTGAACTCCGCCTTGCTAAAAACTGCGGCAAACATGGCAACCGCGAAGTTTCTCAGTTTCGTTACGCTGTTTATGAAACTGGCCGTGGAGTCATCGTGTCAAGTCATGGTGTCAGGGCATCGGGTTCCCTCCGGGTACCCCGATTCGCTGAGCCAGTTGCATGCTAGCCTTGAGACCTGACGCATGAGTGACTTCCTCTCATTGATCGTGCACCACGGGTACATCGTCATCTGCCTAATTGTTTTTGCGGAAGGCATCGGTGTGCCGGTACCGGGCGCAGTGGCTCTTGTTGCGGGCGGAGCTGCGGCGGCGGCGGGTACCCTGTCCGGTCCGGCGGTCGCGTTGTTTGCGGTCGCTGCGATGCTTTCGGCCGACTCGTTCCTTTACCTCCTTGGCAGCCATATGGGATGGTGGCTCTTGAAACTTCTGTGCCAGGTTTCTGTCGATCCGGAAACATGCGTTCTGCGGTCCGCGGAATCGTTCTATAAGCGCGGCCGGACCACTCTGTTGATCGCCAAGTTCATTCCTGGGGTGAGCACGATGGCCGCACCGCTGGCTGGGAGCATGAAAATGCCATTCCCTCAATTCCTGGGGCTGGATTTCCTGGGCGCCAGCTTCTATGTGCTCTCATATGGTGCGGTCGGATTTATCTTCCGCGATTTCATAGCGGAGATTGTGAGTGGATTTCGCGCAGCAGGACATGCGGTCGAGATTGTAATCATCATTGCCGTGATTGCGTTTATGGTTTATCGCGTTTCGTTGTACTGGAGGCACCGCGCCGATCGCGTTGTACCACGGGTACAGGTAGCCGCGTTGGCGGCGAAGCTGCAGACAGAAGGCCCGGGAAAGATACTGCTGGCCGATGTGCGCAGCCATGGTTATTACAGTGCGGGCGCTGTCCGCATTCCCGGCTCGATTCGAATCGAGCCCAACAATCTCAGCGCCGAAATAACAACATTCCCCCGAGACAAGGACATATACCTCTACTGCACTTGCCGGAACGAAGCGACGAGCGCTAGCGTGGCGCATCTGTTGCGGGAATGGGGATTTAATGCCTTTGTCATCGTAGGCGGGTTGGCGGCCTGGCGCAGAGCGGGGAATCCGCTCGAGACTGTGCCCGAGACCGATCTCGTGCATCTTCCGACTTTCAGCCGTTAAGTCTCCGGCGGATGCCCCACTCAAGCTAAAACAAGGCATGAGTGTGCCACCCGCCCGATCTTTCCAGACGTGAGTGGCCCGGTTCCGAATTGGCGACGATCCTCCCGGAATCCGCAAATCGGTACCGAATCGGAGCGGAAGAAGCACTCAGCGAGACTACACCAGCCCAATTGCCTCCCGAATCACAAAATAGCCCTTGACGCACTTCTGCAAAGTGTGTAGTGTAGCCATTGACTAGTACACTTTGATGTTTCGAGTAAACCCCTCAAGCGGCATTCCCCTTTACCTGCAGCTCATGGAGCAGGTGAAGCACGCGGTAGAAACCGGCGCTCTGCGCGAGGGGGATCGTCTGCCTACGATCCGCAAAGTGGCCGAGGACCTGGTGATGAACCCGAACACCGTCGTCCGCGCGTACCGGGAACTGGAGCACGAAGGAGTACTCGAGTTAAAACACGGCTCCGGAGCCTTTATCAAAGCGACGGCAGGAGGGCGCGCCCGCCTGGTTCACGAGGCGCAAAAAGTGATGCACTCCGCCGTCGAGCGGCTGATCTCTCGAGGTCTTAGCAACGACGAATTACGACGAGTGTTTGAAAACGAGCTGGCACAGGCCGACGCGCAAGAGCGGAAGGAAGGAGCAGTGGTAGACAAGCCATGACCGATTTTGTCATCGAGACTCATCAACTGTGTAAGTCGTTTAAAGACCAACCGGCGCTGCGCGGTCTCGACCTCCAGGTGCCGGCTGGAAGTATCTTCGGCTTCCTCGGGCGCAACGGCGCAGGCAAGACGACCACCATCAAGACACTTATGGGTCTATTGCGAGCCGATACCGGAAGCGCCCACGTATTTGGCGTGCCAGTCACGGACGCAGACAGCGCCGCCGGAGTCCGCCGCCGGATCGGCTTCGTGACAGAGGACAAGGAGCTTTATCCCTATATGACGGTGGAACAGATCATACGGTTCACGCGTCCCTTCTTTCCAAAGTGGCGGTGCGATCTGGAGCAGCGTTACCTGGAGATGTTTGAACTTCCAAAGGCCCGCAAGATTCCCGATCTCTCCAAAGGAATGCGGTCGAAGCTGATGCTCCTGCTGGGGATCGCCCGTGGGGCTGAACTGCTGATCCTGGATGAGCCGACCGATGGGCTGGACCCTGCTGCGACGGAGGGTGTGCTGCGCGAATTGGTTTCCATCACAAGTTCATCGGGGAACACGATTTTCTTTTCTTCGCATCAGCTGTCAGAAGTCGAGCTGATCGCCGACCATGTCGGAATTGTCGATCACGGCAGGATGGTGGTGTCGGGGTGCCTGGACGACTTGAAGGCACGGTACCAGCGGGTTCACGTGGTCCTTGAGAGCGGGGCGGAACCGCCGGTACGCTGGCCGGAGGGCGCTGAGTCGATCCGCCAGGAGGGACGGGTTGTCTCCATGCTCTGCAGTCACAACGCCGAGGCGATTGTCGAGCAGGCGCGATCCATACCGGGGGCAACCGTGGAGCGGTTTCCGGTGACGCTGAAAGAGATCTTTCTGGAACATGTGAGGAGTAACTGAGATGCTTTGGCTCAAGGGATGGCTGGAAACCCGGTTTCGGCTTTTGTTCATGCTTGCCGTCACGGCTCTGCTTCTTTTTGCGATGCATTCAGCTGGCGCCCACGCATCGGCGCGCAGCGTGAGCGGTCGTGTGTCTGAGCTTGCGTCCCACGTGATTCCGCTCTTCATTGCGATGACTTGTGCATTTCTGGCCGGCGCAGGAATCGCGACCCAGCCCTCTCTGCAGGCCTCGAAAGGTCTGCACGGCTCGACTCTGTTCACGCTCTCGATGCCCGTCAGCCGATCGCGTTTGCTGGCTGTGCGCGCCGGCATTGGATGGTTGGAGACAGCCGCGGTGATTGGAGTGGTCTGCTGCGAGATGTGGCTGGCAATGCCGCTGCAGAGGGCAGGAGTGACGCCGATTGAGATGTTCGAGCAGGCGGCAACGCTTATCGCCGGCAGCTCAGCGATCTATTTCCTGTCGGTTTTGCTGGGAACGGTGTTTGACGATCAATATCGGGTGATGGGCACTCTGCTTGCCTCAGGTGGGATTGCGTGGCTCTGTACAAAATTCTCCCTTCCTGCCTTTGCCAACATCTTTCACGGCATAGGGGAACGCTCGCCCATCGTGGCGCACACAATCCCATGGAATGCGATGGCGTTTTCGCTTGGACTGTCCGCAATCTTATTCTTTGCGGCGCTGAAGATTGCGCAGAGACGCGAGTACTAGCACTGGAGGCTCGTAAAGAACCACCTCGCGATGTGCATTGCACTGGGATTCACCTCATAGATGTCTGAAGAAGATGAGCAGACACTCGCCTGCGAAGGTCAATCAATCTGTAGCTTTTGTTGCCAGATGAGCAATACGCGAGCAAGCCAGCGCCGCAAACGATCCGTTCCGGTCGTATCACCGCCTAACCGGACGCCTAACCGGACGTTACCTTTCCGTTACTGCCGAGTTGGCGACTGAAGGATTGCTGGCCAGGGCCACACCGCATTCATTCGGCTTCCCTACAATAAGATACTAACCGTATCCTATTGACATAGGATACGCAACGTGTCTAATATTGACGGAGTTCGGAATCGGCGGCGGGCTGAGCAGCGAGGCAAGGGCAGTGGGTAGCCGTAGACGGGGTAAGGTCTTGGAGGCGGCGATCTTCGAGGCCGTGTTGCAAGAGCTTACTGAAACGGGGTACGTCAACTTCTCGATCGAGAGGGTCGCAGCGGGGGCGGGCACCAGCAAGCCGGTGATCTACCGGCGCTGGCCCACGCGCGCCCGGCTTGTATACGCCGCATTGAGAACAAACCGACCTGGTCTTTCCTTCGATGCACCGGACACCGGAACCGTCCGGGGCGACGTCATGGCCATTCTCCACAGCGTTTCAGAAATGGTGGACGAATTAAGTCCAGAAGTAATCTTTGGCCTGATTGCAGAGCTTCTCCACGAGAGCGAGTTATCGCTCTTTGCAGAAGTGCATGAACGCAACGCCAAAACAATGACGGAAATTCTAACCCGCGGGATTGGACGCGGCGAAATCGCTGCGGAGAAGCTTACGCCTCGCTTGGCTGCGCTGCCTTTCGACCTCGTGCGTTATCAGCTCATGGTAGTGCGGCAGCCGTTGTCGGCGGAGGACATACAAGAGATCATTGATCGGATTTTTCTCCCTCTGGTCCGAGCCGATTGAGCAAGAGATATCGATTTGAACGGAAGATATCGGTGTGCCCGACGCCAGTCGCACACGACACTCGTGCGATTAGTTGATTGAAGAGAATGGAGATATCTCGAACATGAAGCGTAAGCGTACGGAGTTCCCCTCTGGTGCGGATCGCGCGGATGGATTGAAGATCGCTTCATGGCGCGAGCTGAAGCGGCTAGTTCTGGTAGGCCTGCCGCGCCGTCTAAAGTCGGACCACTTCAAGGACAGCGTAAGAGGTTGTTCACGGTTTCAGGCGGCCTTCTGAACGGAGAGCCGCTCCTCCCGGGTTTCCTCCGCGTTCCAGGACTGGGCTGCGCTATAACGTTTATTACCACCTGAACTCCGGAGTACGTCCTCTCCAATCCTCCAGCCACCCACATTCCCTCTTCACCCGCAGGTGAACATGACCATTGCAGAACTCAAAGAGAAAAACATCACAGAATTGAGCCGCATTGCGCGCAGTCTGGAAATTACCGGGGCCAGCGGCCTCCGCAAGCAGGACCTGATTTTCAGGATTCTTCAGACGCAAAGCGAAAAGGAAGGCCAGATTTTCGCTGAAGGCGTCCTGGAAATTCTGCCTGACGGCTACGGCTTTCTCCGTTCCCCTGATTACAACTATCTGCCCGGCCCCGACGACATCTATGTTTCCCCGTCGCAGATTCGCAAATTCGACCTGAAAACCGGCGATACCATCAGCGGCAACGTGCGACCGCCGCACGAAGGCGAGAAATATTTCGCGCTGGTGAAGATCGAGGCGATCAACTTCGAGTCGCCTGAAGAGACGCGCAACAAAATCCTGTTCGACAACCTCACGCCGCTCTATCCCCAGGAGCGGGTGAAGATGGAAACCGTCCGCGAAAATATCAGCGGCCGCGTCATGGATTTGCTGACGCCCGTGGGCAAGGGCCAGCGCGGTCTCATCGTCGCGCCGCCGCGTACCGGCAAGACGATGCTGCTGCAGTCTATCGCCAACTCCGTCACGACCAATCATCCTGAGGTCGTTCTCATCGTCCTGCTCATCGACGAGCGCCCGGAAGAAGTCACCGACATGCAGCGGTCCGTGAAGGGCGAGGTCATCTCGTCCACCTTCGACGAGCCCGCAGCCCGCCACGTGCAGGTCGCCGAGATGGTCATCGAGAAGGCCAAGCGCCTCGTCGAGCACAAGCGCGACGTGGTCATCCTGCTCGACTCCATCACCCGTCTAGCGCGCGCCTACAACACGATTGTTCCGCCTTCGGGCAAGGTGCTCTCGGGCGGCGTCGACTCGAACGCGCTGCAGCGGCCGAAGCGCTTCTTCGGCGCGGCGCGCAACATCGAAGAAGGCGGCTCGCTGACGATCATCGCCACGGCGCTCGTCGATACCGGCTCGCGCATGGACGAAGTCATCTTCGAAGAGTTCAAGGGCACCGGCAACATGGAAATCATTCTCGATCGGAAGCTTGTGGACAAGCGCGTCTTCCCGGCGATCGACATTCAGCGCTCGGGCACGCGCAAGGAAGAGCTGCTGATTCCGAAAGAGGACCTGCAGCGCATCTTCGTGCTGCGCCGCGTGCTCAACCCGCTCTCTCCGGTTGAAGCCATGGAGCTGCTCATCACCTACCTCGAGAAATCGCGCAACAACGCCGAGTTCCTCACCAACATGAACCAGCTCTAGATGAATTCCTAGTCCGAACATGAAGCCAAATAAGCCCAACCGCACAGCCCTGATAATCGCCCGACAACGAGCTGCTCATCAGGTACTCGATCATGGCTCAATCCTCTATGACCCATTTGCCATGAAGATTCTGCGTGAAGACGAAAAGGACGTGCTTCAATTTGCGAACGAACACCCCTTGGCCAGCATCGGACGTCTGTTCACCAACGCGCGAAGCCGGATTGCGGAAGATGCTTTGTCAAGAGCTGTCGAAAGAGGGGTTCGGCAGATCGTCATCCTTGGCGCTGGATTCGACACTTTCGCTCTCCGGAATCCCCATGTCGCACGACAGATACGTATCTATGAGGTGGACCACCCCGCGACGCAGGCATGGAAACGCCAGCGCTTGGCCGAAGCTCAAATCGCACTTCCGCCATGGCTTATTCTCGTGCCAGTCGATTTCGAGCGGGACGATGTGGGAGAGAAGCTCGTCGCCGCAGGCTTTCAGCAGAACTCGCCCGCGTTTTTCACTTGGCTCGGGGTTGTGCCATATCTGACACCGGACGCTATCGGCCGCACTCTGGACTACATGTCGTCAATCCAGAACTCGGAGGTGGTGTTCGACTACTTGGAACCTCCCGAGGCATTCTCAGAAGAGCTAAGGCAATTAGAAAAGGAGCGGACCGAACAGCTTAAGAAAATTGATGAACGTTCGGTCAGCCGTTTCGCGCCGGCTGGCATGGCAGCGATTCTTCGCTCCCACGGATTTTGTGCCATCGAAGACATCAATTTCCAGGAGATCAGGTCCAGGTTCGGCCGCGCCGTTCAAGGGCTCGCGCCCGGACAGGCTGGTCTTCATGTTGTCCACGCTAAGCACTAGCCAAGCTGCCAAGAGGCCTGGCTCGATCGTAATTTGCGACTCTGAACGGATGGTCCATCAGTAACTGGCTCAGTAATAGCCCGCCAAGGACTGTAAAGGCGGCAGCACGGCGTCGCTTGGAGATTCCGCCTCCCCAACACACCCAAATCGACCGCTTTAGTCCAGCGGGCAAGATCAGTCTTCGAAAACGCGTCGTCTGGATCAATCCAAACAGACCTCTGCCTTCGCGCGGCAAAGGTGTTACGTGCAAATCCCTGGTTCATTGCGATTGGGGGTGCTGGAGAGGGGGTTGAAATGTGCCGTCTGTCCGTGCCCATAAAGTGCTCGCCGTAAGGTGAAGGTCTGGGCCGCGGCATGCTCTCTCTCTTTCTGACCAAGGCCGTCAGATTGTGAGAACGACCCTCCCGAAGGGGCGCCCCTCAACAAGATAACGCAGAGCAGCCGCCGCTTCGGCCAGTGGGAAGGTCTTCGCCACGATCGGTTTGATCGCACCGGATTGAAGCAGAGAGACAATAGCGTTCCAGGCATCAGTAATGGCCGCCTGCGGCTGACGGAACATATTGAGACCCCGGATGCTGGCTTGCGGCACGATGAGATCTGTCACGTCAATGGTCGTCTTGCGGCTGGCGGAATACCCCAGTGTTGTGAGGCTTCCTCCTAACGCGAGCGCTCCGAGGGCCTCGCTCAAGACTTCACCACCAATCCCGTCGATGACAATATCTGCGCCGTAGCCGTCCGTGACACGACGCACGCCGTCAGCCAGCTTTTCCAAGGAAGTGTCGATGACCTCATTGAATCCGAGTGCCTTCGCATGCTCGGCTTTCGCATGGTTAGTCGTGCTCGATATGGCGTGTTTTGCTCCCAGAGCGCGCGCCAATTGCGTCACCGCGTTGCCGACCGATCCCCCAATTGCTGGCGCCAGAACGGTTTTGCCTGGACGAAAACCGGCTAGAGTAAGAGCCACTTGGGCGGTGAGATACGCGACCGGAATACCTGCGGCGCTCACGTCGTCGATATCGTCAGGAATCAGGCAAAGATCTTCTTTCCGTACAGCAATCCACTCGCTGTAAGCTCCGTCTTCAAAAGCGCCATAGGCGCCCCAGAACATCACACGTGAGCCGACGGGAAAATCCGCTCCGCCTCCCTCCTCCACCACGCCCGCTCCTTCGTTGCCCAGGACTAGCGGCACCTTCGTGGTGTGAAAATTGCCGGAGAGAATCGTATGGTCGAGCGGCGTGACGCCGGCTGCCGTGATTCGCAGCAATACTCTTCCGTCCGAAGCCGTTGGTCGTGGAAGCTCTACGAGCTTCAACGCTTCATAACCTCTCAATTGCTCCGCTCTCATTGCACGCATATTGGTTCTCCCTTTTCCCATGTCACTCCCGGCCTGCGCCCTTGCAGCTTCTTAGTTTCCGGCATCGGTAGTTTTCCTCATTCTCCTTGCTCGCAGTCTAAAAATGAGACGCGGCCTACGGTGTGTGTGAGTGAATGTTGCGTGGATGTCGAACACTTATGAAGGGAAGCGCTCGCCAAACATGGGAAGACCGCTGACGGACTCTGCCTGTGTGGCTTCGTCTTGCAATACATCCCAGTGCTCTGCCAGGAGACCGTCTTCGAATCGGACAATGTCGGCGGCAATCCAGGCCGCGGGCCTTCCGTTTCCTGAGAAACGGCCGTGCGCGATGACGTAATCGCCTTCTGCGACGGTGCGCTGGTTTTCATAGCGCAACGTATCTGGCGATGAGCGGATCAGAGCGAACAGTCCTTCGCGTCCTGGTGCAATGTGCGCGCTGTGTTGAATGTAGTTCGGCGACCAGAAGCGTTCCGCTGCCGCGTAGTCGCGTTTGTTGAAGAGAGTATCGAAGGCTTTGAGAACGATCGCCTTGTTCTGTTCGGGTGTTGTCTTTGGCATGTTCAGCTCCCGGGGTTGTCTTCGGATGATTGGCAGGTTGGGTAATCGGAATAGCCCTGTGGCCCCGAGGCATAGACGGTTTCCCAATCCACTTCGGCAAGAGGGGCATTCTCTGCAAACCTCCGGACCAGATCAGGATTTGCGACATAAGAACTCGCAGTGTTGTTCATTGTGTTCCTCACGTTGTCAGTTAGAGCATTTCTCCCGATACTGTGATGTGGCGAGAGTGGCTATGTGTAGCCATTCTTCGATGGAATGGCTACGTTTAGATCCGCTCTTCGCTTTACACCATCAGAAGAAATGCTCTAAAGCTTCGAACCGCCATCGACGGGAATACTTGCACCCGTGATCCAGCGCGCCGCATCGGACGCCACAAAAGCGACTACGTCGGCAACATCTTCGGGTTTGCCGAGCCGCTTCAGCGCCTGCATCCCCAGCGCGGCCTCGCGTCCCGCTTCTGTCTTCGTGAAATTCGACATATCCGTGTCGATTACGCCTGGAGCGACAGCGTTGACGCGTATGCCGCTCGGCCCGAGAATGGCGGCCCAGTTCTTGACCAGAGTCTCAAGTGCTCCTTTGGTAGAGGCGTAGGCAAGAAGCGAAGGATTCTCCAGACCGGACTTGCCCGCCACCGAACTGGCTCCGAGAGAAGAGATAACGACAATGCTTGAGCCTTCACCAAGAATCGGCAGCAGTTGCTGTACCAGGAAGAACGGACCTCGGACGTTGGTCGCAAAGAGGCTGTCAAAATCCTCTACCGTGTAATCCGCGATGCGGGCCGACTTGCTGATTCCGGCGTTGAGCACAAGCACATCCAATCGATCGCCGACGATGGAGCGCACCTCTTTCGCGAGCAGCGCAGCACCCTCCGGAGTTCCCAGGTCCGCTGAGATTGCATCCGCGTGCGCGCCTTTCGTTTGGATCTCGGCGACGAGAGATTCCGCTTCCTGCGCAGAACGGCCATAGTGAACCAGGATGCGTGCCCCGGCCCGGGCAAGCTCCAGTGCGGTCGCTCGGCCAATGCCTCTTGATGCGCCCGTCACAAGCACTGTTTTGTTTTGGAGTGTAGTCATTGTTCTCTCCTGCTCCTGTTAGAGCATTTCTCCTGATACTGTGGTGTGGCGAGAGTCGCTATGTGTAGCCATTCTTCGATGGAATGGCTACGTCTAAATCCGCTCTTCGCTTTACACCATCAGAAGAAATGCTCTAGTCAGGCATTCATTCCGCCATCCACAGTCAGATTCGCCCCTGTGATGTACGAGGATTCAGGACCGGCGACGAAGGCGACCATTGCGGCGATCTCCTCAACGCGCCCATAGCGGTCGAGCGCCGTGGCGGCCTTCTGCGGTACGGCCCAATCACCCGAGGCGGGATTCAAATCTGTGTCGATCGGACCCGGCTGGACGTTGTTGACCGTAATACCCCGGCTCCCTACCTCTCTGGACAGCGCCTGCGTGAACATCTTGACCGCTCCCTTCGTGGCCGCGTAGGGCACAAGCCCGGGCGCAACTGCACGCTCGCCCACGGCTGAACCGATCATGATGATGCGGCTGCCATCCTTCATGTGCTTCAGCGCAGCCTGCGTCGTTGCGAATACGCCGCGGATGTTGATGTCAATCACACGATCTATCTCCTCCAGCGTGGGCTCTTCGAAGGTTTTTGGAATGGCCGTGCCGGCATTGTTCACAAGCACATCTAGTCTGCCGAAAGCCGCCACGGCTTTTTCGACCGCGTTCTTGACTGCCTCGACGTTGGCGGCATCCGCCTGGATCGCGATGGCCTTTCCGCCGCCCCGTTCAATGGCTTTGACTACGGCCGAGGCTGCGCTCGAGTCCTTCGCATACGTGATGGCTACGCTCGCTCCATCGGCAGCCAGCCGTTTCGCAATCGCTGCGCCAATGCCTCGCGAACCGCCGGTAACGAGTGCCACCTTCTTCGCCAACTTAGACATAAATCTCCTTTGCTCTCCGGTGAAGGATTCACCACTCCGCTGATTCAACTGACTGCAACCTTGTTCGGGCCTGTCAGGCGGTTCTGAACCATTCAGTTTTATACGATGATGAAGATACGGCGAGGATGCAGAGATATTGAACTATTCAGTTCTTTATCGAATACTATGTTTATGGGGCGCCCGAAGAACTTTAGCCGAGAGGACGTGCTGGAGAAGGCGATGCCTGTCTTCTGGAAGCACGGCTTCGCGGACACGAGCCTTCAGGAACTGGAACGAGCCACAGGCGTGAACAAATCAGGGCTCTATACGGAGTTTCGAGACAAGGAAGATCTCTTTGTGGCGTGCCTTCGGCACTATCTTGAGAGCCAGGGGAAGAGGGGGCTTCTCACCAAGGAGCCTCTCGGCTGGAACAACGTCGAGACTTTTCTCAAGAATGGTCCTCTCAATAAAGGGGAGCAGCAGGGGTGCTTTTCCGTCAACTCTATGCGGGAGTTCGCTATCCTTCCGGATGAAGCTTATGGGGTCGTGACGGAGAATCGGGCGTTGTTGCAGCGCCTTCTCGCGATGAATATCGAGGCGGAAAAGCCTAGGATGGCTCCTTCCGCAATTGCGGAGATGGTGCTGTCCTACTTCTCCGGACTATGCATTGAGCGCAACCTCAAATCCGGCAAAGCCTCCTCAACGCGCAAAATCGACAACTTTATGACAGCCCTTCGCAGTCTCTAATCGAGCGTCTCTAAATCCCGCGATCTATCGCGATCTATTTAGTGTCCAATGGTGAAAAGGCCGTTGAAGCACTTGTAATTTGAAGGAGAGAACAATGCTCGACCACATGATTCTGACTGTTAGCAACGTCGAACGTTCGTTGGCGTTCTATGAGGCGGCCTTGAAGCCTCTTAGTATCAGGTTCTTCCTACCCTACAAGGGCGAAGGCGGCCATCCTGATTTGTGGGGATTTGGTGATGGCAAGAGGGCGTTCTTCTGGATCAAACAAGGGAAGCCTGATCCAGCGTCCATTCACTGGGGGTTCATGGCCGAAAACAATGGTAAGGTCGATGAATTCTACAGGGCGGCAATATCCGCTGGCGCCAGGGACAATATTTCACCGCGGGCACGAGCGGAATACTATCCGGGATACTACGCCGCAGATGTATTTGACCCGGACGGGTATTCGTTCGAAGTCGTTCATAAAAGCTAGTGATGGAAGCTCACATCGCCGTGGAAAGCGCGCCATATCCGGTGCTGGCCGCAACCGCTGGAGCTGGTCTGCTGCCGGCCGGCGGTCTATTCCTGCTCTCACGATATAAGCAGACGTAGCAAAGTCGCTGGAACAACGGCAGAGCACACGTCGCTTTCAGGTTCTGCATCTAAAAAGAAATGGAGGGTTCTATGCCGGCAAAAACCGCGACGAAGAAAGATGCTCATAGCAATTCCCATGGGAAGCGCAAGTGGTCCGCAGATGTGACCACGGATTCCACACATCCGCGCGAGGGACTATTCAATCAGGATGCAAAGACCATCGCCCGCGAGCTCGCCTCGAAGAAGGTTTCGCCGAAAGGGCCTTCGTCGGGTATGCGTATGTTGACGTTCTACATCAATCGAGCTGGCAAGAACTTGCCGGCGAGCAGACTGAAGGTGCTTGAAAATGCTAAGAAACTCTTGCACGAGCGAATTACGGAAAAGAAGAGGAACGGTAAGCATACATCGAAAGATGGGAAGAAGGCCGCATAAGACAGTAGGATGCTGCAGCGAGCAGCGGGATGAGGAAACAGGCGACTACAAATCCGCGCCGCACTCCAGCACGCTTGCGCAATCGGCGAAGATGCTGAACGACGGAACCGTCACAAAGGAAATCGGGGCAGTGCAACCTCGGTGACCGCGGACTCGTCCGCGATCATCTGTACCTGGGCAAAGAAGCCATGGCCTCTCTGAATAAGGACCTGTCGCCGGTCTTTGATGGGCCGATGGGTCATTCCATAAAGCCTCAAAATAAGACCCGGAAAATCTTGCGGAACTGGGACCGACGAACGGGCTTCTATTCGAACAGCTCGCTACGTCAGCACCGCCAGTGTTCGAAAACTATCCGGACTTGCAATCCGAGGCAAACGCCATTCTCCACGTGACGTGTTAGAAGGTCATCGGCTAGTGTTCTACGCTGTGGTTCTTCGATGAGCAGGTGGACATGCTCCGAAGACTGCGTCTCACACGCTCCAGCGCGGTCTCGGACGTCTCCTTGGTTGTGTTTGTCAGGAACAGTGGACGACGATGGTAACAACAGAGCATGACGAAGTGGGTTTGTGCGGATTCGTGAAATCGCTTCAGACCCCAAGGCACGAGGTCACGCTTACGCTCAACTTCCCCACTCAAGCCAAAACAAGGCTTAAGTGGGCCACCCGCCCGCCTAGAAAGGAGATTATCGTCTGAAAACGCCGAATACGTCGTTTACCAATTCCGAAATCTGCTTACGTACATTCGGATCTCGTTTCGAACGCGCCACTTCGGCGGAAGTTTCGTGGAGCAACGCCAGAAGCGTTCGCGCAATCAGGTCGACGGGGTATGGCCTGACTACACCGGCTACGACAAGTGCAGCTAAGACTTCTCTCAGAGCACCGTAAGCATAACGGAGCTCGATTTTTCGCCAAGCATCCGGTCCGACAACCTGAGGGGCTTCAATGAAGGTGATGCGTTGTACGTCAGGGGTTGCGCAGAGATCGATAAGTTTTTCAAATCCGGCTTTCAGGCGCTTCCAGGGATCGACTTCTTTAACCTCTGCGGCTGTCGCAAGGATTTGTTCCTCCAAATGCTCAGCAACCGCCAGGAACAAATCCTTCTTCCCGGAAAAATGGTGATAGACTGCGCCGGTGGTGACGCGAGCCTCGATGGCGATCTTCGAGATCTCGGCACCGGCGTATCCATAGCGGGTAAAGTGCTTCCGCGAAATTGCAATTATGGCTGCGCGAGTTGCCTCGGCATTTTCTTCTCTTCGTGATTTCATTCGTCAACCATAAGCGCTGAAAATGTTACATAACAGCATTATGTACGCCCCGTCGGCAATTGTAACCGGTTTCGCGGCCAAACAAATGCAGAGCGCGCTGAGATTGCGATCATTTGGGCAATGATCGCGTAGCGTCACTACCCAAGCGCCGCGGTTCTGTTCGCCGTTTCTGATTCGACGGTTGATGTGGGTGATAACCGGCAGAAACAACTGCTTTTAGCCACCGCAGACACCTCTGCGTCATCGGGTTACCGTAAACTCATTAGTTGACATAATTGATTTATGTTTGCTATACAGACTACGGCGACCTTGGGGTTGCCCCTTGCCAGCCTTGGGCCGACAAACTCAATAACCAGAGACGAAGGAGACGACGCTATGAAAACAACAACATTCAGAGCAGTTCTGATTGCCTCGCTTGCGATGCTGGCATCCGTTGGCGTCATTGCCGATTCAGCAGCAGATGAAAAGACGGTGGCGGCGCTCGACACCGAGTACCAGGCGGCAGTCAAAAATAATAATGCCGCTACGATGGATCGAATTTTGGCCGACAATTTTGACGTAACACTCGGTACCGGAAAGAGCTATTCGAAGGCGGACCTGCTCAACATGGCGCGTACGCAGCGGATCCAATATGAGCATCAGGAAGACTCCGATCGGACCGTTCGAGTTTGGGGCGATACAGCTGTTGTAACTGCAAAGCTTTGGACTAAGGGTATTGATCAAGGCAAGTCTTTCGATTTGTACGATTGGTTCAGCGATACGTATGTGCGCACTCCTTCGGGCTGGAGATACGTACACGGTCAAGCGTCACTGCCTCTGCCTGCAAGCACGAAATGAGCAGTGTTGCATCCCGCTGAATTTTCATAATCCCGGATTGGATCGAGAAGATATATATGCGACGCAACATCATTTTAGGGTTCCTTATACTGTGCACAGTTTTTTTCGCGTTAACGGGCGGGAGTAGCCTCAGTGCTCCCGCAAAATTTGCAGGTCGCCTTGGATACAGCCTGAGGGCCCGAGACGGATTCAATGAGATCAGGGCTCAGTACGGTGGATTTTTCCTGGCTGCATGCGCTGCAAATCTCCTAGCAGTATTCGGAAGAGTTCCACGAAGCGCGGCTCTTTTCGTCGATTTGATTGTATTCGGAGGCCTCATTGCTGGACGGCTGATGAGTCTCGGGTTCGATGGGGGCCTAAGAGCTTACGGTCCGGTTATCCATGCGTTGTATTTTATCGACGCTGCAGGTTTCCTTTTGTCGATTGCAGCGTTGTTGAATGAGCGCTTAGAGCATTTCTCCTGATACTGTGGTGTGGCGAGAGTCGCTATGTGTAGCCATTCTTCGATGGAATGGCTACGTCTAGATCCGCTCTTCGCTTTACACCATCAGGAGAAATGCTCTAGCAGCACACATGAAATGAGAGAAATTGATCGAAGCATCAAAATGTCGAATATGGCCGGGGAGTTGAGCATAGAATTTGACAATTCGTCCGCAGTTCGCTCTTTAAAACATGTGGACACCGCATTCGGAGAGATTGCCTACACCGAGGAGGGCAATGGGCCGACAGCTCTATTCATTCACGCTTCCTTCCTGAACGGGTATCAATGGCGAGATGTTACGAAGGAAGTCTCTCCTATCCGCAGAAAGTCGGGAACGCTTTGCCGTGTATCGGACGTTGTCTTAAGTCCGATCCGAAGCTCAATACGAGATTGTCGCATGGCGACTCTGCGTCCGCGTGCGCGCGAGGAGATGTCATGATGAAGAACCTCCATTCGTTGAAATGCTGGAAACCTGTGCGTTACAGCTTTAATTTGCTGAAAGGCGAAGGCTATGGCTTGTACTCACCGGATCTTCGCCGGCGCAAGCAAGCGGGGCGGCATAAACGTCGAAATGCCATCGGTTAGATTGACTCGCCGGGAGATAAGACGAGTGGTTGCGGGCTCAAGGCCGGCACGACTGGCGGTTACCGTAATTGCGCCGGGTGAAAGGGTCGACCGCACGGCTACACGGTTGATCCCCAGCTCCGTGTAGAGGTAAAGATTATTGGTTGAATCGACGATTCCGCTGTTGTACCCGCCACGCCACACCGCAGGGCCAGTGCAGGTGAAATCGACGCGATCATAGTCGGTAGGACAACGCTGTCCCCTCGCATCCACTACATCACAGTCAATCAGGGCGACGTCCTGCCCATCCGCCTGCAGGCCGAGAGGACCGACTATTGGGGTCAACCGAAGTCTGTACGGCCGGCCCTGCCGTAGCCAGTTGCTGCTCGCCGACTACCTTTCCACTGTTTCGCGCAATCGCACGCAGAACTCCAGGAGTAAACTCGACTTCCGGAAAGGCAAAGACGTAACCAGTGTCTGGTTTGGTGTTTACCCCGAGCGACTTGCCGTTCACGCACAGCTCTACCGACTCAGCATTGGAAATTACGTAAACTGTTTTGACCGTATGCCGGCCGGCACCGACCGGATAACTCCAGTGACCGAGAATGTGCAGATCCGGGCTCTCGTTTTGCATCACGCGATGGGCAGAGTAAATTTCTTTTGTCAGACGAACCGCATCGACCTTGCCGCTCACCCGGCAAACTTCGCTCGAGTCCTGGCGTCCGTCCGCATCAGAATCGGAAAAATATATCGACGCATAGCCCGACCATTTCGAACGTTCCGGATCCGAATGGCAGATACAGTTCTGTTGGTATTCCCAGTAGCGCTTGACGCCGGCCAGTGTGAAACTCTCCTGCGTATGGTGGTAGGTGTCATGTGGTCCCTGCTTCGGGGCAAAGAACGGCGGAGAATAGTCGTCCCAGTAGCGGCGAGCGCATTCGTCGCGAAAATCTTCCGCTTCAATAATGGGCGCGCGATCGCGACGTTCCCCGTTGTAGCCACGAAACATTGCGCTGGGATCATGGAGAGCATCCGTCTGCTGCGCCTGGCCGATCATCACTTCGTAGTACTCCGCAATGGGAGTCAATGCCGCATTTGCCGCGACGTCGTCGTTGTCGCGGTAGCCCACCACCCTGCCGCCATCAGGATCCCACTGCTTGCGCAGAGCAACCATCTGCTCCATCTGTTCGAGAGTAACCACGGTGTTGCCCGCTTCGTAAAACAAAATGCTCGGATTATTGCGAAAGTAGATCATTGAGGCGCGCATCACCTCGACGCGCTGGTCCCATTGGCGGCCGGCAGCATCGCGCTCCTTATCTCCCGCCGGGCAGATCTGCACAATGCCGTATCGCGCCATGCAGTCCGCATCCACTTTCTGCGGCGAAACGTGCATCCAGCGTACGTAGTTACCGTGACATGCGCGAATCATGCTGGCAGTGTAGTCATGGAGCCAATCCGGATAGGCTTGTCCAAGTGCCGCCCATTCGTTGGTTGCGCGCTGTGCAAAGCCCTTGAGGTAGATGAACTTGTCGTTGATGTATACGCCACCCTTGCCGGCGCCGCCTTTGAACTCCGTTTTGCGGAATCCGGTAACAATTTTTTCGACGTCCACTACCTTCCCATTTGCTTCGAGGATGGAATAGACATCATAGAGGTAAGGATCGCCGGGGCTCCAGAAGCACGCGTCCATAATTCTGCCTTTTGCAGTCAGGACGTTCTTTTCGCCAGCCGCCATCTCCGCCGGAGCACTTCGGAATTGTGCGCATACGCGCCCTCGGTGGTCGACGATGGCCACGGAGAGGCCAACCCTGGACGGAGTATCTAAATCGTTGCGCACTTCGGAATCAATAGCTACGTCAGCAGACCTCTTCCCAATCTCGAAGTTGGATGCATGCACATATACGCCGCTGGTCTTTAGCCCATAATTGAGCGGAAGTGTCTGGTAGATCTTGCCAGTAACATGCAGCCATACATTCCGATTGATGCCGCCAAAATTGGGATTGAAGTCGCTCACGTTCCACTCGAACCTGGTTCCTGTGGCACGCTCCTCATAGTCGGACCGGTTATCAACTTTCACTGCAAGCAGGTTTTCCCGGGAGCCGAATTGCACCACATCGGTGATATCGATGCCGTAGGCTGTAACGCCGTTCTCATACAGGCCGACCTCTCTTCCATTGAGGAAGATGCCGCCGGCCTGGCGCATGCCTTCGAATTCGAGGAAGACTTTGCGTCCTGAGAAGTCTTCCGGAAGTTTGAAGTGCTTACGGTACCAGGAGACTCCCTTGTAAGTGCCCACGTCGCCTTTACTGTGAGAGATGAGCTTTCTGAAGGAGTCGACATCGTTAAAGGTGTGCGGCGTGCTGATGATGGTCCATTTCGAGTCATCGAAGGCAGGAGCCTCCGCGCCGGGCACGTCTTCCCGGATAAACCGCCAGTTCAGATTGAAATTCAATTTGGCGCGCGGCGAAGGAGGCGGGTTGTAGGCTGTCCCCGCGAAGGCACTACAACTTTTTCCAGCAAAGACGTGCATTCCTGCTGCCACGGCTGTCGCAGTTGAAAGAAATTCGCGGCGAGATATAGTATTTGCTGACATTCGCTTCCTTTACTGTTGGAATATGAGGCCGGTCGATTGGTCCGTAAAATTTTGTCGTGGGTCTCCAAATTCCGGACACTGCCCATACAGGCGGCAGCACCGGCAACGGAGTTTTGTATCGTGTTTTCCGAAAGGTCTGAAAGATCATGACTTCTTCGATCCAACATCCAGCAGAGGCGCAACGGCAGGCGCTGAGATAGGTGCCTGCCCTTCCGCGGACTGGCAAAGAGAGAAAGGTTAGAAGGTGATTCTTCCGGAGAACTGGAAGTCACGGTTTCCGCTGGCCGAGGTCACCTGACCGAACGTGCTTGAACTCGATGCCGACCAGATCGTATTGATGTGGCCAAACGTAACTTTGTTCGACACGTTATCGCAGTCGGCCTGAAAAATAAATCTCACGCGCTCCCTCGTAAGACTGAAGCTACGCCGCACGCTTGCATCCAGGTCGTAATGGCTGGGGTTTCGGAAGCCGTATTTCGCCAAAGCCGTACGCGGAGCATCTCCGATCTTGGTGATGGGCACTGCTTTGGAGCTGGCGCTCGCGGGTAGCGGGAAGGTGTTCGGCAGGGTAAATGCGGCCGAATTGAGATAACTGACCGCAGCCAGGTTCTTACCGGTTATCCCCTTGCCCCAACTCCCATTCTGCCGGACTCTGGTCTTCATGCCCGGGACCAAATCGGGCATGCAGGTGACCTGCGAGGGCGCATTGCAGCCCGTGGCGGTGATCAATAGTGGGGTCCCTGAAAGATAGCTGAAGATTCCCGACACGGCCCAGCCGCCTATCACATTCCGCACAAAAAAGTTACTCCCTCCCCAGTGGCCTTTCCCGAAGGGCAGCTCATATAGCCCGTAGACTTTCAGGTTTTGCGGCGTGTCGATGGTGGTCAGGTCACGGTCTGCGCGATTGTTACCGGGTATTATCTGGCCGTTGGACGAAGCTCCGGCCGGTACTGCAAAAGCACTCCGTGTCGTACCATCGTCGCCGATATTCCTCGAGTAGGTGTAGTTGAGTGTATAACTCAATCCGTTCCAGTGACGCTGGTTCAGCGTAATCTGGAGCGAGTTGTACGCGATATTCGCTATGTTGTCCCACGTTACAGTTGGCGGGCTGGAGTACTGTGGATAGGGCTGCAGTGCACGTCCGATAGCGGCTTTCGTGCTGGTGGCTCCGGCAGCGGCGTAAAAAGCGGGAATGCCGATGCTCGGGTCGGCCTTTTCAGCGATGGCGATATTGGCTGGCGTGGCCTGTGCGTTGAGGATGTTGGTGGCATTGTCACTGGCGAGGACCGAGCCAAGGCGTGCCAGGTGCGCTGGATCGATCTGCCCAGACCAGAATCCAGGGACACCGGCTCCGGCAACGAAGTGCGATTCACTCCCGGCATAGTTGGCCATAATGGTCAAATCCTGCGTGAGTGCTCTTTGAATCCCGAAATTGAAGAACTCAAACTCCGGCGCCCGGCCCGAGAGATATGGATCTACATAGCCCGGTGCGCCGCCTGGATTCACGTATGAGCCGGAGCTGTTCACGTAGTTACCGGTATTAATGGTTAAGCCCGCGGCGCTTGCACCTGTCTGCGGAGGAATACTGAATCCCGGCCCCCCAAAGCTGGTATTTCCCAAGCCGGCCGCCTGAAACGCAGCGCTGTGATTCAAATAATAGGATGGGCCGGCCGCAACGCCCTGACTGACGGCGGGGGGCAAAATGAGGCTTGATCCGAAGCCAAGCTGGCCGGTGCCAGTTGCGTCTCCTTCACGGCCGCCGACGCCGCCTGCGCGTGAATAAGCTATTGAAAAGCCGCCGCGGAGAACGGTCTTACTATCCATGGACCATGCGAAGCCAAGCCGCGGTCCCCAATTCTTCCAGTATGTTTGAACGGGTGTTCTGCATTGACAGCTAATATCGGCCCCACGATAGCCGGCATACTCTAGTTGCCCGGCGGTGCCGGTGAGCGGGTTGATTGCAGCCGGATTAAGGAAGCTCCACCGGTCCGCCACTTCGCGGTACGGGGGAAGGTAATCCCACCGTAAACCGAGATTCAAAGTCAGCGAGGGAGTGATCTTCCAGTCGTCCTGAAAGTACGGCGAGACGGGATGAAAGCGGCCCCCAATGTCAGAGTAGTAAGGCAGTGGGATGGATGCGCTGTTGACCGCTCCGAGCAGGAAATCGGCATACGAAAAGCCGGTAGTTGTAGTGTTGATCGACGTACCAACATAGTTTGCTGTCGATGCGCCAGTGAATGTTTGCTCATAAGGGCCGGAAGGCGTGAGGTCGCCACTGTCGTTATCCTCGAGCCACTGCGTTTGGATGCCAAACGTCAGGTTGTGTTTCCCTTTGCTCCATTGCAGGTTGTCGACGATCGTGAAGGAGTTCGGCACTGTCTGATAGGCATTGATTTCCGCCCATTTGTACGGCACGGTTGGAAAAGCGGTCGTTGTGGAGAATGACGAACCGGGAAAGTTATCCGAAGCTTGTCCCGGAGGAAGTCCGCCGATCCCCACATCCGGCCCCGCGCGATAGGGAGAAACCCCTTCGGTCGGCACCGTTACCGGGCCGGAGAAGCGTGTGAATCCGAACTTGAACTGGTTGACCATCTGCGGCGTGATGATGTACTGATATTCGAAAATTATGTTGGTCGGCCGGATGATCGAACCGTGAGAACTCGGATACGGGATGGGCAGAACAGCGCCATAGCCAACCGAAGAGCGCACGCCGTGGGTGAAGACAAAGGACAGGCGCTGCACCGGGGTGAGGTCGTAATCGATCTTGAAGTCGAGCTCATGATTGTCATATCCGGAGATTCCCCCGGCCAGGTAGTTATTGCCGATGCCAGGCAGCGAGGGGCTGGGCAGGAACTTCTGTTCATACTGCGAGTTCGGGGATATATAACTCGAAGGAATTATGTTCCGCGTGAAAGGCTGGCGCGTGCATGTCTTGCCCGAGCAGGAGTTGGTTAAAGGATCATATAGGTATTGTCCAGTACCGAGTTCAGAGAAGTTACCCTGCCTCATGAGTGTAGTCGGAATCGTATATAAGGCTGGCTGAACCCCGCTACGGCCATGATATTGATCCCAGTTGACGAAGAAAAATCCCTTGTTTCGCGTGAATTTGATCGGACCGCCAACGGATGCGGATAGTTCGTTCTGGTGTTCGACGGGCTTGCCTGCCGGGACAGTGGTAGCTACGCCGTTGACAATCGCTTCTTGTGTCAGCCATGGCGCCGTGTAACCCCAGGTATCGAAGGCTGTGTTGCGCACAAAGTCGGCAATTGTGCCGTGGTACTGTTTGCCGCCGGACTTCATGGTGAAGCTCATCGCACCAGCGCCCTGATATTCCGCGGTCGGACCGCTGGAGATCACCTGCATCTGATCCACAGATTCTACCGGCACCGCGTTCGAGATCGTCCGATTGTCGCCCTGCTGGTTTGAAACTGTGGTCGGAATTCCATCCAGGTAGACTTCCGCAAGATAATCTCCGGTGCCGGACATGATTGGGGCACGCGTGCCGCTCTGCGCGCCTGGCGCCAGGGTTCCAAAGGCGGTAGGATCACGCTGCTGGCCGTTCATAAGATTCGGCAGGTTCTCATAGGTCTCATTCGTAATGACGGCGCCCAGAGTGGCGTTCGTCGTCTGCAGCTGCGCAGGGGCGATTGTAACTGTTACCGTTTCTGTAGTGGAGCCCACTAGGAGGGTGGGGTTATAGCCGGTAATCGTCATACCGTTGACTTCAATGTTTTGCTGCGTGAGCGTCTCAAATCCGCCAGCCTTCACAGTCACCATGTAGATGCCGGGAATCAGAGGCGTAATCTCGTACAGGCCGGCTGAGGAGGTTTGGCGAGCCGACGATACGCCGCTGGCTTGATTGATTGCAGTCACGGTTGCATTTGGAACGGCTGCGCCCGTTTTATCGGTGACAATCCCTTCGAGAGCACCCTGGCCGCCGGTTTGCGCCGCTGCCGACAGGACCATCCATCCAAAACAAACTGCGAGTCCGAATGCGGGCGCCGCTACGTTGGCCGGGCATCTGAAGTTTATGTTCCTCGGTAAAATTGAAATAAATCTCATGACGTGGGAGTACCGTCTCTGACTTCTCTCTTTCGGAACACACAGTCTTTCGCGCAGCCGGGCCCGCTTGTTCCAATCGGGAGATAATTTTTATACGGGATAAATCTAAGAGGGCGTTACATCGACTGTCACTGTACTAAAGTACAGGTGCGGGAAATTTTTCCTCCGAGAAGCAATTCCGAAGTTCAGGCTCCCGCATTGGCGTGGGGCTTATTGGCGCCCGATCAGAGAAGCCGATGCGAATTCTTGTGGATCGAGGATATTGTGAAACCGGAAGGTTCCGCGCCAGAGCATCCGATAGCAGATCGGCTTAACCCGAGTCTTACTCGTATCCTGGGCGCAAGCACAACTCTCGTTCACAACTTTTCCCGCGTGCTCGTCTCATCCGCGCGCGGCTCGAGATGAACATAACCGCGGCGAAGGGCTACAACAACCGCTTGCGTTCGGTCGTCTACGCCCAAATGAGCAAGGATGTTGCCGACATGGAACTTCACGGTCCTTTCCGTAATTCCCAACTGGACGGCGATCTCGCGATTGTTCTGTCCATCAACCATGAGCGCGAGGACTCGACGCTCCCGGCCGCTGAGTTCATCGGGAGGGTGACTGCCCAGTAGATGGGAGATTTCCCGAGGCAGGAAGGCCTTTCCAGCGTGAATGAGCCGGATGGCGCGAAGCAGGATCTCATATTGCATTCCTTTGATGATGTAGGAAGCGGCTCCGGCCTGTAATGCCTGATGGATATCCTCGTCGCCGTCATAGGTTGTAAGAGCGAGAATCTTTGTGCGAGGGCAAGCACTGCGAATCTGCCGAATCGCATCGACTCCGCTCATGCCTGGCAGACGCAGGTCCATCAGCACAACGTCCGGACGCAGTTCACGCGCCTTTTCCACCGCAAGCCCGCCACTATCCGCATGCGCGATAACATGCATGTCGGGCTGAGAGTTGAGGATCGTCTGCAGCCCTGCGCGAACGATTGGGTGATCGTCCACTACCAGAACACTTATTTGTGGCGCTTCGCTCATTTGGTTTCCATGGCGACTCGCTGCGGCGTACCCGCAGGAATCTCCAGTGTGACCGTGGTGCCTCTGCCTTCGACGCTGGATATCCGGCAAGTCCCGCCGATCCTAGCCATGCGTTCCCGCATCCCAAGGACACCGAAGTGACCGGCCGCATTCGAGCCGTTCGATGCCTGAGATATACCACATCCCTCGTCTGTGATTTCGATTCTTACGAGGTTCGTCATGTATCTCAGGCAGACCGAAATCTTCACATCTCCGGCATGCCTGATCGCGTTTTGCAAGGCTTCCTGCGCAGCCATGAGGATTTCCTGCTTTTGTTCCCGCGTAAGCTGTAAAGATGGTCCGCTGGATTGGAAGGTCGCCGGTATCGCCAGCCGGCCTGTCATTTTGTCGAAGAGGCTCTCGTAGAGATCGATCCAGTTGTGCTTCAGTCTCCGTGCGGCGCAGATTCCAGATCGCAACACGCGCTTCGCGGATGGTTTTCTCGATTTCGGCTCGGGCGAGCTTCAGGGCTCCCAAACTCTGCCCGGGGAACAGCGATCGAGAGCCGCCCTCTGCTTGCTGCATCTGATGGTTGCTTGCTATTCCGTCGAGAAGAAACGAAATTCCAATACACCCCTGAAGAATAGTATCGTGCATCTCTCGCGCTATCCGGTTGCGTTCCTCTGCTACTGCGTTGAACTGGGTGGCGAGGCGATGCAGTCTTTGACGGTGAAGCATCCAGACCGTGATTGAAGCCAGGACTGCGCAGAGCGCCAGAAACCACCACTGCTGATAGAAGTGCGCCTTCTGAACTATAGGAAGCTCTGCGAAGGACGCTTTGCGCCAATCTCCCCAACTCACTTCTACGCGATATATGTAGTGGCCTGGAGGCAGGTTTGTGTACGTGGCCGCATGAGAGGCTGCGAGAGGTTTCCAACTCGTGTCAAACCCGATTAATTTACGCCTCATCCGGAGCCCGGTGTGAGACCCAAGCACTACTGGCGTAGCCGCGATCTCAAGCGTCTGGGTGGAGGCGGGCAACGACAATGCCGTATTTTTTGAAATTGCCGCATCTCTTCCATCCACAACGACTTCTCGCAATGCAACGGGCGGAGCAGTTTTGGAAGGCTGCCTGGCATCCCCGCTGATGTGTACTGGCCCAGCGTCGCTGACGTACCATGCTCCATTGTTGCCGTCGAGCGCCGATGAGGACGGCATACCCCCGTAAAGTTCAGCATTGGTCTCTTTCAACGCGGCAAACACTTCAGGAATAACGACGTCATTCCCAACCCTGGCGCCATTCCGGCCTTCTGCGTGAGCCGCGAGTGCCTCGTCTATGGCGACACGTCGAACGCGGCGTACCTGATCCGATCCCCCCAGCCATAGCCAGCCATGTGCGTCTTCCAGAATTGAGAGCACTGCTTGACTCTCGCCGTCGTCCTCAAGCGGTACCTGAAGCATCTGATGATCCTTCCAGCGAAACAAGCCGGATTCAGTGCCTATCCAGAGGGTTCCATCCGAGCTGCTATGGAGAGCACGGACAGCATGGTTTCCAAGTGTAGAAACCGCCGGATCTGAAGCAAACCGGCCGTTGTACAAGCGAAAGAGGCCTTGGCTTGTGCCGATCCACACGCCTTCCGGTTCAGCATTGGCGAGGCTGAGGACCGGTTGATGGGGAGCTCCGGGAACATGTTGGAAACTGACAACATCACCTTTGCGCCAGACTGCTATTCCTCCTTCTGTAGCAATCCACACATCACCGTTCTTGCCCTGGAGGAAGCCAGTTATGTAGCTAGTACCCACCTTGGCGGCATAGCGTTCAGGCCTGCCATTTTTGGGTACGCGAATCGCACCACCACCCGCGGTTCCGATCCATAAGGCCCCATCCGCAGCTCTCATGACTGCACGGACGGAAAAATCTCCTACGAGCGGGATTTGCGGCATCTGCATTGTTCCATTCACGAAATGGAGCGCCTTCCCGGCACATATCCAAAGACTTCCGTCAGTATCAAGAGCAAGGCTGGCGTGCTGAGCATCCCGAACCGCCGATATGGCCGTAAGGTGCATTCCTGTGTCACTCAGGCGCACAAGCCCAGAGTGGGTACCCAGCCAGAGATCGCCGTCTTGATCATTCAGGAGAGCAAGGACTGAACTACTCAATCCTTGAGTAGCTTCGGCGACATGGGCAAATTTGTTATTTGCCAACCGAAGAAACAGACCCCTGTCGAATGTTCCAACCCAAAGCCTGTGACGCTGATCTACATAGAGAGCGCTCACTTCATGGGAAACACTCGCATTTGGCAAGATAACGCCTTGTGCATTCATCTGAAGCAAGCCGCCCAAAGTGCCAATCCAGAGCGCTCCATCCGGAGTCCGGGCTAGTGCTTCGATACGTGCCGGCACTTTTTGCTTGGGGAATGGGACGTCTTGGAAGATTCCGTTGGCGTAGTGAATGAGGCGATGACCGCCCATCCAAAGTCCCCCAGTTCCGTCCGGGATCATGGCACGAATACTGGGATCTCCGATGTGCGGTATGCGCTGGAAATGCCCATCGACGAAACGGTATACACCATGGTCAGTCCCAGCCCATAGCATTCCGGCCGCATCCTGCTGTAGAACGCGTACATCAAAATCACGCAGGCCGTTGTTGGTGTTGTAAGTCTGCAGGAGTTCTCCTTTGGACCGAAGGAGCGCACCATCTCCCGTACCTATCCAGAGGCTTCCGTCCGTCGCGGTAAAAAGGCATGTTACGCCAAAGTCGTGGATTGCCGGGGATATTTCGGTGCTCACATCTGTGAAATGGAAGCCATCAAAACGGATCAGATTCCGCGGTGTTCCCAACCATAGATAATGTTCGGGCGTTTCAGCAACCGCGCTGATAACATTATCGGGAAGCCCGTCCTGCATTCGCCAGATGCGGCGTGTCAAGCCTTCCGAGGACGGCTCCGGCAATCGCTGGCTGAAGCCAAGAGCTAAGCATGCGGCAAACATTAAAATGGCAATCCAGGCGGATAGTGCTAAATGCTGCAAATCGGCCGCCGGCATACATGAGCTTCGAACCCGGATGGGAAAAGCAGCGTCCATTGGGGGTACGCGGTGTTTCTGCCGTGGCTCCTTTTTGTACAGCTTTGCTCTTTCCTCAGTGGAAATTCAGCTTTTCGTATTGGGCTGCCAGGGATTCCAGGAGGCGATGGAAGTATACCCTATCGGCCGTGCGCGCGTTCAGGCTGGGGCTGGGCAGGTGGCCAAGTATTGCTCTCATTCCGAAGTTTTGGCCACGTTTGCGTAAATTGCTGAATTCCATAGATCCGGAATCTCGCCGCGGCCATCGTCTTGCATGGACACGGGACCATTGTCACAATGGAGGCATGCGTACCGTCTTCGAGGCTGCGGGCGGCAACGACGGCCTGCAGCGTCTTGCCGCTGCATGGCACCGTCGAGTCATGGCCGACGACGTGGTCAGCCACGCGTTCAGCCACGGTTTCCATCCCCGGCATGTCGAGCGACTCGCCGCTTATTGGGCCGAGGCACTCGGTGGACCCAGCACGTATTCCGACTCCTATGGTGACGAGACCACCGTCGTCAGGATGCACAGCGGAAACGGGGAGCACGACGAAATGAATCGTCGCGCTATCGCCTGCTTCGATCAGGCTCTGGCTGATGTCGGACTAGCCGACGACTGTGCACTGCGACAAGTGCTGCACGACTACTTCGCTTGGGCGACCACGACAACGATGTCCCGCTACCACCTGTCCGCTGACGATGTGCCTGGCGGGCTCACCATCCCACACTGGTCATGGGACGGACTCCAGCGGTAGGACTCCACGGCTGACCCGCACCATACCAGCATTGCCCCCACTTCCTACCTGTTCGGGCGGGTGGCCCACTCAAGCCTTGTTTTGGCTTGAGTGGGGCAGTTCCACTGGCGGACGTAGTCTCCCAGCTGTCCGTTCGCGCTTTTTTGCGGTCCACTCGGATTTCGATCTCCACGCCGCCTTCAATCGCGATTGCGTAATGGCCTTCGGGGCGTTCACACAACCGCGCTTCATCGGGTTGCGATGAATATAGCCAAGCTTTTCCGCGAACTGGCGCTGATTCCGAACCTTGAAATCGTAATAGCGCTTTTGCCCGAAGTGTTCCGCCTCGCCGATCAATCGATCAATCGCCGCGAAACACCTTGTTTTAACGACTTGAGCGCATCGGCTGGTGTTCTATGCTGTGGTTCTCCGATGAGCAGGTGGATATGCTCCGAAGCTGTGTCTCACAGGCTCCAGCGCGGTCTCGAACGTCTTCCTTGGTTGTGTTTGTCAGGAACAGTGGACGACGATGGTAACAAGAGAACGTAACGAAGTGTTTGTCCGGATTCGTGAAATCGCTTCAGACCCCAAGGCACGAGGTCAAGCCTACGCCCGACAACTTCCCCACTCAAGCCAAAACAAGGCTTGAGTGGGCCACCCGCCCGCGAGTCGCTTGCATACGAAAGTAGGCTGCGCTTCGATGAATGGGCAGAAGAAGGCGCGGCATTGACCGAACCCCCTCGTCTCTATCTTGCTCTCAGGTACTCTGAGGGCGTGACAATGCGCGTTCCCTTGTACGCGCCGAGAGTCAGTAAATCCTTGTCTCCTGCAACCAGCAAATCCGCTTTCGCAAGGGCGGCGCACTCCAGAAACATATCGTCGTGGGAATCACGGCATACCTTTTACCGTGCCTCGAATCTTTACACGGATGCCACGCGCCAGAATCGCTTGCAGCGCCGATGTTGCCCGGTGTTGCTCCCAGGAGAACTTTTCCATCCGGACGCGCACAATCTCCGCGTCAATCTCATCGCAAGTGGCAATCACGTGTTGGCTCATCGCTTTTTCGAGCGCCAAAGTCGGCGTGCCGCGATGTTTCGCAAACTGAAGCGCGGAAATCCAGACGTTTGTATCGATGACGACGATCACCCGTTCGACCGCACCTTGCGACGGCGCGGCTTCCCAGTACGCACGTCTTTAATGAGTCGGGGCACATCGGCCTCGGTGTAGCCTTTTGGGTTGCGTCCTTCCGCATATTCGCCCAACTCATCCAGCGTCCGTCGCGCCTGCTGTGCAGAATAGGTTCGAAAGGCCTCACGGAACAGCTCGCTCATAGTGCGGCTGTCCCTCTGAGCCAGCGCCTCTGCCCTTAGTGCAAGTTCGGGCGGCAGGCTGATCGTATAGACCCTCGATTTCCTTCTAGTAGCAGTAGCCATACCTGAATATTACACCCTAATGGATTCCATTACAACCAATGAGACGCTTTGCTCGCAAGAGCATCCGGAAAGGCGCGAAATTCTTCCTGGCTTAAGCGTCGATTTCACCGGGTTGTACGGTCGGCGACGATTACGGCGTAGAAGACGCCGCAGCTTTCATTACTACTCGGTCCTCAGCGCCCGCATCGGGCCGGTGGCCGGTGGCCCACTCAAGTCTTGTTTTGGCTTGAGTGGGGCAGTTCCACTGGCGGACGTAGTCTCCCGGCTGCCCGTTCGCGCTTTCTTGCGGTCCACTCGGATTTCGATCTCCACGCGGCCTTCAATCCCGATTGCGTAATGGCCTTCAGGGCGTTCACACAACCGCGCTTCAGCGGAATGCGATGAATATAGCCAAGCTTTTCCGCCGAACTGTCGCTGATTCCGAAGGTTGAAATCGTAATAGCGCTTTTATCAGAAGTGTTCCGCCTCCCCGCGAAACACCTTGTTTTAACGACTTGAGCGCATCGGGCTGGTGTTCTATGCTGTGGTTCTCCGATGGGCAGGTGGACGTGCTCCGAAGCTGCGCCTCACACGCTCCAGCGCGGTCTCGAACGTCTCCATGGTTGTGTTTGTCAGGAACAGTGGACGACGATGATAACAACAGAAACGCAACGAAGTGGGTTTGTCCGGGATTCGTGAAATCGCTTCAGACCCCAAGGGACGAGGTCAAGCTTACGCCCGATAACTTCCCCACTCAAGCCAAAACAAGGCTTGAGTGGGCCACCCGTCCGGTATGGTACTCCGCCGTGGTGATTCAGGACCATTTTTTACCGATCCAATCAAGTGTTGGCTTTTCGTTAAGCCTCTCATTCGAGAAATGCTTGATTTATGCGTGGACAACTTTCAAAAGAAGATTGGAAAATCGGATTGGCGCACGCCTCCGTCCGCAATACCGCCCTCGTCCTCAGTTGTTGGTCTGCGAGCAATTCTATACAACCCCCTCCAACAGAGACTTCCGTCCCGAACCGCGGCCCCTCCTCGAGAATTAATTTCCTCCGCTGACACCGCGATGGAATTAGCGTAATAACTCGTTATTATTCAATTACTTATCCTTGCAATGAGCTATCCACTGAGAGGCGATCTATCAAAATCTATAGGAAAACTATCAAGTGAGAGCTTGACTCTCACTTTTGACTTATATACTCTCTAATTTGAGAGCATAGCTTTCACAAAGGAGCGAGCATGCCGACACTATCAGGAATTCACGCCGTCGAGTTGACAGCGTACAAGGCAAAGAACCTCGACACCGTGTGCTTCAGAGGCTCAGCGCCACTGGCGCACTTGGCGATGATTTCTCAACCGGACATCTTCGACCAGGTCACGAACCCAAAGGGTTTACAGCGCGATCTGTCCCCGAAACACGCGAGCGAGGCGTACGAATACGTCCACCGTCAGAAGGTCCCCGATTTCCCACGCGCCTTTCCAGAGGTTGTGTTGAATGTGCGTGACAAGAGAGTACTGAAGATTGAGGAAGGGCTGGATGGGACCCAGGTTGTAAAGCTGCAGTTCCAGATCAGCGACATGAAGGATGGAAAGGTCTATGTCAGTCGTGTGGACGGAAACCATCGGCTTTTTCATGCTGCTGGCGACGAGCGGCGCGATCCGCTACTCACGGAAGCACCATTTCAACTTCACGTGGGGCTCAGCCAGGACCAGGAGCGGTCACTTTTCGTTGACATCAACAGCAATCAGAAGGGCTTGAGTTCGTCGCATCTCGCCGTGATGCAAAACCGACTCAGCCCTGAAGAGATCGAGATTCGTGACCATCTTGATCGGTGGTTAGCGAGCAGACTCAGCAAAGACCCTGAGTCGCCATGGCACGGGATGATCCACGAAGGCGGCTCCAAGAAAGGGACTCGTCAGCAGGGACTAACCCGGCTCGTCAACTTCGCCAGTATCCAAGGTGGTGTTGCCAAGCTCATCTCGAAAAGTCAGTACATTCACGATCTTGGTGACGCGCAACTACAGTACGTGGTGGTCCGGAACTACTGGCAGGCAGTGAAGAGTGTCTTCGCCGACGAGTGGGCAAATCCCAAGGACTACCTCCTGCTCAAGAACATTGGGGTTTGGAGCCTCTCGATTCTTGCTGCAGCAATAATCGATCGCTGCATGCCCAAGGGTCTGGTCGATCCTAAAGACTTTGCCCGTTATCTCAAACAGGCAAGATCCCGCTTCGACTGGAGCAAAGACGCTACCGGAGAGCGAGCCGTCGCTGGGATGTCAGGGAATAAAGCGGCGTTGATTATAGCCGCTGCAATGGCCGAAGAACTGACCGATGAAGCTGGAAGCAACATGCTGAAGGAGCTTCAGGTGCAATTGCGGGCGCAGCTCAGCCAACGAAGCCAAGTGGAATAGGAGAAAGAGAATGAAAATCAACGATGACCACATGTACCATGGCGCAGCCCTAACTCAGATCGCTGAGCATCCGGTGTTCAAGGCCATAAACGCGTATTGGAGCAAGGGAAAGAAATCGAGCTGCGCCTTTCGAATTAACGACACGACCGGTATCTACATGAAGTACGCAGGATCACCGCGCGGTGCGGCCAAAGAATATGTCTTTACGTTCACTCAAGCGCACTTGGAGGAGCTGACGAAGCTGAGGGAACAATGCACCAGTGTCTTTACTGTGCTCATCTGTATCGACGCCAAGTCGATCTGCGTTCTCAGCTACGGGCAGATCATGAAGTTTGTCAAGATTCGTCACGATGCAAAGGGAGCGCCCGAAGACCAGTACCAGATCTTTATCACTGCGCCGGCCAACAAGCAGTTCCGCGCCTACATCAACCAGCCAAACAGGAAAGGGATCATGCTAGGCGAAACTCTGGTCGCCAGGAATGCTTTTCCAGAAATCCTGTTTGAAGAACAGTTATCGGCTTAAGGCACCGGATAGGAACGAAGCGGCGAAGCCGCAGACAAGTCAGCGGAGTTGGTCCCCGAAGTACTCATTTGGGCGTTCCACCCTTCCCACACTCTTTGGAAATCCCTAATCGCTTCAGACCCCAAGGCACGAGGTCACTCTTACGCCCAACAACTTCCCCACTCAAGCCAAAACAAGGCTTGAGTGGGCCACCCGCCGCCCGCCCGTCGCGGTTCACTTCGGTGCAGCCCGTTACTCGGGAACAACGGCAAAGCCGCTCCTACTCAGTCGCCATTGCCGACATAGGGACTGCGATTGTCACAGCAACGGCCGGCATCTCCACTAGCCCCACTTTTCCGTCGTGCACCGGAAAGCTGACAGGGTTATCTCGTAGAAGGGTCTCACCTCCAATCACAACTGAGGGAATGGAGGCTATGATGTCTTCCTCGTGTACGATGTGCTTCTTCTTCGTCCACTGGGTTTCTTGTTCGGAAGTAGCATCATCTATATCAAGAATCCAAATCTGTCTTGCTCCGCGACCGAACAGCACCGCCGTATTGAGGACGAGGCCTCGGCACCTTTTGGTCCCACCTCCCAGACGCAAGTCGAACTCAACGAGATCTCCGCGCCTATACGAAAGAGCATCCTCATTAATCATCGATCACCCCACACTAAAACCTTCTTCGATATTGTCTGCGAGGTTCATCCCCATCTCGCTTACGTCCTTCAGGAACCGTCTCGTGTCATCACTACGGATTCTGATTTGCTCGTCTAAGCGAACCTGATCGTCCCCGCTTTTGTCGAGATACTCTTGGTCGACCAACCCTCCGTTGTGGATCAATATGTGACGTCGCTGAACTATCTTTTTGATGAACGGTATCTCGGATCGCGCAACATTCCTCTTCGGATTGGCCGAGTTTCCTGCCCATTCCAGCACGCCGATGCCGAACCATTGTTCGAGCGATCCGTCGGCGGTCAGAGGTTGTTGGAAATTTAACTCCTCCAGTTGAGTCCTCGTTTTGCAGTCATGGGATAGGACAACAATTTCCGTCTCAGATGTTTGGCCAAAGCTTCGAACCTAGAAAGAGCGTCTACCGTCATTTGTTTCCAGACCGTCTCCCTCTCGTGCCTGTCTAGAACGGTGCTCTTAATCTCATCTAGTCGGGCCAACTCCTTATCCACGAACTCGGAGAACAGCTTGCGAGCATTGGTACGACCGCAACGTGGACAGTAACCGTACCCACCGAGGATATCTGTTTGGGTTTGGCAGGCATCCGTCTGGCAGGTGAAATGGAACTGCTGTCTCTCTTCCGAATAGTGCCAGGCTGCGGTCAGATCCCTAATGTCCGCCATGTCCAGAGAGGTGCTTCTCTGTTCGAGATACGCTCGTGCAAAAGTATCGTAGAATGCGGTCAAATAAGTTTGCTGCTCTTTCGAAGTGAAGGCTAGATCTGGTGCCGCTTGTGAACAATATGGGCAGTGGGTGACGTCCATGATGTGCGTTGTGCGGAAGTATTTTTTGCAGTAGGGGCAGTTGCGGCCCCACATCCCTTGTTCATCCGACTGCATGAACGCGAGGACAGATGGTTGCGGATAGACCATCGTCCCACCGAGCCCGCAAGGAGCCACTGTGGCCAGCAAATGGCGTCCATCCAGGCTAACGGCGACAAAAGACGTTGCCCAAGGACCGGAACCAGAAATCCTCTGGGCGATTCGACCACTCGCTGAATCGTAAAGAAATTCGACTTTGCCGCCCGCTGTCGGAATTTTATCTTTGAATTCGCTCATTTCGTGAAGTCCGCGGTGCTCTTTACCTAATCCTAACCTCTCGGTTGTATTTCAGATTATCCACGCCTTCAGTTGTTGATGGGTAGCCGGCTATCCCGAAGTTGGTGCTGCGTGCGTTGGAGATACTTATTCCGGTTAAGCTCCTAGCATCCCTGGCTTGGGGAGTCTTAGGTGCGTTGGCCTGGATTTTGCTTGCCGCCAGCTTCTCTGCTGTGTCGAGCGCGTCTGAGGCTTTTGTTGGGACATCGGGGGCTGACGCCGGCGCCTTGCCAATTCGTTTTAGAGATGGGGTTGATGGAACGGGCGAAGGGCACTCCGATCATGAAGTGATCGTCGATGCGGTGGTTTCTCCGACGATAGTGGCGCCCTTGAGTGCCTTTGAGGGTGTAGCTGAAATCCTCAGCGCAGACGGGCTGGAGACGCGAGTTGGCGATTTCGCTTATGCCGGCATCCAGCTACAATTCTCCCCGTGACCAGAGAACGTTGGGCTCAGATAGGGATCACGATTCAATTCCTTATCGTCGTCAGGACACTAGGTGAGATCTTCCGGCTTTGGCACGTCCATGGCACGAACTTCTCGGCCGCAATCGCTATGCGGTATGTCGGCGGCGCTTTAATAGCTGGTTGCTCTTGCTGGGTAGGCGTGACATTGTACTTCTTTCGACGCTACACTCTGTCCGCCTGGATTGCGCTGGCAACCGTGGTCATTCTACTGGTGTACAAAATTGGCGTGATCGGCTGGTAATGGCGGTTCGCTTTGAATTTCCAGCAAGGCGATCTGTATGTTGGTGTGTGCTGAGTTGGAGGTGATCGGAATTGCCCTTGGCCCACACCGCGCGAAGGAAATAGCGATTGCCATATCTGCGAAAGACCAACTGGCTGACCGTGGAATGCCCAGAGCCGCCGTCTCGCTTAGTCGTCGTCAACCCAGAGTTCGATGCACCGCGAATCGATAGAAGATTGTTCATCGGAGGAGCGCTGATGGTGTATGCGCCCGGCGCGAAGTAAGCTGTTCCAGCCTCTCCCAATTCAGTTGGGGTCTGCGCGTGCAATGCTTGCGACATAGAAGCAATGGCGAGCGCGGCAATGACAACGGCTACGCGGATCTTCGACCATCGAGAGTGTGATCATAACGGCTTCTCCTATTAGGAAGACGCCTTGCTGAACGCCTTCACTCAGTAAGGCGCAGTCACCCGGAAAATGGGGCCTCACAATCTCTATTTTTTTATTTCCGATGTCCAGGCGCAAGAGCCGCGCCTGGCTGAAGTTCACGAAACAGCCAGACCCGCGCCAGCGACCAGTCTCGCTTTACCGACCGAGGTGACACCTCCAGAAGCGAAGCGATTTGCTCCACCGACAGACCGCCGAAATAGCGCAGCTCCACCACCTTAGCCTGTCGCGGGTTCTGACTCTCCAGGTTGCTTAATGCCGCGTCCAGAGCTTCGACTTCGTCAAGCTTCTCCGCCGCAATCGCAAGGTCGTCCTGCATCTCGACCCGTTTCAGGCCTCCACCTCTTTGTTCTGCTCTGTGAGCGCGGGCGTAGTCGACCAGTACGTGCCGCATCACGTTAGCCGCCACCCCTATAAAGTGCTCGCGGCTCTTCCAGTCAGTGTTATCTCGCGCCAGTCGAAGGTACGCCTCGTTGATCAGGGCTGTTGCCTGCAATGTATGATCGGGCCTCTCATTCCGCATGTACGAGCTGGCCAGCCGATGCAATTCTGCATAGACCAGCGGCAACAATTTGTCCGCCGCTTGGGAGTCGCCCTCGGCCATCGCCTTCAGAAGCTGGGTCACCTGGCCCTTCTCAATTTCCATGGGAACCGGTCTCCTTTGCACCTGTGGTATTATCTACCGTCACCAGGCCGATTTAACATGAAATGCCATACTATGGGCCGCTCGAACGCTCATATTTGTTGTGCTAAACCGGGTAACACATGGCCAACCAGGAGCAATCCGCCGAGGAAATTTTTGGAGCCGCTCTTAACCTACCCCCCGAGGAGCGTTCTGCATATCTTGTTCGGGCGTGCCGTGGATCGCCCGAACTGCGCGATCTTGTCGAGGAAATTCTTTTTGACTACCAGCGCATGGGTAGCTTCCTAGAGGATCCTCTTTTGGCAGCAAGTGGCGCCGGTGCGCCTTCACTCACCGTCAGCGGACATATTTTGACTGCGGGACATAAGCTGGGGCGCTATACCGTCATAGAACCGATTGGCTCTGGTGGCATGGGGGCGGTGTATCGCGCACGCGATGAAAAGCTGGAACGTATCGTAGCCATCAAGATGCTCTCTCCCGGCTTGGTGACGGGAGATGAGGGCCGGCGCCGCTTTCGCAAGGAGGCACTGGCGCTGGCGAAGCTGAGCCACCCCCACATCGCCGCCGTGTACGACGTAGGCGAGCAAGACGGCGTGGACTATCTGGTGATGGAGTGCGTCCGGGGCCAAACTCTTGCCGCCAAGTTGAAGAATGGCCCCCTCCCAATCGAAGACGCTACATCGATCGTTCTGGAGATCGCCGGCGCACTGGAGGATGCCCATGAACACGGTGTTATTCACCGCGACCTGAAGCCGGCCAATGTGATGATCACGCCGAAGGGGCATGCCAAGGTGCTCGACTTCGGCATCGCCAAGTTGCTCGCACCGTTTACCCCGGATGCGACAGCCTCGACAAAGACAAGCTTTATTGTCGGGACTCCGCTTTACATGTCTCCCGAGCAGGCAAAAGGAAACGCGGTCGACGCTCGGACGGATCTGTGGAGCCTGGGTATTATCTATTACGAATTGCTGGCTGGCCGGACACCTTTTCAAGGTGAAGGCAATATCGCTGTTCTCCACGCGATCATCGAGAATCCTCCAGCCTCCTTGCGTGAGCTCCGGCCTGATGCTCCCCAACGAGCCAATCAAATCATTTGCCGATTTCTCGAAAAGGATCCTGCAAGCCGCTATCAGTCGGCGTCCGAAGTCATTCGCGAAACGTCGGATCTCCTGACTCGAACCGCCTCGAGTTCGCACGATGCGGCGGCAAAGCGCCGGTCCCGGGCACTCGCCCTCTCGGCTATAGTCGTCCTTCTTCTTACAACCGCGGCCGGGGCATGGCTCTTTCATCGCTCGTCCAGAAGGCAGTGGGCGCGAGAAGAGGCGATCCCACAAATCACAAGTCTGATCGCCGAAAGAAAGCCGCTCGCTGCATTTGTCGTTCTCCAAAAAGCCCAGAGCTATTTGCCCGGTGACCCCAAGTTGAAGCAAATTGCCGATCAGAATACGCTGCCCTCGTCGATTACATCATCGCCCTCGGTAGCAACCGCGGAGATTCAGGATTATTCGACGCCGGCTGCTCCCTGGATCAATCTTGGCACGACGCCTCTCAAAGGCGTCTCCATACCGAAGGGCTACTTTCGCTGGAAGATATCGAAGCCTGGAGTTGGGGAGTTGGTAAACGGTCTCCGGGCCCAGAAAAGCATGGACTTTGCGCTGAACGCTCTGCCGGCTGCGCCTGCCGGAATGGTGCCGGTGCCCGGTAAAATCTTCGTGGCCAGCATCGATTTCATCGGCTTCATCGGCCCTTACAAGCTGCCGCCCTATTATATCGACCGCTTCGAAGTTACCAATCGCGACTACCAAAAGTTCGTCGACAGTGGCGGTTACGAAAAGAAAGAGTATTGGACGGAGAAATTCATTCGGGATGGGCGTGAACTTTCCTGGGCTGAAGCGATGGCGGAGTTTCGCGATACAACAAGCCGCCCAGGGCCGGCCGGATGGGTCGCGGGACATTATGCCGAGGGACAGGCGGATCTTCCCGTCTCGGGCGTGAGTTGGTTCGAGGCGTCTGCCTATGCCGCGTTTATAGGAAAAAGCCTGCCCGTATTGGCGCAGTGGTATTGGGCGGCGCCCTCCGATGTAGCACGCTACATTGTGCCGGCCAGCAACATCACGACCAATGGCCTGGCAACGGTGGGCGCATACAAAGGAGTTGGCCCTTTCGGTACGTACGATATGGCGGGAAACGTACGCGAATGGGTTGCCAACGCAGACGACAGCGATCAGCGGTTCATTTTGGGAGGTTCCTGGAAGTCTCCCTCGTACCTTTATTACGATCCGGAAGCGCTCTCGCCTTTCGATCGCTCAGACGCGAACGGTTTCCGTTGCGTCAAGAACACCAGCCCGCTGCCGGACGCAGCCGTTACGCCCATCAAGCGCGTGGCAGCGCGAGATTTTTCCAAGTACAAGCCGGTTTCCGATGATGTCTTTCACGCCTATCAGTTTCTCTACGCCGATTCGAATGCGCCCATGCATGAGACTGAAGACGGAGTCGTCAAAGAAACCACGGATTGGCGCGAGGAGAAGGTTACGATCGACACCGGCTATCGTGGTGAACGTATGGCGGTATATCTATTTCTGCCTAAGAACATACGTCCACCGTACCAGACAGTGCTGTTCTTTCCCAGTGCGCGTGTGGAGTTTATTGCCGACAACAAGGGAGGGACAGCGCTCGGCGACATTGGATTTTTCGACTATATCGTTCAGAGTGGCCGCGCTGTAGTCTATCCAATCTACCAGGATACCTATGAGCGTCGTTTACAGTATTCTCTTCCCGGAGGTTCGCAGAAGATCCAGCTCACTACGGACAGGTATAAGGATGCAGCACGTACGCTCGACTATCTCGCCACTCGCCGGGACATCGATAGCAGCAAACTCGCCTATCTGGGAGTCAGCATGGGATCAGCCGAGGGCGTCATCTATACGACGCTACTGCAGGATCGTCTGAAGACCGCTGTATTCCTCGATGGAGGTTATTTCCTGGACCAACCCCCGCCCGGAGGCGATCAGGCCGACTTCGCGCCGCGCATGAAGAAGCCAGTTCTGATGGTGAACGGACGCTACGATTACACCTTCTCACTGGAGTTGTCGCAAAATCCTATGTTCGCCATGCTAGGCACTCCGAAAAAGGATAAGCAACACGTCGTTCTGGAGACGCCGCACGATGTGACCGAGCAGCGCCCGCAACTCGTAAAGGTTGTGCTTGATTGGCTCGATCGCTATCTTGGGCGAGTTAACGAATAGTATCGGGCGATTGTAGAGGCAGAGATCGGATTAGAGCATTTCTCCTGATACTGTGGTGTGGCAAGAGTCGCTACGTGTAGCCATTCTTCGATGGAATGGCTACGTCTAGATCTGCTCTTCGCTTTACACCATCAGGAGAAATGCTCCAGTCGCGAGAAAGAGGGTCGTTGTTTAGCGATTCGCTGACCGCTGGGCTGGGGGGATCGCAAATGGCGAGAACAGGCCCTCAGCACTCGTTGAGGTGCGATATTGATCAGTTGTTCTTCGGTTCTGGGCGGATCGTCGCCCACTCGGCAGTGTCGTTAGCAAGTAGAAATGTCCGCTTTCGTAGCAAATGAAGTGTCCGGTTTGGTTAATAGTCAGCCGTAGCAGAGGCGGTGGGAAAGTGCGAATCCCGCGTAGTGTGCGGGATTTGCAAGTTGAGAGGGAAAGTCTGTTTTGGGACTTTTCCTCTCAACGTCTTTTCCACCGCCTTGACCTGCTTTTTGGTCAACGGCGTCAACAGCTTTCCTTCCGCACTGTAGTGTCCGACCCGATGTCCTGCGATCGTCAGGGTCAGTGTTTGGTCCAGGTGCTGATGGATGATCACCTTGCATCCAGCCAAGGGTGGGGCGCCACTCGGCACGCTCCAGAGTCGTTAACTTAATCGCGGCTTCCTTGGTAAGCACTCGACAACTTTCGGCGGGTTGATCCTGGTTAGGTCCGCTCTCGACTGTCTACACCGGACCTGTACCGCCTAATTCACTTCGGCACGACGAGAGGGCCGTTCGTGATAAGTTTCGAATCCACTATGCCGATCTCGACCCGGCGGTTGGCAGCACGCGCCTGTTCGCTGTCGCCCGGAACGCGAGGGTCGGCTTTGCCAAAACCCTTGCTGCTCGTGATTGTCGTCGGGGAAATTCCGGTCTGCACCAAGAAGTCGCGGACAGCTTCGGCGCGACGCTGTGAGAGTTGCAAGTTGTACGTCTGCGTGCCGATGTCGTCCGTATATCCGTAGACAGCAATCGAATATCCCTTAAGCGTCATCAGGATCCCGGCGATGCGATTAAGGATGTCGCGATATTCCGGTTTAATGTTTGCCTTATCAAAGTCGAAGCGAATCGACTTGCTATCCAGCGTCATCACCAGGCCCATGGCGGTGCGATGCGTTTCGGCGATTTGCCCGAGAGCCTGTTGCAGCTGTGCAAGTTCCGCCTCTCGCTCTTGCCGATATTCCTCAGCCTGCTGTGTGGCTTGATCTGCCTTTTGCTGCTCGGCGGCGGCCTGCTGCCGCGCAAGTTGCGCCTGCGCCTGCGAGTTCGATTGATCCTGCCTCGCCAAGTCGCGCTGTTGAGCGGCTGCCTGCGCGTTCGCAGCCGCTTGCGAAGCCTGCTGAGCCAACGTCTGCGATTGCTCCTGTGCGCGCACGACCAGCCGGCTGAAACCTTCCGTCTGCTGGCTGAGCCGTGCCACCTCGCGCTCCAGGCGACGGACCGAGATTAGATAAACAACCCCAAGCACCAAGCTGAGCGCGATTGCGATCACTCCTAGAGCCAGCGCTAACTTCCCTTGAGACTTGGCAGGTGTATCCCCAATTCCACGCTCGTCCGGCTTCAGCGCCTCGCGTGAAGAGTCCATCATTTGGCAATCTTAGCGTGGAGTTCTAGATTGAGGCAAAACGAGATAGCTCCCGGATTGTCGCCTACTCGTCCGGGTTGTCGGCGGTTATACAACCGGAACAGCATCCTCCGTCCACCTCAGTTCGGCGACGGCTTCTCCACGTGGTCGATCACCATGACGTCCGCGTTCGCCTTGGTGCTCTCCAGCTTCAGGCCCAATTGCTCTTGTAACGCTTCGTACAGGCTTGGCGGCGCATTCGGATCATCAGTATCCGGCGGCGGAACATGGGCGCCCATCGCCGCGAATTGTGACTGGTCCGGCGTCCAGTTCAGGTTGAAATCATACCGGTCGGTCAGCCCGGTTTGGTCCACCACCGGTCTGTCCATCACCGCTTCCTGCATGCCGCGGCAGAAGTCCTTCATCGTCGAGTTGGTCACCCTCAACCTGCCCAGGCGCCCGAAGAGAAAGTTCCCCGGCGTGCTCGGCTTGTCCGAAGTGACGGTCATCTTTGGGCCGCCCTTGGCAACGGTTAACGCGTAGACCGAAAGCTCGCGCTGCTCGTTATGAAACTTCAGGCCAAACCGCTCCACCAGTGCGTCCCGAATCAGGATCCGCATCTGCTGGATGTTGGGCTGGCCCTCCACATCTGGCACGCCGTCGATGTCGTACTTCTCGTCAAACCATGCCGGCGCATTCGCCATCTGCTTGGTCTGGATCGAGTAGCCGAACGTGACCAAGTCATTAACGGTAGTGTTGATCGTCATCACGTGACGCCCGCGAATAGTAAACAGCTTGCCGGGTCGATTCGGATCGCTCGGTTTGATCGTCACCACATCGAACTTCGGATTGGCATCCGCTGCCATCGGCTTGGGCGGTTCGGGAATCGGCCACGCCGCATCCTCCGTCGTTCGATCAAGGTTGAGCGCCAGCGGATTCGGTCCTTGTGTCCAGTTCCCCGTGATCGTTTTTCCGTCAGGGCTCATTTTGCCCTCGTACTTGCCCCCAATCCTGTCGATTGAATATGTCAGCACTCCGCCATCAAAGCTTGCCTTGTTCGCCACCAGGGGTTGACCTCCCTGATCGATGCTGTAGTCCACCACCTTCAGGTTGCCCTTGTCGTCCTTGCTGATCTTGTTCTCAATACGCAGATCCCGATTCGCCTGTGGAATGTGCAGCGTCCCCTGCCAGATCCCGACAATGTCCGTCGCCGAAGCGGGCGTCGCGGAGCTCTGTCCGGCAGGCGGCGGGGCTGGTGCGGCCTGCGCATTCGCAACCGGCCCGATAGACATCATTAATAGAGCTGTAACGATTGCTGTCTCGACAAACCGGAGCTCATGCAGCGGCTTGCCGGCAAAACACACATTGCACCTTGCACGTTCGCATCGCATGTCGAAGAATCCTTTTCTGCGCCCCTACCGATGATCGCGAAAGACGCCAACCGCCGCTGTCTCCCATTTTGGGAAAGAATACACCGGCAATACGTACACTGCCAGATGATCAAAATAATCTGCGCAGCCCTGGGTTTTCGCGGATCGAGGCCGAAAACTTGGCGCAGCTCTTTGATTCCCATGCAGCCACTCTTTCCGGCTACATGCGCGTTTCTCGGTACCAATCACGGTCACTTGCCAGCCGCGACATGAGCGGGGAGCGGGAGCCGCGGCGTCCTTTGACCAAAGATGCGGCAAGGTCCCGGTCTCGTGAGTCTCAGCATTTTCCTTTTCGGAGCGATTCGCGTTCGTTTGAGGAACCGTCTGCCGAACGCTAACGCACCATTGGCATCACAAGGTGTGCGATGAACGCAGGCACGGCACAGCAGTATGCGCGGTGGATCGCGGTCCTATATATCGTCACGATCGTGGCAGGCGGATGGGGCGAGTCTCACGTGCCAAATACGCTGCTCATCGCTAACGACGTGGCCGGGACTGCGCAACGGGTGGCTGCTTCGCTGGGACTTTTTCGGGCCAGCTTTGCGGCGTACCTCCTCGAAGCTGCCTGCGACGTTACGCTCAACGTCCTGCTCTATGCGCTGCTCCGACCGATGAGCCGCAATCTGGCGCTGCTGGCGACGTGTTTCGGGCTTATGGCGACATCGGTTTATGCTGCAGGAGAAATGTTTTACTTTGCCGCCGCGCTACCGGCTGTCGATGCCGATGTTGCGCGGGTTATCTCGCCGGAGGCCAAGGCGGCACTCACCTATCTTTGCCTCACGATTTACGGGTACGTCAACGGGATTTTCGCCGTATTCTATGGCACCGCGGCGATGGTGCGCGGGTACCTCATTCTACGTTCCGGCTACTTGCCCCGCGCACTTGGCGCGTTCTTTATCTTGGGGGCGCCGGCTTTATCGCCAAGAACATCTTGGTTGTCGCCGTACCGCAGCACGACGTGCCTTACGTGCTTCTTCCCATGTTCCTGGCGTGGTGCTACTGGGTGCTCTGGCTGCTGATCAAGGGCATCGATCGCGCCCAATGGGATGCGAAACAGACGGCACCGGCAACTGCTGAAAGATGACCGACGATAAGGCTCGACCCCGTGAGCGGGACTTCCGAAACCTGCTCTGCTAATTGCTCTCGAAGCATTTTCCCGCTGTCGAGAAGATGCCAGCTCGTTCTAGCAAGGCTGATAAGTAACGACAAGTCGGCCAGTTTACCGATCTTCCTGGTCATGATCTTGGGTTGACGAGAAACAGCCTGAGGCACGTTTCCAGCTCCGATTCCGTACCGTCTTGTGAGTTCCGGGCAGATTGTCGCCAATTGGGAAGTAACCGCGTTTTGGAGCTACTTCCGGTTGGGCGGTGATTCGACCGGAACACGGGCAGTTGGGGTTTTTCTGTTTGGATTGGTCAATGAGCGCCTTGGCGAAGATAACCGGCCAAAAATCTGAATCAACTCTCAAGAGCTGTTCGTAAGAAGCTATATTTTCTTTCAGTTGGATTCTTCAGGAGGCGGGGCTCTGTTTCCAGCTGAGATCTTGGCGGGTCACGCCGGAGCAGAACCCCTGTGCGGTAACGATCCTCTTTGTCCCAGTTTCCGTCTCGCTGGACGAGGCTGTAGCCGGCTGGGCGGAAGACTGCGACGAAATCATCTTACGCCATTGTCCGGTTTGTGAGAGCGATACAATCATCGGTCACGGGCGCCGCCGCAAGCAGGCGCACGACGAGCATCACGACTGGATCAGGATTCGTCGGGGCCGCTGCATCAAGTGCGGAAGGACCTTCACCTTCCTGCCGGTGTACTCACTCCCTTACACCCATTACAGCCTGGTGGGGCGCTGCCAGACATTGCTGCGGCGCTTTGTGGAGCACTGTTCGTGGGAAAGAGCAGTTTCCAAATTCAAGGATGCGGATCGGGTGCCGGATTCCTCGACCGTTCGTCGCTGGTCGAAGGGTCTGGACTGTTCTGAGCCGGCACTTTCGTTTCTGCCCCACACTTTAACTCGCGTGGCTCACTGGCTGGAGCGTGGTGGCGCTGGCGCGCAGAAAGCAGCACCGTTGCCCTGGATCATCTCGGCTCTCGAAGTCCTGTGGCCCATACGCGTATAAAAGATCCGCTCGCCCACCATCCTTGCCTGGGAACCGAAGAGGAGTCGTCCCAGACTGGGTTCCAGAGGCGGAAAAAGAGCATGAGCCAAGATGTCGAGACACGCAGACAGCGAATGTCTCTGCTGGAGTACCTGCGGCAACAGAACTGGATTGGCCGGCCTGCGGGCCGTGGGGAGTATGTGGGTCTCTGTCCGCTGCATGAGGAGAGCCGGCCCTCGTTCTACGTCAACACACACAAGGATGTCTTCTACTGCCACGGCTGCGGGCAGGGCGGCGATCTGATTCGCTTCCTGCAACTCTCGCATCACCTGGCCTTCCACAAAGGCCATGCTTATCTCTATCCAACCGCCACTCGAGAAAAAGATGCAATCGCAGTGCTCGAACAGGCGGCCACTTTTTATCAGCACCAACTGGATCAGTATCCGGAGGCGCTCGGCTATCTCTGGCAACGCGGAGTTTACCATCCTGCCTTGATTCGAGAACTGGGTATCGGCTATGCGCCCGGCGGAAATCTGCGTCGTCATCTCACAGCGCAAGGTTATTCCTTCGAACTTTTGCAGATAGCCGGTCTTATCAACGCACAGGGCGCGGATGCTCTTTATCAGCGCATCGTCTTCCCGTTGCGTCAGGGCGAGCACATCGTCAACCTCTACGGCCGTAGCATCGGCTCTGCCTTCGCCCATCGTTTCCTGCCCGGCTGCAAGGGCGGCTTGTATGCATGGGAAAAGGTGCGCCATTATGACGAAGTCATCCTGGTCGAAGGACTATTCGACTATGGCTCGTTACGGCAGGCCGGTTTTCAGAACGCGACCTGCTCGTTGGGCACCCATCTGAATAACGCCCACTTCCACCAACTGTGTGATGGCCAACGCACCGTCTATCTCATCTTCGATGTCGACGCCAACCAGAGCGGACAGCGGGCTGCAGAGCGACTGGCCCATCGCCTTGGCGCACACGGCATCATGGCTCTTCGCGTCCTGCTGCCACAGGGTTACGATCCAAACTCGTTCTTCGTTGGGGGTGGGAACGCGGAAGAGTTCCGGTCTCTGCTGGAGGCTGCCCAGCCATGAAGTTCCGCGTGATTCGTCAGCCCGCACCATCAGGCGCGCACAGCCCCATTCGCGTGATCGAGCAGAATACCGGTCGGGAAGTGGCGTGGATCAATCAGTATCTCGACCGTGAACATGTCCGCCGGCTGGCCGACAAATCCCTGTACAGCTACGCGCACAGCCTGCTGCACTTCGTGCGCTGGTGGGAGAGCGTTCATCACACTGGCGATATCTCTCAGCAAGACCTCACCGAATCGACTCTACTTGATTACCTGCGCTACCAGTCCAGCCTGGAACGGCGCCCCTCCGCATCCACCATCAACGACCGTGTTGCAACTGCCGATCGCGCCATCCGCAACCAGTTCCCCAATGCTCCCTGCCAGGTGGCGCACGGGTTCCACCAACCCTTCCTGCATCGCAGGCCGATGGGTCTGGGACGCCCTCGCTTCGAGCTCAGCAGATTGCGCATCAAGGAACCACGGCTCAACATCGTTCCGCTCTCGGTCGATGAAGTGGCACGCTTCTGGTCCAGTTTTCGAAACGCCCGCGACCTGGCCATCGTCGGTCTGATGCTCCTGCACGGGCTTCGCTCCGTCGAAGTCATGGCCTTGAATCGCGATGATGTGTTGTTATCCGAAGGGCAGCTTAGGGTGCGCGGCAAGGGGAACAAGCTACGCTTGCTGCCAGTCGCGCCGGAAACTACGCAACTGATCGATCACTATCTGCGCGTGGAGCGGCCCGATCCCTGCTCGGCAGCCTTATTCGTCGTGTTGAAAGGGCCCGCTCGTGGTCAACGCATAACACCGGCAGGTTTACGCTCCCTGTTTCGCCATCATCGCCGCACTACCGGCGTCCAGCTGGCCAATCCGCACCGGTTCCGACACACCTTCGCCTCCGATATGGTGCGCGCCGGCATCAGCCTGCCCGCACTGATGCAGTTGATGGGGCATGCCGACATCGAGACCACCATGCACTATGTGAAGGTCTCGCCGCAGGACGTCTACCTGCAGTACGCCCGCGCGACAGCACAGTGCATCCATCCTCAACCGAGGATCCCGTGATGCGCTGGCGCCGTGCTCCACTCCAGCATCCGCTGGCGCCGCTGTTCGCGCATACGGTCGAGTCTCTGTGCACCGCACTCACCCCGTCCAGCAAGCGTAACTACAACATCGTGGTGCGCAGCTTCCTTGTCTATCTCGGCGCAGAATATCCGAAGATTACTCGTCTCGAACAACTGCACCGCGATCCTCATATCCTCGGATGGATGGCGCACCTGCGCGGACAGACTCCTCCTCTGGTCGCGGCAACCTGCATCGGACGCCTCTTTGCTCTGCGCACCATCTTCCATGAACTGGCTCGCACCAGCCATCTCCCGGAACTGGCTCACTTGCTGCTGCGTGAGGATATTCCGCGCTCGCCTCACACTCTGCCGCGGCCGCTCACCGCCGAGCAGGATCAACTCCTCCAGCAGGAGTTCATGCGTCGCAACGATCTTGGCGGAAATGTCTTCCTCCTGCTCCGCTCGACCGGCATGCGTATCGGCGAATGCGTCGACCTGTCCTATGACTGCCTGCGCGCCACAGGACCCAACCAATGGGCCATCCATGTTCCCCTCGGCAAACTCAAGACCGAGCGTATGGTACCCATCGATGCCTTCGGCCGTGATCTCGTCCAACGGCTGCGCTTCTTCCGCTCCCTGGATCCTCTGCCTGCCGATGGACGGCTTTTGGCGCGCCCTGGAAGCAAAGTGGCTCTGCTCGTTCCACTCCGCGACTACCTTCATCAGGTCTGCCACTCCCTCGGACTCTCTACTCGGATCGTCCCCCACCAGTTCAGGCATACCTACGCCACCGAGATGCTTCGCTCCGGGGTCAGCTTCCCCGTCCTGATGAAACTACTCGGCCACGTCGATCCAGGTATGACCATGCGCTACGTCGATGTCGCCCTCACCGATCTCGAACGTGAGTTCCAGTTGGCTCGCTCCAAGCCTCGACATCTGGCTCCACAACCCAAAACATCTACCGCACCAGTTCGTACAGGCATCGATGGTCTCATCGACTCCTTGGTCGCCGCTCAGCACGTCATGGAGATGTTCCGCCGTTCCCTCCCCAACGGTAATGCGCGCAATCGTCTCCTCAGACTCTCCATCCGCCTCATCAAGATCCTGACCGAGATAAGAAAAATCCAGACCACCTGAGTGAAAATGGGAAGCGATTGGCCGGTTATGGCGATTTATCGCGAACTGAGCTGGAGTGGCAGGTTCTGATCCCCGGATTCCCGGCTATCCGCACACGACGCTGTTCTTCGTTCGCGGAAGCAAATCGTCCGAAAACCATGGAAGTTGCGAACATTCCGGGTTTTTCGGATCATTACCTGTTGCTTTCCAAAAGGAAGTGCGACATGATGATTCCTGTGGGAAACCCAAAGAGCGACTCTATGACTGAAAAAGCGGATGTTCTGCAGGGAACGCTGGCGCTGATGGCCCTCAAGACGCTCGATGTGCTCGGTCCACTGCATGGCTATGGGATCGCGCGGCGGATCGAGCAGATCAGCGGGGATCTGCTGGCCGTGAACCAAGGCACTTTGTATCCCGTCCTGCTGAAGCTGGAGCAGGAGGGCGCAATTTCGTCCGAGTGGGGCGCGTCGGAAAACAACCGCCGGGCGCGTTTCTATCGCCTGACACGGTCGGGACGAAAGCTGCTCGAGACCGAAACACGGGACTGGGAGCAAACGGCGGCGATCATCGCACGATTCTTCGCGGTGAAGGCGGAGGACTTGACATGAGATTCCTGAGAAGGTTTCTGGCGCGGCTCAAGAACTTTGCCACCGGGCGGCGAGACGACAAACGGCTGCGGGAAGAGATGGAGGAGCATCTGGCGCGGCAGACGGAGGAGAATCTGCGCGCGGGCATGTCCGCGGCGGAGGCGCGCCGCGAGGCGGTGCTGAAGTTCGGAGGGGTGGGGACAGTGAGAGAGGATTACCACGCAGAGCAGGGGCTGCCGTTCTTTGAAAACCCGCTGCAGGACTCGCGCTTCGCGATACGCATGCTGGCCAAGTCGCCGGGCTTCTCGGCCATTGCGATTCTGACGATGGCGCTGGGCATCGGGGCGACGACGGCGATTTTCAGCCTGGTCGACGCCACGCTGCTGCATCCGCTGCCCTGTCCGCACCCGGAGGAACTGGTACGCATCGAGGACGATCTGCCTGGTGCGGGCGCTATGGACGCGGGCATCTCGATTCCGGAGTGGAAGGATCTGCAGCGTTCGGGAATTTTTCAGTATGTTGTGCTGCAGATTTTCGGGTCGGCGAACCTGACGGGTGTATCGCAGCCATCGCGAATGCAGTATGAGGGGGTGTCGCCGGGGTATTTTGCGATGCTGGGGGTGAAACCGGAGCTGGGGCACACGTTCGATCCTCAGGATCAAAGGCCGGGGTTCACGCTGGATGTGGTGATCAGTGACGGGTTGTGGAAGCGGGCTTTCGGGAGCGATCCGCACATTGTGGGAAGAAGTTTGCGGGGGGACAACGATTTGTATCGGGTGATCGGGGTGATGCCGCCGGGTTTTCGCGACCCGGGGCGAACCGTTGGCGAGAGGAATACGGAACAGTGGGCGGCGTTGGGTTTTGAGGATGATCCGGCTCGGCCCCCGAACCGCAGTTTGCGGTTGCCCCTGGAAACGGTCGGGCGCCTGAAGCCGGGGCTGACGCTTGCAGCGGCGCAGAGCCAGCTGGACGCGCTGGTTGCTTCGTTGCGGAAGCAATTTCCGGACGATTATCCGGCCGACAGCAAGTGGACGGTGCGGTTGGTGCCTTTGAAGGAAAACGTGGTGGGCAACGTTCGGCAGTCGCTGATCCTGCTGTTGGGCGCAGTGGCGCTGGTGCTGCTGATCGGCTGCGTGAATGTAGCGAATCTGCTGCTGGCGCGGGCCAGCGCGCGATCACGGGAGATGGCGGTGCGCCAGGCGCTGGGAGCGGCACGCAAGCGGCTGGTGCGGCAATTGCTGACGGAGAGCCTGCTGCTTTCGCTGCTGGGCGGAGTGGCGGGGTTGGTGATTCTGTTCTGCATGAAGGGATTCTTGCTGCGGCTGATTCCGGAGAGCCTGCCTCGGCTGAACGGCCTGTCGATCAACTGGACCGTGATGCTGTTCGCGCTGACGGCTTCGATCGCAGCCGGGGTCATTTTCGGGCTGGCGCCCGCGAGGCAGGCAGGGCGGTTGAATCTGGCAAGTACGCTGAGGGTGGAAGGGCGTGGGTCGAAGGGTTCCACGGAGCAGACGCGCACGCGGCGCGTGCTGGTGGTGACGGAGTTTGCGCTGTCTCTGGTGCTGATGGTGGCCGCGGGCCTGCTGCTGCGCAGTTTTTGGGATTTGTACAAGGCGCCGCTGGGATTCAATCCGCAGCATGTGATGTCGGTTCAGTTGTGGCTGCCGAGCCCCAACGATCCGAAGACGGACATTTACGGAACGGCTGCTCAGGAGGCAGTGTTTGCGCGCGAATTGCTGCGGCGCAGCCGGTTGCTGCCGGGAGTGCAGGAGGCGGCGCTGGGATCGGAGCCGTCGATTCCGCTGCAACACGACGGCAACCGGAGCGCGCTGATCGTGGAAGGACGCCAGACACAGAGCAAGCAGCCGCCTTTGGTGGAGCGGTCGGAGGTTACGCCGGAATATTTTCATTTGCTGGAGATTCCGGTGCTGCGGGGCCGTCTGTTCAACCACGGCGACGACGACAATGCGCCGCTGGTCGCCGTGATCAACCAGGCGATGGCGCGGACTTACTGGTGGGGCGAGGATCCGCTTGGGAAGCGGCTGAGGCTTGGCCGTGGCAGGCTTGGGGTTGGCCTCCCTCCGAGCAAGACCTGGATCACGATCGTCGGGGTGATCGCGGATGCTCGAACCGAGTCGCTGGCGAACGCGAGCGTTCCGCAAATCTACCTGAGCCTGTACCAGGAGACGCCCAAGGAGCTGGCCATCTTTCTGCGTGGAAACCTGAATGCGAGTGCGATCCCGGAAGAGGTGCGGGCGATGGTGCAGTCAGTGAATCCGGAACTGCCGATTTATGGGGCGAAGACGCTGGACGATGCGGTGTCGGCGTCGCTGGACCAGAGACGATTCTCGATGGATATTGTGGCGGCCTTCGCGATAACGGCGCTGCTGCTGGCGGCGCTGGGAATTTACGGAGTGATTTCCTACATCGTGAGCGAGCGCACGCGAGACATCGGCATCCGGCTCGCGCTGGGCGCGGAAAGGGGGAAGATTCTGGCGATGGTTCTGCGTCAGGGGCTGAGACTGGCGATGGCGGGCGCCGCGCTGGGACTGGTGGGATCGGTGATCGTGTCGCACCTGATGGCAGGTTTGCTCTATGGCGTAATGCCCACCGATCCTCTTACATTTGTTGGCGTCACCCTGGTGCTCACAGGTGTGGCGCTTGCGGCCTGTTATATCCCCGCGCGGCGGGCAATGCGTGTCGACCCGATGATCGCACTGAGATACGAGTAGTTTTTCGAAGTCCTCGATGTGGCTCGGATTGAAGTGAAAGCATAGGATCTTTCATGAGAATCCTGAGACGGTTTCTGGTGCGTGTGAAGAACTTCGCAATGGGGCAGCGAAGCCGCGAATTCGGCATCCGCATCGCGGTGGGAGCGACACGTGGCAACGTTATGGCCGTTGTGTTCCATCAGGGTCTGGTCCTGACACTCATCGCCACCTCTGTCGGTGTAGGTGCAGCGCTGCCGGCCGCTAGAGCGCTCACGCAACTGCTCTTCGGCATCAGCCCGCTCGACGCGACAAGCTTTTGCTCGTCTGTCGTTTTGCTGGGATTGATGTCAGTCGCCGCATGTGTCATCCGGGCACTGCGGTCCGTGCGCCTTGACCCTGTTCGTGCGCTGAGGAGCGAATGAGGCAGCCAGTACTTCTGTTTATTCTCAAGGGCGAAATGGACTGCACAGAAACAGCAGACAGGCGCCTTGGAAGCTCAGTTCAACTGACGCTAACAGGGTGATGCACTCATTGACAGGGTTCCGGCTGGATGGTTGTCAGCCCTTCCTGTGACCGGAGCCTGCAACTCATGGCAGGGGCCCCATTCCGATTCGGTCATTCACGGCGGAGTGAATCCGCTGCTTGCAGCCACGACAGCGTTCCGTCGTTTGCACTGAGACATGCCCCAGAAGGAATTGGATTTGCTCTAGTCCTCCTCCAGAAGCGTGGCAGAGCCGAGCACAGGTTCGACGCAGATCATGAGGCGCCAGCTTGGCAACACCGATCGCCTTCGCTGAGTTTTTCAAGATGTGCCAGACCGCCTTTGCGGTCATGCCATCTCCCCACGTCTTGCCAACTTTGTTGACTCGACGAAACACTTTCCCGCGATCGATAGCGGCTGCGCTTAGCCACTCCTCTAGCTCGGACTTCACCCAGCCTGGAACCGGGACGGTTCGCACGTGCCCGCCTTGCCCACCAAATCGACTATGGCCCAATCATCCTCACGCTGCTGGAGATGATCTAACGTTAAGGTGACAGCCTCATGGTCCAGCGTCTGAACGATCTCACATTCAGTCTCCTTAATCTTTCTGAGATCCGATGACCCACCCCAGCATCTGCCGTTCCTTGAGCCCACTTCTCGGTCTGCAAGTACAGTACTGCTCAGATACCACGTTAGACGGAAGGCAGGCGCGCAAATGACATAGAGGCAAACACACCTCGAACGGAACCTGGAGTGCTACGTACAGGGCAAAGCACGTTTCCAGGGTCCAACCACTCTCCAAAAGCGCTTATGGCGATTGTGCATCAACTGACCGGCCGGCGTTCATGAAGGATCTTCGATTTCTTGTAAGTATTAGGACGCTGAATGATGACACTTCCAAGACTACCGTGCGGGCCAATTCCATTTTGGCGTATTGAACAGTGTCGAACCCTCCAGTTTCGTTTCTCCGAAGTCTTTCAGCAGGTGGAGGCGAGCGCAAACAGGGTCGGGTGTCAGTTTCTCAATAAGCAGCGAGGCATGCGAAACCACGATAATCTGCGTGTTCTTCGCCGCGGCGAGGATCAGCCGTGCAAGTGCGGGCAGAAGGTCTGGATGGAGGCTCGTTTCAGGTTCGTTCAGCACCATCAGTCTCCGGGGGACGCGGGGTGAGCAGAGCGGCGACCGATAGCAGGTACCGTAATGTTCCGTCGGACAACTCGGCTGCTGAAAGCGGCCGAAGCAATCCATGCTGCTGTAACTGCAGTTCGAAACGTCCATTCTGCACGTCCACGTACAGCCGGCTACCCGGGAACGCATCTTCAAGTGTCACATCGAGCGCATCGTCTGATCGAATTTCGAGAATCGTCTGGAGCGCGGCGGCGAGATTGCTTCCGTCATGGTGAAGTACTGGGGTGAATGTGCCAATCTGCGCAACCCGAGCGGGCGAATCGGAATCGGTGCGGAAATGATCATAGAAACGCCAGCCGCGAACGGATTCGCGAACTGCCAGCATCTCGGGTGCTCGCTGCGGATCGGCCACGCTGGCAAGCATACTGTCGGTATCGGAGAGGTGCTGAGTCAGCATAACTGGCTCCTCATCGCGTGTCGTTGCGAGCCACACAAAGTTGTTTCGGCGATCAACAAGGGAAGAAGCCTTCCGATAGACCGGCCCATGCCAGATGCATTCGCGCTTGATATGCGGATCGAGTTCAAACATCGTTGCGGGTGGAGGTGGCGGAGGGTAGCCCAGGTCGATACTGTAGCCATACGTATCGCTGCCGAAGCCTAGCTTTAGACTTGCAACTTTCCGGTTGGCGAGACCCTCCACAGCGTATGTCTTCTGGCGAACGCCCCGAGCGATCGTTTCGGGGCCAGCCCAGAAGGTCGATGGTAATCCGCCTTCGCGAGCCAGAGAAGCCACGACGGAGTTCAGTCCGGCGTCTGCGAGCAAGCGTAGCGAGCGATACACACTGGATTTTCCGCTTCCATTTGCACCGGTGATGAGACTCAACCGCCCAAGCGGTAACCTCAAGTCGCGCAGTGATCGGTAACCCTCGACAGCGACAGTGCGGATCATGAGAAACAGCATAGCCTGTCTGCGGTCTCATACCCGTCACTGCGGTTCAGACGCCGTGCTAACGACCCATAATGTCACCTGTTGACAACACGCCAATGCACTCACCAAGGGCGCGCTCTCTGAAGCCGGCGTTTTGGTCGATCTCGGATCCGGATTGGGGCATGTGCCGCTGCTTGCATCCATGATGACTGGAGTCCACAGCCTTGCTATCGAGGAGAGGCTGCCTATGTTGCGAGCGCGCAGGAAGCCGCGTCCGGTTCATCCACGAAGACGCGAGGGGAGCAGATCTGTCCAGCGGGACCGTGTTCTATTTAGCGGCTCGATCCTGGCCTATGTACTGGACAGCCTGCAAAAGGAGAGCACAAGCCGGCCAATCAAGATTTGTGCACTCGGGCCTTGCACATGCACCGTCGCGAAGCAATCATGGCTCAAGGCGAGCGCACTGCCCGATCCGGGGCAGATTACCGTCTTCCAGCCATTTTCTGAATTTTGCAGGCGACCACGCGCGAGCATGCCGAATTGAAAGCTGTGTCACAATATTCCTGCCCCGGAACTTTCCATAGGAGGTTCGTGTGGCTATCCAGGTTCATCACACCCCAATCGACATAGATCAAAGATGGTCCCTTTACTCCTGGGAGGCGACCGGACACGACGATACGACAGGAATAGTAGCCGCGCCTTTCCTGAACTATCAGCTTCCGCAAGTCGATGATGCCCGCACAGTTCAATTCAAATATCATGCGGTCGATGCCAATGGTGCACCTGTTTGGGAGCCGGATGCGTTCAATCGGCGCATCCGTTTGGTGCAGCCAACGGAGATGTGGACATTTGAGCAATCGGCCCGCGTGCTATATGAACAACCGAACCCTCCTGGCGCGACTTTCCACGTTGGGGATAAGATCACCATCCATCTGGTTACGCAGCAACAGTTCAAAGGCGGAAAGCTGCATGCATGGAATCCCTATGTGGCTGGCACTCCAACCCTGGATACCGGAGAATCCTTGCGTCAGGACCCAGTCTCTACCTTTACGATTGAGTTGACTGCCTGGATGACCGCAGGCTTTCACTTTGTTTTCGTGGGGCCTTCGTCAAATTGGGAACCACAGGCGGCTAACCGGTTCTGGCGTCCGTGCGACGGGCCTGAAATCTGGGTCAAGAGCGGACAGGTCAGCGTGCGCAAGCAGGCGCTGACACTCAAACAATTGCCCGTCGACATGCTGTACCGGTCTCGACAGGTGCGGCTCCCTGGCTGGCGGTAAAAGACCCAATCGAGAACTTCACGCAATGGGTCTCTCCCACAACGATTCCGTTCGCCGGAAGCAATGTCTTTGCAGTCGCTCAATACCAGGCTCCAATTTATCCCGGTGCGGCCTACATCCTCTCCGCGCCGAGCAATCTGGAAGGCAATTCGCAATACCTCCGGCCGTTCCCAGCCGATCCGGAGAACGCGGCAGCTACGTCGCGGTTCATACTTGGGCTCGATGGCTGGCTGGACCAGTTTCCGAATTATGCATCTTCGGTCACGCTGATCATTCAGCCGGCGGCAAACTCGAATTTCAATCAGGGGCTTGAGATCCAGATCGCTGCCGGAACAGGGAATGCGTTTGAGACGGTATCCGCTTCGCTGCGGCAGGATGGCGCCTGGAGCGCCACGCTGCCGGTGCTGCAGACGGTTCAAAATCACCTGTTTCTCGCTCCGGCTGCAGGTCCGGAGAAGAAGCCGTATGACTGGATCGACAGCCGCCGCTTCTTTACTCCTTCATCCGCACCCGAAACTTTCTACACCACGGAAGGTCTTTATGGTTGCACCCAGCAAGGCCCCACAGCCTTTGCCGACCCTCCCGACAGGAAGGCCATGATGAGCGCTGCCTTTGGCGCGAACATCATGGGAGCAAATGTCTTCGCGTCCAATGAACTCCCGCACGGGGCCACCATGAGCGGCGCCCAGGTGTTTTTTGTCATACACGCTCCTCACGCTGTAAAAGCCTCGCTGATCCTGGTGGATGAAGGCGCCCCCGGCGGTCCGGCAAGGCAATTGCTTCCAATGCAGATGACCACTGATATCCGCTATTGGTGGATCGCTGCGCCCAGCGCTCAGGCTCCTGCCGGAGCGAGATACCGTTTTTTGCTCAACGACGACAGTGAAGTTCTGGATCCTGCTGCTAAGTCAGTTCAGGATGGCGGGAATTTCGATACCAAATTTGGAGAGAATCCCGCCGATCCCAGTACTTCCTGGTCCATCCTCCTGGATTCGGGCGCCTTGATGAGTGTTGCATGGAAGGCCCCATGGCGGACCATGACCTGGGATGCTCTGCTGTTTTATGAAATCCATCCCAGCCGCTTTACTGATATCTCACCCGGGGCGCTGATCGGCCTAGAACTTCTTACCGACGAACTGAAATCTACGAACAGGCTGGGGAAGCCAGGCTATCTGACGATTCTGCCCGCCACAGCTCTTCAGATCATGCCGATCAGCGAATTTGAAGGCGCGGCATCGTGGGGTTATAACCCGGCTCTATTCTTTGCCATTGACAGCTACTATGGCGGCGCTTCTGCGCTGGCCGAATTGGTTGCCGCGGCGCATTCCGCCGGCAAGGCGGTCTTCCTCGATTTGGTTTACAACCACATGGACGACTCCCCGCTGATGATGATCGCACCGGATGTGTATAGCAACGGTGGAACTCCCTGGGGGCCGGCGATTAACAACGGCGCACCCATGGTGCTTGAATTTTTCCGCCAGGCCACGGTCTATCTGTGGCGAACGTTCGGTCTCGACGGGTTTCGCTTCGACAGTACGACGACCATCGTTCAGAACCAGGGATGGAACTTCCTGGGTGCGCTACGTAGTGCCGTACGCGCGGCCGCTTCAGCCGAAGGCCGAGGTTGGCCCTACTTAGTCGGTGAGAACGACCCCAAATACTGGGATATCACCAATCCCGCCTGGTCCATCCTGGACGGAGAATGGGACACTACCGAACTCTATTGCCTGGGCGATTCTGTCTATGATTTGTGGCCAGCCAATGCGGCCAACAATCGCGCCTCCGACCTGAAGGCATGCATGGATGCTCCGATTTCCATGGGACGCTCGTTTTCCGAGGCGACACGCTACGGTGAAAGCCATGACAGCGTGAGTGGTCAGGGTGACTGGAACAAGAGAATCGCCTTCCGTCCGCCCTTCGGTCTCGGTCTGCAAGCCGCAAAAGCGGTGGGTGTGACTGTCATGCTATCGAACGGAGTTCCTATGATCTTTATGGGAGAAGAGGTGGGAGAGACGAATTATTTCTCCTATGACAATACCTCCCAGGCTGTGAATCCGCAGTTGCATGATCTGCCGGCGGCCGCGGCTAACGATAACGCGCGAGTCCTTGCCTGGTTCCGGCTGTTGGCAGGCCTGCGCAATGACCCGGCAAAAGGGCTTCGCGGCGACTCCACTGTCCAGTCTGTCGCCATCGGGAACCGGACCGTTGGCTTTACCTGCGGATACAATCGGCAAATCTTTGTGGTCTGTACGTTCGGAACGCCGGACCTAAGGCAGGACAGTTCGTGGCTTGGATTGCCCGCAGGAATTGCCTACAAGGAAATCTTTAACTCCACCTGGCCCGCATACAACACCGCGTCGGAGGCCGCTGTGGACAATGGGGGATACAACGCCAGGATTTATAGCGGGGCTATTTTTTCGCTGCCCTATGTCGGCGCCGTTGTGCTGGAGAAAGCATAGGGTAACTTGCAGGTTAGGGGCGCTTTCGCAGTACCCAGGTTGTCATGCAGCGATAGTCTTGAACGATCGTGGTCTTCAGAGGGTCAACGAGAGCGGCGTTCATCTCCTGGCTAAGTTCCAAGAGCATCTTCTCATCCACCAGAAACCATTCTGAACCATCCCCGACGACATATGTATTGCCCCGCACCCACTTGAAGTGCATTCCGATCCGTGAACCCAAGCGGCAAAAGAAAATCCCGCCAGGCTTTAGAACACGCCACAACTCGGACAACATCGTTCTGAAGTGATCTTCATCCCGGGCAAAGTGAAGTACGGCATTGCACATCACGACATCGGCAGACGCGTCCGGAAAAGGCATCCGCTCAATGAGACCAACCTGAAAATTCTCTGCAGGAAGTTTAGTTCTTAGGGACGCCGAAAGTTGACGAACATTCTCGACTGCATCGCGGTCCGCGTCCAAAGCAAATACCTCGCAGCCCTGTCGCAGCAGATGGACTAAGTTGCGTCCATGTCCGCATCCAGCATCAAGCACACGCATTCCAGGGGTAATATTTCCGCGAAGGATTTGATCGAATACATAGATGTCGATCTGCCCAAACTGCTCCTGAACGTTTAGCGGCATACTCTAACCATACTGCCCCGGATTGCTCTCTCTTAGATCTGCGAGCAACTCAGCGGGCTGAGATAGAGATTCGAGATGTTGCTCACAATCTCCGCATCCGTATTCCCCGGCCGGTGAGACAGCTCCCTCCACGCCGGATCTGCGGAGAACGCTGCCCATTTTTCGGCCAGCTCCGCCGTGTTTGCGAAGGTCAGCATGTAGGTCAGGCTAGGCATCCGCGCGCCGATCAAGGTATCTCCAAAGAAGACAGGCGTCAGCCCCGTCCGGGTAAAAATCTCAATCTCCGCCTGGTTGAACATTTGTACCTTGCGCGCGTGCGCCACCTGGCTCGGGCTCTCGTAGGTGCGAAGCTGAAAGATCCGCTTCTCCTTTTTCGGCGCCGCCACTTTCGGCCAGCCGGCAAAGGCCGACAGCAACGACCTCTCCGCTCTCATGAAGGCCGGCGCCGAGGCCGGCGCGTCTCGGAATCCCGAAGCAGCCTTCACATACTCCGTGTCCTTCCCCAGGCGCGCGTCGAGCGCAACCAGAGCCTCCACCGAAGTCGCCGGAATCAGCACATAGTACGTTGGCGTCTCCGGGCCGATGTCCAGCTTGAACGCACCCACCGGCGCCATCTCCAACCGGTTAAGCGCCGGAATCAGTGCCCTCTCGAAATAGCCCTGCGTCAACCCGAGCTGCGGGCCTGTTCGCAGCGTATACGTCCGCAACTGGTAGAACTCCTGTCGCGCCTCCGCCACTGCCTTCCCCTTCGGCTCCGCAGCGAATGCCGCCCCCGAAGCCATCCCCGCCGTTACCAACGCCGACTTGACGAACTCTCGTCTCTGCACAGCTTCCTCCATGTCGTTCCGCTCGTACATCAGCTTACGCTAACGCTCATCTTGCCCAGAGAGCCGGGCTCCAGGTATGTGCCTTCGCAAAAATCTATGAGCAATAAGGGGTATCAGCAAAACCAGCATAGGGAGGACAGGACGACCGTACATAGCATTCCGAAAGCAGAAGCAGATTCTCTGCGGGAATGACAGAAAGAAAGGCAAAGGAGAGTGGCCTTAGTGTTTTGCAGGATAGGTCCTCCTATGCCCATCGCGCTATTTCAAGGATTGCCAACTCACTGCTTCACCGCTTTTCCATCGGCGTCCGGCTCGGAAGCCATCAGGCAGCCGTTGAAGAACTTATTGCTTCGTCTCCATGCATCGCGCAGCACGTATGCCCTGCGGAAGAAATGAATTTCACCCGGATAGATGGCCATGTCGAAGGGTTTGCCTAGTTTCTCCAGCTGATCGATCACCTTCAGCGACTCCCAGAATGGTACGTTGGCGTCGTTTGTTCCTTGCAGCAGCAGCAGCGGGCGGGCCAGCTTATCCAGATGCTTTACCGGAGCGGAGCGGTCGTAAAGCTCAGGGTCGGTGACCGGGGTTTCACCGAGCCGCCCCAGTATCATTCCGCCGGTAGTCCAGGTCTCCCAGTCTCCGACGCCGGCCACATCGATGCCGCAGCGGAAAAGCGTCGGATCGGTGACCAGGGATTGCAGGGTCATGAAGCCTCCATAGCTCAGTCCCCAGATGCCGATGCGATCCGGATCGACATAGCTCTGAGTTTTGAGATAATCGGCGCCCGCGTTTACATCCTGGGTCTCGCCGCCACCCAGATCCCGGTATGCGCCGGTTGCCCAGTCCCGGCTGTATCCCGAACTGCCGCGGTAATCGGGAGTGAGAATAACGTAGCCCTGCTGAGCGAAATACTCGTTCATGGAGTAGTACATGCGATAGAAGCCGGGATGCCAGGCGAGATAATTCTGATCGGCCCCCGAACCGTGAACCCAGATGATGGCAGGATGTTTCTTGGTGCGATCGAGATGCCTATCGACAATCAACGTCGCGGGCACAGGTTTTTTATCAACGCGGCTGGGATAATGCACCGCCACCGGCGCGATGAGATCCTGGGGCAGAAGCCCGGGAGGGAGCGAATCCGTCAGACGCATCGGCGCCGCCTGTGGTTTCGCGGCAACCGAATATACCTCGAGGGGATGCTCGATCGCGCTGCGCTCATAGAGCAGCATGGCTCCGTCGGGAGAGAACTCCGGCGCGCGATTCACGCCGTGTTCCGTAACGATCGGCTCAACCCGGCCGGTGGCGATCGAGGCAATCGAGATGAAGCGTTCCATCTGGTTGCCATCCGCGCTATGGGCGAAGGCGATCCGCTTGCTATCCGGTGACCAGGCCGCGTAGCCGTCACCAAAGTTTCCTTTGCTCACCTGCCGGGCCTGCGCTTCGGATGTGGCATCGATGGGAATGATATAGAGGTGCGGCCAGCCGCTGCGATCGCTGATGAACGCTACCCATTTACCGTCAGGGGATGTCACATCCATCGCTCCATCAGCGGGAGAGATCCAGGCCGAATCGTGATCCTTCCACAACGTGCGAGTCTCGCCGGTCAGCGAGGTGACCTGGAGTTGCATGGTCTTGTGATCGGGGGAAAACTCTTCGTGCACAATCGATGGGCCGGCGGCCCACTGCATCTCAGTGGAACCGTAATTCCGCGCCGAGATTGGAATCCACTTGGGCTCGGCTGCGTAGTCGTACACCGAAACAATGCCGATGCGATCATCCCAGCTGGTGTTGCGAAGGACCTGCACCAGATTACCGTTGAACGGCAGCGGCTCGGGCACGGACTGATACCGCGCCGCATTGAAGGCAACATATTGGCTGTCCGCCGAGAAGGAGGGCTCGGAAGCATGCAGGCCCTCCGGCATGTGCGACAGCTTGCGGCGTGTGTGCGCCAGCAGGGAGGCAACCCATATATCATCCTTCTGAACATAGGCGATCTCCTTCTTATCCGCGGAAAGAGAAAAGCTGGATACGCCCTGGAAGCCGGCAAGAGATTGCGGTTGGCGGTCTAGAGTCGATACGCTCCACAGCTGGTTGCTCTTGGCGAAGATGATCTCGTTGGGAGACGACCATTCGAAATGACCTATATCGGAAGTCATTATATTGGGATCGACCGGGAAGTTCGTCAATGCAACAGGCTGCTCCCCAGCCCTGACCATGTAGAGATCCTGTTTGCCCGCGGCATCCCACAGGAATGCAATCGTCTTGTTGTCGGGCGACCATCGTGCCTGGCTCGGATACTTGATCTCGGCGATCCGATCGATGGTGATGCTTCCCCGCGGGTTGTTCTGGGCGGAGATGCGGTGAACGAGGCAAGAACTGGCCAAGAGCAGCAGACAGAGCGGAAGGGCCTTCACATTCATCGGACCAATCTCCGGAATCTCGGGTTGGCAAAGGGCCAGGAAGAGCGCGTTGGCCCCTGGTCATTTGGGTGCAAGCCCCCGCATTTATGCGCGGGGTGAACTCAAGAAGCAGATTCCCTTCGGGAATGACAGACAGAAAAGCAACGACGAAACGACCGGAGGGCCGCAGGCCTCCTTGTCTTTCTGATCATGATGCGCTTTAGCGCTGGTATCGATAAATCCAGGGCTAAACAGGCTGCGGAAAAGGGTCGAACAGAGTGCGAAAGCAGTTCTCGCCGCGGCTAAAGCCGATCGAGTTTTCAAGCAGTTACGGCACGACTGAAGTCGTGCCCTGATACAAAACCATAGTCTTCCTCAACCTGTAAAGCCCTCGTAAGATCAAACCCCTTTCCATCAAAAGCTGAAGCGCAGGGCAAAGCGGGCGATGAACGGGTTCAGCTGGTTGGTCGGCTTCTCGAAGCTGCTGCCGCCGGTGGGGACCTCGCTGATTACGGTGTTTGCGTTCGTGATGTTGAAGAGGTCCACGATCGGCTCCAGGGTGAATCTCTCGCGCAGATGGGTCGGGCGCGAGAAGCGAAGATTGACGATGTCCACGTTAGGCAGGCGGATCTTGCCGATGGTCTGCCCAATCACCGAAACCTGGCCCTGATTCAGATTTTCGAAGACTGCTGTGGGAGGACCGTTGTTCGGATCGAGAGGATAGCCGGTGTAGTGCTGGTAGTTCAGTCCGACAGCGATAGATTTGGGCAGAGTGTAATTGCTCAGCACCTTGAACATCTGGGTCGCGTCGTAGTTCAGGATGGCGTTGGTGCGATTGATCTCGTTATTGGGATTATTGAAATCGTCGCTCAGATTGCGAGTATAAGCGCCCTTTTGCTGCTGGATGGTGTAGCCCGCAAGTAACTGCCAGCCCTTGCTCATCCTCTTAGTTACCGTGAACTCGACACCGTTGTAGTGATTGGTATTCAGCTCCGGGATATTGGTGATCAGATAGTTGGAAAGCCCAACGTCAGCCAGATTGAGATTGTAAAGCGTAATAGGCTGGCCGGTGATGGAGTTGATGAGCGGTTTCCCTGAATTATCGACTGTAGTAGCGGTATAGTCGCCCGGCGGGTTATCCAGGTTTCGCGGCGCATACTGGTTCTTGACATTGCGGAAGTAGTAATTGACGCCCACCATCACCGAGGAGAAGACCTGCTGCTCGTATCCGACATTGACCTCGTTGGTATACGGCCGCTTCAGGTTGGGGTCGACGGTCGTGACCACGCCGCCGGAAGCAGAGACCAGGTTGGCGGGCGAATCCCACTCGCCCGGCTGGGGAATGCCGTCGCCGTTGGTGTCATTCCAGGTGTAGACCTGCGTACTTAAGCCGTTCGGATTGATCTGCTCGGCGAGACCGGCGCCCTGGATGATGTCGAACTGCCCGAAATACGCACGGATTACAGATTTACCTTTACCGGTCAGATCGTAGGCGGCGCCGAGACGCGGCCGGAAGGTATTCCAGGTTGCGATGTTTGGCGACTGGGGGAAGGTTCGCTGCGGAAATAAGTCGGGGAAAGTTGCCGGCGGGCTGGTCTGTTTAGGATAAAACGTATTGAAGTGATCGTAGCGAACGCCGAGGTTGAGGGTGAGCTTGCGTTTAATGGTAACTGAATCCTGAGCGTATGCAGCCGTCTCATGATAGATGCTTCTTACATCGACGGGCGTGTTATACGCGATCACTTGAATCGGCTTGCCATCGTTGTAGACTGCATTGATCCCCTGGTTCACGGTGTAGTTATATCCATTCCGGTTGACCGAAGTATCTACGCCGAACTTGAATGTGTGCGAGCCGCGCCAGAGATGTCCGTTATAGTAAGAGACGCCCTCCGCGATTGCGATGACGCTCGCCGGATTGACAAAGGAATTGGGTGGCGCGCCGGTCTCGGTCGATAAAGTGACATCCTGGCGATTCAACGCGGTTATCGGCGTGCCGGGCTGATTTTCGAGCGGGAATATCTGGTGCAGATAGCCGAAGCGTGTGTCAAAGAGAAAGTCGCGCACCGTGCTTGTCCACTCTCCCTGCAGGATGTACGCAGGCTCGATCTGGCGCCAGGCGGCATCCGAACTTACGAAGGCAAAGGCCGTATCGCGGCGGAAGAACCGATTCTGCTCGTTGTACCACCAGACAAAATCAAGGTGATTGTTCTTTGTGAGCTGGTAGTCACTGCGCAGCGTGACGTTGCTTTGGTGGTTTGGGTCGGTGGTCGGCGTGCCATCGGGGTTGGTGACCGACAGGACGCTTTCTTTCAGATCATAGAGCCGCCAAGAACCGAATAGCCACCACTTATCCTTGAGCAACGGCCCACCGAGATTCGCCGCGGCATCCCGGGCCATGATAAAGGGTGTCCCGGAGGGTACGGGAACCCCGCCATAGATAGGATCACTGATCGTGGCCTGGGTACCTGCCGACTGGTAGTAGAGAGCGGCCAGGCCGTGCATTTGATTGGCGCCCGACTTAGGCACCAGGTTCATGTACACGCCGCCTACGGCAACCTCCGCCGGGGCGCTGTCCGTTACTACCTGCAGCTCCGAGAGGGAGTCATTATCGACATAAAAGGATGTGTAGCCTCCGGTCAAGCCGGGCCAGTTGAGCCGCAGGCCGTTGAAGCTGTAAACCTGATCCGCAGGAACACTTCCGTGCACCTGCATCAGCGATTGTTGAAAGCTTTGGCTCCCCCCAATGTCGAAGTCGCTGGAGGCTACTCCAGGCGTCTGGGCGACGGTAGAAAAGGTGTCGCGGCCGCTGGGAACGTTCTGGAGCAGCGCCTCATCGAATGTGGTGGAGGAGGTATTGTTGGTTGTGTCGACAACCGGAGCCGCCCCGGTAACGACTACAGACTCTTCGCTCTTGCCAATGGTGAGCTGGGGGCTCACTGTCGCGGTGAATCCGGGGGTAATTGTAATGTTGGAGCGCACCTCGGTCTTGTATCCCGAAATCGTATAAGTCAGCTTATAAGTACCGGAGGGAAGCGAGTCAAACAGATAGTTTCCTACTACATCCGTGACCGCCTTGCGCTGGGTCATCAATGCCGGACTTTCAGCGGTGATCGTGACGCCAGGCAGCACACCGCCAGAGGCGTCCGTCACGACGCCGCGGATCTGTCCCGTGATGGCGACCTGAGCAACGATGAAGGAGGAACTGAGACTGAGGAAGAACAGTAATAATAAGATTCTCTTGGTCATGGCCACTCCTTTAACTGGGGACACTCGTGATACGGCGATAATGGAGCCTACGGCCCTCCCCTCAACAGGAGAAGTGACGCTTTCGATAGCCGCAGCGGAATTGCAAACCAGGGACCGCAAACCAGGGACCGCAAACCAGGGACCGCAAACCAGGGACCGCAAACCAGGGACCGCAAACCAGGGAAATACAACTCGTGAGAAGCGGTGGCAGCCTCTACGGCAGAACATCGAACCACAGGCTCAGAGAGCCGGGTGCTGCAGATGCCACTCCGTGTGTGCCTGGTACAGCCGTGCCGCTCGCAAAACAACAGCGTCGTTCAAAGCTCGTCCCATGATCTGCATCCCGTAAGGCAGGCGCTTCTCACTGAAGCCGCAGGGAACGCTGACGGCGGGCAAGCCGCAAAGGCTGGAAACTCCATCCGGCGCGCGGCGATCCATATGAAATGGTTTTGCCTGTTTGGCGGCCGCGGGGTCGTCGGGATCCTTGGCGCGCAAAGGCTTTGCCGCGGTTGGCTGCGCCGGCGAGATCAAAACGGAGTAGCGGTCGAACATAGTGTCCGCGGTGCGCTGCAAGATAGGCCGCACACGCTGCACGTGAAGGTAATCCGTGACTGAGAACTGCTCGCTGGCATAGCCGTTGATTTTTCCCAGCGGATCGGTAAGGTCCCGGCACTTGCCGGAGTGGATCAGGTGTTCGAAAGCGCTGGCCGCCTCCATAAGTATGGTTAGCTCCGCCGCCTCCTCAAAAGGTCCGTCCGGGAATTCGCACGGCTCGACGGTGGCCCCCGCTTTTTCGAAGATCTTGCAGGCCTCGTCAACCGCTTTGTCGGTTCCGGGATCGCTCTTGGCGTAGACATTCGTGAGACGCCCGACGCGGAGCGGCGCACTGGCCGCAGGATCGGTATCCCGATAGGCAAAAGGCTGCGCGGCGGCGCTGATGGAATCGTGATCCCGCGGGTCATGCCCCGCCAAAACACTCAGCACCAGCGCACAATCATCCGCAGTGTGCGCCATCGGCCCCAGCTTATCCATGCTGTAGGCAATGGCCATTGCACCATAACGGCTGACGCGGCCGAAACTGGGGCGCAGTCCCGAGACGCCGCACCATGACGATGGGCAGAGAATGGAACCGCGCGTATCCGAGCCCAAGGCCCAGGGGGCAAGACCCGCGGCGACAATGGCGCCGGAGCCGCTGGACGATCCGCAGGTCCAGCACTCCGGATTCCACGGGTTGCGCGCCGGTCCGGTGAGTGACGCGGCGCCGGAGCTATAACCCAAGCCGCCGGCCAACTCGATCATCGCCGCTTTTCCCAGCAGCACCGCTCCCGCCGAATTGAGGCGCTCAATTACTGTTGCGTTGTAATCGAAGCTCTGGTGCGCATAAGGCACTGCGCCCCAAGTGGTGGAGTAGCCCTTCACTGCGACCAGATCCTTAACCGCGTAGGGAACCCCATGCAGAGGCCCGCGATAGTTACCGGCCTTGATCTCGTCTTCAGCCTGCCGCGCCTGGCGCAACGCGAGATCCGGAGTCAAGGTCACGAACGCATTCAGGCGTGTTCCGATGGTGCGGCCGCGTTCGAGATATCCCTCAGCCAGCTCCACAGGTGAGATCCGCCCTTTGCGGATGGCGTCGCCTAGGGTCCGTACCGACATGAAATACGATTCCTGGGGGAGCATGGAATCCTCTCGTAAGCCGCACAGTGGATCAGTTAAAAATGGAGGCCCGCAGAGGCCCTAGCTACGTTCGGTGGTGTTTGCCCGCTGTGCTTGCTTGCTGTTCCGGGTCGTAGAGCCGGAGGGTGCATGCGGATGGGTCGCCGTTCTGAACCACGAAAGACCGGACGGATACGAGCATGTGCTGATTCGTAATGAGAATACGCATGGTGCGCCGTTTCTCCTCCGATGAGAGCCTCTCGCCATAAACTCGCAGCAGGTTCGAGTACCTGGCCTGCACCTCATTCCAGTCTGCGTCGGAGAAGCCCTCGGGCCGCAATCGCCGCAATTCTGGATCGATTGCGAAATCCTCAGCCTTCGTATTATCCGGCGCCTTATCTGCCGCGGCCGCCGCAGCGGGCAGGAGCAGGCTGGTTGCAGCGGCAACCAAGCTGCCCGCGAACTGTCTTCGATTCGGCGCCGCAACATTGTCGAGGAATCCTTGATCCTTCATCTACCTTACCCGGAGACCTTCGCTCGATTCAGAAAGACTGGACCGGCTGCCGAACGGCGCCTGCGAAGAGACTTTGAATACGGGACCCGAAACTTTCTATTTTTGTATACAACAATGCACTCATAGTCAACAGATAAATTCGCATACGGTAATGCATCATCCAGTGGGCTAAAAAAACCGCTCCCTGAATCTGGTCAGATAGTCAGATAGAATAGAGCCATGACGAGGCAACGCAAACCGGCATCCCCGCCGGTAAGGAACTCTAAGATCTCCGGCCTACGCAGGCTGGAGACTTGGAAGCTGGAAGACGCAAAAGCGCGGCTCAGCGAAGTGGTGCGTCTGGCCGGAACCAAGGGACCGCAACTGGTTACCATCCGAGGGAAAGAGGCAGCCGTGATTCTCTCTCCGATGGAGTTTGAACGGTTACGCCCGGCCGAGAAGAGACAGCCGCTGGTGGATTTTCTCCAGGAGCTACGTTTGAGCGATATTCCGTTCACGCGGGAATCCGACACAGGCCGGGATATCGATCTGTGAAAGGGTGGCTGCTCGATACCCATGTCATTGCCGAGGTTAGTGGAGCAAAGCCCGATCCGCGAGTGCGAAAGTGGATCGGCGCAGAGGATGAATCAACTCTGTTCCTGAGCATTCTCACGCTTGCGGAATACGAAAAGGGGATTCACAATTTGCCCGACACAGACTCGCGGCGTCCCAGACTACGCGCAGCCGTAGCCGCACTGGAGGCGCGGTTTCAGGGGCGTGTTCTCCCCCTGAGCGATGCGGTAATCCACAGATGGGGTGTGATTAGCGGGGAGACCAAGAGGGCGACAAAACGCTCACCGAGTGTCATCGATTCGCTATTAGCGGCGACTGCGATTGAATATGGGCTCTATTTCGCAACCAGAAACACGCCGGACGTTATCCGCAGCGGAGCAACTTTATTCAACCCTTGGCAACACGATTCATCTGCGTTCCCGATTCTTTGAGCGGGCCGAGTTCGCGGATCTGCAGGATACGCCATAGCCGCCGCAGGCCGCCCTTTGGGGCGGCCTTGCTGCATCGGTGGCGCTCCCCTCCGGCATCCGTTCCTGCCTTGGCCGCCTGGGCGCGTACTGGCGTGCTACCGAGTGCTTCCCCGAACGTGGGCACGTTAGCGAAACTGGTTTTCAGGCGGTGGTCGTTTAGCCAGACAACATTCTCAATAGTTGTCGGGATCAGGGTTCCAGTTTTGCGCGCCATGATTATAGGGTGGATATCCATCCGCCGAATTGTCGTACCAGAAGTTATAGGACGTATTGATCTGCTCGTTAATCGGAATGCCGCTGCGCTGGTAGAACCATATTTTGTAGAAGCCCAGCGGAGTGGGATCAGCAGGATCGAGAGGTCGAAAGAGACCTGTCGTATCGAAAAAGGCCTTTGATGGCATCGAATCCCCGCCGTTAGCCGGGGCGCACGTAGGATCGTCCGTGTTCTGCTGAAGAGCCCACACATCCCACCATAGATCGTATGGATAAAGGTCTTTGAGGTTCAGAGAATCCTGCACGGTCGAGCCCGGCGAGTCGATCAGAGCGCCAGGGATATAGGCATAGGAATCCGGGTTTGCAGTTAAAAGGTATGGCAGGTCGTTGTAGAAACCGCATTGGGAGGAGTTGGGCAGGAGCGAATAACCGGCGACTGGATTGGGATGGACACCCGGCGCTGCGTACCGGTAGTGAATGGCCCAATATCCGCTACTCATCAGACTCTGGTAAAAGCTCCGCCGGATGGCTGTATCGAAACCTTGGAGCAGATAGCCGGAGGCCGAGCTATCCCATTGGAGGTCATTGTTGACGATGGGAGCGGCGACCGCCTGCAACCGGCCCCAATCTCGCGCAATGCGTCCAAAGTCGGCTCCCACTGAGGTTAAGGTTTGGGCGTATTGGTCGGCGGCTTTCTGGGCTAAGCCGCTCGCCGCCACCTGATCGTGCGCCTGCTCGATGAGAGAGCGCCCGTTGGCGTCGTTGGTGTGTTTTGCGGATGCATCGAGAATGAAGTCAGTGATGCCTGCAACCGGCGCGATGACGGACGAGACTTCCGACGCTCCTGGAATGAAACTGGCAAAGCCGCTGATCGCGCCTAGAATTCCAAAACTGCGCTCGACATCGGTCCGCCAGTCCGAGATGCCATAGGAGGATGAGGTGTTGTTGTAATTGATGTTCCCGAGAACTTCGTCGGTGGTCTGTTGCAGAATGACGGAGATGTTGGCTTGTTCGGCCTGCAGCAGCCCCACAACATTGTTCTGATATTCGCGCAAAACGGCGAGATATTGGAATTCAGTGAGAAGCTGGTTCTTTACAGTGTCGAAATCGTTTTCGTTGAACCGGAGCGGACAAGCGGGATTTTCAGGGAGATCGGCGCAATCCGCGGGCAGTTCCAGGTTGCTGAGTAAGTTAAGCCAGACCGTGGGCGATTGATTCAAGTTCGTGTATGCCTCGCGGATGTCGGCACAGCCGGACGTGCAGTTCAGCAACTGCTGGCTAGTCCAAGCATAAGCTGCCTGTACGCCGGCGGAGTCGTTCGGGCCAGTGAGCGGCCATTGGGAGGGTGGAAGCAGCGGCGCAGAGGTAAGCGTGAAAGCAAGGTCAGGCAACAGGTCTGCGTATTTCGTCTCCAGCTTTACTTGGTAATAGCCATCGTTCTCTTTCTCGAGCACCCCCTGAACGTTACTCGGCACCGGATATTTTTCAGTCTGCCGGCTGATCTGCGAGCTCTCCTCCAGCGCATAAGGATTGGAGACGCCCGAGCCATTGATCCACCACTGTCCAATGAGAGTGTAGTCGTCTTCGGGGACAGTGTTTGCCGTGTACTGGTCATAGGTATCGCCGGCATACGCGGGATTGTTCAGGGAGACAAAGGTGGCATAGGTCCCGCCGATATCCTGGATCGACTGGCCGACACGGTCCCACACGTCCTGCATGCTGTATGGTGCCGTATAGATATCGTGGTCCAGAGTGCCCATGCTTGCGACGAAGATAAGATTGCGGCGCGAATTGAAAGAGAGGATATCGCTTTCGAGCTGATCGAGGTGGTAAATGGGAGTGCCATCGGGACCGATACAATAGTTCTTGCCCGATGGCAGAGGGCAGGCGTTCGGGTTGACTACATAGGTATTGTTCGCAAGGTTCTGGAAAGTGGTCGCGTCAAAGACCACAAGACGGAATCCTCCCACCGGCGAACCGCTCGGATTCGGCGGCAAGGTGGCAGACTCGAAATTCTGCACGGTTGTGCCATCGGGGAAGGTCATCTGCGAACCCGCAGGAATGGTGAGCGTTAGCAGATTCTTGTTGGGATTATCGGGCGCTACTCCCATCTCGAAGTGGATGGGAGGGCTCGCATAGGCAAAGGTGTAGTTATTGGTGTTGTCCAGGACGAGCTCGCCGGCTATGGCTCCGTTGTTCGAGACGGTCATCGCGGGCATGGCTGCAGTTGCTGATATTGTCGTAGTTCCGGAGCTACCCGTGTTTGCCAGGTTGGGCATCACGCCGTCGACGCCGTTGGGCGCGATCCCGTTCAAAAATATCTGGTTGTTATTGCTGTTCTGCTGCGGGTTTGGCTTGACGCAGCCATCGCTTGAGGCGCAGGTGAACCGCTCGAAATTGGAGCCCGCATGCAGGAGCGAGCCACCGATATTTCCGATAAACGAGTAGGCAAGATTACCGGAATCGGATTCCGGAATTGTCCAGGCGGACGTGCCGCCGATATCCTCGAACGCCTGCCCATATGTAATACAGTCAGGAAGATCCGTCGTAGTGCACGGATTGAAGCCGATCGTGTCCAGGCTTTGGATGATCTCCAGGCATCCGGCATAACCGCAGGCTCCAGTTGGGGAGGGTCCGGGTATGATGACGGAGAGAAAATGCAACAAATCCGTCGCGTCGACGAGCGGATAAGTGTCATTGAAAACGAGGGAGAGATTGGATCGCTGCAGCCAAACGACCTGAAAACCGCCTTCTCCCGGCGTCGAGTTCGAGGGATAAGCGGTCTGGCCAACCTGAATACCCCAGAGCTGCTGGCCTTGGCTGTTGGTCATCTGTACGCGCGTCTGCACTGGGATAACGTCTGGAAGCAGAAGGGTGGGCCCGGCTCCGGGCACCGTAGGATCGTAAGTGAACTGAGACTTGACGATCTGAGAGCTTGCTCCAGTCCCGACCGTAACAGCAATGCGATTGTTTCCCACATAGACGCTGTTATTGACCTGCGCTTGTGCCGAGCTGCCGCTGCTTATGAACTTTGAAGTGATGTCCGTCCCGTCAAGCGTCACTTTACTCGCGGAAAGCGCCGCCCCATTCGAGAAGCTCAACGTGACAGTCACTGGAAGGGCGGTCACGGTGGAACTGGCGCCGGGCGCGGTAACCGTGACGGTGCCCGGCGATGGCGGCGATGGCGGTGAAGGCGGGGCGCCGGATGACCCTCCGCATCCTGCAAGAGCGCACCCGAGTATCACAACGAGAGTCCAGGCAAGTGAGCGCATATGTCCCCCAAAGGCACAGCAGCAGAATTCCCGTTGTTGGTGGGAGTCCAGAGACGCAACTCTCGCTGAGTTTGCTCGCAGAAAGGAGTGAGCTATGGGTGAGCAAGGGGTTAGCTGGACATGATAACCTATGCTCAACTGATTGATTCTAAAAATGATGTCGCAATAGCGGAATGGTTTATACGAGAGCTTAATAAAACACAAACCCAGCACTGCTGTTGTTACTAAACCGTTACAAACGGGTCGGGCAGAGAAGGATGAGGGCCGCCGGTATACTGATGGCGGCACGCGATGGCACCGACCGGACAACAACACGAAGAGAACGCTTTTCATGTCCGAGGGAAATCCGATGCGGCCGTTCGAAGGGAACTTCGCCAGATCATCGAAAGCCGCTCCTTCGCGCAAGGCAGCCGGCTAGTGCGTTTTCTTCGCTTCATTGTCGAAAATTACCTAAACGGGGAGACCGAGCGGTTAAAGGAAACCATTATCGGGATTGAGGTGTATGACCGTCCCCCCGACTATGACCCCAAGGTGGATTCGATTGTTCGAACCGAAGCTCGCCGGTTGCGGAGAAAGTTGCAGGAGTACTACGAAACGGAAGGGCGATACTCCCGGGTCACAATCACAATTCCCACAGGCGGATATGTCCCCCGAATCGAGGTTCGCCCCCAACCTGTAGTCACGGTGGCTGTCGCAGATCCTGGCTTGAAGAACAAAGAGGCCGCGCAGGCGCCCGTGCCTTCCTTAAGGTTGCGCCTCTTGGCGGCTACGCTAATCGCCGGGCTTGTCTGTGGCCTTGGTTTTTGGTCGATAACTCGTCATTATCACAGGCGTAAGGAAGCCAAACCAGCGCCAAACTACACCGCCAATCAAGAAGCGCACCGGCTCTACCTCGAGGGACGCTTTTACTGGGCCAAACGCACTCCGGATTCCGATTACAAAGCGATTACACGTTTTGAAGAAGCGTTACGTCTCGATCCGAACTATGCCTTGGCATACTCAGGATTGGCGGACTCCTATGCTGTTACGGCGTCCGGCCTTCCGGCTCCAGAACGTTCGATAGAGGCCAAATTCGCTGCTGAGCGCGCAGTCTCCCTGGATGAATCTTCGGCCGAGGCACATACTTCTCTGGCATTTATTCTTTATAAATTCGACTGGAATTGGATAGAAGCAGAGCAACATTTCCGCCGCGCTCTCGAGCTTAACCCGAACTATGCATTGGCGCATCATTGGTTTGGAGAGTTTTTAGTGTTGCGTGGGCAAGCCGATGAAGGGTTAGCAGAGCTAAGGCAAGCCGAATCGCTCGACCCACTTTCCTTGCCCATCGAAAATGACCTGGCGCGGGCTCTTTATCGCACTCGTCATTATGACGAAGCCATCGTGAAAGCGCAGCGGGTGCTCGATCTCGATCCGAATTTCAGCAATGCTTATGCAACTTTAACTTATGCCTACGAGCAAAAGCGCGATTATCCGCGAGCGGTGGAAGCCGACTTGCAAGTTCTGCGGCTCTCCGGGGAGCCAGAAAGAGAGATTGCGGCGCTCCGAAACAGGTTCACCAAGTCCGGCTGGCAGGCTTATTGGTCGGGAAAACTAGGGTTGCTTCAAAAAGACCCGACTGGTTCCGTCCCAGCGTATGTCTTCGCCGAAACTTATCTGCGTATGGGAAATCGAGAGGAAGCCCTTAATTTTTTAGAAAAATCGTTTGAAAATCGGGGTGACGCCCCCCTATTGGTCGGCGTGGAACCACTTTTGGATCCCTTGCGCTCGGAAAGCAGATTTATTTATCTGTTGAGGCGGGTAGGTTTGCAGTAACAATCGAGGTCGATGAAAACCCTCCTATTTCGCCGGCAGAACCTCCTGCAGTCTGTGCGCGACGAAATCAATGAGTGCGTTGGGCCTGTAGCGACAGTTGAACGAAATCCGGACGCGTACGCTGTCCGTTGAAAATGCCATGCGTCCGCATTTCCGTAGACGGGATCGAACCGCCGACGCCGGCCTTCGACCTCATGCTCACACTTGACATCGTTGCGTGTAAAGAAGGCGGTCTTCTATTGTGAAAGCCGGCCAGTGAGAAAGAGGTCAATCGCGACGTCTTTGTCCGCTTTCCAGAACAAAAAGCTTGGATCCTTTAGTCCCCATTGGATGTACGGCACGACAAAATGAGCCTTGGCCGTTGCGATTGTGCCTTCAAGATGAACAAGGACGGGAATGGTAATCTCGTGAGGCGTGCCGAGGAGTGTGAAGATACCAGTTACCTGGATGGTCGAGTCTCCTGATGGAACGATGGCGCCAGCGTAGGACCTGGGCTCAAACGAGACAGTTGCGTGCTGTTTGACCTCAAGGATATCCTTGTTCATCTTCTTGTCGCGACTGCCATTGCCGGTCTTGCCGCTGCCGGCGAGAACGATCACCGAACCCGACATCTTAGCAGCGCTGCGGTCAAACTCAAGCGATCCGGATTGGATGTGAAAGGTGCCGTTGACCACCTCGTGGGTCGTTTTCAGCGTCATCTTGACCTCGCTGGCATCGGGATTGGCGACGAAGGTCTGCTGCTGGGCGAGCGCGACCGGAGCGAGTAGGACAGCGAGGGCGACTGCTGCGGAGGATTTCATTGCGTCTCCCCTAGGGTGTTTTGGCATGGCTCGATTTCAGCTGGCGGCTGCAGGGCTAGCAACAGCGGCGTGCTGGGCAACGCGTGTCAGCCTTGCCGTCACGCGCATCACACCGGGCCAGACCCTGAGGCAAAACGGCAATACAGCGCGCGCGAGTGGGTTGTTCAAGCCATCGGCGGCGAATTCGGCAAGGCGCATCTGGGCCAGCAGTGCGGAGCGCAGTCTAGCCTGAAAGAGCGATGCCGGCTCTTCTGCAAGATACGCAGCGACGGCACAGCGCGCCGTATGCAGTGCGATGGATATGCCGTCGCCGGTGAACGAGGGGATGACGGCTGCCTGGTCGCCGATGCAGTAGAGCCCATTCTCCGTTGTGCGGCGGATATAACCATACGGGATATGGGTAACGGCGATCGGCTTGGCGAGCAACGGCTCCGCATCGGCAAGCCTCATAGCGAGGTGTGGACAGTGCTGTTGCATCATCGCAAGGAAGCTCTCCCAGCGATGACCCGCAGGTGCAAGATATCGCTGTTGCACCACGCAGCACAGGTTTGCAATGCCGCCTTCCACCGGCTGGATACCGCCATAGCCTCCGGGATAGAGCATCAGCTCAGAGCCGCCCGCTAGCTCAGAGGCCTGCGCGGACGATAAGCGAAAATACATCTTGAAGGCGACCCATCGCTGTGGGTCCTTCGGACGCAAGTGGCCCCGGACATCGTGCTTGCCCGTGGCCAGAAAGACCACTGGGGCCTCACGGGTGCCGCCGTCGTCGAGCGTAGCTTGCCAAACCTTGGATGTCGTGCGGCTGAGCGCCTGCACACTGCGGCCGCGCTCTACCCGGACTCCTGCGGCAATGGCCTCGGCGATGAGCGTTGTATCAAGCGCCTTGCGCGTCAGCGAGGCTGCGGGGAAAGGCAAGGGAGCCTCTGCGGCGCGCTTGGCAGCGGCGAGGCGAACGTAGTCGATGGGCACGGCGCCAAGCGAGGCCGCATCGATGCCGAGCGCATGCAGGTCCTCAAGGGCCTCACCGCTTAGGAACTCTCCGCAAACTTTATGCTGCGGTGTGAGCTCGCGCTCAATCAGCGTAACGACTCGTCCCTTTCGGGCCAACGCGATCGAAGCCGCACAGCCCGCCACTCCACCACCCAGGACGAGAACCTCGCCTTGCGAAGGAATCTGATTCAGATTGGACATTGTCACGGAATCTCCTTTTTCCGGATGCGATACGTGAACCCTAATCATTCACGGCGAGTGGTGAGCTCGCGCCAGTTAAGGCCGAGGTCCACGATAAGCAGAGAGGCAAGAGTAAAGGCGATCACGCCGACGGCGGCGAAGGAATCCCCGAGGTGGCTCCAGTAACGGGGCCAGAGATTCAGCACACGACTGGAGACGAAGGTAAAGGTGACGGCGTAGGAGCGGGCCATCCATTGGCGGTGCTGAATGATCTGGCGGTTGCGCGCGGTGATGAGGGCGGCGGTGGTGCAGACGACCCAGGCGGCAGCCTGCATCGAGGTTCCAGGGAAGCCCGGACGGCCGTTGGCGAGGGCGACCCCGGTTGCGGCCCCGATGTAGACAGAGATGACGTAGATGCGGCCGAGGACGCGATGGATCTTGAGGTGACGCTGGCGAAATCGTGATGAGAACTGGATCGGGCCGATGAGCAGAGCCATCATGCCGAAGAGCGTATGCGGGATGAGGAGCTGGCGGTCGGCGATGACCTGCAGACGGTAGGCGTGGTACATCGGATAGTCGGTGATCAGGAGAACTTCTGAGGTGATGAAGACGAAGAGCGCGGTGAGTCCAAGGGAGATCCAGAGAACGGTTTTGGATCTGAAACGGATCTTAGATCTGGAATGAGTGGCGATAGTTGGGTGCCGGGTGGAAGTTGCCATTATTCCTCTCTCAGGTGGTTAGACATGATGAAGTGAAATCCTATAGCGGGCGGAAATCCCTGCGTTATCGCTCTCTTGTTAACGAGCTTAGCGGCCAGCGAGAGCGGCTCACCCAAATCGACATCAGCCCACGCCAGCCACACCGCCGAAGTCGCAGCCTGGCCGCCTGCAGCCATCAACGCCCGCCTCACTTCCATCGCCCCACACACAAGCGTCCCGGTCGCCAGTGCTCTACCGTCGCCGTCTCCAGCCGGACCTCAGCCGCCCCCAGCAACCGCACCCAGTCCTCCTCCTGGAAGGCCCGGCGGAAGGACACCGGCCCATCATGCCGCACAAACCGGTGCCACTCCACCATTTCTCCCACCCACCCAAACATCCGACAACTCCACTCCGACCGCTCCAAATCATTGATAAACCAACCTAGCTGCGCAGTCGCTTCCATCCACCGCAGTAGCGCGATGATCTCTTCATCCTCCAGATGATGGGCCATCAGCGAACTCACGACGATATCCACCGGCTTCTCCGGCCGATACAGCAGAGCATCGCCGGTCACCCAAGCGATTTTTAGCTCCTTCGGCGTGGATTCCGCTGCCGCACGCGCCGCATGAGGATTCAAGTCGATTCCCGTTAGCTGCACAGCAAAGCCCCGCCTCCGCGCCCAGCCTGCAATCTGCCGCAGCAGATCGCCGCCGCCACTGCCCACATCGACAATGTGCACCGGATCACGCAATCCAGGCGGTAGCCGCTTCAGCCAAGCCATCGTCGGTCGATATCCCAGCAGCCAGCGGTTGACCTGCTCCAGGCTGCGCAGGCAGCCACGGAAATCCTCATAGCTACAGGCACCATCCATCAGCTCCGGCAGCTCGCGCGGAGAGGCCCGGAGGCTGAATTCGATCCCCGCATTAGACCGCATGGAAGCGCATTGTCTCCGCTGTCAACCCCGGGCCAAACGACATCGCGCACCCGCGTTGCCCCGCCCGCGCCTGCTGCATTATCCGCTGCAGCACAAACATCACCGTCGCCGAAGACATGTTGCCGAAGCACGACAGTACCTCGCGCGACGCCGCCAGCGCATCGACTGGCAGCTCCAGTCCCTTCTCCACCGCATCCAAAACCGACCGTCCGCCGGGATGCACCGCCCACAGGTCGATGTCATCGGGCTCGGCCATCAACTCGCCCTCATGTAACACGCGGCCCAACTCCGCCGGCACCTGCCCGGAGAGCAGCATGTCGAATCCCAGCCCGCGGATCTTCCACGTAATCAGATCCCTCGTCTCCGGCCCGTCACCGCCTTAAAGCTCTCCAGAGCAAAGCCCTGCTCGCAAGCGGTAATCAGGCTCGCCGCCGCGCCATCGGCGAAGACCAGGAACGAGAGCACCTGCTCCAGCTCCTGCGTCTCCTGGAAGTGCAGCGTGCACAGCTCCAGATTGACCATAAGCACACCAGCCTTCGGCTCTGAGCGCACAATGTGCCGCGCCAGCTTCAGCGCATTGATCGCCGCATAGCAGCCCATGAAGCCAACAATCGTACGCTCCACGCCGGCGTTAAGCCCGAGGTGGTCGATGATCTCAAAGTCCAGCCCTGGCGCATAGAACCCCGTGCAGCAGGTCACCAGCACGTGCGTGATACCGAAGCGTTCCTTCTCATTGAGCGCAAGCCGGTCCACGGCCTTCCGCATCAGCGCCGGAGCGCTCTGCTCAAACAGCTCCATACGCCGCGCCGTGTTGGGAAAGTTGCCGAGCCGATAAAACTCAAGCGCGTCATGCGACGAGAATTGGCCGGAACATTTCTGTGGATCGAGGAATGAATAGCGATGCGCGATGTTGGCGCGGCTCACCATACGGCGGAAGACCGTGCGCAGCCGCGGGTCGGCAAGCATCTTCTCTGCGAAGACGACGAAGGCGTTATGCACATCGTGCTCGGGTACGGCAGTGGCGATGCGGTTCAGGTAAGCCCCAGTCAATGCGCGATAGACCCTCAACCCTGATTATTAGGGCTTGAATGCAACCTGTAGATAACGTGGCACAAGCAAGCTTTCTCTCAAAGAAGTATTTGACATCTAATCTTAACAGATTAAGACCTATAACGGCTAGCATGTTTTTGGATCATTACCCGCGATGATGCTTGTGCACATGGCCAGAGTAACGTCAGAGAGAACCAGACATGGCAGACTTGTTCTTTGCAGTTGCAGCCATCATTGTCATCGGAGTCACAGCGGCGGGGGCGTTCATAATATTAATTCGTAACTGACGCATATTGGCTCTATCCGGCGATCGGAAATTTCGGGCCGGACTGAGTGCTCTGGCGCAGACGATGCTCGAAGAAGACCCGCGCTGCCGATCAACGATCGAACGCGATGTTGCAGCAAGGCCGTGACCATCAGCTCAAAAACATCATGAGCTACGCGTCTGCCGATTGACTTCGAGCGCGGCAGCCTCCACGCGAAAGTGACAACAAAGTTCATGCAAGAATGACAGAGCAGGTAAGCGCTGCAACAGGCTTTGGACAACTCCATTCGCCAGGCGCATGAGCGGCGCGCCACTCCAAGCAATGGAGCCTGAGAGACCACGATGCCTGTTGCGACAACACCATGTTCCGATGACTGCGTGCGCGTTTTGGCCTACGAGGCCGACCGATAAATAACAGCATCGACTCTCCTACTGAACCGGCACCGAGCCTGCATCAAGTCAGCTCACCCAGAGCGCGAATGGAAACCCGGTGGAGAGCAACCTGCGGCGCAACTAAACCGACAACAAATGCAAAAGCCCCATGAAGGAAAACAAAAGAACAAACCTTGACATCGGTGAGATGCTCATAGAAAACGCGCTTGTCATGACCTACAAGTAGCGAAGAGCGAGATCTTTGTTCAGCGGGGAGCAGAGTTCGGTTCGGCGACTGTCCGCCAAACGGCTCTTGCTCCCACTGTCTTTTCATAGAAGATTCATACGCTCCAATTCAGCTTCGATGAGCAGGTGTAACCGTGCGTGCACGGAAATCAGCAATATGACGGTCTTGACCAAAGGCCAATTCGCAAGCATGGCACAGTGAAAGGCTTCCGGCGGCATGACAACTACACGGCGGTTGACTCAAATCACGAGGAATTCTTTTTGAAAGCGAGGTTTTATGCTGACGGGAATAATACGTGAACATCGTTGACTCAGTATTTTCAGCCACTTACAAGAAAGGAGTAAGAATGGCCTCGGAGAATTACTGCGGGACTCTCAGCTAAGTTATTGATTCTAAATGGTGACCAGAGACGGGATCGAACCACCGACGGCGGCCTTTTCAGGGCCGCGCTCTACCACTGAGCTGTCTGGCCTTGGATGTCCAGGGGGCTGTCTACGCTCACAAATTTGTGTCCGATTTCGCGGTTCGGGCAGAGGCTCTACCGACCTAGTACGGCGCGAACAGCTGGATCAGTACGGCCACCCTTCCCCGGGCTGCACTCGGACCGGCTTTGTCTCTAACTGGTCGAGCGAGCCGGTCAGTTTGATCGATACGTCTACGAACGAGGTGATCCGCACACTGCATGTCGGAATTAATCCGAATGGCATGAAACTCTCCTCCGATGGACGACTCTTTGTCGCCTGTCGAACGATACGTGATTGACACGCGCAAGTTCGGGGTCATCGACCGGCTGTCGAAAACGCTGACCTCGCTCGCAACCCCAGGGCTCGACGCCCGATGCTCTGGCCATCGACAATGCCTGAAAGCTGCTCTTCATTGCTAACACCAATAACAACTCGATCGCCGTGGCGCGCGTATTGAGAACCGCGCACATAGCACAGTGGCTGGATTTATTCCGACCGGCTGGTATCCCTCGATGAAATGTCACCTTAGTGTCATTCGCCTGCAATACAGTTGCCACAGAGGGTTTGCGTGACGATAACTTTCTTCGAGTGGCTCCTTGCGCTCCTGGGGCTCGGCATACTGCTGCTGACCAGCCGTCTACTCCTCCGGCGCATGCAGCTCTCTCGCGCCAAGCACCGGTCGCTCGCGGGTCATGCGCGGCTGGGGCGGCTCCTAGCCCGGCTCGTACCCTACTACGAGTATGACGAAGCGAGGTTCTTCCAGGCCGACGACGCTCCGGAGCACATCGTCGAACAGCGCCGGCAGGCCTTCCGGCGCCTAGCCGCACTCTACGCGCAACGCTTCGCCAACACCGTGCGGCTGACCAACGAAGTTCAGGGCGAGATCTCCGATCTACAATTCACGGCGCGCTACCGCGTACCCTTCCAGTTCAGCCGCTTCGTCCGCGAGCACCTGAACACCGGATCGTTCGTCGTCTCTTCCAGCGGCCCGACCACGACCGATTTGGACGGCAACCGGCGCTACGACCTGACCGGCTCATACGGCGTGAATGTGTTTGGATACGACTTCTATAAGGAATGCATCGAATGCGGCAGCGCACGGGTGCGCGACCTGGGCCCGGTGCTCGGCGCCTACCACCCGGTGATCGCCGACAACGTGCACCGCCTGTGCGCTCTCTCCGGGCTCGACGAAATCTCCTTCCACATGTCCGGCACCGAAGCCGTCATGCAGGCCGTGCGCCTGGCGCGCTATCACACCAGGCGCCGGTACCTGGTGCGCTTCAGCGGCGCCTACCACGGTTGGTGGGGCGACGTACAACCCGGTGTCGGCAACCCGGTGAGCGCGCGCGACACGCTGACGCTCAAGGATATGGATGAGCGGAGCCTGCGCGTGCTGCGCAGCCGCCGTGATATCGCCTGCGTGCTCGTCAACCCGGTGCAGGCGCTGCATCCGAACGCCGGCGCGGCGTCGGATTCGACCCTGGTGGACAGCGGCCAGAGCGCCAGCTTTGACCGCGCGGCCTACACCGGCTGGCTGCAGCGGCTGCGCGAGGTGTGTTCGGACCGCGGCATCGTGCTGATTTTCGATGAGGTGTTTCTTGGCTTTCGGCTGGCCCGCGGCGGCGCCCAGGAGTATTTCGGCGTCCAGGCCGACATGGTGACCTACGGCAAAACGGTGGCGGGCGGCCTGCCGATCGGCGTGGTGTGCGGGCGCGCCGGCCTGATGAGGCGCTTTCGTGAGGACCGGCCCGCGGACATCTGCTTCGCCCGCGGCACCTTCAATTCCCACCCGTATGTCATGGGGGCGATGTCCGAGTTCCTGCGGCGCCTGGACACGCCCGAGATCCTGGCCTGCTATCGCGAGCTCGATGCGGTGTGGAACGGCCGGGCAGCCCGGCTCAATGAGCGTCTGCGCCAGGCCGCCGTGCAGGTCCGGGTGGCAAATCTCTCCTCGGTATGGACAGTCCGTTATCTGCGGCCATCGCGCTATAACTGGATGTTTCAATATTATCTGCGCGCAGCAGACCTGGCGCTGAGCTGGGTTGGAACGGGCCGGCTCATCTTCAGCCTTGATTACACGGACGCGGACTTTGCTGCGGTCGCCGACCGGTTCGTAGCGTCCGCCCGGCAAATGCAGGAGGACGGCTGGTGGTGGCCGGGCGATGGGCTGACCAACAAAGCTATCAGGCGTCGTGTGCTGCTAGAAATGCTTCGGGCTCGCGCACATCGTGCATCGGATCGATCAGCTGCCCCCCAAGCAAGTAAAGCGGCGCCCGGTAGTAAAGCATGACGTCGTGAAACGGATCTGTCATGATTTTCGTCAGCCAGACCAAGCCGGTCTGGACGTTCCTGATGAAGAACAGTTGCACGGTGCGGAACAGCAGGCCGCCAAAGCCGACGATCAGCCAGATCTGGCCGACGTGCTGTATGAAGGCGGCGCGATCCGCGCGCGCCGGAAAAATCCCGAAGAGCGTCGGTTCCACCCACAGCACCGCCGGTGACAGCGCCCAGATCGACAGCAGTACGATCTTGCGCCGGAGGTTGTAGCCGACCTTGATGTCCTCCTTGTGATCATGGGTTGCGTGGTTGACCTCGTCGTAGCCCTTCGGCTCGAAGAAGAAGTGGCCGGCCTGCCGGCTGACCATCGCCACGAGCCAGCCAATCAGCGCCGCGGCCGCCGGGTTCTTGAAGATCAGGGCATATGCAACCAGAAAGCTGAGAGCGCTCACCAAGTGGAGCGACTGATTGATGCGGCTGTGGTGATAATAGCGGTGATCATCCCACCGCTGCATTCGCAGAGCTTCAAGAAAGCTTGACACGCTATTTCCTCCCCACGGTTCGTCCAGCGTCAGATGGCCAGGAAGCAAAGGAGACACAGCAATCCTATTGTAGGCATATGACGGCCCGTGCCCGCCCTCCCGCTCTGGCGAATCTGACGGTGCAGCGGGCAGACAGCAGCATATGTCACGTTCTGAAGATAACAGTACATCGTAACGAGACAGTTGTTGGGCTGGTTATCGACATAGTAACTCTACCAGCACAAAAGCGATGTAACAGGATATTAATGTAGACGCGCAGAACCGTTTGTGAAGCCTACGCATCCCGGAGTTCATTGATTTTAATGGTGGCCATAGACGGCTCCGTTCAGTGATCAGATCGCTCTCGGATTCGAGCCTCGTTCATCCTGCAAGATGCGCCAAAACGCCTGCGAGACGTGCCAAACGGTGGACGATGAAATGTCGTGATTGGAAGATATATTGGCGCGTCTCGCAGGGCGAGCTTCTCGCCACAAGCCTATCTTGGAAATATCGGAACTCGGTGTTTCTTGGCGGGACACTGTTAATTCGCGGTTCGGAGGAGCAATATGCAGAAACGAAAACTGGGCAAAAGCAATCTTGAGGTATCGGCACTCGGCTTCGGGTGCATGGGGCTAAGTTTCGGCTTCGGCCCAGCAACCGAAAAGAATGAAGCCATCAAGGTAATTCGCGCCGCCTATGACGGCGGCGTGACCTTCTTCGATACCGCCGAAGCCTACGGTCCGCTTACGAACGAAGAACTCGTGGGTGAAGCATTGGCACCTGTCCGTGACAAGGTGGTCATCGCCACCAAGTTCGGCTTCGAGAACGGAATCCCGAGTCAGGGCACAGACAGCAAGCCGGAACGGATCAGGGCTGTCGCGGAAGCGGCCCTGAAGCGCCTCAAGAGTGACGTTATCGACCTGTTCTATCAGCACCGTGTCGACCCGAAGGTGCCGATCGAAGAGGTGGCAGGCACGGTCAAGGACCTCATTCAAGAGGGCAAGGTCAAGCGCTTTGGGATGTCGGAGGCTGGTGCCGCCACCATTCGTCGTGCCCATGCCGTGCAGCCGGTTACGGCCCTCCAGAGTGAATATTCGTTGTGGTGGCGAGAGCCGGAGAAGGAGATTCTTCCAACGCTGGAGGAACTCGGTATCGGGTTCGTCCCGTTCAGCCCGCTGGGCAAGGGCTTCCTCACGGGAGCAATCTCCGACAAGACGGAGTTTGACAAGACTGACTTCCGCAACATCGTTCCGCGCTTCTCCGCCGAAGCCCGAAAAGCGAACCCAGCACTGGTCGATGCGCTCGGGCGGATTGCAGACCAGAAGAAGGCGAGCAAGGCACAGATTGCGCTGGCGTGGCTGCTCGCGCAAAAGACATGGATCGTACCGATTCCTGGAACCACGAAGTTGCACCGCCTCGAAGAGAATCTTGGCGGCGCAGACGTGGAACTGACGACGGACGATCTGAAGGCCATCCACGATGCCGTCTCGGCAATCGATGTTCAGGGCGATAGATACCCTGCTCACTTTCAGAGCCTGGTAAATCGCTAGGAGTTACGAAGGACACCTCGCAGGAATCGACCTTCGCAACGCACAGAGCGTTCTACCCGGTTACAACAAGTTCTTGCTCGTGATCTTCAGCGCCGTGCTTCACGGCAATGGCGCGCGGCGTGGTAGTGCGGGTGTACTGCCTTGGAGAGCAGCCCATGACGCGGCGGAAGGCCTTACCGAAGGCGCTCTCGGACTCGTAGCCGAGTGACTGCGCGATGGCGGAGAGGCCGTCAGAGGAGTTCTTCAGGCGGTCGGCGGCCAGAAGCATGCGCCAGCGGGCGAGGTACTCCATGGGCGTGGCGCCGACGGTCTCGCGGAAGCGCAGGGCGAAGACCGATCGCGACATGCCGACGCGTTCGGCCAGCGACTCCAGCGTCCAGGGATATCCTGGCTCGTTGTGCATGCTGGCGATGGCGATGCTCATGTGCTTGTCAGACAGCGCAGAAAGCCAGCCGGGACCCGCGCTGGCGGCGTCAGCCAAGTGCAGGCGCAGGGCCTGGATGAGCATCATGTAGGCAAGCTGCTGCGCAATCAGTGAACCGCCGGGTTGTGGGTCGCGGAGTTCCTCGCGCATGCGCTCAAGCGACCAGCGCATGGCGGCCTTGTCCGACTCGCGGCGGATGTGGACGATGGGCGGCAGCGAGTGCAGGAGCATCTCGGCGTAGCCACCGGTCAGGGCGAAGTGGCCTCCGGCGATGTACCGCGCGCCTTCGGTGACTCCCGGGGCTTCGCTCCTCATGTCGAGCCGGGCGCGGGCGACGGTATAGAGAACCGGTTCGAGCGAGAGGTCGGTGGCAAGCCGGAACGGAAGTCCACGCGGGAGCAGAAAGCAGTCCCCGGCGTGGAGCAGCACCGGCTCGGGCACGCCTTCGACGACCAGCCAGCACTGGCCGGCGAGCATGGCGTAGCACTTGATTCCCGGATGCTTTGGAAACTGGATGGCCATGTCGCCCAACACCGCAAAGCCGCCGGCGATGTAAAGCTGCGGCTTCATCAGGGCAAGAACCTCGGAGAGCGGGTCCATACGCTGACTCGATCCCAGACCTGGTTGCAAGGGCTGCGTCTCGGATCTCTGAGTCTCGGGGTTCTGAGGCGGCAGGACGATTGGACCGATCATACGGACTCTCAGTATAGATCGTCCGCAGGCCGAGACCCATCTAGTGATCGACGGCCCTGATCGACCAGGACTGATCGGCCGCGCATTTGTGGGACTTAAAGGAGACATCATCATGCGTATCTTTGTGACCGGGGCGACGGGATTCATCGGTTCGGCGCTTGTTCCGGAGCTAATTCAGGCAGGGCATCATGTGCTGGGGCTGACACGATCGGAGGCCGGCGCCGAAGCTCTGCGAGCAGCTGGGGCCGACGTGAAGCATGGCAACCTCGAGGACCTCGACAGCCTGCGCGAAGGAGCGGCCAAGTCGGACGGCGTCGTTCATCTGGCCTTCAACCACGACTTCTCGCAGTTCCAGAAGAACTGTGATGACGACCGCAAGGCGATCGAGGCGATTGGCGAGGTGCTGCTGGGCTCGAACCGGCCGTTCGTTATCACCTCGGGTACGGCGATCGCGGCCAATGTGGACGGCAAGCCATCGACGGAGGACGGCCCGACCGCTTCGTGGAACCCGCGCGCGGCTTCGGAAGCGGCGGTGAAGGAGTTGACGGCGCGCGGCGTGAACACCTCCGCGGTGCGGCTGCCGCAGGTTCACGACACACGCAAGCAAGGGCTAGTACCCTACGTGCATGCCGTGGCGCGCGAGAAGCGTGTGTCGGCCTACATCGGCGATGGCGGCAATCGCTGGCCGGCGGCGCACGTTTCCGACGTGGCGCGGCTGTACCGTCTGGCGTTTGAGAAGGCGGAGCCGGGCGCGATCTACCACGCGGTCGACGAGGAGGGCGTGTCGATGAAGGCCATCGCCGAGGCGCTGGGCCGCGGGCTGAAGGTGCCGGTGGTCAGCATCAAGCCCGAGGAGGCTGAGGCACACTTCGGCTGGCTTGCCCGCTTCGCTGGACACGATATGCCCTCCTCCGGCGCGCTCACGCAACAGAAGCTGAACTGGAAGCCAACCGGGCCGGGCCTGATCGCCGACCTGGACGGCATGGACTACACGCAAGCCTGAGTCGGCCGACGGCGCACCGGTGACTGCCTGCAGAGTGCCGGTGCGCTTGGTGTTAATAGGCCTCGCAGGCGTCGACCATGGCTTACACGCGGCAGGAGCCTCTAGACGACTGATCAGTAATGGAAAGCCGGCATCTCCTCAGTAATCTTCGGGGACGAGAGGGGCGTATTTCGGTACTAATCGTGGGATAGGTTGAAGTGGAAAGAGATCGCTTCCGCACCCTGCAGTGATTGGCTCTTTCCAATTCAAGCCAACCGGTAGCCGTGTCATCATGGTGGAGAGCTAGCGTTCCGAACGACTGCGACCCAAATCGTCGTAGCGCCACTTCCATTCCTGGGTAAGAGGAGCTTCAAGATGCGATTTAGGGGTATCGCTGTCTTCATGCTGTGTGCTTGTGCTGCGTCGAGCTTTGCGCAGGGGCAACAGGCTGGCCCGGGAACTGATGTGACCGGGAACTGGATGATGTCCGCAGACATGTTTGGAAACACACTGTATCTCCGGATGGAGCTAAAACAGGATGGCGATAAGTTGAGCGGTACGTATACCGGCGACAAGCTCACGACGGGGACGGTGAACGGCGGAGCGATTCATCTGCTGGCAACGAGCGACGATGGCACGACCTCCAAGGTGAATGCAACCGTGAAAGATGGAGTCATCACAGGAAGCGCGGTCGAGACTGACCCTAAGGACAAGGATCATCCGACGAAGTACACGTTTACGGCGACGCGGGTCATGACCGTGCAGCACGGTGTGCCTCAGCGGCATGAGTTCACGCCGACTGCGTTCTACCGGCAGTTTTCGCCCAGCAATAAGCCGGTGCTGAGAATCGCGCCGGGAGACACCGTGCATACCACGACGGTGGATGCCGGCGGTACCGATGAGAACGGTGTAAAGCGCGTGCTGGGCGGCAATCCGCAAACGGGGCCCTTTTATATTCAGGGCGCCGAGCCGGGCGACACGCTGGTGGTGCACATCCTCAGGCTGCGGCTGAACCGTGACTATGCGGTGAGCGATGACGTTGTGGATGAGAGCGCGATGAATAGCGAGCTTGCTGTGATGATGAAGGGCCGCGGCAAGACCGTCCGCTGGCATATCGATGCGGCGAGGGGTGTAGCGTATCCGGAGGGCGCGGGACCGGACCTTGCGAATTATACGGTGCCGCTGAAGCCGATGCTGGGATGTATTGCGACTGCAGTGGGGCCAGCACAAGCGCCGCCGCCGACCGGCGATTCGGGCGGATGGGGCGGCAACATGGACTTCAATGAGATTGGCGAAGGCGCGACGGTGTATCTTCCCGTCGCAAACCCTGGAGCACTGTTGTACCTGGGCGATGCGCATGCAGAGCAGGGTGACGGAGAGCTAAATGGCAACGCGCTTGAGACTTCGATGGACGTGGAGTTCTCGGTGGATGTGATTCCGGGGACGCATCTGTTCGGACGGAGGATCGAGACGCCGACACACATAATTACGATGGGCTTGTCGGCGTCGCTGGACAATGCGCTGAAGGGCGCGACAGATGGGATGGCGAAGTGGCTCAATGAGGAGTACAAATTGACACCATCTGAAACCGCACAAGTGCTGGGGACTGCCGCGGAGTACAAGGTCAGTGAGGTCGCGGACCGGAACTCAGGGGTGGTGTTGAAGATCGATAAGAAACGATTGACGGGATTGGTGAAAAAGACGAAGTGAGGTTACTGACGATTTGTTCGGAATCAGGATGTACGCAAACAGACCGACTGCGTTGACGAACAATTTCGATCAGTGTTGATGCGGGATTCGCAGATGCTAGCCCGTTTCTCGTTACTGATGTGAACATCGATCGGGTGAGTTAGTACATATATGTTTCCGCCCTGCTGGCAGCAACACGACTGTAAGCCCTCATGAAGACGGCACGTGGACCTCTGACTCCGATTTATCCGGTCAGTGGAGGGACGCAATCACTCTTGCGCGTTCCCTGGCTGACGATGTGCGCTCCAACTTTGGACGGCGCCGCCAATCTCAGAAATATCCTTTACCAGCTTGTCGAGTAATGCGCGCGCATCTGTACACCGCGATAGGTTGGCACTCTGTCCCGCCCAGAGAGGAAGCAATTCGGGTCTCCCTGCCTTCTCGGCCGGAATCGATAAGTGCCGCACGAGTGCACGTTGAAGTGGGTAAGGCAGGATCTCCATATCCTTTTGGTTGAGTTCGTCGAGCAGGCGGTTCTTGATGCCGCGAGCAAGTCTTCCAGTGAACCCGCGAGTAAGAGCAGTCTGCTTAGCTTGACCGCTAAGGAGCGCCTTACGATGAAGCGTGTTCGCTCCCGACTCCTCGCACGCGAGAAAGGCGGTTCCCATCTGCACGCCTTCGGCTCCGAGAGCGAAGGCTGCCACAATTCCGCGCGCGTCTCCAATTCCGCCTGCGGCGGCGACGGGGAGCCGCACGGCATCGACGACCTGCGGCACCAATGCCATCGTTCCCGTCAGGGAATCTTCGGGCGGATGCAGAAAGGAGCCGCGATGGCCGCCTGCCTCAAACCCGGAGGCCGCAATCGCGTCCACGCCCGCTTGCTCCAAGGCAATAGCTTCGTCCACCGTGGTCGCCGTTCCAATCAGTGCGATTCCCCGGCGGCGGAACTCATCCAAAATCTGTTTGGAGGGAATGCCATAAATAAAGCTGAATGCGGAAATCCCTTCGTCCAGCAGAACCTGTACCTGATCTTCGAAACGAATCGGTTCGTACGGGCGGTAGGAGGGCTTGCCTCCTCCGACACTCTCAATATGTTTTGCCAGGGAAGAGAGGCTACGATGGAATGCGTCTTCCGTCGAGGTTAAGGCTCCTTCGTCTTCCATTGAAACCCACAAGTTCATCGCAAATGGCTTTGTTGTGAGGCCCCTGATCTCGCGAATAACTTTGCGGATCGACTCTGGCTTAAGGCCATGAGCGCCGAACGATCCAAGCCCCCCATAGTTCGAAACGGCCGCCGTAAGCCGCTGCGAGGACAAGCCTCCGAGCGGGCCTTGAATGATCGGGTATTGCAGCCCTAAACGCGAGGTCAGCCGATTTTCCGTCCACGCTTTTGAGCCCACTCGATTTGCCATCATGATCCCTTCATGTTCTCTTAAAAAAGCGGGAGCTGGAAAGCATTTGGCTTTGTATCAGGGTATGGCTTTAGCCATGCCGCAGAGTCGGCTGAAAGGATCGGGCTTTTAGCCCCTGCTGCTTTTCCTTTGATAGGTAGGTGAAGCAAAGGACAACAGGAGCTAAACAAGTTGCGGAAATGGGTCGCGAAGCGGATAAGAAACATCCCTCAGCGGCTAAACAGGCTGCGGAAAAAGGTTGAACAGAGTGCGAAAGCGGTTCTCGCAGCGGCTAAAGCCGATCGAGTTTTCAGTCGTTTACGGCCCGACTGAAGTCGTGCCCTGATACAGGACCATAGGTTTTCCGCAGCCTGTAAAGCGTCGCTTATTGATTGCAATTCATGCTGCGCAGCTAAAGTACTCAAATGTAGAAACTCCAGACGCCGGGCGGAAGCCCTGAAGGGCCGGCCCCACAACGGTGTGAAAATCGTCTTTGTATTTCCGACTGCAGGTACCTGGTTAACGGCCGTCGACGGAAAAGGCGAGCAGGACGTTGTCGGAGCTTCCGCCGAGGACGCCGCGATAGCCGGAGATGAGGAAGAGCATCCCGTTGGCGAGAGAGCCTGAGCTGACGTCGATGGCCCCGCCGGACGGGCGCCCGGTATCGAAATCCCATAGGACACGGCCATCGGCTGCGGCGTAGGCGCGTTCGTGGCCGTCGGTGGTTCCCGCGAAGACGGCGCCGGGGGTGGCGAAGGGTGCGGCGGACTGCGCGTTGAAACAGGGCGCGCCGGATGTCCATCTGCATGGGACCTTTGGCGCGGGCGCATACCAGATGTCTTTGCCGGTCGCGGGGTTTAAGGCGAAGAGGCCGGGGCGGCCGTTGCCGGCTACGACGAAATCGGCGTTGGCGACGTAGAGGTAACGCGCATCGGCCGCCATCCCCCACAGGATTCCGCCCAGGAAACCACCGGCGCCGACCTGGGTGCGCCAGAGGACGGCGCCCGAGGTGGGATCGATGCCGAAGACCGTGCCGGACTTCTGTCCCGCTGCGAGGATGTCCCGGCCGTCCGGCAGCGGCAGGAGAATCGGCGAGGCGCCGAAATCGTAGTCGTGGCCGCGGGTGGATGGGCAGTTGACGAGCCTGCGTCCGGAGGTGCAGCCGGAGAGGTCGGCGTCGTTTTCGGTGACCTGGCGGCGCCAGATGGTGTGGCCGGTTGCCAGATCCACCGCAATCACGGCATCCGACCCGTCTTCGTGTGCGTCGGTGTAGGAATTGCCGGTGGCGAAGTAGAGACGGTTGCGTTTGGCATCGATGGTGGGGGCGGACCAGACGGCCGCGCCCGCGGGACCGTACATCTGCGTGCCGGCGCTGTTCTTTTTTGTCGGGGCGGGGGTGCGATCGATGGCGTAGGCTTTCCAAACGATCTTTCCCGTGGCGGCGTCCAAGGCGACGATGCTGCCGCGGAAGGTGCAGCAGGAATAGGCGGCGAGACTCGCAGTCGACTCCTCGTAAGACGAGATGGGTACGTAGAGGCGACCGTGGAAGAGAGCCGGCGAGCCGGTCAAGATGGCGCGGGGATGGGTGTCGACGTGGGTTTTCCAGAGAAGATCGCCGGTAGCCGCGTCGACGGCGTAGACGTTGGCGGTGGTGTCGCCGAAGTATGCCGCATAGCCGCTGCGAGCGATTCCGGGCAGGGGACCGATCGAGATGGTGGTGCGCGAGGGGGTGGGTTGCGCGAAGCGCCAGTAGAGGCAGCCGGTTTGCGCATCGAGAGAATAGATTGCGCCGCCGTGGCTGGTGAGAAAGACGCGGCCTCCGACTACGGTTGGCTGGCCGTAGTTCCCTCCCGGGTAAGCAAAGGACCACTTCACCTTGAGCCGGGGGATTTCGTCGAGGGAAAGGCCGGGCTCGGGCTGGAAGCGCGAGTTGCGCGGGTCGATACTCCAACCGCTCCAGCCGCCTGGTGTGATGCGGAACGTTCCCGGATTCGGGCAGGGCGGAGGGTCTATGGCGGCGGCGAGCGTGGCCTTGGGCTGCCGGCCGGTTTGATCGGCAGGGTGGGACGGGGCGCGGCTGCGACGTACGGTAATCGCGACGACGGCGACGGTGACGGCCAACGCTACGACCACGATACGACGCCGGCCGACCGGGATGTGAAAGCCGCGGCCAGTCTGAATGAGCTTGGTTTCGAAGAGGCGCGCGAGCACGAGCAGCTCTAGGACGCCGAACAAGACGAGCACAGCCGCGGTGCCGAATAGATCGAGGGATGAGACGCCGCTTCGGAGGCGCGCCAGCATAACCGCGGGAGTGTAGATGGGTATCCAGGAGAAGATGCGCGGGAGCAGCCCATTGGGGTCGCGGGAGATCACGGATGCCAGCGGCACGGAGGGCGCGGCAATCAGCAGAGCCAGCGGCATGAGGTAGGCCTGGGCTTCCTGCATGCTGTCGCAAACCAGGGCGACGGCGAGGAAGATCATGCCGATGGTCAGGAGTCCGGCCAGAAAGTAGAAAAACATGGCAGCCGCGATCCCCGGGGTTTGCCACAAGGAGGCGAGCGCCGGGATGAGGAAGCCGAGGGGAGGAGAGGGGTTGGCTTGGACGATCACGACGGTTGCCAGCACCCAGATAGAGACGATGGAGAGTCCGATGGCGGAGATTCCCACGAGTTTGCCGAGCATCAATTCGCGAGGGCTGACGCATGCCAGGACGGCCTCTAAAAGTTTGTTGGCGCGCTCTTCGACGAGTCCCTGGAGCATCATGGAGCCAGTGATCATCATGGACACGAGCAGCAGATAGGCGAGCGCGAGGGGCAGCCCGGAGTGGGCCAGGGCAGAGGTTCCGGTTGCGTGTGTCTCGGGGGGCGCGATGGAAACGGGCGCGGCGAGGGTCTCGATGCGGACGGCGGATAGAGGATCGACGCCGGCGGCTTGGAGAGCTTTGAGGCGCAGGCTGCCGGTGAGTGCGAGCTTAACGTCCTGCACGAGGGCCGCGCCGGCCGCGCCGCTGGTCCAAACGCGGACCTGACCGCCGGAGTCGACATCGGCGGGAATGTAGACGGCAACGGCGAGGACCGCGCTGGTCGAGGGAGTGCTGATGGATTGCTGAAAGTGAGGTCCGATGGCAGCGCCAAAGCGAGCGGCGCTGGCGGTGTCGATGCCTTGCGGGAGGGGCAGTTCCACGAGTGGGCGAGGCGGCGGTCGGAACGGCGGCGCAGCGGGCGACAGCCTGGGCTTCAATTCCCGCAGCGTGGCCGTTGCCCCGCCCGCCGAGACGAAGGCTTCGACGAGCGAATCGCTCAAAGAGGCTCCGGCTTGAAGCGACGTTTGAACGTTTGGGGGCGCGGCGCCGGCCGTGCGCCATTCTTCGGCGTAGGCCAACAGTTGCAGCAGCACCTGGCGTTGATAGTCGAGCTCGACACGCCGGTTGATCTGCGCGCGGTAGCGTCCGGATTGGTCTACCAGCACGTAGCCGGCGGTTTTCAACCTGCCGAAGAATGTTTGGGCGAGGGGCACGATGAGCGCAACGATCCAGAATGCGGGCAAGGTGACCATGCGGCGATATTCGCGCGCGGTGACGAGCAGGATGCGTCTCATGGACGAGGCTCCGGCTGTGGCCCGGCCAGATGGAGGAAGACATCGTGCAGGGTCGCTCCGTGGGCTTCGAAGTCCCGGAGGGCGAATCCGCGGGCGATGCAGGCCTGAAGAAGATCGCCGGACTCGCTGCCTGGCGTAAGCACGACTTGCCAGTCGGTCCAGCCGTCTTCGGTTGCAGGGAGCGGTTCGGCGCGGGCGACGCCGGGCAGATGGGACGGATCGGCTTGGGCGCGCAGGCGGACGCGGCCCGGCAGCAGGGACCTGGCCTGTTCCTGATCGCCATCGAAAACTTTCGCGCCGCGGGCGAGCATGATGAGGCGCGTACAGAGCCTTTCGGCGTGCTCCATGACGTGGGTGGAGAAGACGATGGTGGCGCCGCGACCGGCCGCGGCGAGAATTTCATCCTGGAGCACGGCCTGGTTGACGGGATCGAGGCCGGAGAAGGGCTCATCGAGCAAGAGGAGTTTTGGAGAATTGACGAGGGCGGTGGCGAGTTGGACCTTCTGGGCCATGCCCTTTGACAGGCGGTCCACGCGGGTGGCGGCGAAGGGAGCGAGGCCGAAGCGTTCGATCAACGGGCCGGCGGCCTGGCGGGCGGTTTGACGGGACAGATCTTTGAGGCGTCCGAAATAGGCGATGGTATCGAAGACAGTCATGCCGCGATAGAGCCCGCGCTCCTCGGGCAGGAAACCGATTTCGGGGGCCTTCGCGCGTCCCGGAGGTCCGCCCAATACCTCGATTGTGCCGGAGGTGGGGCGAAGGATGTCGAGGATCATGCGCAAGGTGGTGGTCTTGCCGGCTCCGTTGGCGCCGAGGAACCCGACCAGCTCGCCTTCGCCGATGGAGAAGGTCAGATGGTCGACGGCGACAAAATCGCCGAAGCATCTGGTCACACGTTCGAGGTTGAGAACGTCCATGCCGGTCTCGTGAGTGTACCTCCATCAGGCCTTCGCGCTCCATGCGCGCCAGCAACTGCGCCATCGTGGGCTCCACGTACAACAGCCGCGCATGCTCCTTTTGTAACACCGGGCCGAAGGTCTTGATCGCGCCAAGTACCGGCACCTGAGCCACTGCAAGACCCAGCCTTTCGAGCTTCGGCTCCGGAGCCGCGCGTCGGGTATACCGGGGCGGCTCCTCAGAGCGCTCACTCCGCTAGCGATCGGTATCGGGAAGGAGGTAGCCTAAACATAGCCGCCCGTGACCTCGATGCGCTCCGCATTGATCCAGTGATTGTCCTCAGAGAGCAGCGAGGCAATCATGGGACCAATGTCGTAAGGAACACCGGCCCGGCCCAGTGCCGTCCCCTCGGCCACCCTTTTGTTCACTTGAGGATTGTCGCGGACAATGCCTCCGCTGAAATCCGTTTCGGTGGCGCCCGGAGCGACAACGTTGACGGCAATCCTTCGCGGTCCGAGCTCCTTTGCCATATATTTCGTCAGCACTTCAATCGCCCCCTTCATCGAACCATACGCCGCGCCTCCAGGTGAGATGAGGCGCGTCCGGGCCGTCGATACATTCACAATTCGTCCGCCGTCCTTGATGAGGGGGAGAAGCTTCTGGGTCAGGAAGAAGACGCCTTTGAAATGGACGCTGTAGATACTGTCGAGTTCTTCCTCCGTCGCCTTCTCGAACGGCATGTTGCGGTGATTGTTGCCGGCATTGTTGACGAGGTAGTCGAAATGCGCCGCTCCAAGGCTCTTGAGGGCGGACTGGACACTCTCGACAAACGCATCGAATGCGCCGACGTTGCCGGTGTTGAGCTGCAAGGCGATGGCCTTCTGCTCCTCGGCCACCAGGCCGACGACCTTTTCGGCTTCCGCCTGATTTGAGTTGTAGGTAAAGATTGAGTTGACGCCGCGCTTGGCGAGGCTCAGCACGGTATTGCGGCCGATCCCCCGGCTGCCACCCGTGACAATGGCGATCCTATTTTGTGAAGTTACATCAGTTTCTATCGGCATTTCGCTCTCCTGGCTAGGCTGTAGTGGTTGGTTCTGTGGAATCGATGACGCTGGGGTCAGACAGCACCGGCCGCAATGAGGCTTCGGGCGCAGTCGGAGGTCGGGCCGGTGATGATGTACGCCTTGCGATCAGTCGGATTGTTCATGGAAACGGTGTCGGCATCTTGCTTATCCTTTGTTGTGTGGCTAGTCAGTCATTTAATCGGCCCAAAAAATTAGCCGACCATCCTCCACAGGGCGTCGAATCCGACTTTGCAGTGCTTGTCCGCATTGGTTGGGTCTTGGACCATGAAGTCCATCGTTGCTTCCGCCAGCGAGCTCACGATCGCGGCGACAAGTGCCATCGGAGCGTCGCGCATGGGACCATTGGCGCGGCTCCGTTCCAGCAGTTCGGCGATGCCTGCCGTGGTCTTATGCCCCGCGGCACGGCTCGCGGGTGTGATCTCGTCCGAGACTCCCAGCTGCGCCAGAGCGCGTCGCTTGTCAGGGTTCGACACCGCCCAGCCCATCCAATTTGACCAGATGTGAAAGAGCTGCTCACGAAGGTCAGCCCCTGCCGGAAGTCCCTCCAGTGCAGCGGACGCCATTCCGGCTTTCAGTTCCAGATAGAGCTGGTTCAACAAGTTGGCCTTCGTTTCGAAGTAGGTGAATAGAGACCCATTCGAGACGCCTGCCTCCTTCGCGATCGTTACTGTAGCTGCGCCTAGTCCCTCAGAGGCGATGAGGCGGATCGCTGCCGCCATGATCGCGTTCCGTTTGTCGTCGCTCCTCGGTCTGGCCATGGTTCGTGCCCTTACGCTCCATTGCCAATATATAAGAGAGTGTCTAGTCAGTCAATATACTAGAGCCGATGGTCAGGGCTTTAAGATCGTCTGCGTCGGGCTTTGGGGCGTGTTGATTCGCGTGCTCGCTCCGTAACGCAGGCCATCCACCAGCAGTTTGACCATCTTTCGCGCATAGGGGGGCTTTTGGCCGTGAGGTCCATGGCCTAGGTTTGCGACTGCTCGTAGCAGGTCGTCGGCTTCAATACCTGGGCGCACTACTCCCGCTGCAACGGCTGCATCCAATAGTCCTTCAAGTGCTGGGCGCAGGCGTTTGTCGAAGTAACCCGGCAGAGCGCTGTAGGCCGGGTCGCCTGAGTGTAGCGCTGCTGCAAGCCCTCGCTTCGTACCGATGAAGTCCACGTAGCGTTGCATCCAGCGTGCCAATGCCTCACCAGGCTCGTACTTGCTCGCGATCACTGAGGCCGCATCCGCGCAGGCATCCATCTGATTCCGAAAGACGGCCACTATGAGATCCGAGCGCTGCGGGAAATGACGGTAAACCGTGCCCAGGCCGACTCCCGCCCTTTCCGCAATCTCACGGACCGGAGCGTCTACGCCTGACTTTCGAAAGACCTCCATAGCCGCCTGGAGCAGTGAACTCATCTTGCGCTGAGCATCGGCACGCATGCGGAGAGGCTTGCTGTCTCCAGGCTCCTTCTCGTCCGTTCGTTCTGTAACTGTTTTTTTCATACACAGAAAGTTGCAAACGGAACAATGTTCCGTTTATTATCTGGAACGTGGTTCCGGATATTTCTAAAGCATAGCAGGATGTCAGCCGCACATCGTGGAGGAGAACAACATGCAAGACAAACCTGTCGCCCTGGTCACCGGGGCTAATCAAGGAATCGGTCTTCAGATCGCAAAGGATCTCGCGGCACACGGCTTCACTGTGCTGGTTGGGTCACGCAATCTCGAGCGCGGCGAGGCTGCGGCCAAGGAGGTTGGGCCGGACGCCCTCGCGCTCCAGCTCGACGTGACGGATCAGGCTTCGATCGCCGCCGCGGTGGAGCGTATCCGCAAGGAGCTTGGCCGGCTCGACGTGCTCATCAACAACGCGGCTATTTCCAATACGCGGAAGACGCCCGGCATGTCCATCCAGGAGTACACGAAGACAACCCGGCCGAGCAACGTGTCCCTCGATGAAATGCGCGCGGTGTGGGAGACCAACGTGTTCGGCGTCCTCGCCGTTACCCAGGCGATGCTACCGCTGCTCCGCGAGGCGCCGGCAGCCCGCATCGTCAACGTGTCGAGCGGCGTTGGCTCGCTTACGGCAAACGCGCACCCGGCCTCCCCCTGGCGCTCGATCTTCGGCCCTGTCTACCCTGCGTCCAAGACGGCTCTCAACGCTATAACGCTAGCCTTTGCGATCGAACTGGAGCCGGAAGGGATTAAGGTCAACGCCGTCTCCCCGGGCTTCACCAAGACGAACCTCAACGGCTATGAGGGCACGGAGACTGTCGAGCAGGGCGCCGCCGAGGCGGTGCGCGTTGCGCTGCTCGGGCCGGATGGTCCGACAGGCACCTTCACCCGCACAGCAGGCGTGATCCCGTGGTGATGCAATCTCGAGCGCGTGATCGGAGGGATCGTTTCCTACAAAAACCTGTTTTCTCTCAGAGGTCTCCCGATTCCTCGTTGAGTCCTGGCGAGCGTACTTGACAGCCTAGACGTCCAGGTGTGTGATGTTGAGTGTTGCGGTGAAGGAGTTCACCCTTAACCGCTGCCCATCACGGCATCCTAAAAGACGGGCAGATGATGACTCCTGACAGGGAATCCTGTTGCGGAGTCATGTCCCCGGCACCATTTCCTGATCACAAACTGGAGCTTGAGTCCATGACGAATCCATGGGTTCCGGGTCGGTCTCGCGCTGATCGCGACACTGTTCGCTATTTGGTTTCGTATTTCCACGGCTTTATCAGAGATCGTAGCCGGCACGGTTGCTGAGCAGGCGTGGCATCTCGCCATTCCAGCGCTGGATGCTCGGTTCAGTCTCAGAGCGCGTGCTTCGCTATGCGCACTGCCCAGTAATGGTTGTCCATTGACCAGAACTGACACAGGCATAACTTGTGACCTCAAAAATCAGGAGAAGTTAAAGATGGCAGAAATCCAGAAACTCGAAGCTCTAGAAATACTCGATTCCCGACGGAATCCAACGTTGGCAGTTACGGTTACTTTGAGCAACGGGATCGAGGGAATAGTAAAAATTACTTCCGGCGCGTCTGCCGGAAAGCATGAAGCGGGATAGCACAGTATGCCGGCGGCGCCAGTTATGCACGCTGGAAGAGTTCTCGAAGGACAGAACAGGCAGCTGTGAAGTAACGCAATTACCAGGTGTTGGAGTCCGCCTTGAACCGCTCGAAAGGGCAGATGACTCCTCGAAGGACTTCAACACTTGGAGGAGATATGTTCGAACAAGACGAAAATGACGAGTTGATCCGTCAGCCTGGCCAGCTCAACAGGAATCAGAAGTCTCGCTTGAGAATTGCTTGTCGGTACATCGATAAGCTCCTCGGCGATCTCGATCACATTCTTCATGCCGCTACATCGCCGTCTCCCTTCCCCCGCTACGTCGTAGATATTACGCCCGCGCAAGTTCGGGTTTTGGAAGACCATATCCGCCGTTTTCGTGCACAACTGCTGCGAACAATCGCCTGGCAGCAGATGGAGCCGGAGCCGCCGGAGATTCCTGCAACGAGGGCTATTCTGACGAACCTTGCTTTTGTGGACATTGCCGTCGAGGAGCTGAAGCCAAGCTACATGCGCGGCTCCGGTTCTGTGCCCGAAGACGCGGTAAATGAACTGAATGGTGTGGTTCATGAGCTGCGCTCGCTGGTCACGGGCATGGAGCGTTATCTCAAGCAGGAGCTGACGACGGACCTTGAAAAGCGGTTGCAACATTTGGAAGCAGTTGGCTTGGATGTCGACCTGTTGCGCTTGCTGGAGCAGATTGTGACGCGAAATGGATTGGTAGAGTTCCGGGCTAGAATCGACGCGCTTGCCGCTCGGTTGGAAGACGACAGCTTCGAGCTTGCCCTGTTCGGACGGGTCAGTTGCGGCAAATCGTCCCTCCTGAACAGCCTTCTCGGCACGGATGTGCTCCCGGTTGGCGTTAATCCGATCACCGCCGTGCCTACAAAACTGTGCTATGGCACTACTCTCAGAGCGGCGGTTGCATATGGGGACGGCCATAGCGCGTCGGTCTCGATTGATGAGCTTCTCTGATCTGGTCACCGAACACGGCAATCCCGGCAACCTCAAAAACGTTGTGCGCGCCATCGTTGAAGTGCCTTCCCCGCGACTCAAGGAGGGCATCCTGCTGGTGGACACGCCCGGGCTCGGATCTTTGGCGAAACAGGGCGCAGCCGAGACGCTGGCCTATCTTCCCTCTTGTGATCTCGCCCTTCTGCTGATTGATGCGGGTGCGACGTTAAACGAAGAAGACATTGGCACGCTGCGGCTGCTTTACGAAGCGGGCATTCCCGCCCTGGTCCTCCTGAGCAAAGCTGACCTGCTCGCTGAGGGGGACCTGCATCGCACTATTTTCTACATCCAGGAACATATCAAGCGCGACCTGAATCTCAACGTGACTGTTCATCCGGTCAGTGCGCTGCCCCACTACTCTGTCCTGCTGGATCAATTTTTCGAGCGCGAGTTGTTCCCGCGATTCGAGAAGGCGCGAGCGCTGCGACAGACCTCGGTGACCAGAAAGATTGGGTCCCTTCGGGAAGCTATTGCGGCGTCATTGGAGAGCAGTCTCCACCGCGAAAAACGGGGAACACCGAGGATGCAAGTGGATTCGTCTGAGTTGGAAGGCCTTCTCCGCGTCCTTACCGGGGAAGTCGGAGAGCAACGGACAGCGCTCGATCATGCCTTTCGCACGTTTGGCGAAATGCCCGAGGCTGTGCTCGACGCGGTCGCACAGGAAGCAGTCACATGGACACGTACCTCCTCTGAGAGCCAGATTTCTCCTTTACAGCTATCCGAATGGATTCATGATGTCATCAGCAAATCCATTCAGCCGCCTGTCGACCGTTTGCGAAGCGTAGGCCAGCGCGCAATTGAGTCTCTGCAGAAAATTGCAAAGGAGATAGGGCGGAGCGACGCTCCTTCTGAGGAGGACTTTGAATTACTTTTTCGGGATCTGCCCCGGTTCGAGTTAGCCACGCTGCCTGGCGCCATCGGCGTCAGGCGCTGGAAGTTTTGGGGAGAAGGCATGCTTCGTTCGAGGATTCGTGCAAACCTGCGAGAGAGCATCAGCGCCCATCTTACGCAAGAGACTCCATCATTACGGCGTGGCTTTGTCGGGGTGGAGCGAGCAAATTGTTGGCAAGCTGGAAGCGCTGGTGAATTCTTATGCAGACGCGTATCGCGTACAGCTGCACCGTCTGAGCGGCCTCTCTGGCAAAGACGTCGATCTCGGACAGTTAGAAGCTGATCTCGAACTGCTGCTGCGTTGGAACGTAGACAATACTCCCGATCTTAGGGCGCAACAAGCATGAGTTAAGGAGAGAGAGTCTTTGCAGAAATACTTTTTCATAGCCCTCGGAGGTTCGCTTGGTTCTCTTGCCCGTTTCTGGGTTGGCTCAACCGTTGCCAGCCGGCTGGGCACGCGCTTTCCTTACGGCACATTCGTGATTAATATCACGGCGTGCGTCATCATCGGCTTTTCTCTGGCCTTCCTGGACAGGCGCGCAGAACTGAACCCGGCCTGGAGATACTTAGTTCCTACAGGTTTCGTCGGAGCGTACAGTACCTTTTCCACGTTTGAGTGGGAGACCTTCTCCACTCTGCAAGGCGGAGCATTTCTGATTGCGGCTTTGTATGTCGTTCTTAGCCTGTTGCTGGGTTTGATCGGTGTCTGGTGCGGTGTTGTGATCGCGAGGGCTGTGTCATGAGAACAAACAAGGTCCTGAACTACGAATCCATCCTGCAGGTGCCTGGCGAGACTGGCTGCCCATTTTGCCATTTCATGAAAAACTTCCAATCTGCCCTGCTCCAGGATCACAGAGAAAAAGATATCCGTCATTTGTGTAACTTTCATATGTGGGGCCTCGCTGCCACGCAACGGGCTGCTACTGCCGCACAGCTTTTCCTGAATCTTGTCGCAAAGCAGACGGGCGGTTCACCACCTTCGCGCTGCGACATCTGCGTGCTCCTCGAAATCGAGGAGGACCGCCGCATCCGCGAGTTGATCGGCTGCCTGAACAACAAGCTCGTCGCCCAATGGCTGCGCTCCCAGGCGGTACTGTGCCTGATCCACGGGACGAAGCTGAAACAAGGTGTGCGCCTCCAGTCTCCGCTTCGGCAATCGACTCCATCATGGAACGATCCCGCAACCGGCTTATCGAAGACCTGACCCGCCTGCGCGATGAGTATCAGCCGGACGGCGCAGAGTGGGGTCTGCTGGGGCATGCAGCGGAGTTCCTGGTTTCACAACGTGGATTACATCCATAGAAGGGGAAAATGAGCGAAATTATGCTGTCTCCTGGGAAAGCAGTAAAAGTTTCCATCTATTTAAGTGAGGGGTCGATGCACCATGGAGTTTCGACGTACTCAAGCATCCTAGATTTTCTCTTTTTTCGGGGAGTCTCAGGTGCAACCGTTCTGAAGGGCGTGGCCGGATTTGGTGCGGATCATCACATCCATTCGGCGAATTTTGTTGAGATTTCCGATCACCTTCCCGTGAAGATCGAATTCATAGAGACGCGTGAAAAAGTCGACGAGCTGTTGGGCAAGCTGGAAGAAATGGCCGGATCCGGCATGATTGAGGCTCAGGAAACAACAATCGCCAAACCTGCGAGGGTCGCGAAGCCTAAGAAAGCACCCACTCCAGAGCATGTCAGGATCGAGGGCAAGGCGAAGTTAATGCAGATTTACATCGGCGAGAGCGACCGGTGGCATGACCAGCCCCTGTATGAGGCTCTGCTACGCGCGATGCGCGCCAATGACCTTGCCGGAGCCACAGTCTACCGCGGCATTCTTGGCTATGGCGCCCATCGCCGGGTTCACAAAAAGAAGCCGCTGCATCTGTCGCATGATTGCTCCATCATGCTCTCTGTCGTCGATACCGAGGAAAAATTGCAGGCTTTTCTACCTCTCATAGACCAGATGGTGCAGGAAGGGCTGGTAGTCCTCTCCGACGTCGACATCATCAAGTACAGTCATCGCGCAGTGGAGATCGGCGAAAACAAGGAGTAGCGATGAAAGAGCAATTTCAAGGAAGAATGTTAGGGATTCATTTCACAGAAGATGATAAATGGCATGGCGAGCCACTCTACAAGGCAATCGTGGCGAAGTGCATGGAACTCGGACTTGGAGGAGCGACCGTATTTCGTGGAGTCGAAGGCTTCGGAGCCAGTGCTCGCATCTACCATGCTCGCAGCCTGTCCGTCTCGAAGAACGCACCCGTAACGGTTACAGTGATCGGGACAGAAGAGCAGATTCAAAAGCTCATTCCGCATCTTGACCAGATGATCGAAGGTGGCCTAATCGCAAGCTCTAGAGTGGAAGCGATTCGCTACACGCGCTCCGGATAATTCTTCTCAAACGCGGGGCAGTAAGAGATCTAAGCCATGGCCGTAACGGTCCAACCCGTCGAACCTCATTCCATCGAAGAATCGCTGCGTGCGCTGCTCGCAGTGGAAGAGTCGAGGAGTAGCAACAAAGGTATGCGCGACAGGCTCCTCGCTCTTGAGAAAAAGCTCGCAGCTGGGCAGCTGCATCTCGCCGTCCTTGGTCAGATGAAGCGTGGCAAAAGCTCCTTGATCAACGCTCTGCTGGGTTGGGAAATCCTGCCAACGGGGGTCCTGCCAGTTACCGCGGTCATCACGGAAATCAGGTATGGTCCCGTGCCGGATGCATAAGGGCCGACTTCCCGCTGGGAACGCTGTAGAAGAGCTATTACTCCCGGGTAGTCTGCCGTTCGGACTCAGAAGAACGGAGAAGTTGGTTGTGTTTCCGGATCTCGGTCGCCCAACCACGTTGATCACGTCCATCATCTCAATGCAAGAACACTTCTGGAACATTCTTGTTAACAAGAAATGCTTTAGCGGACTTGGCGTCGGAGTTGAATTTTCCGAAGGTGGCGGGATTTTGGCGAAAGTGCTGCTCAAGAGCTCTTATCCGATGCTCGTCATCGGGATGATCCGACAAAAGCTGCGGTAGCTCGTTTGGGTTGGCATCCTTGAAATCCTGGAAGAGCCACACCAATCCCCAAGGGTTGTATCCAGCTTGTGCGCAAATATCGGAACCAGTCAGATCCGCGCGCGCCTCCACGTCGCGGGAGTAGCCGAGCGAATGCAGCTTGCCGGCCAGAAGGATAGCCAGGACGTGGGCGCGAGTGGGCCCCAGAAGAATCGCTGCCCCGATCTCCCGCTCTTTGATCCGCTCTTCCTTTTCCATCAACGTGACGCTGTCGTGATGAATGGTGTGCGAGACCTCATGACAGAGCGTTCCTGCGAGCTGCTCCTGATTCTTCACGAAATATAGAAGTGAATCCACGACATATATATTGCCGCCGGGGGTTGCAAAAGCGTTTGGTTGTGCCTCGTGAACTAGGTAGAACTTGAAAGGGTGGTTGTAGCGGGGCTGCGCCGCACGAGTAATGGCGTCCGCAATTGGTTTCAATCGATCGTACAAAGGGGAGGATTCGACAATTTCACCCTTGGCCTTCAACTCATTGAAGACCTCCTGGCCCATTTGCACTTCCTCGTCCTGATTCTGTTTTTGTCCCCGGACTCCTGTTGGCACCCCTGCAGTTCCAACCAGACAGAGCGCCGTAGCGGCATACAAGAACAACCTTCGAATTGGTTTGACTGCAACCATTGGTTCGTCTCCGTTGCGCCTCGCCGAATCAACGAAGCCACCCACCCCAAGTACGTAGGCGGCCCGTTGATTCGGAACTGGCTTTTCTTGAGACAATTCGCTCTTCGTCTCTTTTTTGCTTACCACTACCCAGGTCGGCTTACGACGAGGCTGACTGACTGTTGACCTTCGCGGTGAGCTGATTCAATGAGGTTTTGAATTTGGCAATCTCCCCATCGATGTCAGATTTGATCTTTTCCGTTACGGCTACTGCACCCGCTGCCTTCAGGTCGTGGTGCACCTTTTTGTCGATCTCCTGATTCTTCGCCTTCAGGTGTGCAATCGTGTCTATCTCCGACTGCGCCAGCTTTCCCTTGGCGTGAGCTTCAAAGCCACTGAGCAGTGCCTTGGCTTCCTGCAACTGCGCGCTGACTTTCTCTTGATATGCCTTTATCTCTGGTACGTTCATGGGTAGTCTCCTTTTCCCTTTCAGTAAGAATTGATGATGAGGGTCTAGGCGGCCCGGTTGTGGAGAACGTTCTCCACTTTCGCCTGCTGACCACGACTTAAGGTCGTGCTGAGAATGGTGCCGCCATAGCCACGGAACTGATCCGCAACAATGTCGGGATTGGCGGTGCGGAGAAGTGCATAGATTGCCGAGTCGCCCGGTTGGACCATCGTCCCGACCTGCTTGACGAAATCGTCTGGTATGCCGAACTCGTCCTTCCACCATGACGCGTCGAGAGCGCCTGCTCCCGCCCCGATCGCGCCGCCAGCCGCGCGGCCCCCGCTGCAAGGGCTCCGGCCACCGGAATGGCAGACGCCCCGCCGGTAAACGGAATAGCCAGAGTGAGCCCGATCAGCGAGCCCATCAGGCCGCCCCATCCTGCTCCCTCACCTGTTGTCATCTGGTAGCTCTGGTCGACGCGTAGTTTGCCGTCGTAGTCACGATAAGCAGCGACTGCGTCATGCAGATCGACCACCCAGTCATCGTCCAATCCCTGCAGCTGGTTGAGTACCTCCGATGCACGGTACATGTCTTTCTTGAATCCAACAACTATCAGTTGTGCCATGGTTTTCTCCTCTTTGTAGGTTGTGTGCCTGTTAATTGATTGCGAGCCATTCGGTCACGAGTGTGATTTTTGGCCCGCACTTTTAGAAACAACGATGCGCAACACTTCTATTGAGTGTTCGCAGCTTCACGGCCGCTCTCCGGACGGTTTGTAGTTGCGGTACCTGGCGCTAAGCGGTTCCGTGAATGGACCGTTCCATGTTGGTGGCACCGCTCCTGATCTTGGTTGCGATCATGATCCTGGAGATGCCGCTCGTGAATACGGAAACGCCAATCAGCGTTCCGATGGCCCAAACCGACGCAGAGGGCCACTTCGCGAAGATCAGTATGCCCATAAGCAGGCTGACTACGGCGTCAAACAGGAACCATCCCCATCCTTCAACCGGTCGCATCTGAAAAGCCGTTGCGGTTGCCACTCCAGCGTGGATCAAGAGCAATGTTCCAAGAAGAGCAGTAAGCGCTACCACGCCTGCAATCGGGAAGAAGGCAAGCGCGATACCGCAGAATCCATAGAGCACGCTGAGGAAAGCGCGTAGAAAAAACTTTCCGACCGTCTGCGAATGAAGCGCGAAGACAAACTGAAAAATGCCGACGAAGATCAACGCCCAACCGAGCAGGACAGTCGTGATAGTCGCGGTTGCCAAGGGATAAACGATCAGGAACACCCCGAGGGCTGCCGTCAAAAGGCCCATGACGATGCTCCACGCGGAACGGTTCTTGATTTCGTTAGTCAAGTTTTGTGCAGGCATCCGATTCTCCTTTTACGTTGCGTGTGTTTTCTTCCAAAGCGAGGCGTTTTCGACCCCTCGCGAAATAGGTTTTTTGAAAAGCGGAACGGAGACGTTCGCGTTACGATGCCTTGGCTTTCGCGACTTCTGCTTTTGCCTTCAGGATCTGCGCTTTCGCCTGCGCCTGACGTTCCGTGGCCTCGCGTCTGTCTTTGGCCTTCTGTAATTAGGCTTGTATCTTGGCGTCGAGTTGGTTGAGCTTTTCCTGGAGCTTTGCTTTGTGGTCAGCATGAGCTTGGGCATGCTCGGCCTTCATTTGAGCGAAGTCAGCCTTCATGCCGGCGACCTCCTCGTCGTCGACAGTTTTTCTCACCTCCGACAAGGCGCGACGGAACACAGTTCCGCCAATCGCCTCCATACGAGTGTCCACGGGCATGGCCCAGTCCTCTTCGATTTCGGCGACCACTGCAACTCTGTTCGGCAGCAACTGCTTGGTCACGTCGTCAATGAAATCGTCGCCGATGCGAGCGTTGTTGAGATCAGCGACTCCAGCAACAGCAAGCCCGGCAGTAGCGCCGATGGCGAGGCCTACCGGTCCACCCAACAGGCCGATGAGGCTCCCGAGTGACGTACCGACGAGAGTACCGAGCGGTCCGGAGTCGTCTCCTTGTTTTACCGTTGCACTCCCATCCGCATGCTTGACGAGCACTGCGTAGGCATAGACGCTGATGCTGCCTTCGTTATCCAACTGCAAAAGAGCCCTCTTTCCCTCGTACGCTTTGACTTCATTGTCAAAGACGACCACTAGCATGCGATCCATGATTTGTCCCCCCTTCGGTTTGAATTACTGTTAGCAACTTTTCGAACGGCTAGATCAGCCAATTCGGCATCTTCCACATGCTTCCCTCATCCGAGGTCACCCGTCCTTGGTCTTTCCAAGAGAATCCACTCCCGCACATAAGGTGAGCAGTGCCGGAGTTCGATCCCCTTTGCTTCACAAACCCCCAGGAAATGCACCGCGTCGAGGTCAACCAGTCGAACGTGTTCAAGATCGAAAATGAATTTCTTTTTGCTGCCATCGATTTGTGCCTTCAGCTCCTGGACCTGCTGCGATTCAATGCGACCGCTTAGCCTTAGAAGAACGTTCGGGCCATCCGGAACCTTCTCAATTTTGAGGACCATATGCGGATCTCGATTACGAAGCCAGCAATCGGATGGCCAGGCCTAAGCCGCTGATTTAGCGTGACTTCCGCCTCAGCCTGTAGTGGCGAAGATCGACAATTGGCGAGTTGCGACAAGATGGCCGGCAAATTCGCGGAGCAGGTCAAGCTGCGACGCAGCAAGTGGGAGGTCGTTTCGGAATTATGGAGCGGGGAGGTAAACGAGTATCGAACCTGAGCTGAGCCGATCAGGTCGAATCGCTCAATAGGAAGACTATCTAGATTTGAATCGGTGCTTGTCGATTTGCAGACTACGGATTCTCGACTCCAGTGTGGAGCGCGGAATACCGACTTTCGCCGCCGCCCCGTCCGGTCCTGAGACGCGACCGTGGCATTCTGCCAAAGCCGCTTCGATCAGTTCTTTCTCCTGAGCGAGGTTCAAACGAGCCAGACCTTTCTGTGTGACCATTGGACGTGGAGATTCGCGCTGCAACCACGTTTCGTCGACCTCCAAGGTGTCACCGTCACACAGAATCACGGCTCGCTCCACTACGTTCTGAAGTTCGCGGATATTTCCCGGCCAGTCGTAGGCTTGCAACAACTCCAGGGTCGTTCTCTTGATGCTTCTGATCTTTCTTCCAAGCTTGCTCGCATAGCGTTCGGTGAGGTATTCGACCAACAAAGGAATGTCGTCGACGCGCTCGCGCAATGGTGGCATGTGAATCGGAAAGACGTTGAGCCTGTAAAATAGATCACGCCTGAAGGTGCCTGCGTCGACGGCGGCCTTCAGATCGCGGTTGGTGGCGGCAAGGACTCGTACGTCCACCGAAATCGGTTGGTTACCGCCGACACGCTCGAATGCTCGCTCCTGGAGCACGCGCAGCAGTGTGATTTGCGTTTCAGAAGGGAGTTCGCCAACTTCGTCAAGGAAAAGAGTCCCTCCATCGGCCAACTCAAAACGGCCTAAACGGCGCTGGCTCGCCCCGGTGAACGCTCCCTTTTCGTAGCCAAACAGTTCGGAGGCAATCAACGCCGGCGGAATCGCAGCGCAATTTACCGAGACAAATGCGTGATCCGCGCGGAGCGATCGTTTGCGAACCGCACGTGCGATCAGTTCCTTGCCTGTTCCGGTCTCGCCTGTAATGAGCACCGTTGAATCGGTAGGCGCCACCTTCGCCACATGGACGAGTACACGCCGCAGGGCTGCGGAAGAGCCGATAATCTCCTCAAACATTGAGGTCTGGTCGATTTCTTCCCGGAGAGCGGCGTTCTCCAGTTGGAGTTTCTCCTCGGCTCTCTTGCGTTCATCAATGTCGATGCCAGCGGCATACCAGCGGGTAATGTGTCCCTTGTCGTCGCGCAACGGATTATAACGAGCCAAAAACCATTGATAACTCCCGTCGCCCTTGCGCAGCCGGATCTCCACCTCGAAAGCAGAGCCAGTGGACTGAGCACGGTCAAAATCGTCGTGCACCCGTTCCCGGTCATCAGGATGAAAGAACTCACCGCGGTCAGATGTCTTTTGCCATTCTTCAAGGCTACCGCCGAGGTAATCGAGCACGACGCGGTTGGCATAAAGACGTTCGCCGCTCGATCCAAATACTGCAACAAGTTGGGGTGTGAGGTCCAGAATCTGCCGGATTCCGCTTCACTTCGGCGCAGTTCCTCCTCTGCTCGTTTGATCGACGTGATGTCGGTCGCCGCCCCGACAAACTCGCGGTTGCCGGATGCATCTTGTAATGCGTGGGCCAGGGCGTGGACGTGTTTGACACTCCCGTCAGGCAGCAGCCAACGATAGGTATGCTCGAACTGTGTCGCCCCCGCAGAGGCACTCTCGATGACCTTCAGAAAGTCGGGCCGGTCCTCGGGATGGACGCGCTGCACCAATAAATCCATTGTTGGCTTCACCGCGTGGTCGTACTCGAAGATGCGATAGGTCTCGTCTGACCAGACAATCTCTCCGCAATCAGGTCTCCAGCCGAAACTGCCTGTATGACTGAGCCTTTGCGCCTCGACCAGATAGGCCTCGCGGCGCCGGAGTTCCTGAGTTAGCAACTCGTGCTCCGTAACGTCTATGGCGCTGCCGATGTACTTCTTGAGGTTTTGGTTGTCGACGATAGGAGCACTGACACAGCGTATGTAGCGGACTTCACCATCGGGTCGCACGATGCGCTTCGTGGTGTCGAAGGTCGAAGGTTCCGTCAGGACTCGCTCGATCAGGCTTGCCATGGATTCGCGGTCCTGTGGGTGGATACAACTTAGGTATTCCTGAATACCGGGCGCTTTGCTGACCGGATCGAAGCCGTACATCCGAAATAATTCAGGAGACCAGTAGTGGAATCCGTCAGAATCGAAGGCCCAGCTTCCGACGTGGGCGAGGCGCTGCCCCTCGGCGAGATAAAACTCGCTTGTACGCAACGCATCTTCGGCGCGCCTTCGGTCTTCTATGTCAATGCTGGATCCATACCATTTAGCGATCTTCCCCGATTGTTCACGCAATGGCACTTTGCGATGGAACTGCCAGCGATATTCTCCGTCAGCCCGTCGTACACGTGCTTCGGCTTCTAATGGTTCTCCAGTTGCCAGAGACGAGCGCCACTTCCTCACCAGCTCCTCAACGTCGTCGGGATGGATCGCGTTGGTCCAGCGCCAGCCAGAGATGTCTTCCAACGAGAGTCCCAGGTACTCGAGCCAGCGTTGATTGAAGTAATCGAGATATCCATCAGGGCGACCAGTATGTATCAGTGCGGGCGTCGTATCGATCGCGAGTCGAAGGCGATCTGTGGCTCGTTTCAGGTCATCCGTGTCGTGGCCGGTTCCATACCATTGGAGAATGCGTCCTTCCTTATCTCGCAGGGGTACGTTACGAAGCAGAAACCAGCGATACTCGCCGTCAACACGCCGTACGCGCGCCTCAGTCTCGAAAGGCTCTCCAGCAGCCAAACCGGCGCGCCATTCCTTCACAACTCTTCCCGCATCCTCAGAATGAAGGGCAGCGCGCCAGCCCCAGCCCTGCACCTCTTCCAGTTTGAATCCGGTAAATTCCAGCCACAACCGATTGACGAAATCGAAAGAGCCTTCAGGCTTAGCGCAGGGAATGGTGTCGATCACAAGCCAAAGACGGTTCTCGACCGTCTCCGGCCTTGAGACAGCTTCATTCTGACGAACAGACACCATAAGAATGCACCAGAGAACTGCATTTTAGTGGTTAGGCAACTGAGCAAGCTACATGTTTATGTCCCTCCAACTTCGGCGGTTTCAGCGAGTAGTGCTGACGCCTGAGTGGGTGCCCGCTTTCGATCTGGCGCGCATGGGCAGTCGCAAGGCTGCAAGGAATATGAGCGCATTGCAGGCGCAGAGCAGCCAAAGTGTTGCTATGAAGGCTGCGGGACTCAAACGCTCCAATTCAGCCTCGATGAGCACAATTACCACAATGGCAGTTGGAAAACCCTGCTTGCTCGCCGTACGCGGAAATCAGCAACATGACCGTCCTTAACGAAAGGCCAATTCGCAACCTTGACACAATCAGGGCTTCCGGTGGCATGACAAACTGCACGACGGGTTGACTCACATCACGAGGATTCATATGAAAGCAGTTTTATGCTGACGGGGAACAATACGGGAACATCGTTGATTCAGTATTTTCAACCACTTACAAGGAAGGAGTAAGCATGGCCTCGGAGAATTACTGCGGCGCTCTCCGCTAAGTCATTGATTCTAAATGGTGGCCAGAGACGGGATCGAACCGCCGACGCCGGCCTTTTCAGGGCCGCGCTCTACCACTGAGCTATCTGGCCTTGGGTGTCCAAGGGGCTGTCTACGCTCTCAAATTTGTGTCTGATTTCGCGGTTCAGGCGGGGGGCCTACCGACTCAGCACGGCGCGAACAACTGGATCAGTATAGCAACACTTTCAATGGCTGCGCTCGGCCCGGTTACGGCGCGGGCACCGATCAGCACGTCTTCTTCTTGGCAGTTAAACAATGGAGAAAAAGGGAGCAAGCGAAAAGAAGGTTTTCCCGCTCCCCTTAATTTTTATGACCACTGGCCTTGCACCGGATTCGATCCCGCTGCCGGTTTCCTGTTACAGTGGTTGCACATCGGCTGCTTGCCAGCCCTTAGGCCCTTTAACCACATTGAACTGTACGGCTTGGCCTTCCTGCAAGCTCTTGAAACCGTTTGAACTGATGGCTGAGTAGTGTACAAATACATCCTCGCCGTTCTGGCGCGAGATGAAGCCGTAGCCCTTTGCATCATTGAACCACTTCACTGTACCTTGTTCCATTGGTGCTGTTTCCTCTGTTGAATTGCGTTTGAGTGAATCGGAGTCCCGGCAGCAGCTTGCGAAAGGCGAGAGCCACACTTGCCCGAACTGCACTTGCCCGGTTCGGTCTTACGCGCGGATAGTTTATCAGAATCGCCAAGCCAACTTCCTGCGCGCAGATACCGTCTAAACAAATGAACCGCACGATCCCCCAGAAGAATCAAGGTCGATGCCCGGAAGTGGTGGCCTATTTTGGTGAAACCCATACTGTAGCTTGTTAAGATAATCCCTGAAACTCCACACGAGAAAACCGGCGATGGCAACCAATCCTTCGCCAATGAACGCGCGTTCATTGAGTGGAGAATGCCCGGTCAGACGCGAGCAGCGCCGACTGGTTCACCCCCGGGGAGAGATGAAGAATGTCATTGTCCATTAACGTTGAAGAATTTTCCTCAATCGCGTCTCCGGAAAGAACAGGGGTCGTTGCGTACTTTTCCATGGAAATCGCCCTCTCGCCCGAGGCGCCGACCTATAGCGGAGGGTTGGGTGTGCTGGCGGGGGATACGTTGCGCTCCGCAGCCGACCTCGGATTGAATCTCTGCGCCGTCAGCTTGCTGCACCGCAAGGGATACTTCCGTCAGTTTTTGGATGCCAACGGCGCGCAGACCGAAGATGAGCAGCCTTGGGCGATTGAAAAGTTTCTGGTGCCGGAGGCCCCCCAGGTCGAAGTGACCATCGAAGGCCGGCGCGTACTGGTGCGCGCATGGCGCTGGAATGTCGAAGGCGTCACCGGCCATGTGATCCCGGTGTACCTGCTGGACACCGACCTGGAGCAGAACGATCCGCAGGACCGGAGCATCACGGATCATCTTTATGGCGGGGACGGCGATTACCGGCTGCGGCAGGAAGCGGTGCTGGGAATCGGCGGCGCCCGCATGCTTCATGCCCTCGAATACGATGTTCAGGTTTATCACATGAATGAAGGCCATGCAGCGCTGCTCACGGTGGCGCTGATGGAGCGGCGGTTGCACGGCGACCTGAGCAAAAAGCTGGAAGAGCGGGATATCGAAGCAGTTCGCCGCCAGTGCGTGTTCACCACACATACGCCGGTCCCGGCCGGCCACGACCGCTTCAGCATGGAACAGAGCTACCGCATTCTGGGTCATGACACGGCGAATCTCCTGGAGCGCATGGGAGGCTGCCACGACGAGATGTTGAACATGACCTACGTGGCGCTGGCCTGCTCCCGCTTCGTGAACGGCGTGGCGATGCAGCACAGCAAGATTTCCCGCGAGATGTTTCCCCAGTACTCGATCGACGCCATCACCAACGGCGTGCATGCCGGGACCTGGACAGCGCCCTCGATGCAGGCCATTTTCGACCGGTCCATGCCCAGATGGCGCCGGGACAACCTGCAGCTGCGCTACATCATCGACGTTTCCGCCGAGGAGATAGAGAAGGCCCACGCCGAATCCAAAGAGCGGCTGATCCGGGAGGTGGCGAACAGGACCGGAGTCAGGCTGCGGGGAAATGTCTTCACCATTGGGTTCGCGCGCCGCGTGGCTACGTATAAGCGCCTCGATCTGCTGTTCACGGACCCTCAGCGCCTGGTGCAATTGGCCGAGGAATTCGATGGACTCCAGATCCTGTTTAGCGGTAAGGCGCATCCCCATGACGATCCCGCCAAGGGGTTGATCCGCCGGATTTTCGAGGTGGCGGCGCAGGTGAATTCCGATGCCTTGAAGATTGTTTACCTGGAGAACTATGAATGGAAGATTGCGTCGCTGCTGACCGCCGGGGTGGATCTCTGGCTCAATACGCCGCGCCGTCCGTATGAGGCATCGGGCACCAGTGGCATGAAAGCCGCCCTGAATGGCGTCCCCAGCCTGAGCATTCTGGACGGCTGGTGGATCGAGGGCTGCATCGAGGGCTTTACCGGCTGGGCCATACCGGATAGGGAGACGCAGGACCAGGAGGTGGACGGCCTCTACGAGCGGCTGGAATCGACCATTCTTCCGCTCTACTACCGCCAGCCCGCCGCCTGGCGCAAGCTCATGCGGTCGACGATTGCGCTGAACGGGGGGTTCTTCAACACCCACCGCATGCTGCGGCAGTACATCGCGAATGCCTACTTTCCGGAGAAGTACGTCAACGTCCCGTCTCCCGCCTTCGAGCCTGCTTTGGCTAAATAAGGACAGATCCTCGATTGGTTATGGGTTGTGGTTTCCCACATCTGGCGCAAAAAGCGCGCCAGATATGGGGCACCCGGCTTCTCGCTGCGATTAAGAGGCAGAAGCAGATTCCCTTCGGGAATGACAGAAAGAAAAGCAAAGGCAGACCCCGGTTTCGCCCCGGTCGAGATGACGAAACGGATGCATGGGCTTCCACCCTTCCGCTCTCCAACAAAAACCTGGGGCCGCGTCTCAGAATCCGGGACTGTCGATTTTGCGTCCTGGATGGCTTCTCTTACGTCTATTCCTTCTGGATCCCCGTGCATCCGCACGGGCGAGTCACGCCCTTCAATACGAAACGTATAATTTAGCTGACCATTCAATGTGGTGAGTGTTCCAGTTGCCAGAATTGCCTACAGCAATCTTTTTTCAACTGTCAGCCAACAATCGTGCCATCCGGTTTTTCGCGGTGAACGTATTTTTCGTTCACCGGATTCTCATCTTTCTTCTGGCCGGCCCGGAGAGAGTGTTCGAGGAGTGAACTAAGGAATGTGGATTGTTCGTCTCGCGCTGCGGCGCCCGTACACCTTCGCAGTCATGGCGCTGTTGCTGTTGATTCTGGGGCCGCTATCGATCATTAATACTCCGGTCGATATCTTTCCCAACATCGATATCCCGGTGGTCAGCATTGTGTGGGAGTACACCGGCCTGTCCGCTGAGGATATGGCCAATCGCATCGTGACTCTGGACGAGCGCTCGCTCACTACCACGGTCGACAATATCGACCATATCGAGTCCCAATCTCTTACCGGCATAGGGGTGGTCAAGGTCTATTTTCAGCCGCACGTCAACATTGCCACGGCCATCGCGCAGATCACCGCCATTGCGCAAACCCAGCTGAAACAGCTTCCTCCAGGAACGACTCCTCCGCTCATCATTACCTATACGGCCTCCAGCGTGCCCATTTTGCAGCTTGGCCTCTCCGGCCAGGGTCTCTCCGAGCAACAGCTCAGCGATTTTGGAATGAACTTCATCCGCACCCGGCTGGTGACCGTTCGCGGCCTGGAAACTCCCTACCCGTACGGGGGAAAGCAGCGCCAGATCGTAGTCGATCTCAATCTCCGGGCTCTCCAGTCCAAGGGGTTGTCACCCGCCGATGTGGTCAACTCCATCTCCGCGCAAAATCTGATTCTGCCTTCGGGAACGATGAAGGTGGGAAGGTTTGAAGACCAGATCGAGACCAATAGCGCCCCGACTGCTATCGCGGGACTCAACAATCTTCCCATCAAGCAAGTGAATGGCGCGACGATCTATATTCACGACGTCGCCCATGTGCGCGATGGCTATCCGCCGCAGACCAACATCGTTCGCGTGGACGGCCAGCGCTCGGCGCTGATGACCATTCTCAAGAACGGCGACGTCTCCGCGCTGGACGTTATTTCTGGCGCCCTGAAGGCCCTGCCCGCCATCGCCGCAACCCTGCCGCCGCAGCTTCACATCACTCCCTTGAACGACCAGTCGGTCTTTGTCCGAGGCGCGATCGCCGGAGTCATTCGCGAAGGGGTTATCGCCGCCTGCCTTACCGGGATCATGATCCTGGTCTTTCTCGGCAGTTGGCGCAGCACGCTGATCATTGCCGTTTCCATTCCAATGTCGGTGCTGGTCTCGCTGATCATGCTGGGCGCGTTGGGGGAGACGATCAACATCATGACCTTGGGCGGCCTGGCGCTCGCGGTGGGCATTCTGGTCGATGACGCCACAGTCGAAATCGAGAACATCAACCGCAATCTGGAAGAGGGTAAAGAGGTCGAACAGGCCATTCTTGACGGGGCTGCACAGATCGCGGTTCCCGCGTTTGTCTCGACGCTCTCCATCTGCATCGTCTTCGTTCCCATGTTCTTTCTGGGCGGAGTGGCCAGATATCTCTTCGTGCCTCTGGCGGAAGCGGTGGTCTTCGCCATGCTGGCCTCCTATTTCCTTTCCCGCACCATCGTTCCCACCATGGCGAAGTACATGCTTCAAGAGCATGATCCGCAAAAGGAGAGGCAAAAGGCGAGCAGCCGCAACCCTCTGGTTCGCGCCCAACTACTGTTCGAGCACAAGTTCGAGCAGATGCGAAGCTTCTATCATGGCTTGCTGGCGCTGGCCATCGAACACAGCACTGTTTTTCTCCTTCTCTTCGTCGCCTTCACGGTCGGCTCCTTCGCTCTGTTGTATCCGTGGCTCGGCCAGGATTTCTTTCCCTCAGTCGACGCCGGATTGTTCCGGTTTCATGTGCGGGCGCAGACCGGCACGCGTATCGAGGAGACGGCCGCTCTTTGCGACCGGGTGGACGCCGTCATTCGTCAAGAAGTTCCGAAAAAAGAACTGGTCACGATCATCGACAACATTGGGATTCCATACTCGGGAATCAATCTCTCCTACTCGAACACCGGGGTGGTCGGTCCCGCGGACGCCGACATCACGGTCTCGCTCAGCCCGAAGCACCACCCTACGGACGAATATGTGCAGCGTCTTCGCGCCAAACTGCCACAGATGTTTCCCGGAGTTACGTTTTATACCTTGCCAGTGGACATGGTGACGCAGATTTTGAATTTCGGACTGCCGGCGCCGATCGACATACAGATTATCGGCCGCAATGAGGCAGGTGACAGGGCAGTGGCCGACCGGCTGCTCAAGGACGTCAGCTATGTGCCCGGAATAGCCGATCTCCATATCCAGCAGCCGTCCAATAATCCCCGTCTGCTGGTGGACGTGGATCGTTCGCGGGCGCAGGACATTGGATTCTCGCAGCGGGATGTCGCGCAAAGTTTGCTGATCGCGAGCAGCGGCAGCTTTCAGACCACGCCCACTTATTGGCTCGATCCGAATAGCGGGGTCAGCTATCAGATTGCCGCGCAGGCGCCGCAGTACAACCTGGACTCCTTATCCAGTTTGCAAAATATCCCCATCACATCTTCCACAGCGCTAACCGCGGGCGCTTCCAATGTTTTGACCAACGCCACCCTGGGAACAACGGGCGTGACCACGCCGCCAGCCATGGGTGGCAAACCGATCCAGATCCTGGGCAACGTTGCCGCCATCCAACGCGGCGCCGAGCCGGCCGCGGTCTCTCACTACAACATCGCGCCGGTGATCGATATCTACGGCAACGTGGTCAACAGCGATTTGCGCAGCGTCTCGGACAAGATCAATACGATCATCGACCGGCACCGCAAGGAACTGCCCCGCGGTTCAGTGATCGAGATGCGAGGCCAGGTGCAGACCATGAAGTCCTCCTTCGTCGGACTGTTGAGCGGACTGGCTTTTTCCATCCTGCTGGTCTACCTGCTCATCGTGGTGAACTTCCAGTCGTGGCTCGATCCTTTTATGATCGTCGCCGCGCTGCCGGCCGCGTTGTCGGGGATTGTCTGGATGTTGTTTGTCACCGGAACCCACATCAGCGTGCCCGCGCTGACCGGCTCGATTATGACGATGGGAGTGGCTACGGCCAATTCCATTCTGGTGATCAGTTTTGCCCGGGAGCAATTGGAAGCCAATGTAGGGGACGCTCGGGCCGCCGCGCTGGCCGCCGGGTATACGCGCTTCCGTCCGGTTCTGATGACGGCCCTGGCCATGATCATCGGCATGGTACCCATGGCGCTGGGCTTGGGAGAGGGCGGCGAGCAGAATGCCCCGCTGGGCCGCGCGGTCATCGGGGGATTGATATTCGCTACCGTCGCCACTCTGTTTTTCGTTCCGACATTCTTTAGCGTGCTGCATGGCAGACTTGAGCGGCGGCGGCGGAGAGCCGCAGGCGCCGGCCAGCCGATTACGCTGGAGGATTAAGGCGGTTTTGAAGGATCGTAGAATCCCAGGTCCCAGAATCGGACCTGGGGCACCCGGTGTAGGTACGACAACGAACTGCCGCTAATTGGAAACCATTCCTCAGCGGCTAAAGCCGATTGAACCTTGAGTCATTACGGACGGGGAAGCCCGTCCCCTTCACTGGGTGGGAGAGCGTTGGAGATGAATCAGACAGAACAGCACGAGCAGCCGCAACCGCCGGGCGGGGAACATGGCCAGGCGCCCAAGCCGCCATCGCTTTCTCCGCATAAGACGCTGATCGGATTGATTATTCTCGGAATCATCTTCGCCGTGGTGGCGATCGCAGGGATTGTGCCACGGGTGAAGGCGCGCGCCACGCTGCAACAAGCGGCCGACGCACAGGCGGCTCCCGATGTGCTTGCTATACCGCCGCGCGTGGGCAAGCCGAACGCGGAAATCGTACTGCCCGGCAACATGTACGCTTACACCGACTCTCCTATCTACGCGCGCACCAGCGGTTATCTTGAGAAGTGGTATTTCGATATTGGCGCCCACGTTCGCAAGGGGCAACTGCTGGCTGTAATCAGCTCTCCTGAAGTCGATCAGCAACTGTTACAGGCGCGCGCGGACCTGGCCACGGCGCAGGCCAGCGCCAGCTTGGCTAAGACCAACGCGGCGCGCTACCAGGGATTGCTCACCGAGAATGCCGTTTCCAAGCAGGACACGGACACATTCGTGACCCAACAGGCATCCACCAGCTCGGCGGTCAGATCCGCGCGAGCCAACATGCAGCGGCTCGAAGAGCTGCAATCGTTTGAGAGGATATACGCGCCATTTGACGGTGTGATTACCGCGCGTAACGTTGACATCGGCCAGCTCATCGACGCGGGAGCCTCGGGGAGCGGGATGCAAATGTTCCACATGGCCGCCATCCAGGTGCTGCGTGTGTATGTCAATGTTCCGCAAGTCTACTCGCGGGGCGCCGTGCCTGGAGCGCCGGCGGAGATCACCCTGACGCAATTCCCCGGAGAGAGCTTTCCCGCCAAGATCGTGCGCACGGCCAACGCCATCGACCCCGCCTCGCGCACTTTGTTGGTCGAGGTGGATGTGGATAACCCCAAGGGCAGGCTGGTTCCCGGATCGTATGCCGAGGTTCACATGAATCTAAATACGGAGATCCCTACTTATGTGATCCCGGTTTCCGCGCTCATCTTCCGCGCGCAAGGACTTCAGGTTGGCACCGTCGTGCACGGGCAGAACGGCGATCAGGCCAAACTCACCAACATAGTGCTGGGCCAGGATGACGGCAGAACGGTGCAGGTGGTCAGTGGTATTGACGCTAACTCCGAGGTCATCCAGAACCCTCCCGATTCGCTGATCGATGGGGAACCGGTGCGCGTGGTTCATCCCCAGCCCGTCGCAGAGCCGAAGCAGAGCCCACCTTCCGGGGAAGCGCCGTAGATGACCGGATTGAAAGTTCAGCACATGCGTTTTATCGGCTTGATTCCGTTGACAGCGCTGGCGGCGGCGCTGCTGCTCTCCGGCTGCAAGGTTGGTCCCACCTACCGGCGGCCGTCCGCACCGAGCGCCCCTGCCTTCAAGGAGGATGCTGTTCCCGTACCGCCGCCCAACCCGCCGAATGGCGGCTGGAAGCTGGCGACTCCGAATGACAGCGCGATTCGCGGTAAGTGGTGGGAGTTGTATCAGGACCCGCAACTGAATCAGCTTGAGGAGAAGGTGTCCGTATCCAACCAGACGCTCAAGGCCGCATACGAGCAGTACATGCAGGCAAGGGCGGCGGTTCAGGTCTACCGCTCGCAATATTTCCCGACTGTGTCAGTCGCTCCCTCAGTCTCGCGCGATCGTCAGTCGAGCAATCGTCCGCTGCACGTTCCCAGCACAAATAGCGTCTACAACGATCTGATCCTCGCGGGACAAGCGAGTTGGGAGCCGGACCTGTGGGGCAGCATCCGCCGGCAGGTTGAATCGCAGCGCGCGACGGCGCAGGCCACTGCGGGCGATCTGGCGAATGTCGAGCTAAGCCTGCGCTCGGAGCTGGCCACGGACTACTTCGAGTTGCGCGGCCTGGACACCCAGCAGCAGCTGCTGGATAACACCGTCAAACAGTATCAGGAATATCTGGCGTTGACGCAGGCCCGCTTCAGGGGAGGAGTTGCCACCGATTCCGATGTTGCGCTGGCGCAAACGCAATTGGACCAGACCAGGGCGCAAGCCATCGATGTCGGAACGGCGCGCGCACAGTTCGAGCATGCGATCGCAACCCTCATAGGCCAGCCGGCTTCAAGCTTCAGCCTCGCGCCAGCTCCGCTTAACCTGCGCCTGCCCCAGGTTCCTTTGGGCGTGCCGTCGCAATTGCTGGAGCGCCGGCCGGATATTGCCGCAGCGGAGCGCCGGGTGGATGCAGCCAACGCCCAGATAGGCATCGCAATCGCCGCCTATTACCCCACCATCAGCTTGGGAGGGACGGGAGGATTTGAGAGTAAACGGCCGGGAATTTGGATTCAGGGGCCGAGCTCGCTCTGGTCATTGGGAGGCTCCGCCACCGAGTTGCTCTTCGATGCCGGACGGCGCCACGCTTTTACCGAAGAAGCGCGCCATGCCTACGAGCAAGGGGTGGCGAATTACCGGGAGACGGTGCTGCAGTCCTTTCAGGACGTCGAGGATAGTCTCTCGAACCTGCGCATTCTGAATAGTGAATCGGTAGCGCAGGATCGCGCAGTCGCGTCGGCCGAGCGGTCTCTGCTTATCTCGACCCACCGCTATAAAGGCGGAGTCACCACCTACCTTGAAGTAATTACGGCGCAGACCACGCAACTGGCGAATGAGCGGACTGCCGCGGATATTACCACCAGGCAGTTCGCCGCCAGCGTGGCCCTGATCAAAGCTCTCGGCGGAGGGTGGGATACGAGCAAGCTGCCATCGCCGTAGGGTTTGGGGTGCTCCAGGGCTCCGCATCGAAATCCTCGTGGAATCCCACGTCCGACAAATCCGGACGTGGGGCACCCAAGATTGGTTGAAGGGGGCGGCTTCTCCACTTATTGGTACAGAGTTGGGTGCCCCAGGTCCCGATTCTGGGACCGGGATTTTCCGACTATTACCGTTCGATCACGGCTCCGGTTGATTCATTCAGGATGTATCTCTTCGCATCGGGATGGGCAAAGTCGAAGATGCCGGCTATGGAGCCGGCGATTGCGTCAAAGGATCCTCCGCCCACTCGTTCCCCACCAAGCCAGTTGTCCTCGATGAAACGAAGGATGGATGTCTGATCCGTCAACGTGTGGTCTACGTAATTGCGCCTGGCAAAGGGAGAGATGACCAGCAGGGGCAGACGGGGACCATAGCCGCAGCGCCCCTGGGCGTGGGTCACAGCGGGCCCGGCAAGGGCGGTCTCTCCATTGCCGCACTGACCGGGCCCGGTCAGGCCATCCGCTTTGCTGGTCGACTGATTCACGATCGGTCCCATTTGATGGTCGTACCATCCGTCGGAATCGTCGTAGGCCACGATCACCGCGGTGCTCTTCCACTCCGGACGCCGCTCGAGGAAGTTGATCACCTTGACCAAAAACGCCTGCTCGTCCAGCGGATCGGAATAGCCGGCGTGGGCATCCTGATAGGCGGGAGGCTTCACAAAGCTGACTGCCGGGAAGTTTCCCGCCTTGACAGCGGCGAAGAAATCGTCCGTATCGTATTGATGATTCGCCCGGTCTCCGTTCTTACCAATCATCCGAATGGAGGCGGGGCGGGTGTGAAGCAAGTTTGCAGTTTGCGTGTAGTACTGGAACGGTTCGTGATGGGGAATGTAATCTCCGGACACGACCTGGGTAACTTGGGAAAGCGTGCTGCGCAGGCAGCCGGTTGTGCCGTTCGGATTCTCTTTGGTCAAATCAAAGCCGGCTTCAAACCATCCCCAAGTTACGCCGCGCTTGCTCAGCATCTGGCCGATGTTGTTGCCTGTGAAGCGCAGCTCTCCCATGGTGGTAGTCGAGCACCTGTCGCCTATCGGATCACCATCGGCAATTTCGGTATAGGTGCCATTTCCTCCTTCCACGACCAGGTTTGCGGCGTTGATTTGATCGGTCACGCCGTTGGTCTGGCCAGAGATCAGCTCGATGGCGCCTAGTGTCGATTCACCGAAGGTCGACCCGTAGGAGTTATCGTTCAACGCGTAACGCTGGGCGTAATTCCACAACGCCGTCACCGTATTGCCATCGAAGTAGCCCATGACCAGGCCCTTGGTCTGGTGCAGATATTCGGGTGGCGCGTCCAGCAAACTCCGCGGGCTCAGTTTCTGCTCCGGAGGCGCGGGAAGCCCGGTATATTGCGGAAACGAATCCATCAGCCCGGCATGGAAGGCGAGCTGCTCCTCAAGGTATTGGTGATTCTGGTCTGCCGTGGCGGCTTGCGCCCGGCCCAGCCGAAAGGGATTGGCTGCGTAGCTCTGGTTTACTTTTACATTGAGAAAATTTGGGTTGTGTTTGAGCAGTGTAGCCGTCAAGCCATTTACCGTGGGCGTTCCCGGCTGCGCCGTAAAGGCAGGCTCGTTGGGAGGGTTCAACGCGCGCGGATAGGTCCCGAAATAGTGATCGAAAGAGACATTCTCGTCAAAGATCACAACCAGATGCTGGATTGGAGTTGCCGGCCGATTTTCCTGGGCTGCGGCAGGGCCGATCAGTAAGCTGCCGGAAAGTATTGCAGCCAGCGAGGCGGCGAGTAATTTTCTGATGCGCTTTGCTTTACGATTCGTACTTCTCACTATCACCTATCCGAGCATTTTCTAATTTAACCTTTAGGTGGAAGGCCCCGCATTTATGCGGGGGTAGGAGCGCTTCAGCGCTCCGGGAAGTTCGACCCCGAACATGATGCGCTTTAGCGCTGGCATCGGTAAATCCAGGGCTAAAGCCCATCTTAAGATCAGCCGCTTTCCGCTGGACTGAAGTCCAGCTCCCCCTGCTAAAGCAGGGAGCTTCCACCAAAACTCTTCTACTGAGTTTTTCCGCAACCTGTAAAGCCGATCGAGTTATAAACCGCTTTCGTGAAGGCCGTACCTTTCAAAGCATCCAAATTCTACCGCAGGCTGCCAAGGGCGAAATCCGGACGCACATACCTACCGCCGGGGAACGACGAAGGTATAAACTGCCAGAACCGCGGCCAGGGTCATGCAGACCAGCGTGATCCCCGTAAAAATTCTGCTTGCCGGGCCGCTGACGTGTTCGCCCATGATATCTTCTCTTCCGGCAATCCTTATCAGTAGGAAAATCATGGGGAGAGCTACCACTCCATTCAAGACGGCCGAATAAATGAGGGCCTTGATAGGATCAATCCCAATATAGTTCAGGAGTACTCCAACTCCGGTCCCGGCAATCATAACCCCGTAGAAGACTCGCGCCTGTCGAAAGCGAAGCGCCAGGCTGTCTCTCCACCCGAAACAATCGCACAGAGCATAGGCCGAGGTGGCGGCAAAAATAGGAACGGCTAGGAGTCCCGTGCCAACGATGCCAAAGGCAAAGAGGAATTTTGAGATCTCCCCCGCATGGGGAAACCTTTGCACGAAGGGCTCGAGAGCGGCGGCCGCCTGTGCCGCACTGCGGATATTCCTGACCCCGTGGGAATAGAGCACTTCGGCCGTGGTGAGCATGATGAACCAGGTCGCAATTTCAGAAAACGTCATGCCGACGAGCGTATCGATGCGCATGTCCTTAAGCAGGCCCGCCACGAAGGATTTTCTTGTCTTTCTGGAGGCTGCATCTTCTTCGCGCTGCTGAGCGGCCTGCCAGAAAAACATATATGGCGAGATGGTCGTGCCGAGCACGCCAACCAAAATCATCAGGAACTGGAAATCGAAATGGATCCGGGGAACGAAAGTAGCCTTGATCACGTTCGCCCAGTTTTGGGTCACGATGAACCCGGTCAGAACGTATGCGAAGAGCGACACCGTTAGAATCTTGAGATACGGCGCGTAGCGCCGGTAGGGAATCGCAACTTCGAGCAGCAGTCCGATCGCTCCAAAGACCAGCACGTAGGGAATATATGGCAGGTCCAGGACGAGCCTGGAAGACTCCGCCATCGCACCCAGATCGGCGCCCAGGTTAATTGTGTTGGTGATCAATAAAAGGCCTACGATCCCATAAAGCCATGCTGCGGAATAGTTCTTGCGAATGACGGTAGCGACTCCCTGATTGGTCACGATGGCGATGCGGGTAGCCATTTCCTGAACGGAGATCAACAACGGCAGCATGAAGAGCACGGTCCACAACTGACCGAGACCGAACTGGGCGCCGGATTGGCTGTAGGTGAAGATTCCGGAAGGGTCGTCGTCAGCGGCTCCGGTGACCAGTCCCGGGCCCAGCTTCGCGGCGAACTTACGCAGCACATGCGCAGGAAGCCTACGGGGTTTGTTGGACGACTTAACTGTGATAACGGACTCCTTTCCAGTCCAGGCCATCCATACTTTATGGAAAGATCGCGATTTCTCCAAGAGCATTTCTCGCCTTGGGGAGAGTAGAAGGGATAGGAAAGAGAGACCGGCGGAAGGGGCGCTCTCGGAGTCTCCCTGCAAAAGACTTAAGGCGTGTCGAGAATTACGGAGAGCACGAGGGCGGCAAATCCTATGAGATCGAGAACCGCGGCGGCGGCGTGCCCGTATTCCCAGTGGTCGCGCACCTGGGTCCAGTTTGCCGGCAGGGGAAGCGTGCTCCACTGGGCTATCTGAGTGTTCGCTGGGGAAACGAACGCAAACCAGAGCGCCAGGCTGGCGGCGATGCAGATGGTGGCCAGCAAAGTGAGATAGAAAATGGATCTGCGCCGTCTTACCAGCACCGAAACTGCAACCAGAAAAGCCACCGCGCCCAGTTCGGCAAATGCGCCCACCAATCCAAAGTTCATGTAGAGCGTGCGCTGTACCGCCCAGTAGAGCGATTCGCCAAACTGCATCTTGCGGGGCATCTCCAGCAGATGGCAGAAGGTGAGGGAGAGCGTAAGCGCAGAAAGATAAATGCCAATGAAGCGGCAGATTCTCAACGCCATCGTCCCCTCACCTCTGGCCGTTAAGCGTGGGCCTTGACTGCGTGAGCCTTGGACTCGATGCACTCCATCAAGTCGTCCCATGACTGGTTGAAGGCGTCAGCGCCTTCCGCCTGCAGTTTTTCCGCCAGGTCCTTGGGATCGATCTTAGCGGCGGCGAATTTGGCCAGAACCTGTTCGCTGTCCCCGCCATCTTCGGGCAGTGGATTTGCGATCCGGCCGTGATCCGCCAGGGCCAGCAGCGTCTTGTCCGGCATGGTGTTTATGGTATTGGGAGAGGCCAGAGCCTGGATGTAGAGCGTGTCGGACGCTTTCGGATCCTTGGTCCCGGTACTCGCCCAGAGGAGCCGCTGCACCGGAGTCTTTTTCGCGGCGAGCTGCTTCCATCGCTCGGAGGCCAGCAGGTCTCGGTAAGATTTGTATGCCTGCATGGCGATGGCGATGCCTAGCCGGTTCTGCAGGCCCTCCGGCTCTTTTCCCGAGACCGCTTTATCCCAGCGGCTGATGAAGATCGAGGCTACGGAGTGGATCTGCGGAGAGAGACCGGCCTGGATACGGCGCTCAATTCCGCGCATGTACGCATCCGCGGCCTTGAGGTATTGGCCGCCCGAAAACAACAGGGTCACGTTTACATTGATGCCGGCGAAGATGGCGTTTTCAATGGCCGCCAGACCCGGTTCAGTGCCGGGAATCTTAATGAAGATATTGGAGCGGTTTGCCTGCTTGGATAATTGCTGCGCGGCCTTCACAGTTTTTTCCGCATCGTAGGCAAGGTGAGGAGAGACTTCAAGCGATACCCAGCCATCCATGGCTTGGGTGGAATCGTGAATCGGCTTAAACAGATCCGCGGCGCGATCCAGGTCCTCAATGGCGAGCTCGAAGAAGAGTTGCTCGGTGGTTTCGGTCTTCTCCGCGCTTCTGCGGATCGCATCGTCATAAGAACTGCTGTTACGAATGGCGTGATCGAAGATGCTCGGATTAGAAGTCAGTCCGGTCACAGAAAGCTCGTCGATGTAGCGCTTAAGCGTGCCGCTGTCGAGTAAACCGCGGGTGATGTTGTCAAGCCATAGGCTTTGGCCTAGCTGATGGAGCTGTTGCGTTGCTTTCATGGGAAACCTTCCGAAGCTCAGGATTCAGCAATGCTGTGGACTCTTATTCTTAGGATGCGTTTTTTTACGATGCGGGCAGAGATGCTTTGAACAACAGCGCGCCGCCCACGGGAGCCGTGAGGACATAGCCCGTGTTCCAGGGCGCAAGGACGATGGAGCCTCGTTCGAGGGTGAGGCTTTGGCCGGGCGCTGCGAGTACGGGGGAGCCCTCCAGCACCAGGATTGAGTCGGGGCCGCGGGATGCGTGAGACGCATACGGACGGCCCGGCTCCAGGGTAATGCAGCTCAGCTCAAATTCCTGCGCCGGAGTGCGATAGACGCGCTCGACATCGTTCAATGGCTCGCCGTCCAATGCCTGAGGCAGGCCGCCGGCAAAGGAGAGAATATGCAGCAGTCGGGCACATCGACGTGCTTAGGCGTCAGCCCACCGCGCAAAACGTTATCGGAGTTGGCCATCAATTCGACGTTTATACCCTCGAGGTAGGCGTGCAGAACGCCCGCCGGCTGGAAGGATCCCTGGCCGGGTAGAAGGTGCATCAGGTTGAGAAGGTAGATGGAGAAGATTCCCCGATCGTAGTGGCCGCCAGGAAGAGGAAAATCTTTGGCTGCGCGCAGCACCCAGTAATCGGGAGTGTCTTTGGGCGTGGGGCCTTTCGCCTCCAGGCGAGCCAGCAGAGATTGAATAAGAGCATCCGTACGCTGCTGGGGCATCGTCATGGTGGCGCTATAGAGATCGCGAAGCAGAGTTTCGCGGGCCGGCGTGTCTTTTCCTGCTTGAGCAAGCCGCGCGGCAAAATCGGGCATGATCTGGTGCAGCTCAGCGGCGGAGTCAAGTATTTCCGTGATCTCCTCCAGAGGCCGGAAACCATGCAGCATCCAGAGATCCGTGAGGGCCACGGCTACCTCCGGCTTGTGGTTCTCGTCCTTGTAATTTCGTTCCTTCGCCTGCAGGCCGATTCCCGTGGCGTTCTCGCGGGCGTAGCCTTCCTTCGCCTGGGCCAGCGTGGGATGGGCTTGAATGGAGAGCATCTTGGCGACGTCCAGAACCTTGAAGAGATAGGGCAGCCGTCCGTCAAAACGGGCAGCGGCTGGGGGGCCAAGGATCGCCTCCGGCGCTTGCGCGATGAGCCGGTCCAAAGGCATGGGAGCGCCGGCGAGATCGGCCAAAGCCGCTGCTTTCGGATGGGCGCCAATCCATAGCTCGGCGAAGGGCTGGCGGTCAGGGTTGGGAACGCCTAACAGGCCGGGGATGAAGTCGCGGCCTCCCCACTCATAATGCTGGACTACGCCTTGCAGTCTCAGAACGCCGGTTTGATTCATTGTTTGGTTCATGCCTCAGGGGTTAAGGTAACAGCGCGCCGATGCGAAAAGCAGATTCCCTTCGGGAATGACAGAAAGAAAGGCGCCATCATAAGGGACAGGTTCGTGGGTGCTTTTCGCCATTTACGACTACCCAGCCGTTCTCCGCGCCGCGCTGGGTGGAGCAATGCACATCGTGTATTCCGGCTGTGAAGTGTCCTCGATACGGAATGAAGGCCTGGCCGTAGGCGAAGACCATGGCCTTGGACGTCGCGGTGACCACGCCGTCGAGATCGTCATTGATGACCACCTCCACCAGATGCTGGCTTCCGTCGGGAAAATTTACCAGCAGCGGGAGCACTTCATGGCTGCCATGCCGCCCAGCACGCTGCCGGTGCGAGGAACTCACGGTTATGCCGCAAACCATAACGTTGTCTACCTCGCGCCGGGACTGGGCAGCGACCACCTGGGACAATTTGGCATTTACTTGAGGAGTGCAGCGGCTGGGAGGCGGCACATCGCTGGCTGCTTGCAAAGGCAGCGGCGCAACCCACGCCAGAACTGCCGTCAAGGCAACTGTCCGCATCCATCGGTTCGTAGACATCTCGATACCTTCCCTGGAATATCCTTAATAGCACATAGCAATGGCACATGGCCGGGGAGGATGAAATGCGGACGCTGCTTTCTGCGATGGACCGCCAGTCGATTGTGGACCGGATAGCGAAGTTGACCCCTCAGGACCGGCACCGCTGGGGGAAGATGAAGGTGGAAGAGATGGTCTGCCATCTTACGGATTCCTTCCGCCTGGCGTTGGCCGAGACGGAGGTGGCGCTGGCGACCGGACCGGTGCGGCGGAAAGTGGTGAAGTGGGTTGCGCTGAAGTCTCCGACAAAGTGGCCCAAGGGGGTTCCGACGCGTCCGGAGCTTAAGCAGGGGGTTGGGGGGACACCGCCGTCGGATTTTGAGGAAGACCGCGCGAGGCTTCTAGCCGCCTTCCAACGCTTTTGCGACGCTCCGCCGGATGCGGAGTGTCCCCACCCGCTTTTTGGTGTGCTGAACAGCGAAGAGTGGATGCGCTGGGGATGGCTGCATACCGACCATCACCTTCGCCAATTCGGGCGGTAGGTCTACTCTGGTAGTCTGAACAGGCCCTTAACAGAACTCAGGCTATACATGTCCAATTCGAGCACTCCGGAATCTCAGCCCTCCTCCGGGCCCGAGGATAGCGAATCCTTCGGCGATCTTCTTTCCCAATACGAGCGGAGCCATTTGCGCCATGACGAGGATGGCGGAAAACAATTGCGGGGGGTCGTAGTCGCCGTTTCCGCGGAGCAGGTTTTCCTCGACATCGGTTTCAAGACCGAGGGCGTGCTTCCGCTGGCGGTGTTTACCGGCGCCGGCGAGGCGGTCAAGCCGGGCGACACGCTGCCGGTCACCGTCAAAGGCAGAGATGCGGAGGGCTATTACGAGCTTTCCCGGCTGAAGATGGCGCAGCCGAAGGACTGGTCTTCGCTGGAAAGGGCCTACCTTAACAAAGAGACAATCGCGGGCATGGTTACGGGGCTGGTGAAAGGTGGGTTGAGCGTCGATGTCGGGGTGCGGGCCTTCATGCCGGCATCGCGCAGCGGGGCTCGTGATGCCGCCGCAATGGAGAGCATGGTGGGGCAGGAGATCCGCTGCCGCATCCTCAAGCTGGATGTGACCGAAGAAGACGTGGTAGTGGATCGCCGCGCGGTTACCGAAGAGGAGGAGCGATCGACCAGGGAGCGGCGATATTCCGAGATCAAAGAAGGCGATACCGTAGAGGGCGAGATCCGCAGCTTGACGGATTATGGCGCGTTCGTCGATATCGGAGGAGTGGACGGCCTATTGCACGTCGGGGACATAGCCTGGGGCCGGGTCAACAAACCGGAAGACGTTCTCTCGCCCGGCCAGCGGATCGAGGCCAAGGTACTCAAGATCGATCCGGAGAAGCGGCGCATTGCGCTCGGACTGAAGCAGATGCAGCCGCATCCTTGGGATTCCTCCGGGGGAAAGTACAGGGCCGGCGAGCGGGTGGCGGGAACGGTGACGCGCTTGGCCGATTTTGGCGCTTTTGTGGAGTTGGAGCCGGGAATCGAAGGGCTGATCCATGTCTCGGAGATGTCATGGGTAAAGAAGGTTCGCAAGCCCAGCGATTTGTTGAAGCAGGGCGACGCCGTAGAGGCGGTGATTCTAGCGGTGAATGCGGGTGAGCGCCGCATCTCGCTCGGGCTGAAGCAGGCGCTCGGCGATCCCTGGGCAGAGGCTGCGCAAAAATTCCCGCCGGGCTCGGTGGTTGAAGGGCCGGTGACCAGCTTTACCAAGTTCGGCGCGTTCGTGCAGGTTTCAGAGGGCGTCGAGGGCATGATCCACATCAGCGAAATCACCGCGGAAAAGCGCATCAACCATCCCCAGGACGTGCTCAAGCCCGGTCAACAGGTCAAGGCCCAGGTGCTGGAAGTGGATACGGCGAAGCGGCAGTTGCGGCTGAGCATCAAGAAGCTGATTCCGGTGAGTGTGGATGAATATGTGGCCGAACACAAACCGGGTGATGTCGTTACCGGGCGCTTGATGGAGGTTGCGGAGTCGAGTGCCCGGGTCGAGCTGGGTGAAGGGATTGAAGGCACATGCAGGTTGGCTGTCCACGGCGGGGTAACGCAAGCGCCGCAGGCTGCGGGAAAAGCGGACTTGTCTTCCTTGGCCTCGATGCTCCAGGCGCGCTGGAAGGGCGGTGCGGCGAGCAGCGCCGCGAAGCCGGAGGCGCCGCGCGCCGGGCAGATTCGCAGCTTTCGCATCGCGAAGCTTGATCCCGCCGGCAAGAAGATTGAATTGGAGTTGGCCTGATTGAGGTTTGTGGCATCCCACATCTGACGCAAAGAACGCGTCAGATATGGGGCACCCGAAACTTGTGGTGGTTTTGGAAAGAGTCCCGCGGGGACGGCAAGAAAATAGCCCAGCACGTCAGTGCTGGGCCTGCTGCGAGTAACAGGCTCCAGTCCCGTAGGGACGACTGAAAAAGAAACTGGGGGATGATTCAGCCGTCCCTGTCGGACTCTACGAGATCTGAAACTCCGCGGAATGGGTGATCGTTCTGAGATCCAAGGGCAAGCCATATTTCGCGGTTTGTGGGGAATGGGATTGCGGAAGAACCTGCTTGCGGTGATTTTCCTGGTGGCGGGCATTGCGGCCTGCGCCCAGAATGACGGCCTCCAGCGGGCGATTGCGCTGATGCAGGCAGGACAATTTCACGATGCCGAATTGCTGCTGCGGCAGCTTGAGCAGAGCAACCCGCGCAGCGCGTCAATTCATGCAAATCTGGGGCTTGCTCTAGCGGAGCAAGGAGAGTTGGCGGCAGCGGCGGCGGAATACCGAAGGTCGCTGGCTTTGCATCCTCAGCAGCCGGAGGTATCGCTGAATCTGGGCTTGGCCGAGTTCAAGCAAGGTCATTTTGCAGACGCGATCGCGCCCTTTAAGGCAGCCGCGGCGGCAAAGCAACAGCAGGGCCGCGCGACCACTCTGGTTGGCATGAGCTACTTCGGCATGCGCGAGTATTCGAAGGCCGTTCCTTATCTCGAGCGAGCCAGCAAGTCCGATCCCGGCAACCTTGAATTGCATGATGTGCTGGCGCAGAGCTGCCTGTGGAGCAAGCAGTACGACTGCGCGCTAGCCGAGTTCAACGCAATTCTCACGGTCAATCCCGACTCTGTGCAGGCGCACATGATGCTGGCCGAGGCTCTGGATGGAATGGGACGGCGCGCCGAAGCTATACAGGAGTTGCAAGCTGCCGAAGGCATAGCCCCGGCCGAGCCTAATCTTCACTTCGAGCTGGGGTATCTCTACTACACCCAGCGGGACTACGACCGGGCGGTTCCCGAGTTTAATTTGGAGCTAAAGAACAATCCCGGGTATGCCCAGGCTTATACCTATCTCGGCGATATTGCCATTCACCGCAGTAACGACTCCGCCGCTGAACCCCTGCTGAACAAGGCGATTCAACTCGACGACCAGAGCCGGCTTACCTATTTCGATCTGGGCTGCGTCTACGCCGATCAAAAACGAAATCAGGAAGCACTGGCGGCCTTCCGGCGCGCCGAGCAACTCGACCCTACCGAGCCCGACGCCCACTACCGGCTGGCGCGTGTCTACATGGCGCTAGGCCAGAAGCAAAAGGCGCAGGAAGAGTTCGCCAAGACCAAGCTGCTGCACAGCAAGGCGGAAGAGTCCCTGATCGAGAAAGTCTCCGGGGAAGGCCAAATCCATTGATGATGCTAAGGAGTGAAAACGGTTGAGGAAGGCTCGCTTGCCAATTACGCCCAATTTGTCATCTCGACCGGAGCGAAGCGGAGTGGAGAGATCTGCGGTTTGTGTGTGTTACCGCAGATCGCCGTCATTCCGCTTTAGTCTCACTCAGATGTGGCAAACCGCAGACGCTCCACTCCGCTTCGCTCCGGTCGAGATGACAAATTAGGTCGAGTTGTGGATAAGAGATGTTCGCTCAATGGCTAAACAGGTCGCGGAAAAGGGCGGACTCTAGTCCAGGTAGGCTTTAACCCTGGATTTACCCGTGCCAGCGCTAAAGTGCATCATGATCAGAATAGAACTTCCCGGAGCGCTGAAGCGCTCCTACCCCCGCATAAACCCCCGCATAAATGCGGGGGCTTCCACCCCTCTAGAAGAGGAACTTACCTCCGAATTGGAAGACTCTCGGATCCCAGGTGGTGGTCACCTGCCCAAAGTTGTTGTCGGTGTAGCCTGTGTCCACATGTTGAAACTGCGTGTGATTAAAAGTATTGAAGGATTCAGCCCGGAACTCGAAACGCGGCGCATTGTCGCTCCTGCCCAGGGGGAAGGTTTTATAGAGCGAGGTGCTGAAGTTCACGCGGCCGGGTCCGACGACGGCGTCCTTGCCGGCATTGCCGAAGCCTTGATTGGTTCCACCCTGCCAAGGCGCCAGGGGCGGCGCGAATGCAGCCGTGTTGAAGAACTCCTTCTGCGTTTTGGGACCCTTGGTCGAGACGCCAGGTACGCGATCCGGACGGTTGATCACCTGACTGCCGCCGCCTAGACCGAGAGTGTCCGTTCCGTAGGTGACCTGTCCGTTGCCGGAGCTCGAGGGCGCGGGGAAGCCGCTTATCGCGATGACAATACCGGCGAGCTGCCATCCTCCGAGAGCCTGGCGCGCCAGAAGACTGCTGGAGTGGGTGAAGAAGGGAATACTGTAAATGTAATTGGCATTGAAGTTATTGCGTTGGTCGAATTGGCCGGAGCCGTAGTTATATCGAGGGTTGAAGGGATTCGATAGCTGGGCAAGATCGTTGCTTCCGAAATCGAGCTCATGCGACCAGGTATAGGCGAGCTGAAGAGTCAGGTTGTGCCGGTTTTCCATGCGAAACCCGGCCTGGAAAGAGTTGTAATTGCTGTTGGTCGTGACCTCTTCCTGATTGATATTGGAATAGCCGGGATATTGACGGTAGGGATTTGCATTGGCGCCATTCGCGACCGCTTGCCGGTTGGGATTATTTAAGGTCAAGGTGTTGATCGATCGATCGTCGCTTTGGTGCCAAGCCGTGTTGCCCACATACTGCACCACCGCCACCATGGAGCGGGCTACCTCCCGCTGGATGCCGAAGCTGAACTGCGCGGTCGAAGGAATGGCGTAGTTGTAGGCCAGGTTCTGCAGGTTCGCGGGGAAGGAGGGCGCCTTGGAAGTAAGGCCGGTTTGGTTATTCTGAGTGGCGTTCGAAAAATATACAGTGTTAGCTGTCGGCTGATAGGAGAAGGGCGGGTTGATATCGGCGTCATAGACATCGTTGCCTTGAATGCGCTCGACGAAGATGCCGAAGCCTCCGCGGACAACGGTCTTGCCGTTCCCAAGGACATCGTAGGCGAAGCCTATGCGGGGCCCCCAGGTTCCATAGTAGTTCTTCACCTGGCCGCGAGGAACTCCATTCTGGCCGGCCAGCACAATGCCGTTGAGATAAAACGGGGTGGTAAATCCCGGAGGGGTCACGAAGCCCGGTCCATGTTGGTTGAGACTGCCATCGCTGTTGAACTGCGCGGCAGCCGCCGGGTTGTAGTCTCCGGGTATGAAGTTGGCGAAGCGGTTGAAGCGCTCGTAGGCGTGAGGCAGGGCGTCATAGCGAAGTCCGAGGTTCAAGGTCAAGCTGGGAAGCACATGCCAATTGTCCAAAGCATAGAAGGAAAAGGTGTCGTTGACCCAGTGATCGGTATTCAGGGCCTGCAGTTGGGTAAAGCTGCTGGCAAAACCGAGCAGGAAGTTGACGTAGGAATCTCCCGAATAGGCCGGGGCCTGGAAGCTGAAGGTTCCCTGGGTATTTGCCTGCAACTGCTGGTTTTTGATGAAGTGCAGCCACCCGGCGCCAAACTTGAGGCTGTGATGTCCCCGGGTGATCGAGATGTCGTCGCGGGTTTGATAAGCGAAGGCGGCGTTCACCCAGGGAAAGTAGCTGGTGCTGAAATTTTGCCCATAAGGAGTGCCGAGGTCGATCTCAGGAAGGCGATTCAGGGCGTTGTTCCCGCTAAAGAAGGTGCCCGCCGCAAATCCCGAGGGCTGGGCATAGATTCCGGTGGGGGTAAAGTGAAGCTTGTTGCCGTCCACGCTGAACATAGTTTCATTCAGAAGGTTGGGCGACAGTGTCTGTGTCAATTTGATCACCCCGGTCCATGCCGGATTGCTCATCACGCTGCCCACGGTCGGGTAGGACTTGGAGGGACCCCATAGCGGAGGATAGGCGGTCTGCACTACCGCGTCGTGGATATAGTGGCCCATGAGCTGGTATTTTTCGTTGATCTTGTGATCGATGCGGACCAGGTCTTCCCGTACATTGGTTGGCGCGGCGGGGGATGCTACGTAGGTATTGTTGGGCCCATTGGGCTTGGGAATGGCGCCGGTGTCCATAAATAGAACCGCATTATGGTCAATCAGGTTGGCGGGAATGGTGTTGTTGGGGAAGGGTTGATTGGGGGTCAGACCGTCGGCCTTATAGAGCGCGAGCTTGGCCGGATCCTGGGTGGCGGGAACCACGGGAACGGTCTTGCCGCCTGCGGGAAGCTGATAGGTAAGGGGCTGCCCGGCGACCGGGAAATCGGCGATTGGGACGGTAGTCAGCACCGTCGGAGCCTGTCCGATGATCTGCCGCCGCCATTCTTCATTCCAAAAGAAGAAGGTTTTGTCGCGGTGAGTGTTATAGACGTGGGGGATAAAGAGAGGGCCGCCAATGTTCGCGCCGAAGAGATTCAAGCGCAGCTCGGGCTTGGGTTGATGATTCAGCTTGGTGATGTAGCTGTCGGCGTTGAAGTCCTCATTTCGGTTGAATTCCCAGGCGCCGCCGTGGAAGTCGCGTGTGCCGGATTTGAGCACCATGAGAATCTGTCCGCCGGAGGCGATGCCGTAATCCGGAGAGTAGTTGCTATCCAAGGTCTGGAACTGGGCAATGGCATCGTCGGAGGGCAGGATGCTGTAGCAGCCGCCGCAGCCGCGGTCGTAAATCTCGCCGCCGTCGATCAGGTAGTCGTTGTGGCTTGGCCTGGTTCCGTTGAAGCTGATCGAATTCCCAGCGGTTAATGCATTCACGCCGTTGTAGTCGGGGATATTCGCCGAGACGCCGGTGCCAAGCACGGCCAGGGCGGTGATATTGCGGCCGTTGGTGGCCAACTGGGTAACCTGGCTGCCGGTGATGAGGTTGCTGACTTCGTTGGTCTCGGCTTGGACCTGGAGCGCGTTGGCCTGGACAGTAACCGTCTGGCCTTGGCTGCCTACCTGGAGGGTGGCGTTCTCCTGCAGGGTCTGGGCGGTGTTGAGCACGATGTTGGTCCGGGAGAGCTTCTTAAAGCCGGGCGCGGTGACAGCCACGTTGTAATGACCGATGGGCAATCCGGGAAAGTTGTAGAAGCCGGCGGAGTTTGTAGGGGTGGTCCGAACCTCTCCAGTCTCGACCTGAGTAAGAGTAACGGTCGCGTTGGGGATGACGGCGCCGCTCGAGTCTGTGACGGTTCCGTTGATGACGGCGTTTTCCTGGGCCCGGGCGACGGGCGTGAGGAAGAGGAGGCTGAGAGTTAGAGCGGCCAACGACGATATGAGACGACGCATAGGACCTCCAAAGAATTGGCGCTGCAGCATAATTGCTTGGCCAAACAAATTGTGTTAGGACGGGAGCCGGCGGTTAGGAGAGCCGCTTTTATGCCGGTCTGGGGCCGGGTGTGCTTGCCTCTTACTCAGGTTTCAATGGCAACATGAGAAAAGGTTTGCGCCATGCGCGCAAGCTGCCATTGCACGCCTTCAAGGAAAGCCATGAAGGCGTGGTAAATGTTTACTCAGCAGGAAATGTTAGGCCCCGGAAAACTCCGCTGTCAAGGGAGTTTGGGGATAATTTGGATTTGTAACAAGGCTCGCGCGGTGCTTTACGCTATGGTGCAAATTATATTTTGTGGCAGGCAACCTTTCGCCGTGTTTTCTGTACTTGCTTCTGCCTTTCGTTCTGTCACTCCCGCAGGGAATCTGCTTCTTGCATTCGCGGCCAGAGAGACCGGGAAAGCAGATTCCCTCCGGGAATGACAGAAAGAAAGGCAAAGGCAGAAAGAGAGGCGAACAGATCTAATCTAGATTGCGTCTAGATTGCGCGCAGCAGGCGCACCGGCAGAAAGATCAGCGCCGCGACCAGCTCCAGAACGCCGTGAACGGCAATCCCAATCAGGCGGAAGGGCAGCAGGAGCAGCCACACCATGGGGTAGGCGATGGCTGCAAGCAGAGCCAGCGGCCAGCAAAGGATCAGGAGCAGACACCATAGAAGAAATTTAGTCATGCTTTTAATACATTATCCTTCGACCGCTTGTTCCCTCAAGAGGCGGCGGCGTATACTTAATTCGTTTTGATCGGGCAGCATCCCAGCCCCGGGAGTTGCACTGGAGCCAGCATGAGCCTCACGCATTTCCGTATCGCCGACCGGCCTTCGCCGGCCGCTCTTCCCGGCAAAATCACCCTACAAACCCTGCAAGAGAAGAAGGCCGAGAGAAAGCCTATCGCGGCCCTGACTGCCTACGACTACTCGAGCGCGCGCCTGGTCGATGAAGCCGGCATCGACATCATCCTGGTGGGCGACTCGCTGGCCATGGTGGTGATGGGCTACGACAGCACTCTCCCGGTGACCGTAGAGGAGATGCTGCACCACACCCGGGCCACGCGGCGGGCGGTGAAGCGGGCGCTGCTGGTTGCCGACATGCCGTTTGGCTCCTACCACTCGACTGTGCCGGAAGGCGTGGCCAACGCGATGCGCTTTGTGAAGGAAGCCGGTGCCGAAGCGGTCAAGATCGAGGGTGGCGCCAACCGGATCGCCCTGGTCGAGGCGCTCAGCAATGCCGAGATTCCCGTCATGGCCCATCTTGGCCTGACTCCGCAATCGGTGCACAGGATGGGAGGGTACAGGGTTCAAGCGAAGTCGGTCGCCGCCATCCATCGTTTGTTGAAAGACGCGATCGAACTCGAGGCCGCCGGCGCTTTCGCCCTGGTGCTGGAAGGCGTCCCGCGCGAGGTCGGGCAACGCGTTACCGCCGCGCTGCGCATTCCGGTGATCGGCATCGGGGCGGGACCGGACTGTGACGGACAAATTCTGGTCTTGCACGATCTGGTGAACCTGACTTTTTCCCCTGCCGCCAAATTCGTCCGGCGCTACGGAGATGCGGCCGCGCTGATTACCGGCGCGGTTGAGGACTACCGCAAGGATGTGGACCAGCGGCAATTCCCCGCCGAAGAAGAGAGCTACCACCTGCCTAAGGACACGATAGCCGCGCTTGAAATCGAGGAATCGAGAGTACGCAAGGCCTGGTGACGTGCGCGTACTGACTGTCATTGCCGAAACCAGGCGGGCGTGCGCGGGAATGCGCGCCGGCAAGACTCTGGGGTTTGTTCCTACCATGGGGGCCTTGCACGAGGGGCATCTCTCGCTGGTTCGCGCCGCGCGCGAGAGACTGCGATGCGGTCGCGGTCTCCATCTTCGTCAATCCCACCCAGTTCGCGCCTAACGAGGACTTCTCCAGATATCCCAGGAGATTGGAGGAAGATTGCCGCTTGCTGGAAGAGGCAGGGGTGGATCTGGTCTTTACTCCATCCGTGGCGGAGATGTATCCGGCAGGCGTGAGCACCTTTGTCGAGGTGGCCGGCCTGAGCGACCGGCTGGATGGCGCGAGCCGCCCGGGTCATTTCCGCGGGGTCGCCACGGTAGTTGCGAAATTGCTGCACATTGTGCACCCGGCCCGGATCTTTTTCGGGCAGAAGGATGCGGTCCAGGTCGCGGTGCTCAAGAAGATGGTCCGGGACTTGGGATTCGACGTTGAGCTGATGGTGTGTCCTATCGTTCGCGGGCCGGATGGGCTGGCGCTAAGCTCGCGCAATCGCTACTTGACTGACGATGAGCATCGCGGCGCGTTGGTGCTGTGGCGCTCGCTCAAAGAGGTGCGGCAGATGATCGAGGCCGGCGAACATCATTCGCAGCCGCTGATTGCCGCGGCCCTGCGCGCCTTCGAGCGGGAGCCTGCAGTGCGGCTGGATTATTTTGCCATTGTCGATCCGGAGACGCTCGAGGATCTGGCGGATGTGCGCCAAGGCGGATTGATTGCCGTTGCCGCGTTTGTCGGTGCGACGAGGCTTATCGACAATCTTTTACTGTGAGGGTGGGTGAGGGTCGATTCGCGGTATCCCATATCTGACGCAAAAGAGCGCGTCAGATATGGGGCACCCTTTATTCGCAGCGGATTTAAGAATTTGAAGATGACAAATGAGGTGGAGTCTGTCTTGGCTTTTCTTTCTGTCATTCCCGCAGGGAATCTGCTTCTGTTCTCTCGGGGATGGAATGACAGAAAAGAAGAGCAACGGCACTATCGCTTGGAGACGTAGGGATTTCCCGCCAGGAAGAAGCGGGCGAGCGTGTCTGCGGCTTTGGTGATGCCGATCCGAGGGGTGACCACGATCTCGCCTGGGGCAAAGCCGTCGTCCTGGATCTGCAGCGGAGATTGCTCCGAGGTGAAATCGGCCCCGTTGTCCTCGGCTCTGGTGATGGCGAAGGCTCGGCATAGGCGTCCCGGACCTGAGGTAAGCAGGCGAAGATTGTGCCCCACCTGGCGGCGCTCCGCCATCACTTCCAAGCCGGAGAGAGGTTGGAGCGCGCGGATGAGAATGCAGCCGGCCTCGCCCTCGGGCTCGCAGGATACGTTCAGGCAGGAGTGCATGCCATAGATGAAGTAGACATAGGCATGCCCGGGCGGTCCAAAGATGACTGCGTTTCTCGCCGTCTTGCCGGCAAAGGCGTGAGCGGCGGGATCGGTCCCACCCAGGTAGGCTTCGACCTCAACGATACGGCCCACTAGAGCGGGGCGACCGGACGGACCAGAAGCTTGCCTAAAAGCCGGCGCGCCACGGCGATCGCGGCAGAGGAGTAGAAACTCCGGGGAAGCAGCGCGGGAAGTTCTACGCTCTTCATCAGCTCAGGCACGTTTTTCTTTAATGAAGGCAAGGACCTCCTCCGCGTGGCCTTCCGGCTTGACCTTGGGAAATATCTTCATCAGCTTCTGGTCCGGTCCGATGAGGAACGTGGTCCGCTCAATCCCCATGACTTTCTTGCCATACATATTCTTTTCCTTGAGGACGTCAAACTGTTTCGAAACGGTTTCGTCTACATCAGCAAGGAGGGTATAGGGCAGATCATACTTTTCTTTGAACTTCTTTTGCGCTTTGGGAGTGTCGCGGGAGATTCCCAGAACTACCGCGCCGGCCGCCTGAATTTTCTTGAACACATCGCGAAAGCCGCATGCCTCGATGGTGCATCCCGGCGTATCGGCCTTGGGATAGAAGAAGAGCACAACTGGCTTGCCCGAGAAATCCTTAAGGTGGACGGTCTTGTCCTCTTCGGTTTGCAGTGAGAAATCGGCTACCTTATCGTTCACTTCCATGAGAAGAATCCCTTCAAGCAATGAAATTTGAGAGTGGAGCACAGCAAAAGCGGCTCTAGACAAGATTACTTCCTGACTGTGGAATGGATGCTATGGGATTGGCGGGAAAGATGCGCGAGAGGAGTTGGAGAGGGGCCTCCCCGGCAATTTGGCTAACCGCGGGTTTGCTGGCGGCGGTGCTCTCCGCGGCCTACGCGCAATATCCGGGGCATATCGACACCGCGAAGAAAAGAGGGCCGTCCCCCAGAGCCATCGCGGTGCTCGAATGGACCGGCGAGCCGGGCAAACCGAGCGCAAGCCGGCTGATCCCCATTTCCGTCTTCGATGGCGAGACCTATCAGCCGGGCGGCTTATACCTGGCGCGCCCGGAGCCGCTGGCGCTCGATCCGGGGACGGAGTATGTGCTCCAGCAGGCCGGGGTGGCGAAGGGTCTTTTCGACATATTTAGCGCGCAGGATATGCAGGGCTACTGGTTTGGCTACGGCTCCTGGCATCAGATGCCCGCTCCCTTCAAACCGCACAGATTGCAAGCCGCCAAAGTAATGCCGGAGGTGGTGGACGACGGCCGGCCGCACTTCAAGAACCGGAGCAGCTCTACGCAGCCGGCTTCGCCTTCGACAACAGACTCCGGCAAGCAAGCTCCGGAAGACCCTGACCGGCCGGTTTTGCGGCGGCGGTCGGCATCCTCGACGTCCGCGGAGGAAAACGGACCCAGCTTTACTCCGCCGGGGCCGGAGACCGCGATTGGGGGCGCCGATCCCGACCGGCCACACCTGAACTATGGAAGCAACGACCCGACAGGAGCCAAGTTTGAAACGGCTAAGTTGACTGGGATTCCTCTGGGCCTACAGCAAATGATCGCGGTCTCCGATGCGGTTAACCGCGATCCACATCCCTTCGCTTATTCCTGGGCGGACCCCGGGAACGCCGCCAAGATGCAGGCGCAGATGGAGGTGTTAGCGCAGAAGGCGCTCGCTCCGCCGCCACCCGCCAAGACGGTCACCGCGAAGACCCGTACCGCGAAGACCCGTACCGCGACGGCGGCAGTGCGGCGCAGGCGGAAGGTGGCAGCTCCTGGACCTCCTCCGCCTGTGCTCACCGACGAGCATTTCAAGGCCTTTGAATTGACTTATGGGGGAGGAGCAACGCTGGTTTTTTCCGCGCAGAGCGCTGGGGCGGGCGGTAAGACGAAATACGTCACGCTGATTGCGCAGCCCGACTTCTATGCTGTGGCGCACGTGATCTTCCAGTCGGTAACGGACGACGATCATCTTGATGAGACGCCCAGAATGCGGCTGATAGACGCGGTCGACGCAAGAGCCAACAACCGCGGCGATTTGGTCTTTGAGCTGCGCGGCCGGCATGACCGGCAGTTCGCCATCTATCGCGTTGCCGAAGGACAGGTGGAGCAGGTTTTCACCACCGGATCGCTCCCGGATACGAAGGCTGGCTGAGGTTGCGGGTGTTGCTCCCCGCTTTTCCGGAGCGCTGAAACGCTCTAAAAGACCCGGCTAGCTGCGCGAGCCCGGGGCACCCGCCTTAGCCTCCTCTCTGAAATTCCTGTAAACAACAAATTTGTCATGTCGACCCCAGCCTGGGTCTTTTTCGAGATTTGCGGAATCCCAGGTCCCAAAATCGGGACCTGGGGCACCCAAGATTGGTTAGAGGAGGAGCTTCCAGAGGCGGGTCAGTGGCCTTTGTAGGGGACAAAGAGGTCCGGGAATTCCTTTTTTAGCGCGTCGATCTTGGGGCGATCGCAGACCATGATGTAAGGATTGTCGGGATTCTTCAGTGCGTAATCCTGGTGGTAGTCCTCTGCGCGATAGAAGCGCTGGAGCGGGACTAGCTGGGTGACTATCGGTTTCTTGAAGACTTTGGCCGCATCCAACTGCGCAATGTAGGCTGCCGCGATGCGGTTCTGATCCTGGTTAGTGTAGAAGATCACCGAGCGATAGGAAGAGCCGACATCCGGGCCCTGGCGGTTGAGCTGGGTAGGATCGTGAGCGACGGAGAAAAAGATGCGCAGCAGCTGACCGTAAGTGATACGCGACGGGTCATAGACCACCTCGACCGACTCCGCGTGTCCCGTGGTTTCCGTGGTGACCTGATCGTAAGTCGCGGTTGAGGCGGAGCCTCCGGAATAGCCGGCGGTGGTCTTGACCACTCCTTTCACCCGCTCGAAGACGCCTTGCGTTCCCCAAAAGCATCCGCCGGCGAAGACGGCGGTTTCCTTCCCGCTCGAGGAGACGAGCGGCAAGTCCTTTTGAGGAGGAGGAATCGGGCCCTTCGCCGCTGCGTTTGCCATCATAGGAATAGCCAGTACCAAGGTCAGAAAGGAAGAAGGTAAATGGGAAGCCATGGTTTCTCCATTCGGAGCATCCCTTTTAGGACTCGCGGATGTCCCCTATAGTTACAGCCAAGGGCGATTTTTTTGAGGAGATCATCATGCAACCGCAGATCATCGGCACGACGATGCCTGTTCTGGAATTCATCCTGCAGCCGAACGAATCCGTTATCTCCGAGTCCGGAGAACTCTCCTGGATGAGCAGCTCGATCCAGCTGACGACGCATACGCAAATGGGCGGCGGCGGGCTGTTTGACGTGTTGCGCAGGGTGGCCGGGGGCGGAAGCATATTCATGACGGAGTACCGCGCTATCGGGAGCGCCGGGGAAGTAGCCTTTGCCACTAAGCTGCCAGGTCACATTCTCCCAGTGGAGATCGGCGCCGGAGAGGAGTACATGGTGCATCGCCATGGATTTCTCTGCGCGACTCCGCAGGTGCAGATCGGCGTCGGGTTCCAGCAATCGCTGGGCGCAGGCATCTTTGGCGGAGACGGATTCCTGCTGCAGCGAGTACATGGGCAGGGGATGGCGTGGTTGGAATTGTCAGGGGAGCTGATTCAGCGGGAGCTGCGGGCGGGGGAGACTTTGTTCGTCCACCCGGGCCACGTCGGCGCTTTCCAGTCGAGCGTCTCATTCCAGATCACGCGCGTGCCGGGAATCAAAAACCTGATCTTCGGTGGAGATGGAATTTTTCTGGCGGCGCTAACCGGTCCGGGAAAGATCTGGCTGCAGACTCTGCCCATCTCCCTGTTGGCCCACCAACTGGTGCAATATATGCCAAAGCCGTCCGGCGACGCGGTGCAAGGAGGGATTGTGGGTGGAGTTATCGGCGATATTCTCGGGGGGATGAAGTAGAGGATAGGGAAGGAAAAAAGCAGATTCCCTTCGGGAATGGCAGAAAGAAAGGCAAAGACTACGCAGCGGATGGTTAAGCGGTATTGGGCAGGCGCTTGGGAAGGAAGATGGAAAAGCAGGTGCCGCTCCTGGCCGGGCGCACGCTGCTGCGGACGCGAATCGAGCCGCCAAGCCGGCTTACAATTCCCTGTGTTACCCAGAGGCCCAGTCCGGTCCCCTGCTCGCCCTTGGTGGATTTGGGCGCACGGGATTTCATCTACGCTTTTTCCGTTGTCTCTCTTAACGGGTGAAGGTTGGCAACCCTAATTGTTCCGGGAGGCGACAACTTCGAGAGTATCTTACAAAAGGCAAAGCGTGACAAATTCGCAGAGTGGCAAGACCCAGCTGTAGGTTAAGCTGCGCGAAGCTGGGGCACCTGGATTTGTTGCGGGCGCAGAGATCGTGCCCGCGCAGAAACCCACGTCCCAAAATCCCAGGCACCCGTTCCCTTTAGGCTAATTGCATTGCTGCCGATGGGGAATGTGGAAGAGGCGTTTGTCGTAGTCGAGCCGCTTGCACCATTCGATGGTGAGGCGATTGCCTTCCAAGTGGAGTGGGTTCAACAAGTAGTTCAACGACTCCGGGCATGGCGCCGAAGGGACACCCAGCAAGGTGGAATCGCCCGCAGCCAGCCATGAGTCTCCCACTGCCCGGGTTTCGCTGCTGTTCTCTCTCCAACCGCTCGAAAGCAGTTCCCGCACGAGAACATCCACCGGGACTTCATCGGCGACGTTCACCTTGATGAGCTGGTATGTATCGGGAAAGAGTTTTGGGTTGCCCATCAGGTTGGCCAGCACTTCGATCAAGGCTAAGGCGGGATGCTCCGACAGATACACAATGCGCTTGCCTCTGGCTCTATGAGGCTGTGCCCTCGGCGCCTGACGGGAGGAAGTATTGCGTGCCCTTGATTGGCTCGCTCACTCGCTTCATGAGCAGTTGCAAGTCTTTGTTGCGGTTTACGAAATCCATTTGCGATGTGTCGACCACCAGCAGGTCGCTGGCGGTGTAATGAAAGAAGAAATGCTCGTAGGCTTGGATCACCTGGGTAATGTAGGCGTCGCTGATGGCCTTCTCCTGGATCACCCCTTTGCGCTTGAGGCGCTGCTTGAGGATGCCGGGAGAGGCCTGCAGGTAGATCACCAGGTCCGGAGCCGGGGCCTCGGCGCGAAACATCTGGTAATAGCGGTTATAGAGATCGAGTCGGCGTCGGAGAGGTTGATGTAGGCAAAGAGCTTGTCTTTTTCGAAGATGTAGTCGGCGATTACCGACCGGTTGGCGTCTTTCTGGCGCATCTGGAGCATCTGTTGATGACGCTCTTTGAGAAACCACATCTGGGTGGGAAAAGCCATGCCTGGCTCGCCCTGGTAGAAGCGCTCTAGAAAAGGGTTGTTCTCCGGCTCGACGATGCGGCGGGCGTCAAGCTTTTCCGCCAAGAATCCGGCCAGGGAAGACTTCCCGACGCGTATCGGGCCCTCGACCGCGATAAACTTGGGTCCCTCGAAAAGATTAGCCATTCGGCCTCGCTCTTGAAAGCGAATAAAAATCGAAGATATCACGACCAGAGCCGCTTTCCAAGGAAAGCGACTCAGCGACTCAGCGAGTCAGCAAGTCAGCGAAATGCCCGATGTCCAGCTAGTCTAGAGCGCAGCAGATTCCGGGTGCCCCATATCTGACGCGGCTTTTTTGCGTCAGATGTGGGAAACCACAAAGGATGGAGTATCGCTGACTCGCCGACTCGCCGACTTGCTCTAATCTCATTACATGCTAAGCGGGTTAGTATCGGCGGGGCTGGGGCTCTCCTTGGGAGGGTATGCTTATGCCGCCAACTGGCCTACCTCGCAGATCTTTGGGCGCACCGTGGTGGCCGGCAAGCATGCCGGGGAGATTGCTCTCACCTATGATGACGGCCCTAACGATCCTTATACCCTGCGGTTGCTCGAGATTCTGGCCCGGCACAATGTCCGCGCCACTTTTTTCCTTATCGGGCGCTTTGTTCGCCAGCGTCCGCAGATCGCGCGCGCGCTTTGCGCCGCCGGCCACGTGGTGGGGAACCATACCATGACCCATCCGGTCTTGCTTTGGCAGGGATCCGCGCGAGTGCGCGAGGAGCTCGCCGGCTGCAATGCCGTGATCGAGGACGCGACCGGAGAAGCAGTGCGGTTCTTTCGACCGCCGCATGGGGCACGCCGTCCGGATATTCTGCGCACCGCGCGCGAGCTTGGCCTCACGCCGGTGATGTGGAATATAACCGGCTATGATTGGACCGCTCCGGAGCCGGAGCGGATCATCCGCCGAGTGGAGACCGGAGTTAACCGGAACCAACGCTGGGGCCGGGCGAGCAACGTGTTGCTGCACGACGGCGGACAGGCTCGGTTGGGAATGGACCGTAGTCCGACTCTGACGGCGACCGCCAAGCTTATTCCGGGCTGGATGGAGCGCGGTCATCGCATGGTCACGGCAGCCGACTGGGTTTTTGAAACGCCCGGCGCGCCGCTTCCACGGTGAAGGCTATGTCCTCACCGGTGTGAGCCGCGCCGAGGAAGCATGCCTCGAATTGCGAGGGGGGCAGCCAGACGCCCTGCTGCAGCATCTCGCGGTGGAAGCGCGCGAAGGCGGCGGTGTCCGCGGCGGCCGCGCCGGCGAAATCGGTGACGGGTCCACAGGCAAAAAACCAGGTGAACATGGAGCCAACGCGGTTGGCCGTGAGCGGGATGCCCGCCTCGTGGGCAGCTTGGGAGACGCCATCGACCGCCATTTGGCTATGCCGTTCGAGCGCGGGATAGATTTCATGGCGGTGCGCGGCCAGATGACTCAGGGTGGCGATGCCCGCTGCCATAGCCAGCGGGTTGCCGCTCAAAGTGCCCGCCTGGTAGACCGGCCCTAGAGGCGCCAGCAGGTCCATGATCTCCGCTTTGCCGCCGAAGGCCGCGCAGGGCAGGCCACCGCCGATGATCTTTCCCAGGCAGGTCATCTCCGGTTCGATGGCGAAGAGCTCCTGGGCGCCGCCGAAGGCGACCCGGAAGCCGGTCATCACTTCGTCGAAGATAAGCGCGGTTCCCGCACGCCGGGTAATCTCGCGGAGCGCCTGCAGGTATCCGGGGCGGGGAGGGACGCAGCCCATGTTGCCCACCACCGGTTCGACCACGACGCATGCGATCTCCCCGGGATGCCGGGAGAAGGCGGCTTCAAGTTGCGGGATATCGTTGAAGGGCAAAGCCAAGGTCAGGTGGGCGATCTCTTCGGGAACGCCGGCGGAGCCGGGTATGCCGAAGGTGGCGACGCCCGACCCTGCTTTCACCAGCAGCCCGTCGGAATGCCCGTGATAGCAGCCCTCGAATTTAATCACGTACTTGCGTCCGGTATAGGCCCGCGCCAGGCGGATCGCGGACATGGCCGCCTCGGTGCCGGAATTGACGAATCTCAGCTTTTGGATCGCAGGAAAGGCGGCGATGACCACTTCGGCCAAATCGGCTTCCGCAGGCGAGGAAGCTCCAAAGCTTGTGCCCCGCTCAGCAGCCTGGCGAATCGCCTCGACCACCGGCGGGAAGGCGTGGCCGAGGATCATCGGGCCCCAGGATGCGAAATAGTCCAGGTAGCGATTGCCGTCGGCATCCCACAGGGAGGCACCTTGGGCACGCACCAGAAAGGGCGGGGAGCCGCCAACGGCGCGAAAGGCGCGTACCGGGGAGTTCACGCCGCCGGGCAGGTATTGTTCGGCGCGTTGCTGCAGCTCAGTCGAGCGGGTGAGGGAGCGGGACATGATTTTCTTATACTGTAACGGGTAGCGGGTTGCGAAAAAGGCCGGACGCGGTGAGAGATGGGCGTTCTTGCGGCAGATTTGGGAAACCGCAGATCTCTCCACTTCGCTTCACTTCGGTCGAGATGACAAATTTGGGTGCAGGTGCCGATCAGGCTTTCGCAAGCCAACGGCGCAGCCATAGAGCGGAAAGATGGCGGGCGAACGGCGGCATCAGGTCAAGGTAGCTGTGAGATTGCTATAAAAAGAAGATAAACTGTGTGCTCCCGGCTTCCTGTTCATAGACCGGTATCCCATCTCAAGTTGGAAAAATGTGTCGCAAGAAAGTAAGAGTACCCCGGTTAAACCACCGTTAACCTATGCTTCGGCGGGGGTGGATATTTCGCGCGGCGAACGCGCCAAGCAGCGCATCAAGTACCTGGCGCAGAAGACCTTCACCAAGCAGGTGCTGGGCGAGATTGGCGGGTTCGGCGGTCTTTTCCAGTTGGACACGGCGAAGTATACCCACCCGGTTCTGGTTTCGAGCGCCGATGGAGTAGGCACCAAGCTGAAAATCGCGTTCGAGCTGGGTTCCCACCACACGGTGGGCGCCGACCTGGTGAATCACTGCGTGGACGACATTGCCGTGCAGGGAGCGACGCCGCTCTTCTTCCTCGACTACCTGGCGGCCAGCCAACTGGACGCCGAGGTTACAGAAGCTGTGGTCAGCGGCATCGCGGAGGCCTGCAAAGCGAACGGCTGCGCGCTGATCGGCGGGGAGACGGCGCAGATGCCCGGCTTCTACGCCGATGGGGAATATGACCTGGCGGGCTTTATCGTCGGCGTTGTCGATAGGGACAAGCTGATCACCGGGAGCGCGATTCAGCCCGGAGACGTGCTCATCGGCTTCCCCTCTACGGGTTTGCACACCAACGGCTATTCGCTGGCGCGGAAGCTCTTTTTCGAGGTTGCGCAGTATGCTCCCGGGCAATATGTGAACGAGTTGAAGGACAAGGCGGGCGCGGCGCTGATGAAGGTACACCGCAGCTACCTGGCGGTGATCAAGAAACTCACCGCCGCGGAGATGGCGGCCGGGATGGCGCACATCACCGGAGGCGGCATTACGGAGAACCTGCCGCGCATCCTGCCCAGGAATATCTCGGCGGTGGTTGAAACCGGCTCTTGGACGCCGCCGCCGATCTTCGAGCATCTGCGGCAATTGGGCGGAGTGGAGCAGGATGAGATGCTCCGTACCTTCAACATGGGCATCGGTCTGATCGTGGTGGTTCCGGCTGACAAGTTCAAACGGGCGAAGACCATGCTCGACCATGCGGGGGAGAAGTTCTTTGTGATTGGGCGCACCGTGAAGGGCGACCGCAAGGTCCTTTACGCGTGAGCCCGTCCTCTGCGCGCAAGCATCGATTGGGGATTCTGCTTTCCGGCCGGGGCTCGAACTTTCTCGCCATCGCCAGGGCGATCGCCGGCGGAGAGATTCCCCAGGCAGAGATCGCGGTCGTGGTGTCGAACCGGGCCGATGCTCCGGGAATCGTGGCCGCGCGAAGCGGGGGATTCGAGCACGCCGTGATTGAAGCGCGCGGCCGAACGCGCGCCGAGCACGATATCGAGATCGTTCGCTGCCTCCAGGCGCATACCGTCGATCTGGTTTGCCTGGCTGGTTATATGCGGATGCTCTCGTCCGGGTTCGTCCAAGCGTTCCCACAACGCATTCTCAATATTCATCCGTCGCTGCTTCCCGCTTTTGCCGGCCTGCATGCGCAGCGCGAGGCGTTGGAGTATGGGGTCGCGGTTTCCGGCTGCACGGTTCACTTTGTCGATGAAGAGCTGGATCACGGAGTGATCGTTCTGCAGCGCCCTGTGGAGGTGCTTCCCGGCGACAATGAGTCCAGGTTGGCGGCGCGCATTCTCGAACAGGAACATCTCGCGTATCCCGAAGCAATTGTTCGAGTGCTCTCGGGCAGATACCGGGTTGTGGGGCGGCGGTATGTGCTCTCGGGGAACTCCGGCTCGTGACAGTCGCGGTATCCCACATCTGACGCAAAGAGCGCGCCAGATATGGGGCACCCGGGGTTTGTTGCACCATTAGCGAAAAGCTGATTTTTATGGCGACCAGGGTTCGTTCGCATTCGAAGATTAATGTGGGCTTGGCTATCGGGCCGCGGCGTCCGGATGGCTACCATGCTTTGACTACGCTTTACCAGACCTTGGCGCTTTATGACACGGTAACCATCGAGGCGGCGCCTGCCCGGAGCACGTCGATTACGCTTACCAGCAACCATCCGCGGGTGCCTACGGATTCGAGCAACACCGCCTGGCGCATGGTTGAGCTCTTGCTGGCTGAGATGGGGCAGTCGGCCGAGGTCAGCATCCATATCGAAAAGTGTCTCCCGGTGCAGGGCGGCCTGGGCGGTGGCTCGGGCAATGCCGCAGCGGCGCTGATCGGACTGGAGCGGGAGTTGAAACAGGAGATGGGGAGGCAGATTTCCGCGGCGGAGCGGCTGCGCCTGGCGGCCGCAGTCGGCTCCGATGTGCCTCTCTTTCTGCTGGGCGGAGCGGTCGTCGGCGTTGGGCGCGGCGAGGAGGTCTATCCGCTTCCGGATATGCCGCCGCTGCCCTGTGTTCTCGCATTGCCCGAGACAGCCGTCTCCACGCCGCAGGCCTATCGCGACTGGGACGCGCTGCACCCGAATTTATTGACCGCACCCACCCCCTCGGCTACAATCGAATGGTTGAGCCGGTCGATCGCTGTTGCTTTTAGCGAGCCGTGCTCCTCCGGTGTCTTCTCCAGGAGAGAAGACCAGCCCGAGACTCCGCTTCTCGCGCTTGTCCGAACCGGGATCGAAAACGACTTCGAACGGGTCGTGTTTCCTCAGTATCCCTTTCTCGGTGGAATCAAGCGTGTGCTTTCAGGGGAGTCCGACCCGGAGGAGACGGCTGTCTATGCGAGCCTTTCCGGATCGGGTTCCGCTCTCTTTGGACTTTACCGCACGCTCGAGGCGGCGGAGTCGGCTTTGGAACGGCTTCGCGCCGAAGGTGTGGCAGGTCTGCTGACCAGGACGCTGCCTCGGGGGGAATACTGGCGAGAGATGGTGGAGTCGCCGGAGTAGTTTAGATAGAGGCCGCAAGCGATTGGGCGATCGACTAATGGTAGGTCAAGTGCCTTTGGAGCACTTTGTCTAGGTTCGAATCCTAGTCGCCCAGCCAGTTGGAATGGGCTGTTGCTGCAACACAAGGAGGGCCGTTTTAACTAAACGGAACAAACCATAGCAAACCAGCATGGGAGGTTCGTGTGAAAGTTGATGCTACGGCGGTGATGTCTCCGGCCGCGCAACAAGCGGCGGAGGTCAGGGAAGAGGAAGCGCAGCCGGCAGTTGCGGGCAAGGCGAAGCCGGCGGGGGAGCGCAAGCGGGCGGGGCGTCTGAGCGAGGATAAGCGCTTCAAAATCTTCGCCGGCTCGGCTAACCGCAAACTGGCGGAGGATATCTGTACTCACGTCGGCGTGCGGGTGGGAGAAGCCAAGCTGCAGCGCTTCGCCGATGGGGAGATTTATTTCCAACTGCTGGAGAACGTCCGCGGGGTGGACGTTTTTATCGTGCAGCCGACATGTTATCCAGTGGATCAGCACTTAGTGGAGCTGCTGATCATGATTGACGCTTTGAAGCGGGCTTCGGCCGGGCGGATTACAGTGGTGGCGCCGTATTACGGGTATGCCCGGCAGGACCGCAAGGACCGGCCGAGGGTGGCTATCTCAGCCAAGCTGGTGGCGGATCTTTTGACCACGGCGGGAGCCAACCGGGCCCTGTTCATGGACCTGCACGCGGCGCAGATACCGGGGTTTTTCAATATTCCGGTGGATCACATGTTCGCCAGTCCGGTGATGGTGAGCTATTTCCGGGATCTCAAGCTGCCCCATCTCACGGTGGTGTCGCCGGATGCCGGAGGGGTGGAGCGGGCGCGATTTTTCGCGAGCAAGATGCAAGTGCCGCTGGCTATCGTGGACAAGCGGCGCACCGATCTGAACGTGACGGAAGTGATGCACGTGATTGGAGACGTACACGGGAGAACATGTCTGATCGTCGATGACATTATCGATACGGCGGGCACTCTGGTGAAGACGGCGCAAGCCCTGCTGGCTGCCGGGGCGGAGAAGGTGTATGCGGCGGCTTCGCATGCCGTGCTCTCCGGGCCGGCCATCGAACGGATCGCGCAGTCGGAGCTTGAAGAACTGGTGGTCACCGACTCAATCCCGCTGCGCGAAGAGGCGCAACGCCTGGAGAGGCAGGGCAAGATCAAGGTGCTCTCGGTCGCCGGCCTGCTGGGCGCGGCAATCGAAAGCATTCACATGGAAACCAGCGTGAGCTTGCTTTTTTCATAGCTGGGAGAGAGTTCCGCAGGGAATTTTAGGAGAGATATGGCTGAGCAAGAAGTTGTCGCAGCAAGGCCCCGCGAGGGCAAATTCAACAAGAACGCGGCCCGCCGGGTAAGGGTGCGGGGCATGATCCCGGGTGTGATCTATGGGGCCAAGGAGCCGTCGGTGGCGGTGGAGCTCGATCCCAAGCAGATCGCGCGCATCCTGCATTCCGGCGCCGGCCACAATACCATCTTCGATCTCGAGATCGACGGCGCCGCAAGCTCCGGCGTCAAGACCAAGGCTATGATCGTCGATTGGCAATACGAGCCCATCAAGGGCGCGCTGATGCACATCGATCTCAAGCGCATCGCCATGGACAAGCCGATCCGGGTCGAGGTCCCGGTGCAGTTTGTGGGTGTCGCGATTGGAGTCAAGACCCAGGGCGGCATTCTCGATCAGGTGCTGCGCGAGGTGGAGATTGAATGCCTGCCGGCGGATATTCCCAGTCATATAACGGTCGATTCGAGCAATCTGGCGCTGGGGGACGTGGTCCGGGTAGCGGATCTCGACGGCGGCGGCAAGGTCAAGTTCCTCACCGACCCGAACGCGACCGTAGCTCACATCGTCGCCATCAAGGAAGAGGTTGCTCCAGTGGTCGAGGCGGTAGTGGAAACGGCCGCGACCGAGCCGGAAGTGGCCAAGAAGGGCAAGCAGGAGACTGCGGAAGCGCCGCCGGCTGAGGCCAAGGGCGCAAAGAAGTAAGTCTTGGCCGAGAACGGAAGTGAAGCGGAAGCGAGCGGCGTGGCGCTGGTGGTCGGCCTGGGGAACCCCGGAATCGAGTACCAATTCACGCCGCACAATGCCGGGTTCCTGGCCATTGACCGTCTGGCGGAACAGGCCGGAGTAGCGGTTGCGAACCGCCGCTGCCGGTCCTTAACGGCTACGGTGCGAATCGCCGGCAGGCAGGTCATCCTGGCCAAGCCGGAGACCTACATGAACCTGAGCGGCATTGCGATTGAGGCTTTGCTGCGGGAGTTCGATGTGGACCCCAAGCGCGATCTGATCGTGATCTACGACGAGATCGATCTTCCGCTGGGGGCGCTGCGTGTCCGGGAGCGGGGCGCCTCGGCTGGGCACAACGGAGCCAAGTCCATCTCCGCAGCGGTCGGAGGGGACCAGTGGCTGCGCATCCGCATCGGAGTTGCCCCGGCAGGGGAGGAAGCGGCGGAGAGCGCGCGGCGGGGACGAAAGGATTATGTATTGTCGCCCTGGCGCAAGACGCAGTTGCCTCTGTTGGACGAGGTGCTGGACCGCACGGCGCGAGCAGTGGAAACGGTTCTGGTAAAGGGCGCCGGAGCCGCGATGAATGAATTTAACCGGCGCGACCAGGATGAGTCCGCCGAGCAGGATAGGTAAAACGGTTCCACAGACGAATTGGAGAAGGAAGAAGCTATGCAACGCACTTACGAGATCATGTTTATTGTCCGGCCTGATATTCAGGAGGAAGAGCTCGACAAGCTTATCGCCGGGTTCGAAGCCCACGTCACCAATGGAGGAGGCACGGTCAAGTCGATGGAGAAGCTTGGCCGCCGTAAGCTCGCCTATCTGGTGAAGAAGTTCAACGACGGCAACTACGTGCTGCTGACCATCGATGCCGATGGGTCGCTGGTGGGCGAGCTGGAGCGGCGCTTGCGGGTTGCCGAGCCGGTGATCAAATTCATCACCGTTCGCATGGATGAAGAAGAGAAGCGCCGGGCTAAGGTAAGAGCCCTGCGCGCCTCGCGCAAGAAGCTCAGCGCCCAGCCCGCGGCCGCCGTTCCTTCCGCGGCCACCGAGCCGATAGCTGTGGCGCCGGAGGCGGCAAGCGCCCCGGCGGAAGCCGCCAGCGCCAGCGCCTAGACTGCCTGGACAGTCCCAGGCTCTGGGGCACCCGCATTCGCTTTACTTCTAACGGTTTTAAGGAATAGGAAAAAATATGGCTGACGAAACCAGCACACACGCTCCCAGCAGTTCCCGTCCCGAGGGTTCGGGTCCTTCTTCATCAGCAGGCGGACGCGCTCCCGGCGCCCGCCCGGCGGGCCCAGGCGGCGGCCGCAAATTCTTCCGCCGCAAGAAGGTCTGCAAGTTCTGCGTGGAGAAGATCGACGTGGTCCATTATCGCGACGTGCGGCTGTTGCAGCAGTTCGTCGCTGAGCGGGGCAAGATTGTGCCTCGCCGCCTAACCGGAGTTTGCACCACCCACCAGCGCTCGCTCGCTCGCGCCATCAAGCAGGCCAGGAACATCGCCCTGCTGCCGTTTGCCGCACGTTACTGATTTCTTATGGCCTTACCGGAGACTGGAACATGGAAGTTATTTTGAAAGAAGATGTCAACAATCTTGGTCACCGCGGCGAAGTGGTGAAGGTGGCCGAAGGCTACGGGCGGAATTTTCTGCTGCCCAAGCGGCTGGCCATCGAAGCTACTGAGGCGAACAGGGTGGTGATCGAGCAGATGAAGCAGTCGGCCGTTCGCCGTTCGGCGCGGGAAAAGTCCGATGCCGAATCGCAGGTAGGCCAGCTCGACAAGGCCGCGCTGGTATTCAAGCGCAAGGTGGGCGAGAACGAGCATCTCTTCGGCTCCGTTACTTCGGTTGATATTGCGCAGCAACTGGAGCAGCAGGGCTTTGCCATCGATCGCCGGAAGATCCAACTGGAGGAGCCGCTGCGCCAGCTGGGCGAGTTCCACGTTCCGGTCAAGCTGCATCGCGAAGTTACCGCGCTGGTCAAAGTCACGATCGAGGCGGAGGGAGCGGAAGCCTAGCAGTTCGGTCAGATGGCTCCAGCCACTTTTCGCGGCCGGATATGGAAACCGCAGATCTCTCCACCGCGCTTCGCTCTCTCGAAAATCATCCTGGAAAGCCTGCTTTGCCAGCGGTTGTGAAACTGCTTGAAGTATGGATCCAAAACCACCACGAATCGAGGGTTCCCACATCTGGCGCGCTCTTCGGTCGAGATGACAAAGTTAGGTGGAGTTGCCGATGAAGGCTTCGCAGGCCCCATGGAGACTCCTGACCCCTGATTTCTGACCCCCTGATCTCTGATCTGATCGGGCGCAAAAAAGCCCGGCTTCGAGCCGGGCTTTTTTGCTTGCCTTGGTGGGGAACTACCTTCTGCTGGTCTTCTTGGCCGCGGTTTTCTTGGCCGCCTTTTTAGCCATCTTCTTGGCTGGCGCTTTTTTCGCCGCGGTTTTCTTGGCTGCAGTTTTCTTGGCTGCCGCTTTCTTTGCCGGAGCCTTCTTGGTTGCCGTCTTCTTTACTGCCAAAGGTGTACCTCGTTGGGTAGATTTTTTGCTGCTGGCGCTCCGCTTGTTGCCGGCCGCTTTCGTGGCCTTACCGCCGCCCTTCGCGCCGTTGCTGATCTTCTTGGCGGCAGATTTCGTAGCGGCCTTTTTGGCCGAAGTCTTTTTCGCCGCGGTTTTCGCGGGTTCAGGTCCTGCGGCTTTCTTTGCCGGACTCGTCTTCTTCGCTGAGGCACGCTTGGCCGGCGCGGGCTTCAGGACTTCCTCGGGATGCTCCGATGTCGAGATGTCCGGATGGATGAGCTTCTTTTCAGCTTCCTCGGCTTCATCGACGTCCTCGTCGTCGTCGGAAGAAACAGAGATGCTTACCTCTTCTTCTTCTTCCTCGTCACCGAAGCCGTCTTCCAAGTCTTCCGAGTACTCATCCCGCTCGGGCTCCGACTCGCTATCGTTGTATGCGAAAAGTTTGCGTTCATCCTGCATTCTGATGCCTCCAGGGCTTCGGTTCCTTCGAGATTTGACGTCCAGGCGACCGCCAATAACCATACTTACGCGCGGCGCGGATTATAGCAACAGCATGCAACGGGATGCCAGCGAACGCAAGTGCCAATTCAAATTTCTCGCAGCGTAAATTCCACCGGCTCTCATTGCTTGCGCAGCGCGGCCGTGGTGCGGCCGCCAGCCTCCGGCTTGCGCGTTGCCGCGGCGCGCGGTTTTTTGCTTTTGCGCGAGCGCCTGGAGCGGCTGATATGCGCGGGTTCAGCGACGTAGAGGCTGTGTCCCGGTTGCAACGTACTCGAGCGCAGGTGATTCCAGCGGCGCAACTGGCTGACGGTAACGTTGAACCGGTCGGCTACGGTCACCAGAGTGTCTCCTCTCTGCACGCGGTAGCCGGTGGGACGAGCTCCATATCTAAGCGAGGGAGCAGGCGGGACAGGAATGATGAGCGCGTCCGCGGGCGATAGGCCGTCCTCCGGCTTCATCTGGTTGACGAAGGCAATCTCAGAGGAGTCACATGATAATCGTGAGCTACCGAAGCAACGGTTTCTCCGGGGACGACCTTATGCAGCCGCCATAGGTTCCGCTTGTCCGGAGGAATCTCCGCGATGAGCTTCTCATAGAGATCCTTGCTGCCGGCGGGAAGATGGAGGTTGAAGGGAACGTCGGCCGGGGTGCTCATGCGCAACAAGCTGGGATTGAGCGCGAGGATCTCCTGCACCGGCGCGTTTACGATATCGGAGACCAGGCGCATATCCACGCTGTAGTTGGTAGTGACCACGTCGGTGACCAGCGGCGGGTCGGGGGTGAGGGACTCCAATCCATACTGCTGGGGATTTTTGGCCATGATCGCGGCCGCGATGATGATGGGAACGTAATTCTTGGTTTCTTTGGGCAGCACATTGCGGCGGTAAAGCTCCCAGAAATCGGCATAGCCGGTGCGCTGCACCGCGTGCTGCACGTTGCCCGCTCCCCAATCATAGGCGGCCATGGCCAGGTACCAATCGCCCAATTGACTGTAGAGGGTTTTCATATAGCGGGCGTAGGCAATGGTGGATTTCTCCGGATCAAAGCGCTCGTCATACCAGCCGTTGCGCTCCAGGCCATAGGGGCCGTAAGGCATGAACTGCCACATTCCCCCGGCTCCGGAGCGGGAGTTTACCGCCTGCGGCTGGAAGCCGGATTCCGCAACCGCCTGGTAGATCAGATCCTGAGGAACCCCTTCCTGCGCCAGAACGCGGGAGATCATGCCCCGGTAACGGCCCGCCCGCTCCAGCGAATGTTCGAGTGTCCCGCGTCCGCGCGAGGAGAAATAGTTGATGTAGCCGGCCACGGGATCGTTGATCACCAGGGGAAGGTCGGATTGCGTGGTCTTAAGCTCGGCGATGGCTTGCGCCTTGATGTTGGGATCGACGGGAAAAGTAACATCGTTGGCGATATCGACCGGTGCCGGCTCGATCTTGGGCGCAAAGCCATTGCCCTGCTTGAGAGCTTCCATCTCCAGGGTGTTGACGCCATCGACAATGCGATTGAATTCGGCATTCAGCGCCGGATCGTTCTTGACGTCGAACTTGCTGGTGACCATGAAATCCACGGCGCGATCGAAATCCGATTTGGCGGCTTCGAGCTCGCCCGCGTGGTAGTTCTGGGCACCGCTGGAATAGGCGGCCTCGACGGTGCGGATCAGGTCCTGCTCGCCGGCGGTTGGGGCGGCGGCCCGAGTTGCGGCTGGCTTGGCTGGGGCTGGATTGGCCGCGGCGGTTTGAACCTTACCCGGAGCTTTTGCCAGAGCTTGGGCCTTGGCCGTCTGGATGGCCGGAGCGGCCGCTTGAGGCTGCTTGCCCGGTGTCGAGACCGGAGGGTCGTCGAGAGCGCAGCCGGCGAGCGCCAGAACGGTCAGGGTAAGGACGGCGATGGGAAGGAAAGCTTTGCGAATGCCCATGCGAAAACGTATGTTGCCCGGAGCTGGCGCCCGGAGCTGGCGCCATTGACCAATTGTATTGCCCCGAGACCATCCGGAGCGGGTGATAAGATCGGGAATTAGAACGAATAACGGCTCCTGTGGATGAAAGACCTTCCCCTCGGCGGTCAAGGCCGCGCCCCTTCAAGGTTTGTCGAAGGCCCTTCCGGTATAAGAAGCCCGGGACTTACCAGAACCGGAACTCCACGGCAACGCCTCAAAGCATCTCCGCATGGATAACAAGCACATTCGTAATTTCGCGATCATCGCGCATATCGATCACGGTAAATCTACGCTCTCCGACCGCCTGCTGGAGCTGACCGGCTCGCTGGCGGCGCGCGAGATGCAGGCTCAGGTGCTGGACGCGATGGACCTGGAACGCGAGCGAGGCATCACCATCAAGGCGCATGCGGTGCGCATGAACTATCTCGCCCAGGATGGCGAGATGTACCAGTTGAACCTGATCGACACGCCCGGCCACGTGGATTTTTCCTACGAGGTGTCGCGCGCCCTGGCCTCTTGCGAGGGCGCTCTGCTGGTGGTGGACGCCTCCCAGGGCGTGGAGGCGCAGACCTTGGCGAATGCTTATCTGGCGATCACCAATGGCCTGGATATGATCCCGGTAATCAATAAGATCGATCTTCCCAGCGCAGACGTGCTGCGCACCCAGGAGATGATCGAGTCGGCGCTAGGCATCGATGCCACCGACGCCATCCCGGTCAGCGCCAAAACCGGGTTGGGCGTGCCCGAGGTGCTGGAGGCGATTGTGAAGCGTCTGCCTCCACCCAGCGGAGACCAGGAAGCCGCCTTGCAGGCGCTCATCTTCGATTCCTGGTTTGATCCGTATCGTGGAGTGATCGTGCTGGTGCGGGTGATGGCCGGACGCCTGCACAAGAACGCCAGGATCAGGCTGATGTCGAATGGCCGGGTATTCGATGTGGAGTCCCTGGGCGTGCTGACGCCGAAGCCGGTCGAGATCGCGGAACTCTCGGCCGGCGAGGTGGGGTTCTTTTCCGCCACCATCAAGAATGTCGCCGACACCAAGATTGGGGATACGGTGACCGAGGAAGCGCGGCCTGCCGCGGCGGCGCTGCCCGGCTTTGAAGATATCAAGCCGATGGTATTCGCCGGGCTATACACCATCGATGCCCACGAGCACACACTGTTGCGCGATGCCCTGGAGAAGCTGCGGTTGAACGACTCGTCATTTTTCTTCGAGCCGGAAAGCTCGGTTGCGTTGGGTTTCGGATTCCGCTGCGGATTTCTGGGGCTGCTACACATGGAGATCATCCAGGAGCGGCTGGAGCGCGAGTTCAATCTGGATCTCATTACCACGGCGCCCGGCGTGCGCTATCGCATCACCCTGACCGACGGGACGATTACCGAAGTAGACAATCCTTCACGCTGGCCCAATCCGAGCGAGATCGCGAAGGTCGAGGAGCCGGTGATTACGGCAACCATCCTGACCAATGAAGAGTATGTGGGCGGAATTCTCAAGCTGGTGGAGGAGAAGCGCGGGCGGCAGAAGAATTTCGAGTACGTAACCCCGGTGCGCGTGATGCTGACCTATGAGCTGCCGCTGAATGAAATTGTGCTGGATTTCTATGACCGCTTGAAATCGGTCTCGCGCGGCTACGCGTCTCTGGATTATCAGTTGTCGGGAGCGTGGGAGTCTCCGATGGTCAAGCTGGACATTCTGGTTTCAGGCGAGCCGGTCGATGCGCTGTCGATTATTGTCCATCGGGACTTCGCCTACGATCGGGGCCGGGCGCTGGTATCCAAAATGCGCGAGCTAATTCCCCGGCAGATGTTTGAAGTCGCCATTCAGGCGGCTATCGGAGCCAAGATCGTGGCTCGGGAGACGGTGGCCGCGCTGCGCAAGAACGTTCTTGCCAAGTGCTACGGGGGCGATATCAGCCGCAAGCGCAAGCTGCTGGAGAAGCAAAAGGAAGGCAAGAAGCGGATGAAGCGTATAGGCAAGGTGGATATTCCGCAAGAGGCTTTCCTGGCTGTTCTTAAGGTGGGCGAGGATGCGGGGAAATGAAGGGTCTACACCAGGGCTAAAGCCCACGATAGAGTGGGGTCTTGTGTTCCCGCAGGCTTAAAAGCCCGCTATCCCGGACTAAAGTCCGGGGCTTTCACCCGCTCGCATCGAGGATCGGAGAATCCCAGGTCCCAGAATCGGGACCCTTCGACCAGGCTCTGGGGCACCCGGTCCGCTTTTCTTGACAATCAACAGAGAATCTAGAGCATTTCTCCTGATACTGTGGTGTGGCGAGAGTCGCTATGTGTAGCCATTCTTCGATGGAATGGCTACGTCTAGATCCGCTCTTCGCTTTACACCATCAGGAGAAATGCTCTAAAGCCGAACTACTTTTCAACCACTTCTGTCTGTTGTAGCCCCCACGCGCCAAATAAATTCATACTGCTTAGCCAAGGGCGAAACCATCAAGAGTCTTCCATGGCCTGGATTCGACACGAAGGACGTCGAGAGAACCCCAATCTTTTTGAGTAAGCCGATGTCCCGGTTCACAGCCGTTCTCTTTCTCCTCAGCTTAGTTGCCAGACGGTTGATCGGCTGCTGCCCTTCCTGCGTCAGCTTTTCAAGAAGCTCGGTTCTTCTTAACGTGAAGACCCGCATCATCTCGGCCGACGTTGCAAAGCTGATGGTGATCTCCGACGGCAGGGTTTCGCCCTTGTCGAGAGCTTTCGCGTGTACCCGGCCTCTACGGATGAAACCTTCAAAGCCATCGTTCTCGATGGTCACTTTCGTCTTAGCTTTCCGGGTCATGATTTTTCCCTCAATTGGCGCACTTCAGAGATGAATCGCTCAAACTGTTCCGCGTAGGTTGTGAACTCAATCTGTTCCGCCTTTCCCATGAAATGACGCTCGTGATAACCATGAGCGTTGTCGTAACCGAGGACTCGCCCGTTGTCCCTTGCGTAGAGGCTGAAGTCGATATACGCAAGGCTGTATTTAACTATCACGTCCTTTGCGTTCTTCGTCCATGACTCATTTACGAGCGGCGGTTTGTTCGGACGATCAAAGAAGGCACGCTGGCTAAATGTCTCCAGCCTTTCTGAGCCGCGCGCGCTCTTCTTCATCTGCTTGGACTATATCACAGATGATACCTAATAGGTGGCATCTGATAGACGAGTTGCGGAGAGAGGGCGGACAGGGTGCGAAAACAGTTCGCTCACCAGGGCTAAAGCCCATGATGTAGCGATGGTCTGCGTTTCCGCGGGCTTAAAAGCCCGCTACCCGGACTAAAGTCCGGGGCTTCCACCCTCTTGTATCGGGGATCGAAGAATCGCAGCCGATGACTTCAGATTCTTCCGCAGGCGGTTAGAGTTTTTGGGCGCGTTGTACGTCGCGCACTCCGGAGACGCGGCGCAGGCCAGTGACGATGCGATTCAGGTGGGGCATGTCTTCGGCTTCGAGCACGAATTCCACCGTTGCTTCGCCGCGGCCGGGGACGGATTTGGAATCCACCCCGCGGATATTCGAGCCGTCGTCGCTGATGACCGCCGTCAGCTCCTTGAGCATGCCGGTGCGGTCGTCGCAATAGACGGTCAGCTTCACCGGGTACGTGATCTTTTGGCCGCCGGCCTGCTCTGTTTGCCTGGCCCACTCGACGGAGATGCGGCGGTCACTTTCATAGAGCAGGTTCTGCACATTGGAGCAGCTTCGCGCATGGACGGCGACTCCCTTTCCGCGAGTCACGTAGCCAACGATTTCCTCACCGCGGATGGGATTGCAACATCGCGCGCGATAGACCAGAAGCTCGTCCTGCCCTTCCACCTGCAAGGAGTCGGAGCCGTGCATGTGGACGCGCCTTACTGTGTCCGACATGGCGGCATTCTTGCTTTCGGCGCCTGGCTCGGTTTCAGTTGGGCCGGGCAAGGAGATTCCCGGGGCGAGCCGCTTGAGCACCTGGCGGGCGGAGCATTTGCCGAAGCCGATGGCCGCCATCAGGTCGCTGGAGGTGGCCATGCCGGATTCCGCGGCGGCGCGGGCGTAGTCGGCATCCGTAATCTTGCTTAGCGGCGCTTTATACTTCCGGGCTTCGCGCTCCAACAGCTTTTTGCCTATTTCAATCGCGCTGGCGCGCTGGTGCTCGTGCAGCCAGTGCTTGATCTTATTGCGGGCGCGCGAGCTTTTGGCGAAGGTCAACCAATCCCTGCTGGGGGTGTGGCCAGTCTGGGTAATGACTTCGACGATGTCCCCATTGCGCAGCTTGGTGCGCAGGGCGCCATTCTTCCATTCACCTTGGCGCCTACGCAGGTGTTGCCTACCTCGGTGTGAATGGAATAGGCGAAGTCAACCGGCGTTCCATCCTGGGGGAGCACGACCACCCTGCCTTTGGGGGTAAAGGTGTAGACCTCTTCCGGATAGAGATCGATTTTGAGCGTGGAGAGGAACTCATTGGGATCGCTCATCTCTCGCTGCCATTCCACCAGCTGCCGCACCCAGGCCAACCGCTGCTCGTCGCGAGCGCTGATGGGCGAGCCGCTGGCTTTGTATTTCCAATGGGCGGCGATTCCCTCTTCCGCTATGCGGTGCATCTCATCGGTGCGGATCTGCACCTCGAACTGATGCCCGGCCTCGCCCATGACCGTCGTATGCAGTGACTGATACAAGTTGGGGCGGGGCATGGCGATAAAGTCCTTAATCCGCCCGGGAACGGGCGCCAGAGCGAGTGGATCAGCCCGAAGACCGCATAGCAATCCTGCACCGTTGAGGTAATCACCCGGATGGCCAGCAGGTCGAATACCTGATCAAGGCCTACCCGCTGATTTTGGATCTTCTGGTAGATGCTATAGAGGCGCTTAATACGCCATTCGACACGGGCGCTGATATTGTTTTCGCGCAGCCTTTCATTGAGCAGGGCTTCCACCCCGCTGAGAAAATGCTCGCCTTCTTCACGCCGCGCCTCGACCGCGCTTCTCACCTGCTCGTAGGCGAATGGATCGACATAGCGGAAGGCCAGATCTTCCAGCTCGCCGCGCACCTTGCCCATGCCCAGGCGGTGGGCTAGAGGCGCATAAATATCCAGCGTCTCGCGCGCGATCGCCTCCTGCCGGTCGGGGGGCAAATGTTCCAGAGTGCGCATGTTGTGCAGGCGGTCGGCCAGTTTGATCAGCACGACGCGCACATCGCTGACCATGGCCAGCAGCATTTTGCGCACATTTTCCGCCTGGCGGTCTTCGCGATTGGCGAACTGAATCTTGTCGATCTTGGTCACGCCCTCGACAATGTGGGCCACCTGCTCGCCAAATTGCTCGGTGATGTTCTCTGTGGTGACGGGGGTGTCTTCGACGGCATCGTGCAGAAGCCCGGCGGCAATGGCGGTCGAGTCCAGCTTCATCTCCGCAAGGACTTGGGCGACTTCGAGCGGGTGCAGGACATACGGCTCGCCGGAGGCGCGAAGCTGGCCTTCGTGATGCTGGAGGCAGAACTCCCAGGCTTTGCGGATGATCCCAGGGTCGTCGCTGGGGCGGTTCTCGCGAACGGTGGCGAGAAGATCGCGGAACTTGGCTGGGAGTATTCCCGGTCCTGTCGCAAGCTTCATTGGCGCGGAGTGCGCGGTCGCCATAATTGATTATAAGCTGCTTCGCTAATGCCGGCTGCCGCGGCTTGGACCGTTGAGATTTGTGGAATCCCACATCTGACGCAAAGGGCCGCGTCAGATATGGGGCACCCGAAATTTGTTGCAAGGAGGGGTTTCAAAGACCCTTCCCCTCAGCGGCTAAACAGGCCGCAGAAAAAAATGCGCAAAGAGCCTTGGGTGGAAGCCCCCTGCTTCAGCAGGGGGAAGCTGGACTTCAGTCCAGCGGAAAGTGATTGATTTTAATGCGGGGGGCTTCCACCCTGATACACAGGGCTTTCCGGCGGCGTGAGAAGATCGAAGGACTGTGTCTCACGATCGATCCACTCCGGCCGGCAATCCCTCGGCGCGACAGGCTCCGCTTGGGCAGGGGCCAGTTGCCGCCGTCTCCCACAGGGCGGCGGAGCGGCTTCGCGCGGGCCACGTCTGGGTATACCGGTCGGAGGTCGAGCAGCTTCTCTCGGAGGGCGAGGATCTGATTGCGGTGGTCGATCATCGTGGCTTTCCGCTGGGAACGGCCTTGCTGAGTCCCAACTCGCAGATTCCGCTGCGGATGGTGAGTTCGGGCCTGGTGGCGAGCGGGGAAGAGTGGCTATCCTTGCTCGGCGAGCGGCTGCAGCAGGCGATTCAACTTCGCCAAGGAATGCTGGACGAAGAGGGCACGGACGCTTGCCGGCTGGTCTTCAGCGAGGCCGATCAACTCCCTGGCCTCATTGTCGACCGCTATAGCGACCTGATCCTGTTCGAGATTCTCAGCAAAGCTCTGGATGGGGATGAGGTCCGCGCCAGGATCGTCCAGGTCCTCAAGGCCGAACTGGACCCTTCGACCATCGTCCAGCGCGCGGACCCTAGGATTCGCGAATTAGAGGGGATCGGCCAGCCGCCCGAGGGGCCGCTTTACTCTAAAGACCCGGTCGCGCAACTGAGAACAATTTTCCGCTTGAACGGGCTGGCATTCCATTACGACGCCCGCGCCGGACAAAAAACCGGGGCCTTTCTCGACCAGCGGTTGAACTATGCCGCGGCAGAGCGGCATGCCCATGGCGAGGCTCTGGACGTTTGTACCTACCAAGGGGGTTTTGCGCTGCACCTGGCCAGGGTCTGCGACCGGGTGACCGGAGTGGACGCCTCCCGTTCGGCGCTGGAAGTGGCTGAGGATAATTTAGAGGTCAACCGGCACCGCATTAGGGCCGAAGTGGATTGGATGGAGGCCAACGCCTTCGATCTGCTGCGCGATTGGAGCACTGCGGGCAATTTGTATGACAGCATCGTGCTCGATCCGCCGGCCTTCGCTAAATCGAAGCGCGCGGTCGAGGGCGCTCTGCGCGGCTACAAGGAACTCAACTTGCGGGCTTTCAAGATGCTGCGTCCGGGGGGAATGCTGGTGACTTGCTCCTGCTCCCACCACATCCCGGCGGACGAGTTCCAAGCGGTGGTCGCGGCGGCAGCGGGGGACGCCCGGCGGCGCGTCCGCCTGCTCGAGCGCCGCGGGGCCGCACCCGACCACCCGGTGGTGCTCAACATTCCGGAGACGGAATACCTCAAATGCCTGATCTTGTCGGTTGAATAGGAGTAACGCCTTAGGATGGGATTTCATCAGGGTTGGCCGGGCGTGTGGCTGGTTGTCGCCGCGTTCATCGCCGGCGCGCTCAACGCGGTGGCCGGCGGCGGCTCATTTCTTTCTTTCCCGGCGCTGCTTGGCGTAGGGGTTCTTCCCATTCAAGCGAACGCCACCAATACTGTGGCGCTTTGGCCGGGGCAGCTCACCTCGATCGCAGGGTTCTTCGCCGACCTCAAATCTCATCGCAGGCTGCTCTTCCCGGTCTGTTCGGCGGCCTTCGTGGGCGGCCTGTGCGGAGCTGTTGTGCTGCTCCACACCGGGCAAGCAACATTTATGGCGTTAGTGCCCTGGCTGCTGTTATTTGCCACTGTGCTGTTTGCCGTCAGTGCTCCGGTTTCGCGATGGCTGCGGGAGAGGGTCTCGCACCTTCCGGCAAAAGAGACAGCGATCATGCCGCTGGTAATCGGGTTGGCGGCAGTATGCTTCTACATCGGCTATTTCGGCGCCGGCGCCGGCTTTCTTGTCATGTCCGTTCTCGCGCTTCTCGGCATCCAGGAAATTAACCAGATCAATGCCCTGAAAGTTGTTGCCACCACGGTAGCAAATGGAATCGCGGTGGCGACTTTTATCGTGGAAAACCAAATCGTATGGCGCTATTGCCTGCTGATGATGATTGCGGCGGCAATCGGCGGTTTTTTGGGTGCACATTACTCACGCGGGCTCAACCCGCGCGTTCTGCGCGGGATGATTGTATCGATCGGGCTGGCGATGTCGATTTATTTCTTTGTCAAATAAGGCAAAGATGGACAAGAAGAGCGCAAGCAGATTCCCTCCGGGAATGACAGAAAGAAAAGAAGCGCCCGCTGCCCCGGACTGAAGTCCGGGGCTTCCTTATTGGGGTTGCCGGTTTTGCTGGCGCTGGGGCGCAGGGCGGTTTTGAGGCGCGGGCCGACTTTGTGGGGCGGGCTTAGTTTGCGGCCGCTGCTGCGCCGGCTTGGGCGATGATGGCGCAGGCCGCGCCTTGGTGGGTATGGGGGCGCGCCGTACTCCACTCGTGGGCCGTTGCACGGGCTTGGACTGCTGGCTCGGCCTGGGGCGCGCGGGTTGGGTCGAAGGCCGGGTCGAGGGCCGGCCGTTGCCCGGGCGTGTCGGCTGCGGCCGTGATGCCGGTCTGGACGGCTGCCGGTTCGGCCGGGGCCGCGGGGGACGGATTACCGGCCGGTTTCCGAAATTAGGCCTGCTGGGGCGATAAGTGACTCGCCGCGGCCGGTAGCGAATATAGGTGGGCCGCCAGTAATGATGGTTGTACAGCATCCTGCGATGGCCCCAGTTCCAACCCCAATTGCTCCAGCCCCAGGGATGGCTGCTGGCCAAGGCGACGCCGATGCCGATACCCGCGCCGAAGGTGAGCCAGGCAGCCGCTCCGGGACTCACGCCGGGACCTGCGTAGCCATAAACGACACCCGGATCGTATTGCGGCACATAGACGACCTGCGGATTCGCCGGCTGGACGACGATAACGTTATTCGGTTCCAGAATGACTCGCTGCTGCGGCCCGGTACGCAGAGCGCCCGCATCGTAGGCGGTTTGGCGAAGGCGCTGGACCGAGTCCATAACCGAGGCCTCGTTGGCCTGAAAAGCGTCTCCGATGGCGGCGTAATCGTCGATGTTCCGCGCCATCATGTCGAGAATTTGGGGAAAGCTTGCCAGAGCTATGAATGGCGGATCGAATCCCTGAGCCTGGGCGGCATCGGTGAGAGCAGTGCCATTCAGGTTGGGATTCTGATGCAGCCAGTCGTTGACGTCAAGAATTTCCTGAGGGTTGGTGGAGGCAGAAGTGATCTGTGCCAGCAACGGATCGGGATAGAGCGCGACCGGCGCCAGAAGCTGATCGAGCTCCTGGGGGGTAGGAATATATGCCTGCGCATCCAACAAGCTCGAGGGAACACAGAATAGAAGGAGACTCGCCAGCGTACGAAGCATCCAGAAAGAGGAACGGCTATGCATGGCCACCTGCCCTCTTGAAAGATATACCACTGTTGGGGTACTTCTTCGGTTACTGAGTTATTTTCAGTCCGTTCTACTCCATCTCGAAAGCCACATACTGCAAGACCGACTGACGTTCTACTTCGAGCACGACTGCATCCCCAGGGTTAAAATTTCCGAGCTCCCGCCGCAATTGCTCGGAGCTGACGAGCGGCTTGCCGTTGATGGAGCGGATCACGTCGCCGACTTCGAGATTTGCCGAAGTGGCCGGTTCTTCTCCCAGCAAGCCGGCGACCACGACTCCGCTCTTGGAACGGAGACTGGGCATGATTTCGGCCAAATAGCTATTCAGATCGATCACGAAGATCCCGAGAGAGGCGACCAGGTCTCTTTTGGGATGGATAAGGTCGGATAAGTTGTCGACCACCGGGAGCGCGTCCGCAGGTGTAATCGAAACTGTGTTTGTCTGGCCGCCGCGAAGCAACTGCAGGCGGATGGGCGTACCGCGCTTGTGGATGTAAAGAAGGGCGGTGTACTTGGGCAGAGAGTCGACCGGCGCTCCGTCAATCGTAGTTACGATATCTTGCGGCTTTAAACCTGCTTGCGCGGCGGGACCTCCCTCATCGATATCGGAGAGGATGACGCCGAAGTCCCGAGGCAGCTTGAGGCCGGCGGCCAGGGAGGGAGTGATGGTCTGGGCATGGGCTCCGATGGTGACGGAGGAGATGACTCCGTGGGCCTTCAATTCCTGATACGCAAACCTGACAATGGGCTCGGGGATGGCGAATCCCAGGCCTTCACTGCCGCCGCCGGCGCTGAGGATGAAGGTATTGATGCCGACAAGATTGCCGTCGCGGTCCACTAGCGGGCCTCCGCTGTTGCCGGGATTGATTGGGGCGTCGGTCTGTACGTAGATCATGGGCCGGTCGATCTCCGGCTGCCTTCCCACCGCGCTCACAATTCCCTTGGTGACGGTATGATCCAGGCCTTCCGGGGAGCCGATGGCAATGACTGTTTGTCCCAGATGCACGCGGAAGTTCTCCGGCAGGGGAATGTAGGGGAGAGGAGCTTTTTCCTCGATTTTGATGACCGCAAGGTCGGCATAGCGATTGGTTCCGATGAGCCTGGCTTCATAAACGCGCTGCGGATTGGCCAGGTGAACGCCGTGCGAAACCAGCTCGACTGTGGCCGGCGAGAGAATCACGCGGATGCGCAAAGCACCCGCGACGACATGGTTGTTGGTGACGATATATCCGTCGGGATCGACGATCACGCCGGAGCCGATGGCGCGCTGGCGCTCAAGGTTCTGTTGATTCTGATTTTGCGATTGATCGTGCTCGGGCACGCCGAAGCCGGTGACGTCAATCTCAACTACCGACTGCATCGCCCGCTCGGCTACCTGGTCGAGGGCCTGGTCGTATTGCTGCAGGATGGGCGGATGGGTTGGAGACGCGGCCGGAGCTTGCTGAGGAACCTGGCCGTGGATAGGGCCGGAGAGAAGAGTTAAGAGCAGCGCGATTGCGAGAGTTCTGGGTCTCATCCTGTTTGCCTAACTGTACGAACGGTTCTGAAGCTCTTTGCGGTCTTGGGCGAGAGTGTCCCACTTCAAGATTTTGAAATCCAGCACAAAGATCGCGTACATCACCGGGACCTGCAGCTTGGTTACTACGGTTGCCACCAGCAACCCGCCAATCTGCGCATAACAGAGCGGTTTCCAGAGCGGGCCCCCATGCAGGGCGAGAGGAAAGAGCGCCAGCACGGTGGCGAAGACAGTGATCAAGACCGGACGAAGGCGGAGGATGCCGGCGTCAATGAGCGCATTCTCGAAATCGTCGCCCTCGATGTGGCGCTCCTCGATGAAGTCGAAGAGAACGATGGAGTGGCTTACGATGACGCCGACCAGGCTGGCTACTCCAAGAAAGGCCATAAAGCCGAAGGGCTCGTGCATGATCCAAAGCGCGGCGAAGGCGCCCACCATGCCGTAAGGAGCGGCCGCGAGCACGAGCAGCGGCTTGATCGCATTTTTAAATTGGAAAACCAAGGCAAGGAAGACGGCGGCGGTTGAGACCAGCATGACCAAGGCCATATTCTTGAAGCCGTTCCTGGTTTTGTCATACTCGCCTCCAATCTGCATGCGGTATCCCGGAGGCAGGGAGGCCTGCAGAGCACGCAGTCTGGGCATGGCCGCGTTCAACACTTCAGAGCTCAAGTGCCCGGAGATGGGGAAGCTGCGGACATTGATGGTGCGGAACTGCTCCAGGCGGACGATGCGGCCGGTCACCAGGTCGTGATCGATATTGGAAATCTGCACCAGCGGGATCTTCGAATTGTCCTGTGAGCCGTAGACATACATGTTCTGGATATCCGAGAGCTGAGCGCGTTCATCCATGCGCAGCCGGGCAACCACCGGGATCTGCTTTTGGCCCTCCTGGAGCGCGGTAACCGTGGTTCCGCTCAGACCGGCGGTCGAGGAGTTAGCGACATCCATATTGGTGATGCCCGCCAGATTCGCGCGATCCGGATCGATGGTAAGCGCGACCTGAGCATTCTCGTCTCCCCATTCGTTGCGGGTGCGCTCGGCCAGGGGGATAGAACGGAATATCTCTTCCACCTTGGCGGCGATGGCGCGCAGTCCTCGAATATCCTCCGCTTCTTTTTGGGCGCTTACATCGGCGGTGCTGGAAATGCGAATCTCAATGGGGTAGTCGAGAGGATTGGTGAGCAGTTGGCGGGCGTCCAAACGCGCTCCGGGAATGGATGCGGTTAAAGCTGGCTGCAGCTCCTTGATGAACTGCGGAGTGAGATCCTTGTCGGTGACCTCGATCAACACCTGGGCATAGTTTAATTGCTGCAGCTGGGGAGAGGCGGAGAACCAGAAGCGCGGTCCGCCGCCACCCACGAAAGTGGTGATGTAGCGCAACACGCTGCCCGGCTGTCCATGCTGGGGCTGGTGTTCCCGGGAAAACCGCGCGGCCTGTTCACGGACGATCTGCTCCACCTCGCGCGCGGTCTGATTGGTGGCGTCGAGATTGGCGTCATTCGGCAGCCAGACGTCGATGTAGGACCAATATTGAACATCCTCGGGAAAGAAGGCCGAATTCAACCGGGAGAAGATGAAGAAGCCGATGGCGAGGAAGACCAGCGAGCCCACAAAAAACTTCCAGCGATGCTCGATCGAATATTTGGCCGCCCGGGCGTAATAGCCGTAAAAGCCGCTGCTGCGGCGCTCCTCGAGCGTCTTCTGGATTTTCTTTTCCGGACGCAGGAGGTAATAGCCGAGCAAGGGAAGGAATGTCATCGAGACCAGGCGGGAGGCGACCAAGGAGACGGTCATGACAATGGGCAGGCTATGGAGGAACTCGCCGGTGCTGCCGGTCAGCATCAGAAACGGCAGGTAAGCGACGATATTGGTAATGGTGGCATAGAGGATAGCGGTCGCGAGCTTGGTGGGGCCGAGCCATGCGGCAATGCCGCTCGGATGCCCTTCGGCGAGCGCGCGTTTGATGGAATCGCCCGCGATCACCGGGTCATCGACCAGAAGTCCCAGGGCAATGATCAATGTGGCCACGGAGACCTGCTGAAGATCGATGCCCAGCAGATACAACGTGCCGAAGGTCATGGCCAAGGTGATGGGAATGGAGATGGCCATGAGTACCGCCGAGCGCCATTCCCAGAAACCAAGCCAGGAGACGAGCACGACCAGGGCGATGGCCTCATAGAGCGCATCCATGAAGAGGCTGATGTTTTCCTTTACCTGCAGTGGCTGATCGGAAGTGCGGGCGATGATCAGATCTTCTGGAAGGTACTGCTTGACGGCGGCGAGCTTTGCGTCCACACTGCTGCCGAATGCGTCGATCTGCTCGCCAGCCTTCATCTGCACCGCGATGGTCACCGCCCGGCTGCGATGCCAATGTCCTTCTTTATCGATCCAGGTAAGGTAATTCAAATAGCGCGCCGGGCTTTGGTAGCCGCGGGTAAAAGTACGAAATTTTGCCCAACTTGCGCTGGGGCGAGGCGGCAACATTGCACCCGCCGATTTCGGTCTTTCGGCCGTCCCGATGTTTTTTACGCAGAGCGCGTCGTTTCTGGCCTATAGCGCACTATGGAAAAAGGCCATCGGCCGCTCCAATTGTCAGACGCTATTCGGCATCGGCCAGATTCCCTCCGACAATTACATCCGCTACATCCGCGATTTTCTCGACGAGGCGGACCCCGCGCTCCTGTAGCCCCTGTTTCGAACGCATGGAGGCGCTGCTGAGCAAGCCGTCGATGCGGCAGGCCTTGGCCGGTTGGGCGGAAGAACCCTAGTCGCGTGGGACGGAACGGAGTTCTTCTGCTCACAAAAGCTCGGCTGTCCGCGCTGTCTGACGCGCAAGCGCTCCAGGCAAGACCGAGAGCTATCATTCTATGCTGTCGGCGACGGTCGTGGCGCCCGGCCATTCCAAGCTCGTGCCGTTGACGCCGGAATTCACCGCGCCGCAGGACGGCGCCGACAAGCAGGACGGTGAACCACGCGGTCAGGCGCTGGTTCGCCAAGCACGGCGCGCGGCTGGCGTGGTTGCGACCCGTGTTCCTGGGCGACAATCTGTTCGCCTGCCACCCCGTCGCCGAAATGGTGCCCGACGCCGGCGACGATTTCACCTTCACCTGCAAAGACGCTGTACGACTTCATCAAGGGCGCCGATCTTACGTCACGAAAAGAAAGTCCGCCGACGGAACGGGAAAGAGACGTTCCGCTTTCGCTGGATCGAGTTGGTTCAGCTACGCGACGGCAAGGATGCGATCCTGGTCACCTGGATCGGCTTCGAGATTGTCGACACCAAGGGCAAGGTCAAATATTTCAAGGCCAGGGTGACCAGCCTTCCCGTCTCCAAAGACAACGTCGCCGAGATCGTCGCCTGCGGTCGAGCACGGTGGAAGATAGAGAACGAGAGATTTAAGCGTACTGAAAAACCATGGCTATGAACTCGAGCACAATTTCGGCCGCGGCCAGAGGCTTCTCGCGATGACGCTAGCGGCCCTCGATCTGCTCGCCTTCGCCTGGCATACCGTGCTCGAACTGCTCGAACCGCCCTGGTGGGTCGCCCGCGAACCAGTTTCTTCAACGTCGGGAGGATTGCCAGGCGACGGCGTTTGTGGTTTGCAACGCGGCAGAATCCGATATGATGGGCGCGGGATGCGTCGGAGCGGCGGCCTACGACCGAGCGGCGCCGCGACGCATGCCCCATCGGTCATGTGGGCGCGCGCTTTATTCTGGAGCGGGATGGATATGAAGTTTTGCGGTCGGACTGGGCGTCCCGCGGGCCTTGCGGCGCTGTTGACGATTTACGGCGCGGTCGCCGCGCACGCGGCGACCTACGGGCATCCCGTGCAGGGCCAGATCGGGTTTCAGCGCGGGGTGACCGACGTCGCTCGCTATATCCATTGGTTTCACAACGACATATTGATGCCGATCATCACCCTCATTTCGCTGTTCGTGCTGGCGCTGCTCGCTTACGTCGTCTGGAGATTCAACGAAAAGGCGAATCCGACGCCCTCGAAGACCACGCACAACACGTTGATCGAAGTCGCCTGGACGATCATACCGGTGATCATCCTGGTGATCATAGCGATACCGTCGTTTCGGCTTCTGACGATGCAGTTGACCCTTCCGAAGGCCGACGTGTTCATCAAGGTGACGGGCTCGCAATGGGAGTGGCATTATGACTATCCGAAGGATCAGGGCGACTTCGGATTCGACTCGATCATCAAACAAGACGAGGATCTGAAGCCGGGCGACATCCGGCTGTTGGCGGTCGACAACGAGGCGGTGGTTCCCATCAACAAGGTCGTCCAGCTCGAGGTGACTTCCGCTCCCGACGGCGTGATCCATTCCTTCGTCATTCAATCTTTCGGCATTCGCATCGACGCGGTCCCCGGCCGCGCCAACCAGACCTGGTTCAAGGCGGACCGTGAAGGCATCTATTACGGCCAGTGCTCGAAGCTCTGCGGCATCGATCACGCCTATATGCCGATCGAGTTCCGGGTCGTGAGCGACGAGGCCTATAAACAATGGCTGGTGGACGCCAAGAAGAAATTCGCGGCGGCGGGAAGCCGGACCAGACTCGCCGACCTCGGAGCGGAGACAGCCTCGCGCTGACGAAAACGAAGACGGCTTGAACACGCGAAGAAGCAACGAGATCAAGGACGACGTGAATGGCGACCGACGCTGTAATCCATGACGCGGACCACGCGGACGACGGCCACGGGCATCCCACCGGCTGGCGCCGATACATGTATTCGACCAATCACAAGGACATCGGCACGCTCTATATCGTGTTCGCGATGATCGCGGGTCTGATTGGTTCGGGGCTGTCCGGCGCGATGCGTCTGAATTTGATGTTCCCGGGAAATCACATTTTCCCTTGGATTTCCTTGCTTCTCAGCGGCGACGGGTCGGCCGATGCCGGCAAGAACATGTATAACGTGTTCACGACGGCGCACGGCGTCATCATGATCTTCTTCCTGGTCATGCCCGCGATGATCGGCGGCTTCGGCAACTGGTTCGTGCCGCTGATGATCGGCGCGCCGGACATGGCCTTTCCGCGCATGAACAACATCTCGTTCTGGCTGCTGCCGGCCTCGTTCCTGCTGCTGATGATCTCGCTGTTCGTCGACGGCTCGGGCTATCACGGCTTCGCGGGCGGCTGGGTGCTCTATCCGCCGTTCTCGTCCAACGCGGGCTCGCCCGGCCCGGCGATGGATTTCGTGATCCTTTCGCTGCATCTGGCGGGCGCTTCGTCGATCCTGGGCGCGATCAACTTCATAACGACGATCTTCAACATGCGCGCGCCGGGCATGACGATGCACCGGATGCCGTTGTTCGTGTGGTCGATTCTCGTCACCGCGTTCCTGCTGGTGCTGGCGCTGCCGGTGCTCGCGGGCGCGATCACGATGTTGCTGACGGACCGCAATTTCCACACCGCGTTCTTCGATCCGGTCCACGGCGGCGATCCCATCCTGTTCCAGCATCTGTTCTGGTTCTTCGGTCATCCCGAAGTCTATATCCTGATCCTGCCGGGCTTCGGCATCACCAGTCAGGTCGTTTCGACCTTCTCGCGCAAGCCCGTGTTCGGCTATCTCGGCATGGTCTACGCGATGGTCGCGATCGGCGCCGTGGGCTTCGTCGTCTGGGCGCACCATATGTTCACGGTCGGCCTGTCGCTCAACACCCAGCGCTATTTCGTGTTCGCGACGATGGTCATCGCGGTTCCGACCGGCGTCAAGATCTTCTCGTGGATCGCGACGATGTGGGGCGGTTCGATTTCGCTGCGGGCGCCGATGCTCTGGGCGATCGGCTTCATCTTCCTGTTCACGGTCGGCGGCGTCACGGGCGTCGTCCTCGCCAACGCGGGCGTCGATCGGGCGGTGCACGAGACCTATTACGTCGTCGCGCACTTCCATTATACGATGTCGCTGGGCGCCGTGTTCACGATCTTCGCCGGGTTCTACTACTGGTTCCCGAAGATGACCGGTTACATGTACGACGAAGCGCTCGGCGAAGTGGCATTTCTGGCTGCTGTTCATCGGCGTCAACGTCATCTTCTTTCCCCAGCATTTCCTCGGGTCTGGCGGGCATGCCGCGCCGTTACGTAGATTATCCCGACGCCTACCATCTGTGGAACGTGGTCTCCTCGATCGGGGCGCTGATCTCCCTCGTGGCGACGATCTTGTTCCTCTACATCCTCTACGAGGCGTTCGAGCGCAAACGCGTCGCCGGCGACAATCCGTGGGGCGTCGGCGCTACGACGCTGGAGTGGACCTTGCCGTCGCCGCCGCCGTTCCATACTTACGAAACGCTGCCGCGCATCACGGGCGCAGATCATTGATCGGCGGCCCGACCCGTCGCGGTCCGCCGCCGCCGCACGCGCGATCGAGCGTCGTGCAAGGATGAATGGGAAATGAGCCTGGTCCGTGAAGAAAGCTCGCGCCTCGGCGGCGCCTCGCCGGCGGAGTACGCCGCCGGGCCGACGGAGTTTTTTTCGCTCCTGAAACCGCGCGTCATGTCGCTCGTCGTGCTGACGGCGTTGGCGGGAATGCTGGTTGCGCCGGGAAGCGTGCATCCGGTCGTCGGCTTCGCGGCGCTGCTCGCGATCTCGATCGGCGCCGGGGCCGCCGGCGCGCTCAACATGTGGTGGGACTGCGATATCGACGCGCTGATGGCGCGCACCCGGCTGCGGGCGGTGCCTTCGGGCCTGATCGCGCCGGGCGAGGCGCTCTACTTCGGCCTGACGCTGTCTCTGCTTGCCGTCTTGATCTTGGCGACGGTCGCCAACTTCCTCGCCGGCGCGCTGTTGGCGTTCACGATCTTCTTCTACGTCGTGATCTACACGATGTGGCTGAAGAGGCTGACGCCGCAAAATATCGTGATCGGCGGCGCCGCGGGCGCCTTGCCGCCGGTGGTGGGATGCGCGGCCGTCAGCGGTTCGGTGAGCCTCGACAGCCTCTTGCTGTTCGCGATCATCTTCATGTGGACGCCGCCGCATTTCTGGGCGCTCGCCCTCGTCAAGAGCCGCGACTACGAGCGGGCCGGCGTCCCGATGATGCCCAACGCCAAGGGTCCCGCCCGGACCCGGCTGGAAATTCTGATCTATTCGCTCTTGCTGGCGCCGCTCGGCGTCGCGCCGTGGCTGACGGGAATGGCCGGCCGGCTATATGGCGCGGCGTCGATCGTCTCGGGCGCGATGCTGCTCGCGCTCGCGGTCCAGGTTTACCGCAACCGCGACGGCTCGGACGCGAACAAGGCGGCGATGCGGCTGTTCTGGTTTACGATCCTTTATCTCTTCGTGCTGTTCGGATTCTTGGTCGTGGAGCGGGGTTTCGGCTTGTTCGAGCGTTGGGGCCTGTGAGGGATTTCGCGATGGACCAGCCCCGGCGATCCGACATCGTGTTGACGGAGGGCCAGCTTCGCAATCGTCGCCGTCGCAATCTGGCGATCGGGCTGGCGGTCGGCTTCGTGGCGCTTCTCTTTTACGTCATCACGATCGTGAAGGTCGGTCCCGGCGTCTTTCAGCCGATGCGCTGAGGTCTCGAGATGAGCCCCTTGCCTTCGCTGCAGACACGCAATCGCCGGCTCGCCTGGATCGCGGTCGCGACCGCGGTCGCGATGGTGGGCGCCACTTACGCCGCCGTCCCGCTCTATGGCGAGTTCTGCAAGCGGACAGGCTTCGCCGGGACGACGCAAGTTGCCAAAACAGCCCCCACGATCCGCGGCGAGCGCTCGCTGGTCGTTCGCTTCGACGCCAATGTCTCGCAAGATCTCGATTGGAGCTTCGAGCCGGAAACACCATCGATCACGCTGCGCACGGGCGCCACCGCCACGGTGTTTTTTCGCGTGCACAATCGCTCGCGGCGGCCGACCGCCGCTGTCGCGGCCTACAACGTGACGCCCGAAGTGGCGGGGGGCTGGTTCGACAAGATTTCCTGCTTCTGCTTCAGCGAGCAGCGGCTAGGACCCGGCGAGACCGCCGACCTTCCGGTCGTCTTCTTTCTCGATCCGGGTCTCGAGCACGCGCATGAAATGGACGATGTCGAAGCGATCACGCTCTCCTATACGATGTTCGCGGCGTCGGACAGCGACAAGCCGGTCGCGCTCGCTCCCAAAACCCCGGCGGCCGCGCCAAAACTTTGACCCGGCGGAGCTTGACGCGTTGCGCGAAACATAGCAATCCGACCGGGGCCGAGCCGAACGGGTAGACCAAGAGGAACAGTTAATGGCCGACGCGCACGCGAAGCCGCATCACGCTTATCACCTCGTCAATCCGAGCCCTTGGCCGCTGATCGGCGCGAGCTTCGCCTTTCTGACCGCGGTCGGGCTGATCATGTCGATGAAGGGGCTTTCGATCGGCGGGCTCAAGCTCGGCGTTCCCTGTTTCGGAATCGGCGTCCTCGGCCTTTTCTACACCTTGGCGTCATGGTGGACCGATGTCGTCCACGAGGCGGAAACCGGAGACCATTCCCGGGTCGTTCAGCTCAGCCATCGCTACGGCATGATCCTGTTCATCGCCTCCGAGGTGATGTTCTTCGTCGCGTGGTTCTGGGCGTTCTTCGACGCGTCACTGTTCACCGGGGAGCCTATTCAGGCGGCGCGCGTCGCGTTCACCGGCGGCGTCTGGCCGCCCAAGGGCACCGAGGTGCTCGATCCGTTAAATCTGCCGCTGCTCAACACGCTGATCCTGCTCACCTCCGGCGCGACGGTCACCTGGGCGCATCACGCATTGCTGCACAACGACCGTCAGGGTTTGAAGGTCGGATTGACGCTGACCATTATTCTCGGCCTCTGCTTCACCAGCATTCAGGGCTGGGAATATTATCATGCGCCGTTCGCCTTTTCGAATTCGATCTACGGCGCCACCTTTTTCATGGCGACGGGCTTCCACGGCGCGCACGTCATCATCGGCACAATATTCCTGATCGTCTGCCTGCTCCGCGCCCAACTCGGCCAGTTTACGCCGCAACAGCATCTGGGCTTCGAATTCGCCGCCTGGTACTGGCATTTCGTCGACGTGGTGTGGCTGTTCCTGTTCGCCTGCATCTATGTCTGGGGTTCCTGGGGCGCTCCGATCGAGGGCGCGGCGGGCGGTTGAGGGCGGTTTCGCCGCCATGAACTTTCTCGCGCGGGCGGGGCGCGAGGCTGGGAATCACCGGCATGAGCATCGAGGAACCCCGCTATCCTCCGATTTCCGCGATCTCGACGGGCCTCGCCGGCCGATGCCCGCGTTGCGGCGACGGCCGGCTGTTCCAGGGGTTTCTGACCGTTGCGCCGAAATGTCAGGTTTGCGGGCTCGATTTCGGCTTCGCCGATTCCGGCGACGGGCCCGCGGTGTTCGTCACGCTGATCGCTGGCTTCCTGGTGGTCGGGCTCGCCCTGATCGTCGACATGACTTGGGAGCCGCCGATCTGGGTCTTCATGGTCGTGTTCATTCCGCTTGCGTTGGTCGTCTGCCTCGGAATGTTGCGGCCGCTCAAGGGCGTATTGATCGCCCTGCAATTCAAGAACGACGCGGCGCCCGGTCGGCTGGATAAGCCATGAGCGGCGGACGCGTTCGTTCGCTCGCGCGCGCCCGCGGCGGCGACATTGATCGGACTGGTCGTGCTGGTCGGCCTCGGCGTCTGGCAGCTGAAGCGCCTGGCGTGGAAGGAAGCGCTGATCGCGGCCGTGGAGGCGCGTGCGCTCGCGCCGCCCGTCGAGATTCCCTCGGCAGAGGAATGGGCCAAGCTCAATCCCCGCGACTACGAATATCGTCATGTCCGCGTTTCCGGCGTCTATGATTACGCGCGGCAGGCGATGGTGTTTCGTGCGCTCGCGAGCCCACGCGGGCGCTACGGCGGACCCGGCTATCTCGTCATGACGCCGCTCGAACTCGCCGACGGCGACAGCGTCCTCGTCAATCGCGGTTTCGTGCCCGAAGAGCGCAAGGCCGAGGCGAGCGTCGGAAAGACCGGCCCGGTGGAAGTGACGGGCCTTATGCGCTCGAGCGAGGATCGCACCTGGTTCACGCCCGCGGACGATCCCGCCCATGGGCAATGGTTCACCCGGGACGTCGAACAAATCGCCGAGGCCCTGAAGCTGGGTCCGCACGCGCCGTTCTCGATCGACGCCGACGCGAGCGCCGACCCCGACACGCTACCCGAGGGAGGCGAGACGATACTCGTCTTTCCCAACAACCATCTCTCCTACGCGATGACCTGGTTCGGCATGGCGCTGGCGTTGGCCGGCGTGTTCACCATCTACGCGATAACGCAGTTGCGATCGGACAAGAACCCGAAGCTCGCGGCGGCAGGCCGCGGTGACGGTGGGTGAACCCGAGTTCCTCTGCCGGTTCGCCAGCTTCGGAAATCCGAGCTTCCCCAATTCCCGCGCCGCCTCGGGGCTACTGCACGCGAAGACCGATGCGCGGATCGAAACCAACCCGAGACTCCTCCCTCTGGCTCCGGAGCGATCCGAAGGTTGCTCGCCGAAAAACTGGACAGGAAACCGTGAATTTCTATTCCGACTCGCCAAGCCCATTTTAGGGGCTGGCGACATTACCATCAGCCAAGCGGTGCGCGACTTCGAAGGACTCTTACGCCAGGGTGAGACTCTATGAGCTTTGTCGTAAACGTCAGCTATGACGAGGCCGAGCATATATACTACGTTATATCATCGAACATTCCCGGCTTGCACATCGAGGCGTCCACGTTCGAGGAATTCGTGGATTGCGCCAAGGACTTTGCGCCCGATCTCCTCGGCGACAATGCTGCGGGGGCGAAGATAATGTTCGAGCGAGAGGTAGTGCTGCTTAGGCGACGCCCAAAAACTATCGCTCCATGTTTGAGGTCCTCGGCGCGATGCGGTAATTCCATTCTGGATGAAACTTGTTGCGGGTTATGTTGAGGGTCGCCATTTCTGCGTCGGGAGATTTTTATGCCCTTGGAGCCTCTTGCAGAATTCATTGATCGCGGAGAATTTCCCGCGCCTTTGTTGAGGGGCGTGGCGCCGGGGCTCAGGTCAGCGCCGGCCTGAATTTCGTGACGCGGAGTATTTGATCGACCGTGAACGCGACCAAGCCGAACGCGAGGTGGCATTTGACCTTGATGGCGCCGCGCACGCGGACGAACCTCGCGCCGAATTCGTCCTTCAACCAGGCGTTGATTCGTTCGGCCATGGTTCGAAAATCAAAAATTACGTCGTCGGGGTCGGGCATGTGGATGAGTTTCATGCGCTCGACTTCCCGGGCCCATTCGGCCTTGGCTTCATGCTGGGCGCGGAAGTTGCGATCGATGATCGGCCTATGGCCGAGCGCCTGTCCGTGGTCGTGAATGGCGGCGGCGTCGTAGGCCGCATCCATCAGATCATAGAGATAGGCGATGCGGGCGCTGGTCATGGTCATCAAGGGATGGCGACCCGACTGTCATGGACGGAAGCCGAGGTCAGCACGCAGGAGACCGGGATTTGGCCGCAGGCGACGTCGAGATGCAGTTTGTCGCCGTTCCAGGTTTCCTTGTAGCCCTTGCTGTTTTTCTTGCAGCCGGCATCGCACGCGGTGGGCAGCTCGGCGAGCATCTGACCGAGGTTCTGGTTGGTTTGCCGTTCGAGCCGGGTCGGCTCGGGTTTGGGTCGGTCCTCATCCTTGCGCGGGCGTCCGCGCTTGCGCGGCGGCGCGACGCAATCAGGCGGCGGATCGTCGTTCTTGTCGTTCGTCTCCTTCTTGGCCGGCTTCTCGCGCGCCTCGATTTCGGTGGCGTCGCGCGCGATCACGCCGACGATGCGGCCGCCGAGCGTACGCCCGATCAGCGCCGCGTGCATCCTGTCGGGCAGATGCCCTGCGCGAACTCCGCAAAGGCTCGGGAAAACGTGGCTTCCGACGGCACTTGCGAGCGCCGCTCCCAACCGAGGATGCGGCGCAGCGACTTGTCGACGGCGACGCGCTCGATCAGGGCGTTGGTAGTGGGAACGCCCAGCATCGCCTTGGCGGCGAAGGCCCTGGCGAGGGCGCGGCGATCCTCGGGCGGGCGTCCGGGGCCGCGCGGCGGCTCAGGCACAAAGGCTTCGAGGCCGATCACGTCGAGGGTGATGACGAGACGCCCGAGCGCTTCGGTGATCGGGTCGACTTCCTCGCGCAGCCAAGGAAACAGAGAGCCCTGGATGTGGTTCCAGCGGGCCTTCATGGCGTCGAGAGGATCGTTTGTCATGCCCGTTGTTGCGAATCAGCGTGAACGAAACAAAACAATACTGAGATG
>CAVPKQ010000047.1:0-21848 GCA_963705665.1 uncultured Acidobacteriaceae bacterium | reverse complement strand
AACTAGAGGGAGTTACATGATGCGGTAAGAAACCATCGGTAATCAAATTCATTCCAGAAAGTTAAAGGTTTCGAATGTTCGGCGAACAAACTTTGGGACGTGAGAGGGTACTTCGCCTGCAAGCAGCGTCTTCGCAACCCAGTGAATGACCGAATTGGGTCTTAGCCCGGAGCATCCTGACGCGGCAGAACAGCCATTTCACCGCATTCTGCTGATGACGCTTTATGCTACAGGCGCACGTCGCACAGAAGCAGCGCACCTGAAGTTGGTTCTCCACCACAATACCTGCCTGTCCGTTGCTCGCGTGTTTTCTGCCCTGCGCTCAGGTCCAGCTTGCAGTCCTGACAGTGGCTCGCAAGCGCTGTTTCCCGGGGCAGCACGGGGAAGGCCTGAGATGAAGTTCATGCAGTTCACGCTTTCGGCCGCCATGGCGTCAAGAGCCGGTGTTCGCACGCTTGGGTCGTCGCCGACATAAGCTGTAGCCTGGCCTCGCCACTCGTCGGTCAAGAAGAACACTACATTTGGCCGCACTTTAACGATGAGGCACATTCTTGATCGATATCTGTTTGATATTTGGGAGATTAATCATGGTGGACGCGGGTGGAATCGAACCACCAACCTGTCGATTAAGAGTCGAATGCTCATCAACCGCAATTTCCACGTAAATTCATTGAAATAAAATGACTTACGTGGCTTTTCGCCCGCACAGACATGCTCGAAAAATAGTTCAATTTGTTCAGGAAATGCATTTAGAACTATGAGGGTTGGTCAGGTTTTGGTCAGGTTTTCACAGATCGGCGGTCAGGATCTCCTCGGCTCCCGTTCTGAAAAGGCTGGAGCGGTTTCAGCGAAGATGGGAATGGAGGTTTGGAAAGTCAAATGATCACTTGGCCCCTCCTGCAACTCCTCGGTTAACAAGAAATTAGATGCCAATGAGGTGATTACTTTTCAACTACTTAAGCGGATCCAAATGGCTTTTTTTGGAGCCCATTCGGCGCTAATTTTTCTCCAAGTTTTCTTACAAGTTTTCAGCCGGGTTCTGCTCCCTAGCCGTGGAGGAACAGCTAAAGATGAAGGCCCAGCCTTCCCGGCAAATTCGAGACGTTGCTAAGACCTGCAATACTTTTGAATTTACTCGTAATTCCCTTCAGTCGTTCCCTGGCAGCGTAGCGTCGATACCTCTGCCGTGACAGCGTAGCCAGACCAAGACAATCAATGACTCACAACCAAGCGGGGACTGCCAAAATACCTGCAAGTCGTACAAGACATCAGCTTTTGTGGGTTGGAAAAAGGCGACTGAATCCCTCTTCCAGCAACTCTCAATCGCGGAACTGCTCCATCTCCGAGAAGCGCTTCAACCCATCCTCCTCTGCTGGCGCCGTGGCATCACTGCCCATCCGGAGACGGTGACCATCCAGATCTTCCACGTTCATTTCTCTCGTGCCCCCAGGGCATATTCGTGGGCTCCAGGCGGATGATTGCGCCGCTCCTCCTGTACTCCTCGTGAAGCGAGTCCACATCGTCCATGAAAACAGACATCCACATTCCGGGCCGCTCTTGCGCGCCTTCACAGAGAAAAATTTCAACCTTGTCACGCGTGACACAACCGAATGTCGGCGGAGTGCCCCAATCCCATTTATTGCTAAAACCCAGCTTGTTGACGTAGTAGTCCATCGAGGTGGCAAAATTCTTAACATTCGTCAGCTCCAGGCGAACCTGCCAAAACGGCTTGCCGAGCACTACAAGACGAGCGCTCGCAAAAGGGACTGATCGCACACGATTAGTCGCTGATTTGCGGTCCATCTATTCAGGACCCGAGTGACCTGTCTTGCAAGAAATGCAATATTGTACACATATCAGAAACTCCATTGCCATGAACGGCTCGTATTTGTGACCCGTCCCGGTCACATCATTGGGATTCGCCCGATGTCTCGGTTTGGCTTGGAAGAATGGAACAAGACGAAGCCATCCTTCAGTTACATCGACAGGATCGACGGGCAGAATGGCCTGTTGTGTCCCGATGCGACGGCGGGGCATCGCTTGGGAAGAGGCTCTTTGCCAACGGAAGACAATATCAAGCTACAGCGCAGTTTTCAGTCGCCTGAGGACAAGAGCTACTGTCGAACAGATAATTCTAAAATCCAACAACAAAGCCCTTTCTCGGACATATTCGAGCTGCAGTCGAATTTTCTCAGGGCGTATCGTCTCCAGATAGGTCCGCTCCGGGTCGGAGCTTTCCGCCAGAAGAGCTCCTTCATCTGAATCCCACAGCGTGGCCAAATCTGTAATACCTGGCCGCACGCGTAGAATCTGCTTCTCTTCTTCAGAGAACATTGACACGTATTGCTGGACCTCCGGACGTGGCCCGACGAAACTCATTTCGCCTCTTAGAACATTGAAGAGTTGAGGAAGCTCATCCAATTTATACTTCCTCAATCGGCGCCCAATCGACGTGATCCGGGGGTCGTCGTCGCTGGTGCACGACCCTCCCAATGCTTCGGCATTCGCGACCATCGTGCGGAACTTAAGCATTCGAAACAGCTTCCCATCTCTCCCTACACGGATCCCCCGGTATAACACGGGTCCGGATGAGGACTTCTTAATCGCCATCGCAATGACAACCAAAAGCGGGGCCAAGAGAATGATTCCTATCGCCGAGAAGAGGATGTCGAAGAATCTCTTCAGCATTTGCTCGTCATTGGTCTCGGTGGCCCCTGACCAGACCGGTGACATTTGTAATCTCCTTAATATCGCCAAACTTGAACTGCGCTGCTACGCCGAAATCGCTGGCCGGCTCATCGCCGTGGTCGAGTATCTTATCGCGATCCTGAAGGACTCGGCACCCGAAAGCACTCTTGCGGCTTCGCAGGCCCGCTTGGCCGACCTGTCGATAAGTCGGTGCTCTCGGTAAACCGGCGCACGTTGCAAACGCTAGCAGCCTGTGTCTAATGCTGTTTACTATAAAGGTTCCGGGGGGGGGTCCCTGCGATAAGGCTTCTTCCGAAGCTGCTGCGTGATGTAATGCCGCACCCCCAGCTTGCGTTGGCACGGCAACATTGGCTTTACTCATATGTTTCTGTATCAGCTTCCGGCGTTAGAACCATCTGAGCTCAACATCCTTGTGAGCGGCAAGATGCGCAGCTTCGCACCTGATGAAGCGCAGAAGTGGATTACCTTGCTAGCTGAGCGCTCTACACCCGCTGTCGGCCACCACTTAAGTGCTATTTGCGTTTCAATCCCGCTGCCGTTATAGTGGGGAAACAAGAAGAGATAAGCCTGGGCGGTTCCTCGAGATCTCGGCACTTGAGGGGCACAAGGCGGCATGGCCCGCACGGCGCGGGACGTACTTCCCACCATTTGTGTTTCTGCCTCAGCCGATGCACCAGAAATTTAACTTGAGGTGGAGTTTTTGAAACAGCTCTTCTTTTGTGCCGAGACCGCTTTGTCTCGGGAGCCCCTCCATGGCAGCGCGTCTTCCAACGCGATGCCCGTGACTCAGCCCTTCAAACCCCGACTGCACTTTAAGGACCGCCGACCAGGACGTTCAAAGGCCAGCCATCCTTATCTCAATCCTCTTACGTCCATTCCATCCCAGTCTGCAGCAACCTTCGCGAGACTACTTCCGGCATATCTAGATCGATGGCGAAGTCGGCGCACCAAAGTGCGAATAACAAACTAACTGACTAAATAGTTTCGTTCTGTGTGTCCGGCGATATTGCCGGATAGTCCTTGCTTGTCGCGGGGACCCAGCAGAGCTGTGCCTTTTAACTCCCTGGCGTAATCGCCGGCTCCACTTGTTGTTTTTGAAGGAGTTATCAAACTTATGCGTTCCTATCTCCCCCTACGCTCTTGTCTAAATCTTATTCTCGCTGCTGGCGTCATGTTGGCAAGCGCATTCTCACCGTCGGCTGTGCCACGGGCAGAAGCGCAAACTTCATACACCTATTATGTAGGTCCCAACGGCAGTGATTCCGCGATCGGGAGTGAGACATCTCCGTTTGCGACCATCCAGCACGCGGCAAACGTTGTCGGTCCCGGAGATACCGTTATTGTGTTAGACGGCACATATAAAAGCGATATTACCATCACGTCGAGCGGCACTCCTGGACACCCGATCACTTACATGGCCCAGCACAAATGGCAGGCCAAACTAGTAGGCACGGGCACAGGTGACGGTTCTGTGGTCGTCGGATTAACGGGCGGCTACATACAAATTGAGAATTTTGACATTACAGGGAGCGACGCCAACGGGATCATCCTCGCAACAGGTAACACAGTAGGGTCAACCGCGAGTTACAATCAGGCCATCGGCAATGTAGTCCATGATTTGACAAACATGCCTTGTTCGTCGAATAGCGGCTCTGGGATCAGCACCGGGGGCGGCTCTAATTATCTCGACGTTTCTCATGACGACATCATCGGAAATCTCATCGTTAACATGCAAGCCGGGGGTGGATGTAGCAGTGGCCCATATCCCACCGGGATTTATCTACAAACCCCCTATGACCTCGCTGCCAACAATATTGTGATCAATGCCGGGTACGGGCTAGAAACGTGGCATAACGCCAACCATGACACGATTTATGGCAACACGGTAATCAACTCTCCGCGGGGTGGTTTTATCATCGGCGCCGGGGATGCTCCTTCCGGTGCCGCGCCTGCAGTCGGGACGCTGGTAGAAAACAATATCAGCATGGGAAATTTAGACGGTTTTATTGAAGAAGGACCTACCTACAATAATAGCTATATTGATAACCTCGTATGGCAGGACGGAGGTTGCACACCTTCTAATTGCACGACTAGTCCAATCGCCGTCTCAGGGACGGTAAGTGCCGATCCAAAATTCGTCAACAATACCGGTACGGCGAGCGGTTCCTACGCATTGCAGGCGGGATCACCAGCTATCGGCGCCGGTTTAGCATTAGCTGGTGTTATGACAGATTTCGCTGGAAATCCTCGTCCGCAATCCGGCTCTACAGACATTGGGGCGTATGTCGGATCTAATAGCGCCGCTCCGGCCAGTCCCACGTCACCATCAGCTGTAGTCAAACGATTTGCCATATCCCGTACTAGTAAACCACAGAGACAATGATTCGACAGCGCGCTAATTCTTCCTTCGTTCTGGCGCATGAGACCTGTGGATGTAATCTTACGATTGAGGGCGAGGTCACTCGCCCTCGTTTTTCTTTCTGCCATCGTTCCCTAGGCCTGGAGAGCAACGGGATTGTCGCACCCGCCAAGGCCACAGGTATCGCGCAGAGTAAGACTGGTACGCGCCAATGTCCCACACCGGTCGGGTGAGGCCATTTATGTCGTAGGTTGGTGCGCCGTTGCTCGTGCCATGATTACGCGCTGGACTGGTGGATTGCAGTGTGTAATCTCCATCACCTGAGCCAGTGTAATTGACAAACAATGGATCGGCAATGATCGTAGCGACTTGGACCGAGTGTCCGATTGGGTCAAGCGCGATGTCTCCCGACCGGTTGTTGAATACCACGTTATTGAGATATCGATTGCCTGGTCCAGCCGAACCATAGTTCTCTGTGATGCCGTACCCCACATTGTTCATTGAAATATTGTTCGTGACCAGCATGTGGCCGAGGATACCGCCGCCATTGACGTAGATCCCTCCGTACCTGTTGTTGAATACCGTGTTGTTGGCAACCGTCACGGCACTCGGAAAGTGGTTGAGGTGGATCCCGAAGCCGGCACAGTGGTAGACCACGTTGTTCCAAATATGGCCGCCCGCGTTTGAATGATAGATGCCATGCACGCGCTCGTCGAGCGTGGGCCAGGAGCCAATATCGTGCACTGTATTGCCAATCGTGTCGTCGTTGCCGGCCCTGTAGTTGGCGTGGACAATGCCGGCGCCCTCGTTGTTGCCGCAGATCTTCGAGTTGGCGGGAATGTTGTGGACATCGTTGCTGATGATTCGGTTGTTGGAACCCCAATCCGCGATCCCCAGGCAGCTGTGAGCATCGCCCGCAACATCAAAGCCGACGATATCGACATACGATCCGTTCAGCCTTACTACGGTGTATGAGGAGGTGGTTCGGATCTGCGCGCCCCACTTCTGATCGGAGACGAACCGGATGCGCCCCGAGGAAGTACCGCTGTTGTTCAAAGTCAGTCCATTTTCCCTGTAGATACCTGGCGAGACGTGGACAACAGTGCCCGCGCGCGTTGCCTCGGCCGCATGCCGCAAGCTGGCCCAGGGGTGAGCAGCGCTACCATTGCTGGTGTCATTGCCAGCAGGGCTCACATAACGAGCAGCGGTCGGTAATCCGTCGCTCGCGACTCCGCCAGGCAGTGGGTATGTGGCGCTCCGCCGCACGCAGCTGTGGTGCCAAATCAGCCGTGTCACAAGCAGGGCGCTCAGCATCAAGACTGCATACCAAAAAATAGTTGACGTCCCGCCAGGTCGCGTCATTCGTGCCCCAGGTAGGAGTGTTCGCATCCTCGTTTGCTGAGCGTGGCTGTTTTGGGCCCAGCCCACCGCTGCGCAATGGCATTGCGCCAGTCAAATTTGGCACATCCTGCGAACTTTTGCAGTAGCCTCTCATAGAGTGTCTTCAGCATAGCGTCTTGCAGTGAAGCATTATGGTAGAGAAAGGTGAAGACTCCGCCGACAGTTCTGCATTTGTTCATGTACGATTCGATAATCTCCAGCAGAACTTCTGGTCGCGTCTCACGCATGCATTCCGTGAGTGTCATTTCCATGATGATCAGCGGAATCTCCAGCAGTCCGGCTTCACGATTCTCATCCAGGAGCCACGGTTTGTATGGAACACAGGTGCCGGCCCGGAAACCGCAGACATCTGCGAAGGTTAGTGAACTGTCATACGCCAGCCCACACTCTTCCCAGTGCCTCCACGTCTCCGGTGACCAGCGAAGATAGTGCTGACGTCCTCCCAGCACTTCGCGCCCAGTCGCCTCTCTCAGGCAAGCCACCTCGCGCCTCAGCTCATTCACGTCTTGGAACGTGTAGTAACCGGGATGAACTCCATTCTCAAAGCCCTGGTCCGCGACCTGCTGAATCAGTAGCTTGGTCGACTTCGAACACGGGTCATATCCGCTGTCAAAGGGGGTCAGCGGGCTTGCCTTCCAGTAGAATGCCGAATCCAGCTGAAACTCCGTCGAAAGCCGGCACAACTCGCTTACTAGTTCCCGTGCATTCGGCCTGGTGCGTGTCGCGCTCCTTGCCAGCGACCTTATTGTCGAGAGTGGTTCATGCTTTTTGGTCGTTTCCTGGATTGCGGTTCGAAAACTCAATGGCGTACCCATCCACGCGGCGCGCACCAACTGCTTCGGGGAGAACCCAATGTGCTCCGGCCGCCCCGAAAACATCACGTCCAGATCATCGATGTCGTGGCTCAGCTTTACCGCGAGCGGGCCGCGTGTCGGCTTCCAGCCTGGCTCAAGAGACTCGATCGCCTGCGCAAACGCCAATCCATATTCATCTACGATCGGCCGGTCCAGAAAGCCGTCCCGGAACGCGACGCTGGCCTTGGCCACGAATCTGCCATGTCCATCGCGCGGACCTGGAGCCACCTCCTCGGCACGAGCCAGTGTGAATAAGCTTGAGGTGACCAGGTCAAAATCACTTACAACGGTGTTGGAATTGAGGCGGCTAAAGATCGGTCTTGGTTCGCTCTGAGCCGGAGAGAAGGGCACCACGAACGATGGCACCAGACGCGCCAGCCCCTCCGGCGGGGGGACCATCCAATCTGCCGAGTTCGTAAACAGCTCAAACGGCTGCTTCTGTGCTATCAGCCCGTCATGTGCAGCGAGGCGAATTCGCTTCCCAGCGAACCGGTTCACCAAGATCACTGTCGAGTCAGGTGAAAACTCGATGCTCCATTTCTCGAACTGCTCTGGCGTTACTCCTGCTCTGCGTGCCAGCTCCCGAACGGCCCAGTGTTTCGCTTCGCAAGAAATCTTTGTGCCTATCCAACGGTCTGTCATGATCTCCCCAACGACGTCGCGATCCCTCATAGAACGAGCTGCTATTGCGGATCCCGAGAGGTTCGAGCACAAGGACACGCTGCAAACCTGTACCGCCGATTCCTGCCCCTAGACTTCCTTGCGCGTGCGTGGGTGTAGTGGCAGGCCAACGACAATTGCTGCGCTACATCAGCACGGCGCGAGATCACCCCAACCAACTTCGGTAGTCCTATGTTCTCGCTGCGGGTATTATGCCCCTATGTATAAGTGCAAGTACACAATTCAACCCTCCCCACTTTAATAAACGGTGGACCGTCTTGGCGGGCTGCGAACAGCAAAGCGGCCTTACAGACACATCGCCGGCAATTGAATGAACAGGAAAGAGGTTCAGAATCTACCCTTCTCGAAGTTGGGCATCCCCGGAATGGACCAGCACGTATGAATGCTGCACGTATCCAACTGCCGTTGGAGGCATGAGATACATCAGCAACAAGGCCAGGCCCATCCCGTGCGATAGTAGCGTGGTCAAGAGGCTGGTATTCGCCAACGCAAATGCTGGAAGAGCAATGACCAGTGCTGCCACCTGCAGGTCGCGGCCAACCGCCATCGAGTCGTATAGCCACAGGACTACCGCAAGCAGCAGTGTGAAGCAAACGATTCCGGGGTAACCGAAGTTGGCGTAGGCGTCAGCCCAGACATTTGCATTGGCGTCCATGCCGACATTATGGAAATACACGTAACCAATCAAATATGGTGGTTGCAGAGCGTAGGGATAGTCGACGAACGACTTGAAAATGCTGTGGCCCAGAAGCGCCTTGGGGTGCCAGGAGAAGAAATCGTAATAATAGGCTGTCAACAACCCCGGCGTAGCTGTCGTGCGTTTCACGAGCGCCTCGAGAGTTATCAGGGAGCCGAAGAACTTCAACCCACCTGCAGCTAGAAAGATCGCGGTCCACGTCGCGGCAAATCTAGTCCCAAATCGTTTCCCTTCTCGGCGCATCATCCATAAGAGATAGAACAAAAAAGTCGCCGAGAAGAACACGTCCCGATAACCGGTAATGGAGTAGATGAGAAATTGCCCCACGACGCCGGCCAGGATCAGCAATATGCGACGCGATGCCAGGCCCTTGGCTATTATTAGGGGATTAATTACGTACATCTGCCAGCCGATTGTGTACGCCACCAGGGGAGAAGCCCCACGCAGGGTCTCGTCATATTCTGCGCGTACAACATAAATCTCGCTAAGGGGGACATAGCGGACGTGCAGCCCGAAGCTCGAAACCTGCAACGCATAGAAAGTTGTGCTCAGTAGGATTAGGATGACGCTAAATTCATAATTCTCTAGATGCACACGCTGCATCGGCAGCAGAGGAAGGCGGTAAATCAGTCCCATCAGTGCAAACACGGCTACCACGCAAGCTACCAATAGAACTGGACCGCTGGATTGGTCTTCTAGCGCATAGATCGGAATCAGGCACACGGGAACCACGACCAGCAGATATAGCAACCAGTACGCTACTTGGGACGGCCGTTTCAGGTCGATCGGCATCCAGAGCGAAGGCAATGCTGCGAGTGCCCACCCGACAGCCGCGCGCGAGAGCGTCGCCCTTGCATGGAATCCCTCGTATCCCCACAACGGTACGATCACTCCCTTGTACACAAGCACAAAAACAGCGACGTACAAGATGCAGGCCAACACCACGCTTGCCTGGGAGCGCAGGAAACCGCCGCTCCAAGAATTGTTTAGTTGCACGACGACCGCCTCATCCTGAATATTTCGCCACGGAACAGGACCAGCCTATTCTTCTTCCTCGCCCCATCCGGCCAAGTCAGCCTCAGTCGCTTCTGCGACAGAGCGGTTCGGGCAACGCTCAGGGACATGCAAGCTTTCTTCTTCATTGCACCCAATTGTGTTGTTTATCTTCTCATCGTGACTGACCATGCTACGCGCATTACGCTGATTGGCGCGGGCGCGTAATGCTAGGCCGTTCTTAGCCGCATGGATGATGGGCGCATTGCCGTTGCTGCGATCCGGAGCAACACGAGATAGTAGACAATTTTGGAGGCAGTATTTACCCCGCTCATGATGGTCACCGTTCCAAGCATGGTCCATCCAAGATGCCGAGCGAAAACAAATACCATGAGGTTCCCCCCGAGAATCAGAACATCGTATATCAGTTTCAAGCGCTGGCCTCGTAACACGTAGACCAACCGGCTCAGAGGACTGACGACAAAAGACGTGAGAAACCAAGGCGCAACGATTGCGGCAATAGTCCCTGATAACCTCCATCGAATCCCGAACGCGAAAGTGAAAATCGGCTCACCAAAGAAGAATATGAGAAGAGCCGGCGCAATGCCGATGGCCAGCAAAGCCGCAGACGTGCTGTGAAAGAACCTCAACAGACGTTGAGGATGTTCGCGGGCATAAAGGGCGGCCCGGCTATGGAACGCATCCGCAATGCTGGCGCCAACCAGCACTACCGGCACAGCCAACACCCTCCACACTAAGGTGTAGTAGCCTCCGACGTCTGCGCCATACAGAGTTACCAGCAGCGGCAAAGGCAGACTGGTGCCGAGTTGATTGAGCAACGACGACGGCATCGAGTACAGCGGGAATTGCCGGTTGTCCTTCAGCGCCTTTGCCACATCGCGACTACTGAGAGCGTACTTGCGCATCACCGGCCAGGCATTGCGCATCATCCGGCTCATTCCGATACCACGCCCACACGCCTCCCCCAGCAGCAGGCCGAAAGACTGTAACCCAATCACTCCCAGCGTGACCTGCAACAGGCTGCGTCCGCCATTCTGAAGAACGGTGGCTTGCGATACCATCTCAAACCTCTCGCCTCGGAGCGACCAGTAACGCAGGATCGAAAATAGGCCGGCAAACAAGATGGTAGGCGGCATCAACCCGGCTGCATATACCGGCAATACGCCGAAGCCCACTAGCGAAAAGTGGATCATGACGTAGAGCAGGAGCCCACCCGTTACGCTCATTGGTAAAGCGAGCAACATCGATAGAGTTGCGAGATGGGCGGCTTCTTTTTCCTCGGAGGCAGAGACGATTGCAACATCATATTGCAGAGAAGCCGCCACTGCGGTAACAGCGAGAAACCCCGTGAAGAGTCCAAGGTTGCCGATGTCGTGTGGCAGATACAAACGCGTCAAGAGCGGCATCGCGACGAGCGTGAAGCAGTGTCCCAGGGAAACTCCACCGCTAAGCACGGCCACGTTGACGGCGAACGGAAAGTTCCGGCGCACTTGGGAGAGTTGCTCGACGATCCTGTCCACCACATCTTGTGCCAGAGAGCTAGTTGCCATCAGATAGTCTCAGGAGTTTACAGGGATCCGTGCGTTAGGCCGTTTCAACGCCTTAACATGAGTTTCTTTGCGGATACAGCAGTTAAAGAAAGCTTCCGGCTTTTTTGCTCATCGGCGGTAGATGCTAGATCGAACGAACCCTTGCATGTAGAAGTACTGTCCTGCAACCCGCCAAGCATCCGGCACAGGCCGAATCCGTTCGACATCTACAGATTTCGGATCCAGAAACAAAGGCGTAGATGGCCAACTCTTCTTTCGCCACGGTGGCAGGTCGTCAGAGATGAATCGGCCCGTCTCCGTCGCCTCGGGTCATATGGATACTTTGCCGTGTGGTCTCAAGCGGTTGTAGCTTCTCTGCCAGCATTTGAGACAGACCGAGAATGAAATTACTCGGCCCTCTGACGTACCCTGCTCTCAGGAGAGCTTTCCCCCAGTCGGAATTTGCCTGATTGCTAACGATGACGTCGACGCCCCTCTCTTCTAGAACGTTGCGCCCACACTGAATAACCCCATAGGCATGACCCGAAACAGCCAGGCAGTCGACAATAGATCCCACCCGCATGTTCCCGAACTGTTTATGTCCGGACATTTGAGTGTCAAGCAAAACAACCCAGCCAATATCCTGCCTTTCACGAGATACTTTCAGGCGCAAGAACCTGTTTTCCGAACGAGGGTAAAGGGCATTCAAGATTTTGGCATCTCGCAAACCAATCAGAGAATAGTTACTCTTGCACTTCTCCCAAACCGTATCTGCCCAAGGCCCAAATTCACTAACGCTTTCCGCACGAACCGGTTGGTCAGCCCTCGACAACCGAGCCTGAGCCGCTCGAATCGCGAGCGGGCCAACAACACTGTAGCGGGCACACTCTATAGCCACAAGGGCGGTCTTACGATTGCGAATGTAGTTGAGGTTGGCGAAAAAATGGGACGCATTCAAGACCCTAAAGTAAAACGGTACGGGGTACAACGTCCAGCCCATGGCTCCCAGCAGTTTAGCTTGGGGTTCATGCATGCCTCCTATTCCCAGTGCGTACATCAGTGGCTGCCGACGAAGAGCATCCTGAAGCTGGAATACGCCAACCATTCCGAAGGATCGATTGATAACACCTTCCGACAAATTAAACTGCGGGCCGCACGCGACGGATGTCAGTTCTCCCCGGAGGGCAAAGACATTATGCGTCAGCATATATCCACCGTGGACTTCACTGCGATGCAAGACCAGGAACAATTCCTGATAAAGGGACCTACCCTCCATTTTTGGGAACTGCGGAATGTGTGATTCCGGAAAACATTCAGCCGACATCCCCTCGCGCAAACGCAGATTGAAAGCCTTGACTGACATTTCCAAATCCGGAGTGTACGGCCTGATCTCCACGCCATCTGCTCCCTTCCATTTCGTTACCCGGGTAGCCTAGACACTAGTCAGCAGCTTCCATCAAGGCAGCAACTATTCACTTGCCTGGGCAGAATGCTACGTGCAACGCGGTCAGACCTCGCAGGCCTAAATTGTGGCGCCAAACCAAAGGGTCGGAATCGAGTGCCAGATCAGGTATCCGGCGCAAAATCGTCTGGAATGCAACCTGGCCTTCAATGCGTGCTAAGTATGCCCCAAAGCAGAAGTGCGCGCCCCACCCAAAGGCCACGTGACGGTTGTCCTTACGAGTGATGTCCAGTCGATCTGGATCCGGAAAACGCGCTGGATCCCGATTTGCCGCACCCATCACAGCGATCACGGCTTGTCGCTTATTGATCCACTTGCCGCCTATTTCCACATCTTCGGGAGCGAGACGCGCGGTGTGCTGGCTGGGGCTTTCATACCGCAGCAACTCCTCCACCGCTGAGAAAATGAGAGTTAGAGATGGGTCTGACTGGAGCTGGTGGAGCGTATCCGGATTGCGGAGGAGGGTCAAGATGCCATTGCCGATCAGATTCGTAGTTGTCTCTTGACCGCCAACCATCGTGACAATAAGGTTAGCGATTACTTCTTCTTCGGTCAGCCGGTCTCCATTCACCTCTGCGGCGAGAAGATAATGCACGAGGCCTTCTTGCGGGCTTGCTCGTTGTTTGCGAATAGCGTCGCGAAAATAGCAAGTCATCTCCTGAAGACTATGCAGAACCCGATTTGTGCGATTTGGGTTGTGTTGGAAGTTGCCTAGCATCTCCGCGAAATCCGCGGACCACGCCTTCAGTTGATGATGATCGGAAGGAGGCACGCCGAACAGTTCCGCAGTGACGATGGCGGGTAAGGGCGCGGCGAAATCGGCAATTATATCCATCGCGCCTGCAGATACAACATCGTCGATCAGGCGGTCCGCAATATCCTGTATATGTGACCGCAATAATTCGACGCGCCTGGGCGTGAAGGCTCGCGAGCACAGTCCGCGCAAACGTGTATGTGCCGGTGGATCCATGAACAGCATCTGCTTCACCATGACCTGCGCAATTGGGTTGAGCTCCGCCATCCCAAGAGCAGTTAGCTGTTCCGGAGTAGGAGTTCGGTGCGCGACAAACTCCAGTAGGACGCGGACTACATCGTCGTAACGGGTCACTACCCAGGCGTGTAGAAACGGATCCCAGTGGACCGGTTCTTCAGCCCTGAGCCGGTGGTACAACGGGTAAGGATTAGCGAGGACCTCCGGGTCATACAGCTGATATAAACTCAGAGTGCGCTCCTCATTTGCGTGCGTGCTGGCGCTGAACATGATGCTGTCTCCAACTGTGCTCATGTCGCCTTGCTTGAGAGCCGCTCGATTTCCGCTGCCATCGCTGCTATTGTTCCGTTCTCGAACAAGTTCATCAGCGTGATCTCGACCCCGAACGCTTCGCGAACCTTGGTTAGTAGCTGCGCGCCCATTAAAGAGTGCCCTCCGAGCATGAAGAAATCGTCATCGAGAGTGATCTCCTCCATACCGAGCAAACCGGTCAGAATACGTATCAACTGGCACTCGACTTCAGTGCGCGGCGCCCGCGATTCCCCGCGTAAGATATTAGCTGGCGTCGGCTCAGGCAGCGCGCTACGATCGAGCTTCCCGTTTGGCGTCAGCGGCATTGCTTCGAGACAGACAAATACCGATGGAATCATGTATTCCGGCAACTCGATGCGTAGGAACTCTCTAAGAGCGTGGCTGGTCACTCGCGCAGCATTTGCCAACACTAAATAAGCTACTAACTGCTTCTCGCCGCCGGGATTCTCACGGAGGCAGGCCGTGCTAGTCCGAATCGCCGAATTCCGCTTAAGCACACCGACAATCTCATCCGGTTCGATTCGGTAGCCGCGTAGCTTGATCTGTCCGTCGATTCTTCCACAAAACGCGATATCACCGTCTGGTAGGTAGCGAGCCAAATCACCGGTCTTGAATAGACGAGCGTCGGGTTCGGAGCTGAAAGGATTCGGCACAAATTTCTCCGCGGTCAGCTCAGGACGGTTCGCGTAACCTTTCGCCAGTCCTATTCCGCCGATGTGGATCTCCCCTATCGTTCCTACCGGCACTGACTGCATATTCTTGTCGACTATGTAGATCTGCGTATTTGCGATCGGACGGCCGATCGTTGGCGCGAGCCCCCGGTTATGATCGGGCGATAAAGGCCCTGATGTTACCACCACCGTCGCCTCAGTGGGACCGTAGTTATTGATGACCGTAAAGGGAAGACCCTGATCAGGATGCCGGTGAAGAGTGTCTCCGCCTGTCAGCAGAGAGCGCAGGGCGGTGAGCGGCGGCCAATGCAGTTGGATCATCTGCTCCGCCAATGGAGTCGGAACGAAACTGATACTAATGTGGTTTGTTACCAGCCAATCGCGAAGAGACTTGGGATCTTTGCGAGTAGTCTCGCCGGCAATATGCAGGCTTGCTCCAGCCGTAAGATAGGGCCATACCTCCCAAACCGCCGCATCGAAACCCGGCGCTGCCAACTGGCTCGCCCGGTCAGCACACGTTACGTCGAACGCAGCTTGATGCCAGCAGACTAGATTCATCAAAGCACGATGCGTAATCTGCACGCCCTTCGGCTGGCCCGTCGAACCAGAGGTGTACATGATGTACGCAAGATTGTCACCCGCAATTAACCCCGGCGCCAAGTCCTGGCTTTCGCGAATCACCGTTGGACTGTTGATATCGATTGTGGTCACACGCGTTCCGGCTGTAACTAATCGTTCGCCTAGGCCGCTCGTGGTGACCAGTACGGAAACCTGAGCATCATCCAACATAAATGCAAGTCGGCCTGTTGGGAGGTCTGGGTCCAGTGGAACATAGCACCCGCCCGCTTTGAGAATAGCCAGCGCTGCGACGATGAACGACAACGAGCGTTCCAAACAGAGCCCAACCGGAACATCAGGTCCAATGCCAAACGAACGAAGGCGCATGGCCAATTGGGTGGCGCGATTGTCTAATTGTGCGTACGTGAGCGATTCGTCGCCAGCGCTGAGAGCCAGCGCCCCCGGTGTTACTACCGCTTGTTCAGCGAAGAGCTCGGCCACGGTTCTATGCGGCGAATGTGCTCGTGGATCAACAGTTGTTGGCGTCAGCCGCACGCCAGCTTCAGACGGAAAGTCGGAAGAGATCAAAGATGCTGACATAGTGGACTCCCTCCAGCACCTGCGCGTATGGATATTTAAGGCGCAGCTGAACTAGTACCATTGGTTGGCGTGTAGCCTCGCGGAGACCGAGGCTTTGCGAAGTCGGGAAAACGAATGCCAATATCAGAGAACGAACGCCCATGCCAAATGTGTCTGAGCTTCCGGTCCAGGTAGATGGATGGATCATTTCCCCGTATCTGACTTCATTCATTGGGTGATTTCATGGCCTCCGGTAAGAGACTGCATCGACGGATTCGCCAAGACCCCACCTCCGGGAAGCAGGGATGAATAGAATGACAACAGCGTCCGCTCCTCGTTCGCCCAATTCAACCGCTCCTCGACAGCCTTACGCCCGCGCCGTCCCATTGCTTCCGCTTCGTCGGGATTCGTCATCAGGCGCTCAATCGCACTGGCAAGGGCGCGAGTGTCGAACGGGTCCACGAGTAACCCGCAGCCGACCTCCTGGATGATGCTTCGCCAGAGCGGGAAATCAGAGGCGATTACAGGAATTCCTGCCGCCATGTACTCAAAGAGTTTGATCGGATGTGAGACTACGAAGTTTTTCTCCGGGTGAAGGACCACCAATCCGGCCTGCACCCGGTTAAGCAAGGAGGCAATGCCATTGCGGTCGAGCTTGCCACGCCACAGCACATATTGCCATTGCGGGCTTGCCACCAACTCAGCCTGAAGCCGCGGTACCGAGAACCAGCCTGCCAGTTCAAGTTTTGCACCCATAGCTCTCGGCAGCACCTCCATGGCCGCCAGCATCTCACGGATACCACGTTCTTCAGAGATCCCACCTATGTAGGTCACAGATGCATCGCGGCTCCCCCATTCCCGACTTGTTGGCGGAGCGAATTCATCCAGAATAGGGTAGTTGTTCACGACAACTGCATTGCTGTGCATGGGCCGGAACCGATTTGCGATTGTTGGAGTAGCGGTGATCAAGCCACTCAAACGGCGCGCTGCGGCGTTTTCGACACGCTCTACGATCCACATCACAGGCTTGCGGATAGGCTTTGCGAGATAGTGCTTGTAGAGTACGGTCTTGGGACAATCTTCACGGATGTCATAGACAACCCGCTTCCCAGCGGCACGCAGGACGAGTCCCACGATGAGCACCTCTGGATCGTGAATGTGATATAGGTCCGCGTCGATCCGAAATGCCGCGCGGCCGATATCGAATAGTTTCACAGTCATTCTGTGAATCCGACCCTTACTCCTGCCCAGTCCGCGAAACCTGATCCCATTCACTAAGCCGTTGCAATCATGGTTTCCCAGTACGACAACTTCGTAACCCGCTCGCGCAAGTGACTGGCACTCTTTGTAAAAAACGCGCTCGTCGAACGCTGGTTGCGCGGAGATCAGGTGCACGACACGATAGCTCTTTCGGTCACTAACCGCGGACATGGTTTGCCTCCGGGAGATGCGCCTTGACGCTGCGAAGGACACCTGCTCCCAACAGCGCCACTTTGTCGCGAATCCACTGCTTTTCCATCGACACAAATTCCCCCGCCGATATCTTCGCAGTCTTCCGCTCTTCACGTAGAAAATCCAGCAAGTCACAGACAGGCACGAACCATCCGTTTCGACTTGCGAGTCTGCGGAGAAGCTGCTCCGTCCTGGGGTCGACCTTGCCTGCACTCGCGAAGCCGCAAGCCAAATGGGTATACATGATGCAGACTCCACCTTCGGCCTCGAGCTGATCCTGATTGACCTCGCAAATTCTTTCCCGGAAACTGATCACCTCAGCCCCGTCGCAGCTGCTGAACCAATAGTTCACGAAGGGTCGCGATGGATCGTAATATGGCATCGAGGGATTTACGCGGTCCAGGTTGATTTCACGGAAGACGAAGTTGCGAACATAGTCGACCCGTTCCCTACAGAGATCACCCCAGAAAAATCGTGAGCCAGGATCATGTCCTTCGAAAGGACGCTCATCCCGGAAGGCTGTGCTTGCTCTGTACAGTAGCCGCAGTCTTCTGTCGAAGCGTGCCAATCCCCAATAGATGTTGTCGCGATTTCTGCAATGATTCGAGTGAACGCGGGGATAGTGGCCAATAAGCTTCCGAAATTCCTCCAATCCTTGGTCTATCATCTCGCGCGTCGAATCATGATTGCGCACGTTGTGCAATGCGATTTCGAACCCACGTTCCTTCAAGCTGAGGATGAATTTCAGGTATTCAGGATCCTGAAGACTGGAGCCGCCGAGTCGGCCATCGCGAACGCTGGCCAGCGGCCACACCGTTTTGGTGGTTCGCATTCCAAGTTCGGTAAGCAGACAGTACACCGGACCAATGTTTTCCACAGTGCTCAGATCCGTGTCGTCGAGAATTGTAAATGCGAACTTCTTATTGTCTGGAAACCTGCTCATGGATCGTCCGTGTGACTGCTTCAAAACTTCGCTAGAAACTTACGTTTCGAAACCGCCTCTGTTTCTCAACCGGGTACTTATAACACATCGGATGCCATGTCGGCCCCAGAAAACTGTTACGCAAAGAGTTTGATAGATCGCCTTCGCGAATGATCTCAGGCAGCGTGTGGCTGGTCATAATTTAGATGGGTTAGCATGACAAACTAAACGGCAGGACAGAGTGGATCAGGCAATCTCGCCCGCCGAATGCCACAGTTGCCCTCGAGCGCGACGGTACATGAGTGCCATGTCGTGGCGATCGACTTCACACAGTGCAAGGATGTCCTCGCTAGGTTTGTATTCCGGCACAATACGCTGGAAGGTTTGCACCAAACCGTATACGTTCTTCGCTTCCACTAACGCAGAAAGCTCCTCGAGCCAGAGCCGCACCTGCCCAATGCTGGCTGGTCCGCCATCGAGCACGCGGATCTTCGGGTGAGAAGTTGGTTTGACGCCCTCACCCTCCAACATGAGTTCTTCGAACAGTTTCTCACCGGGACGCAAGCCAGTGTAAATAATTCGAATGTCCTGGTCTGGTTCCAGACCGGAGAGCCGGATCAAATTCCGCGCCAGGTCCACAATGCGGACCGGCTGACCCATTTCAAGCACAAAAATGTCGCTGGCTACTCCCATGCTCGAAGCCTGCAACACGAGCTGAACCGCCTCCGGGATGGTCATGAAGTAGCGCCGGGCCTCGGGATGCGTCACGGTGACAGGACCGCCGGCGGCGATCTGCTGTTGGAAAATGGGCACTACGCTGCCGTTGCTGCCCAAAACGTTTCCGAAACGCACCGCAACGTAGCGCGTATGCTCATGTTGCAAACCCAGAGTGATTAGCTCGGCAATCCTCTTTGTCACTCCCATAACATTGGTCGGGTTTACAGCTTTATCGGAGGAGATCATGACGAAGGTCTTGCAGCCGAACTGCCGCGCGACAAGAGCGACGTTGTAGGTACCAAAGATGTTGTTGGTCACCGCCTGGAAGCAGCTTTGCTCCATCAGGGGCACATGCTTGTACGCCGCCGCATGGAAGACAATGTCAGGACGATGCAGGGCGAAGATCTCCCGCATGGTGCCCACATCCTGGATGTCAGCAATCACCGGAACAAAATGCTGTTGGGGCCGGTTCGTGCTGAGCTCCATACCCAGTTTGAACAGGCAATTCTCTGAACGATCTATTAAGATCACGTCGCGTGGCGCAAAGTTGCAGACTTGGCGGCTCAGCTCAGAACCGATCGACCCACCAGCGCCGGTAATCAGCAGCACCTTCCCTTCGAGCTGATTCCGTATGCTTGCCAGATCCGTCTGGACTGACTGCCGGCCTAGCAGATCTTCCACCCGCACATTGCGCAGATCGGTAATTGACGAGCGTCGTCCGCTAACGTGCTGACTGAGGGGAGGAAGGATTTTGAAATCAACCTTGCACTGACGGCACTTCGCAATGATCTGTTCCACTTGACTTCCGCTGGCGGACGGGATCGCGATTAAGACACATCGGACACTCATGCGGCGAATGATCTCCAACATGCAATCGCATGAGCCGAGCACCTTCAAGCCGTGGATGCGGATCTCGTGTTTGCTGCGGTCGTCGTCAACGAATCCAACCGGCTTCAGGGTTAACTGGGAGTTACGTTTCAGTTCGCGCGCAATAGTGCTCCCTGCTCGCCCGGCCCCTACAATCAGCGTATTGACCTCAGCCGCGCCGTGCTGCGCGCCTTCCCTATACGCGCGAACTACATAGCGCGAGCCTCCCACAAGGAGCACTGTGAGCATCAGGTTGATTGCTAGCACTGAGCGAGGATATCCGTTCACCTTTAGAACCAACTCGATGAGCAAATAGAGGACTATCGCGTTGGTAAACGCCGCCTTGCAGATATCCAACGCATCGCTCATTCCCACGTAACGCCACCATCCACGGAGAAGACCGAACACGTAGAACACGAGCAGCTCGACAGCAACAACCAGAACCAGTGTCCGCACGAACAGTAATTGATAACCCATCTCCGGACTGAAGTCGAATCGAAGCAGAAAACTGCCGTAGTAGCTCATCGCTAATAGGCCGATCTGCGAGACGAGAATGAGCGACCTTCTGTAGTTAAGCAGATTCTTCAAAGGGATTCCACTCCTATAGGTTGTGAACGTTGTTAGTGAGTGACGCAGGGTTTTTAAGATATTCGCCTGTGTACTAGCGCACACATAGTTAAGAAAACGTTCTAGCGCCAAGCTAAAATGACTCAGGGATTTCGACCGCAATCGCGAGCGTTATCGCGACCGAGAACTGCCGCCTGATTCGTGCGCCTGCTGCAGGACTTACGCAAGAGTCACGCCACAGCAGCGGAAATATCGCTTGTCTCTCGGCAATCGCCGTCCGCGATCAGGTAATTGCGCCCGCACTCACTGCAACTCACTCTGCTTGCTTCCGGAATACGAACTCCACAAGCGCAAATCCAACCAGACTGAACGGCGGGAACGCCAATCACGAGCGCGTAGTCTGGAACATCTTTAGTCACCACAGCGCCCGCGGCCACGAAACAATACCGGCCTAACGTGACTCCGCAGAGGATCGTCGCATTGGCCCCAATGGAAGCCCCTTGTTTCACGAGAGTGCGCCTGTACTCGTGTTTGCGTTCGACCTGACTGCGCGGATTGACTACATTCGTGAAGACCATGGAGGGGCCGCAGAATACGTCGTCTTCCAGCACCACACCCGTGTAAACAGAGACGTTATTCTGAATCTTCACACGGTGGCCGATCCTCACACCGGGACTGACAACAACATTCTGTCCAAGGTTGCAGTTCCGGCCGATGCGTGCGCCGTTCATGACGTGGCTGAAGTGCCAAATCTTCGAGCCCGAGCCGATCTCGCAGCCCCTATCGATTACCGCCGTTCGATCGGCGAAGTACGCGAGTGCCGCCTCGCGAATCGGAACCATGGTCGCGTGCGAGTGTAGGGAACGCTCACAGGCTTCGAGCACCTCGAGGACTTGTACTCCGCTACGGCCATCCGTCCGCGCAGTTCTGCGCGTAACGATGCTCTCGATGAAATGTTCGCATTCCTTTCTGAGCGGTTCATCCGGCGGGAGCACCACGAGCTGTCCCTCATCCCGGCGGGCGACTGGGTGACGATTGACCCAGTCGATGCGGTGCGAGTAGAGGGAGAGCTTGCGCTCCTTTTCCACATCATCGAAGACGGCTGTCTTGTTAGTCCCCACGATAACCAGTTTTTGCTCTTTAAAGGGATGAAGCCAGCTAACAAAAATGTGAGCCTTGACGCCGCTCTCGAATTCACAGGCAGTTAGGGTGGTATCGAAAATCTGCGGATTGATGTAGGCCCCGCCCGTGGCCGTGACGCTTGTCGGCGTCTCATCTAAGAGGAATAGGATGGCGGAGATATCATCGGAGCGAAGCTCCACAGTATATTCTCCTCGGTGCGCAGCTTGCCCCAGTTAAGACGGGACGAGTAGATGTACTGAATACGGCCGGGCTAGCCCCAGCCGATCAGCTCCTTCAACCTCAGAATTGCTGGGTGATACTGCAGAATATGGCCGACCATCAGAATGCGGCGCTGTGATTCTGCGAGCTCGACGAGTTCCTGTC
>CAVPKQ010000046.1:0-48820 GCA_963705665.1 uncultured Acidobacteriaceae bacterium | reverse complement strand
AAGCCCGGCGGTTTCACTTGCCCGATTCGAGGTTCACGGGTAAGCTGCGGCAAACTCTCCTCGGAGGTCTCCGCAGTGGACCCAAATATCGTCTTCCATCCGCCGCACAGCCTGTTTTTCGCGCCGTTCTTCCTGCTCTTCGCCATCGTAGGCGCCGCTGTGGCCATCATTCCCTACTGGTTCATCTTCAGGAAGGCGGGGTTCAGCCCCTGGCTTTCGCTGCTGATGGTTATTCCTCTGGTGGGCATCGTGGTGCTCTACGTGGTGGCCTTCTCCCAGTGGAGAGTGGCGGCGGCGCCTTACGGCTACCCGCCAAGCCCGCCCCCCGCGCCAGTGTATCCGCCACGAACCTAGGATTTTTGCGCGGCAAGGAAGCGCCGCAGGCGATCCAGGGAGCGCGCCTTGCCAAAGATCACCAGGCTTTCGAGCAGCGGCGGAGAGGCAGTCTTGCCGGTAAGGATGGCGCGCAGCAGCATGTAGTTTTCCTTTACCGTCCATTGCTTTTCCTCTCCCAGCTTGCGCAGGGCGGCGTCAATCGCCTCCGCCGTCCAATCGCAGGCTTCGAGCACGGCAAGCATGGCCGCAGCAAAGTCCAGGGTCTCGGCCAGCGTGCGCTTCTTGGGCAGAAAGACCTCCGGCGGGGGAAGCACTTCATCGCGGAAGAAGAAGTCGGCCATATCGCCGAACTGCGCCAGAAACTCAATGCGGGTCTGGACCAGCGCGCAGATGCGGCGCAGGGAATCGTCGGCTAAGACGGTGGAGCGAAGGGCGGCGAAAAACTCATCGAGCGAGAGCGCCCGCAGGTACTCGCCGTCGACCACTTCAACTTGGTGAGGTCGAAGACCGGCCCTCCGAGCGAGATCCTGGGGAACTCGAAGCGCTCCACCATATCTGAGAGGGTGAAGATCTCCGTATCCGCCGGCATCCCTCCGCCCATCAGCCCGAGAAAGTTCAGCATGGTCTGGGGAAGGAAGCCCGCCTGGCGGTAGTAGATGAGCGAGACCGGATTCTTGCGCTTGGAGATTTTCGACTTATCAACATTGCGTAGCAGGGGCATGTGCCAGAAGCGGGGAAGCTGCCAGCCGAATGCGGAGTAGAGCAGCACATGCTTGGGTGTGGAGGAGATCCACTCTTCAGCGCGGATGACGTCGCTGATGGCCATGGAATGATCGTCGACCACATTGGCGAGATGGTAGGTGGGAAAGCCATCCGATTTGAGCAGCACCTGGTCATCGACATTGGCGTGATCGAAGGTGATCTCGCCGCGCAGTTGGTCGCGGAAGGTCGTGCTCCCGCCGGCGGGCACAGCCATACGGATGGCGTAGGGCTTGCCCTGCTCCAGGTTGGCGGCGAGCTCCTCGGGTGACAGCCGGCGGCAGGTGCCGTCGTACTTGGGCGGCATCTTGGCGGCCATCTGCCGGCGGCGCATTTGATCCAGCTGCTCCGGAGTGCAGAAGCAGCGATAAGCCTTGTCCGCATCCAGCAGCCGGTTGACAGCCTCAATGTAGATGGCGGTGCGCTCGCTCTGGCGGTAGGGACCGTAGGGGCCGCCGACGTCGGGGCCCTCGTCCCAAGCGAGGCCGATCCAGCGCAGAGCATCGTAAATCATCTGCTCCGAGCTTTCGACGAAGCGGGCGCGATCCGTGTCCTCGATGCGCAGGATGAACGTGCCCCCGCGCTGGCGGGCAAAAATATAGTTCAGCAGGCCGATATACGCGGTGCCGACATGAGGATCCCCGGTGGGGCTGGGCGCGATGCGGACGCGCACCGGCGAATCGTTCTCTTGCTTCAAAAGCTATCTCCCTTTGCCTATGTTATTTGGCAAGCACGCCGATCTCTATGGGAAGGGTCTCAGGCGGCATGCAGGCGTTCACATCGCAGGCCTGATAGCGCAGCGCCGCCTGCAGCAGATGGTCCCCTCTTTGTGCGGTCAGATGGGCGTGGAGACTGAACTCTCCGCTGTACACGCTGAGTTTCTCCTTAGGCGAGAAGGGCAGAACATAAGGAGCGCCGGGGGGAAAATCGACGGCGGTCACGTCGAGTCCCTTTTCTTCTACAACCGCCAGACGGGTGGGAACGAGCGTCTTCTCGTTGGGCGCGTGGGAATTGATGTGCAGGCCGGCGGCCACACGGAAGTGGAGATCGACCACTGTGGGGCGTCCGGGCGCAACCGTCAACTGCGCGGGATAGAGGAACTGGACGGCGTTCTGTTTGCGCTGCTGCGGTGCCTGGCCGGGCAAGGGCAGGGGCGGGTCTTTAATAGGCGCTTGCCCGGCCGCATAGTAAGAAACAGCCATGGCGGCAAATAGGCCGATGGCCGCCCAGCGCATCTCTAGCTCCCTCCCGCGGCAAGGGCCTTCTTGATATTGGCTTCCACTTCGTTCTTGGAGACCAGGCCGGCGGTTTCGGCGACAACCTTGCCGTTGCGCCCCACGAAATAGGAGGTGGGCAGAAATTCGACGCCGCCATATTTGTGCGAGACAGCGTCACTGCCCATCAGCAGCGGATAGTTGATCTTCTGTTGCTGGCCGAACTTGAGGATCTGGGCGCGAGTTACGTTGGGATCGTCTTCAGAGACGCCGAGAATTTCAAATCCCTTGCCGGCATATTGGTTGTGTAAGTCGACAAACCAGGGCATCTCGATCTTGCACGGCGCGCACCAGGTAGCCCAGAAGTTGATCAAAACCGCCTTGCCTTTGTAATCGGAGAGGGAGACCTTTTTCCCGTCGGCGCTGCGCAAGGTGAAATTGGGGGCCATTTTTCCGCGGAAGTTCGGCAGGCCCTCGTCGCTTGCGACATCCTGCTGCACGGTTTGATTGTTCCCGCTTTCGGGGACGAGGGTGCCGGCCGGCGCCTGGGCGAGTTGCTGTTTGCGGCGCTTGAAATTGACGTATCCCGACCACACCATGAGTGCCAAGGCAACTAAAACGAGAACAATGACCCACTGATTGCGCTTCACGTGCGAAAACCTTCCTCAAAGCGAATGTTCGTGCATGGCGCGTGCATCGGGCCGCGGTTCGCTTTTTTCCATTCTAAATGGAATGGGGGATGCCCACCCGCTCCTACCCTCATTGTGGGCTCGCACTGGATCGCGTCACGGAAGCAAACAGACCCAGGTCCCAGAATCGGGACCTGGGGCACCCGGATTTTCAACTCTGGGTAGGGATTCAGGCTAGCGATTCGCCGGACAAAACTTTGGAAGCCTCATCCATTTGAGAGACTTGCCGAGGTTTTCGAAGGAAGGGTCCGCAGAGACGAGCGTAGCCTTTGAAGCCAGGGCCAGGGCTGCAGCGAAACTATCTGCATAGCCAAGTTTGTACTGATGCTTCACGGTGGCTGCATGGATCGTCTGGCCCAGATCGGCCTCGACCATCGTCACACCATGTTGGAGAACCTGAAGGTAATGAAGCGCCCTCTGCTCACCAACATTCTTGATCAAAATGTAGAGGACTTCTCCCATATTGACGACTGACATGGAAAGACGCGCTTGATTCCGCTGAGCCTGCAGAAAGAGATCCTGTACGCTTTCTCTGCCGCTTGCATTTCCCACCTTGAGATAGCGGATCACGGCGTTCGCATCAAGGACATAGTCCTTCATCGCCGGTTTTCTCGCTCGCGTTCGAACCGGCGCTCCTGGTCGAGATCTTCCTCCACCGGATAATCCCGAAGACTTCCCCCAAGAGCAAAGATTGCGTCGTAGTTACTAGGCGCGAGCACCAGGCGGCCATGGTCTTCCTGGAACACAACTGTGGTTCCCTCTTTCATGCCATAGCGCTTTCGCAGATTGGCAGGAATAACAATCTGGCCCTTTGAGCTGATGACGGCGCTGCTTCGCATTGGCTTTACCTTTTGGTTAGACATTTCCAACCATATTGTAAGCCTTTTTTCACAAACATAGGAGTTTAAAGGAATGATTCAGCTGTCCCTGCGGGACTTTTCTCTTTTGGGCAGTCTACCCAGCACAGGCGTGCTGGGCTATTTTCAGGTCGTCCCTGCGGGACTTAATAACTCGTCCGGGTTGCTTCATTTCCCATGTGTCTTTGGCCTAGATCTGCTTGAAGTATGGATCCAAAACCGCCACCAATCGAGGGGTGCCCTAGATCTGGCGCGCTCTTTGCGCCAGATATGCGAAAACGCAGATCTCTCCACTCCGCTGCGCTCCGGTCGAGATGACAAATTAGGTGGAATTGCCAACCTAGGCCTCCTCAACCGGTCGGGATGACAAAGGTTGTTAGCCTCTTTTCTCGAAGCCGCTCAGAGTGGCCAGGACTTCCTCGCTGTGGACATTGGGGTCGACGCCGGTCCAAACCTTAACGATTTTGCCTCGGGGATCGATGAGGAAGGTATCGCGCTTGGACATCATCCCATTGTCGGAAATGGTTCCGTACTTGGTTACGACCTTTTTGTCCTGGTCGCTGAGCAGCTTGAAGTGCAGGCCGTCCTTGGCGCAAAACTCCTGGTGGCTGCCCACCGAATCGACACTCACCCCTAGCACCACCGCGTTTAGGCTGTCATATTTGCTCATATCGCGCTGGAAGTTATGCGCTTCTATGGTGCAGCCCTTGGTCATGTCCTTGGGGTAGAAGTAGAGCACCACCCACTTACCGCGGAAGCTTGCCAGGCTGATCGATGTACCGTCCTGAGACGGCAGGGAAAACGCGGGCGCCTTCTGGCCGGCTTCCGGCATGGTGGGGGAGTCGGCAGCCATGGAACTGACGGATAGTCCCAGGCTAAGCCCCAGAACTACCATGGCTGCGAGAATGGACGTCGAAATTGCTCTCACCTAAACCTCCATAGAACTGAGTATTAGCCCGGTACGCAATGTGATTACATCGTGTTTTCCTGCGCCTGTCCAGCAATCTGAAGGACGGCCCGCGGCCCATATTTGATCAGGGTAAAACGACGATGGCGATGCCGGCGTCGTCGGCCTGCCGGCGGACGGTCTCACGGTCGAAGATCAAAGTGCGCCCCGCCTCCAGGGCGAGACAGGCAGCGCCCGCTGTTTGCATGACCTCGATTGTGCCCGGGCCGATCACCGGCACATCGAAGCGCATGTCCTGCTTGGGCTTGGCGACCTTGACCACGGTGAGGCGCCGCTCCAATGTCGAGGCTTCTCCCTCCACGGCCAAAGTACGCAGAAGAGCTCCGGCTCGCTCGATGGTCGCGTCCGTGCCCTCCATGGCCTCGATCGCGATGCAGGCTCTTCCCGCCACCACTACCGTCTGTCCGACGTCATAGCCGGCGACAGCCAGGGCCACGCTCCGGCCGTAGTCAATGTCCTCTTGCTCCTCGGCGCTCGGGGTGCGGGCCGTCAAGGCGCCTGGAGTGGCCAGCAGCGGCTCCAGATAGGAGGTGGAGGAGATCAGCTCGATTCCTTCATCGCTGAGAACCTTGGCGACAGCGCCCAGAAGCATGTCGGTATTGCGGGTTCGCAGATTGAGCAGCAGCTTGGCCAGACGCCAGTCGGGACGGATGCTGGAGAAGATCTGCTTGTGCTTGACCTGTCCGGCCATCACCGCTTGAGTTATGCCGGCCTGGCGAAAGGTTTCGATCAAGCGCGAGAGCTCGCCTAAAGAGAGCCAATACACCTGGACGCCGGGATCGGCGGCAGCCCGGGCGTCCATCCCGGGATCGGTCTCTTCCTTGATGGCCGCGACTACGATCTCGACGCCCTGGGCGCGGGCCGCATCGAGCAGCAGAAAGGGAAAGCGTCCGTTGCCGGCGATCAGTCCCAGCTTGGATGTCGGGTTAGCTCGCACGGGCGTTCCGTCGAAAATCATTCTGGGAATCCTGGGCCGGTGAGGCGAATACATGGATCCAAAACCGCCACCAATCTAGGGTGCCCCATATCTGGCGCGCTTTTGCGCCAGATGTGGGAAACCGCAGATTTCTCCACTGCGCTTCGCTCCGGTCGAGATGACAAAAGTAAGACCGCTGCTATCTGATTATTTGATCACTCCACGTTGGGCGCGCTCGATAAATTCAACCAGATAGGAAACATGCGCTTCGCCCGCGCCTTCCTGCTTCAGCTTTTCCACTGCCTGGGAGGTGTTCAGCTTGGCAGCCAGCAATATTCTGAAGGCGTTGTGCAAGGCACGCATCTGCTCCTTGGTGAAGCCGGCTCGCTCCAATCCCACTTTATTCAAGCTGTAGGCATGGGTCTGGCGTTTTGCCGAGGTGAGCGAAAAGGGCAGCACATCCTGGGTAATGGTCGTGCCGCCGCCGATATAGGCATGGCGGCCAATGCGGCAGTACTGGTGAACCGGGCACAGCGCGCCGACGCTGGCATGATCCTCGACCGTGACGTGCCCGGCGAGGGTTGCTCCATTGGCCAGAATGCAATGGCTGCCGATCGAATTGTCATGTCCGATATGGGTGTAGGCCATAATCAGGCAGTAGTTGCCGATGTGCGTAGTTCCCCCGCCGTTGGCTGTTCCCCGGGAGATGGTCACGCACTCGCGGAAGACATTGCCGTCGCCGATTTCAAGCGCGGTGGGCTCGCCTTTGTATTTGAGGTCTTGGGGAGCAATCCCCAGGCTGGCGAAGGGATAGACCCGGTTCCTGGCGCCCATTCTGGTATGCCCGTCGAGCACAACGTGGGAGACGAGCTCGCACTCCTCGCCCAGGACTACATGCGGACCGATGGTGCAGAAGGGGCCGACGGTCGAGGACTCAGGAATGCAGGCAGTCGCGGCCACGATGGCCGTGGGGTGAATACTCACTCCTGAGTCACCGTGGCAACCAGCGCGGGAGCTTCGGCGGAGACCTTCTTGCGGCGAGGCACGAGCTGGCAGGTAATGGTGGCTTCGCAGGCGAGTTTGCCGGCGACGTAGGCGTTGCCGTGCAGGCGGGTGGCGCGCGGCTTCCAGTTGAGTACGTCCACTTCGATCCTGAGCTGGTCGCCGGGAACAACCGGCCGCCGGAACTTAGCCCGGTCAATGCCGGTGAAGACCATGAGCAGGCTGTCGCGGTCAGGCACCTCGGGCAGTAGCAGCACGCCGCCGGCCTGGGCGATCGACTCCACAACCAGCGCGCCAGGCATGATCGCATAGCCGGGGAAGTGACCTTGGAAGAAGGGCTCGTTGATGGAGACGCTCTTGATGGCCACGATGCGCTTGAGACGGGTAATCTCAACCACCCGGTCGATGAGCAGGAAGGGATAGCGGTGCGGCAGGATGGACATGATCTCGTGGATGTCCAGTTGGCCGGCGTCGAGCAGGTTAGGTTGCAGATTGGGGTTCTCTTTTTGCATAGTTGCAGGGCAGATTATAGAGCATTCGGGTACTTTCGGGTTTCCTTGGAGGGCGCACCCAGTGGGCGCAAAATCGGCGGTGTACGGATTTGTGGTCTCCCATCCTTCGCACGGAAGGGGGCCGTGCGAAGGATGGGCACCCGGCCACGTACTGGGCTATTTTCATGCTGTCCCTGCGGGACTCATTGGTAACTACTTCTTGATCTTGGCTGCGGCTTTGTTGGCGTCGAAGGCATCCGGAGGCAATTGGACGTTGTAGGCGGCGCGGTAGAGAAAGCGCTGATTGGTCATGTCGTCATTGTGGAAACGGCTGATGGCGAAGGGAGTTTGAATCCCTTCTATGTCGTGGTAGTCGTCGTATTCCTCGCCATCGGTGTTCTTGTCCTTATAGAGCGGGTCGCGCCACTGCCAACTGCGGCGCAGCGGCAAGTGGCTCTGGGCATCCATCTGGATGGTGATGGAGTCGTTCTGCGCGTTGATCAGTGTCACCTGGTCGGCAAGGTGGCGCTCGACCAGGTTTTGGCCGCCATAGAGCAGGATGGTTTTGGGGTCTTTAAGCCAGACCCGAACCGCGGTTTCAATGGAGTGGTCGCGGCGGCGGATGTAGTCGTCCAACTGATCCTTGGGGATGGCCCGCTTGCCCTTGTAGGTGACTTCCCAGGCTTCATCGCCTGTGAAATCTCAAACACGTTGTGCTTCTTGCCAATCTCGATCCGCGTTTGATCGGGAAATTGGCGGAACTCGGTATAGTCCGCGATGGCGCCGGTTGGCTTGCCCTGATAGAAGCCGGAGGTACGGCCTTGCTGCATGGTGTTGCGGAGGGTGAGCCATTTTTGGCCGCCCAGCGCTTCCACCATGGCATTCAATACCGCGCGCGCCTTTTGCTGGTTCTGGTCGGCTGCGGCATCGCTATTTTGCGCCGCAGCCGGGTGAGCGGCGAGGATGGCGAGCAAACCAGCCAAGGCTGCATATAGGGCGAAGCGCAAGGGGCTGCGACGTTTGTGGTTTCCCACATCCGCCGCAAAAAGCGCGTCGGATATGGGGCACACGGGATTTGTGGCGCCATTAGCCAAGAAGCATTCCTCTGCTTATTGTACGTATACTGCTGAGAAGTCATGGCCGCCACTCCATCCCTTCAGAACGAAGCCGGCGAATTCGCTCCGGCCGATGAGCAGCTCGAGTATCTCGAAAAAGGGGCTGCGGAGATCATTCGCACCTCCGATCTGCGCGAGCGTCTGGAGGAGGCGCGGAAGATTGGCCGGCCGCTGCGAGTCAAGGCGGGATTCGATCCCACGGCGCCCGATCTCCATCTCGGGCATACCGTGCTGATGCGCAAGCTGAAGCACTTCCAGGATCTCGGCCATCGGGTGATCTTCCTGGTGGGGGACTTCACCTCTCTGATCGGCGATCCCAGCGGCCGCTCCGCCACGCGCAAGCCGCTCACCAGCGAGGAGATTGCCGTCAATGCCAAGACCTACACCGACCAGGTCTTCAAAATACTCGACCGCGACAAGACCGAAGTTCGCTTCAACTCGGAGTGGCTTTCCCGGCTGGGATTTGAGGGCATGATCCGGCTGGCGCAGAAGTTTACCGTCTCGCAGATGCTGGAGCGCGATGAATTTCATAAGCGCTTCACCAACGAGCAGCCTATCGCCCTGCACGAGATCCTCTATCCGCTGGCCATGGGATATGACTCGGTCGCGCTGGAGTGCGACGTGGAGCTGGGCGGCACGGACCAGAAATTCAACCTTCTGACCGGCCGCGAATTGCAGCGCCACTATGGGCAGCCGCCGCAGATCGTCTTCATGACCTCCATTCTTGAAGGGCTGGACGGAGTGCAGAAGATGTCCAAATCGCTGGGCAACGCCATCGGTATTCATGAGCCGCCGCAGGAGATGTATGGCAAGCTGATGTCCATCTCCGACGAGCTGATGTGGCGCTACTGGACCCTCCTGACGGACCTGCGGCAGAGCGAGATCGACCGCATGCGGGTGGACGCGGCGGGCGGAGCGCTGCATCCGATGGAGGCTAAGAAGCGGCTGGCGCGCACCATTGTTGCCGGTTTCCACTCCGAAGATGCGGCGATGGAGGCGGATGAAAACTGGGCCAGGCAGTTCCAGCAGCGGGATCTCTCGGCCATAACCCGGGAGGTGGTTGTTGATTTGACCCAGGTGGCAACGGCAGATGCCGTTGCTCTGAAAAGAATACTCGGAGACCCCAATCGTACCGTAGACGTTCACTTGTCCAGGCTGCTGGTCTATCTGGGCCTGAAGAGTTCTCGAACAGAAGCGGACAAGCAGGTAAAGGCGGGAGTGCGCATCGATGGCTCGAAATCGACAAACATTCACATCCATCTCGAGAAGCGGCCCGCCCGCATAGCCGTCGAGGTGGGCAAGCAGAAAGTTATCGCCGTCTTTGAGTAGTTGTGGTTTATCTTGTGAGGAAAACCGCAGATCTCTCCGCTTCGCTTCGCTCCGGTCGAGATGACAAATAGGAGGCATTCTCTGGACCTCTGGTAACACTGTGGGTGGATTGTTTTTTGCTGCCAGCCTGCCTAAGCTTCGGCCATGGGTTTTCCCGGCCGCAAATTCCTTGTTTTTATTGGCTTGATCGCCGCGGCGTACCCGCTCCAAGCCGCCAAAGCGCATACCGTTTTCCTCGGCTCGGGAAAGATCGTGCCGTACTCGATCGCCGGGGATCCCTCCGGGGCGAGGCCGGAGGAGAAGCATTTGCGTGTGCGGCCGTTGTTGGTCGACAGCAAGGTCAAGGAGTGGACCACGGGGGATTCGCATGACATCACCGATCGCAGCTTCGTAGTTCGCCGCGCCATACGGCTCAACGATTCGCTGCCCGGGGACAAGACGGAGCACTGGGTCTGGCAGCGCGGTCCCTGGCTGCTCATCGACCGCACCAAAGGCAACGTCACCGCCTTGCGCCTGCCCGACTATGAGCCGGCGGTCTCCAATGTGATCTGGTTTTAGAGACAATGCCGCCTATTGCGGCCTGAGCGCGAGCGGCAGGCAGCTTTACGCGGTGGTTGCGCAGGTGGCCGCGCACCGGCCGCTGCTGGCGAAAAAACTCTCTGCCTGGACGCCTGGAGAGAGCCAAGGTCCGGCATGCGCTCCGCCAGTTTGGCAGCGCGAGCCGCTGCGCGTCACCTTCCAGCAAAGCGGCGCCGCCGCTGTCAGCTATGACCTGGTGGGGCTTTCCGCCGTCCTGGTTGAGGACGGCAATGGCAATGACCCGGGCGCCGAGGCAATCGACAAGTAAGGCTTTTCTCCTGATAGTGTGGTGTTAGGAGCGTCAGTCCACCTGAAATTCGTGGTTTCCCACATCTGGCGCAAAGAGCGCGCCAGATATGGGGCACCCGGTTTTTGTGGTTGTCTGACGTGTGGCCACAGGAGACCATGCTTGTATTCGACGAACTTCTCGAGGAGGCCAAGGCCGCTCACGGCCATCTGTGCGCGGGACAGATTCTTGGCGTCCGCCTGGCTATGCTCGGCTGCAGCCGTTTGGGAATCGACGATCCACGGGGCCGAGACCGCAAGCGGCTGGTCACCTTTGTCGAAATCGATCGCTGCGCTACCGATGCGATCGGCGTGGTGACCGGCTGCCGGCTGGGAAAGCGCGCGCTCAAGTTCCGCGATTGGGGCAAGATGGCGGCGACTTTCGTCGATCTCGAGAGCAACCGCGCCATCCGCATCGCGGCGCGGGAGTCGTCTAAAGAGCTGGCTCGCCAGCGGTATCCCGATATCGAAAACAAGAACCAGCAGCAGATGGCCGCCTATCGCGGGCTCAGCGATCATGAGCTGTTCGAGGAGCAATGGGTGCGGGTCACCTTGGCGGCGAAAGAGTTTCCTGGATATAAAGGCGAGCGCGTGGCCTGCAGCCAATGCGGGGAGGGGATCAACTATGACCGGTTCCTGGTCCGCGATGGCCGGAGACTCTGCCTCTCCTGCGCCGCGCCGGAGGAGCGCTACTATCAGCCGCTCTGACCGTCTCCATCGCATCACCATCGTGGGCACCGGCCTGATTGGCGCATCCGTGGGACTCGCGCTGCGCGCCAGCCGATTTGAGGGCGAGATAACGGGCTGGGATCGCGATCCGGAACAGTTACGAATCGCGCTCTCCAAGGGCGCTATCGACGCCGCGGCGGGCGACCCGTTGGAGGCGGCCACGGACAGCGACCTGGTGCTGCTGAGCGGGCCGGTGCTGAGTATTCTGGACTGGATGGAACGGCTCTCGCCGCTGCTTTCGCCGCATCAGTTGGTGACCGATGTGGGCAGCGTGAAGCAGGCGATCGCGGAACGGGCGCGGACGCTCTTTGCCGGTCCGGGCCAGGCCGGCTTTCTTCCCGGACATCCCATGGCCGGCAAGGAAGTCAGTGGGGCGGCGCACGCGGAGGCGGCGCTCTTCTCGAAAGCGGTGTGGCTTTTTACCGGGTTTCCCGAGCATCCGCTCTCCGCCGAGTGGCGCCGATGGGTGGAGAGCTTCGGATGCCGGACCATGCAGATGGAGGCGGCGAGGCACGACGAGGTCTGCGCCTGGGTAAGCCATTTGCCGCAGATGGTGGCGACCGCGCTGAGCGCCTTGCTCGAAGACCGCTTTGGCGGATCGCCCGACCTGGGCGCCGTTGGCGGACGCGCTTTGCGGGAGATGACGCGCCTGGGAGCCAGTCCCTACTCCATGTGGCGGGATGTCGCGCATACCAACACAAAGGAGATCTCCGAAGCGTTGCTCTCGCTTGAGCAGAGACTGGCGCAGCTTCGCGAGAACCTCAAGACGCCCGAGCTGCGCGAGGAATTCGAGCGAGCGAATCGTTTTCGCAAGGGAGGCGCGACCGGCTGACCGAAGTTTTCAAATTGAATTACGATGAACTATGTGATTCAAACTAGAAGAATCGCCGCTCAATGGGGTGCCCCGTCCTTGTGCAGCAATGGCCGGAGACCACAACGGCGTGCATCGAGATTCATGGTTTCCCACATCTGGCGCAAAAAGCGCGCCAGATATGGGGCACCCGGGATTTGTTGCACTCTCCGCCAAAGACATCCGGCGCTTGCTTCGTTCCGAGTCGCCGGAGGGTATTGATGGCGCAAGTGATTCGCTCACCCAAGGTGTACGACGTCTGCATCATTGGATCGGGCGCGGGAGGCGGGACGGCCGCCAAGGTGCTCACCGCAGGCGGCCTGAATGTGGTCATGCTGGAAGCGGGACCGGTGCTCCATCCTGAAAAGGATTTCAAGGAGCATGTGTGGCCCTATCAACTGCCCCACCGGGGAGCGGATGTTGGAGGCAGGGCGCTCCACGGGTTGAATAGCGAGTTCATGGCGCCGAACGGTTTTTGGGAGATTGACGGCGAGCCGTATACCACGGCTCCCGGCTCAAAGTTCCGCTGGTTCCGGTCGCGCATCGAAGGCGGCCGCACCAACCATTGGGGACGGATTGCGCTGCGCATCGCCCCGCAGGATTTCAAGGCCCGCTCCAAAGACGGAATGGGCGACGATTGGCCGATCACCTACGAAGAGCTGGCACCCTACTACGACAAGGTTGAGTCGTTCGTCGGGGTCTTTGGCTCGAAGGAAAATATAGCCAGCGCGCCGGACGGTATTTTTCTACCCCCGCCGAGGCCGCGCTGCACCGAGACGCTGGTCAAGAAGGCCTGCGACCATCTGAATATCCTTTGTATCTCGTCACGCATGGCCATTCTGACCAAGCCGCTGAACGGGCGCCCGGCGTGCCATTACTGCGCGCAATGCGGCCGGGGGTGCGTCAGCGCCTCGAATTTCAGCTCCAGCCAGGTGATGATTCCGCCGGCTCAGGCCACCGGCCGCTTTACCCTGATTCCCAATGCAATGGCCAGGGAGATCGTGTTGGGCAAGGATGGGCGAGCGGAAGCGGTCTCCTATATAGACAAGAGCACGAGCACGGAAGTGCGTGTCCGGGCGAAGGCCTTTGTGGTGGCGGCCAGCGCATGCGAGTCCGCGCGCCTCTTGCTGAATTCGCGCTCTACCGTCTTTCCCGATGGATTGGCCAATTCCTCCGGGGTGGTGGGCCGCTATCTCACCGATTCGGTGGGTAGCAGCGCATCGGGATACTTCCCGCAATTGGAAGAGGTGCCGCCGCACAATCATGATGGGGTGGGCGGAATGCACATGTACATGCCGTGGTGGAAGTTTGATCGCAAGAACGAGTTTCCGCGCGGTTATCACATCGAGTTCGGCGGCGGAAGGACCTTGCCAACAGTAGGCGAGTTCGATGGAATTTGCCAGCAACACGAAGGCTATGGCGCGTCGCTCAAGCAAAAGTGCCGCAGCTCCTATGGCGCGTTTATCCACTTTGCCGGACGGGGCGAGATGATCCCCAATGCCGATACGTACTGCGAGATCGACCCCAATGTGGTCGATCGCTGGGGTATTCCGGTGCTGCGCTTCCACTTTGCCTGGAGCGACAACGAGATCAAGATGGCGAAAGACATGCAGGAAACATTCCGGGCGATTGTGGAGGATGCGGGCGGAACCTTCTTGAGCGGCGCCGCGCCCGAGCCTCCGGGAGGAAAGTTGCTGAGCAGCCCAAAGATCCCGCCCAGACCCGGCTCTCCTTATGGCATTTCCGAGGGCGGCGAGATCATCCACGAGCTGGGCACGACAAGGATGGGGGACGATCCGAAGACCTCGGTGCTCAATAAGTATTGCCAGGCTCATGATGTGAAGAACCTGTTTGTCACGGACGGAGCTTGCTTTGTATCCAATTCGGACAAGAATCCGACGCTCAGCATTATGGCTTTGTCCTGGAGAGCGTCGGAGCATTTGATGGATCAGGCGCGCAAAGGGGAGATTTAGGAGAGTTGGGCAGAAGCAGAATCCCTTCGGGAATGACAGAAAGAAAGGCAAAGACACGGGTTGGCAACGACACCTACTTTGTCATCTCGACCGGAGCGAAGCGCAGTGGAGAGATCTGCGGTTTGCGTGTGTAACCGCGGACCTTGTTTGTGGAATCCCAGGTCCCAGAGTCGGGACCTGGGGCACCCAGGATTTGTGGCCATCTTGTGGGAAACCGCAGATCTCTCCACTGCGCTTCGCTCCGGTCGAGATGACAAGGTAGAGCTAGAACGGTATTAGAGGGAGTTTTTTATGACACTGGTATCCCGGCGCAATGTATTGAAGTCCCTGGGCATGGGGGCGGCGGCGGAGCTCGGTCTTGCGGGTGATCCCGCTGGAGGCTGCGGAGTATGCTCACCAGGCGATCGCGGCCGAGAAGGCCGGGGCCAGCGGCTACACGCCCAAGTTCTTTCCTCCGCCGCAATACAAGACTTTGCAGGCGCTCTGCGAATCGATTTTCCCGGCGGACTCGGATTCGGGCGGCGCCATCGAGGCCGGAGCCCCGGAGTTCATCGATCTGCTTACCAGCGAGAACCATGACTATCAATTGAAGCTGGGTGGGGGGTTGATGTGGCTCGATGCCACCTGCACCGACCGCTATGGCAGCGGGTATTTGGGTTGCACCGCGCAGCAGCGGAACGAAATGCTGGATCGAATCGCGTATCGCAAAAATATCGCGGAAGATCCCAGCCTGAGCCAGGGAGTGGAGTTCTTCTCCTTTCTGCGCAACCTTACCGCGGACGGATTCTTTACCAGCAAGATCGGAATCCAATACCTGGGGTACATGGGGAACACTTACTTAGCCGAATTCCCAGGATGCCCTCCGGTTCCAGGCGTCTGATTCGGAGCATCCGGCATCTTTTTGATTGAAAGGAATCAGGAAAAATGGCCTCTCACAGCTCTACCATGGCGGCTCTTATCGGCTTCGCTCTGCTATCCGGCCCTATCGCGTATTCTCAAACTCCGGCCGCAGCCAGTCCGGCTGAGACTGCGTTCAAGACCAACTGTGCGATGTGCCACGGTCCGGACGGCTCGGGAACGACCTTGGGCAAGCAGATGGGAGCGCCCGATCTGCGCTCCAAAGCGGTTCAGGATTTAACCCCCGCCGCGATGGCGAAAATTATCACCGAGGGCAAGAACAATATGCCCCCGTTTGGAACTCGCATGGATAGCGCGCAGATTCATGCGCTAGTGGAGTATGTTCGTAAGTTCCATCCGGCTCCGGCGGCTCCAGGCGATACAAAGTAAAGCATTCTCCCAGGAGTGGGCTGGTAAGAGCAGATTTGTGGTTTCCCACATCTGGCGCAAACAGCGCGCCAGATATGGGGCACCCAGGATTTGTTAAAAGGAAGAGCTTCAAAACAACTTAGCTGGCGGCTTGCAGTTTTTCTGAGTCGGCTTCGATGGCCTTCCACTCCGCCGCGGAGAGCTTAATGTTGGCGGCGGCGATATTTTCCTCCAGGTGCTTGACCGAGGAGGTGCCGGGAATGGGAAGCATCGCCGGCGAGTGATGGAGCAGCCAAGCCACCGCCAGTTGTGCGGGTGTGGCGTGATGTTGCTTGGCGGTTCGATCGAAGGGTCCGCCGGGGCGCACCAGCTTGCCGGCCGCGATGGGAAACCAGGGTATGAACGCGAACTTGTGCTTTTCAGAGTATTTGAGCACGTCTTCGTGGCGGCGGTCGGAGATATTGTATTGGTTCTGCACGCTCACGATGGGAACCGTTTTTTGCGCCTGAGCGATCTCCTGCGGCGACACTTCCGATAATCCGATATGGCGGATCTTCCCTGCTTTCTGCAGGTCCTTAAGAGCGCCAAGACTCTCCTCGACCGGAACCTTAGGATCGATGCGGTGCAACTGGTAGAGGTCGATGCGCTCGAGCTTGAGGCGGCGGAGACTCATCTCCACGCATTGCTTCAGGTACTCCGGGCGGCCGACCGCCACCCACACGTTAGGCCCGGAGCGGGTAAACCCGCCCTTGGTCGCGATAACCAGGTCCTTGGGATAGGGATAAAGCGATTCGGCGATCAGCAGCTCGCTTACTTCCGGCCCATAGGCGTCGGCGGTATCGATAAAATTGACGCCCAGCTCGACAGCACGGCGCAGCACTCTGCGCGCTTCGTCCACGTCCTTCGGCTCACCCCAAATCCCTTCGCCGGTAAGCCGCATTGCGCCGAACCCCAGGCGATAGACGGTGAGGTCGCCGCCGATGGTTATTGTTCCGCTAGCCTTCGCATTTTCGTTTGCCATAAGAGGTAAGATTCGCGCCAGTGGGCCTTGGTTTCTCGATTTGCACTCTGTTTAAGCTGCGAGGCTGTGGAAAAAAACCGCGGCCTGTTCCCGGTTCGAACAACGGCTGGGCGCTGGTGAGTCATCTAAACATTCATGGATGATGTGCCGATAGGAGATAGAGAGCCATGAGCATCATCAATTCAGTTCATCTGGGTGAAGCCGCCGGCGAAGCGTTTGCGCCCAGTCTGCCGGTTTCCTGCGCCGTGCTATGCGTCGATTGCGAACGGATCACTGTCTCGTATAACGACACGTGCCCGGTATGCGGGAGCAGATCGCTGCTGAACGTGTCGCAGATCCTGGGAGGCAGTTTGAGCACGGTACGAGCCAAACCGGTCCAAGCGGACCGCGAATCCAGCCTTGAAGCCGCCTAGGGCCGCCCGATCGCTCCAGTCGATCTAGTCCATGCAACTTTCGCGGCATTCGCACCATATAGGACATTTTCATAGTTACCATGGTGCGGCTTGTTCCCGTACGGGGACAAATCCAGGCGCTAAAATCTGGATCTGGGGCGGTCCCTGTTCTCAGTTACAGAGTAAAATTCGATTCCTTTGGTAACAATGACCGAGCGTGATCCACAGTAATGACTTACAAGTTGTAGCAATACCGCGGTCCTCGATGCGGTAGTTTATTCCCACCAGCAAGCAAAAAATTCACAGATGCAGGAGTTTTCTGCTGGGTTCATTCGGGAACTTGGAGGATTCGTTATGAAGCCAACCATTCTGATAGTCGATGACGATGACGATGCGCGCGAAGTAACTGCCCTGAGCCTGCAGACTGTGGCTGGCTGGAACGTGCTGGAGGCCTATTGCGGGATACAAGGAATTGAATCGGCCCAGTTGAACCAACCGGATGCGATCTTGCTGGATGTGATGATGCCGGCGATGGATGGCCCGGCGATTTTGCAAAAGCTCAAGACGGGCCGCTCGACGGCACATATTCCTGTGGTGCTGCTGACAGCACGGGCGCGCCCGGGGGAAAGAAAGTCTCTTTCCACCCTGCCGGTCGAGGGAATTCTGACCAAGCCCTTTGATCCGCTCAAGCTGGCCAGCCAGGTGGCCGACGCTTTGGGATGGACGGCAAGCGCCAGTGTGGCTTGATTGTGCTGGAAGGAACGGACAGCTGCATGCGGTCTTTTCGAGAGTTGTGGAATCCCAGGTCCCAGAATCGGGACCTGGGGCACCCGGCAAAGACCAGAAGCAGATTCCCTGCGGGAATGACAGAAAGAAAAGCAAAGACGGAAGACCAGATACTGTAACCGTGGGTTCCGCCCACAAAATTGGCGCAAACTTAACAACTGATTTTCGTGGTCCCTCAGCAGCTAAAGCCGAACTACTTTTCAACCAGTGAAGTACGGCCTGAATGCCGTACCCTTCGGGATTTAAGGATCCAAACCCCTCCACCAACCGGCAAAACTGCGGCTGTCAATCCAGGATGGGATGGCCGGCGCGGAAGGTTTGCAGGATTTCGCCTGAGGGGGAGAGCACTGCGATATCGGCTTGGCGGCCTTCTTCGAGAGTACCCCAGCCGTCTTCCAGGCCAACGAGGCGGGCTGGATTGCGGGTCGCTAACCCTACGCTCTCAGGTAATCCTGCATCGGTGAAGCGGGCGAAATTGCGCACCGCCAGATCCAGAGTCAGAACACTGCCGGCCAACACTCCCGCCGGGGGCCTGGCCAGGGTGCAGCGCCCGTTCTCGACCTCCACCTCCAGAGTGCCCAGCTTATATCTTCCTTCGGGCATGCCGGCCGCGCTGATGCTATCGGTGATCAAAATGGCCCGAGCAGCTCCCTTGGCCTTGAAAAAGAGACGGATCATGAGCGGGTCCACGTGGATGCCGTCGCAGATGATGTCGGCGTATAGATCGTCATTGTCCAGCACATAGGCTGCGAGTCCAGGGTCGCGGTGACCGAGAGCCCGCATGGCATTGAAGGTATGGGTGGCCGAGCGGGCGCCGGCGCGAAAGCCCGCCTCCGCTTGCGCGGAGCTGGCATCGCTATGCCCCAGGCTGCACCTTACGCCCAGCGCGGCCGCGTGCCCGATCAGCTCCGGGGCCTCTTCGAGCTCGGGAGCAATCGTCATCAGCCGGATATGCCCCCGGGCCGCGGCCCAAAAGCGCTCGAAGAGCGGGATCGATGGAGGCTGCAGGAAGGCGGTGGGATGGACGCCGCGCTTTTTATGGGAGAGAAACGGACCTTCGAGATGAATGCCCAGCGGCACGGCCGCATCAGAAGGCGGCTCGCCTTCAATCCGGTTGGCCAGAGCTTCCAGCGCCCGCAAGGTTTCGTCAATGGAGGAGGTGACCGTAGTAGGAAAAAACGCCCCGATGCCGCGCCTGGCGAGGAAGACTCCAATAGTGCGCAGAGCCTGCGGCGTTCCCTCCATCACGTCGTGCCCGGCAGCTCCATGAATGTGGATGTCAATGTAAGCGGGAACCAGCATGGCATCGGGAAAGTCATACATGGCCAGTCCCGCCACCGGCGCAGGTAGATCCGCGGCTTCCCGGCTGCGAATAGCGGTGATGACGCCATCTTCGATGGTTACAACTGGGTACTCGACGATCCTGTCGCGCTCAAGCAAGCGCCTTGCGGTGAGGATGCCGCTCATGTGGTGTGTTCGTGCATGCGACTGCTTCTCATCTTCTCATCGCGCCATGGAATTGGGCCACTGAGAACCCCTACCACGCCATATTTTCAAAATGTTCCTCTATGCGGTACATTCACGCCTGATTTTGATGATTTGTTGTGATTCCAATTGACAGGATATGGTCCGTTTTGGGATAAATCTCTCCGTGGCCTGGCATTTTGTTTCATATAAGTCCAAATTGAATTTACCCAGAAGCTGAAGTCAATCCTTGGAGGCATAGTCATGAATATTTTTGAGGCATTGCGGAGGCATGGCGCAGCTCTACCGGTTTTGATCACAATGCTCGCCGGATCCCTGATTGCTTTCCCGCCGGGGGCTAAGGGTCAAAGCTCCTCCTCGGCGGTCAACGGAGTGGTTACCGATTCCAGCGGAGCGGTGGTCGCCGGAGCGAAGGTCACCTTAAGGAACGCGGACACTAACGTCGAGCGCACGACAGTGTCCAACGGCGCCGGCAACTACTTCTTCTCCGACGTGCCGCCGGCGCGGTACACCCTGACTTTTGCCGCAGCTAACTTCCAGGTTGAAACTATCTCGGCCTTCGAGGTTCCGGTAGCCCAGGCGGTTACCGTCAACGCGTCGCTCAAGGTCGGCGACGTGAAGCAATCGGTCACGGTCGAGGCCACCGGCACCCAGGTGGAAAGCTCCACCGCCCAACTGGGCACGGTGATCGGCGAAAAAGCGGTGAGCGATCTGCCCCTGGATGGACGCAACTTCACCCAACTGCTGCAGTTGACTCCCGGGGTGACGCCCATCAGCACCGGCCAGAACAACAGCGCAAGCAACACCGACGTGGTCGCTTCTTCGACTACGAACTACTCCTTCCCATCCATTAACGGCGCGGGCAACCGGTCCACGATGTATCTGATCGACGGCATGAACGATAACAATGCCTGGTACAACAGCTACGCTATACCGCCCATCATCGATACCATCCAGGAGTTCAAAATCAACTCCCACAACGACTCCGAGTACGGCGGGGTGACAGGCGGCGTAGTCAATATAGCAACCAAGTCGGGCACAAATTCTTATCATGGCTCCGGCTGGGAGTTTGTGCGCAGCAACAGCTTCGATGCCCGGCCATTCTTCTCCGCGCCGCCTTCCTACCATTTGAATACCTTCGGCGGCCAGGCGGGCGGCCCGGTGCGCATTCCCTGGCTCTACAACGGCATTAACAAGACCTTCTTCGAGGTGGGCGTTGAGGCCACGCGCTACTCCAAGGCAGGGCAAGTATCGGGCAGCCAACAGCCATATTATCTGGAACCCACCGCGGCCCAACTGGGGGAAAGCACCTATGGCGGAGGGCAGGATCTTCGTTACCTCGACTTCAGCAGCGCGCAAACGGGCGTAAACAAAGGGGGAAGCTGCGTTGCCGGAGCGACGGCGGCCCAATCCTATCCCTGCCAGCTGTATGACCCAACCATCGCCAACAATGCGGCAACGCCGCGGCGCCCGGCCTATCTGGGCAACCAGATTCCGGTCTCGGAGCTGAACCCTTACTCGCTGGCCTTCGTTAAAGCCGTCTTCACCACGCCGCCGATTGTGATTCCTGGAGTAGCTCCCACCCAATACAACGGAATCATCAACGATCCGACCCGCCAGTCGACTTATAACTACATAGGCAGGATTGACCAGCACATCGGCTCCAAGGACTTCATCTTCTTCCGCTATTCCGGCTTTGAGTACGATCAGACCGCTCCCAGCACGCTGCCGACGTTATTCACCAGCACACAGTTGCCCGCGCAGCAGTATGGGGTGAGCTGGACGCATATATTCAACGCGACCACCAGCATGCAGGTGCAGTATGCGCGAACCCATGTTGAAGACGACGTGCTCACCCAGTTCAAGAACCACAATCTCTGGCAGCTCTACGGATGCTCCACGGATATGTGCGACTCCTTTGTGGGAGGGGCCGCGGTCCTGGTATCGCAAGGCGTAACCGGGGGCTTTACTGGAGGCGAAGCCAACAGTCCAACCAAAAACCTGTCGAGCATTCATGGATGGTCGGGCAGCTTTATGAAGACGATCGGCAATCACCAGATCCAGATGGGCGGGGGCTGGGATGAAGTCAACTATACGGCGGAGTTGCGGCAAGGGTCGGTTACTTTCTCCGGCTCATCCACTTCGAACTTTTCCGGGAACCCAAACTCGCCCGCCGGCTTGACCAAGTCTCAAATCAGCGCGCAGTCGGGCTTCGGCCTGGCCGATTTCCTGCTCGACTATCCCAATTCGGAGAACAAGCGGAACGTTCTTCTCACCGAGCGTCCCGGCGGCATCGGCAGCGCCTATCTGCAGGACAGTTGGAAGGTGACTCCGCGCCTGACGTTGAATTACGGCCTCCGTTATGACCGCGGCGTGATCCCGGCGTATGGCACGCAGGCTTCGGTGGGACTGCAGGGCAGTATCGAGACCGGCGATTTCGACTTCCACACCGGCAACTATATCCTGCAGCAATTGCCTCCGCTGTGCAGCGTGCGCGGCCATGCGCCCTGCCTGCCCAGCGCAACTCTGCCGGCGCATGTGGTGGTGGCATCGGGCGGGAAGATTCTGCACGGCAGCAAAGACAACTTCGGTCCGCGCTTCGGCGTGGCCTACCGGGTCAATAGCGGCTTGTCTGTCCGCGCCGGCTTCGGCATCGCCTATGACAATTGGGCGGCCATTATTCAGATGACGCAGAACTACCAGGGATCATGGCCCGACACGGGCACGCTGCAAATCAACAACACCAACACGCCGGGTACGGTGTATACGTCGGCGCAAAATCCCTTCGCCTCGAATGGCGGCAATCTGCCGGCCGCGACTCCATTCGGGTCGTCCAACGTCAACTACATGGTGGACCCGGAGTGGAAGAACCCCTACTCCGAGCAATACAACGCAGGCATTGAGCAGCAGCTCGGCGGCAGCACCGTCCTGTCGCTGAACTATGTCGGTTCCGCGTCGCACCGCATGGATGTCGGCGGCTACTACAATACCGGAACGCCCGCAGTTGCCGCTTCCTTCGCGGCCCGGGGCAGCAACACCGGCCAGCCCTATCCCTACACGGTTCCTGAAAAATCCTGGGACCACAATGGAGCGAGCGCTTCCTACAACGCATTGCAGGCATCGCTACGGGCGAGAACGGCGAAGGGCCTCGAGTATCTGATCTCCTACACCTGGAGCAAGACTCTGGACGAAGGAGGAGACGGATTCTTCGGGGTGGAAGGCGGCGTTCCGGAAGATCCGTATAACCCCAAGGGCAGCCGCGGGCCGGCCGGCTTTAACATCCCGCAGATGTTTGTCGCCAGCGCCGTGTATCAGCTTCCCATCGGCACGGGCAAGGCTTTCCAGACGGGAAAGCGCTGGGTCGACTATGTCATCGGCAATTGGCAATTGAACGGGATCGTCACCGGCCGGTCAGGGCAGAACTTCAACGTGCTGGCGGCGGGAGACATTGCCAATACCGGAAGCGCAGGCACCTACGAAAGAGCAAACCTGGTGGGCGACCCCTATAAGAGCGGGCCTGTGGCGGCGAATCCCTCATGCGCGCCGCCGGGCGGTCCAACCCGCACGCGCTCCCAGTGGTTCAATCCCTGCGCCTTTGAGGCTCCGGCGGTGGGCACTCTGGGCGTCTCCGGACGCAACTTCATGCAGGACCAAAACTACTGGAATCTGGACACGTCGGTTCACCGCATATTTCCCATCAAGGAAAGCCTGGCGGTGAATCTCCAGTTCGAAGCGTTCAATGCGCTCAATCATCCGGTCTTTGGCACTCCGGGCTCGACTGTCACCACGCCCGCGAGCTTCGGGCAGATTACTACGAACGCATTTGGCAATTCGAGCCGCACATTACAGGGGGCTATCAAAGTTACGTTTTAGGTTGGCAATTGCACTTAACTTTGTTATCTCGAAATCGGCGCTGGACAGGCATGAACGCACGAAGAAATGCGACTTGGCCTGGGATTAGCGAAGGATGGGGAGAAACAGCAACCGCAGATCTCTCCACTCCGCTGCGCTCCGGTCGAGATGACAAAGGGGGGTGTAGTTGCGAATGAAATAAAGCAAATCGGCGCTGGACAAGCATGAACGCATGAAGAAATGCGACTTGGCCTGGGATTAGCGAAGGATGGGGAGAAACAGCAACCGCAGATCTCTCCACTTCGCTTCGCTCTGTCGAGATGACAAAAAGGGGAGATTTGCGACGCTCCGGACTTCTGTATTCGGAGTTGCCTTTCTTCCTGTCATTCCCGCAGGGAATCTGCTTCTGGCCTCTCCGGCATACTCGCTATTTCGAAATACACGAGGCGGTGAATGGCGTGGTTTGTCATGACAGAAAGAAAAGCACAGGCGGGCGGCTGTTCTGAGCCCTGATCTCTGACCCCTGATCCCTGTTTTCGAGGAGAACATTGCAATGGAACGTAAACGTAACTCGCTCGGTTGGGCTGCTTTGGGCCTGCTATGTCTTTGCTTCACTATGGCCGCCACCGCTCAGCAGGTAACGGCAACGCTCTCCGGGCTGATCACCGATCCCGCGGGCAGAGCCGTACCCAATGCACACGTGGTTGCCACCAATGAGGCTACCGGCGTGTCACTGACGGCAGAGTCCAACGCACAGGGCGAGTATCGCATCAATCTGTTGCCGGTGGGCTCTTATACGGTAACGGTCTCGGCGCCGGGCTTCCAGAGCTTTGCCCGCAACGGCGTCGTGCTTGGCCTGGGAGAATCCGTCACCGCCAACGCCCAGCTTGCGGTCGGCAGTTCCAACCAGACGGTGACGGTCAATGCCGGTGTGCCGCTGGTGAACACTACCACCTCGGAAGTGAGCACGAGCGTACAAAACACTGAAATCGAGAACCTGCCTATCGTCGGGCGTAACGTTTACGATCTGCTGGTGCTGGTCCCCGGGGTACAGACAAATACCAATGGATTCACTCTGGGGTATCCGCAGCAGCAGGTGTTGATCAACGGCGGGACGCAACATGGAAACGCCGGCTCGGCCAGCTACTATCTTGACGGCGGCACGAATATGACCGGCCTGCGCAATACCGGCAACACTCAGCCCAACCCCGACGCGGTCGACCAATTCCAGGTGCAGACGAACAATTACAGCGCGGAGTATGGGCGCTTTCCCAACGGCGTGATCAATGTCATCACCAAATCGGGCACGAATGCCCTGCACGGCTCGCTGTTTGAATTCTGGCGGGAGACGGCATTGAACGCGAACGCCTACAACTCGACGGCGCCGAGTCCGCTGCATCGCAATCAATTTGGGGGCACGCTTGGAGGTCCGGTAAAGAAGGACAAGACCTTCTTCTTCTTTAGCTACGGCGGGCTGCGCCAGATCACAACCACGTTTCTAAACTCGGCCGTCGTTCCCACCACTGCACAACGGGGCGGCGACTTCAGCGCGAATCTTCCTACGACCAGCGGCGCGATCAAGTCCTGCACTCAATCTCTCTCGGCTGCGGATAAAGCGGCGGGCGATTTTATCGTTTGCAATCCGGTGACGCGGAAGCCATTCGCGGGCAATGTGATCTCAAAGAGCATGCTCGATCCGACGGTGCAAAACCTGGTCAACGTGGGCGGCAAGCTCCCCGCGATTCCGCTGCCTAACGCGCCGGGGAATTTCTTCCAGGGATACGTTACGTCGCCCTATAACACTAATGAGTTTCTGCTCAAGGTAGACCATAACTTCTCCCAGAGAAACCGCTTTACAGGCGAGGTTTTTGAAACATCCGGCATCAATGCGGTCAACTCGGGGGGCAATCTCACCTGGTCAAAGCAAAATTACATCTGGCGCCAGTGGAATGCGAATCTCAGCGATACTTTTACCTTCAACCCAAATTGGGTGAATCAAGGCTGGATCAGTTACACGCGAAATATCGGCGGCCGCATCAATACCCCCGCCAATAGCATTGGAGAGTATGGCTCCGCATTTCAAGTTCAGGGAACGCCGTCGCTGCCCAGCATTGGGGTTACAGGCTATTTCAGCGCGGGTCAAGGCATCTCCGGGCCGCGGGCAGGCTCGAACTACTACGAAATGCGCGATACAGTTCTTTGGACGCGCGGCCCTCACTCCATTCGCTTCGGAGGCGATCTGGCACTCGATAAGGATGTCCAGGAGTCTCTTCTCGACAACTTCGGGGTCTTCTCCTTCAGACTCTTCCAACTCGGCACGCAGCGGTAATGCGCTCTCGGACTTTATTCTCGGCCTGCCGAATACGATGGAGCAGGACGCGCCCAACACGCAACGCATGAATAGCTGGTATGGTGGCTTGTTTGTGCTTGACGACTATCGCATCCGTCCCAATCTGACTCTGAATCTAGGCCTGCGCTGGGACGTCCAGACGCCTCCGGTGGATACCGATAACAAGGTGGAAACCTTCAATGTTGGCCAACAATCCACCAAGATCCCCACCGCGCCTGTTGGTCTGCTGGTTCCGGGAGACAAAGGCGTACCGCGCGGCATTATTCCGGTGCGCTGGAACCATTTTTCTCCGCGCGCCGGTTTTGCCTGGGATCCGTTTGGCAATGGCAAGACTTCTATCCGCGGAGGGGCAGGCTGGTTTTGGGGAAGCATTTCCGGCAATGAGTGGGGGGCGGCAGGCGAGCCATTCACCCTGCGTCAAACCTTCAACAACATCCAGTCAGTCACGAATCCTTATGGGAATGTTCCCGGAGGATCGCCGTTTCCATATACCTTCACGCCCGGGGGCACGCCGCGCTTCACTTATCCATTCCCCGTCAACCGCACGGATCCAACCTTCGACTGGACCTCATCGTATGAGGCGAATTTGGCGGTGCAACAGCAATGGACCTCCACCCTGGCGACCTCGGTTGGTTATGTCGGCTCTTATGCGCGGCATCTGCCTTTCGGGACCGACGGCAACTATCCCGTCTATGGTCCTGGCGCAACCTCCGCCAATGTAGACAGCCGCCGCCCGCTGATGCCCGGAACCTTCCAGGGTCTCAGCATTCTCGCCTCCAACCAAACCGCGTCTTATAACGCGCTGCAGATCGATGTGACCAAGCGCACCAGCCACAACCTCAGCCTGCGGGGCTTCTATCTCTGGGCGAAGAACTGGGAGAGCGCGGACATGATCACCGACACCGGCTCGGTCGTGAACCCGCACAAGATGTATCTGGAGCGCGGCCTGGCAAACAATGATGTCCGCAACTCCTTTGTGGCTTCTTTCGTTTGGCTGCTCGACTACTACCACGGAAATGCCTTTGCCAGGACGGCGCTGAATGGCTGGCAGATTTCTCCTATTATCCAGCTACATAGCGGAGCGCCGTTCACCGTTACCACCGGCACGGACGTGAATCTCGATGGCGTGAACAACGACCGTCCTAACATCGTCGGCAATCCCGTGCTCAATTCACATCGCTCGCGCAGCGCAGTTGAGGCGGAATGGTTTAATCCAGCGGCGTTTGCCACCCCAGCCACAGGGACTGAGGGCAACGCGGCGCGCAATCTTCTGGAGGGCCCCGGCTACAAAGATGTGGACGCCGCTCTCTTCCGCGACTTCACTTTCCGTGAACATTACACCCTGCAACTGCGCGGAGAGTTTACCAATCTCTTCAACATGGTGAGCTTGTCCAATCCAAGTTCATCGCTGAGCAACCCCTCGACAGTGGGCACCATCCGCACCGCGAGCGGTATGCGGCAGACGCAGCTTGGTCTGCGGTTGACCTTTTAGCGGACAATGAGATGGGGTGAAGATCTGTGGTCTCCGGCTGTTTTCTGATGCATAGGCAAAAAGACCCAGGTTAGATTCGCGAACCTGGGGCACCCGGTTTGGTTGCGCTGCTGACGTATTCATCGAGGGCTATTTTTTTGTCGTTCAGGATCGCGCTTGCTGCTCTTTCTCTCTGCGCCTGGCTTCTCTGTGCCGTTGCGGCGGGGGCGCAGGCGATCACGCTGAGTTCGCCATTGGATTATCAGGTCTTTCAGCGGCGAACGCGTTTAGAGGGCACGATCCTGGTTCGTGGTCAGGCGCATGTTGAGGCTGACCGGGCGGAGGCGCGAGTCACCGGCAAATGGAAACGGCTTTCTCTCGATAGGAGCTCGGGCGATTTTCGTGGCCGTTTGCCGGCAACTGCCGGCGGCTTCTATCAGGTTGAAGTGCGGCTGATCGGCGGCCGCGCGCAAGTAGCGGAAATCACTGTGCCCCACGTAGGTGTCGGGGAGGTGTTCGTAATCGCCGGCCAATCCAATGCCACCAACTACGGCGAGGTCCGGCAGCTCACGGTCACCGGCATGGTTACAGATTTTGATGGAACCCGGTGGCGGGTGGCCAACGATCCTCAACCAGGCGTCCAGGACAACAGCAAGAAGGGCAGCTTTATCCCGTCGTTTGGAGATGCGCTATATCGCAGATACCACGTGCCCATTGGATGCGCGGACGTGGGGCGCGGCTCGACCAGCGTGCGGCAGTGGCTGCCCACGGGGGAGCCTGTCTTTGTTATGCCCACCATGCCGAAGTATGTCACCCGCGATGCGGCCGGGGACCTGATAAGCGATGGGACATTGTTCAACGGAATGACGACCCGCATCCGGGAACTGGGAAAACACGGCTTTCGCGCGGTGCTATGGCACCAGGGCGAGTCGGATGCGGACCAGCCGGCAGGACATGGGATTTCGCCCACGCAATATCGAACCATGCTGGCGCACATTATCCGCAGCTCGCAAAGGCAGGCGGGGTGGAGGTTTCCCTGGTTTGTCGCCGAGGCGACATATCACAATCCTCAGGATCCCTCCTCTCCTTCCATTCGCGAGGCACAGCGGAGTCTGTGGCAAAGCGGCATCGCGCTTCCCGGACCGGACACCGACGCTTTAACCGCGGAGTACCGGCAGAACCACGGCCGGGGTGTCCATTTCAACGATGAAGGTCTCAAGCAGCATGGCAAGCTTTGGGCGGAGAAAGTGGAGGAGTATTTGGATAAGGTGCTGCGGTAGGGGTTTCCCGCCGCGGAGGTTTGTGGTTTCCCACATCTGGCGCACCCGGGATCGATGGCGGGGTTTGGATCCCTAAATTCCCTCGTCCGGCTATCGGGAGGAGCGTTCTAGCGGGATGATGGCGTCTTTGTTATCCGCTGCCTGGGGATCGATGCGGAAATCCCAGACTGAGACGTTTACTTGTCCGGGCGCGAGAATTTCCATGAGCGCATAATCGCCAATGGTCAAGGGTGCGCGAGGGGTCAGCTTCATCCAGCGCTTGCCGGGAAGGATCTGGGCCGTGGTGGGGATGATGTCCTCGGTCTGGGATGGGGTTCCGGTCATGCCGATCTTGACCGCGCTCACAACCCGGTAGTCGCGGCGCAGATTGTCGAAGACGCGAACGATGGCGTACTGGCTGGCCGGGGAGCTATAGGAATCCTTCTGCTTGGCTGCGTCGGCTCCGTGGGTGTCGACGGTGACGGATCCCGGCTCCGGCTCGGCCGGGGCGGCGTCTTCTGTGCTCAGGCTCACGTAGATTACCGGTTGGCTTATGTGCAGCCGCACTTTGGAGTAGGCGCCGGGAAGCTCAATGGGCTTCTTCATCCCGCCCATAGGATTGAGCATGCCGCGCAGCACATTGTGTCCCGTTTGCTGATTCACGTTGCCGGTATTCTGCACCAGCGCAACCAGTTCTGGCTGGTCGCGGAAGGTATCGAGCGCCCATACGCCTTGCTCATCCGGGAGGCGCAGCCGGGGACTAACCTCGGGCGTGCGGGCGTTCTGCTCCGCCCGCTCCTGCTGCTCCTCTTTGTCGATGGCCGCGGCTTCAGGGTTTGCCGGCGAGGCGCCAGGGGAAGGAACTGGTCCAGGAACCGCTCCGGGAACCGCTCCGGGCACGTGGTCGCGGGCCCATTTCTCGGTTGCCGCCCAGTCCACCAGGGCCGCCGGTATCTCTTCCCATTCCGCGCGCTCAGCGCTGAAGTAGCGCACCCGGTCGCCCACCACCTTGTATTGCGTAGCGATCTGGTAGGTGCCGTCTTTGAGAATCAGCCGCTTGTTGGCCGTCTGGGCGTGTCCCACGGAGGCCAAGCTGACCGCCAGAAAGAAGGTGAGGGGGACGAGCAAGCTGCGAATTTCCAACCGGATTCTCAACATGGGTGCTTCCTTGAGGGTGCGATTCCCCGGCTGACATCTTAGACGAATGCAGCAGGGAGTATGTTGCCGCGGTGTTTGTTTAAGGCATTTCATTTGCACTTGCTTTTCTTTCTGTGATTCCCGCAGGGAATCTGCTTCTGGTTTCTCAGGCACGAATTCGATCTTTTGCGCCCGAGCGAGAGGAAAAGCAGATTCCCTTCGGGAATGACAGAAAGAAAAGCAACTCGGGACCCCTTAGGGTCTATGGATTGACGTCCAGACCCTCTTCCTAAACAAGGGGCTTCCACCGCTGAACTATTCCTGCGATACTTATACGTGCCTAACCGGTGCGCCAATCCCAATCAATATAAAAAGGTGAAGCAGGCATGTCAGCAAAGTACATCTTTGTGACCGGCGGTGTCGTGTCCAGTTTAGGCAAAGGTCTGGCGGCGGCTTCGATCGGCTGCCTGCTGGAGAGCCGCGGACTGCGCATCAACCTGATGAAGTTCGATCCTTACCTCAACGTCGATCCGGGCACCATGTCGCCCTTCCAGCACGGTGAGGTCTTCGTCACCGACGACGGCGCAGAGACGGATCTCGACCTGGGGCATTATGAACGCTTCACCCATGCCCGGCTGACGCGCGACAACAATCTGACCACGGGCCGTATCTACGAGCAGATCATCACCAAGGAGCGGCGGGGCGATTACCTGGGCAAGACGGTTCAAGTTATCCCCCACGTCACCAACGAGATCAAGAATGCGATGCGCAAGGTGGCCACGGATGCCAACGTGACGGTGGTCGAGATCGGCGGGACGGTGGGCGATATCGAGTCTCTTCCCTTTCTTGAAGCCATCCGGCAGATGCGCCAGGAGCTAGGCCGGGAGAATACGGTCTTCGTTCACGTGACTCTGGTTCCCTGGATCGGAGCGGCCCAGGAGCTGAAGACCAAGCCCACGCAGCACTCGGTGAAGGAACTGCTCTCCATTGGAATTCAGCCGGATATCCTGCTCTGCCGCACCGATCGCTTTCTCTCCCGGGAGATCAAGAGCAAGATCGCGCTGTTTTGCAATCTGGAGGAACGGGCGGTAATCGCAGCCAAAGACGTCGAATCCATTTATGAAGTGCCGCTGACCTTCGCCAAGGAAGGCGTCGACAAGCTGGCGCTCAGCTATCTGCACATCGAAGCGAAGGATCCAGATCTAACGCGTTGGGAGGCGCTGGTCGAGCGCTGCTATAACCCGCGAGACGAGGTCTCAATCGCCATCGTCGGCAAGTACGTGGAGTATGAGGACAGCTATAAGTCGCTCAAGGAGGCGCTGGTGCACGGCGCGCTGGCGCGCAACTTGAAATTGCGCGTGACCTGGGTTGAGGCCGAGGGCCTGGAGGGCCAGCAGCCCTTGGAGCAGGGGGGATATGAGCATCCGTTGGCGGGCTTTGACGGGATCCTGGTTCCGGGAGGCTTTGGCAAGCGCGGAATCGAAGGCATGCTGAATGCCATTCGCTACGCGCGGGAAAACAATGTGCCCTACTTCGGCATTTGCCTGGGCATGCAGACGGCTTGCATTGAGTTCGCCCGCAACGTCTGCGGCCTGGCCGCGGCCAATTCCAGCGAATTCGATCCGGCAACGCCTCACCGGGTGATCTATAAGCTGCGGGAGTTGACCGGGATCGAGGAGATGGGCGGCACCATGCGCCTGGGCTCATGGCCTTGCGTGCTGGAAGGGGGCTCGCTTGCCGCCGCTGCCTACAAGACGACGGAGATCAATGAGCGCCACCGTCACCGTTACGAATTCAACCGGGAATATGAAGCGATGCTGACCGGAGCCGGGCTGCGCATTACCGGGGCCACGCCCGACGGAACCTATGTCGAAATCGTCGAGGTTCCGGGGCATCCCTTCTTTCTGGGCTGCCAGTTCCATCCCGAGTTCAAATCCAAGCCGCTCGAGCCGCATCCCTTGTTTGAGGCCTTCGTCTCCGCCGCTTATGACAATCGGCTGCGCGGCGCTGCGGCGGCGCAGATTGGCGGGCAGGTTCAGGTCATGGATAGCCAGGTCACTTAAGATCATCCAATGAGCGACTTTGAAGCCGGCAATGTACATATCGGTTCCTCGCCGCTGTTTTTGATCGCCGGACCATGCGTCATCGAAAGCGAGCAGCATGTGCGGCGCATGGCGGAGGCGATCCAGCGCATCACCGCCGACCTGGGCATTCCCTACATTTTCAAGGCCTCCTACGACAAGGCCAACCGCACCTCGCTCGAGAGCTTCCGCGGACCGGGATTGATTAAGGGCACGGCAATCCTGCGGCGGCTGGCGCAATCGACCGGATTGACGGTGCTCACCGATGTCCACGAGCCGGGAGACTGCGAGCGGGTGGCGGAAGCGGTGGACATCCTGCAGATACCCGCTTTTCTTTGCCGGCAGACCGATCTGCTATGCGCCGCGGGCAAGACAGGACGGGCGGTCAACATAAAAAAGGGCCAGTTCGTCGCTCCGCTGGATATGCGCCATGCGGTTGAAAAGGTGGCCAGTACGGGGAACCCGCGCGTTTTCCTCACCGAGCGAGGGGCCAGCTTCGGCTACAACAACCTGGTTGTGGATATGCGCTCACTCGCCATCATGCGCAAGCTGGCTCCGGTGGTCTTCGACGGCACACATTCGGTGCAGACTCCATCGGCGGCCAACGGCAGGTCGGGAGGCCAGCCGGAGTTCATTCCGGTGCTGACCAGAGCGGCCGTCGCCGCCGGGGTAGATGGGGTCTTTCTTGAGGTGCATGACGACCCGGCGAATGCCAAGTCGGACGGGGCGAACGCGTTGGATTTGAAAGGTCTGAAGCCGTTGCTGGAGACGCTGCTTGCCATCCGGGCGGCGGTTGAGGCTGGAGCGAGTCAGCGAGTCGGCTAGTCAGCTTCGGCAAAAGAAGGGTTCTTGCACTAGACACCAGGAAGCGCAGATCTTTCCACTCCGCTGCGCTCCGGTCGAGATGACAAATTAGATATAGTTGCCCATTTAAGTGCCATTGCCGATAAAGCCCCTTGCGGCCGTTTATAATCACGTGCCGCGAATTATTCTTAGTTGTCATCTCGACCGGAGCGAAGCGCAGTGGAGAGATCTGCGGTTTTATTCTTTCGGCTGGAGGGGATCGGCGTGAGCAAGGATGAGCATCACTATTACGTTTACATCGTTGCCAGCCGGACTCATGCTCTCTACTGTGGAATGACGAATAGCATTCGGCGCCGAGTAGAGGAACATCGAGAGGGCAAAATTTCAGGGTTCTCCGCAGCTTACCAATGCAATCGCCTAGTGTGGGTCGAGCATTACCAGTATGTCTATAACGCCATCAATCGGGAGAAGCAAATCAAGCGCTGGAGCCGCCCGAAGAAGATATGCCTTATTGACGAGACGAATTCTACCTGGGCCGACCTAAGCGAAGAATGGAGAGAGGGAACCGCAGATCTCTCCCCTCCGCTTCGCTCCGGTCGAGATGACAAATAAGACGCTTTTACGGTGGAGGACGGGCGGGGGCGAATGCCCTGGATTTGAAGCTGCTGAAGCCGCTCCAGGAGACGCTGCTTGCCATCCGGGCGGCGGTTGAAGAAAACGCGGAGCTCTCCCCTTGGGTGGGCCGCAGGCCCATGAACACTCTGTCGAAAATCGTTTTAGGGAAAAACTGGCCATCAGTCTTTAGCCGCTGCCGTAACTTTCTCATCTCGATCGGGTTTTTTAGATTTGTGGAAGTCCCTGGATTTCGTAGGCGTATATTTAGACAAAAAAAAGGGCCCCTCGGGTGAGGGGCCAATCTGCCTTGGTTCTCTCGTTGTGTGAGAGCTTGTATGCGGTGTTCGGTGCGACGCAGGAGTCTCCGCTGGGGGAGGGGTGCGCGGGTTACTTCTGCGTCGCGCCTATCGGTGAACCGCCATTATTTGTGTTTGTAGGCGAGTTCAATGCCGCAAGACTGTTGTGCATCAGCGTTACGTGCACTACCGTACCGCTAATGCTCGATTTTGATCCCTCCGCTGCGTTGGAGGCTTCGCGAGGAGCGTTGCCCATCGCGACACGATAAATTTTGTAGACCGGAACCTGATGGTCGATTACCAAATACCTGACCACTGCGTCCGCCATATTCTGCGATCTTTGCAGCCCGGCCTGCCCGCGCATCTGCGAATAGCCTTGAACCTCGACGATAAAGCCCTTCTGCCCGGCAAGCTGGCTTGCTACTTCATCCAACGCTGCCTTGGCTTTGTCGTTTAAGGCGGTCTGGGTGCGGCGGAAGTGGAGTTCCGTATCCGCAACCTTTTGAAATTGGTCCAGGTTGGTAACGGTCGTGTTCAGCTCCGCAGTCTGCGTAGTTGCCTGCTGCGCCACCTGCTGGGCTTGGTTAGCCTGGGTAGTGGCCTGCTGCGCCTGCTGGTTCGCCTGATCGGCCGTGTTTTGCGCCTGGTGGATACCAGCCTGAGCGCGGGAATCGACATCCTTGATGTCATTCGCATTCTTGGCCGACAATTGATCCAGTTCGTTCACCCGGTCCTTGACTGGGGAGATTTGTCTCTTAACCCACTTCTTACGGGCCAGCGGATTCAGCTTTCCCCAAAAGCCCTCATTGGACTTGGTGGGTAGCGGCTGGCCGGTAGCATAGCTGCTGGAATCTCTAGCGCTGGGGGAGCTTGCGCTAGCGCTCGCCTGTGGGGGATTTGCAGGCGCTTGCGTTGTCTGTGCAAACGCCGGCAGCGCTAACGCGACCGACAGCACAAACGCAGAGGCCGGCACGAATTTTGATCCTGAGTTCATTGTTTGGTACGCCACCTGAACCGCTTACGTTGGACTCAAATCGGCGGTCAAGCACACCGCCTGATATCGCCCGACACAACCCTAATAGCACTCCTGTTGCCAAACTTTGGACGGGTGGGCAACTATCCAATAAGTAGCTGACTAAAAACAACTTATTGTCGAATTGGCGGGAGGCGGCAGTTTTGGCCGGGTCCACAGCCAAGGGAAGAACTGCACGTTTCCTACGGCACTGCGAAAAAAATGCCCGGAATCCCCAATTCTGGCAATTACTTCCGTGCTGGCGGACTCGCACTATTTCCTGGTCTATTTGCCGGTCTTGAGCGGCTTGCGGGCGAAGTAATAGAGCGAGAATGCCAGCAGGCCGAACATCACCACGGAGACCCAATCATGGTGCAACAGATTGGTTGCCGGGAAGACGAGGATGTCCTCCTTGCCCGAGGCGGCTTCGTAGACTTTGAGCGCCACTCCCAGGAGGCCGACGATTCCGCCAGCCGCAATCAGACCGCTGGCGTAGAGCGATCCGGGACTGACTTCGCTCTCCGTCTCCGCCCCATCGTTGGCTTTAGCCGCGGCGCTGTCGACCAGCAAGCGCACCAACCCGCCGGCAAAGATGGCGAGCGTAGTGCCTATCGATAAATAGGCGCCTACGGCAAAGGAGAGGGAGCGAATCCCCAGCAGTTCCACTGCGATCACCAGAAAGACTCCCAATAGAACCAAGCCCCAAGGAAGCTTGCGGCCGAGGATGCCGTTGATCACCGTAGCCATCAGGCGGGCTTGCGGCGCAGCCGCCTTTTCGCTACCGATGCCCTCGATCCATTGCACTTCGATCGAATGGGTCGCCGGGTTGTAGAGGTACTTGCCATCGGCCAGCTCATGCGAATTCAGGGCATTGAGCAGCACGTAATTGGCGGCCGGGCGGGTATCTTCCGTCTTGTCGGGATGGATGACGCGAATTTCCTTCCGGTCGAAATGCCGCTGCTCAACCTGCACCCCGTCGTGGGCCACGGAGATGTTCCAGGGCCGCGAGACCTGGCGGAACTCGGCCAACCCCCGGTTCATCAACTGGAGGGTTGCTCCGACGGCAAAGGTGGAGACGCAGACGCCGATCATTAAAGCGAGCTGCTGCTTGCGAGGAGTGGCGCCGATGAGAAAGCCGGTCTTGAGATCCTGGGAAGTATCCCCTGCATTGGCCGAGGCTATGCACACCACGCCACCGATGGTGATGGCTAAGGCGCCGAAAGCGGGCGCGGTCCAGCCCTTCACCAGAAAGATTGCGGCGGTCGCCATGAGAGTCGCAATGGTCATGCCGGAGACAGGATTGGCGGAGCTGCCGATCAGGCCGACGATGCGGGAGGAGACGGTGACGAAGAGAAAGCCGAAGAAGGCGATCAGCAGCGAGGCAGCCAGGTTGGCCAGCCAGCCAACCTGGGCGCCCGGCACCGGCTTGAAGGTTAAAAAGAAAAACATGATGGCGATCAAGAGGATCGATCCGCCGATGACCACGCTCATCGGCAGATCGTCCTCGGTGCGCAGCGGACTGGCGGGCGCAGCGCCGGCTTTGCGCAGGTTTTTGAAGGCCCCGCTCAGGGCGCCCCAGATGGTGGGCAGAGTTTTCACGAGGGTGATGACTCCCGCCGCCGCTACGGCGCCCGCTCCCATAGGACGGATGTAGGCGGCCCATAGATCGCTGGGCGACATTTGGGCGATGGGCCTGGTTCCGGGATAGATTGCCTGGGGATAGTGCGATCCGAAGAAGTAGATGGCCGGCATGATCACCAGCCAGGAAAACACCCCGCCGGCGAAGAGCACCCCGGCCACGCGGGGGCCGATGATGTAGCCGACGCCGAGATATTCCGCGGTAGCGTCGGCGCGAATCGCGGCTCCTTTAAGCCACTGCGGCTGATAGTCGGGAGTGCCGGGCCAGGCGGCAAAGATGTTTTCATTCTGAAACAGGGTGTAGAGGCTGCCCAGTCCGAGCCCAAGAAAGACCCGGCTGGCAAATGATCCACCCTGCTCGCCGGCCAAGAGCACATCCGCGCAGGCCGTGCCTTCGGGATAGATGAGGTTGGCATGCTCCTCTACGATGAGCTGGCGGCGCAGGGGAATCATGAAGAGCACGCCCAGCCAGCCGCCGATCAGTGCCAAGAGGAAGATCCTCCAATATTCCAGGCTGAAGCCGAGGAAGATCAGCGCCGGCAAGGTGAAGATCACGCCAGCGGCGATCGACTGGCCTGCGTTTCCGGTGGTCTGCACAATATTGTTTTCCAGGATCGAGGCGCGGCCCAGCACGCGCAGGATGCTGATCGATAGCACGGCGATGGGGATCGAGGCTCCTACCGTCAAGCCTGCGCGCAGTCCCACATAGACGGTTACGGCTCCGAAGAGGAGTCCGAAGATCGAACCCAGCAGGATTGCCCTGATGGTAAGTTCGGGGCGTGCTTGAGCGGGCGGAATGTAGGGCTGAAAAGGAGCGGTCTGGTGCACGAGCATGCCTCTGCTAACTGTTTGTACGGTAGGACGGTTGGAGGACGCAATGCGGAGCTGGATTGGCGGAGATCCCAGGTCCCAAAATCGGGACCTGGGGCACCCGCATTCATGGCACAACGTATAAATCTTGTTGCAGTTGGAATTTGAGCTGAAGCAGATTCCGGGGCTTTCTTCAAGGAATCGCGGGGCTGCGATAAGCTGTTAGCCATGGTTTTATCTGCTGGCCGTAGCCTTGCGAAGTCCAGGGTGTTCTGGCTCTGTCTTCTTTTGGCGCTTCTCCCGCTGCGCGTGCTGGCGCGTAAGCAGGATACCGGCTTTCTCAACCGGACGATTTCAGTCGACGGCAATTCCTATCCCTATGTCGTCTATCTTCCGGTGGAGTGGACCCACAAGCAGAGGTGGCCGGTCATTCTCTTCCTTCACGGCTCGGGCGAGCGTGGATCCGACGGCCTGGACCAAACCCAGATAGGCTTGCCGAACGCTCTTCGCTCCCACCCCGAACGATGGCCTTTCGTCGTCGTCATGCCGCAGCTGCCTTACAACCATCACCACTGGACCGACCCCAAGATGATGGCCATGGCGATGGAGGCCCTGGATGCCGAGGTCAAAGAGTTCCACGGCGATCCCCAGCGGCTCTATCTTACCGGCCTCTCGCTGGGCGGCTATGGCGTGTGGGAGATTGCCAAGGACTATCCAGGCCGCTTTGCCGCCATCGCTCCGGTGTGCGGAGGGATCTTCTGGTCTTACGCTCCGAACCGCTGGCGGGAGCAGGATCTGGTTGACGGCTACGTGAGTGCGATCGGCCGAACGCCGGTGTGGATCTTTCACGGCACCGACGATGCCGTAGTTGCTCCCGCTCAGGCGCGAATCATGTTCAAAGCGCTCGATGCCGCCGGCGGCAACGTGCGCCTGTGGGAGTATGCCAGCTACCGCCACAATGCATGGGATAAGGCTTATCAAGACCCGCAGTTGCCGCAGTGGTTTCTGGCTCACCGCCTGTCGGAGATCGCGGCCAGCAAGCCGTATGCGGAGAGGCGCCTTGTCCCGCTTCACCCCACGCCGGCCCGTGTCGATCCAAGCATCTACAGCGCCTATCAGGGAGAGTATGCCGACTCGGGCGTAGTCGAGATGACCATCTTCCGCTCGGGCGGGAAGCTGCTGTCCAGGCTGCGCGGCGGCAGTCCCACGGAGCTCTTGCCGGAGACCAGCACTCGGTTCTTCTATCCCAGCGGCAGCAGCACGCGCATCAGCTTCGTTCTCGACTCCAAGGGGCACGCTACCTGCATCCTCTATGCGGACGACCGTCACCAGGAGCGTTGGGAGAAGGTCCACTAGTCTTTACGGGAAACCGCAGATCTCTCCACTGCGCTTCGCTCCGGTCGAGATGACAAAGGCAGGTGTAGTTGCCGACCAAGCCTTCCTCAACCCGATTTTCATCCCCTTGGGTGGGCCGCAGGCCCATGAACACTCTGTCGAGATGACAAAGTTACAGGGCGGCTGTGGAAAGGCGGGTTGCTGGAGGCCCGCACCAGTCCTGGTTGGGGTCGCGGTTTCCACTCAGCGGACCTGCTTTCCACATGGTTTTGCGTGGTGGCTGTGCGAATTGTGGGTAAGTTGGGGTCGATTCCGCTTCTTCCCACCGGTTTTGCCGCTTTTCATTTTCTTGCTGCCCGGTTTTAGAAAACCGGGGCGCTGCTCAAACCCGCGATCCGCGCGGTTTCTTACCTGCTTTCCACTTTTCCAGCGCCAACGGCTACTGCTACTAGCTAAAAATAGACTTATAAAAGATAGAAGCAGTAGCCGCAGGCAGCCCCGCCGCGAGGAGGAAAAATGCACTAGAATCAAACCTCAGATTCCTGTTCGGCTCAGACGAGCTTGGTGTAGAGTGAGTCCAACCAACAGGACAGACGAAGGGGAGCCGACACGATGCTTAGCGCGGGAGTTGAGCAGGAGAGAGCGGTGGCACAGGGAGCGGGAGCCATGGAAATAAGCGTGAGCCGTCAGGAGCTTCTGCGGGAGCTGAGCGCAACCCAGAGTGTCGTCGAGCGCAAGACGACCATCCCCATACTCTCAAATTTCCTGCTTGAAGCCAGCGTGGGAGAGGGTGAAGCAAGCGGGCGCCTTACGGTTACCGCGACCGATCTCGACCAAAGTATTCGCACTTCGTGCCCGGCAAACGTGAAGAAGCCCGGAGCCTGCACCATCCCGGCGCGCAAGCTCTATGAGTATGTAAGGCTGCTCTCCGAGGGAGAGGTTGCGATCAAGCTGATGGAGAACCACTGGGTGCAGATCCGGTCGGGCCGCTCCAACACCAAAATGGTCGGCATGGCGCGAGCCAATTTTCCCCAGGTGCCGCAGTTTCCCGACGGAGGGCTCACCAGCATCCCCACGGCTTCGCTCAAGAGCATGATCGCGAAGACCATCTTTGCCATTTCGAACGAAGAGTCGCGCTACACCCTGAATGGCGCGCTGCTTATTTTGAAGGCCGAATCCATGGCCATGGTAGCCACCGACGGTCACCGGCTGGCGCATTTGGAAAAGACCGGCGAGACGCTCAAAAATATCAACGGGGAAAAGAAGACTCTCATTCCGCGCAAGGCGCTGGCCGAGCTGCAATCGCTGCTGGCCAACTCCGAGGAGGAGTTCATCGACTTCCAGGACGATGAGCACACGCTCTTTTTCCGGCTTGGCCGGCGCGTACTCACCACCCGGAAGCTTACCGGCCAGTTCCCCAATTACGAGGCTGTGCTGCCGCGCGACAACAATAAGCTGGTCGTGGTGCGCAGCGAAGATTTGATGGGATCGATCCAGAGAGTCGCCCAGTTCGCCGACGAGCGGTCGGGAGCGATCAGGATACGGCTGGAGCAGAACGAGATGAAGATCTCCTCTTCCTCGACCGAATCAGGCGAGTCGGAGGACACGATCGAGACGCCGTACAACTACGACACCATCATGGTCGGGTTTAACTCGTCCTACCTGATCGATTTTTTGAAGGCCATCGGCGGCACCGGCGAAGTTCGGCTGGAATTCAAGGACTCCCAATCCGCCGGGCAGATGCGCCCCGAGGACGGCGATGAGGATCTGAAATACCGCTACATTATCATGCCGATGCGTATTTGAGATTTGTGGATCTGTGGTCTCCCTTTGGGAAAACCGCAGATCTCTTCGCTCCGGTCGAGATGACAAAGGAAGGTGTAATTGCCAACCAAGCCTTGTTCATTCGATGACAAATCTATACGCCAATCGACTATTGTAACCGCTAAAGTAAACGAAAAAACATGAATCTAATGTCCCTTTCCGGGGATATTCGGCCCAACTGTTTGCGTACTAATTTAAGCTGAATGTCCATCCCTGCGGTTTGAATACATATTTCGAATACAGATACAAATATCTAAGTTCGCCGACATTGCCGATAATCTTCTCATCCGTCCCGCGGTTGTGGGGACGGTGGATATCGGCTGCGGGCTATCAGGCCACACTCGCATGTCGCGGAGGGTTGTAGAAGTGTCTCGATTGCATAAAACTCTTATCTTCTCGCTGATTTTCGTTTTTGCTGCCTCGGCCAACCTCTTAGTAGCGCAAACCAGCAAAGGAACCATCGACGGCGTGGTCCGCGATCCCAGCGGCGCGGTGGTGCCAAACGCCAGTATCACGGCGGACAGCCAGCTTACCGGGGAGAGGCGCGCCACCACCACCAACGGCAGCGGCGAGTACCGGATGGAGGCGATCGATCCCAGCATATACACCGTAACCACGGACGCGCCCGGCTTTCAGAAGAGCGAGGTGAAGGGAGTGAATGTGAGGGGGTCCGTCGTCACCTCGCGCAACATCACCTTGCAAGTGGGCGCGGCCGCGAGCACGGTTAGCGTGGTCGCCGCCAGCAACAATATCAACCTCGACAATGGGCAGCTTTCAGGGACAATCAGCAGCTCCGATCTGAAAAATCTGCCTATCTTCTCGCTCAATCCGATTGAGCTGGCTACAACGGTTCCCGGTGTGCAATTTGTGAATCCGCAGCTTAACCTGGCTGGCAACGGCGGCAACTTCGAGCAGATCGAAGTGAATGGGGCGCGTCCGCGGTCTAACAATTTCATGATGGACAGCCAGGATATCAACGATGTGAATATCGGCGGCCAGGCGTTCGATCCCCAGATACCCGACATGTTCCAGTCGGTCGCGGTGCTTACCAATTCCACCTCCGCCGAGTACGGGCGAACCGGCGGCGCGGTGGTCAACCTGATCACCAAGTCGGGCACAAACAACTTTCACGGATCCGCTTTTGAGCTCGATCGGGATCGGGATTGAATTCGCTCGACGGCCAGACGCGTCGCGGCAAACCCTTTGCTCCGGGATCGCCGAACCCCAAAGCCCGCTCCGACCAGCATCAATTTGGCTTCACCCTGGGCGGTCCAATCTGGAAGAACAAGCTCTTTGCCTTCGGGGGCTCGCAGTGGAGCCGCTTCTACGGCAACGCTTTCACCGGCGGCACGGTCTCCGGGGGATCGATCGAGCTGCCCGACCAGAATGGCTACAATGTCCTGAGCAAAATCGGCGGCCCCAACGCCGCCCTTCTGCAGGGCCTGCTGGATAGCGGATCCTATCTCTCGACATACAGTAATTTCGGCCCGGGTGAAACCATCAACGTGGGTCAACCTACGACCGGCGCCGCGAGCGCCTGCCCGGCAAGCGGCTGTTTGGTTACCACAGGCCAGTTCCTCCGCCCTCCCGTTCCCCAGCAGAATCCTGACACCCAGTACATGGTCCGCCTGGACTACATCCTCAGTGAGAAAGATAGCTTCGCAGGCCGCTACATTCACGACAATTCAAACTTCAGCCCTGACCTTAGCTTGAACACCTCGGGTCTGCCGGGCTTCGATGCGGAGGCCGGCGGACCGTCATCCCTGAGTTTTTTCAACTGGACCCACGTATTCAATCCGCATCTGCTGAACGAATTCCGCGTCTCCCTGACCAGAGTCAATTTCCTTTTCCAGGCCACTCCACAAACGCTGGCAAACCCGCTCTCAAAGACTTTTAACCTCAACTTCCTGGACAACAACATTCCGGAGCTGGGGATATCGCAGGCCATCCCGCAAGGGAGGAAAGAGGATTTCTACCAGTTCCAGGACACGGTCGGCTGGACCCTGGGAAGACAATCATTGCGCATTGGCGCCGATGTCGGCCGCCTGCTTGAAACCGATCTGGTCCCGCAGAATATTCTTGGAGCGCTGAATATCACGGGCGGCGGCGGCGTATCGGGGATGGGAAACTTTCTCAATGATTACTTGGGGGCCTCAGGCTACGCGACCAAGACCTATGGGCCTACCCGCTTCGATCCCCGCTTATGGAGATCGGCCGGCTTCATTCAAGACGATATCAAGCTGACTCCCGAGCTGACGGTCAACCTGGGACTACGCTACGACTACCTGACCGATCCGAGCAATTCCCTGCCCTATCCCGGACTCGATGTCGCGAACCCTTACGCTCCGATCACCACGGTCTACAAGATCCACACCGATACGGCAAACTGGGGGCCGAGGTTCGGTTTTGCCTATGCTCCCAATTATGGCGGCTGGATGGGTGACGGCAAAACGGTGGTGCACGGCGGGATCGGCATCTTCTATGACGCAGTCTTCAGCAACATTGCGGATAATTCGGCTGAGTCGGCGCCGAACGCCAGCGCGACGACATTGATTTCCACGAGCGGCGCGGGATTGGGAAATGCCCTGGGCTTGCTGGCTTCCATCACTCCGGCCCCGGTCAGTCCCTTCTCCAGTGTTCTAAGTACGGATAAAAACCTGGTCAACCCGCGAACCTATCAGTGGAACGTGGGAGTGGAGCGCGAATTGCCGGCAGAGCTGAAGCTCACGGTGAACTACGTGGGCAGCCGGGGACGGAAGCTCTATGCCAATCAGCAATACAACTACTTCGATTTCACTACCCAGGAGCGCCTGAACCCGGCTCGGGGCGCTGTCAGCGCCCGCGCCAACACCGCTGCCTCGCAATACGACAGTATCCAGACGGAAGTCTCGCGGCAGTTCTCCCGCGGGTTGTCCTTGCGCGCGGCCTATACCTTCGGGAAGAACATGGACGACGCCTCGGAAGTGTTTGATCTCTTCAGCAATCCCAACACGTCCTACAGCGCCAACCTCGCGCCGGGCGGGCGGCGCCAGGATTGGGGGCCATCGTCTTTCAATTTCCCTCAGTTCTTCTCCATTGCTTACGTATGGGCGCCGCTTGGGTTCCACTCCGATAGCCATCTTCAAGATCTATTCTTGAGCGGATTGACCAGGCATTGGTCGGTTGCCGGAGTTACCCAGCTGCAATCGGGGCCGCCCAGCACGTTTACCATCGCCGGTTTGGATACCAATGGCGACGGCAACGCAGCCAACGACCGGCCTTTGGTGGGGAATCCTCATGCTTCGATCAACTCTGCCGGGATCGATGGAATTTATGTGGGCGGAGCTCCGGGGACCTATTACGACATGGCGCAAGCCAATTCACTGGCGGGAACTTTAGTGGCAGTGAATCCCAGCCAGGTGCATTGGCTGGTTCCCTACGGACCGCAGTATGTGCCCTATGAGGTGGGGCGGAATAGTTTCAATAACCCCGGCTCGACAATCTGGAATGTCGCGCTCGAAAAGGATGCTCCCGCTCCTTGGACCCACCTGGAGTCGGCCACGTTTCAATTCCGCGCCGAGGCGCAGGATGTGGGCAACCACAACGACGTCAATCCGCTGAATACCGATGTCCTTCTGATTGGAACACCTAACTATTTGAACGTCTCCAATGCCAGGGCGAGCACATCGCGTGTTCTGCGGTTCTGGGTGAAGTTTAGTTTTTAGCTCACCTGTTGGGGCATAGACAGTTGCGGTCTCCCACCCTTCGCACGGAACAGCGCCGTGCGAAGGATGGGGCACCCTCGGATTGGTGGGGGAACCGCCGCAGGGAATCTGCTTTTCGTAGTATGCCGCAGAGACAGAAGCAGATTCCCTGCGGGAATGACAGAAAGAAAAGCAAAAACAGAAAGAAAGGCAAGAAGCAGAAGTTAGGTGATCTTTTTCTTGCGCGCGTTTTTGGCGGAGGCCGCTTTGGTTGGTTTTTTGCGGGCTGCCGCTGTCTTCTCGACCAGCTTGGCCTGCAGCTCTTGAAGATCCACTTTGCGGGCGGATTTCCTTAGCCTTTCGATGTCGTAGTAGGCGCGCTTTTCCGCCAGGAAAATGTGGGCCACGAAATCGACGTAGTCCAGCAGAACCCATTCGCCTTGACGGCGGCCTTCAACGGAGTTGGGATAGGCGAGGAAATCGCGCTTGAGGCGCAGCTCGATCTCATCGGCGATGGCCTGCGTCTGCCGCTCATTGGCGCCGCTGGCGATAAGGAAAAAATCGGTGAAGCCGGAGTCCAACGGATCGAGCTCGAGGATGCGCGTGTCTTCGGCCTTTTTGTCTTCGCAGGCCGCCGCGGCGGCCAGGACCATGCGGCGGGTTTCAGTTGTCGCCATTGCGGTAGATCGTAACAGGGATCGGGCGGTAACGGGGGTCAGGGATCAGGTTTCAGGTCTAGGCTCCTGATCCCTGACCCCTGACCCCTGGTAGAGGTGACGGAGGCGGATGTATTCCGCTACCTGGGGCGCGAGGACGGTTTGCGTCTCGGAGCCCTCGGCGAGCGCGGCGCGAATCTCCGTAGCCGAAATATCTTCCTCAAGGCCGGGCAAGAGGTGGAGATGGGAAGAGCCTCCGGAAGCGCCGGCGAGATCGATGCGGACAAACTCCGGCTGGTGGCGCACAGCCTGCTGATAAACGCCTTGGGGAAGCGCGGCGGAGACTTGCTCGAGCAGGAAGCCCGGCCGGGCGGCGACGATGAAGTTGCAAAAGAGGATCAGCTCGGCGGCGCGATGCCAGCGGTTGAAGGAAAGGAAGGCATCGGCTCCGAGCAGACAGAAGAGATCGTCGGTGGGCGCCAGAGTGCGCCGGAACTCGGCCAGAGTATCCAGGGTGTAGTTGGGCTGGCCATCGGGCCGGGGCGCGTCCAAGCTGCTGGGAATAAGCCTGGGATCGCCGGCGACGGCGAGCCGGACCATGGCGAGCCGGTCCTGATAGCTGGAGTGGCCATTGCTCGATTTCAGGGGCTGGGCGGCGGCGGGCGCGAGCAGCACGCGATCGAGCGCGAGCCGGGCAATAGCGGCGCGGGCGATGGCGATATGGCCGCGGTGCGGCGGGTCGAAGGTCCCTCCGAAAAAGGCAATGCGCATGAGGCATCGTATCGTGATCGTATCTTGATCGTACCTTGGCGGTGGAGGTTTGTGGTTTCCCATTTTGAGACTGCGTTTTGACTGGCTTCTCTGCCCGTGCCCGAAATGATACGGCCCGGTTTCCCACAGAAGATAATTTGGCCTGCCCCCCTGCGGTTCTGATAATAGAATTCTGATGGCTCAATCGAGGAGAAGGCCCTGAAACCACAAGCGACACAAGCAGCCGGAACCGTTCAACGTCCGATGCGCTTCGACTTTGACGACCAGGGGCTGAGTGCTCCAATCGTCACGGCTTCGTATCGCCGTGCGTTCGAAAATTACATCCGCGACAGGTCGACTTCGCCGCTTTTCTGTCAGGGTGACGCTCTCACCGTCCTGAAAACTCTTCCAGATGACTGTATCGACTGCGCCATGACCTCCCCGCCCTATTGGGGAAAGCGTGAATACGAAAACGGCGGAATTGGCCTTGAGCACGACTATCGGCACTTTGTTAAAGACCTCGCGGCGATCTTTTTCGAGTTGAAGCGAACACTAAAACCTAGCGGCTCATTCTGGCTCAATCTGGGTGACAGCTACGAGAACAAGGGACTTGTCGGCGTACCGTGGCGCGTGGCGTTCGAGCTTACCGACCGCCAAGGTTGGATACTTCGGAACAGCGTCATTTGGAACAAAGTCAAAAGCGGGATGGATAACACTAAAGACCGGCTAGGCAACGTCCACGAGAACGTTTTTCATTTCGTCAAACTAGCGAAAGGCTATTACTACAACGCCGATGCGATACGTTCAAAGCCACGCGAAGCGAAAATCATCAACGGCTCGGTGATTTCCGCAACCGGTGTTTCAGGCGTCCGCTATAAGCGCCAGATCGAGCTATCTACTGACCTTACTCCCCAACAAAAGGCCGATGCTTTCAAAGAGCTTAAAAACATGCTGGCGGACATGGCCGCTGGCAAGGTTTCCGACTTCAGGATGATAATCCGCTCTCAACAGCGAGCTACCCATTCGGACAGCGAAAAAGTTTCTGGCCGCGCCAAGGAACTTCGTGACAAGGGTTTCTATTTTTTGCGCTACCACCCAAACGGGAGCAAGCCCACTGACGTGTGGGACATCATTCCAGAGGACACGCAGAAAAGAGAAGCGCACTTCGCGCCGTATCCCGTGGACCTCTGCCGACTTCCAATCCTTGCCACATGCCCGGAAGAAGGCCTCGTGCTTGACCCATTCTGCGGAACGGGCACAACCCTCCTGGCCGCTCGCAACCTAGGCCGCAAATCTGTTGGCATCGATATCTCGCGCCAGTACCTCGAACACGCCGAGGAAAGGTGTGCGTGCCTTCTATGAGCAATGTGGTTGAGTTATTTGGGCACTCTTCGGGTGAGCCAAATCAGAACTGGGAAGCCACCGTCGAACAACAGCAATGCCCGTTTCTCGGCAAGCGTTGCTACAAGGTCCGCAAGAGCGACCCCGATACTTCCATCGGTACATGCACCGTTCTCTATGGCCGCGCCGCCGAGCCGATCATCATTTGCCCAACCCGTCTAATCCAGCGCCGTCAGATATTCATTGATTGCCTCCACCTACTCACAACCCATGAACCCGGCAACGAACTACACATCGTTTCCGAGGTTTCCATCCCCGGCGGCAACGTCGATTATTTTCTGGTGTCCGCGCGAGACGGCCGCGTCAGAGATTTTGTCGGTATCGAGCTTCAAACCCTCGACACCACAGGCACTCTGTGGCCGGAACGTCAACGGCTTCTAAAGGAGCTTGGTGTCCCGCGCGGTGATGATGCAGAGACTTCAGAGAAAACCTACGGGATGAACTGGAAGATGACGGCGAAAACAATTCTCGTTCAGATGCACCACAAAATTCAGACCTTCGAGCACGTGAACAAAAAATTAGCCCTAGTCACGCAAGATAAGTTGCTCGATTACATGACCAAGGAATTTAACTTCGGCCACTTGAGCAACCCGCCCGCTGTCGGAGATGCCATGCACTTTCATGCTTACCGCATGGCGGAGCAGCCGGACCACTCCTATCGGCTCACGCTACAGTCCAGATTTAGCACTGACGCCGAGGGTATTGCGCTGTGCCTAGGATTGCAGGCTGAGGCCCGCGTTGAACTTGAAGAGATTGTGAGGGCTCTACAGGCCAAGATTTCAGCGGCCACATTATTCACGCCTGTTTAAACAGTTCCCCTTTTCCGCCCCGATCGAGCGCGATCGCCCGAAATCGGTGACAGTCTCACAAAGGCCGCACAGTTACGGCTTGAGAAAGTCCCGCGAGGGACGGCAAGAAAATAGCCCAGCACGAAGTACTGGGTAGAGTTCTATAAAGGGAGAAAGTCCCGCAGGGACGGCTGAATCATCCGTTGCCTTTTCAGTCGTCCCTACGGGACTGGTCCTGCTCCTTTCCAGCAGACCCAGCACTGACGTGCTGGGCTATTTTCTTGCCGTCCCTGCGGGACTCATTTAAAGCCGATTCTCCATCTGGTCGGGTTTTTTCCTGGCCTGTTTGGCTCTTAAGGAGTGTCACAAGCATGCGAATAGCCTACGTTGGGCTGGGGTCGAATCTGGACTCGCAGCATGGGGGACCGGCAGAGACGGTCGAGGCCGCGGTTGAGCGGCTGGCTGGGCTGGACGGATCACGGCGCGGTCGCGGCTTTATGAAACCGAGCCGGTGGAGTATCACCGGCAGCCGAAGTTCGTGAATGCCGTGGTTGCGCTCGAAACCGGACTGGAGCCGCTCGAATTGCTGCGGCGAATGACGGCCATTGAGCGGGAGTTTGGGCGTGAGCGTGCAGCGGGCGTGCCTAAGGGTCCGCGCACGCTGGATTTAGATCTGCTTTTGATCGATGGCCTGACGCTCGACTCTGCCGAGCTGACCTTGCCTCATCCGGAGCTGGCGCGGCGCCGCTTCGTGCTGGCTCCTCTGGCCGAGATCGCGCCCCGGATGGAGCACCCGCTGCTCCATCGGACGGTTGAGGAATTGTTGAATCTGCTGCCGGACGAAGGAGACAATCGCGTTGCGGCGGTACGCAGGAAAGCAGATTCCCTTCGGGAATGACAGAAAAGGCAAAAGAATTCAGGAGAAATGCCACTCACATTCGACTTAGAAGCTAACCAGATAGAAGCTAACCAGGGGCCGGCCAGGCGGGGCGCCATGCGCCTGGCGCATGGAGTGGTCGAGACTCCCGCCTTCATGCCTGTAGGCACAGCGGCCACGGTCAAGGCCGTGCCGCAGCATTTGCTGGAAGCGCTGCGGGCGCAGATCGTTCTCGCCAATACTTATCACCTGTACTTGCGGCCGGGGCATGACATCATCCGGCGGCTGGGCGGACTGCATCGCTTTATGAGCTGGCCTGGTCCCATTCTGACCGACTCGGGCGGCTTTCAGGTCTTCAGCCTGAGCGCATTGCGCAAGGTCACGGAAGAAGGAGTACGCTTCCGCTCGCACCTGGACGGCTCGACGCATTTCCTCTCCCCGGAGCGGTCGATCGAGGTGCAGATGGCCCTGGGCGCCGACATCGTGATGGCCTTCGACGAATGCACGGAATACCCCAGCGGCCGCGAGCGGGCGCGGCAGTCCCTGGAGCTGACCCACCGCTGGGCCATACGGTCCAAGGAGGCGCTGGCGGCCGGAAACCAATCGCCGGATCAGTCGCTCTTCGGCATTGTGCAAGGTGGAATGTACCCGGACCTGCGGCGCGAGTCGGCGGAACGGCTAGTGGAGTTGGATCTGCCGGGCTACGCTTTGGGAGGATTGAGCGTGGGCGAGCCCAGGGCATTGACCATGGAGATCATCGAAGCCACTCTGCCGCTGCTTCCGCAAGACCGGCCGCGTTACGTGATGGGAGTGGGCTATCCGGAAGAAATCGTCGAATATGCGGCGCTGGGCGTAGACATGATGGATTGCGTACTGCCTACGCGCGCCGCCCGCCACGGCCTCATCTTCACTTCCCAGGGACGAATCAATATCAAAGGCCAGCGCTATGCCGAGGACCAGGAGCCGCTTGACCCGGAGTGCGGCTGCATGGTCTGCCGGCGATACACCCGGGCCTATCTGCGGCACCTGGCGGCGGCGCGGGAGCCGCTCTCGGCGATTTTGAACACGCTGCACAACCTGGCCTACTACCTTGACACGATGCGATCTGTACGGGATGCTATCTCGATGGGTTCTTTACCC
>CAVPKQ010000045.1:0-17648 GCA_963705665.1 uncultured Acidobacteriaceae bacterium | reverse complement strand
TGCAGGATGCGGGTCTAATTCATTATTCCCGCGGCCATATCACGCTCGTCGATCGGAAACGATTAGAAGCGACGGTTTGCGAATGCTATCAGATCGTCGAAGATGAACTCGATCGCTTGCTGGGCCCGCGCCACAACGTCCCATTCAGCGCGTAGAGCGTTGGTTGCGGAGCACGCGATGAAGAAAATCTCTGAATTGATTGAAGTTGTCAGGGCGCGTCACGTAAACATTCTTCTGGACCTCCACCTCCGCGCCCTCAGGGACGGTAGAAACACAAAAGATGACAATCGCAACATTTTCACTAAGGGCCGCTTGTTCGCGTATTCGTCGGGCGGTGGCGAGAAGTTGCTCGGGCTCCAGGCCCAGGCTCATCAGGATCAGGCTGGGCGATTGGGAAACGGCTTCCGAGATGGCATTTTCCTCGCTCCTTGCCGACGCCACCTCGTAGCCGTTCACTTTCAGCATTTTCTCAGTTAAGTCGCGCGTCTCCTCTATATCATCCAGGACGAGAATGACCCGACGTTGTTGATCCTGCACATTCGTAGTCGAGATCATTTCATCCAACGAGGTTGTGGTCTTCTTTTGCAACGGCTTATTGTCCATCGCTTTCATATATCACCGCATCCACATCGCCGTCGGTTAATTGGACCACATGAGGCCAACTCTTAGATTCCAATCATTGCCAGTGGCTTGGCGCAAATTGTGTCCTGGATCACACAAACTTCAGTTCGAAGTATTCTTTTACCACTATGTGCGCTACCACACCGACGCATATCATCGAACTCTCTAGTTTTGGATTTCTGGTCGGGTACCCGGGCTAATGCGCAGATGTCACGGCTGACAGTGCTTACTCCCCTATAGAACCAATCTCTAACCGGCTTATTATATGAGATCATCTGAGCGCCATGTCGCGGTTAAGATGGGCGAGGCCTTGGCTGCAACCGCTCTGGACAATAATCTCGCTACCAGACCCCGCTGGTATGCGGTCTACACTTTGCCGCGACACGAGAAAGCTGTCGCAGATAGACTCCACAGACGGAATATCGAGACATATTTGCCGGTCTATTCGGCGGCGCGCTCCTGGAATCACCGTCGAATGCACGTGGAACTGCCTCTATTCCCGGGATATGTCTTCGTTAAGATGCACCTCACAGATAGGGCGCAGGTCCTCGCACATTCCGGCATCATTCGATTAGTAAGCTTTAACAGCAACGCGGCTGCTCTCCCTGACGGTGACATTGAAAGACTACGGTCATCACTCGCGGCCTGGCGGGCAGAACCGTATCCGTACTTAACGGCGGGCAAGCAAGTAAGGATTCGATCTGGGCCGTTTGCAGGTCAGGCAGGCACGATACTTCGTCGTAAAGGGAGACTGCGGCTGGTTGTCTCGCTTGACTTTATCCAGAGTGCGATCGTGTTTGAGTTGGATGCAGCTGACATTCAGGTGGCGAGTTGATGCTTTCGTTGTGCGGAGCGTAAGTTATATATTACAACAACTTAGACAGATATCGACTAAAACAGCAATTGCGGCCCTCTAGGAACCGCGTGTCTTATGTTCTTCAAAGCCCATTGCACCATGAGTGTCGCAACTGACATCAGGGTGATGCACAATCCGTCTCCTTACTTGCAGTCATCTCGTTGCACGCCGACGCCATTTTGCGGAAGACCAATTGAACGCATGCACTCATAGAGGAATATACATGCAAATATCCACTTCAGCCCCGCCATTGAACGCAGCCACATTGAAAGCGGAAGTGACTGCCAGGTTTCAATCGAGAGCCGCGACCATTGGGGTCATCGGTTTGGGATACGTCGGACTTCCCTTAGCGCTGCTGTTCACTGAAGAGGGCTTTCCTGTAATGGGATTCGACATCGACGGCACCAAAATCGATATACTCGCCTCCTCCCGCTCTTATATCGACCGCATTCCGGAAACGGAAATTTCTCTTGCCATGCGCCGCGGTTTTCGTGCCACCACAGATTTTACACAGGTCTCCAAGATGGACGCTATCTTAATTTGCGTGCCCACGCCGCTGACGGAGTATCGCGAGCCCGATCTCAGCTATGTCACTGAGACCGTGAAATCGATAGCCCCACATGTGAAAGCGGGCCAACTAGTTGTACTTGAGAGCACTACTTATCCGGGAACAACTGAAGAGATAGTGGTGCCTCTGTTGGAAAGTGGTAACTCATCAAAACTGCATGTCTCGCGTGGTAGGGCCGAGGCTACCGATATCTTTTTTGTTGCATTTTCACCCGAACGTGAAGATCCGGGAAACAACACCGTCGCGCGATGCGATATTCCCAAGATTATCGGTGGCACAGACCGCTTTGGCAGCGAGATCGCGACCGCGCTTTACGCATCGATTTTTCATCGGACCGTATCGGTCTCAAACACCACCGTCGCGGAGATGGTAAAGCTGCTCGAAAACATCTACCGCTGCGTGAACATCGCGCTAGTCAATGAACTGAAGCTGCTCTGCCTGCGAATGGGCATTGATATTTGGGAGGTCATTGCGGCCGCGGCTACCAAGCCCTTCGGGTTCCAACCCTTCTATCCTGGGCCGGGCCTGGGCGGTCACTGTATTCCGGTCGATCCATTTTATCTTTCATGGAAGGCGAAAGAGTTTGATTTTTCGACCCGTTTCATTCAACTCGCTGGCGAAATCAACATGGCCATGCCGTATAACATGGTCGACTTTATTGTGGAGGCGCTCAATTCTCGCAGCAAAGCCTTGAACGGATTTAGGGTTTTGATACTGGGCGTTTCCTACAAAAAGGATATCGATGACCTTCGCGAGTCACCGGCAATTACGATTATCGAGGCCTTGCAAGAACGGGGTGCTCTCGTTGACTATAACGATCCCTACTTCTCAACAATTGGAAAGGGGCGCAAGTACAATCTTCAGATGCAACGTGTGCCGCTGGACACACTTGACCAATACGACTGTGTCGTTATCATTACCGATCATTCGGACTATGACTATCACAGAATCGTCGCGGAAGCGCAGCTCGTCATCGATACGCGCAATGCCACGTCCGGCATCTGCTCACCCAACATCGTTCGCTGTTAACGAGCTCGCGTTGCACAGTCAGATTCCTCCTTGCTCTATGAGATCAAAGAAGGAAAGCTAGAGAATAAGTGTTAACAGCAGGCTATCACAATGGACATTAAAATCCGCCCTCTTGTCTCGGTGGTCCTGGCTGTTCGCAACGAAGAACGCCACATAGAGGCTGTTCTAAAATCCCTTTTGCAGCAAGAGACATATAATTGCGAGCTGGAAATCCTCATTGTGGACGGCGACTCTTCAGATGCAACCCGGGAGATCGTCAACCGGATTTCCGGCGAAGACCCTCGAGTAAAACTTCTAATCAACAAACGGAAGAAAACACCTTACGCATTTAATCTTGGCATCCGAGAGTCCCAAGGGCTGTATATCTGCATCCTTGGTGCACATACCATTTATGCAAACGGCTACATCGCCACCTGCCTGGATGAACTGAGGCGTCATGGGGCGGGAGGCTGTAGCGGACGCGAGATCACCCGGGCCGGCGGTGACGGACTGCAGGCACAGCTGATAGCCTGGACATTGGCCCACCCATTCGGCACTTCCACAGGCTCTACGCGAACGCGGAAGCCGGGTTTCGCCGACACCATTCCCTATCCCATCTTTTTGAAGAGTACCCTTCTCGAAGTTGGCTGCTACAACACTCAATTACATCGCAACCAGGACAACGATCTTAGCCAAAAACTGCGTGCTCGTGGCTACAAGCTTTACATTACGGACAAGACTTACTGCGAGTACTATGTCAGCCCTACAGTAATATCACTTGTAAAGTATGCGTTCATATCGGGCTTCTGGAACATTATCAGCCTTAAGACCAACCGTGCAGCCATGTCAATACGGCATTTCGTACCAGGCGTTTTTGTCTTCGTTCTTTTGCTAAGTCTACTGATATTGTTTGTTTCGATTAGTACACCGGATTATGCTGGATTTTGGTTGCGCCTTCCTTTCATTCTACTTGGCGCGGCATACAGCGGTGCAAGCATTGTGGCGGCAAGCCAGGTTGTATTTAGAAAGAGGTCGGTCGCGGCCTTGCTTATGCCTCTCATTTTTGTATCTTTACATGTTTCCTATGGCATGGGAACACTGTTTGCGATCATCAGCAACGCGCACCGTCCATCTTCCGAAGTCGATCGCGGAGATTGGCGCAGTTTGGCAAATCCTTGAGCCGGTTACTGGAATGTGAGCTGGTTGCCGAGTTAGGTCCGTTGTTTGGGAGTCGGTGATAAAGGCCCATTATATTCTTCACGGAAGACATCTTACATGCGAGGACATCGGTGAGCGTGGAATGATCAGCAGTTGCCCGACCAGACAAGGAATATATATGCGCAAAACTAGAATGATCTTAATCTTCAATCTTGTTCAACTTATTCTCGTTTCAAACAGCATAGGGCAGAATGGACCGGTTAGGTTGAAATTAACTTCGCCAGCGCCACTCTCAGATACTTCCGAAGACGTGATCGTGAGTAGTGGAGACTTACTTGCGATATCAGTCGATGGGGCTCCAGAATATCATTATGATGTGCGCGTAAGTTCGGGGGGCGACGCCTCTTTGCCAATGGTCGGCGATATCAAACTTGCGGGACTTTCGACGGAGCAGGCCGAAAATGTTGTGGCACAAAGGCTTCAAAACCGAGGTTTTTTCAATAATCCGCAGGTTTCGGTGTTTGTAAAAGAATATGCCACCGCAGGTATCTCGGTCTTGGGCGAAGTTCAAAAGCCGGGTATCTATCCGCTTTTGGGGCATCGGACAGTGCTCGACGCCATCTCCGCCGCGGGCGGAACCACGCCAAAAGCAGGGAGAAGCGTCACCATTACTCATCGTGATCAGCCCGATAGTCCCGAAACTGTAATGCTTTCGCAGGTTAATGGCCAAACGATGAGCAATAGGACCGTGCGTCCAGGCGATACCGTAGAGGTTTCGAAGGCTGGAATGGTATATGTGGTCGGAGACGTGAAGGAGCCTACTGGAATCATCATGGATAATCCTCATTTGACCGTTCTTCAGGCTATCGCCATGGCGCATGGTACTAATTCCACCGCCTCCCTCAAATCGGCGAAGCTGATCCGCAAGGCTACGACTGCTCCCCAGGAGATACCGATCCCTTTGGACTCAATTCTTGCAGCTAAAAGCGCTGATCTGGAGCTGCAACCAGATGATATTGTTTTTGTTCCCAACAGCCTTGCCAAGTCTGCGACACGGCGAGGCCTCGAGGCGGTATTGGAAACCGCTACCGGAATAGCAGTTTATGGCCGTTATTGAGGCTACCGTGCATTGCAGTGAGCAAGTGCAAAACAAAGGCTGCATTTCATAGCAAACGAGACGGCCGGCGGTGTTCGGACTTCCTGTTGCTATGATCCGGTCATACTTCAGGCCTGCAAGCCGTGCGCGATGAAGACAGGCAATGTTGATGCGTCCCAAAGCCACCGCCAGCCCGCTTGATGCACTCACGTTCACGCTACAAGGAGAACAGATGCACAGCTCATGAGCCGGCCTCCTCTGTAGGTAGCCGATATCGTTCGCTGTGCGGGGCAGCCTTTTCTTGAACACAGTCGCGGGTGGATGAGCTTGCAACATCGAAAAGTGCTGCTGGCCATCACGCGCCGCCGCACCGCCGCGTTGGGTGGACATCGCGATCGTTGTACCAACTGGGGACATACCACCGCAGGGCGCGCGAAGGCTTACCGTTTTCCTGATGGGATCCAGTCCTGAAAAAAACAAAATTGAAAGCCCAAGGGCTCTGATGAACCGTGATCGATACTCAAGTTTGGAGGCTTGATATGGCGCAAAACGTGGCTGATTTGATGTGAAAGATGCTGGAGAAAGCAGGTGTGAAGCGCTGCTACGGCATCATTGGAGATGCGTTGAATCCTGTGATCGACGCGCTTTGCCGCAACGGAAACGTCGATTTCGTGCATGTGCGGCACGAAGAATATGGCGTCTTCGCGGCTGTCGCCGACGCATATTCCACCGGCAATCCGGTGGTGGTATGCGGTACCGCGGGGCCGGGTGTTACCAACTGTTTAACGGCTTGATAGATGCCCTCAAAGAAGGCGCACCCATCATTACGATTGCCGGTGATGTGGAAACAAGCCTGATTGACAGCGCCGGGCTCGAAGAGCTGAATCCTTATCAATTCTTCGAGACCACAAGCCTCTAGTTGGCCGCGTGGTCAATCCCGAGCAAGCGCGAGCGGTGATCAACACAGCGATTATGACGGCAGTGATCGAGCGTGGGCCGACGGTCATTTCCATGCCGGGCGATGCGGCCAGAGCCGATGCGGATGCCGACGTCGTCGCGGTCGAAGTGCGGCCATCTTACCACCATCGCCAAGGGCTTTCAGGCGGCACGCGACCGGGCCGATCTCGATAACAAACTGGTTCCATACTCGGCGCGGCACACCTATGGCACGTACACCATGGCGAAAAGCAAGAACGCCTTCGCTGTCAGCAAGTCCATGGGGCATGCCGATCTGAAATCGATGGAACCATATCAACATCAGGAGTTGGAGCCGCTGCGCGAAGCCATTAACGAACGCAACCGGCGAAAAAAGTTTTGCCAAGTTTTCAGCCAAGGTTTGGAAAATGAAGCTTCCTGAGCAAACAACTCGGAATCGGCATCTGCTTGATGGGGAAGGATTTAGATTGGTGGACGCGGGTGGAATCGAACCACCAACCTGTCGATTAAGAGTCGAATGCTCTGCCAGTTGAGCTACGCGTCCAAAAATAAGGGCGAATGTAGAGCTACATTCGTGATCGGAGAGAGCGCCCGGATAAGCTGCGCCAGCAAAAATAGTAGCACAATTGGCGACCTTAGAAGGTGAAGGAAAGTCCGCCCTGGATGGAGCGGTTTGCCTGCGCGAAATAGAGCGTGCTTCCATCGGGAGTGAGGAACGGGCGATACCCTTCCTCGAGCAAATTGCGCACCGCCACCAGTGCTTCGGTGCCATTGGGCAGCAGGCGCCCACAGCGGATCGGCTGGCGAACCAGCAGGCTGAGGAAAGCATCCTGCGAGGGATTGTCATAGAGATCGACCGAGTTCACCGTGCCGGCTGGCTGCCAACGGTAGGACGCAACCCAATGGGTGCCCGTGACGGACGTAGGTACCGCTTATCGCGGCCGCCACGGCTTGCGATCTGCGCGCGTTGATGGCATACAGCGCCTGGCTTACCGTGCTCGGCGAAGCCTGAACCGGGGAGACGAGAGCTTTGCCCTCAGCATAGGAAAAGGAGACCCAGGTTGAACTGCTAATCCGGCGATCGAGTCCAGCTCTGAACCCCGCCGTGGTGTATTGCGGACCGGCCGCACGAAGCACTTGAGAGGCGGGATCATAGAGCAGGTTTCCCCCGGCGAAATCCTGCGACGAGGGAGCTCCGCCTCCTCCGATGATGGGATTCTCAATCCGGTCCTGGTAGACAGCAACCAGCTCCCGGAGCGTCGCCCCATCCTCTTCGATGCGCAGTTCCTGGTGCAAACCGTGCTGGAAGCGAAGGGTGCCGTTCTCTTCGGAGAATACGGGAACCAGGCTGTCGTTATCGGCGATCTGATCCGCGTTCTGCAGCTCAGGAGAGGTGGAAATACTGTAGGAGACGGTTGTTCCACCCGAATGCCAGGAGAGAGCGGCAAAAGGCGAACCGGCAATCAGCTCGGATGTTCCGTGAACTGCCTGAACCTGGTTGCCAAAATCGGCGGTGACATTGGGGCCGAGATTCACCGATTCGGTACTGCGGAAGATCAGGGTCTGGAAATTCTGCGATCCCCCGGCGGCCATGATACCCGGCACATTCTGAACTGCGGCCAGGCTGCGAACTTCGCGCCCCGGACCGAGCGGCTGTTCGTATCCGGCAAGATACTGCGAATCTCCTGAAGGACCGGGGGCGAGGTCGGCGCGCAGAATGAGGTGACGATCGTCGGCGCCGGATCTCTCTACTTCAAAAACGCCATGCGCAGCGCTCCGGGCAAACTCGCGAGACGAGCCGGAGATGGCTATTCTGGCTTCAAGTTGCGGAGAAGATTGGCGATCGGCGGAGGTTACCACGACCAGGGGACCATCCTCGAGGAAACGCAACAGCGGCCGGTTGCTGGAAGATCGCAGAGTCCACTTCCAGTCGTCACTGGGCTCTCCCGGGGATCGAGGCTCGGCTGGCAGCCACTGGATAGCTTCGAAGAGCGTGTTTAACGTAAGGCTGACGACCGTCTTGCTATCGGCACGGAGGTGGAGGTTTTCCCGCAAGGTAGGCAGAAACGAGGCTGCGGTCGCCTTCATCTGGTAGGTGCCGGGGAGGACGTGCTCAAAAACAAATCCGCCGCGGAGACTGGTATAAGCCTGCGCCACTACGGTAGAATCCGCCGCCATCAACTGTACCAAGGCTCCCATCTGCGGAGTTCCCTTGGCATCGCGCACCACCCCACTGACCACAGCCGGAGTGGAGAATGAGGCCCCGCACGCCGGCAGCATTCCCGCCACAGCGAGTGCAATCAATACCGCGATTTGGCAAGACGTCTTATTCACCCAATACGCCACACTACATCGAGACTTCATTGTAAACGTCAGCCCCGATACCACCGCAAACGGACTTGCGGCTTAGCAAAAAACTAGAGCACCGTAAACGGCGCCGACTGGGCCACCTGCTGCTTGGAGATGCTATCGTTCACCGTAATTTTGATCTGATATTTTCCCGGTTGCAGGCTGGCCAGGGAAACCGACCTCTCGACCGTCAACTGGTCCGAGTTGGCGCTATTCTCCCCACCGTTCTGCTGCTTTCCGAAGTATCCAATATCGTCTTGTTGGTGGCAAGATCGACGATCTGGTATTGAACCGTGGCCGAGTTCTGCTTGCTCTTGCTGTCGATTCCGAGGTTATACACCTGCATCCAGAAGTTCAGCTTCTGGTTGCGATGGAAGGTGACCGCGTCCATGGGCGAGGCGCTAACCCGTGGGCGGACAAAAGTGTTGCCGATGATGAATTGGCCGGTGCCGATCTGCTTGGTGGGCACCTGCTCCATCTTGTCAGCCAGGATCAACGACGAAGCGGAAAGCTTTTCATCGTCATACTTGGGAACCACGATGCCTTCCGCCCAGGTGCCGATATGGTCGGGATTGTTCACATCCTTGATGGCGATATCGATGCGGTAACGGCCCGGCCGCAGGGGCAGAGCCCACCAGTGAACCGACTGCGTCTTCATCTCCTGGGGCAGGAGCTCCGACGGCTCTTCCAGCAACAAGGTCTGCTCAAAGGTCTGCACCACGTGATCGGTGATGGTGGCCACCCGGCCCAGCACATTGACCTCTCCCTTCGATACGCCATCCTTGGTGCTGAAGGTGATGTCTTTGTTGGCAATCTGGAGAGTGAGTGGAACCAGGACCGTGTCCTCGGTAACCTTCACATAATCCGTCCGTACCTGAAAGGGAAAGAACGGCCCGGACAAGACCTTGTGGTTGACCAGGAAGCTCTCCAGGTCGGTGAACTTGATCTTTGGCGGGGCCTGCAGCTTGGCGTATAGCTCAAGCCGGTCGAATTCCTTGGCTTGGTTCGAGCTGGACATGGGACCGGCGCCCAGGTTCTCCAATCCGCCTTTGAACCGATCCGCCTTGGTGGACATTCCCATCTGTTCATACATGGTCTGGCCGGCGCCTGGAACGTGCAAAAGGGCATCTTTTTCCGACCGGTCGATGGTCATGTGGTAGTCGCCGCACATGCAGGTGTCTACAAACTCGATATCGATGTTCTCGCCTATGCCCTCGATATAGCGGTAGTGCCAGATCTCGAAGGGAAAAGTCGAGGTTTCCCCGCCGCCTTCATCCATAGGGCGCTCGTAATTGCCGCCGCTGGGATGCGACTCGATGCTGTCCGGCTTGCCGTAGGCAATATAGATGTGGCCGCGGTCGGTCTTCCAGCCGGGCATGCCGGCGGCAAAATGCTCATTCGCATAGGCGATCCGCGCATAGACCTCTTCGCGGTAGGTGTTCTCCGGGGAATCGGGCGAGGGATTCCGCCGTTGCCAGAACTGTTCGATGAAGTTGTCGCGCTCCTCATCGTTCGACAGGCTCTTGAACGCCTTCATCTCCTGGTCGGTGATGATCCAGCGCACATCCTCGTCAAGCCACTTCTTGTAGGGCCCCTTCAACTCGTTCCTCAGCTCTTTTTGTTGCTTGAATTTGTCCTTGTCGCTCAAGGGCCGCTGCAACGGATTGACTTGATTATCCTGGGATGCGTTCTGATCAGTCTGGGCCAGACCCCGAATCGCGAGCGTTCCTGGCAGAGTCAGGGCAAATGTTAGAAAAAGGGCGAAACGAACCCTCGGCATAAGTGGCTCCATGCTTCTCACAGCCCTTCAATTCTAATTTTCCCTGAACCCTTGTTCAAGCAGGAAGTGGATTCCCGCTAAACGAGTTTGCACGAGTGTTGGACGCGGCTGCCCTGGTTTCCGGGTAGGAGATCTTGCAAATCCAGCTGGCTGGGGGCGGGCGTCAGGCCGGCCTTCCCTAGGTCCATCCGCCGCCTGTTATTATGAAATGCAGAAAAGCAGGGAAATCATAGCCGCTTCCTTCGAGAATTCGGGGAGAAAGCCACCCTGGGCCAAAGCACACAGTGCGCCCATGGGGGAACGGCTCAAAAGGAGCCCCGGCGCCTGCCCATACTTCATCCATCCAACAGCAGCCTGCTCATACGTCCCGGCAACGCTCACAGTGACTTCAAACGAAGCGTGCCAGGAGCAGCGAAGCCGGCTGCGGCGAAGGTTACTCGGTGAAGGTTACTATTGATCAGAACAAGAACGGACGACACGGCGTATTGAATTGCAAGAGAGGCCGCCAGCGAAGGTTTGCAGCTAACCAGCAACAGCAGAGATGCTCTCAACGGTACCTGTAGCGAGTTCATTCCACCGCGCGTGGCGGCAGATGAGTCTAAAAAAAACTCTTATTGTTATAGGCGCGATATTCGTGGCTGCTTTGGTTGTCGGCTTCTCGATTGTGCGGGCACAGACGGGCTACACCAAGGTAATCACCGGCAAGGCAGTCCGGGAAAACCTCGTCTCCATAGTCAGCGGCACGGGAGAGATCAAACCCAAAACCTACGTGAATATCGGGGCCACTGCCTTCGGCAGGATTACCCACCTCTATGTAAAGGAAGGCGACCATGTAAAGCGGGGGCAGATTTTAGCTACGGTGGAGAGTGTGCAAGCCCGGGCCAACGTTGACGCCCAACAGGCCAGCATTGCCTCCGCCAATACGGATATCGCTTCCTATGTGGCCGCGGAAAAGACCGCTCAAGCCACGGTCGAGCACTCCATGGCCGACCTGGAGCAGAAGCACCTGGATTGGCAGCGCGCACAGGCGCTCTACCAGGCGCAGTTGATCGCCAAGCAGGATTACGATTCCAAGAAAGCGGCCTTCGATACAGCGGTTGCGACTCTGGCCGAGAGTAAGGCTCAAGTGGTGCAGGCGCAGGCTCAAACCGCATCCACGCGGGGAAAATACAGGACCGCCGTGGCCACTCTCACCAGCGATTTCGACTCCCTCCACAAGACGGTGAGCATCGCTCCCTTTGATGGCATCGTAACCAATATGCCGGTGCGCGAAGGCGAAACCGTGGTGGTGGGGATTCAGAACGCGGAGGGCAGCACCCTCATGACTTTGGCGGACATGTCAGTGATCACGGCCGAGGTTAAAGTCGATGAGACGGACATCGTGAATGTCGCCATGGGCCAACTCGCCGATATAACCGTGGATGCCCTGCCGGGCAAGGTGTTCCACGGACACGTAACCCAGATCGGCGACCAGGCCCTGCTGCGCTCGACCGGCATCGCCACCAGCCAGAGCACGGTGGGTACCGAAGAGGCTAAGGACTTCAAGGTCGTGCTCACGGTCGATAACCCCTCCAATGAACTGCGTCCCGGGCTCTCGACGACAGCCAAGATTATCACCGCGCGCCGGGCAAACGCGCTGGCGATTCCCATCCAGGCCTTGACTCTGCGTGGTCCCGCGGGGACCACGGATTCGGCGCGCGCGGCTGACGCGAACTCCACTTTAACCGATCCGGAAAAGCAAGGCGTTTTCGTGCTCCGCTCCGAGCGGGGCAAGCTCAAAGCGGAGTTCGCGCCGGTCACCACCGGGATAACCGGAGCAACCGATATCGAAGTAACCTCCGGCTTGAAGCAGGGAGACGAGATTGTCATTGGCTCCTACAAGACTCTGCGCACTCTCAAGAACGGGACAATGGTAAAGAGGGACAATAGTACGCCGGCCACGCCGGCGGACCAGTCGTCCTGATCTTTACCGGCCTGAACGCATCAACATTCTGGAGTGAACCATGGCATCGGAAACGACGAGCTCAAGCCATGCCGAAACGGCCGCAGAGATAGTCCACGGAGAGGTTATCGTGGTCGAAGATCTCTGGAAGACCTATGACATGGGTTCCGAGCAGCAGGTGCAGGCGCTGCGCGGGGTCACGCTGCACATTCAGCACAACGAATATGTCGCCATCATGGGGCCATCCGGGTCGGGCAAGTCGACGCTCATGAACCTGATCGGATGCCTTGATACTCCCAGCAAAGGTAAGTATTGGTTGAACGGGCACCTGGTCAGCGAATTGAACGATGACGAGCTGGCGCGCATTCGCAACCGGGAGATTGGCTTCGTCTTCCAGACCTTCAACCTGCTTGCCCGGGCGACCGCGCTGCACAATGTAGAGCTGCCTCTCATCTACAACGGCACTCCGGGGGAGGAGAGAATCGAGCGGGCGAAGGCAGCCCTCCGCGCGGTAAACCTGGAAGAGCGCATGAATCACAAACCAAATGAGCTTTCCGGTGGACAGCGCCAGCGCGTAGCCATTGCCCGCGCCCTGGTGAACAGGCCGTCCATCATCCTTGCCGATGAACCTACGGGCAACCTGGACTCGAAGACGGGCCAGGAGATCATGGCTCTGTTCGATCACCTGCACGCCGGCGGCAACACCATCATCCTGGTTACTCATGAGCCGGATATCGCGGAGTACGCGCATCGAGTCGTACACATCCGCGACGGGGTAATCGCTTCCGATGACCGCTCCACCCGGCCGCGCACGCTCAAGACGCAGGACTGAACCACCACAACGCCGTAGTCCCAAATCTCTTGAAGCATGGATCCGAAAACCACCACGAATCGAGGGGTGCCCCATATCTGGCGCGCTTTTTGCGACAGATGTGGGAAACCGCAGATCTCTCCACTTCGCTTCGCTCCGGTCGAGATGACAAATTAGGTATTGCTGCGATTCAAGCCTTTGCACCGCTACACTTCATCGCTGCGCTCCGGTCGAGATGCGGAATTAATCTCTTTCAATCCTTTGCCGATAAAGCCAACCAGAGCAGGGCGCAGGATGGAGCGCCTCTCTGTGAATCGCCCTATGCTTCTGAATCGAGAGACTGACCATTGGACATCGCAGTTGGGGACTCGGCCAAGCGGAGCTCCCAAGTTAATTTCGCGCTCTCTGCCGATGCGCCGCATTTGCGAGCAGCTCGAGCAGGCCTCACGAGCGCGGCTTGTCTTGATTGAAGGAGAAGCCGGAACGGGCAAGCAATTGCTCGCGATGCATATCCGTGGGCTAACACCAGCCTCAGGCAACGTCGCCGCGGAAGAAGCAAGCATCCTCTTCGGTGCAGAAAGAATTCACGAGGCCGGGCCGCCAAGCCCCGATCCGCTGGCGAGAGCCCTGGAGCAATCTGCGCAAGGACTGCTGCTCTTACGCGGCATTGACCAGCTCACTGCCGCCGAGCAGCCGCAACTGCTTCGTTTTATCCGCTCCTTCGAGTCAGCGGCCGCGCTGGGCGCCTTGAGTTCAAGACCGTCACCTCTCCAGGTGATCTGCACCACGCGCCAGCCGCTGCGCGCCAAGGTGCTGGCGGGAGAGTTTCTACCCGAGCTCACTATCGCCTGAGCGCGGTATGCCTTTCTTTGCCGCCGCTGCGCGAGCGCAAGGAAGACATGCCGGGGCTGGCGCGCATCTTCATCGAGGCTTGTGCCCGGGAGCGCCGCGCGCCTCTGCAAGGACTCGGCCCCGGCGCTCTATCGGTTCTCTTGCACCATAGTTGGCCGGGCAATGTACGCGAGTTTGAAAGTGTGATCCGGGCAGCGTGCTTTTCCGTGGAAGGTCAATGGCTGCGTCCGATCGATCTGGTCATTTTGCCCCTGGCTGCCGGCCAGCCTTCAGCCGGAGAACGCGCGCTGGGCCAGAACCTGAACCTTGACGGCGTGCTCCGCCGCCACGTTCAGCGCGTGCTCAAGGTATGCGACGGAAACAAGGCGCGCGCCGCGGCCCAGTTGGGAATCAGCAGGTCCACGCTTTACCGGATGCTTGAATCGGAGACAGGTACCCAGTTGCCTATCTCCGCTCCAATCGGCTCCAGCGAGCAAGAGCCGGCCGTCAATTCAGAATCGATCGGTGTTGAGATCTCTCAGGCAATCGTATGAGGCTCTAGAAACAAGCCGAATCAACTTGTGTTGCTGCCCGGAAGCCGGAACGCAAAGCGCCGTGGACGGTGCCCCAATGTCCGGTAACATCCGTATGTTCGCCGGCAAAGAAGAGCGTGTTGTCCACCGGCTCGGCCAAGGAAGAGGACGCATTGAGAGAGCCTTTGGGGACATAGCAATATGCTCCCTGACTGAACGGATCCTGTTGCCAATCGTGCGTATGCCAGCTCACGAGTCGATGACGTAGCTCCTCCAGGGACAAAGAAAATATCTCTGCCAGAGTTGACGTGCTCGCCCGCAGCAGGTCTTCCTCTTTTGCGACTGACGGCTGTTGCGCGCGCGGACCGCCGATCCACCCGGTCAGCATCGGCTCAGTCTTCGGAGACGGTGTCCACCAGGTTGCAGGAATGCCTCTGTCGGAAAAAATAAAGCTTGGGTTGGGATAGTTCTCCGCCCAAAAGCGATCCCGGCAAACGAAGACAATCCTTTTCACCGCCCCCATGGCTAATCTGTTTGCCGCTTCCATGATGCCGTGGGGAACGGGATCAAAACGAACGCTGCCAGCCTGGAGAACGCCCAGCGGAAGAGTGACGATGCTTTGCCTGGCATTCAGCAGAACTTGTCTTCCGTCCTTATCGTTCCTGGCATCTATCGAAACTGCTCCCCGTCTCCATTGAACCGCCCTTACCACGGTCGAGAGGAATATCTCCCCGCCGCTCTCCCTGAATTGTTTCAACAAATGCTCCGCGATCCTGGAGTAGCCTTCTTCGATGCGAAAGAGCCGGCCGCCCTCTATGGCGTCTTCTGCGCCCTGCTGTTTGGCCAGAGAGGCGGTACCGATGCTTCGCGCGTCGGCGGCATTGAAGCCTTCGACATAAGAGGTTAGAGAGCGGGCCATCTCCGCCGGAAATTTCTTATCTGCCATCCACTCCGCGAAGGTCCGATCCGGATTTTCCGGCAGGCTATCCAGAATGGACAATGCATGGTCGCTCGCGCACGGCTTTAATTGTCCCGCAGAAAAGCAAAGCTGGTCGCCGTCAAGCTCGAAAAGAGTCGCGCCCGCTTGCGAAATGAGCCGCAGGAGATCTTCAGGCCGGCCGTGTACGAACTCGGCGCCAAGCTCAATAGGAAGATCGCACCCGCTTGTCTGCGTCGAATAAATTCGCCCTCCCACGCGGGCACGGGCCTCGACCAACACCACACGCTTCCCTTCCCTGGCTAACGTAGTGGCTGCGTTCAAGCCGGAAATACCTGCGCCGATCACCAATACATCGAAATGAGGCTTACTCATAGCTCAATCTCCTTCTGCCCTTGGATGTCTGCCTTTGCCTTTCTTTCTGTCATTCCCGAAGGGAATCTGCTTTTGTAGGCCCCCTGTTCCCCTGTTCGAATTGTCGGTACACTTCGCATAATGCATTTCATACGACGCTTTATGGCTGCAAGCCTGCTTTTTCTTCCTCCTCTTGCCGCCCTTGCCTGGGCTGCGCAAGCGGGCAAGTTCCCACCGCAGACCAATCCGGGCGGCGCGCCCACGGGCGACTCGCTCGCCGACCGCAGGCAAACGCTGAACACGATCTTTTCCGACATCTGGGAAGACCACCTCAAGCATTCGCCCGAGTTCGCTTCCTCGATCGGCGATCCGCGCTACAACGATCAGCTTTCCGACTATTCGGTGGAGGCTTACAACGATTCGCTGGCGCGCGGCCGGGCCTTTCTGGATCGCCTGGGGCACGTGGACACAGATGGAATGTCCGCCCAGGAACAACTGAGCAAGGAGATCATGGTCCGCCAGTTGATCGAAGATCAGCAGGAGGCAAGATTCAAGCCTTGGGAGATGCCGGTCAACCAGTTCTATGGCTTGCAAGTCGATCTTCCCCAGCTTGTCACCGAGCTCCGCGTTCAACTCGGTGAAAGACTATGAAGATTACATCGCGCGTCTGGGCAAGGTTCCCACGGCCTTTCGGCAAATCGCCGATTCTATGAGTATCGGGATAGACGACCATCGCGAGCCGCCGAAATATATATTGGAAAAAGTTCTGGTGCAGGTAAACACCATTGCAGGCGAGAAGCCGGAAGACAGCCCATTTGCCCTTCCCCTGAAGAAATTCCCCGTCTCCGTCTCTCCGGCGGAGCGGGCGAGCATCAAAGCGGAGCTGCTCGACACCATCGCGAAGCAGGTTGACCCGGCCTACGTTCGCTTCGGCAAATTCCTGCAGGCGCAATATATCCCAGGCGGGCGCACCGATCCTGGCCTCTGGGCTCTCCGCGATGGCGATGCCTACTATGCCTTCCTCGTCAAGCAAAGCACGACTACCGACCTGACGGCGGCCCAGATTCACCAGATCGGACTCGATCAGGTGAAGCAGGATGAGGGGCAGATGCTGGCGATCGCCCATAAGCTTGGCTATGCCGATGTGAAGGCTCTGGATGCGGCGGTCAAAAGCAACCCCAAGCTGCACCCTGCCTCGAAAGAGCAACTGCTGGACGCCTATCGCGGCTACATCGACCGGATGCGGTTAAAGCTTCCTCAACTCTTCGGCCGCCTTCCCAAAGCGCCGCTGATGATCGAGCCGATACCGTCGTATATGGAGAAGGACCAGGCGGCCGCCTATTACGACCACGGCACTCCGGACGGCAAACGGCCGGGCACGGTTTACGTCAACACCTACGACTTCGCATCGCGCTCTCTCACCGATGTCGAAGCCACTGCTTATCATGAGGGCCTTCCCGGCCATCATCTGCAGATTTCGATCGCCCAGGAGCTGACGGGGCTTCCGCAATTTCGCAAGTACACCTATTACACCGCCTATACCGAAGGTTGGGGACTCTATGCCGAGCACCTGGGCAAGGATGTCGGGCTCTATCAGGACCCATACAGCGACTATGGCCGCCTGCAAGCCGATATCCTTCGCGCCATTCGCCTGGTGGTGGATACCGGCGTGCACTCGCAGCACTGGTCACGCCAGCAGATGGTGGACTACTTCCACCAACACTCGGCGGTCGATGAATCCGAAGTTCAGGCCGAAGTCGATCGCTACATTGCCTGGCCGGCGCAGGCCCTGGGCTACAAGGTGGGACAGCTCAAGTTTCTGGAATTGCGCGCGAAAACGCAGCAGGCGCTTGGCTCCCGCTTCGACA
>CAVPKQ010000044.1:0-156047 GCA_963705665.1 uncultured Acidobacteriaceae bacterium | reverse complement strand
GTGAGATCGTTAACGAACGTCCGATGCCGCAGAACGCCTGAAAAACGACGTTCTTCTTGTAACTAAGACGGGTGCCCCAGGTCCCGATTCTGGTACCTGGGATTCTCCAAGTGTTCAAACAGACTTGTCTTCTGACCCCTGACAGAGTTCTAGAATTACCCAATGCAGCCGGATCTCAGCCCTATCCAGAATTTTCGCGCGGCTCAAATGAAAGCCGACTTCGATACCGTCGCCAACCTGCGGGACGCCTTGGCCCGGGCAAACGGAAACCTCAGCCGCAACACCTACATCACACTCGATCCTGCGTGGAGCATCGAGGAGGCCCAGCGGCAGGTTAAACGCTGCTCCGCGGCTGAAGCTCCTCCGCCGCTCTTCGGAGTTCCGGTCTCGCTCAGGATTTCTTTGATCTCCAGGGCTTCAAGACCAGCAGCGGCTCCAAATTTTATGCGGCCCACAACCCAACGGCAGCACAGGACTCCGCTCTCACTGCTCGGCTGAAACGCTCTGGAGCCATCATCACCGGCAAAACTCATCTGCATCAGCTCGCCTATGGGATTACTGGAGAGAACCGCGACTACGGCAACTGCCTGCAGCCCGCCGACCCAAGCCGCCTCACCGGCGGATCCTCCAGCGGGGCCGCTGCCTCCATCCAGGAAGGCTCCGCGCTCGCCGCCATCGGAAGCGATACTGGCGGCTCCATTCGCGTTCCTGGTGCGCTCTGCGGGCTGGCGGGATATCGCAGCTCCCACGGAGTCGGCGACTGGCGCGGCGGCGCACACCTGGCTCGCTCCTTCGACACCATCGGCTGGCTCTTCAGAGATCTGCGAGACGCGCCGCTGCTGGCCGAAGCCGTCTTCGATTTGCCATCCCCAATTGACCAGGACTCGCCCGCCGCGGCCCCTCTTAGAGTGGGCATCCTTGCCGGCCCCTTGCTTGAAGACTGCGACCCGGCGGTTGAGCGTTCGCTCGAAACTTGGAGAGACCGCCTGCTTCGCCAGGAAGCAGAGGTCGCCTCTTTTGATGCCCCGTTCTGGTCCGAGGCATGGGACATCTACGTGCCCATCCAGGCGTTTGAAGCGGCACAGTTGCACACTGGTTTCTTTCACCACTTTGAGCCTTCCATAGCGGCCCGGCTGGAGTTTGGCGCCACGATTGGCGAAGCGGAGATCCACTCTCTGCGCGAGCGCCATCAGAGCTTTCGCAGCCAAATGGACCAACTTTTTCGCCGCTTCGATTTCCTGCTCGCGCCGGCGACGCCGGTGAGCTTCCTCGATGCCGCCAAGGATCAAAGCGAGGCGCGCCAGCATATCCTGCGCTTCACTCTTCCGATCAGCCTCGCGGGATTGCCCGCCGTGGTTCTTCCCTCGCCGGATTGCGGATTGCAACTCGTCGCCGCGCACAACGGCGACCGCCAACTCTTGCGCTTCGCTGCGCAGCTCGGCGAACAGTTGGCGCAATAAAGACGGCCTCGCGTTCAACTTCTGATGCTGATCGCAGAGAGAAAAAGATTTTTTCTTGTATTCTCAGGGCTGAGGGTTTATCCTGATGGAGCGTGGAATACGATTTTGGTTCTCAGCTCGTTCTGCTTTCGTGATACGCACTACCAGCAGATACCCCGATTGGATTCAGCGTTACTTCTACAATTAAGGAAAGAAAAATGGAACAAGGTACAGTGAAGTGGTTCAACGACGCTAAGGGGTTCGGCTTTCTGAGCCGCGCTAACGGCGAGGATGTATTTGTGCATCACACGGCGATTCAGGCGAACGGATTCCGGACCCTGCAAGAGGGTCAGGCAGTTCAGTTCAACGTGACGAAAGGTCCAAAGGGCTGGCAGGCTGAGAACGTTCAGGTTCTGTAATCGGGTTGTAACGAACCTTTAAAGTGGCAAAGCAAAAGGCGGCTCATGGCCGTCTTTTGCTTTTGCACGCCTGATTCCTTCCAACTAGGGTTGTGAGCGGAATGCAAACCGGATAGGCTAGGTTGCATAGGAGAGATAGAAATCATGTTTAGAGCTTCCGTTATCTTGCTGCTCGCGCTTTGCGGAGCAGTTGTTGGCTGTGAAACCGGAAGCACCACGGAAAACGTCAGCACTACCGGCTGGAAGGGACAAAAAGTCGGGCAAAGCTCGAACAACGCTTCGGGACCTGTTCCCAGTTCGACGACGGGCATGCCTGGCAATATGGAAAACCCACAGCCCAAGCCGCCACAAGACCAACCCCCCGCCAGGCAAAACCTCGACAGCAACTAGCACCCGCATTTGCGCCTGTTCGTCTTTGCTTTTCTTTCTGTCATTCCCGCAGGGAATCTGCTTTCGCCCGCAACTGGCGCAAAGAGCTTTTCTTGGTACTATTCGAGCATGAAAAAAACCCTCCTGTTCACCATGATCCTGTTTATGACTGCTTCCGCCCTGGCGGCGCCAAGCCATCATCGCCGTCGCCGCCATCATCGTCATCGCCATCACACCACCACCCGCGCCACGCCCCCCGCTCCGCGCCGCTAGACGGCTGATAGACTGATATACGATTTCAAATTTTGTTAAGAGTGGAGTGTTGAATGTCTGACAGTCCGGTAACAATTACTGTGCGGCCGAACGGGCCCTATCGCGTCGAGGGACCGGTTCGGCTGGTGGATGCCGAAGGCAAGGAGTGGGATCTTACGGGAAAGCCTGCCATCTCTCTCTGCCGCTGCGGCGGCTCCACCAACAAACCGTTTTGTGATGGAACTCACTCTAAGCTTGGTTTTCAGGCGGCGGAGTTGGCTGTCGCCAAAGCCGATGCACAACCGAAGTAGTAGTTCGGCTTTACGGGCTGCGGAAGCGATGTGGCTTTGTATCAGGGCACGACTTGAGTCGTGCCGAAACTGAATGAAAAGTGACCGGCTTTAGCCGCTGGGACCACTGAAACTTCTCTGACTTCTCCATGAAAGCTTTGCTTCTCTCCGAGTACAAGCAACTGGATCTCGCCGATTTGCCCACGCCCGTGCCCGCCGCGGACGAAATTCTCATGCGGGTGACGGCTTGCGGAATCTGCGGCAGCGACGTACATGGTTTTGACGGCTCAACCGGCAGGCGAATTCCACCCGTCGTAATGGGGCATGAAGCCGCCGGAGTAGTGGCCGCCGTAGGCTCGTCGGTTAAGGCTTTTGCTCCGGGCGACCGGGTGACGATCGACTCCACTGTGTATTGCGGCCAATGTGATTATTGCCGCAAGGGAGAGATTAACCTGTGCGATCATCGCCAGGTGATTGGCGTCTCCTGCGCAGAATTTCGCCGCGCGGGAGCCTTCGCCGAATATGTCGCCGTCCCGCAGCGCATCGCTTATCGCTTACCCGATACTATGTCGTTCTCTGAAGCTTCCATGCTGGAAGCGGTTTCGGTCGCGCTGCACGCTGTCCGCGTCTCCCAGGTTCACGGCGGAGAGACAGCGCTCGTGATCGGCGCCGGGATGATTGGATTGCTCACCATGCAGGCAGCTTACTCTGCCGGGGTCTCCCGCATCTTGATCGCCGATATAGACCAGTCCCGCCTGGCGTTGGCAAAAAGGGTCGGCCCTCAAGGAGAAATGCGCCAATCGATGCCGGAGACCTTGCTCCTCTCCGGCGATGAACTGGTCTCCGAGGTTTACCGCCGAACGGACGGCCAGGGCGTGGATCTTGTTTACGAGGCTGTGGGGCTTAACGCCACAGTGGGAGCCGCCATCTCCTGTGCGCGCAAGGGAGGAACCGTGACCTTGGTGGGAAATGTCTCGCCCGAGGTCACCCTCCCGTTGCAGAAAGTTGTTGCCCGGCAGATTCGCTTGCAAGGCTCCTGCGCGTCGTCGGGCGAATATCCCGATGCCATGGCCCTGATAGCCAGCGGAAAGATTCAGGTGGCGCCGCTGATTACAGCGGTTGCCCCTCTGAGCGAGGGCCCGCAATGGTTTGCCCGGCTCTATGCGCACGAACCCAACCTGATGAAGATCGTGCTTAGTCCCACCCAATGAAAGAACAAATCTTCGATCTGACCGGACAGACTGCCATCGTTACCGGGACCAGCCGCGGCCTGGGTCAGGGATTCGCGCGTGCTTTGGCAAAGGCGGGCGCCGACCTGGTGCTCACCAGCCGCCATCGCGAGACGCTGGCGCCCTTTTGCGCAGAGATCGAGGCGCTTGGCCGCCGCGCCGTCGCATTGGAACTCGATGTCCGCAGCCATCCAAGCATCGAGCGCATGGTTGCGGAGGCGGAGAATACCGTCGGGCAACTGCACATCCTGGTCAACAACGCAGGCTGCAATGTTCGCAAGCCGGCGCTCGAGGTAACTTGGGACGATTGGAACCTGGTATTGGACACCAATCTTCGAGGAAGTTTTTTCGTTGCCCAGGCGGTGGCGCGGCGCATGATCCCGCGGGGATATGGCCGAATCGTCAACATCGGTTCCCTAACCAGCGTCTTCGGGTATGCGGGCTTGGCGCCCTACGGCGCCAGCCGGGGCGGCGTCCGTCAACTGACGATGAGCCTCGCCGACGATTGGGGCAAATATGGCATCACTGTCAACTGCCTGGCTCCCGGATGGTTCCATACGGCGCAGAACGATGTGCTTTATCAAGACAAGGAATGGGTGAACTATCTGACCGACCGCATCCCGGTAAAGCGGCCAGGACGGCCAGACGACCTGGATGGCGCGATTGTCTTCCTGGCGTCGGAATCTAGCCGCTACATCACCGGGCAGACTCTGCTGGTCGATGGCGGCATCTCCACAGGAGCGATGCGGGCAACTACTGAGCGCCGTTAACCGTGAGCTTCTTCAAGCTCCTCCCTTCAAAGTCGAGCTAGCCTTCTTCCGGAATGGGCTCGATGCGGCCCAGCAGAACAATATAGGAAGTGATGCCGATCACCAGGTAAACCGCGGAGATGCCGAAGGCCCACGCATAAGAGTGCAGCGCCGCGACCACATAACCGGTGATAATAGGCGCGGCAATGCCCGAAACCTGATTGGAGAAGTTCAAGATGCCGGCTACGCTGCCCACGCTGCGGCCGGGTGCGATCAGCGAAGGAACTGTCCAGCCAATAGGAGCCGCAGCGGAGAGGCCGCCGATGGAAATACTAATCCAGGCCAGCGCCTGTGCCGGAGTATGCGCGAAGGCCGCGCCTAAAATGCCTAGCCCCAGCGCTGTGCCTCCGATGAGCACCCCCCGGCGCAGCCGATTCGCGTCCCATCCTCTTTGGATGAGCCTGTCGACCAGCCACCCTCCGACAAATACATCGGTAAAGGTAGCAACCAACCAGGGCACGCCGGTATAAAGAAACGAGTGCAGCAGGTTCACATGCAGAGCGAACGAGAGGTAGCTCGGCAGCCAGGTCAACAGCAGATAAAAGACATAGTTATAGGAGCCGAACCCGATGGAGAGCCCCAGAACTTTCCGCTGGCGGAGCAGATAGGCGAGCGATGCGCTTGCTGAAAGCGAAGGCACATCCGCCGATGCCTGGGAATGTTCGGCAAGAATATAGTCGCGCTCGCGATCGCTGAGCCGCGTGTCTTCCTCCGGCTCGCGATAGATCCAATAGAAGAGAAGAAAGTAGAGAAAGCTAGCGGCTCCGGTGGCGGCAAAACTCCAGCGCCAGCCGACGCGGAGCAACAGCAGGCCGATCAGCGGCACGCCGATTGCGGGCGCGAACTTCGCCGCCCCATCGAAGAGACCCGTAGCTGTGCCCCGCTCCTTGGATGGGAACCAATACCCGACAGCCTTGGCATTGGCCGGAAATGTGGGAGCTTCACCCACTCCGAGAACAAAGCGCGCGGCAAAAAAGCCGGAAAGATTCGGCGTAACCGACGCGGCGAAGGAGGCGGCGCTCCACACCAGAGTGCTTATACGCCCGATCCGTCGCACGCCGAATTTGTCCAGCAGAACGCCGACGGGGATCTGGCAGAGCATGTAAGTCCAGTTGTAGGCCGCGGAAAGATAGCCAAAGGTGACATTGGAGATGGCGAAGGTCGTAATCAGCGCTTGATGGGAGACGGAAAGGTTGATGCGATCGAAATAGTTGATGAGGACGCCGAGGCCGAGCAGGAAAGCGATTTTCCATCGCCGCTTGGGCACGCTGATCTGGGATTGAGTGGTCGCGCTGGACATGAAATGAAAGGCCGCTCGCCCAGACTATCCTGTTTTCGTAATCGATGGAACGCGTCCTCTCCTGGTTCGTTGTTGGTGAGCTATACCGTTAACCGGCCCGGAGTGTTCACAGGCCTGCGGCCCACCCAAGGGGATGAATCGGGTTAAAGAAGGCTCGGTTGGCAATTGCACCTTCCTTTGTCATCTCGACCGGAGCGGAGAGATTCGCGGTTTCCCACATCTGGCGCAAAGAGCGCGCCAGATATGGGGCACCCTCGATTGGTGGCGGTTTTGGATCCATACTTCAAGCAGGTTTTGGGTTCCCCATCCTTAGGTAGCAAGGGTGGGAGACACGACCGTTGGCAGAGCAGGCGGGCTCTACGCCTACACTGAAAACGCCCTAGAATGAAAACTTCGCCGCAAACTGAAGTTGACGCATGCCGGCAAAGGTGCCCCCCAGGATGTCCGTTATCCGGCCTGCGCCCGCTGCGGCCGAGCAATCGATGCAGGTATTGCTTGGGGCGGCAAGGTTGGCATGGTTGAAGGCATTTTGCGCCTGTACCTGCAGGTTCAGCCTGACGCCTTCCAGCAAGTCGAAGGCTTTGCTCAGCGACAAGTCGGTCGTAAACAGGCCGGGTCCCCAGAGACCGTTGTAGGCAAGATTTCCAAACTGTTCGACCTGGGGCCGGCGAAACGGGCCGTTAACCTGGCCATTAGCGGTCAGGGGCGCCACCGGGGTGTAATAGGTCACTGAGTGAGTTACAGTATTCAGGCTGCTGGCGCCTTGACTGAAGCCTCCCACCAGATCCGGCCGGCAAGGCCCGTTGTCCCTGTCCGATCCGCACTCCGCGTAGGAAGGCGTATACGGCAGGCCGCTGGCCCAGTTGAGCGTGCCGTTCAGCGCCATTTCGCCGACAACGGCATTGGCCCAGGCAGGCAGGTTAGCTCCGAACTGGCGATCCCGGCCGAAAGGAAGAGCGTAGTTCCCGAAAAGTTTAAAGTCGTTGGTGCGGTTGAAGTCGAAATGCCCCCAGTTCGCGCGCGGGTTGATCTCGAAGTAGCTGCCAGTGGCTACACCGGTGGCATTGGAGAAGACATAGCTCGAGCTCAACTGAAGCCCCTTGGAGAAACGCTTTTCAAAGGTGGCCTGCAGCGAGTTGTAGTGGGCATTCGCCTCATTCACGTAGTAGCCGAGGTATCCGGGACCGCAGTAGCCCCACTTGGCGAAGAAGACGGAGCGTTGGCACTGGCTCAAACCTTGGCTAAAGCCGGCTACAGTCCAATCGTTCCAATTGATGCCGCCCCAGGTTGAGGCGGTAATGGAGTGAGTCGATTTGTTTCCCACGTAGGCGATGGTGAAACTCATGGTGGGGTCCAGTTGCTGCTGGAACGTAAGGTTCCAACCGTCCACGTATGGGATACGCATCTGGTCCGGACGTGAGGTCGGATCGATTCCGGAGGGAAGTGTGAACTGGCCGCTTGGAGGCACGGGAAACTGTTGGATCGGCGCCGACGGTCCAGTTGCAATGTTGAAAATGCTGCCGTCGGCATTGCGCGCGGCATCGTATACGTTTCCATCGAGCTGGCTTAATCCCTGGTTCTCCAGCACCGGAATGGTCTGAGTTACAAGTTGGCCGAAGATGTCACCGAAAAATCCCGGATCAAAGGCCCGGCCATAGCCGGCGCGGATCACCTTCTGGGGCGTCAACTGGTAGGCAAGGCCGACCCGCGGCGCGAGGAAAGTATAATTGTTTTGAATGTTCAGATTGAGCCCGATGTTCCCATACCCGGCCACGCGGATAGTATTCGTATTGATATCGTAGAATCCGCCGTTGCCTTTTGCGTTGACCGCCTCGGGAAAGTAAATCTCCCAGCGAAGGCCGAGGTTGAGAGTTAGTTTCGGTGTATAGCGCCAGTTGTCCTGGACATAGAAGAAGGTACGATACTGATGCTCTGCCGCGTTGGTGGAGGAGCTCACATATCGCTGGAAGGCGGAGACGTCTCCAAAGAGGAGTGAGGCGATCCCCAAACCGCCCGGAGTGGAACCAGAAGCCGTTGAAGTGCGCTCGTTGGCAAATTGCAGTTCGCCGGTACGGTTCACGTCGCTCGGAATACGCAATTCTTGCAGATGGCGGATCTCGGCGCCGAATTTGATCGAGTGGCGTCCGATGTCGCGGGTCCAGTCATTGATAAAGGCGTACTCCTGCTCGGTCATATCCAGTGGGCAGTTGCAATGGTTCGCGCCGTGGTTCCCGGAGCCAAGATAGGAAAGCTCGCCAATCTTGCCGCTAGCGTCGCCGATCTCAAGCTGTGCAGCGCCCCCGGATCCCTGCGCGTCCGTGTTCAGGCCCGGCATACCAAGGTTCGTCATCAGCGGAGTTGTGCCGTCGTACTTGGCCTCCACAAAGGCATAGCGGAAGTAAGAAAACCGGAAATCGGTTAAGAGCTTGGGCGATACGGCGAGATCGGCGCCAGCCGCCAGGCTGTGATTCCCTCCCGTCTCTGAGCCCGCCCAGAAGCCCGCGCCAAAGCCGCTTCCACCAAGTGCGCCAAGGCTCGCGGGAGAACTCTGATTGGAGCCCAGATAACCGTACCGGCCGAAGATGTGCAGGGACTGCCTCAATTGATCGTCAATGCGCGCATCGGTTTGGTTGAAGTTGTACACTCCGAAGCCGCTCGCGACATAGTTGTTCTGCACGCCCGGCAGGCTGGGGGCCGGCAGGAGCTTCAGCAGATTGATCGCCGGAGCCGACAGCCTGGAGTTTGGAATCTGGTTGTTCGGAAAGGGCACACGGCCCACGCCGGTGGCCGCACCGTCCTTATTCACGGCGCCCGTTCGCGGATCGTAGACCTGCCCCTGGCCTCCTTGCAGGTACTCGCTCAAATTGCAGTTGCCGGTGCTCCCTCCGGTGCAGGTTGAGTGCACCAAAGCGGTGGGCACTGTCAGATTGAATGAGTTCCCGACCTTCTGGCGAGTTCCTTGATAGTCGACGAAAAAGAACAGCTTATCTTTCAAGATGGGACCGCCGAAGGTCCCGCCAAAGACGTTGGAAAGAGTGTTTGGAATATCGGGTCCTACTGGGTTGTTGCCGGGATACTGGGTAAACGGATCGCGAGCTTGTTGCGCGTCGCTGCGCCGGTACTCATACGCGCTGCCGTGGAAACTGTTGCTGCCGGATTTGGTCTGCATCACGGTTACGCCCGCAACCGCGGCTCCGAACTCCGCGTCGTAGTTTTGGCTGATGAACCTCATCTCTTGAATCGAATCCAGCGGCGGATTGACGACGATCTCGCCGATAAACCCATCCTTGTCATTGGCCCCATCGAGGATAAATCCAGCGGAAAAGGGCGACTGGCCGTTTGCCGAAATGGGGATGGAGCGCTGCGGGTCTTCGGCATTCGCATTCGAGAAGGTAGAAGCGGTAGTGGCGGGAGCGAGCAATACCAGGCTGGTGGCGTTTCGCGCCAGGTTCGGCGTTTCTTCAACCGTAAGCGTGTTGAGCTGCGTAGCGACGTCGGCGCGATCGGTCTTGAGCTGTGGAGCCTCGGCGCTTACTACGATCATCTGCGTCGCTGATCCCACCTTCAACTGGAAATTCAGTTCCGACGAACTGTCTGCCGATACCTCGACGACATCCGACTGGGCGGTGGTAGAGCCCTTCGCCTGGACCTTGACCATGTAGTGGTCGGGAATCAGATCGTGGACCAGAAAGCCGCCCGATGCGGAAGTCACGGTGTCCTTGGACGTACCCTTGTCCGTGTCGGTCACGGTAACGGAAGCCGCGGGAACCGCCGCTCCGGTGGTATCGGTGACCGTGCCGCGGATCGAGCCGTAGATCGCCTGCGCTTCAACCTCGCAAGGCCCGGAAAGCACAAATGCAACCGGTAACAATGCGGCTGGCGCGAATAGAATGGACCAAAAAGATCGCATATGACCTCCGAAATACTCTCTTGCTGCGGCCGGTTAAGAAAACATTTACATGGGTATCGCTGGGCCGGCGGGCAAATTCATTTGGTTCCACTGGATGGATCGCGGGCTGCCGTTGACCGTGCGATCTATCATTGCGTGCAGCCTATATATCACCCGAGATGAACAGTTGTAAAGATCGATTTTTGCAATTTTTTCCCAAGAGAGCTGGTTAACCAGGGAGGGCAGGAGGCGGGAATTGCCAGAAATTCTGAGGCGCCGAATCACTCTTTAGGGCTGGTCATCGGCCCAGCTTATGTGTACACTCGTTCGCTGTGAGTACAGTGATAGATCAACGATCAATCTGTCGCATAACCCGCAAAACTTCTCGTAGCCCTCAAAGGAGTGGCCCATGGATCGCAGACGGTTTCTAACCAGCTCCGGAACCCTTTTGGCGGCGGGCGCTGCCGCGGTTGCCGGCCACCCGGCCGCAGCGGCCGCCCAGACCACATGCGCCGATCAGCCGCCCCGGAAAGAGCCGCTGTATACGCAACAGCAACAGTATCGCATCGGGTATACGACCAATACCCGTGGCGGCTGGGAGGGCGACCCATTCAAAGGCATGCGCGAGGCCCGCGACGTTGGCTTCCGTTACATGGAGATCTTCGGGACCTCCTTCTGCCGCCCGGACACTCTCTACTACCCGGACAATGCGGAGGGGCTGATGCGCCGCATCTTTGAAATCGGGGTCAATTTCGTCAGCGTCTCCGGCGGCGCGGCCAGAGGCAACACCAGCTTTGAGGACCCCGCCTCCCGCGCGGCCGTTATCGAGAACCATTTCGGAATGGCCCGCTTCAGCAGGCGCTTCGGCTGCCAGGTTCAAAAAACCAATACCGGCCGGCGGCGCCCCGGAGGCACCCCCGACGAAGACCTCAAAGTCATGGCCGGCACGATCGACGCTCTCGGCAAACGTATCTGCGAGGAGTTGGACATGCAGCTCGGAGTTCACCCCCACCTGAACAGCCAGCTCCAGAACCAGCACGAGGTGGAATTCATCATGGCCAACACCGACCCGAAGTATGTCGGGCTTGTTCTGGACACCGGCCACTTCACCATGGCGGGCATGGACCCGCTAGCGATGGGTAAGAAGTACGGCCACCGTGTCCTCGAATATCACCTCAAGGACACCAAGCCGGAAGACCGCGGCGGGACCAAGCATGTCCCCGGCCCCGAAGTTGACGAGATGAAGACTCCCTACTTCTTTCCTCTGGGCGAAGGCGGAGTAGACTTCGTTGGCCTCAAGGCCTACCTGGACAGCATTCAGTGGAGGGGGTTCCTGAATGTCGAGCTGGATACATCCCCGTGGCGTCCACCTCAGGAGAGCGCAAGAATTACAGCGAACTATATCCAAAACGTGCTGAAGATTCCCTTCTAGACGGGGGCACCCAACATTCGTTGCAAGGAAATACGCAGGGACTCCCCGCAACTATAACTTTGTCATCTCGACCGGAGCGAAGCGCAGTGGAGAGATCTGCGGTTCGTGGTGGTTTTGGATCCACACCTCAAACAAATCCCGGGTGCCCCGGAGCCTGCCCTGAGCTTGTCGAAGGGTCCAGATTCTGGGACCTGGGATTTACTGCGTCGCCTCGACCAGCTTGGTTACCGCCGGCACCAGCATGTCCACCAAAATGGCACGCGGCTGCCCCGCCTGCTGGAGAAATGCCAGCTTCTGAGTGCGCCATTGATCCGGCGCCCGGTGGTGGCCCTGGAGATAAGCAACCGCCTCCAAGCCGGTCTCCGCTACCTGCCGCAACTCGGTCGAGACCGGACGCAGATCTTCGGTCAGGTAAGACTTGCCCAGCAAAGGCTGAAGCCTGGCATCGTTCTCCCGCCACAAAGTTAGTTGCTGCTGCGCCGTGCTCCACTCTTGTGCAGTGGCTTTTCCGGAAACAAGTGTATTGGCCAGGTCGAGAAAGCGCCGGGCTGTGCCGCTTTCCGGCGGAATCGCATCGACCAACCCGTTCAACGGCGTAAAGGCGTCATATTCCGCCAGCTTGTGGCGCGCATATCCTTGGGGCGGCTGCATCACGTCGCCCAGGATGCGCAGTGGAGCGGTATCGCCATCTCCCGCCATGCGGCTCAACATCCGGGGATAGCTAGCCTTGTGCTCGAGGCCGTAATACTCCAGCTTCTGTGACACCACGTCCATGCGGGCGTACATCGAAGCGACATCCTGGACACTTTGAGGCGACCACAAGCGTTCCGCGATTGCCGCGGTGCGCGGCCAGATCCGGCTGTCAACATTTTCCGGACTGACATACTCCGACCACATCGTAGCTTCGCCGCCGAGGATGTTCCGCTTCTGCTCGGGCGAGAGCGCCGCCGCGCCCAGGCCCATGGGGTCGACTGCGTAATGCTGCGCCGCCGATTGGTTCAAGTCAATGTAATAACCGGCGGAGAGCAGCCCGCGATAGCCTCGGCTGGCGGCATCGGCGAGCGATTGCTGTCCACGCCAGGATTGGATCACAACGTCCTTTGGAGTATCCGGCTGCAGGACCTCATCCCAGCCTTCCATGATTTTGCCGTGCGCCGCGACGATCTTCTGCACTTTCGCCGTGAAGTACGCCTGCAGCTCTGCGTTGCTCTTGATCCCGTGGGAGCGCATGAATGCCTGGATTTGCGGGTTGGCGTCCCAGTCCTTGCCATTGCATTCGTCGCCGCCGATATGGAAGTAGGCGTCGGGAAAAAGAGCCGCCATCTCGCCGATAAAGCTGTCGAGGAATGCATAGGTGCTCTCCCGCGTAGGATCCATGACCGGATTGAAGACACCCCATTGGCGCTCGATCTGGTATGGTCCGGGCTTGCTGGCCAAATCGGGATAGCCGACGAACCATGAGGTCGTGTGTCCCGGCATGTCGAATTCCGGAATTACCCGGATGCCGCGGTCGCGGGCGTAGGCGATGATCCCGCGGATTTCATCCTGGGTGTAATAGAGGCCGTCCGATCCCTTCTCCTGGAGCAGCGGAAATCGCTTGCTCTCAACGCGGAAGCCTTGATCCTCCGAAAGATGCCAGTGGAAGACGTTGAGCTTGACCGCCTCCATTCCGTCGAGATTGCGCCGGATCACGTCGAGCGGCATGAAGTGCCGGCCGGAATCGATCATCAGTCCCCGCCAGGGAAACCGCGGCTTGTCATCGATGGTGACCGCCGGCACGCTGAAGCCTGCCGGGGTAACCCGGACCAATTGCAGAAAGGTCTGCAACCCATGCAAAATACCCAACGGATTGGCGGCCCTGAGGTGAACCGCGGAGGGCGTAACTTGCAGTTGGTAGGACTCGTCTTCGCCGAGCTGTTCGACTGGAGCGCTGGGCCCTTTGGTCTCGATAAAGAATCGCGGCTTATTAAGGACTGCTTCGCGCCATAGAGGAATTCCGGTTTCCCGCGAAAGGGTCACCAGAAAGCGCTGCTTCGCCCGTTCGAGCCGCGGCTCCTGATAGCCTTCAAGAGAGACGCCAAATCCATTGTTGATGAGAAATTCGCCCGCTCCCAATCTGACATCGGCCGGCATCGGCATCAATGGCAAGGATGCCGGAGTCTCGGCTTGAGCGGCGGCAACGCCGAACAGTATGTTGAGAAGAGCACTCATAAACAGGATTGGAAACGATGGATGCTGCGAAATAAGTTTGGGCAAACGGCAACTCCTCTTTCCCCATCTTCTACAGCTTAAGATAGCGCAAGGTCTCCAGGAGAGAATTGAATGCCCATCTTCGAGCACGCGATGCTGCGTGAGATCTACGAGCAGCCTAAGGCGCTCGCCGATACCGTCGAGCATTATGCACCCCAGGGGCGGCTGGCAAGCGAAGTTTTTGAAGCTGCGGCCGAGGCTATGCGGGGGCGTGAACGCCTGGTGATCGCGGCCAGCGGCTCCAGCCGCCATGCCGGATTGGCGGCGGAAATCATGCTGGAGGACCTCGCCGGCCTGGTGGTTGACGTGGAATATGCCAGCGAATACACCTACCGCTCCAGCCAGACCATCAAAAATGCGGCGGCTCTCGTCATCTCCCAATCCGGGGAGACGGCTGACACGCTCGCCGCCTTGCGCGAAGCCAAGAGCCGCGGCTGGCCGGCGCTGGCCATCACCAACAACGCGCAATCCAGCATGGCTGTGGAGTCGGATGCTTCCCTGCCCACCTTTGCCGGGCCGGAAAAAGCCATCCCAGCCACGAAAAGCTTTACCACCCAGCTCGCCGTTCTCTATTCGCTGGCGCTGTTTCTCGCCCGTCTGCGCGGCAGGATGACTCTGGAGGCTGTAGAAACGCATTGCCGAAACCTGCGCCGGATTCCATCGCAGCTTGAGCCGGTTATCGGCCGGTGGAGAGAGCAGATCGCTTCGCTGGCGCCGGAATTGACAGCGGCGCGAGCTTTTCTCTACCTCGGACGTGGTGTGCATTTTCCTATCGCCCGCGAGGGCGCGCTCAAGTTGAAGGAGTCGGCCTACCTGCAGGCGGAGGGCTATCCGGCCGGCGAATTGAAGCATGGCCCGAACGCTCTGGTCAGCGATAATGCGCCGCTAGTGATCGTCGCCACGCGCGACCCATCCGACGCCGGAGCCACGGTGCGTTATAAGAAGGTCATCCAGTTGATGAAGGAGATGAGGGAGCAAGGCGCAACCATCCTCTCCATCGCCACTGAAGGCGACGAGGAGGCGGCCGCGCTCAGCCGCTGGTCGATTCAGGTTCCACTCACCGAAGATCTCCTCTCCACCATTTTCGAAGCCGTGCCCTTGCAATTGCTGGCCTATCAGTTGGCCATCGAGAACGGCGTCAACATGGACAGCCCGCGCAACCTGGTGAAGGCAGTCCTCGAAGAGTAACGCCACCTCGGGTGCCCCCTTGTCCGTCTTTGTCTTTCTTTCTGTCATTCCCGCAGGGAATCTCCTTCTGGTCTGTAAAGCAGATTCCCTGCGGGAATGACAGAAAGAAAAGCAAATACAGCCCTGAGAATCGCAACAATGGATGATGTGGCATCCGACTGCGAAGCCTTGGCTGGCCATTACACTCGATTTGTCATCTCGACCGGAACGCAGCGAAGTGGAAAGATTTGCGGTTTCTCATATCTGGCGCGTGATCCGGCGATGAAAACCGTCGATGCGCGAAAGTTATAATTGAGTAGGAACGATCTGCTCATGGCAACGAAAACTCTGCAATCGGAAGCTTCGTCTGGCGACCTGCCAGCTTCCTACCGCGATCAAATCTTCGATACCTTCCGCCGGTGGGGCTACCTCGAAGCCCGGCTTGACCCGCTCGGCCAATATCTGCTCCCGGAAAACCTCCCCGAACTGGAAGGAACCAGCGATCTCGCTCAAGAGGCACGGCGCTATTACTGCGGGACCATCGGGGTCGAGTTCATGCACATCGCCGACCCCGAAAAGCGGCAATGGATTCAGCAGCGCATGGAGCAGGAACCGCCCAGCGCCGAACAGCAGCACATCCTCGAACGGCTGATTCATGCCGATGTCTTCGAGCAGGTGATTCAGTCGCGCTATCTGGGGACCAAGCGTTTCTCGCTCGAAGGGGTCACCGTTCTAATTCCCTTCCTTGACGAAGTATTGAACCGCGCAGCGGAACTCGGCGCGGTGCAGCTGATGATGGGCATGAGCCACCGCGGACGGCTTAACGTCATGGTGAACACCATCGGCCGCTCGCCGGTGGATATTTTTTCGAAATTTGAGGATGTGAACCCGCGTAGCATTCTTGGCGGCGGCGACGTGAAATACCACGTAGGCGCCACCGGCAGTTTTTTCGCCAGAAATGGCGTGGAAATGAGCCTCCATCTGGTCTCCAATCCCAGCCATCTGGAGGCTGTGGACCCGGTGGCCATGGGCCGCGCCCGCGCTAAGCAAACGCGCTTCGGCGAGGCCGGGCAAGAGAAGGTGCTACCGCTTGTCGTTCACGGGGATGCGGCATTCGCCGGGCAAGGCATCTGGGCCGAAACACTGAACCTTGCCAATGTGCCGGGATTCACCGTAGGCGGCGCTATTCAGGTCATCGTCAACAATCTCATCGGCTTCACCGCCGAGCCGACGAGTCGAACTCTTCCCGCTTCTCCTCCGATCTTGCCAAGCGCTTGCCTGTTCCCATCTTTCACGTCAACGGGGAAGATCCCGACGCGGTGGTTCGCGTGGCGGCATTGGCGGTTGAATACCGCTATGCCTTCCATAGCGATGTGGTCGTCGATATCGTCGGTTACCGCCGCCACGGCCATAGCGAGGTCGACGATCCCACAGTGACCCAGCCGCTTCGCTACGCGAAAATCAAAGATCACCCTCCGCTCTATGAGTTCTACGCAAAACGCATCGGAGTGGACGCCTCGATCCGCGCCAAGGAGATTCAGGCCGATCTGGCGCGCCGCGCAGAAGCAAGCGACCGGTGGTAAAGAAGATCGCCGCTGCTGGCGCAGCTTCCGGAATACTGGTCGCCCTATCACGGCGGACCATTCAAGCCCGAATATGAAGTCGATACCGCCTTGACCCCGGAGCGCATCGAGGAGATCTGCCGCGTCCTCACCGCTTATCCAGCTCCTTTCATATCCATCCCAAGATCAAGAAACTGCTCGAGCAGCGGGCGGAGATGGGCAGAGGGCAACGGCCCTTCGATTACGGCATGGCGGAGGCGCTCGCTTTCGGCTCTCTTCTCACCGCGGGCACGCCCGTGCGCTTCAGCGGACAGGACAGCCAGCGCGGCACCTTCAATCAGCGCCATAGCGTGCTGATCGATATCGAGAACGAAAACAGATTTGTCCCATTGGCGAACCTGGCGCCGGACCAGGCGAAATTCGAAATCTACAATTCCATTCTCTCTGAAGCCGGAGTCCTGGGCTACGAGTACGGATATAGCCGCGACTACCCGGAGACGCTGGTGCTATGGGAGGCGCAATTCGGAGACTTCGCCAACGGCGCGCAGATCATCATCGACCAATTCATTTCCTCGGGCGAAGACAAGTGGGGACTGCTCAGCGCGGTGGTCCTGCTGCTTCCTCACGGTTACGAAGGCCAGGGTCCGGAGCATTCCAGCGCCCGTATGGAGCGCTATCTGCAATTGGCGGCGCATGACAATATGCAGATTTGCCAGCCCTCGACCGCCGCGCAATACTTCCATCTCTTGCGCCGCCAGGCGATGCGGCCCTGGCGCAAGCCGCTGGTCGTCTTCACTCCTAAGAGCATGCTGCGCCACCCGGCGGCGAGTTCCCCGAGAGAGCGCTTTTCCGCGCCCGCGGTTCCAGCCGGTCGTGCCCGAGACGGAGATTCAAAATGTAAAGCGCTTGCTGATCTGCAGCGGCAAAATCGGTCATGAATTGCATGTGGAGCGCGCCAAGCGCCAAGGCAGCACCACGGGCATCGTTTTCCTGGACCAGCTCTATCCTTGGCCGGAGAAGGAACTGGCGGCGGAGATCGCCCGCCATCCAGCCGCGCGCGAGATCGTCTGGGTGCAGGAAGAGCCCGCGAACATGGGTGCGCTCTCCTTTGTAGCTCCCCGTCTGCGTCGCCTGGCGCAGGACCGCACCGTGCTCAGTGTCAAGCGCTCAGCCGCGGCCAGCCCCGCCACCGGCTCCGCCAAGGCCCACGATCTGGAGCAAAAAACCCTCATCAGCCTGGCCCTCCGCGAAGACACCTAATAATCCAAAAGCGAAGTGGAGAGATATGGGACACCCTCGATTCGTGGTGGTTTTAGATCCATACTTCAAGCAGATTCTGGGTGCCCCAGGTCCCGATTTTGGGACCTGGGATTCCACAAATTTCGAACCAGCCCTGGTTAGCTTCGCGAACCTACAAATCCGTGTCTTCTAAGCCAACCGAAAACACGCCACCTCGGCATGAGGGCTGCCGGCTGCTAACGCGCCGGCCGTGCCTTCGGCGGGCGATATGTCGTGGAGCTTCCATGGGCGGCGCAGAGTCAAATGTGGGCGCGTCCCCAGCAGTTTCGCGGGCACCCCGGGCGCGAGCGAGACATCGAAGGCGTCAAGGGGGAAATTCAACCCCACTCCCTCAGCCTTGAGGATGGCTTCCTTGCGTGTCCAGCATTGATAGAAGCCGCGAAGCCATTGATCGCCTTCCAACCGGTTGAGGACGGAGATCTCCGCGGGAGAGAAGGAACTACTGGCCACCTCCGGCTCGATCGGGCGGATATCTTCGACGTCGATTCCAACTTCAACGCCGGGTGAAACCGCGAGCACGGCGATGCTATGGCTGTGACTCAGATTGAAGTGAATTCCCGGAGCTGCAGCGATCAACTCCGGCTTACCGAAGGGATTGACTTTGAAACGCAAGCCGTCGGGCGGCTGCTTGAGATAGGCGCAGAATCCTGCGCGTATTTCCATGGGCAATGGCAAAGCGGTTACGGTCGCGATCGAAATGGAAACGATGGAATCGTTCCATCTCGCCTTCATCGAGCAGAGCAGTCTCCGCCGCTAAATCGGGCTGCAGAGAATTCAACGGCCAAGCCCAGACGTGGACTTGCTCCTGGGCAATCTCCTGAGGAGGTTCCGAACTCGGCCAAGCCAGCGCGAACGACACGCTTCATGGTACAAGGGACGCGGCGATCTGCCGCGGCCGAGTGTCCGGATTCGGACGCTTGACCGCGGGAATGAACACCGGAGCCGTTCCCCAGGCCTCGCTCGATAGCCCAAACGTCTGACTTTAAAGACCAAACCAAACGTCCGATTTTGGCCGTGCGGATGCTTCTAGGATCACCAGCATGGATATTTCCCGCCCAGACCTCAAGGCCAAGAAAAGACGCCGCCAGATCTTCACCGTCGCCATCGTCGTCGTAGCGCTCGCCGTCGTTACCCGGCTGGTGATGAAGCTCAAGCCGGCAGCGCCCACCGTGGACCGGTCCACCGTCTGGACCGATACGGTCAAGCGAGGACCGATGCTGCGCCAGGTCCGCGGATTAGGCACTCTGACCCCGCGGGAGGATGCGATTCGGCAAATCCCGGCGCAGACCGATGCAACCGTGGTGCGCATCCTGAAGCTGCCCGGATCGCAGGTGAAGGCGGATACACCCCTGGTGCAATTGGCCGATCCTCAGGTGACTCAGGCCGCGATCGATGCTGAATTAGCGCTCAAGGAAGCGGAAGCAGACCTTAAGAACACGCAGGTTAAAGTGCAGAGCGATCTGATGGCGCAGAAATCCAGCGCGGCCTCTGTGAATGCCGATTACCTGCAGGCGCAGAGGCAGGCAAAGACCGACCAGGCTCTCTACAAGCTGGGAGTAATCTCCGGGCTAGCGTACCAGGGCTCTCAGGGAAACGCCGATCAGCTCGAGACGCGGAACGGTCTTGAAAAGCAGACGGTGGATATCAATGAGAGGGCGATCGAATCCCAGCTTGCGGTGCAGCAGGCAAAGGTCGCACAAGCCAAGGCGATGGCGGATCTCAAGCAACAGCAGTTGGCGGCGCTTACTGTTCGCGCCGGCATCGATGGAGTGCTGACCGATCTTCCCTTGGCCGTCGGCCAGACCGTAACCGTTGGAACCATGCTGGCAAAGGTCGTCCATCCAAACCAGTTGAAGGCGGAGCTGAAAATCGCCGAGACCCAGGCGCGGGACATCGAGATCGGGCAGCCGGCCTCGGTCGATACGCACAACGGCGTCATCAGCGGCACAGTTTCAAGAATTGATCCGGCGGTACAGAACGGAACGGTCACCGTTGACGTACAGCTGAGTGGGGAGATGCCGCAAGGCGCCCGGCCCGATCTGAGCGTTGACGGCACCATCGATCTCCAGCGTCTAGCCGATGTGCTCTACGTGGAGCGGCCGGCCTTTGGAGATGAAAACAGCACCATCAGCCTGTTCAAGGTGGATCCCGATGGCAAAGGCGCCGTGCGCGTGCCGGTCAAGGTAGGCCGGGCTTCGGTGACCTCGATTCAGATTCTCCAGGGCCTGCACGAAGGAGATACCGTGATTCTCTCGGATATGTCGCGCTGGGATAACACGGATCGTATCCGCCTGGACTAAGGAGCAGCTCCCTCAGGGGCTAAAGCCCATTGATTTCGCGTCACTTACGGCACGACTAAAGTCGTGCCCTGATACAGAGCCATAATTTTTCCGCAGCTTGTGAAGCGGTGTCATTAGAGGCAAGAACATTGTGGACTCTCATGCTTCAGAAAACGAAGACTTCTTACAGCACGACTGAAGTCGTCCCCCAATGGAAGACCATAGTTTTTCCGCAGCCTGTAAAGCACGTCCCATTCAAGAAGCCTTGGGAAATGGGCTTTGTATCAGGGCACGACTTCAGTCGTGCCGCAAATGGCGTAAATGAATAGGGCTTTAGCCCCTGAGGAAACAACCCGGGAAGCGTAGTTAACGAGGAGGAGCATGATTACAGACCTGCAGCCGCTCATTCAGATAGAAGACCTTACCAAAATCTTCTATACCGACGAGATCGAAACCCACGCGCTCGCGGGAGTGCATCTTGCGATTCAACGAGGCGAGTATGTCGCCATGTCCGGGCCATCGGGGTGCGGCAAATCGACTCTGCTCTCCATCATCGGCCTTCTGGACACGCCAACCAATGGTAAGTATCTGCTCAACGCGCGCCCGGTCGAAAACCTCAACTTCGCCGAGCGATCGCGTATCCGCAATCAGGAGATAGGCTTCATCTTTCAGAGCTTCAACCTGATCGGCGACCTTACGGTCGCGGAAAATGTCGAGCTGCCCCTGACCTACCGGGCGGGAATGCCCTCCGTCGAGCGCAAGCGCCGCGCCCAGCAGTCGCTCGAGCGCGTCGGCATGGCGCATCGCATGAGGCATTATCCCTCGCAGCTCTCCGGCGGTCAGCAGCAGCGCGTGGCGGTGGCCAGGGCTCTGGCCGGTTCTCCCTCCATCCTGCTGGCTGACGAGCCCACCGGCAATCTCGACTCAAAGAATGGCGAAGCGGTGATGGAGCTGCTGCAAAACCTCCATCAGGAAGGCGCAACCATCTGCATGGTGACCCACGATCCGCGCTTTGCCCGGCACGCCGAGCGCAACATCCACCTCTTCGACGGCAAAGTTGTGGCCGAAGGGGATGCTCTGGAAGAACTCCTAGAGCGGCGTTGATGGACCCGCGCTGACGCTCGTATTTCGAAGGAGACTTGATCGACATGTTCGCCTCGCTGCTGAATGATTTCCGTTATGCCTGGCGCCAGTTGTGCAAGAGCCCGGGGTTTACCATTACCGCGGCCCTTACCCTCGCCATCGGCATCGGCGCTACCACGGCGATCTTTTCGCTCATCTGGAACGTGATGCTGAAGCCGCTACCGGTCGAGCATCCCCAACAGCTTTATAAGATCGGGAGAGAGAACGAATGTTGTAACGATGGCGGGATGCAGGGTGACTGGCGCATATTTTCCGTTGAGCTCTACGACTATTTCAGGGACCATACCAAAGGCTTTGAGAGTCTGGCCGCCGTGCAGTCGGGCCAGGATAGATTCACTGTGCGGCGCGCCGGCGACAAGGGTCTGCCTAAGGCCGTAGGCGCGCGCTATGTATCCGGCAATTACTTCTCCACACTGGGCGTTCCCATACTGCGCGGGAGAGCCATCACTCCCGCGGATGACAACCAGGGCGCGCCTCCCGTCGCGGTCATCAGCTATCGCTTCTGGCAGCAGCGCTTCGCACTGGACCCATCGCTCATTGGCAGCACCGTATTGATGAACGGCAAAGGCGTCACCATCGTGGGCGTAACCAGGCCCGGCTTCTACGGCGAAAAGCTGAGCAGCGATCCTCCGTCTCTCTGGGTGCCCATCTATCAGGAGCCGATCCTAACCACTTCGATGTCCAACATCGAGCAGCCGGATAGGCACTGGCTAGACGTGATCGGCCGCGTCCCGTCCGGAGGGAATCTTCAAACCATTGAAGCGCAGCTCAATGTGGAGCTCAAGCAATGGCTGCGAAGCCGCACCAGCCAGATGTTACCGAACGATCGTGCCGCCATTGGCCAGCAGCACACCGAACTTGCGCCCGCCGCGTCGAGCGCCAACGATATTGGCGACCACTACGGACGTGGCCTGATACTGCTGTTGTTCGCGGCGCTGGCCGTTCTTTTCATCGTGTGCGCCAATGTCGCCAGCCTGATGCTGGTGCGGGCAACGGCCCGCAGCCAGCAAACCGCGCTCTGCATGGCTCTGGGAGCGCGGCGAGCCCAGGTGGTGCGGCAGACACTCGCCGTCAGTATCACCGTGGCCCTTATCGGCGGCCTGGGCGCGCTCGCCGTCTCCTATGCGGTGACGGATATGATGCTTGCTCTGGCCTTCCGCGGAGCGCAATACATACCCTTCGACGCCTCGCCTTCTCTGCCCGTCATGGCATTCGCTTTGGCCGTTTCGCTGATTACCGGCATCGTCTTTGGCGGAGCGCCTGCCTGGTTTAGCTCGCGGGCTAATCCTATCGAGGCCTTGCGCGGCGCCAACCGGACGAGCAGTCACGATGTCAGCTCCACTCCGCAGCGCGCACTGGTCATTCTGCAGGCAGCGCTTTCCGTCGTACTGCTGTGTACGGCCGGATTGCTCATCCGCAGTCTTACTAATCTCGAGCATCAACACTTCGGCTTTCAGACCCAGGGGCGCGTCGTCGCGGGTATCGATCCCGCCCTGGCCGGCGTCAAACGAACGGACCTCGACCCGTTTTACCGCCGCCTGCGCGAGCGTCTGGGCCGGATTCCCGGTGTAGAAACGGTAAGCTATGCGCTGTACTCCCCTATGACATTTGACAATTGGAGCGACGGTGTCTTCATCCCCGGACAACCTGACCCGATTCCCGGAAACAACTGGTACAGTGCTTCATATCTGACGGTGGGTCCGGATTATTTCAAAGCCATCGGCGCGGCCATCGACCATGGCCGACCGATAACAGAGCAGGACGACGACCATAGCCGTCATGTCGCTGTCGTGAATGAGGCCTTCGCTCGCAGGTATTTTAACGGCGACGCGGTCGGCCGGCATTTTGGCATGGAGCCGGAGCTGCGTTCGCAATTCGAGATTGTGGGTGTTACGGAAGACACCAAGTACCGGGATCCCGACCAGCCGGTCCCTCCCATGTTCTTTCTGCCCATCGCGCAAACGGTGCAAGTTGTGAACCAGGCCTATCGCACAGGCGAGGAGTTTATGCACTTCGCGGGGAACGTCGTCTTCGAATTCAAAGGGAGCGGCGAGGGGGTGGAAAACGAGGTGCGCGCCGCATTCGCCGATGTGAATCCCAATCTTGCGCCACTCTACGTTCACACCTTCACCGAGCAACTGAGCGAAAATTTCACTCAAGACCAGCTTCTCGCCCGCCTGACTTCGCTCTTTGGCTTGACCGCCCTCATCCTCGCGTCGATAGGTCTCTATGGCGTCACCGCATATTCCGTCGAGCGTCGCACTGGTGAGATCGGCATCCGCATGGCGCTGGGCGCCGATCGTGGGCGCGTTCTCGCCAATGTGATGAAGCAGGCATTGACGCAGGTGCTGATTGGCCTCGCTCTCGGCGTCCCACTGGCTTATCTGGTGGGGCATTTGATGGCAGGCCATATCTACCAGGTACCTGTCTTCGACCCGCCGAGCGTGGCTCTCGCAGTTGCCGCTTTGGCCATCTCGGCGACGGTTGCCGCGCTCTTGCCTGCGCGCCGCGCCGCCGGCCTGAACCCGGTCCAGGCGCTGCGCACCGAATAGATAAAAAGGGAGAATATGATTCGACTTAAGAATATCGAACGCAGTTACAAAACCGGCGCCGGACAAACCTGGGTGCTGCGCCGCATCGATCTCAAGATCGAGCCGGGAGAATTTGTAACCATTATGGGTCCCTCCGGCGCGGGGAAGTCGTCCCTGCTGAATGTGCTGGCGCTTCTCGACGACCAATGGCGTGGCGAGTATTGGTTCAACGACCAGTCAATACACGCCATGAACCGCAAACAGCGCGCCGAGGTTGCCAAGCGCAATATCGGCATGGTCTTCCAGAGCTATCATCTGCTCGACGATCTCACCGTGCAGGAGAACATCGATCTGCCGCTTTCCTATAAGAACATTCCGCGTCCCCAGCGCCAGGGCTTGGTAGCGGATACCCTTGACCGCTTCAACATCGTGGCCAAGAAGGACCTTTTTCCCAATCAACTCTCCGGCGGTCAGCAGCAACTGGTGGGTATCGCGCGCGCCGTGATCCACCGGCCCGCGCTGCTGCTGGCCGACGAACCGACCGGCAACCTGCACTCCTCGCAGGCCAAGGAGATCATGGAGCTCTTTCGCAGCTTGAATCAACAAGGGACAACCATCGTGCAGGTCACTCACTCTGAAGTGAACGCAGCCTACGGCTCCCGCGTGCTTGAAGTCCGCGACGGCTGGATGGTCAGTGACAGCGCAAATCCCGGACTGGGCCAGACTGTCGAGGCCAAGGCATGAGCAAGGTGCGGCAAGAGAATGGCCACGGGCCACGGCAAGAGAATCGCTTTGTATCAGGGCCGGGTGCCCCACGTCCGGATTTTCGGACGTGGGATTCGAGGATCCAAACCCTAAACCAGTCCAGGGCGCCCCATATCTGGCGCGCTCTTTGCGCCAGATGTGGGAAACCACAAACCTCCGCGGCGGGACAGTCAGGCCGCGCGCGCAAGCTGATGGCCGCATCCTGCGTGATCCTCCTGTTGACTTCAACCGTCTCCGCGCAATCGAGCCCGGCAACTCCGCCGCCCAACGGACCCCAGGACGTCAAGCCTTTTACGATACAAATGCCGAAATCGCTCAACCCACTGGCGCCATACCGGCCCGAAAGCGTGCCCGAACCAAATCTCAGCAACTCGCCCCGCCTCGACCAATTGATCCGCAACGGCAAGCTCTATCTATCTCTGCGCGACGCGATCGCGCTGGCCCTGGAGAACAATCTCGATTTGGCGATTGCCCGCTACAACCTGCCCATCGCGGATACCGACATCCTGCGCACCAGGGCCGGAGGATCCGTTCGTGGCGTCAACACCGGTGTGGTGCAAAACACGCCCGGAGGCGGAGTCGGCGGCCTCGGTTCGGGCGGACCCGGAGCCGGTGCGGGCGGCACTTCGAGCGGCGCCGGCGGAGCCGGCGCCGGGGCAGGCGGTCTGGTGACATCTACCTTGGGCAATGGCACGCCGGTCAGCTCCTTCGATCCTGAAATCCTCAGCAACATGTATATCGAGCATCAGGCCCAGCCCGAGGTCAACCTGGTCAACTATGGCGTGCCCACTCTCAAATTCAATACCGCCACGGTGAACGGGAGTTTTCTTGAGGCCTTTCCCTCGGGCACTTCCTTCGAGTTCGACTGGGACAATAACCGGCAGACAATCAACAGCCCGTACGTCAACGTGACCCCGGCGCTCAGTTCCTACTGGCAGGTCACTCTCCGCCAGCAATTGCTTGCCGGCTTTGGGTTGGGGCCCAATCTGCGCTACTTGCGGATTGCGAAGAACGACAAGAAGATCTCCGACGTCGCCTTCAAATATCAGGTGATCATCACTGTGACCCAGATCGAAGATATCTACTGGGACCTGGTGAACGCCTATCAGGACGCACAGGTCAAGACCTCCGCCCGCGACTTTGCTCAGAAAACATTGGAGGACACCAGGAAACAGTTCGATCTCCGCGCAGTTCCCGCTATGGACGTGATGCGTGCTCAAGCAGATGTAGCCAATCGCGATCAGGATCTGACGGTGGCCAGAACCACTTTGCAATTACAGGATTCCCTGATCAAGAACGCGCTGACCAGGAACCTGGACGATCCGATTTTGGAAGAGATGCCGGTGGTCCCGACCGATACTGTGGGGAACGTGGGGCAACAGAGCTTTCCTCCGGTCGAAGACCTGATCGCCCAGGCGCTCAAGAATCGTCCTGAGATCTATGAATCGAGGATCAACCTGGAAAATGAGCTGATCAGCCGCCGCTCGGCGCGCAACAATCTGCTGCCGACACTTACACTTCAGGCCTACTATGCGGGGCAGGGTCTGGCTGGCGAGCCTAATCCGCACTATAGCCGAGGCCCCAACCCGGTCACCGCCCCGCCTGGGCTGGGCGGAGCTATGGAGACGGCCTTCAACAATTCCTCGCCGAACTACTATGTCGGCTTGAATCTGCAGATTCCATTGCGCAACCGGGTGGCCAAAGCCGACCAGTTCCGGTCGGAGCTGGAGTATCGTCAAGGCGAGCTTTACGCCCAGCAGTTGAAGAAGCAAATCCGCATCGATGTTCGCAACGCGGAATATGCTCTGGAGCAAAACGCAGCCAGGGTTCAGGCGGCTACTGAAGCTCGCGATCTGGCGCAAAGGACATTCGATATCACCAAGCAGGAGCAACAGCTTGGCGCCGGCTCTATCTATCAGACGCTTACCGCCCAGCGAGACCTTTCGATCGCCGAGTCAACTCTGGTCGGAGCCAAGACTACCTACGAAAAGGCTAAAGTGCAGTTAGACCAAGTGACCGGCACCACCCTGGATCAATTGGGTATTTCAATCGACCAAGCCAAGACCGGAGTGGTAGCGAAAAATGGCCTCTAGACGTTTTAGGCAGGAGCGCAGCGAATCGCGGGTGCCCCATATCTGACGCGTTCTTTGCGTCAGATGTGGGAAACCACAAAAGTGGGACCGGTTTTCGACCCCGCTTCGCAGGTATGTAAGACTCCAGGTAATAATCCCGCGAATTTGGCGAGAGAGTGCAACAATTTTGAGAGATCCTGGTACGGCTTCGGGGCGAGATCTGCAGTTTCCCACATCTGACGCAAAAGCTCGTCAAATATGGGGCACCCGACTTTACACCAATTTGGGAATGCTCTAAGGCCCTATGGCAGTCCTTCCGCAACCCGCGAAAAAAACCTCGGCGAGCCGCTCGCTGCCTGAAGCGCCGCGTATCCTTGCGGCCGACGACCAGACTCACATTCTCGAAGCACTCGACCTGTTGCTCCAGCCCGAAGGCTATAGCGTGGAAGGGGTGCAATCGCCCGCTGAAGTTTTAAACGCGATCGTCAGCGAAAGCTTCGACGCCCTGCTCATCGACCTCAACTACACTCGCGACACCACCTCCGGCGAAGAAGGGCTGGATCTTCTGGCGCGGGTCAATGCTCAAGACAGCCGCTTGCCCATCATTGTTATGACCGCGTGGGCGAATGTAGACCTTGCCGTCGAGGCAATGCGCCGCGGTGCCCGCGACTTCATTCAGAAGCCGTGGGACAATGCCCGTCTGCTGACCATTCTTCGCACCCAGGTCGAACTTCACCGGGCGGTGCGCCGTACGGAGATTCTGGAAGCGGAGAACCGCTTGCTGCGCGCCGAAAAAAAGCCGCCGTTGATCGCCCAAGCGGCCTCCATGCAGCCGGTGCTGGAGATGATGGCCCGCATCGGTCCTTCCGATGCGAATGTTCTGATCACAGGCGAGCACGGCACCGGCAAGGAGATCGTGGCGCAGACCCTGCATGCGCTCTCCTCCCGTTCCGGCCGCTCGCTGGTTGCGGTAAATACCGGCGGCTTGCCGGAAGGCACCTTTGAAAGCGAGCTCTTCGGCCACGTCAAAGGAGCCTTCACCGACGCCCGGGCGGACCGCATCGGGCGCTTTGAGCTGGCCGATGGGGGCACGTTGTTTCTGGATGAGATCGCAAATGTGCCTCTGCGCCAGCAAGCCAAGCTGTTGCGCGTTTTGGAGACCGGCGAACTGGAGCGGGTTGGCTCCTCACAGACTCGGCGCGTCAATGTGCGCTTGCTCTCAGCTACCAACGCCGATTTGCACGCTGAATGCGCCGCCGGCCGCTTTCGCGAGGACCTCCTCTTCCGCCTGAACACCGTGGAACTGCGGTTGCCCCCCATGCGCGAACGCCGTGAGGATCTCCCTCTGCTCGCCGCGCATTTCCTCGAACGCTACTCCGCGCGCTATCGTAAGCCTGTCACAGGATTTGAGCCTAGCGCTCTGCAGGCCATGCTCAACTACAGTTGGCCGGGAAATATTCGCGAGTTGGACCACTCTGTTGAACGCGCCGTGCTCATGGCCCGAGGCTCCAGGATAGAAAGCGCCGATCTCGGTCTCACCCAGGCGCGCCCGGCGGCGCAGAGTCTTGAAGAGATGAGCTTGGAAGCGGTTGAAAGCATCTTGATCCGCAAGGCCCTCTCCCGTGCCGGCGGAAACGTCAGCCATGCGGCCGAGGCTCTAGGCTTGAGCCGGGGGGCGCTCTACCGGCGGATGGAAAAGTATGGCATCTAAAGTAGTTCAAACCACAAACGCCGGGTGAAAAGTCCCTATGCATGGCCATGCATTGATCGAACGGCTGTGCCGGAGTCTTGCTCTCCACGATTCAGGAGAAGATTCAACCCCATCGGCTAGAACCGCGCGCAAGGTGTTGAGGCTCGAATACCGGCTGCGCATTCTCTGTTGGCTGCTTTTCGCTCCCGCGTTTCTGTTGTCGCTCTTTCTGCTGATCAAAGCGCACACGCCTTGGGGGGCGATCGCGGGGATCCTCGGCTTTCTCGTCATCCTATTCCTGATCGTCATGGGAACGCTGGTCGAGCAGGTCGTGCGCCCCTTGCAGACCATGGCGAACGTCGTTTCCTCTCTTCGCGAGGGAGATTATTCGTTCCGCGCCCGCGGTTCACAGGAAGTCGACGCGCTGGGGGATCTCGCGCTCGAGGTCAATGCTCTGGCGGACATGCTGCAGGAAAAACGGCTCGGCGAATTGGAGGCCACCGCGCTGTTGCGCAATGTTGTGCTCGCCATGGATACACCGGTGCTGGCATTCGACCGGGCCAATGAACTGCGGCTTATCAATCCCGCCGCCGAACGGCTGCTGGACCTGGCGGCGGAGAGATCTCTCGGGCAGAGCGCATCCGTTCTCAGTCTTGCTCCACTTCTCGATCAGCCCGATCATGGCGTCCTCTCCCTGGGAAAAAAGGACAGCGCAGGCCGCTGGATGGTGCGCCGCTCCAGCTTCCGCCAGCAGGGTGTTCCCCATACCCTGCTGATTCTCTCCGACGTCGACGCCGCCTTACGGGAACAGGAGCGGCAAGCATGGCAGAGACTGATTCGCGTCCTCGGCCATGAAATCAACAACTCGTTGACTCCCATCAAATCCATCGCCGGCACTTTGAGATCGCGCCTGCGAACCAGAGAGATGACCGATAATCCGGATTTGGATCGCGCTCTCAAGATCATCGAGAGCCGCGCCGAGTCCTTGAATCGTTTTGTGCAGGCCTACCGGCAATTGGCCCAGCTGCCTCAACCCATCTTGCGCGTGGCCCCTTTGCGGCCGCTGGTGGAACGCGTGGCTGGCCTTGAGACGAGAGTGCCCATCTTACTCGACGGAGGTCCCGATCTGCTGCTGGAGATGGACCCCGATCAGATGGAACAATTGATGATCAACCTGATTCGCAATGCGGCGGAGTCGAGCCGGTCGCGGACTGTGGCTGGCGTACAGCCGGAAGTGAGAATATCCTGGCGCGCGGATCACGGATCAGTGGAGATCTTGGTTACCGACAATGGAGACGGGCTGAGCAATCCATCGAATCTGTTTGTGCCTTTTTACACCACCAAGGCGGGAGGCAGCGGAGTAGGTCTGGCTCTGGCGCGGCAAATCTGCGAAGGACACGGCGGCACGATCGAGCTTACCAATCGTCTTGATGGTCCAGGATGCCAGGCTCACGTCCGGTTTCCTCAACGGCTCGCGGACCGCAGTTCGCACTAACTCTAAACCGTTTTCACTCTAGGCGTTGAATGAGAATGGGACGGGCAACCGGGATGTGGTATGGGACCACGAAAGCTTCATCGCAACTCCATCTACTTTTGTCATCTCGACCGGAGCGAAGCGGAGTGGAGAGATCTGCGGTTTTCCACATCTGAGTGAGGGTAAAGCGGAGTTGAAGGGATTCGCGGTGAGGCACACAAACCGCAGATCTCTCCACTCCGCTTCGCTCCGGTCGAGATGACAAAGTTAGGTGTAATTGCCAATCAAGCCTTCCACAGCCAATTTTCATCCCATCCCTGGATGCCTGTTCTGCCAGGGTTGTGCTCTCCCACCAAATATGAATCCAAAATCGCCCCCAATCGAGGGTGTCCCACATCTGGCGCGCTCTTTGCGCCAGATGTGGGACACCGCAGATCTCAGGCCGGGTGGATGCTATCCAGTTCTGGCAGCAGGACCACGCTCTCCTGCTCATTCGGATCGGTGCGCGCAATTACCGCAACTACGGTCTCGGTCATGCTGGGATTGTAGGGCAGATGCGGAACGTCGGCCGGAATGTAGAAGAAATCGCCCGGCTTCACGACCGTATGGTGCTCCAGGCGCTCTCCGTGCCACACCCCGGATTCACCGCTCAAGGCATAGATTGCGGTCTCGTGCGTGGCGTGCTTATGTGCGCGAGCTCGCCCTCCAGGAGGAATGGTCACAAGCTGCATGTGAATCCCCTCCGCGCCGGCTGACTCCGCCGAGATGCCTACAGCATATTGCAGGTTTTGCTTGCCGATGAAAGGCTCACGCGCCTGCACCAGGCGGCATGCCCGAAGCCCCACTTCGCCTCTCGTAGCATTCATTGAGGGCACCTCTTGTGTAATTGAGTCTCGCAACTTTAGATGACTGCGCGGAGGGCGACAGCCAAGCTCTCACGTGTAGCCCTGACGGCAGTCTCACCCGCGCCCATGGCATGCGCGAGTGCCGACCTCTTCCGTCTTCCGGGGTGCTCGAAAGCGACGGTCTCGATCCCGCCGCCGAAAAGTGTGTGCCGCTCTTCCATCCGATCGAGCGCAGCGTTCAACTCCTCGACAACCGCCTCGGCCTCATCAACGAACACGATCAGTTCGACATTGATCTTCTTGTATCGCATCTGAATACCTCTGGCCTTCAATCTTATGCCTGCCCCACTCCAAAGCACACCCCGTACCCGGCTCACGGGCAACTCTGACGTTATCGGATTGGGGAGGAGTAGCCGACTATCCACCAAGATTCGAAGACGTCGAGCCTAAATGAATGATTTGCCCTGAGGTCAACCTTTTCTGCTTCTTGTCGAAGAATTGAACTGCGAAGGCCGGAAGTTCGTATTGACCTCAGGGTGGGCAATGCTCGCCAACCCCTGTTCATTCGCGGACAAGGATTACCCGATGCAGAAAATGCTCCTTGACCTTCGATTGGTGGCACGGCAATTCGTCAAGTCACCTGGGTTTGCGGTGACTGCGGTGTTGATGCTGGCGTTCGGCATCGGCGCAACGACGGCGATCTTCTCGATCGTGGATATACCGGTCCGACCACGTAACGTCGGCTTTCTACGCCCTCCCCAAGAAGCAGTACGCGACCCAGGTGCAAGTTGACGAGTTTAACCGTGAGCTGTTGGATCGCCTGGGCTCGCTGCCCGGAGTGACGGCGGTTGGGACGACGACACAACTGCCGGGCAACGGCATACAGAACAGCCAGACCTTCGTTGTGGAAGGCTATACGCCGCCGAAGGGCGCGGATATGAACCAGGCCGCGGTATCGCACGTGATCGGGAACATTTTTCAAGCGTTGGGTGTTCCACTGCTGCGCGGCAGATTCTTTACCACCGACGATCGCGCCGGCAAGCTGCTGGTGGTCATAGTCAATCACAAAATGGCGCAGCATTTCTGGCCGAACCAGGATCCGATTGGGAGACGGCTGCGCCTCGGCACGCCGGGGATGAACCTGCCATGGCTTACCGTGGTGGGCGAAGTGGCGGACGTGAAATTGGAGTCACCCGATCGGCCGTCGTGGGAACAGTTCTATCTGCCGCAGGACCAGCTCAAGGAGGATGCGGGGTCGCTGGCCTCGCCCACCGATCTGAGCGGCAACTTCGGCTACATGGCGATGCAATCGACGCTGCCGCCCGAGCAGATGGAAAATGCACTGCGTGTGACGGTGCACTCGATTGACCCGCTGCTGCCCCTCGCTGAGGTACAAACGATGGAACAAGGGCTTTCGGAGAGCGAGGTTCCGCGCCGCTTCAACACCGTGCTGATGGGCAGCTTTGCCCTTGCGGCGGTGCTGTTGGCCGTCCTGGGCATCTATAGCATCATCGCATTCTCGGTGGCTTCCCGCGCACAGGAGATGGCCATCCGGATGGCGCTGGGATCGCGGCAAGGATCCATCATCCGGCTGGTGCTCCAGTCCGGAGCGAAATTGGCAGCGATTGGCTGCGTTATCGGGATTGGCGGATCCGTGGCAATTTCAGGAATGCTGCAGTCGTTTCTCTTCGGAGTAAGACCGTTGGATCCGCTTGTGCTGATTCTCGCGGTGGCTGTCACCCTGTTGCTCGCGCTGGCCGCATCGGCGCTGCCGGCGTTCCGGGCGGCATCGATTGATCCCGTGCAGTTGTTACGGGGGGAGTAGGGGCCTCACGCCGATTCTGAAAAAAGGCCAGAATGGAACTGTCGGTTAGTCCCCTTCGTGGTACAGGAGAACCTCGATGCCTCCCCACGTCAGATTCTGGTGGTTTCTCTGCTCATTTGTCCTCTTCACCTCGGCTGTTACGTCATCGGCTGCCACGACGTCCAACAGCCTCTTTCCTCCGGACGTCGCGAAACGCCTGGACGCCGACATCGAGAACATCATCAGGCAGAACAATCTGCCCAGCGTCGCAGTCGGAATATTCATTCCCAGTAAGGGACAATATACGTTTCTCGATGGATCTGCGGATCTGGAAACCCAAACCTCGCGTGCCCTCGATCAGCCATTCCGCATCGCAAGCGTCACGAAACCGTTTGCGGCTACTGCGATCCTGATCCTGATCGATCGTGGCGTGCTCCACAAAACCGACCCTATCGCAAAGTGGTATCCAAAATTTCCGTACGCCGATCAAATCACCATCGACGACCTGTTGCGCATGCGCAGCGGCATCCCGGCCCCCAACGACGACGAGGTGCTGGCACGCGTCTACGACGCTCCGCTTGCGCCTGCCCCTTTCTTCGCCGAAGAAGTGAAATCCCTCGCCCAGCTCCGATCCGAGTTCAAGTCGCCCAACACAATAGGCGTCTACACCGACTTCAACTACGACATGCTCGCCGATATCGTACAGCGCGTCACCCGCAAGAACATCGGCGATTTGATCACAGAAACCGTGATCGTTCCGCTCAAACTTAGCAGTACGTCATACCCCACCGGCACCGGAGTTCCCGGTGGACTCCACGGGTATGGCTGGAACCCCTCAACGAAGCGTTTTGACGACAAGACACTCTTCAATCCACCACTCGCCGGTGCAGCCGGTGCCGTTATCTCGAACATCGCCGATCTTCACACCTTTTCCCGTGTTCTCTGCAAAGGCACGTTACTGAAGCCAGAAACATACAAGGAGCAAATGCAAGGGCAACCCTTGGTTGGAACCAACGCCAATTACGGCGAAGGCGTTGCGATGGGAGACGGAGTCTGCGGACACTCCGGCACGATTAATGGCTATAGCACCGACATGTACTATTTCGAGAAACTGGATTTATCTCTCGTTATCAACGTCAATCGTCTTGATCGTGACAACAAATCCCAATCAACAGCAATCCTCGGCCTCGTCAGCAAAACAATATTGTCCACGCTCGGGTCACATTGATGAACGGGTAATCGCGTGGAAGTTGGGGTGGTAGCGCTGTTCCGGAAGCTCCCTTCAGGAAAATCCGCAGTGGCGTGTCATCGAAAAGACGACACACCCTTCCTCCGAATTCGAGAAGCTCTCAGTCGACGCAAGCAGTCCTCGAAGTGCACCAATGGCTCCGATGGACGGAAAGCGGGCGAGTGACGCGCTACTCGCACATAATCAGACAATAGGCAACAGAGGTCGACAAAGATCCACGGAACCCAACAAGAAGACCGCCAAATCTCGCGAGAGGAAGGAGCCCTCCTTATTACTTCAACTCACCAGAGCTGCCGCGAGACGGTGAAATCGGGAATAATGACCAGCTGATTTATTGCGCTGCCGGACCAGTCGAAAGGCTCGATTGAGCGGTAACTGTCCCGAACGTGTGGCCAGGCGACGCTGCCGGAGAACGTCGGCTGAATCCGTTGAGGGTACAACAAATGAACCTGCGCCGAGAATCCGACGCTGTAGTGATCGGAATCGTCCGGCTCATCGAATTTAAAGGGCTCCGGCAAGAGCGTCGTGTTGGTGGTTTCAACTATTACGCCTCCTTCGTCGCCGATCTGGAAAGCAGTGTTCCAGTGAAGGATGGTAAATCCCTGATTGAGCGCCGCAGACTGCGGCCTTCCGACAGATTTTGGCCAGCGAATTCTGCCGAAGATCATGTTACGCAACACCATTTGCCGTTCATCCGAGTCGCCGATCCAGCGATCCAGATCGGATATTTTCAGGCCGTTGAGTAGGTCCTGTTGTAAGGTCAGCGTTTCTTTGATTAGGGTGCCGGGCTTGATGGTTGGGGGCATACTTTTCTCCTGACGTACAGTAGTAGTGGCCCTTCATGTACTAAGTTACGTCGACATATCGTGCGCTAACCACCCAGATTCGCATTGACGAGATACCATCTCTGGCTTAGGATTGCTGGCGCAGCGGGTCTCCAAAGCGGAACTCGGGTCGTGCATAGGGCGGCCTCCTATGTACGACCATCTGCTAATCCAGTTCTGGATCCGGTCCCCCTACTTTCCTCTGCTCAAGCCGCTCTCGCTCATAGCGGGCCGATCCATTCCACAGGCTGAATGCTGAAGGAGACCCTATGGCGCGCGACGCGGGTTTTTCCTTGGTTGCATCTTTGTCCCAGAGGACGGCAAACGACTACATTCGGGTCTACTTTGCCAACAACGTTAGTCCGCAGCCAATTCCGCTGCCCGCCTCAGTGTCCATTGCCGGCACCACTGTTAATCTTGCCGGGACCGTGGCCTTGTTGCCACCGGAGGTCAGTTTTACCCAGAATGCCCAGAATGCCGTAACCTTAAACGCCGCGCTGATGGGCACGCTTCAGTTCTCCTCGTCCGCGTTGCCCTCGCAGGAGTTTCCGATCATTTTATACACCACCCTCACCTTGCCGCTGGCCACCAATCGCAGCGGACCGCTCGTCTTTCCCGGCATCAATTTTGCTCCGGCAAACGTGAATTCGATCGGGATCGAGGTGCTGCGTAATCTTAAGTCCCCTAGCGCCAATCCGCTGCAGCCGCTTTATCAACAGGCGCTCACTTCCGGCCCCGTGCTGGCTGCCCTCACCATCGCCTTGCAAGCCTTCCAGCCAACCATCCTGCCCATCAGTCCATTGCAGATTCCTGCGGTTTTCAATCTCCCTGCATCGCGCGGGGCACCTTATGGGACTTCCGAGTTCGGACCGTTCCCCACCTGGTTTACCCTGAGCTTTGCGCCCACGCGGATGGTTCCGCTGGTGCTCAACGGAGCCGTGACCGTAGGCGTGGACGTGAACGGCTGGACCACTGGCGATACGACGCAGACTCGACTGACCTGAACACCGCGTATGCGCCTGGTTGCTATGTCTATACGCAGAGCCCCACCGGGACGGCCGGATGGTCGGCCACCATAGGCGGCTCGCGCAATAGTGATTTCGCCGTTTTGATCAACGGCTCAGTCATCTCGCAGCTCATCGCGCAACAGGTCTCGCCTCCAGTAACCGGAACCCTGGTGGACGACCACGTCGAACTGCGCGGCCTGAGCCTGGATGTGGGCTTCTTTAATGCCGGAATCTACGGCAATGGTTTCGGAGCTACGCTGACCGTTGATGTGAACTATGACTCCAGCACACATCGGCTAAACGACGGCTTCGGCTACTTCGCTCCAGACGGAGGGAGCACCCAGACTCCTGCGACCGCAGTTTTTCATCTGCAGTACTACCTCTCTACACGCACTGGCACCACCGCCTTTGTAGCCGCATCGCCCGACCAATGGGAGATGCGCATTGTCGATGCCAATCTCTCTCTACCCGGTTGGCTGCAGGCGGCGCTCGTCTTCGGCGCAATAGTGTTGCCGGGACTCATCTATCCGCCACTGTGGTTGTTTTGCGTGCTCACCGGCCTGATCGCTTCTTTGGAACTGGACTCAGAACTGGCCAACGCTGCAAGTCAGGCCGCTGCGGGAGTGAATCAGCAACTTTCCCAGGTAACACTGCAAGCGCAGCAGAACAAGCCCTTTCCCGGCACCGCGGCTCCCCAGTGGTTGAATACAATCAACGATCTTTCGCTTACAGGCGACGGAATGGATGCCAGCGTCAAGTTTGCCCCCACCGCCTATCCGGCGCTGGTGCTGAGCGGCGACCCCAGCCCGCTGGGTCCCATCTACTTCTGGCCGGTCTATCAGACACGGCCCATCGTGATCAACCTGCAGATTCCGCCGGGCAACTATCGGGCCGACGATCCCAGCCTCTTCGCCGAATGGAAGGTGGTGCGCAGCGACACCGGCAACCCGCTTTTCAGCTTCAACCCCATCCAACAACTGGCCTCGGTTGACGGAACGGCTGCGGTGACAATCGACCATAACTCAACGCAACTCGCCGCCTGTCCTGCATTTACCGTGAAATGCACGTGCTATCGCTTGCTCGGCTATCGCATTGACTATATCTTCACCGGCCAGGTGCTCATCCAGATTGACGACCTGTTCGATCGCCACCATCCCTATGTCCACTGGAATCACAGTGTCTTCTTCCCCAGTCCGAACCAGAAAACGCCGGCCGGCCTGCCGCTCTACTGGGCACGCGCCCGCAAGTCGGCAATTCATCGCACCGAGGTCGGTGCCCGCTGCCTGGAGATGCGCCGCCGCGGATCGTATCCCACCGCCTACAAGCAGAGTTATCTCTACCTGGACGCACTACCGGGAAGCGTAGAGGAGATGCGCCGCCAGGACCTGCTGTGCGATTACTGCTTCTTCGGCGGACCCACCAAGACTACATTGCTACCTTGAGCACCCTCTCTGTGGGGCGCCACATCGTCAGTCAATTAGTTTTGACTCGGCTGCGCAGGTGTCCATGTTAACCAGGTCGGGACATAAACCAGTTGGGTACTCCCATCACCTCACCCTCCGCTACCACTACGAAGCCAAACTTCCGATAGAAATGGAGATTCTCGCGACGGTCGGTCTCGAGATATGAGCACGCGCCGTAGGCATCCATGTGCGCGCAGAACGCGGTCAGCATGGAGCTGCCAATTCCCTGGCCTTGGACGCAGGGATCGACTGCCACCGGGCCTAGATGCCAGTGCGGCGTCACGGGATCGCGATGCGTCCATGCGTTCGCCCAGTTTAGGACGCGCAGCGTTGTATCGACGGGATTGCCGAACATCACCGAAGGAACCATACAAAGCTTTTCCAGCAGAGTAGGCTGGCAGAAGCCGGGCCGTGCGACGCCGCAGACTCCCAGCAGAACGTCATCGCGATAAGCACCGTAAATCAGTCCTCTTTGATGGAGACCACGCAGGACTGGCCGAAAGAACCGCGCGAGCGCCCGGCTGCGGCGCTCCGCATCCGATATGGCGAACGCCCGGAGATTCGCGGGGTTGTCGCGCATGCCACGCCCGAGGATCAGGCCGGGAGGCTCTCCAACGGTCGCCTGCACCAGTTTCCCAGGGACTTCCACCGTGCACAAAACCTTCGGATGGCCCACACCATTCTTGTCCAGGAGAGCCAACCATCGCTCGCGGTAGCCGGCTGCGGTCTGGAAAGCCCTTTGGTCCATGCCCTTCTCCCGGAGGACCGCTCAAGCGCAGTGACCTTTAAGTTCGCCAGCTCTCTGCGGCAGCGGTACTTCGTTCACTCTCAAGATACTGCGGCACTACCCACATGGTCTTTCAAAATCTTGCTGCGCAGGACGGACCTCCACTCTCGCTTCGGGAGGTTTGCCCCGAAATGAGTACGTCGCTCACAGCGACTGACGCCGCCGAGATGCCACAGCATATTGCAGGTCTTGCTTGCCGATAAAAGGCTCAGCCCCCGTACCCTGGGGGCGCTGTGAAACCACCTATCGTGTCGCTCAGAAGAGCCGCAAACTCAATAGACGTCGCATCTTCCCAGAATGGCCCCATGATCTGGATTCCAACCGGCAGGCCGGACGAACTTTGGCCGATCGGCGCAGCCGTCGCCGGGCAGCCGGTCAATGTCGCGGTCACTACCCACGGCAGGAGTTGCATATAGGGACGAATTCCGTCAGGAGTATGGATTGTCCGCGTCAAGAGATCTCCCTTGTGGTCATGTTGGAAGGCAACGGTAAAGCAGGTCGGCATCAGGAAAACGTCAACTTGTTCAAAGTATTCTTGCCACATGGCGCGGAAGGACAGCTGTCGGAAGCGTTGCTGCTGCCAGTCAGCGTACGAACTGAGCGAGCCGGCGGCAAAGGGATTTTGTGGATTCTGCTGGTACTTTTCGCGATCCATCTCCTCCGCCTGCTTGCCCTCGGTGCTGAAGTCGAAAGCCGAGAGCAGAAAAATATAGTTGTTGTAGGCTTCGCGCAGGTCGTAGCCCGGCGGCCAGCCCGGCCGCAGTTGTACTCCTGTGCGCTCGAGCGCCCTGAGCGTTCTGTCCAGCAGCGGCCGCACTTCGGAAGTCGGGCTTGCCATCGGGCTGTCTAGCGCGTACCCAACCCGAAACTCCTTTAAAGCACGCTTCCGGGGCGGCGGCAATGTCCAGGACCAGGCCTTTCGCTTGTATCCCACGGGGCCGCCCAGCACCCTAAGCGCCGTCATCAGATCGTGCGCGCTACGTGCCATCGGGCCCGCCACCGCAAGCCCGGTCGAGAACCCAGGCAAGCCAGGGACGCCTCCCGGGACCATGCCGTTTGAGCTAACGAGATCGAGAGTCGGTTTGTGAGCGAAGACTCCGCAGAAGCTTGCCGGGATACGCAGCGAACCGCCGATGTCACTACCAATGCTCAGATACGACAGGCCAGCGGCGAGGGCGGCGGCGCTCCCGCCGGAAGACCCCCCGGGCGTGCGGGTCAGATCCCACGGATTATTGGTCGTGCCGTAAATGTCGTTGAATGATTGCCAGTCCATCAAGTCAAGCGGAACATTGGTTCCACCGAGCAGGACGGCCCCGCTATCGAGCAGGCGCTCAACCGCGGCGGAGTTTGCCGGCGCCTTCGAACCCTTGAGGGCTACGATCCCCCAGGTGTCGGGCTCGCCTTTCACGCCGAACGCCTCCTTGACGCATATCGGAACTCCGTGGAAGGGTCCAACCTGATCGCCTCTCGACAAGGCGGCATCGGCACGGCGCGCTTGCGCCAGCGCTTGATCTCTCATCTGGTAAGTGAAGACGTTTAGTTTCGGGTTGTATCTATCAATGCGGGCGAGCATGCGATGCGTCAGTTCGGTAGAAGAAACTCGCTTCGCCTTGATCTTGGCAGCAACGTCAAGCGCCGAGGCAAAATCGAGATCGCTCGAGTTCGCTGAGAATGTGCGTGGAATCATTCCCGCAGCGATGAAGGCCGAAGCAGAGGTCAGGAGTTCGCGGCGCGTCATGTGCTTAACCTAATGGCGGTTTATATCGTGCTGGAAGATCGCCCAGAGAGCCAGTCGTAGCGATAAGGACACGTTTTGCCATCGATGGCGGTTGTTCCGCTCGTCGTGGGCTGTTGACCGATGATAATGCATGGGCCAGTTGTCGAATCACGGGCAACTTGGAACCAATGTCTCCGGGTCGGTTTCCCGGAGGACCGCTCAAGCGCAGTGAGCTTTAAGTTCGCCAGTTCTCTGCGAGAGCGGTACTTCGTTCACTCTCAAGATACTGCGGCACCACCCACATGGTCTTTCAAAATCTTGCTGCGCAGAGCGGACCTCCACTCCGCGCTTTCTGCGCTATCCTGCCTTATGCTTGGCACCGAGGACCATACTTTCTAAAATCATCTGACCAATGCCTCAGCCCTGGATCATCTGCAGCTTTTTGGCCCTTACGGTCTTTGCTGATGCGCACCGCGCGAGTTCGCAAACAAGCGCCGCCGCAGTACAAAGCGTATCGCCTTTGAGCTTCAACGTCTCTGTCGATGAAGTCAGCCTCACCTTCCACGCGGCCGATCTGCAGGGTATGCCTGTCACGAATCTGAAATTGAGTGACTTGACCGTTTACGACAACTACAAGCCCCCGCGCAGAATTCTTGCCTTTCATTCCCTGCAGGATGCGCCCATCCGGGTCGGCATTCTCCTGGATACAAGCGCTTCCATAGAAGGGTCCATTTCTCGTGACCGGGCAGTCTCGGTCGAATACGTTCAACGGCTGCTGCGGCCACAAACCGATCGCGCATTCATTGAAGATTTCGGCTACGTTTCGCGAATTATCCAACCCTGGACCGGAAATCCGACTACCCTTGCAAGCGGGATCGGCGAAGCCACCGCGGGCCGCGACAACCCGCGAGGTGGCACAGCCCTCTTCGACACTGTCTTTAGTGCATGTCTATACCAGTTCGGCAAATCGGATCGTGCCGCCACCGGAAATTTCATTTTGCTATTCACCGATGGTGAAGACAACGCTAGCCACGTTGATCTCAAAGATGTCGTCAACGTCTGTCAGCGTACCAACACGGCCATCTACGCGTTTCGCCCCGAGCCGGGCGAAAGCTCTTCCCCAGGTCCCAGGAACCTAACTCGCCTGACATCCGAGACTGGCGGACGCGTGTTCCACCTCGACGACTCCGACGCCGGAATATACAAGGACCTGAGCACGATCGATTCGGACCTCCGCAATCAATATTGGATGGTTTACAGGCCTGCAGAGCTTAAGCACGACGGCCTGTTCCACCAAATCTACGTGGGCATTTCCGGCCCAACGGACAATATCAACATCGACGTTCGCTCCGGATACTACGCTCCGGACCGTTGAGTTCCCCAACTTACGGGGTTCCGGTCGAATCACGGGCAACTCGCTTGCCTTGGTGTGCTTTGTGGAGTAACTTGGTGTCGAACGTAAAGCGGTAGCTGTCGAGCCCACGAGACGGATCAGCGGAGGTCCTCCGTGAAACAGCGAGGATTTATCCTGCTATGCCTGATGCTGAGTGTTGCGCTTTGGGCCAAGGCACAGAACCGAAACTGGCAGACGGGAACACTCAGCAGGACGGAACGTATAAAGGTTCACGAGGGAAGCACAGAGACTACCACCATAGATGGCTATCTCAACGCTAACCGGAACAGCTATTCGCCGGCCAACATTCCCACCACCACCACGACTCCCGATTTCGAGACCTACCAGGAATTCACAATCGAAGCTGGACAAGAAATATATGTAGCTCGCGAGCATCTCATTTACCCACGGTCCAAGCCAGCACTGCCAGCAGTAGGCGGGCGCGTAAAGTTTGCGGTGGAGCAGAATATTCTTTACTTCATCGGTGGAGATGGAAAGCAGCATAAGGCAGCCCTGGTCAAGTCAAGTTCAAGACGGTCCCCGGTTCACCAAAACCGGCAGCACCCTATTCCCTCGTAAAACTGGACGATCAGCCTTTGCTCCTTCTTCTATCTTGCTTTTCAAGTGATACGCTCATAGCCTCGTCGCAGCCCCACAGATTCAGTAGCGTATCTCGATCTGGAGCCTCGCCCGCATGATCGCAGTCAGACCTTCGCTCACCTTGCTCGTTTTCCTATCCGCCACATTCAACCTGTCCGCCCAGGACCGTTCCTACGGACGCTCCGTCGTAGCCACCGAGTACGGTATGGTTGCCACCAGCCAGGTTTCGGCCTCACAAGCCGGGGCGCTCATCCTCGAACGGGGCGGCTCCGCCATCGATGCGGCAATCGCAGCCAACGCCGTACTCAACGTCACTGAACCCACTTCCAACGGCATGGGCGGCGATCTCTTTGCCATTTATTGGGAGGCGAAGACAGGCAAAATCTACGGCCTGAACGCCAGCGGCTGGGCGCCGAAAGCTCTTACGATTGAGCATCTCCGGCAAAAGGGCATCACGGAGATGCCCCAATTCGGCATCGATTCCGTTACCGTTCCGGGCGCGGTCGACGGATGGACCAAGCTGCATGATCGCTGGGGCAAACTGCCCTGGCGCGACCTCTTCCAACCAGCGATCTTTTATGCCGGGCATGGGTTTCCGGTGGCGGAGATCATTCACGACTGGTGGGATGGAGATCACGATGGCTTGCTGACGAATACAGAAAGCCGCCGCGTATTTCTCCCCGGTGGCAAGGTGCCCGAGACCGGCGAGATCTTTCGCAATCCCGATCTCGCCCGCGCGCTCACGCTGGTCGCCGACCAGGGCGAGCGAGCCTTCTACAAGGGAGAAATCGCCAAAGCCATCCTCAAAACCTCCGAAGCACTCGGGGGGACCATGACCGCCAATGACCTCGCTTCATACTCCGCCGAATGGGTCGAGCCGATTTCCACGAAATACCGCGATTGGACCGTATACGAGCTGCCGCCCAACGGGGACGGCATCGCAGCGCTTGAAATGCTCAATATCATGGAGCGGTTCAAGCCCGATCCCGCCGGTCCGCACAGTCCAGGTGAATTGCACACCCGAATCGAAGCCATGAAGCTCGCCTATGCCGACGTGAAGGCGTACGACGGCGATCCCCGCTTCAGCAAAATTCCCGTCGAGCAGCTTCTGTCAAAAGACTACGCCGCCAAGCGTGCCTCGCTTATCGACCCAACCAAAGCGAATTGCACGGTCGCCCCCGGCGCGCTCGGCACCAGCGATACCACCTACTTCACCGTTGTGGATCGCGAAGGCAATATCCTTTCCATCATTCAAAGTAACTACAACAACTTTGGATCGAACGTAACCGTGCTGGGCATGGGATTCGCGTTACAGGACCGCGGGGGCCTTTTCTCGCTCGACCCCGCGTCTCCCAATGCACTTGCCGGCCGCAAGCGCCCGTTTCATACCATCATTCCCGCATTCATGCAGCGGGGCGACCAACACATTGGCTTCGGCATCATGGGCGGCCTTAATCAGCCGCTCGCTCATGCGCAATTTGTGTCTAACGTGGTCGACTACCATATGAATATCCAGGCTGCGATGGAAGAGCCGCGTTTTACCGATCGCCAGCAGCTCGGCTGCAGAATCGTGATCGAGTCGCGCGTTACGCCCGCTACCCTCGAAACACTGAGCAAAATGGGACATGTGCTGCAAGTGCACAGCGGCTACACATCGCTGATGGGGCGCGGCCAGGCAATCCTTCACGACAGCAAAACCGGCATCAATTTCGGTGCATCCGATCCACGCGCCGACGGCGCCGCGATCCCGGAGCAGCCGAACTTCTTTGGCGCATCGGCCAAGCGTTACTGAATATTCACTGAGAGATGCTCCGGGCTGAGCGATCTCAGAAAGTCGTGTGCGTCAAAAACCTCACCAGCAGCAAAAACACCGGAGGTCGTCACTAATCCTCTGACAATACGTTGCGCCGCTTCCACGACTAGGGGTGCGCTGATTGCGTAGATATCTCGTCCACTTGCTACCACGCGACGCTCTGCGCTTCCCAGACGTGCAATTACATCGACAAGGAACGTTTGCGATGAACGTCCGCTCTCGTCGATCGCAGCGGGCGGTGACTGATCAGGATCGGACAGGTCTTTGAGCGGCGCCAGCGTCATATAGGTGCGTATCTCCGCCGTCTTCAAATGATGCGGAATCGTGACGCTGTCCGCGGTGGTGAATTCCCCCATAACGGACTGCCTTCCAAGCGGTGCGGGGAAAGCCCACTCGAGAACCGGCGCAGCGTCCGTGCGGAATTCCATTCGATGGTTCGAAAATACAATGCGTCGGCCATCCCTGCGCTGCCTTGAAACTTGGGTCGTGGCTCTCGTCCCAAGCGTCGGCTTCCAGCTATTGAGCGCATACGCGATACAGATCTCATCTGCTACCGGCCAATCTCCCATCGCCGCAGTGGCCAGCAGATCACCTAGGCCGCCGTAAAACGCCATAGCTGGGATCATCACAATTCCTGCGTCGCGCGCACGATCGGCATAGTGCTCGAATGCGGCTGTAGCGACTTCTATCTCTGCCGCCACGTCCAAATACGGGATCCGTGCACGCAAGGCAGCTTCCATCACGGGTGCAGAGGTGTAGGCAAAGGGACCAGCGCAATTGATGACAGCCACGGCGCCGGCCAGCGCGCGATCAAGAGACGCTTGATCATCGACCGAGGCAGGTCGTATCTCCAGTCCGGGATGCGCCACGCCGATTGCATTCAGCTTGTCCGGATCGCGGCCTGAGAGGATAGGTGTCCAGCCCCGATTGCGCAATTCTGAAACAACGAAGCGTCCGGTGTGTCCGGAAGCACCAAAGACGGTCACGGTTTGGTTCGATGTCATCAGGGGAGTCCTTTTGCTCATTTCTATTTCAGGCCGCAGCTACGCAATTGTTCAATCACCTTTGGGGCGGCAATGTGTTTGTAATCGGGGGCGAGCAATCCGTAGCTCTCTATCGCATTGTACTTGCGGCCATATCCGGATGATTGGGTGCCGTTCAGCGGCCAATAACTCCAGCTGAGGTGATTCTCTTTGAGGTACTGGACAAACCAAGGGAACCAGTTGCCAAACTGACTGCACTTTGCGGGATCCTGGCAGATGCCAAATTCGCCTACCCACAAAGGCGGCGCCGAATCGCTCTCAAGAAGAAATCCCCAGCGCCGGTCGAGCAGTTGCTTAAGGTCCTGGTAGCTTTTGGGCGGCGGTTGGGACATTCCGTAATCGTGCGGCGAGTAAACAAGACGCCCGGCAACGGTGAGCCGTATCGGGTACTTCAGTGCGTTGCGAAAGTCCGTGGAATAATGCGTGCCCTCTACCATGATAAGCAGCCGGGGATTGACTTGAAGAACGGCATTGCCGCCCCGCTCAGCCGCGGCGCGCCAGTCGTGTGCCGGGTTGCCTTCTCCCCATGTGGCCCCGCTGCGCAACTCATTCCGCAGGTCGGCGCCGATGACGTAGGGCTGATTCTGGTAGCGCTTAACAATCGTTGGCCAGTCACGCAGCCAACTGGATTCGGGAAACTCCGCGTTCGCCCACAGACCATTGCCGTCGTTGTCCTTACAGCACCAGTCGGCGCGGCTTACGTGATTGTCCAGAATGACCATGATGTGCGCGGCGGCCAAGTCATGAATGACACCATCCATTACTTCCATCGCGTGCTTGCCTTTGAACTGCGGGTTGGCGGCGACTGCGTAATCCGGCACTATGGGGTCGCGTTCAAGCGTCTCATTCGCCCAGGGCAGGCGCACGGAGTTGAACCCCATCTTGCGGATCTTCTGAACAATTTCCTTGAGAGGAGCGTGATCCAGGCCGCCCACGACATACTCCTTTTCGTCGAAGCCGTACCAGTTCACCGTGATGAGCCGCACTGGGTGGCCCTGCGAATCGAGAATCGAATGACCGCTGGTATAAAGCGGCAGCGCGGCCGGCGGCAGGTTGGAAGCAGCCGCCGCTGCCGGGCACAAGACGAGCGCCGCCAGCAGACAACTCGCAAACTTCCGATAAAGTTCCTTGCTCATCATTGCCCTCAACTCCGGAATCTGCCGGGTACCCCACGTCCGGATTCCCGGACATGGGATTCCGCAAATCTCGATGCTCTACTGCCTGGGTCTGTTTGCTTCCGCGCCGCGATCCAATGACGTTTGGCAGCGCCGGGTAGGCCGGCGATGATATCTGTTCTTCCCATGCGCGGACAATCGCACTTACTTCTGTCATCATTCTCTTTTGAACATCCAAGCGAAATGTGATGTACCGCAATATAGAGGTTAAAAGTAAAACTTCAAAGCCAACTGGAACAATCTCGGGTTTGGCTTGAAGGCGCCGAGCGAGAGGGTGCTATTGACAGTTTCTCCATTCGAATCATTCGAAGTTGAACCACTGTTGAAAAAACGCGATGACCTCAATTTTCTGCTCCTCGAAGCCTATGCGGAACTAGGATTGGGTCAGCCCGCACGCGCGCGCAAGCTGTTCCTGGAAATTATGGATTTGGAGCCGGGCAATGCCGCCGCCCGGCAGGAGTTCTCGCGATTGAACGATGCAAACGCAGTCCTGGAAAAAGCCCATGCCTAGCGGATACATCCCCGGCGCTCATGCCTCAGAGGACCGTCCAATATCCACGGGGACGACCGTGGGCCACGGATACGCATGGCTGGTTTGCGGAGTCGCGGCGATCGCCGGCCTGCTTTTCGGCTTCGATATCGCGGTCATCAATGGGGCCATCGTCTTCCTGCGGGTCCAGTTTCACCTGACGGATTTTGAAACCGAGTTTGCCGTCAGCAGCCTGCTGATTGGCTGCATCGCGGGAGCGGCGGCCGCCGGCTGGCTGACCGACCGCTATGGACGAAAACGCGTCCTTTCCTTCTCGGCATTGCTATTTGCCGCTTCTTCTTTGGGGGCGTCGCTGCCGCGGGACTTTGTGCAGTTTGGAGTGGCGCGTTTCATCGGAGGCATCGCCATCGGAGTAGCTTCCATGCTGGCGCCGCTCTACATTGCGGAAGTCTCGCCGGCGCGGATTCGCGGGCGGCTCGTCTCCCTGAACCAGATGGCCATCGTGACTGGTATCCTGCTGGCCTATCTCGTCAATTGGGCGCTCTCATTTTCCGGCGCGTCCAGCTGGCGATGGATGTTCGCGGCCGCAATCGTGCCTTCCCTGGCTCTCTTCGCCGGAGTGTTTTTTGTGCCCGAGAGTCCACGTTGGCTGATGGAGCAAGGGCAAGAGGAGGAAGCGCGCCTGGTTCTTAGCCGCGTGGAAGGCGCAGAGCGGGCGGAAGATCAACTTGTCCGGATTCGCGAGTCGCTGCAACAGGAGGCAGGCACATTCAAAGACCTGCTATCCCCAATGCTCCGGCGGCCGCTCTTCCTGGTAATCTCGCTCGCCATTCTGCAACAGATTACCGGCATCAACACCGTCCTCTTTTATGGATCCATCATCTGGGAGCGTGAACTGGGCGGCCACAGCCACTCCGCCGCAATCGGCGCCAATGCCACCATCGGCCTGGTCAATTTCGCGGTGACCGTGGCCGCTCTCTGGCTGATCGAGCGGTCAGGCCGCCGCCCGCTGCTCATGTTTTCCAGCGGCTGCATGGCAGTTTGCCAATTGCTGCTGGGTCTTGCCTTCCTCCTTGAACCGCCGCCCGCACCGCTCGTCCTGGGCGCGATGCTGCTCTGCGTGGCGGCCTTCGCCATAGGACTCGGCCCCGCCACCTGGGTGCTGATGGCTGAACTCTTCCCCACCCGCGTTCGCGGCCGCGCTATGTCCCTGGCCAACATGGCCCTGTGGATCGCCTGCTTCGTGCTGACTTTCACATTCCTTTCGCTCGCCCGCGCCATCACTATCACCGGCGCTTTTTGCCTGTATAGCTTCATGTGCGTACTGACCTTTCTGCTGGTATGGCGCGTGGCGCCTGAAACCAAAGGCAAGACCCTCGAAGAGATCGAAACCATGTGGCGGTAATGATGTTTTGCGAAGGCGTGGAGGATACGGCATTGAGAAGAGCATCTTGGCTGGGGGCTGTAGCGATCGCGATTCTGTGCGCGAGTTGCAAGGCTCCAGCGCCGCAAGTAACCGGCAAGTCCGTAGTCATTGACGGCAACGGCAGCGGTCACATCTTCGACGGCATAGGTGCGGTCAGCGCCGGCGCATCGTCGCGCTTGCTGATCGACTACCCGGAGCCGCAGCGAAGCCAGATCCTCGATTATCTTTTTAAGCCCGATTACGGAGCGTCCTTGCAGCACTTAAAGGTGGAGATCGGCGGCGACGTGAATTCGACCGACGGCTCTGAGCCAAGCTATGCGCGAACGCCCACCGACCGGGACTTCACGCGCGGCTACGAATGGTGGCTCATGAACGAGGCGCATAAACGGAACCCAAAGATCGTTCTGGACTCGCTTCCCTGGGGCGCGCCGGGCTGGGTGGGTAAGTTCTACTCCAAAAAGACGGCGGACTATATCGCCGGTTTTATCGCGGGAGCAAAACAAACCTATGGCCTGGATATCGCCTACACCGGTATCTGGAACGAGACGCCGTACGACACGGACTATGTAAAGATGCTGCGCCAGATTATGGACCAGCATGGGCTGAAGACTAAAATCGTCTGCTGTGATGAGTATCCCAGGGCGAATACGGACCAATGGAGCATTCTTGCCGCAATAAAGAAAGACCCGGCGCTGCGCGATGCCATCGCAGTCGTCTCGGTGCACTATCCGCGCGTGAAGGGCAGGGTAACGACACCGCCCGACGCGCGCGACATCGGGAAGCCTCTGTGGTCCAGTGAAGACCAGCCCGCTTCGAGCGCATCCACGATCCTGTCGCGCAGCTGGGCCATTGGTGGCCGTGCGCTCGCGCAACTCTATAACGACAATTATCTGATGGGCAGCTTTACGGCGACCGAGATATGGAGTCCCATTACTTCCTACTACGATATCCTGGCTGCGCCTAACTCCGGGCTGATGTATGCCAATACACCGTGGTCCGGACACTATGATGTGCAGGGCGCGATTTGGGCGACGGCGCACACCACCCAATTCGCGCAGCCAGGATGGCAGTATCTGGACTCTTCTTGCGGTTATCTGGCGGAAAAGGGCGATTATGTCGCGCTGAAGTCGCCCAATGGGCACGACTGGAGCGTCATCCTGCAAACCATCGATGCCAAGCACCCGCAGCGCGTGGACTTCCGCATCACTGGCGGGCTGAAGGCGGGCACAATCCATATATGGGAAACCAACAGTACAAAGACCTTCGAGCATGTGGCCGATCTGCCGGTGCGCGATGGTAAATTCTCCTACGACTTCGATCCCGATTCGCTCTACTCACTGACCACGACCACGGGCCAGGGGAAAGGCAGCGCCACCCCGCCGCCCTCCGCGGCTTTTCCCTTTCCCTGGCGCCCAGACTTCGAGAAGACACGCTTGCACGGCACCCCGCCGTTCTTATCCGATCAAGACGGAGCTTTCGAGGTTAACGCCTGCGCAGGGCGCAAGGGACAATGCCTGGAACAGGTGATCACGCAAAAGCCAATTCCCTGGGGGCCGCTGCCCGATCCATGGACGCTTGCCGGAGATGCCAAGTGGACAGACTACCGTCTTAGTTCCGATGTCCACTTGATGGGACAAGGCAGCGCGATGCTTCTCGGACGCATCGATTCGGCCAATGTCTTTGCTGACCACAAGGCGCAGTTACCCAGTGGCTATATCTTCCGGATTACCTCCGGCGGCGCATGGTCCCTGCTCTCCGCCGAGTACCAGAAACCTACGCGCACTCTGGCGCAAGGCAGGTTTCATGCAAACGGGAGCAACTGGCAGCATCTCGAACTAGCCTTCCAGGGCAATCAAGTCTCCGCTTCACTCGGCGGCAAAGTACTCGCCTCCATCCAGGATGACACCCACACCCATGGCATGTTCGGCATTGGCACGGGATGGAATCACGCACAGTTCGATGCTGTTTCGATTACCAGCCGCTAGGTTTCTGTATTCGCACTTGCCTTTCTTTCTGTCATTCCCGCAGGGAATCTGCTTCTAATCCTTTCCGGAGCGGCGAGGAACGGATAGGAAAAGACGACAGGGTTAGGCGAAAGCATTGACTCTGATCATGCGCCGGGTGCCCCATATCTGGCGCGCTTTTGCGCCAGATGTGGGAACCGCAGATCTCTTCACTCCGCTTCGCTCCGGTCGAGATGACAAAAGTTATGGCCCTTGGCCTACGTTAAAGATCATTGCAGGCACTGGTCCGGGTACTCAACTCCGTATTTCAGATCATTTCTTGTACAATTTTGACTTTTACCAAGCGGGCCTTGGTGCAGGTAATGGTCATAACTCTGGCTCAATGGAAGGAGACGTATGTAGTGTTCGTAGCTTTGACTCATCGGGATGTTGTGAACGACAGCATCGGGCTTCACTAAACTAGGCTTTCCGCGATTCGGAACACCTAACCAGAGGCCAGCCGCGGGTGAAGCGAGTTTTGTAGGTCGGGTGCTTTCCTGGGCCGACATCCCGGCGCTCGCCAGAAGCAGAAACGTAATCAAGGCAACGTTCCACACGGCGCCCCCAGAGCCTCCAATATAGCAAGATACTCTGCGAGCCGGTTTGTGTATTTGCACTTGCTTTTCTGGTCTGTCATTCCCGAAGGGAATCTGCTTCTGGTCTTTCTCGAGCGACGGAAAGGAGAGGAAAAGCAGATTCCCTGCGGGAATGACAGAAAGAAAAGACCGACAGGGTTAGGCGAAAGCATTGATTTTGATCATGCGCTTTAGCGCTGGCATCGGGAAACCCCAGAGCTAAACAGGCTGCGGAAAAACTACAGCTTTCTATCAGGGCACGACTTCAGTCGTGCCATAACTGCCTGAAAACTCGATCGGCTTTAGCCGCTGAGGGGAACTGTTTCCGCACCCCGCCTACTCCGGAAAGAGTGCTTGGCAGGCAGCATGCAACCAGATTGCAACTGCCTTCGCTCCCGGATCGGGATAGCCAAGTACTCGATCACCAAGATAACTCGACCGGCCCAGACGTGGTTTCATTTGGGCGGTTGCTTCGGCGCCGCGTTCCGCCGCTTCAACCGCTCCCAACAACGCCCGCTCATCCGCACTTTCCTTCAACGCCTTCACGAACGGATCGAGCGCATCCAGCATCGTCCGATCGCCGGGCTTCGCGCCACCCATTTGCCCGATCGCCCGGCAGCCCCGATCGAGCGCTTCGGCCCACTGCGCAAGTCCGGTTGCGCCGGACTCCTCGAGAGCACTGCCGCAGCGCAGGAAAAGCACCCCATAGAGCGGCCCCGACGATCCACCCAACTCCCGCCGCAGGGTATGACCAAGCGCCTTAAGAGTAGCGGGAACATCGTCCAAGGGATACGAATCCGCTGCGCTTTGCACAGCCTTGGCAGCGCGCTCCATACTGGCCCCCAGGTCTCCGTCTCCGGTAATGCGGTCCAGCTCGGTAAGCTCGGGTGCGGCCCCGATCAGCGCCCTGCAAGCGGCCTCGATGGCCTGCTTTATTTTTATGCCTCGCGCCGAATGCGCCCCTTTCCCGCTCGGCAAACTCACTTCCGCACTGGCTCGAATCTGCGCTTCCGGTTTGCCCGGGCATTGTTTCGCCGCATTAGGCCATGCAGGAGCCGTGGTAGCTGCATCGAGCCAACGCAGCCGTTGGTCGTTTATCCCGAGGACGGAGATCGAGATCCCCGCCATATCCAAGGATGAGAGAAAAGTCCCGGCATAGATTCGCTCTACAGTGAATCCCCTGCTTTCAAGAAACGGCACCGCATGCCGTACTACAATTGCGAGCTCCATCTCCGTGGTTGCCCCGAGATTGTTCACCATCACTGCCACACGTTTCTCGGCGCCGAAGTTGCCGTGCCGCAGAATTTCGTTCAGCAACGTCACCGTCAGCTCATCCGCCGGCAGCAGTGCGGTACGCTGCGCGCCGGGTTCTCCGTGGATCCCGAGGCCAAGCTCCATCTCGCGCTCGCCGAGCTCAAAGCTGGGCCTTCCCACGGCAGGCGAAGTTCCCGCGGAAAACGAAACACCCATGGTGGCCAGGCGCTCAACCGCCGCTCTGCCTGCTGCCGCTATCTCGGCCAGGCTCCTGCCTTCAGCCGCAGCAGCCCCGGCCAGCTTGTGAATGAAGACAGTACCCGCGAGGCCGCGCGCGCCTGCAGCCTGGTCCGTTCCTCTCAGGGCAACGTCATCATCCACGATAACCATTTCCACCGGAATGCCTTCAACACGCGCCATCTCGGCAGCCAAACCGAAGTTCAGCCGGTCGCCGGTATAGTTTTTGATCACCAGCAGTGCGCCGGGCTTGCCTGAAACCGCCTTGATGGCTGCGAAAACGGAGTCGCTGCTTGGCGAGGTGAAGACCTCTCCGGCCACCGCAGCGCTCAGCATGCCGACGCCAATGTAACCCGCGTGCGCCGGCTCATGGCCGCTGCCTCCGCCGGAGAGTACCGCAACCTGCCGTGCAGGGGCTTGCTCCGCATCGGCGCGGACGAGAACCTTGTGCCCTCCCAACCGGACCGACCCCGGATGAAGCACGGCCAGTCCTTGCAGCATCTCTTCCACAACGTTCTCCGGACGGTTGATGAACTTTTTCATACGATTCTCTATCCGCGCCCTTCGCGCAGCACCTGCTCCAATTGCTCCATAGTGGAATTGCCCTCCATTGGGCCTCGCGCCCCGACAGCAAGGGCGCCCGCGGCGTTCGCCAACTCGAGCGACTGTTGCAACGGAAGCCCCTGAATCATAGAGGAGAGAAAGGTTGCGCCAAAACAGTCTCCCGCGCCGGTGGGATCGATTTCCCGCGCCGGAAATGCCGCAGTGTCGATCCTCTGCATAGCATCGAAATAGGTGCTTCCCCGCGCTCCTCGCTTGAGCAGGACCATACGCGCTCCGTGCGCCAGAGCGGATTCCACCGCCGTCTGCTCGGGCTGCCCCGGAAAGAGATAATCCAGGTCGCTCTCGCTAGGCAAAAAAATATCCGTGAACCTCAATATCTCCTCCATTGTTCCGCGCACGGCTGCGCTGCGCGCAAGTTCTTTCCTGACATTGGGATCGAAAGAGATTTCAGCCCCCGCCTTTTTCGCCAATTCGATACCGTGCCGGATCACACCCGATACTCTCGCATTGATGAGCGAGGAGCCCATCACATGGAAGACGCGGCAGCCCCGGAATATCTCCGGCTGCAGTTGTGAGATATCGAGCATTCCCGCGGCGGATTCGGCAATATTGAAGATAAAGTCGCGGTTGCCATCCTTGTCATACGCGACGAAAGCGGTTCCCGTGGGCCGCTCGGTGATCGACCGTATCGCCTGCAAATGGACACCGCTCGCCCGGAGACGATCGAGCGTCATCCGGCCAAACTCATCTGCGCCAACGCAGCCAATCAATGCCACCGTAGAGCCGGTACGCGCCGCCTGACCGGCGAAAATCGCGGGTGCTCCACTGGGATACGGTCCGGCAAAAAGCCCCGGCCGGCGAAGGCTCTGGCCGGCCTCCGTAGCCACCATTTCCACCAGGATTTCTCCAATCGCAATCAGTTCCAATGTTGAAAAGATCCTCTCTTTGAAGGGTATGGCCTTCAGGCCGTGCGCAACTGACTGAAAATTCGATCGGCTTTAACCGCTGAGGACCATGGTGCGAAGGGCGGGAGACCACAAATTTCGATGCACGCCATGCGGAATCCCAGCATAATTGTGTCACGCTAAACGGGACTCGGTCCCATTTGCAACCGCAGGGGGCCTGCGCTGACGTATAGTTTGGAAATCGAGAGGGCAACCACATGGTCAACAGACGATCAGGATTCGTCGCGGTTCTGCTGCTGATTTCGCTCCCATCCCTCACCTCGCCGGTAAGCGGCCAGACTAACACTGGCGCTTCGACGAATAATCCGGCCGCGCAGGATAAACCGCTTCCCGGAGTAGACAAACGTTTCATCGACTCCAAAGCCGACCCTTGCCAGAACTTCTTTCAGTACGCATGTGGGAACTTCACCAAACTCTATCCCATTCCGCAGGATCAGACGGGCTATGGCGTCACCACCATGGTTTTCGACCATACCCAGGACGCGCTGCACGCACTGCTGGAGAAAGCGGCTGCGCCGGGCGCACAGCGTACTGCGAACGAACAGAAAATAGGCGATTTTTACGCCTCCTGCATGGATACGGATGCGATCCATGCAAAAGGACTCCAGCCGCTCCAGCCGGATCTCGAGCGCATTGCAGCGCTTAAAGACAAGCAGGAGCTAACCTCCTTGCTGGCACACTTCCAACTGATCAATGTGAATGCGCTCTTCGGCTTCGGCGAGCAGCAGGATTTCAAGGATGCGCGAAAGCAAATCGCGGCTGTCGACCAGGGCGGCCTGGGTTTGCCGGAACGCGGTTACTATCTGCGAACCGGCGCAGCAGCGGAAAAGATCAGGCAGCAATACGTCCAGCACATAACCAACATGCTCAAGCTGATGGGAGAGTCCGACGGCCAGGCGGCAAGCGACGCGGCGCGCATCATGCAACTGGAGACGGCTCTGGCCAAAGTGTCGATGGATGTGACATCGCGACGCGATCCCCAAAAGGTTTATCACCTGATGCCGGTTGCGCAACTGTCGGCCCTGGCTCCGGGAATTGCCTGGGAACCCTTTTTCGAGCAGACAGGCGCGCCTCCCATAGCCGAGGTCAACGTAGCCAATCCCGATTTCTTCAAGGGCTTGAACGCGCTCCTGGACACAACCGATCTCGATACGCTGAAAGCCTACCTGCGCTGGCAGTTGGTGCTCTCGACCCCGAGCTATACGCTGCCCCAGGATCTGGATGAGGAGCAGTTCGACTTCTACGGTCACAAGCTGAGTGGCCAGCCGATTCAGCGCCCGCGTTGGAAGCGGTGCATCCAGGCAACCGATGGAGCATTGGGGGAGGCCCTGGGGCAGGTCTATGTCCAGGAGCAATTCCCTGCGGCCAGCAAAGCCGCAACCGTGCAAATGGTCCACGACATCGAGAACGCGATGGACAAGGACATTGACACGCTGGAGTGGATGAGTCCGCAAACCAAGATCAAAGCGAAAGAAAAGCTGCACATGGTCGCCGATAAGATCGGTTATCCGGATCGTTGGCGCGACTATTCCAAGCTGCTCATTGTGCGCGGAGATGCCCTGGGAAACGCCACGCGCGCGGCTATCTTCGAGAATCGCCGCCAGCTCGCCAAGATCGGCAAGCCGGTCGACCGCGGCGAGTGGGAGATGACTCCATCCACGGTGAATGCATATTACGATCCGCTGATGAATGACATCAACTTCCCCGCTGGCATTCTGCAACCGCCACTGTACGACCTGCATTCAACGGACCCGGAAAACTATGGACACATAGGCACCATCGTAGGCCACGAACTGACCCATGGATTCGACGATCAAGGACGGCAGTTTGACGGCAACGGTAATCTTTCCGACTGGTGGACCACGCAGGATGAAGCCAGCTTCAAGCAGCGGGCCAGCTGCGAAGTCGATGAGTATGACAACTTCACCGCGGTGGACGATCTGAAGGTGAACGGCAAGCTGACGCTGGGAGAAAATACGGCGGACAACGGAGGATTGCGCCTGGCCTATCTTGCCTTTTTGACCGATACCGCCCGCAAAGGAACCAACCTGACCAAGCCGCAGGATGGCTATACGCCGATCCAGGAATTTTTCCTGGCCTACGGGCAGAACTGGTGCGGAAGCGTGCGGCCGGAGCGGCTGCGGCTGCAGGTGCAGACCAACCCCCATTCGCCGCTCGAGTTTCGCGTCAATGGCGTGGTCCAGAACCTGCCCGAGTTCGGCAAAGCCTTCGGATGCAAGATAGGTCAGCCGATGATGCCGGTCAACGCCTGCCGGGTCTGGTAAGCAAATCCTGGGTTTTCGAGCTTCAACGCTTCCCCAGATGGTTGTCGAAGAAATGCGCCATCATCTGGTCGGCCTCCCGCGCTTCGGGAAGATTAGAGTCATACCAGAAAGCGTGGTTGAGAGCGTCGAAGACAACCAGCCGTGCGTCTACCCCAGCATTGAGAAAGGCCCGGTGCAGATTAACTGTGCCGCTGAGCAGCAGATCGCGTGTGCTGGTGACAAAGAGTGTTGGCGGCATGCCGTGCAGATCCGCGTAGATGGGGGAAAGCACAGGGTCTTTGGGATTGGTTTTGCCAACATACGCCGATAGCCATTGCACTCCCGAAACAGGCGGTTCGAGATGCCCTCCGAGCCCGCTGACGGTGTACATCGCCTGTGAGTCGCCCAGCCTGCTAAAGTCTCCCGAGCCGGTAAAGACGCCAAGAGCGCCGGGCAGCGGCAGGTGGAGTCTGCTTGAACCTGACCGCGGCTTCGGCGGTGATAATCGCTCCGGCGGAGGTGCCGTAGAGCGCGATATTTTGCGGCTTGTAGGTCTTGAGCAACTCCCGGTAGACGGCGACCGTATCGTCTATGCAGGCGGGAAACGGATGCTCCGGCGCCAGTCGATAGAGCACCGCAATCACCTTGGTCTGGGTCAGGTTGGCAATGGGAATCGACTCGGTCAGCGAGCCCGAGTCGGTGGTGAATCCTCCGCCATGAACATTGATGAGCACGCGATCCCGCTTACCGGCTGGAATAGGGTGGATCGGCGCGACGACAGAGACAGGCACCCCGGCGATGCTCGAGGACGAGATATTCACCGGATATACGGCGCGGTACCGTTGGGCGTCCGCCTTGGCGAAGGCATCCGTTTGTGCGCGCTTTTCGGCGAGCGTCTGATGGGGTTCAGCGTCGGAACTTTGCCGGGCGAGATACTTCTGCGCTTCCGGGCTGATGGTCTTAGGCACCGGGACTACCCGTGTAATATGCGCCGTGCCTTGCGCATCGATGTAGGTCGAATCTTTCTGTGGCGCCATTGCCGCAGTTGTCTGGGCGAAGATGGAAGATGCAGGCAGAGTAAAGCCGGCAAGAGCAAGAGTAAAGACGCTAAGCGTAAACGCGGTCATGCGTTTTGAATCTCCTCTTTCAACAAATGCTGGGTGCCCCAGGTCCCGATTCTGGGACCTGGGATTCCGCAAATCCCGGTGGACAGTTTCCCGGTCACAGATCCGGGTGCCCCAGGCTCGCGCAGCTAGCCTGGGTATTTTTCTCCGTGAAATGTTCTAACTCACGTGGCCTACGTAATCGGGCCCGTTCACCTGAACCTGGAATCCATCCGGATCGTAAAATTTGAATGACTCCTTTGCAGTTTTGTCCTCGAACTTCAGCCCAAGCTCAGATAATCGGGCGCGGACTTTATCGGCATTGAATCCGGCAATCCCGAAATCGTAGTGATCGACCGTAGCGGTGTGATTCTGGCTTTGTTCGATGCCAAAGAAAGAGCTTCCAACGCCCAGAATGTGTACCGTCGCCGACTGCTGCCGCAGCGGCATCCCGAAGAACTGCTGGTAAAACTGCGATGTGCGGTGCAGGTCAGGCACCCGCACGGTGACGTGATTCAGGCTGACAGCGCGAAAGCCTGCCGGCGTTGGCGGATTTGCGGATGCGGCCGGAACCGCGAACGCACCGGTCGCCAGCGCGGCGAGCGAAACCGCGAACTGGCGGCGGGTCAGTTTGCCGCGTTCCAGCTCACCCAGCATTTTTTCTATCGTTTCGATCATAAGGTCCTCTTCGTAGTTGCTAATTTTCAGGATTGTGTGATCAGCCTCAATCCCTTTCCTTCGGGATCGTTGCGCACCTCGCAGACCGCATCGAAGCACATGGTTGCGCGTTTCTCCGCGGTGTATGCGGGCCAGTGCGGCAGGCCGTCATGATTGGGATTTCCCGTCCGCGCGAAGTTTACCCATGCCGCGCTCATCTGCTTGGACAAAGTAAATGCCTCGGGAAATCCCGCGCTGTAATGGTCACAGAGCTCCGCATTGTCGAGCACAAACGAGATCTCCGCGGCATGGAATGAGCCGGGGCGATTGTCCAATGTGGGTGTTCGCCAGGAATAGATGTAGGCATATGCCGGCGCCGCGCCCAGCGCCGCTTTTCTCTCAGCCTGCGCCACCGCAGGGACGCGCATCCGGGAGGCGGCAATGGTCGCATAGAGATCGAACGGACTGGCTTTGGGATAATCCTGCCGGTAGGCTGCTATGATCGCCGCGCTGTTCTCGCCAAAGGCCTCATGAACCTTCTGGTTCAGTTCCTCGACGGTCATCGCCTGGGCGTTGGGACGATCGACCCCGTTGACGAACTCATGCAGGTTGGTGCCGGTAATCAGGGGGACCTTTGCCGACATCTCCGGTGCGCCCGGGTCAAAGGCATGATGGGGAAGCGTGCGGCCATCGACCGTCGGACCCCAGCCGGTCTCTCCAAAGGTGTCACGAAGCGAAGGCTTGGTTTGCGGCATCTTCTTCATTGCCTCGACGGCGGCGCCGTTGAGCCGTTCCGTGGGGACGTTCTGCAGTTGGCTCAACTGCGATGCGGATAGGCCAAGCTCTGCCAGCACCAGTTCAGCCACCTTCTGCGAGTAGGCCGGAGATTGTGCTTTCAGAAAAGGGCCGCTTTCGACGATAGCGCGATGAAACAGGCCTTGGGCCGCGGGCATGCCCATCAGCGTGATGACTTTCCCCCCGCCGCCCGATTGCCCGAAAATAGTGACGTTGCCCGGATCGCCGCCAAACGTTGAGATGTTATCCCGGACCCATTCGAGAACCGCAACGATGTCGAGCATGCCCACATTGGCCGACAGGGCGAATTCTTCCCCGCCGATCCCGGCAAGATTGAGATAGCCGTAAGCGTTCAGGCGATGATTGTGATTGATGACGACCACATCATGATTGCGCGCCAGGCTTTCCCCATCGTAGGAAAGAAGATCGTGCCCGCTGCCTCCGGAAAATCCGCCGCCGTGCATATAGACCATGACCGGGCGTTTCCGCGAAGCACTGATCTCCGGTGTCCAGAGATTGAGCCGCAGGCAGTCTTCACCGGGCACATGTGCGGCCGATGCGCGATGAAGCAGAAACACGTCTTCGTCGCCGGAAAGCCCTGAGCTGGGCGGCGTAGGGCAGACCAAGCCATACTGCAGCGTGTTGCGGATGCCGGTCCATGGCTCCGGTTTCGCAGGCGGCATAAAGCGTCTTGCGCCTGAGGTAGATGCGCCATAAGGCACGCCTTTAAAGGTGTATATGCCGTTGCGCTTGTAACCGCGAATCTTGCCTGCGGCTGTTTCTGCTACCGTCTCGGTGTCGGAGGCAATCACCCTACTTGGCCCGCAGGGAGCCGCAGCGAACTTCGGACTTGACGGCGCCGGGTCGGAGGAAAGCCCTCTTATGGTGGCGGGCGCGGCTAATCCAGCTCCGAGAGCTGCCAAGCCGCACATGAGGGCTCGTCTTTCTTTGGATTTTGGCTGCGATTGCCCCTCATACTCCTTCATGGTTCACCTCGTTTGGCTCTTCACAAATTCCGACACGCCATCTTAGTATTCGCAACTGTGCAATAACAACTGCATATTGCGCAAGAAGAAAGGCCGCGGGGACCCACGGGATGAAAAACGGGTTGAGGAAGGCTCGGTTGGCAACTACACCTGACTTTGTCATCTCGACCGGAGCAAAGCGAAGTGGAGAGATCTACGGTTTCCCACATCTGGCGCAAAGAGCGCGCCAGATATGGGGCACCCTAAATCTGCTTGAAGTATGGATCCAAAACCAGATGTGGAAGTTTTTACTCAGGCTCACTAGCGGCAGTGCAAGCGCAGGGATTCCCAGCTTCCATCCGCCGTCCAACCGCCGTCTACCGTCAACGTATGGCCGTTGACGAATCCGCTTTCCCGCTCATCCGCTAAGAATGCGATGGCGCGAGCGATATCGTCCGGGCGGGCGAATCGTCCCATCGGCACTCGGCCGGTGATGTCCGCATCGACGTAACTGCCACCGGCCTGGTCGGCCGCATCCATCTCCGTCTTGACCCAGCCGGGACAAACCGCATTCACCCGCACCCCGCGGCCGCCCCATTCCGCAGCCAAGGTTCGCGTGAGTCCAACCAAACCATGCTTGGAGGCGTTGTACGCCGCCCGGTCGGAAACCGCCACCAGTCCGGCAACCGAAGCCACGTTGACGATGGAGCCGCTCTTGGCCGCAAGCATTCCTTCAGCAAAGGCCTTGGCCAGCAGAAACGGCGCCACCAGGTTAACTTCCAGGACGCGCCGGTAGTCGCTCGCCGAGGTCTTCTCGGCGGGAGAGATCAGGCTGATTCCCGCGTTGTTGACCAGCACGTCGGCCCGGCCCCAACGAGAGAAAACCTCCCGCGCAAATCGCCCCACTACCGATTCGTCGGTGATGTCCCCGGGGAAGCCCCAGGCTTCGCCGCCGCGCTCCTTAATGGACTGCAGCGTCTCCGAAGGCATGCGCAGATCCACCAGCGCAAGCCGGTAGCCGCGCTCAGCCAAGAGCTCAGCCGTCCGTCGGCCAATCCCCTGCGCGCCTCCCGTTACAATCGCGACGCCCTTATCGCCTTCTTTCTCGGTTTTCATCTGTTAACCGGATGCGGGTTTCAAGGAGCTCTAGGTCTTTGGGAAAGCGTCCCGCGAGGGACGGCAAGAAAGCAACCCAGCACTTCGTGCTGGGTTGCTTTCTACAAGAGTCATCCGGGACTCTGCTCGCCAGATGCTAGGCCTGAGCAGCGGCTGGAGCGCCAGCCGAGGCAGCCACCGGCTCCACAGCGACGAAGCGTCCGGTTCTGCCCCGATCGATAAATTTGACCCGGCCATCGATCTTGGCGAAGAGCGTGTCATCGCTTCCCCGGCCGACGTTCAGACCCGCCTTGAGTTTGGTGCCGCGTTGGCGAACGATGATCGAGCCGCCAGTTACAACTTGGCCGGCGAAGATCTTCACTCCAAGCCGCTGGGCATTGGAATCGCGGCCGTTTTTCGAGCTGCCTAAACCTTTTTTATGCGCCATTTCACATCCCTCAGATACGAATTACTTCGCGGCCGCGAAAGTCTCGCCATCGACTTCAATGGACTCGATGCGAACTTCCGTATAGGCCTGACGGTGACCCTGCAGCTTCTTGTATTGCTTCTTGCGCTTGAAATGAAAGACCAGAATCTTATCGCCGCGGCCTTCGCCGAGCACTTTGCCGGTCACTTTGGCCGATGCCGGCTTGGCTATCGGCCGCTCCTCGCCGGAAACGGCCAGAACGTCGCTGAACTCGATCGCGCCGTCGTCGCCTCCGGCAGCCTTCTCGATCTTCACAACGTCGCCGGGAGAAACGCGATACTGCTTACCACCGGTACGGATCACCGCGTACATAAAACCTCCAGGCACCGGGGCTCAACCCAGCGCAAAATCTAGGTGGATGCATGCTTATTTTGCTGAATATGCTCGGACCCTCGAATGGCAGGGGAGCAGACCGCACACCAATTTCCAAGTTTACTTGCCTTAGCCGGTTTGGTCAACGGCCACAGGGTCCGCCCGCGAGCCGGCGGCATCGGGTTGAGACTCCTGCAATTTGTCCCGCCGCTCCGCCGATTGAAACAAATAAACTCCCAACACCGCGATCAACGGCTCCAATGGATGGCGGAAGCGGGCGTGCACAGTCACGAAATAATAGACCAGCGGCAAGAGCAGGAACGCCCAGGCAAAGAGCCCCGCGGCCGGCGCCTTTCGCTGGAGCGCCAAAGCCAATCCGAGCAGTCCGCAAACACTGATGAAGACGAAGTTCAGGTTGCGTCCATATTCCACCCATGGCGCGTCATCCGGCGGGTGTGGCACCGACGCCCAGAAGAAGAACACCCGCTTAAGCACATCGGCGGCAAAATGCTCCGGATTGGCGCGAATGATCTTCATCGTCTCCGCGCCGCGCATTTTGGCGTAAGCAATCTCTCCCATCTGCGCATACAGCCGCAATTGGTCCGGAGCCTGCATCGGCTGGTCGTACTCCATCAGCAGCCCGGTGGCGCCAGGCCCGTTGCCCAGATACATCTCGGCGCCGAAATTGCCCCGCATGGGCACGAAGCGGCCAAAGGCCAGGTAATTTCTCACGATCCAGGGAGCCAGACAGGCCGAGAAGAGAAGCGCCGCCAGCAGCGCACCGCCGAGTTGATCCCGCCAATTCACCGCGCCGGCCAACACCCAGATACCGCAAACCGGCAAAAAGATCAGGATCGTCGGATTGCTCAGTCCTATCGCGGCCCAGAGCAGCCCAAAAAACAGCCAGCGCTTTTTGCTCATCGCCGCCGGCCCATCGGCCGGAGTGCCGCCGATATTGCGCATGCGCAGCGCCAGCACCAGGACATAGGAGAAGAGCAGCGTGGTAAGCGTCATCTCCCACACCCAGCGCACCGCGTATTGCATGGCTGCCGGATAGAGCGCCCATATCCAGGCCGACCATTTCGCCACGCGCAGGTTGAAGCAGCGCGCTCCGATCTCCCACACCGCACGCGCGGTTAGAGCGGAGAAGATGCAGTTGATGGTCAAAATGACCCATGCGGATTTGAGCGTCAATACCCCGAAGACCTTGAAGACTCCGGCCAGCAGCAGCGGATAGAGCGGGGCCACCCAGGCAGTCGGCCCGGTGTGCCCGCGAAAGGGGTCGGCGAAACCATGCCCGGTGACCAGCGCCCGGGCAATTCGTCCCATCTCCCATCCGAATTGAAAGTGGCCGTCATAAGGCCGGAAGCGATAGGTATGCGCCAGCGTCATGTAGGCGACGCGAACTGCGAACGCTACCCAAACGACCAGCCATGGCGCCTGGAAGCGGCCGCCGCTTGGTCCATAGTAGCGATGGCTCGGTCCAACTTTCGGTTTCGCTTTGCGGCTTGGATTGAGAAGATTGCTCACTGCTGGTTTACCAAAAGGCAGCAATGCTGATGGAGGCCTCAGGCAATTTTAAACCGCCCCGTATATACTAGAGTCTCGCCAGCACAGTGAGTGTGAGTCTGCCGCTCCATTTGCGCGAATACTTTGAATAATGGAGTTTGGTCATGGCTCAGCTTTGCGAGATTTGTGGCAAGGGTCCTCAGTTCGGAAACAAGATTTCCCATGCTCACAACGTGAGCAGGCGGCGCTGGAACGTCAACTTGCGGCCGGTAAAGGCGAAGATCAACGGCGCGCCAAAGCGTATTCGCGCCTGCACCAGTTGCATCAAAGCGGGCAAGGTTGTCAAAGCCTAGCTGGTTCTATCCCTTCTTCTGCGGCTCGAAATCCAGCGAGAGCGAGTTGATGCAGTAGCGGAGTCCTGAGGGCTTCGGGCCCTCGGGAAAAATGTGCCCGAGATGCGCTCCGCAACGGGAACATGTGGCTTCAATCCGCCGCATGCCATGGCTCGTGTCCTCCTGCGTGGCCACAGCCTGGTTGTCTATTGGAAGCGAAAAGCTCGGCCAGCCGCTGCCGGACTCAAACTTCGCATCCGACGAGAACAACTCCGCTCCACATGCCCCGCACCGATACGTGCCATCGGCGTGGTTGCGATAGAGCGCCCCGGAAAACGCCGGCTCGGTGCCCTTTTGGCGCATGACGTGATACTGCTCGGGAGTCAACTCGGCACGCCACTCAGCATCCGTCCTCTCGATCTTGTCCCCTTTCGCGGTTTGATCGTGCTCCATGCGGTTTCTCCTTAACTTAGGATGCTATAACCGCGCAATCACTTCAATTTCAACCAGCGCGTCTTTGGGCAATCTCGCCACCTCAACCGTGGAACGGGCAGGAGGAGTCACACCCTCCGGCGCCAGGTAAGCCGCATAGATCTCATTCATGGCCGCGAAATCCTGGATGTCCTTGAGAAACACGACTGTCTTGATAACGTCCCGCAGATCGCTGCCCGCCGCGGCGAGCACCGCTTGCAGATTCTCCAGCACCCGCACGGTTTGCTCGCGAATGCCGCCCGCTACCAGTTGTCCCCCTGGCAGATCGAGCGCCACTTGCCCGGAGGCGAAAATCAGATCGCCGCTGCGCACGGCCTGGGAATATGGACCGATCGCCGCCGGCGCCTCCTTCGTCGAGACTGCTGTCTTTTCCACGTTGCTCATAGACCGATTCTCGCAAATTGGCATCGCCTTGTCAGCGCCGGCTATTTGTCATCTCGGTGGAATCCCAGGTCCCAGAATCGGGACCTGGGGCACCCAAGATTTGTGGTCATCTTTTGGGAAACCGCAGATGCCAAATTTATGGAACCCCGCTTTTCTTGTCTGTCATTCCCGAAGGGAATCTGCTTGGAAAACATAAATCACAGATCCTGGGTGCCCCAGGTCCGATTCTGGGACCTGGGATTCCACGAATCGCAATTACCAAGGCGCAAACCGCCTATAGCTTGAGCGACTTCAGATATTCACGGAATTCAGGCCCGAGATCCTCGCGGTTGAGTGTGAATTCGACCGTCGCCTTCAGCATGCCGAGCTTGTCGCCCGCGTCGTGGCGTTTGCCTTCAAAGCTATAGCCGTAAACCTTCTCGCTCTCTAGCAGGGCCTTGATCCCATCCGTCAACTGCAGCTCTCCACCCGTGCCCAGGGGTGTTTTCTCCAGCACCTCGAAGATATGCGGGGTAAGAATGTAGCGCCCGATGATGGCATGTTTCGACGGGGCCTCGGCTGGCGTTGGCTTTTCCACCATGGCCTTCACATCGAACAGACGCGGGTTGTCCTTATCTTCAACGCAATCAAGCACGCCGTATGAGGAGATGGCGGCGCCTTCGACCACTTGAGTGGCCAGAATGGAAGACTGTGTATGCTCGAAAACGTCAATCATTTGCTTAAGGCACGGCACCGTGGCATCGATGATGTCATCGGGCAGGATTACCGCGAATGGCTCATCGCCGACCAGGTCGCGTGCCATCAGAACCGCATGGCCCAAGCCCATTGCCTCCTTTTGACGGACGTAGGCAATGCGCGCCATATGGGAGATCTGGCGCACCATGGCCAAGAGATCCGTCTTCTTACGTGTCTCCAGAAGCTGCTCCAATTCGAAGCTGATATCGAAGTGGTCTTCAATCTCCGCCTTGTTTCTGCCCGTAACGATGATGATCTGCTCGCAACCCGCCGCGATGGCTTCTTCTACGCCATATTGAATCAGCGGCTTGTCAACCAACGCCAGCATCTCCTTGGGAAGCGCTTTGGTCGCCGGAAGGAAACGGGTCCCCAGGCCCGCCGCGGGAAAAACTGCTTTACGAACTCTATTCTTCATCTGTAGAAGTCCTTCGCTCTCTGTGAAGTGTATTGCTCAGATTTGAAACCGGGCGCAAGTTCTAAGGAAACCAACCCCGGGTTCTTGGATGCGCGAACCGCTAAACGGCGGATGAGCTATTGCACCAAATTGCACCGTGCAAAGCGGTCTAGGCATGGCTTCTCCCCAGGGCGGCCGTTTCGGCTTCCCTTGGAATAGCCAGGTCGTTCAGAAGCTTGCCGATTTCGGCGAGCACCGCTTGGGGCTCCGCCGCTTTGAGGGGAAGACGCAGTATTCCCTGGGGAGAAAACTGGGCGCCTTTCTTGGCGTTTTGCGCCACCATCTTCATCAGGCGCCCGGGATCGACGCTGGCCTGATCGGTAAATCGTATCAGCAGTTGATCGCGTTTACGGTCCACCTGAGAGACGCCTACGCGCTCGCACGCCAGGCGCAGAGAGGCCGCTTCGAGCAGGTGGTGAACGCTCGGCGGCAGCTCGCCGTAACGGTCCTCCAGCTCCGCGCGCATATCCTTGACGGCGGCCTCATCCGCTGCCCCGGCAATCTTCTTGTAAATACGCAGGCGCTGGTTCTCTTCCGCGATGTAGTTTTCATCGATGCGCAGGCTGATGCCGAGATTGAGCTGAGTAGTTGGCCGCTGAGGATGCTCTTCGCCCTTAAGCTCATTCACCGCCTGCTCCAGCATGCTGGTGTACATTTCAAAGCCTACCGCCTCGATGTGGCCGCTCTGCTCGCCTCCCAGCATGTTGCCCGCGCCGCGTAGCTCAAGGTCGAGCGCGGCGATCTTGAACCCCGCGCCCAGGTCGGAAAACTCCTTGAGAGCGGCCAGGCGCCGGCGCGCGATTTCGGTGAGCTCCTGCTCCGGAGGAATCAGCAGGTAAGCATAGGCGCGGCGATTGGAGCGGCCCACTCGGCCCCGCAACTGATAAAGCTCGGAGAGCCCGTGGCGGTCGGAGCGGCTGACGATGATGGTATTGGCCAGCGGAATATCCAGGCCGTTCTCGATGATAGTGGTGGCCACCAGCACATCGTATTCGTCGTGCATGAAGCCCAGCATCGCCCGCTCCAACTCCCCTTCACTCATCTGGCCGTGACCTACGGCCACCCGCGCATGAGGCACCATCTCGCGGATCTTGGCGGCAATCTCAAAAATGGTTTCGACGCGGTTATGCACGAAGTAGACCTGTCCGCCGCGCTCCAATTCGAGTTCGATCGCGGTGCGAATCAGCTTCTCGTCGAACTTGGCCACAATGGTCTGGATGGCCATCCGGTCCTTGGGCGGAGTTTCGATTACGCTCATATCGCGCAACCCGACCAGGGACATGTGCAAGGTGCGCGGAATCGGCGTAGCCGACATGGCCAGCACATCGATCTCGCGGCGCATCTGCTTCAGCCGCTCTTTGTGGCGCACTCCAAACCGTTGTTCCTCATCCACGATCAGCAGCCCGAGATCGTGGAATTTGAGATCCTTGGACAACACGCGATGGGTGCCGATCAGGATGTCGATCTTGCCCGCCTCCACCCGCTCCAGAATCAGCTTCTGCTCCCGCGGAGAGCGGAAGCGCGAGATCATCTCGATATTGATGGGAAATTGTTTGAAGCGGCTCTTGAAGGTCTCAAAGTGCTGAAAGCTGAGCACCGTTGTGGGCGTAAGCACAGCCACCTGCTTGCCATCCTGCACCGCCTTGAAGGCCGCCCGCATGGCCACTTCGGTTTTGCCGTAGCCCACGTCGCCCACCAGCAGCCGGTCCATAGGCATGCTGGACTCCATGTCCCGCTTGATGTCGGCGATCGCCGAGAGCTGATCTTCCGTCTCGTTGTAATCGAAGGCGTCTTCAAACTCGCGCTGGAATTCGTTATCCGGAGGGAAGGCATGCCCCTCGGCCGCCTTGCGCTGGGCATAGAGCTTGAGCAGTTCATCGGCCATATCCTGCATGGCCTTATGCACCCGCGCCTTGGTTTTTGCCCACTGCTGCCCGCCCATGCGGTTGAGCACCGGGGCGGGGCCCGCATCGGTGGAACGATACTTCTGGATGAGATCGAGCCGGGTAAGCGGCACATAGAGCCGCGCCTGCTCGGCGAACTCCAGCACCATGAATTCAACCTTGAGGCCGTCCTGCACGATCTCCTTTAATCCCTGATAGCGCGCGATTCCATGCTCCACGTGGACCACGTAGTCGCCCACGCTGAGGTCGCGGAAGTCGGAGATGAAGGCGGCCGTCTTGGACTTGGCCCTCTTGACCGCGGGGCGCGCGGTCACATCGGCCTCATCGGAAAAGTCGTTGGCGCCAAAGAGCGCCAGGTTGCTGTCCGGGAACTGGACGCCATTTGAGATCGCGCTGCGCACCAGGATCGGTATGCGGAAATCGCCTGCCAGATAGCTGGTTTCGTCGTAGATGTTTTCGCTGCCAGGATGTTGAACTCGGCTCCCCAGCCGGTAGGGCTGGCCATATTCCCGCAGCAAGCCCGCCAATCGCTCTACTTCGCCCTGGTTCGGCGCGACCAGCAGCATCCTGGTTCCTTCCTCGGCCAGAGACTTGATCTGCTGCAGAAATGCCGGGATCGAGCCGTGAAAGCGGAGGGTGGGGCGGGAGGAGAAGGCGATCTCGCCCAGGCTGGCCGTGTCCTCCTCCAGTACATCGACCGCGCCTAATTGGTCCAGGTCGAGGCCGGGTAGAGAAGCAATCTTGGACAACAGCTCGTCCGGCGAAAGATAGATGTCTTCCTGCTGAATGAGCGAGCCGATGCCGCTTCGCTCGTGCAACTGTCCGACCTTGCTCCACCAACGCTCCGCCTGGTTGCGGATCATGGCCGGCTCTTCCACCAGCACCTGTAGTTTTGGAAAGAGATCGAAGAGGGTCCGGTCGGCGCCGGCCACCGCCGCGAAGAATTCCCAACCGGGAAAGACGCTAACTCCGGCCGCCGCCATCGCCTGGATCACGGACTCGGGATCCTCCCCGGCTTCAACCCGGCCGCCGCTCAGGCGCGCATGAATCGCGGCCAGCAGATTTTCCGAGATCGGGGTCTCGGTCAGGGGCAGGAGCAAGGCCTCGTCCAGAGGCGCCGAGGAACGCTGCGAATCAGGCTCGAATTTACGGATGGACTCGATCTCGTCGCCAAAAAGCTCGATACGCACCGGCCGGTCCATCTCCGGTGAATAAATGTCCAGGATGCCGCCGCGGCGCGTGAACTGGCCCGGCATCTCGACAATATCCATTCTGTTGTAGCCGACGCTGGCCAGGTGATCGATCAGATCGTCGGTATCGATCTCATCCCCGCGGCGCAGCACCCGTGCCAGTCTTTCGTAGAATTGCGCAGGGAAGACCCGCATGCTGGCTGCCTCAGCCGGCGCGATGACGATCGCAGCGGCGCCGGCCGCGATCTTCCACAATACAGAGGCGCGCTGCTCCTGCACGTCGGGATGGGGCGACAGGTTCTCAAACGGCAGCACGTCATGCGCCGGCAAGCGGAGTACGCGATCCGGATCGATAGCCCCGGTGAGGTCGCAAGTTGCGCGCAGGGTAAGTTGCAGCGAGTCGGCGGCCTTGTTATCCGCCACAATCACCAGAACCGGCGATTTGGCGGCCCGGCCAAAGAGCGGCAGATACAGGCTACGGCCGGTAGCCGTCAGGCCGGAGACGCGCCTTCTCCCCGCAGCGAGGGCCAAGTGCCGTCGCACGCGCTCGAAAGAGTCAGTATGTTCCAGGTCCGAGAGCAGCTCACGGACGAAAGGAAGGATCATGCGTGCTTCTGATTCTAGAGCATTTCTCCGCTATAGCGTTTTCACAATCGGTGTATCCCAAGAAACAACACTCCACGCAGGCGTTCCGTCAAAGAACGCCTGCACATAGCCAATTCTCACCAGGACACAGTAATTGTGAAAACGCTATAGCTGCCGCGGCTGGTCAGAGCCGCGGCACCAGATTGGGAAGCCGTAGTACGAGCCCGGTACTGAAGGACTTGGGATGAAAGCTGTCGCTGTTCAGCCCGGAGAATCCTCCATAACTGAACTCAGCAACGCGCCAATCCAGACGGGGAAAGACGGTGAAATCCACTCCACCTAAGAACTGATACTCGAACTTGGTAACGTCATTCTCCGGTGCGCCTGCGAAAGTGACGTGGCCTATGCCGCCCATCGCCTCCACATAGGGGTGAATTGGAAGTAGATGCAGATTCAAGGCTACGCGTGGTCCGATCGCTCCACTGTCGAACCCGGTTCCTCCGCCGTTCTGAAAAGAACCGCGGAGGTCCACGCCCACGCTAAGCAAGGCTAGGGTTCCACTCGCCAGATAGGCGCCGAAGGTACCCCCATAAATGTAGTTGTCGTTGTTCAGGGCGTTGAGTTTGGACGCTGTGAAGCTGCCGTAAATACCAAGCTGGGCGTGCAGGGAGGATGGCAGGAGAAGGAAAAGAGGCACTGCGAGCAGCCGGAGCAATTTCACGTGGGAACTCCTCTCGGACTTATGATCTGACTCGGAACAATTCGGCTTTGCAGGCTGCGGAAAAACCGGAAAATTACATCAGATATCAGTCGTCAAGTCTCACAGGGGACAGCCCGGCAGAAGCCCGGCGCATCTTAGGTCCCGTATCCCCTATGCTCCATCGCGCGCAGGTCGCTGCTCTTAGGCCAGGAGATGGTCAGCAGAAACGCGGAATCGCCTATCGACTCCACGTCATGCTTGATTGACGCGCCCAGGGTAAATAAGTTTCCCGGCCGGAGATCGTATGTCCGTCCCTGTGCGTGAACGCGTATTTGCCCCTGCAAAACCTGCACCGATATGGTGCCGTCGGCATGATGTTCCTTCATCTTAGCCGAATTCTCCATGGCGATCAGGACCACTCTGAAGTCATCCTTCTTAAAAAGGGTCTTCGAGTACAGGCCCGATTGCCAGGGCTTTTTCCCCTCGCAAGCCGCGATCTCGCGCGCCAGGTCGAAACTCCCGAACTCCTCGTTCATGTTGCCGTCGTCACCTGAGATCGACATGATTTTCCGCACCTCGTTTCAACAAGCTAAGCCTTTCGCCGGAACACGGACCCCCCGCAAACATCTATACAGGCGGAAGATGGTTATTTAGACTCGCCCATGAGATAAGCCCTCCACGAACCTCTATTTGAACGAGGAGAAGACGATGAAATGTGTGATGCTCGCCGCGTCGCTTTGTCTGCCCGCATTTTTGACCGCCCAGCAATTGCCGCCTGAAATCACTGTCCGCGCCTCCACCGATTTCCTAAAGCTGCCTGCCAACATCTATCTCGGAGAGGTGGCGGGAGTAGCGGTCAACTCCAAAGGACACATCTTCGTTCTCTCTCGCGGCAACACCACCGGCCCGGCGTATGGGGCTGCCGCCGCTCAGCTCCTGGAGTTTGACGCCGGTGGAAATTACATTCGCGAAATTGGCCATAACCTTTATGCGTGGAGCTTCGCCCATGCGGTTAAGGTCGATAAGCAGGACAATATCTGGGCAGTCGATAAGGGCTCCGACATGATCGTCAAGTTCAACCCCGAGGGACGCGTGGTCATGGTTTTCGGCCGCAAGCAGGAGGCTTCCGATGAAGGGACCGGCCCGCTCAAGCATGTCTGGCCGCCCCTGCCTCCCGTGGACGGCCAATTTCGTCAGGTCACCGACGTTGCCTGGGATGCAGCGGGAAACACATATATCAGCGATGGCTACATTAATTCGCGGGTGGCCAAAGTGGATAAGGACGGCAACTGGATCAAGTCGTGGGGCACCCTGGGGAGCGGCCCGGGACAGTTCTTACAGCCGCACAGCATCGCCACCGACGCGCAGGGGAACGTCTACGTCGCCGACCGGGGCAACGGCCGGATACAGGTCTTCGACGGCCAAGGCACGTACCTCCGCGAGATCCATATCGACGTTCCCTACGATCACAGCATTCATCCCTGGATGGGAAACATGCCGGGGAACATGCCGGGCAATGTGCCGAAAACCAATGCCGCGGCCTCCGCCCCCAAACCGGAGAACCATGCGCCCTTCAACAAGCTCATGCAGAACGGGTCTCCCTGGGCGATCTGCATCACCCCAGGACCCCATCCGGTTCTCTTCGCCTCGGATGCCTACCCTGGCCGTATATACAAATTGACCCTGGATGGCACGGTGCTGGGAGTCATTGGGAGAAGCGGCCACCAAGCCGGCCAATTTGGATGGATTCACGAGATCGCCTGCCCGTCAGAGAATGAACTCTACGTTGCCGAACTGCTGAATTGGCGCGTGCAACGGCTGCTTCTCCAACCGGCCAAGTGACCATGGAGGGTCTTTTGCGGAAGAACCTATCGCACAGTTGTGAACCAATACTTCTGTTTAATTTTGGTCGACTTTTTCATCAGCGGCGGAGTCGCCTTTCCCCATTCGGCGTGATTCCAAGTCACCGCCTGCAGTCCATCGTGTGCAGCCTCAAAGACCATGGGAGGCTCGGTCTTACCGTCCACCGGATCGAAGGTGACTGTGACCTGGGTGCCGGAATCGGCCCAATGGCCAAAAAAGGTCGTGGCGCCCTTGCCGGCATCCTCCGTAACGGTTGCCGTGCCATCCGCACCCAGGCTTACGCTGATAGACGGATCCTTCTTGCCTCCGTGGGAGAGATAGACCCCGGTAAGATTTGAATGGCCGGTCGACCCATCTGCGAGTGCGCCCAGCGGCAACAGCAACAACATTGCGCCGGCCAGCGGGAGATGAAGGCGGAAGTAGCCGGCAACTTTCATATCCCCATCATGCAGCCCGCAACTCAACCCTTGCAAGACCGAAGGTTTTTTTACTCCGATATCGTGCAGGCTCAAGCTGCCCGGTGGGAGCGGAGGGTAGCTTCAATTTCGCGGCGGAGATCGTTATTAATTTTGGTTGAATTGATCCAAAATGGGGCGCTGCACTCCACCTCGAGCAGCTCCGATGCTGGGTCATAATTCCATTGGATTCGCACTCCATCTTTCACTGCTTTTCCCACCGGGCTGGCGACGTGAATGCCCTTCTTTGAAGCCTTCTGCCGCAAGCGGGCAAAAACCGCCCGTGTGATTCCGCGAAACGTCTGCTTGGGATTAATCGACATCAGATATTCACCTTCTGCAAGATCCTGAATTCCGGGCTGACCAAATAAGCCAGCAACTAGACACTGGACGCAAGCACAATGGAAATTGTTCTGCTATCGTCCACAGGTTGTTGTGAAATTTGTAAATTTCGCTGCTTGCAAAACAGGTCAATGAATAAACGGAATCGCCTCACGCACGGTGCCTTGTGGTTTTCGCACCAGGAAACATTATAAGATGCGGGTGCGGAGAGAGTGCCCTTTCAATGGATAGGAAGGTCGCCGGTACCCCGGGGAGGGAGCGCGATTGCCTGGTTTGACGCAATCGGATAAAGGACATATCTTCCGTGCGCTGCATGAGCGCGCCGGCGCATTCATCATTCCCAATCCGTGGAGCGTCGGCACAGCACGGCTGCTGGCCCACCTTGGCTTCGAGGCGCTGGCCACCACCAGCGCGGGCTACGCCTTCTCAGTAGGACAGCGGGACAATACGGTTGACCGTGACCAGGTGATGGCGCACGTTTCCGCGCTCGCGGGTAGCACCAACCTGCCTCTCAGTGCGGATCTTGAGAATGGCTTTGCAGACTCCCCGGAGCATGTGGCGGAAACCATCCAGCTTGCGGCAGCTTCGGGGGCGGTGGGTGGCTCCATCGAAGATGCCACCGGCCGCCCGGAAGATCCGATTTATGAAAAGACGCTTGCAGCCGAACGCATCCGCGCGGCAGCGGAGGCAGTGCACAACCTGTCGTTTCCTTTCACTCTGACTGCTCGTGCGGAGAACTACCTGCATAACCGGTCCGACCTGAAAGACACCATCCAACGCCTGCAAGCCTATCAGGAGGCAGGCGCCGGCGTTCTCTATGCTCCCGGTCTCAGTAGTCAAGCCGATATAGCCGCCGTGGTTACTTCGGTAGACCGCCCGGTAAACGTCCTGATGGGTTTGCCAGGCATTCAGCTGGATTTCGAAAAGCTGGCGGCTATGGGAGTCAAGCGCATCAGTGTCGGCAGTGCGCTTTCTCGCGCCGCCCTCGGAGCCTTCCTTCGCGCAGCCCGGGAGATGAAGGAACACGGCACCTTCACCTTCGCAGATGAGGCGGTGAGCTATCGGGATCTCAGCGCCATGTTCACAGAATGATCCGATAGGTTTACTCATGAGCGCCGCAGATAAGAGTACGGTTCATCGCTGTCTCTGGGCTGACAGCGATCCGCTGCTGCGCGCCTATCACGATGAAGAGTGGGGCGTGCCGGAGTACGACAGCCGGGCCCTTTGGGAGCTTTTGATGTTGGAGGGGTTTCAAGCTGGATTGGCTTGGATCATCGTCCTGCGCAAGCGGAAGGCCTTTCGCGCAGCCTTCAAGCAGTTTAACCCGGTGAAGGTAGCTCGCTTCGGAGAAGACGATATCGAACGTCTCCTCCAAGATCCAGGCATCATCCGCTCCCGCGCCAAAATCAAAGCGACCATCGAGGGAGCGGGCATCTTCCTCGCGATGCGGGATGCAGGCGAGGACTTCTCATCGTTCATCTGGAAGATGGCAGGAGGAAGGCCGATCCAGAATCGTGGCCCGAGGCTGGTGCAAACTCCTCTCTCGGTCGAGATCTCGAAGGCGCTGAAGAAGCGAGGCTTCAAATTTGTCGGGCCGGTCATCGTCTATGCCTGGATGCAGGCTGCCGGCATTGTGAATGACCACGCGGAGAATTGCTTTCGCAGGAAAGCAGTCATGAAGTCCGCTTCCCGCGCAGCCCATTGAGCAATTCATAGCAGTTCATTCGGAACCGGCGGGAGAAATATCCTTGACACAGCTTCACCGCGAAGATATTAACGTGGGGGTATCTCCCATGTGGAAGTTCTTATTGGAACTAATAGCTGGCAACAAGAAAATTCGATCGGCTTTACAGGCCCCGGAAAAACGTATGGCTTTGTATCAGGGCATGACTTCAGTCGTGCCGTAACCGCTCGAAAACAAGCTCGGCTTTAGCCGCTGAGAGAACAGTCTTTGCTGAGGGAACAGTCTTCGAAAGGATCTGCCGTTGACCTCCAAGAACGCCTACACACCTCCGAATGAGATGCCGCCGGCGCCCATACATCGAGTGCTTGAGGGGCAAAGAGCTCTGGTTACGGGAGCAAGTAAGGGCCTCGGGCAGGCTATGGCGATCGGTTTTGCTCAAGCCGGCGCGGATGTCCTGGTCAACTTCAGCACGGATGAGGAAGGCGCCCGCCAAACCGCCCGGATCATCGAGGGGCACGGCGCAAAAGCCGTGGTCTTCAAGGCCGATGTCTCCAAAGAAGACGAAGTGAGAGCGATGTTCGATTGCATGCTCCAGGCCTTTGGCGGGGTGGACATTTGCGTCCCCAACGCGGCCATACAACTGAATGCTCCGGTCGACGAAATGACATTGCAACAGTGGCAGCGCGTGATAGATGTCAACCTTACCGGAATGTTTCTCTGTGCCCGGGAGGCGGTCCGGGCCTTTAAGCGCCAGGGCATCGACCGTTCCGTTTCTTACGCCTGCGGAAAGCTTATCTTCATCAGCTCGGTGCATGACGTGATTCCCTGGGAGGGGCACGCGAATTATGCGGCGGCCAAGGGCGGGCTGATGCTATTCATGAAAAGCCTCGCGCAGGAGGTGGCCCATTTCCGCATCCGGGTGAACGCTATTTCGCCAGGCGCGATTCGGACTCCAATGAATGTCGAGAAGTTAACCACGCCTGAAGCGTTTGAGTCTACTCTGCTTAAGCTCATACCCTCCAAACGGATCGGCGAGCCGGAAGACGTGGCGCGCACCGCAGTATGGCTAGCCTCGGACGAATCGGACTATGTACAGGGTACGACCATCTATATCGATGGAGGGATGACTCTGTATCCCGGCTTTATCGGGGCTGGCTAGCCAAGCTGGATGTGGGCTCAGACTGCAAAGGCGTCATCACCAACTTCACCTAACTTTGTCATCTCGACCGGAGCGCAAGCAGATTCCCTGCGGGAATGACAGAAAGAAAAGCAAAGTCAGACCAGGAGGGCAGAAACGTAGCATGGGATTGCAAAACCTAAATCCAGCCACTCCACCTACCTTTGTCATCTCGACCGGAGCGCAGCGGAGTGGAGAGATTTGCGGTTCCCTCCCCAGACCTTACGTCGGAATTCATATTGGAACTCTGTTCAAATTAGGCTTGCCAGGTGCTACTATGTGGTCGCGGCATAGGCGCCTTCGAAAGACATGAAGACCAAATCTGACGGCAAACGGCTGGAAGCCTCTCGCAAACAAGAGACTTCACGTAAAACAGACAAGTATTGGGTTCCCGTCATCGCAAGAACCATCGATCTGTTGGATTGTTTCGGGTCTGCCGCTGAGTCGTTGACGCTGGAAGAAGTTGTGAAGACAACCGGAATTCCGCACACCACTGCCTATCGTATTCTCCACACGCTGGTGCTCCGGGATTACCTCACTCAATCGGGCCGTCACTACCGTCTCAACCGCTTGCGCAGAAGGCTCAAGTTTGGCTTCGCCAATCTCTCCAAAGGCATCTGCATTGCGGTTGAAATTCAGCGCAGCCTTGAAAAAGCCACGGCCGCGGCTGGAATCGATCTTGTGGTCTGGGACAATGACCGGAACGCGGATACGGCCATCCGGAATGCTCAGGAAATGGCCGAAAGCAAGGTCGACCTGGCCATCGAATTTCAACTCTTCGAGCACGTCGCTCCGGTCATCTCCGACATTCTTTCAAGATCCGAAATCCCTCTCATCTCACTGGTCAATCCTCACCATGGCACCGTGTATTTTGGCGTGAACAACTACCGGGCAGGCTTTTCCGCGGGCGTCGCTCTGGCCGAACACGCAATCAAACATTGGAAATCTCAGATCGACGCTCTCTTGCTGCTTGAGTCTCCACGCGGCGGCAGAACGATCCAGAGCAGGCTCATCGGCGCTCTGCAAGGCGTCCAGGACCGGCTTGGAACATTGCCCGACAAATCGGTTCATCACCTGGATGGCGGCGGGGACAAAGCAACCTCGGAAGCGGCTGTTGCCGGCTTTCTAAAGTCTCGATCTCGCAAGAGGATTCTTGTCGCCGGAATTAATGATGAAAGCGCCATCGGAGCTGTTCAGGCAGTAGAACAGGCGCCCGGCGGGGCGGATATCGCAATTGTCGGTTATGGAGGGAGCATGGAGATCCTGGATATCGCCGCCGATCCCAAGAGCACCTGCATCGGCACTGTCTTATTCCATGCAGAAAGATATGGACCCGATTTATTGAGCTTTGCCTTACCGATTGTGCGCGGAAGATCGGCGCCGGTTGTCCACTACGTGCCTCATGAATTCCTGGGAAAAGATATGTTGATTCGAGAGCGCCGCGATCGGGCAATGGTCCGTTCGTCGTAAATAGGTCTTGGATAGATCGAAGCTGGAAAGAGTGGCTCTTGGTGGCCCGAGCAAGCATCATCTTTCTCTTAGCGTTGGCGGCTCTTCTTTCCCCTGCCTTCGCACCGGGAGCCGAATCAACCGGCGCGCCGCGCGATAAATATGCAGGAGATGCGGCATGCTTGCCCTGTCACCAACAACAGAGCCTCACTTATCTCCACACAGCGCATCACCTGACGTCGCAGCCGGCTGACAAAAACTCCATTCTTGGCTCCTTTCGCGATCGATCCAATACGCTTATGATCGCCGATCCGGCGGCAGCCCGCGATAACCCCGGCCTCTATTTCAAGATGGAAGCAAGGCAAGACGGTTACTACCAGACTGCGGTTGCCGGTTGGCCAGGGCAGTTGCAGAGGCGAAGCGAGCGGATGGACATCGTCATCGGTTCAGGCGTGCGGGGGCAGAGTTACCTCTACTGGCACGGGGACCAGTTGTATGAGCTGCCCGTCAGCTACTGGTCCGACGGAGAGCGGTGGATCAACAGTCCCGGCTATAGAGATGGAACCATGAATTCTGTACGGCCGATAGAGCCACGCTGTCTCGAGTGCCACGCCACATATATCAAGCCGCGCTCCCCGGATCCCTTGACCAATCGCTACTACAAAGACACTTTGGTGACTGGGATTTCATGCGAGACTTGCCACGGACCTGGTTTAGACCACGCTGCCATGCACAGGACGAACGGGTCCGCGCCGGCGGGATCGGGTGGCGAGTCGATCCTTAACCCTGCTCACTTCTCCCGGGACCGGCAGGTGGATATGTGCGCGTTGTGCCATAACGGTATCCGGCAGGAAGAGACAGCCCCGGCCTTTTCGTTTGTGCCGGGCGCTCCTTTGGACAACTATCTCCAGCCAAATTCCGGAGACGTGGCAGAGCATCCCAACGTGCATGGAAATCAGGTTGGATTACTAAAGCGCAGCCGCTGCTATCTCTCTTCACCGAAGATGACCTGCTCGACTTGCCACGACGTACATGCGCCCGAGCGCCCAGCCGCTTCCTATTCCAGCCGCTGCCTGAGCTGCCATCGGGTGGAAAGCTGCGGCATGTCGAAAACCATGGGACGCAAAATAGCCGCCAATTGCATCGACTGCCATATGCCTGTCGAGCCGACAAGCGCCATTGTCTCAGAAACAGCCGGCCAGGTGGTGCGTCCCAAATTGCGCAATCACTGGATCAAAATCTACCGCTGAAACCGTGGGAATTAAGGATCCAAATCCCCTCCACGAATCCAGGGTGCCCCATATCTGGCGCGCTCTTTGCGCCAGATGTGGGATTCCACAAACCTCCGCAGCGGGACGGGCTATCTTTGGAGCAGGACACGAAGTCGAGATTTGTGGAATCCCAGGTCCCAGAATCGGGACCTGGGGCACCCAAGATTGGGTGGTTTTTGGACATTCGGCAATTTAGGTCGGCTGTAACCACGCCTGCTTGATAACAGGATTGCCGGCTGTATCCAACCGGCGCATCTGATCGTCTGTAAGCGTAATATCGAGCGCCGCGATATTCTCGCGTAACTGCTCGATCTTGCTGCCGGCAATGATAGGAAGTATCGGCGGACTGCTCTGCCGCATCCAGGCAATGATTGCGTGGCCCGGAGTACACCCCGCCTCGTGGGACACAATTTTCAACATATGCAACCGTTCATCGGAGTCGGGACCCGCAAACTGAGCCGGCATCTCACGATCGGAGCGCATATATGCTCCCTGCAGGAGAACCGAATAGCCGATGAGCGCAATTTCATGAGCTCGCGCGTACTCCTTCAAGTCTTCTCCGATAAAGATCTGCGGGCCAAAATCGGCGCCATGGCGCGGGCGAAGATAGGTATATCTCTGCTCAACCACTGAGTAACTCGTCCAATGATTGATCCGGCTAATGGTGTTAGCTTCAGCGATGCGCCACAGGGGTAGATTACTGGCGCCGATGATATGCACTTTACCGGCTTTGACCAGCCGGTCAAATGCCTCCATGATTTCTTCAACCGGAGTCTGGCGATCGTCCCGGTGCGCCTGGTATAAGTCGATCCTGTCGGTTTGCAGCCTTTTCAAGCTCTTTTCGCACTCGCGCTGTATCTCTGCCGCGCTCAGGCCGCCGGAACAGCCGGGATAGTCGAATGCCAGCTTGGAGGCGACCACCATCTGGTCTCTATTCTTCCGCTCCTTCATCCAAAGGCCAATGGTGGTTTCGCTCTCACCGCCCTGGCAGCCCGGAATCCAACTGGCGTAGAAGTTGGCGGTGTCGACCAATGTCCCGCCCTTGCCGGCATAGAAATCCAATAGCCTGAACGAGGTCTCGCGATCGATCTTGCTCCCGATCAAGTCCGCTCCCAGCGCCAGGGCACTGACCTCGAGCTTCGATTTACCCAGCTTCACTCTTTTCACGTTCGCGAAGTTCCTTTAGTCAGGAGGCTAGGCCTCCTATCTCCCGATTAGGTGCTGTGGGTTGCCAGAACGACACCGCCGATCATAACCAGCGCTCCGAGCACGTTGATGATTGAGATCCGCTGCACCGGAGAATCAAGCCAGCCGAAGTGCGAGAGGATCATTCCGCCGAGCACCTGTCCGGCAATAAGAGTAATAAACATCGCCCGCGCCCCGACTTGAGGCAGCATCCAGGCAATTGCAAATACTAGACACGCCCCTAACGCCCCGGCAGTAAGCAATATCGGATGAACATCTCTTAACCCGCTGAGGACGCCTGAACGCCAACCGGTAAGGCCGATCGCCAAGGCGGCCAACGCGCCGACACACCAGAAAAGCGCATTCCCCACCCGAGGGTTGTTTAACACACTGCCAACCTTGCCGTTCATCGCCAGATGAACAGCCAGGACAATGCCTAGAAATATGGTGAAGATGAAAAACGGAACCTTCATTGTCGTTCTCCAAAACTACAGAAGCTGGCTCATGTTTCGGCATCCATCCCCATCGGCGCCGCGCCTTTCAACCATCCGCGTTGCGCTGCTGGCGAAGCAGAATCTAGGATGATCTTTAAGTTCATCTAGTTCCCTGGCGAACTAACTTTCAGGTCTAAACTGTGAGAAAAGCTATACCGTGTCATCCTTGCATGTCAAGAACTCACAAATCGGCACATGCTCCGCCCGATACATGGAGATACACAGAGGTGCGGCGTAAAAAAATATCGTTATAGAATTCTCTTCCAAGGCAGCGGCGCATCACCCGTCTGCATTAAGAGGGGTTTGTGCGGATAGGAGCCTCATTCATTCTGGCAGCGGCCTTTTTTACAGCAGCAAGGGCCTCCATCATCACTGTGACCATCACCGGAACCACGAGTGGGGTCCAGGTCGGGGAGGGGCCGGTATTCGGATACAGCTCATACCGGAAGATACGTGACGGTACGGCCTTCACGTTGATCTATACCTTCGACGACACAAAGGGGAAGGGCGGCGTTTTCGAGACAGAGGGCGGCATTATTACTCAATCGGAGATACAAACTGCCGGATCATCGTCTCCTGGAACGAATGCCACTCTTCAGATCGGAAAAGCCGTTTGGGAGTTTGGAGCATCGACTGATTCTCAGGTCACATTGAGCACTGCGGTAAACAACAAAAACGAGCAGATCCTTTTTTCGAATCCCGCGAGCGGCAATCGCGTCTCGTCATACATTTGCCCGGCTACAAAGGGCTATTGGCCCCGCAACGGCGATTGGAGGGCTAACTTCAACGCCAGTTCCCTCAGCGGCAGCACAGGCTCGTTCTCGGCAAGCAACGGCAGTGTATCTGCGAAAGGTAGATTGGCCCCCTCAAGTATCACCGTCACTGGACTCAATCTGGATGGGCAGTGGCTGAGCTATACGACCACCGCCGGAGGACCGGGCCAGGCGAATTGGGAGAGAGAGTGGCATTTGGCCCAAGCCTCGCCAAAGGGCGGCTACGTCGTTCAAAGAGTAAGGAGAATAATCATAGGCACAAAACCAGATGGCTCCCCGATTATGCCTTCGTCCATGGAATACTGGGAGGCGTGGCCGGTTCTCCCTGGATCGCAGGTTACAGTCCCGGCGATGGATAAGTTTTACAGGTCTGTGAACGCCGCTCCCTCCGGCAGATCTCTGGAAGCGATACAGTCTCCGCATCAGCCCGGTTTTATGAAGGCTTGACCTTGCCGCCCGGCTTTGCTGCAGGTAATAACCCTTATGCGGCTTCACCTCTATCGTCGAACTCAGACCCGAATCTACCCACACGCAACGCTACTCTGCCGGTGGCGGCTGACGCGACACTGCGCTTCTGAAGGTTTTGTGGAAGCGGTTGATCTTAAGCGCGGGTCTCTTGTCGGCACGCAGTACGGCGAAACGGGTGTCACCAGATGCGGGGAAGAAGACGCGACTTTACCTTAACGAGATACTCCGGATAGTCCGGCAGGTTGGCCGCAAGAAACCTCTCTTCATCACGAAGCCGCCAGATGATTCCACCGGCCATGGGAATGAGGAGCAAAAGGCCGCACCAGGAGCCGAGAGCGACGGGGATGCCGAGCATCATGACCAGAGCGCCGCTGTACATTGGGTGCCGGACGTAGGCATACGGGCCTGTGGAGATCGCTCGCTGGCCGGCGGCGACCTCGATGATGCCTGAGGTGAAGGTGTTTTCCCTGAAGACGACAAATATGATGGCGAACCCGGCCACAATAAGAACGTCTCCTGCGATGGATACGAGGGGTGGAACGCTGGTCCAATGGAAGCGATGATCCAGGGCAGGAATTACAAACAAGGAAAGAAAGAAGACGCGAATGAAGGACTGGGTGCGTTTCTGACTTCTCTCCTTTTCCGCGGCGGCGCCGGCTCTCATGCGGCGCTCGAGCAACTCTGGATCGGACGCCATCAGGTAGAGAGTAATCGCAACCGCTGACAGAAGGAAGCTGGCGAGGCAGAGCCATGCCTGCCAATAGTCGAGCGTCCAAGCGGGAAGAAACGTCGCGATTGCCAGAAAGACTGCGAGGCTCAGCAGCCCCAGGAAGGCACGAAAATGTAGAGTCGTAGGTCTCATTCGAGTTAAGAGCAAAGTCGAACCTCCCGGGGCGCTGAAGCGCTCCTACCCACGCATAAATGCGGGGGCGTCCACCCAAAGACTCCGCACCGGAGTTTTTTCGCAGCCTGTTTAGCTGCTGAGGAAAAATAGCCGGAACACATGGCAATCAATTGTTGAGTCCCGGAGGGACAGCGTGAAAATAGCCCAGCACGCCAGTGCTGGGTGGCGACGCAACAAACTCCAGTCCCGTAGGGACGACTGAAATATCTTTTGAGGAAGTGATTCAGCCGTTCCTGCGGGACTCGTTGCGCACCAATCTCCCGAGTTTTCCGCAGCCTGTTTAACCGTTGAGGAAACAGTTTTCGCACTCAATTCGATTTTTTCCGCAGCTTGCTCAGCCCTTTCCAAAATGGTGGGCCAAGCTATTCTCGCGCCGGCCCGAGCTGGGAAAACTCTTGACAGCCCCTAAATAGCAAGTGTACTGTCGCTGACGGATCATTTCTGGAATTAGTTCATATGGGAACAGCCCGGGATTTTTACAAGCTCCGTCTAGGTCGGCCAGGTGCGGATGGAATCACCGGCTGCGGGACGCTATGAGAAAAGGGCTAACTATCGCAAGGCTCATTAGGCCGCTCTTTTTGTGCATTGGAATACTTCTAATGGGAATAGCCGAGGTATCCTTCGCCGTCCAGGCGCCGTATGCCAATCAGAGTTCCCATCCCGATCCGGCAGCCGCTGCACGGGGTAAAGGGGATTTTGCAGCAAATTGCTCATTTTGCCATGGCGCTCTAGCTACAGGCAGCGAACAGGCCCCCAATCTCCTGCGCAGTCCACTTCTCTTTCAAGACAAGAACGGAGATGTCCTGGTCCCTTTTATAAAAGGCGGACGGCCGACATTGGGCATGCCTTCTTTCGCTTCTCTCCCTCCACAGCAGCTCTCGGATATCGTCGCATTTCTGCACGCGCGGCTTCTGGAGACCCGGGGCAGGAGGAGGCTCCCGGAGACCGCATTGCTCGTTGGCAATGCCACGGCCGGACAAGCCTACTTCAATGGCGCGGGAAAGTGCGGCACTTGTCATTCTCCGACCGGCGACCTCGCGGGTATCGGCGCCAAAGATCAACCGCTGGCTCTAACCACAGCCTTTCTGACCCCGCCGGCTAAGCCGCTGCGAGTTACAGTCGCATTGCCTTCTGGCAAAACTATCTCCGGCAAATTGGAGTATTTGGACGAGTTTACCGTGTCCATGACCGATTCTGCGGGAAGCTATCACTCCTGGCCGCGCGACCACGTCAAATCCGTAGCTGTAGTTGACCCGCTGGCCGAGCACAAGCAATTGCTTAAGGTGTATACCGACAAAGATATTCACGACTTATTAGCGTATCTGGTGACCCTCAAATGAATTACCGGAGCTTTCTGTTCACCGTCTCGCTGATACTTTTGCCCGCGTCTCTCTTTGCTCAGACCTTGAACCCGGAAGCTCTACGCAGGCCGCCCACGGATACCTGGCCCACCTACAACGGCGATTATTCCGGGCAGCGGTATAGCACGCTTTCTCAGGTCAACGCATCCAATGTCAACACGCTCTCGCTGGTCTGGACGCATGAAGTAAACTTTGGCCCGGAATCGTTTGCCCAGCAAGCCAGTGAAGGACGCAGGATCAAGGCAACTCCGCTTTTGGTAGACGGGGTGCTCTATTTCACCATCACCGACAACGTATGGGCCATGGATGCGCTAACCGGCCGCGAGCTTTGGCACTATGCGTGGCCTAACAATAAGGCTATCCACGTGGCCAATCGCGGCGTCGGGATGTACAAGAGCTGGCTGTTCTTCATGACGCCGGACGACTATCTGGTCTCATTGAACGCCAAAGACGGCAGCGAACGCTGGCGGGTGAAAATCGCCGACGTCAACCTTGATTTTTTCTCCGCGAGCTCTCCGCTGATCATTGGGGATCACGTCATTGTCGGTCCAGGAAACAACGACAACATACGGGCCTGGCTGGAGTCCAGAGATCCGGAAACCGGGGCGCTGCAGTGGCGGTGGTGGGTGGATCCGGATCCCGGGCAACCAGGATCGGAGACATGGACTGACGCCCAGACAATGGCGCACGGCGGAGGCTTCCCATGGTTGAATGGAACTTACGATCCCGAGCTCAATCTCTACTATCTCGGCACCGGAAACGGAGTGCCGCAAGACCGGGCTCCTCACCCAACGCCCGAAGGAGACAGCCTTTATACCGCCTCTATCGTCGCCCTGAATCCGGATACGGGAAAGCTGGTGTGGGCCTATCAGGTGACGCCGCACGATACCCATGACTACGACGCCGCTCAAACTCCTATCCTTTTCAATGGGGAGTTCAAGGGAAAAGAACGCAAGCTACTGGCGCAAGTCTCGCGAAACGGCTATTTCTTCCTTTTAGACCGCGTGACGGGAGAACATCTGCTGACCACCAAGTTTATGCCGCAGACCAATTGGGCGAAGGGAATCGATGCCGAAGGGCGTCCCATTCCGGATTACAGTAAGGACGCCAACCCCCCTGGCGCCCTTGTTTCCCCTTACCCTATCGGCGCCACAAATTGGTGGTCGCCATCCTACGACCCACACTTAGGCCTGATCTTTGCGAACGCAGCCCGAACCTGGGCTTACTTTACCACCGCCGGGTATGGCCGCTTCCGCTCTCCTCCCGACTATGTACTCGATGCGATCAACTACAAAACAGGAAAAGTGGTCTGGGCACATGAATTAGGAGACAAGAGCGGAGTACTTATCTCCGGCCTGCTAACCACCGCTGGAAATCTTTTGTTCGGAGGCGACTCTTTCGGGAATTTCCTGGCAATGGATCCAGCTACAGGTAAGACCCTTTGGCATGTTGGGCTCGGCCAGTTTGTTACTAATGCTCCTATGACTTATGAACTCTATGGACGTCAATACATCTTGGTTGCCGCCAACGATACATGGTATGCGTTTGCCTTGCCGGAGCCTCCGGTCAAGACTTCCGTGGCCGCGAAGTAGCAGGGGGAAGCTGAGCTTGAGGTCCAGCGAAGAGCGGTTGATCTTAAGACGGGCTTTACCGGCTGTGGAAGAACCCCGGTTCTGTATCAGGGCACGACTTCAGTCGTTCCGTAAGTGTTCGAAATTCGACCGGCTTTAGCCGCTGAGGGAATAGTCTTCGCCTGTCGAACTTTTCCCGGAGCGCTGAAGCGTGTTTTCTCCGCACGAATGCGGCAGCTTTCTTTATCTCATGGAAGGAGCAGCGCGATGGATCGGCGTGAACTCTTGAAGGGAATAGGTGTCGCGTCGCTTGGCGGACTTTCCGCTAAGGGTCTGCACGCTGCGCAGGCTCCCGCGGACAGATCGCAGATAAGGCCGCCTGACGATCCTTGGCCGGGGAAGAAGAGGATTCTCGCCATTGCCGATCCCCAGGAGTGGTACGCATCCCCCGGCTATCACCACGATTCGGCCTCGCACACGCTGGCCACGGTTGAACGGCTCGGCCGTGAATCCGGCGCCTGGATAACCATCATTCGAACCGACATGCGCTTGCTTACCAAGCAACCAATTGCCGGATTTAATGTGAGAAACCTCAATGATTTCGATGCGGTTTTTTATATGGGGGAAGGCCCCTGGAATATAACCGATCAGCAAAAGGCCGATCTTCTGTCGTTCGTGCATGAAGACGGCAAGGGATTCATCGCTGGTCATGCCGGCAATGGAGGACATCTCCTCTTATGGCCGGAATACGCCAAAATGATAGGCGGCAATCTGGTCGGTGAGTTCCCCACCGCCGCCATGCCTATCATCTTGGAGGATCCAAAATTTCCCGGTGTACAAGGCTTTGCTCACGAATTTACTTTCAAAGACCAATTCACTTTGGTGGGACCGAACTATTCACGGGATATCGATCACGTCATCATGAGAATGGATCCAAGCAAGTTCGAAGCGACATTCGCCACGCTGCGCCCGGAAGGCGATTTCAACCGGCCTACGAATCTGGAGCGGTATCGCGCCCACTTCCGGGAACTTGCCGCCCTTCGCACCGACGGCGACTATCCCATCGTCTGGGCCAAGAAGTATGGCAAGGGCCGAGTCTGGTACTCGACTTTCGGGCATCTCGAAGAGACCCTGGACGACGCCCGCGTCCAGCAGATGTACGTCGGAGCAATCAAGTGGGCCCTCGGGTTGGTCGACGCTGACATTACCCCCAGGCCCTTACCCGCGGCAAGCCATTGAAGGGTCCGTTCGCGTTGGACCCGGAAACCATATTGAGGTGTGGAGTCGACATGAAAAAAATTCTCATCGTCTGCTGCTTAGCTGTCTTCGCCGCCGGGGCGCCCCCAATATACGCCCAGGCGGCCGCTCAGGCATCTGCCCCGAAGATTCGCGTCCTGGTGCTTACGGGAAACTCCGACTGGTCTCACCCTTGGCGAGGCACGGCGCCCTTCCTGCAGGGCATCCTCATGAATACCGGACGCTTCGATGTAAAACTCGAAGAGGAGGTGCGGGGAATCACCTCTGCCACTTTGGCCAACTACGACGTATTGGTGGATTACTATTACGGTCCCCGGTGGGGTGATACAACGGAACATGCGGTCGAGGATTTTCTTCGCTCCGGCAAGGGCATGATCACCGTACACGGCGTGACTTACGGTCCCTTCTTCGGCCAGGCCGGCGGAAGCCCCACTGAACCACGCCGATTGGAAGGTGAGCCGTGGGCTGCCTTTTCAGAGATGCTCGGGATGAGCTGGAAGCTGGAGAATATCGGCCATGCCAAGCGCCATGTATTCGTGGTGCATTGGGTCGACCGCGACAATCCCATCAGCCGCGGGCTGCCGCCGAGCTTTGTGGCCAACGATGAGCTCTACCATAAGATAGATCTCAAGCCGAATGCTCATGTCCTCGCCAGCGCCCTCGATGTTCCGGTAAGTCAAGGGGGCACTGGAAAGGAAGAACCAGCGATATGGACCGTGCCCTATGGACAGGGAAGAGTGGTTGTAATGGTGCTTGGACACGATCTTCTGGCCATGAGCCAGCCTGGATTCATGGATGCTTTCGCGCGCGGAACCGAATGGGCCGCGACCGGCAATGTAGCTCCTGGAGCCAGTACCTTAGAACCTACTACCAGCATGCCCGCGCCGGCGCGGAAACCGTAAAGCATACGACTCCCACATGAACCTTGCGGGGAATATGAAAATTGCAATCTTTATAATGTTGTCGCTGCTGACTGCATCTGCCGCATTGTCTCAGCCGAAAGAGGCCCATCCCCAAGCGGAGATTTCAAACGGTAAAGTACGGGCTAAACTCTACTTGCCAAATATCAAGAACGGCTATTATCTGGGCACAAGGTTCGACTGGGCGGGTGTCGTCGGCGATCTCGAATATCAAGGACATCATTACTACGGCCCATGGTTCAACAGAACCGACCCCAACGTCCGTGATTTCATCTATGACGGCCCGGATATCGTTGCCGGTGCAGCTAGCGCGATCTCCGGCCCGGTCGAGGAGTTTACTCCGCCGCTCGGATTTGAGGATGCCAAACCTGGAGGGACCTTCGTCAAAATCGGCGTTGGCGTGCTTCGCAAACCGGACAGCGCGAAGTATAGCTCCTACCGGGCTTATGATCTCATCGATGCCGGCAAGTGGAAGGTTCGAAAGAGTTCAGATTCCGTCGAGTTCACACAGAGAATTCTTGATTCCGCCTCCGGCTATGGATATATCTACCGGAAAACGGTAAGGCTTGTTCCCGGCAAACCGGAGATGGTGATCGAGCACACCTTGAAAAATATCGGCAGGCGCCCGATCCAGAGCAGCGTTTACGACCACAATTTCCTGGTACTCGACAAGCAGCCGCCAAACCCAGCCTACGCAATAACGTTTCCCTTCCAGGTCTCGGTCGACGAACATCTGGATAAAAATCTGGCGGAAGTTCGCGGAAACCAGATTGTTTATTTAAAAACGCTGCAAGGAAAAGATCGCGTCTACACAGCAATCGAAGGCTTCAGCCAGAGCCCCGACGACTACAAGATTCGTATTGAAAACAGCAAGGTCGAAGCCGGAATGACAATCTCCGGCGACCGCCCCTTGCAGAAGATAGCGCTCTGGTCCATTCGTTCGGTGCTGGCGGTTGAGCCTTTCATTGATGTGTCCGTCGAACCTGGAAGTCAGCTTAAGTGGATGTATACGTATCGCTTCTACACGCTCCCTCACTCTGAGGAAAGCCGGAACTAGCGAATGGCCGCGAGTTATAGCTCGCGGTTCTGGTATACGTCACAATTACTGCAGAAACGCGGAGATCGCAGTATCGAGGAGTTCCCTGTAGAATGTCTTTCTATCCGCGGCTGCCCCCGCTCCTGATCAGCCTTGCAAAGATAACTGTGCGAGACTTATAGTTGCAGTGTCAGGGTGGGGAAAATAGTTCATATAGGGATTTTATAAAGAAGGAACCGGGAGACACTGCACGGGGGTAGAAATTCCGGCTCTGCATACTTCTGCGAGTGATGTGCCTGGTTTTTATATAGGTGAGATACAGAAAAGGCCCCCCCGGCCAACGTGCCTCTGGTAAAAAACGTGCTGCCAAAACTGCTCGGGAATAAGCTAGAGACACTACAAGGACCTGTGAATGAAAGCTCTTGTGAAGTATGCGCCCGGTGAGGGAAACGTTGAGATCCGGGATGTGGAGGAACCCCGCTGCGGGGACGATCAGGTCAAGCTCGAAATTGCTTATTGCGGTATCTGCGGAACGGACCTTCATGTTCTTCACGATACATTTCGCAACTACCCCCCCGTAATCCTAGGGCACGAGTTTGCAGGTACGGTCGTCGAAGTAGGCCGGAACGTCCGGTGTATTGCGTTGGGCGAAAGGGTTACAGGTTTGGGCGCCACGGCAGTTACCTGCGGACAGTGCCGCTACTGCCGCTCAGGATACTTCATCTTTTGCTCGGATCGCAGAGGAATGGGCCACGGCGTAAATGGCGCTTTCACACGTTACGTGGTAATGCGCCCAGAACAGTTGTATCGAATCCCGGACGATTTCACTCTGGAAGAGGCGGCCATCAGCGAGCCTTTCGCAGCTGTCGTCCAGGCAGTTACAGAAGTTTCTAACGTACGGATCGGGGACACGGCATTGGTTTCAGGGCCTGGCCCCATCGGGCTTTTGTGCCTCAAGCTGCTGGTTGCGGAAGGTGTGAAGACGATTGTCGCCGGCACTGCCGGAGATGACGACCGTCTGAGCGCAGCGCTCCGCTTTGGCGCAGCCGCGGTTGTCAATGTCGCCGAGGAGAAGCTCGGAGATGTGATTGGCAAACATACCAACGGAGCCGATATAGATGTAGCCTTTGAGTGCGCCGGCCATCCCGATTCGGTGCGGGGATGCCTGGAGTCTCTGCATCCCTTGGGACGTTACACGCAAGTGGCGATTTGCGGACAGGAGATCCAGTTTCCCATCGATCAGATCTTTTACAAGCAACTCACGATCTCCGGCTCGGTCTGCTACACCGCTCAGACATGGGAGCGGATGATGAGGATCTATGCCGAAGGCCGTATCCGGCTGAGCGATCTCATCTCGGCCAAGCTTCCCATATCCGAGTGGCGCAAGGCCTTTGACTTGTGCCGGGACAGGACGGCCATCAAGGTCCTGATGTATCCGGAGAGATAACCGGCGATGGTGAAAGCCCCCTGCGTTAGCAGGGGGAAGCTGGACTTCAGTCCAGCGAAAAGGCATTCGATCTTGAAATGGGCTTTAGCTCTGGATTTCCCGGTGCCAGCGCTGAAGCGCTCCTACCCCCCGCATGAATGCGGGGGCTTCCACCCAAGGTGAGACGGTGTTGGCTTTGTATCAGGGCACGACTTTAGTCGTGCCATAAGTGCTTGAAAACTGGACCGGCTTTAGCCGCTGAGGGAACATCGGATGTAAGTTGGAGCTGCGAGAGCTTCACCTGGAACGAATATGAGCAAAACACTTCAAGACCGTATCTCTTATAAAAGCCCGCTGTATGAAATGACCCGCACCACGCCCACCTGCTTGTGGAACGATTCGGCGGCTCTCTCCGAACTAACCTATTCGATTGACCACGGCGCAGTGGGAGCTACTTGCAATCCGGTTATTGTTCTGGATGTGCTCAAGCAGGAGGCCCATCTCTGGAACGATCGAATCCGGGCCCTTGCCGATGAGATGCCGCGCGCCACCGAAGAGGAGATCGGGTGGAGACTCGTTGAGGAAATCTCATCCGAGCGAGCCGGGCTGCTGCGCCGGATTTTCGACGAGCACAAGGGCAGGAATGGGCGGCTTTCGATTCAGACCGATCCCCATTTCTACCGCAGCTCCCCATCTCTCCTGGAACAAGCGTTGCGATTCGATGCTTTAGCACCAAACATGATCGTGAAGATTCCTGTCACACGGGCCGGAGTCGCGGCAATCGAAGAGGCGACCTACCATGGCGTAAGCATTAACGCGACCGTATGCTTCACCCTTGCCCAATGCATCGCGGTGGCCGAAGCAGTCGAGCGCGGCCTGAAACGCAGGGAGCGGGAAGGAAAGGACATCTCCAGGATGGCTTCACTGTGCACTATTATGGGCGGCAGACTGGACGATTGGCTAAAGGTAGTGGCCGAAAAACAAGGGATTATTCTCGATCCCGGTTGTCTGGAATGGGCCGGCGTGGCCGTTCTGAAAAAGACCTACAACCTTTACCGCGAACGTGGATACCGTCTCCGCCTGATCTCGGCCGCATTTCGCAATCACATGCAATGGAGTGAGCTCATAGGGGGCGATCTGGTCATTTCTCCGCCTTGCAAGTGGCAGGTTCGCTTCAATTCGAGCGACGTAAGTGTCGTGTCAAGAATTGAGAAACCGGTCGACCCCGGGATCGTTGCCGAGTTATTGCGAAAGTTTCCCGATTTTGGCCGGGCCTACAACGAAAATGCTCTCTCCCTTGACGAATTTGATACCTTTGGCCCAACCGTCCGAACCCTGCGGCAATTTATTGCCGCCTGTCACGAATTGGCCGTGCGAGTAAGAGATTTAATACTTCCCAACCCGGATTGAACCTCTTCAGAAGAGGTGCCCCATCCTTGCTGGCAGACGCTTGGTTGGCAATCACACCTACTTTGTCATCTCGACCGGAGCGCAGCGGAGTGGAGAGATCTGCGGTTCCCCCACATCTGAGTGAAGGTAAGGGGATCCGCAGTCAGTTGTTGAGTCCCTGCAGGGACGGCGTGAAAATAGACCAGCACGCCAGTGCGTTGAGGAAGTGATTCAGCCTTCGCTTCGCTCTCTAGAAAATCGTCCTGCGAAACCTGGGTTTCCCATATCTGGCGCGCTCTTTGCGCCAGATGTGGGAAACCGCAGATCTCTTGTATCTAGATGGTAGCGGCATTTTTGGTGAAAATGTCGTAGTGGGAGGGCCGATGGCCATCGGCTCTCCCACGCGGTGGACGGCGCCCGCAATCTCTCCGGCAACAACCGCAGTGGAGCTTTGGGACCGCCGCCGCTGTCACGTACAACCGAACAGTCGCCTGAGGCACAGTCGTACGCACAAGGCAGGTTACCGTGACTCAGCAACCTACTCTTTTATTGTGGAGCGAATCGCATGGTTTGTGGAGTGGATGTTTCGTTGAATTCTCTGGATGTTCGCATCGGCCAGCAGGGACCGGCGGCTTCCTTTGCCAATACCCCGGAAGGCATTGCCGCGCTGGCCGAATTCTGTCAGGGGCAGCAAGTGCATCTGGTCGCCATGGAGGCCACCGGAGGATACGAGAAACAACCCTTCGCCCTGCTCTGGGCGCGAGCCCTCCCGGTGGCCATCCTCAACCCTCGGGCGGTGCGCGATTTTGCCAAATCCATGGGCTTTTTGGAGAAAACCGACGCCATCGATGCCGGGGTGATTGCTTGGTTTGCAGAGACCAAAAAATGCATCGCCTGTCAGCCGGCCTCGGCCGAGCAGCAACGGCTGAAGGCTTTGGTCATCCGCTTGCGTCAGCTTACCGACCTGCGGACCACGCAGCGCAACCAGCGCCGTCTGGTCACCGAGGCAACAGTGTTGGATTCCTTTAGCCAGGCCCTCACCTTTCTGGGGGCGCAGATCCGCGCCATGGAAGCGGCCATTGCCGAGATGATTGCCATCGATCCTCTCGGCGCAAACTGGATGAGAGCTTCCGCACCATCAAGGGGGTGGCTGATCGTACCGTCGCTCGTCTGATGGCCGAGCTGCCGGAGATAGGTATGCTTTCCAACAAGAAGATTGGCAAACTGGCCGGCGTGGCCCCGCTGGCCTGCGACAGCGGCCAGACTCAGGGCAAACGTCCGGTGCGTGGAGGACGGAGAAGCATCCGCGACATCCTCTTCGTGGTGGCTGGCGTAGTGGGCCGTTATCATCCGGATTTTATCGCCTTCCGCGAGCGCTTGATTCGAGCCGGCAAGCCGAAAAAAGTTATCCGCGTTGCCTTGGCGCACAAGTTGCTGGTGCGGCTCAATGCTAAGGCTCGCGAAGTGCGCCAACAATTTGCCCAGCCGGCTGTGGCTGGAATTTAAAGGGAGATTAGCCGCAGTCGCAGGGATGGTGGAGTAAATCCTCGACAAACCAGGGTGCTTGGTTGCAGCATCCGGATATCCGAGCAAAGCGGAGGCGAGCTCTGCTGGAGAGCAACTCGCCAAGGAATACTCGGCTGAAACTCATCGCGACGATGAGACTCCGGGAGGTCAAGCCTGGCTCCCTCCCGGAGTTTTGAACGCTACATCAGAGCGAAAGATTTCCCATGCCTTAAAAAACTCCTGCGATGCTGGGAGCTACAGCGGCCCAATGAGGTGATTGGAAAAATTCACACTTGACAAAACAGACAGTCGCTCCACTCCGCTTCGCTCCGGTCGAGATGACAAAGTTAGGGTGTAATTGCCAACCAAGCCTTCCTCAGCCCGATCTTGGGTGAGTCGCAGGCCCCCATCAATACTCCGGTCGAGATGACAAATGAGATGTTAACGGTAACGAAGCTCTATGCCCCACGCCTCATCCAGCTCCCCATCCCGGCTGAACGACGGGTCTACCGCTAACTCGCTGTAGCAGTTCTCCTTAGACCTTGTGCAGTTAATCTACTCCGCCTTGCTTCCATCAAGTTCGCATGGGAACTACCTAATTAAAAAGTTCTTGACACTTGTTAAAGCGAAAATATATGAAGTTACCGTGCTGATAGTATGTCCCGTCCTTCTTATAGTTCACTAGGGAACTAGACGGCCTATAGTGCGTAAAGGAACACGGTGCACCGTCGATCGGAGAGGGCCTTCTGCGAGTCCTCATTGGCTGAACAAGAAAAAAGAGATCGAGGACTGAAGAATCAGTCACTCTAAGGAGAGCGTCAATGGCCAAAGACAAAGCAAGATCGAATAAGCTGGGAATGTTGGCGTATGCCTTGCCGGTATGCGGGCTTCTGCTGGCAATGTCGCCTTCCTTATCGGCGCAAGCCGGCCGCGGATCCCTGGCGGGAACGGTCCACGATTCCACCGGAGCCGCCGTGGCCGGGGCACAGATCACGCTGACCGCCGTCGGCACGCAGACCATCTACAAGACGGTGACAGGCTCGCAGGGCCTTTACGTTTTCCCCGAGCTCCAGGTCGGACCCTACAATCTCAGCGCCAGTTCGGCCGGATTTAAAGAGTACATTCAGAACGGAATCACGATCTCGGTGGGCAGCCGGTTTGTTCAAGACATAACCTTGGAGGTTGGGCGAGCCACAGAATCCATCTCCGTCCATTCGGACGTATCGCAACTCCAGACGGAGACCTCCGACGTAGGAACCACCGTCTCTCCAACCTTCATGCTGCAACTCCCCTTGAACTTCTCAGGACTGATTCGCAGCTCGATTGCGTTTACCACGCTTACTCCGGGCTTTGAGGGGGATGCCAGCGGAAACCCTGGCAAACAGACCGGGTTCAAACTGAACGGCGCGCCCACGGGAGCGACGGATGTCTACCTCGACGGGGCTTCAGTTCTCTTCGCATCGCCGAACTTGCAGACGAATTATGGAATGAGCATCGACGCCGTCACCGAATTCAAGGTGCAGACCAGACACCTTCAGCGCGGAGTACGGCCGGGTCGGCGGAGGCTTCGTCAATCTGGCCTCGAAGTCCGGAACCAACGAGATTCATGGCGGCGTCTACGACCTGCTGAAGAACAGTGCCCTAGATGCCAACGGCTGGATCCGAAATCACAGTCCCCTCACCATCGGTAAGAGAAATTACGATACGCAGAACGACTTCGGCGCCTTCGCCGGAGGGCCTGTTCGTCTCCCCTGGATCTACGACGGCCGGAACAAGACCTTCTGGTACTTCGCCTATGAGGGGTTCCGATTCAAGCAGGGCGGCGTGGGAGTGGCAAGCGTGGCCACGCCCCAGATGTGGAACGGCGACTTTTCTCAGATTCTGAACACGCAGACCGTGAATGGACAGACCTACAGCGGGCGGCAACTCTACGATTACACCACCTGCTCCGGCGCGAACCTCGGCAAGCCTTGCCAGAAATTTGTAAACAACCAGATTCCCGCGAGCCGGCTCGATCCGCTGTCAAAGGCCGTTATTCCGCTGTTCCCCGCGGCGAAGATCACCACGCAGGCTTACCAGAATCTGCCTTACGTATCTCTGATCCCCACCAACAACGATCTTTATTCGATCAAGATCGACCAAAACATTGGGGACAGGCAGAAGGTCGGGGGCAGCTATTGGGTGGCGAAGATGCCGATTCTGAACGAAAATCTGACCTACGGGCCTCTCTACACAAACGATTTTGGCGGCACCAACAGCCACTATGTCCGGCTGGCGCACGATTACACCATCCGTCCGAATCTGCTCAACCACCTCAACTTCGGCTTCACACGCCGCTTCCGCATCGAGACCAGCCCCAACACTATCGGACCGTGGGCCTCAAAACTGGGCTGGCACGGAGGTTTGTTGGACAACGTCATCCCTTGGTTCTCCGTTCAGTACGGTCAGGCCGGAAACGAGCCCAATCCGCCGACGAATAACAGCGTCTTTGCCGATAACACTTACCAGTTCGACGAAGATTTGTTCTGGACCCACGGAAAGCATAGCTTCAAGTTTGGCGCCGAACACCGGCGGCAGGAGTTCAATGTACGGTACTTCAACAACAGCAACGGAGTGCTGAACTATAACAACGTCCTGACCTCGGCCGGGAACAATGCGAGCGGGAATCCGATCGACTCTAACTCCGGATTTGGGGTGGCGTCCTTCTTCCTGGGAGCGATCAGTACGGGGAATATACCCGCCGGACAGGGGGTCGGAATGCGTGCCAACTACTACGGGTTCTATGCGCAGGACGACTGGAAGGTGCGTCCTAACCTGACGTTCAACCTGGGAATGCGCTACGAGGTTCCCGAGCCGGTCTACGAAACTCTCAGCAGGACCTCTCAGGTAAATCCGACACTAGCGAATGCCGCAGCCGGCGGTCTTCCCGGCGCGCTCGAGTTCCAGGGGAGTGGCGCGGGGAGGGATGGAAGACGATCTCCTCAAAGCACCTACTGGAAGTCCTTCGGGCCGCGAGTAGGCTTGGCCTACCAGGCGGATCCCAAGACTGTCTTTCGCATGGCATACGGCATCTACTACGAGGCGCTAAAGGTGTCGAACTTCGCCAACACCGACTCGGCGGGCTTTTTTGCGCTGAACTACACCTTTCCCACGCAGACAAACCTTCAGACAGCGGCGGCGATCCCGAGCCAGATCTCGAGTTACCCGGGGCCGTTGCCGCCGTTCATTAATCCGTCCGGGGTCAACGGCCAGAGCCCGGTCTTCATCTTGTCCAGGGTTGGCCGGCCGGCGCGGATTCAGAACTGGACGTTTGATATTGAGCGGCAGCTCCCCGGCCAATGGCTTGTAGACGCAGCATATGTCGGAGCACACGGAGATCACCTCCAGGCCCTCATGCAGGATCCGAACGTTCCTCCGCTCAGCGCGACGCAGCGCGGCGCCTGCCTGGCTGTGCTGGTCACGCAGCAAGCCACCAACTCGGCGTGCACGGGGCAGACCCCGGTTCCCATTCCCTATCCCAACTTCGTGAGCGATTTCGGCAACAAGGCCACAGTGGCGCAGGCCTTGCGTCCCTTCCCCCAGTACGGTGACGCCAATCTGGACACGGCGCTCGACGGCTCGCCCTTTGGCGACTACACCTATGAAGCTCTCCAGGTGCAGATCAACAAGAGATTAGGCTCCGGATTTACCGTGCTGGCCAACTATACCTGGTCGAAGAACCTCACCAACTCCGATTCGGACTACGCTCCTGAGGGTGGCTGGAACGGCGCCAATAACGGCATGATCAACCCGTACAATCCGAAGGCGGAGAAGTCCTACAGCAACTTCGACCAGCCGCAGATTGCAAAAATTGCTTACACCTATGAACTTCCGTTCGGCAAAGGGAAGCCGTTCCTGAGTCACAACGCCGTGCTCAATACCATTGCCGGCGGCTGGACGCTGAGCAACATCAACCAGTATTCGAGCGGAACGCCGCTGTGGATCAAAGAGCCGAGTTGGACCTCCGGGATCTTCGCCGGCGAAGCGACTGCAAACAATCTGGGCGACGGCTTGAATGCCCGGCCCAACGTCGTGCCGTTCACGAGCCCGTCAGGGTACCACGGTCAGGGCTGGGTCTACGGACAGAGCCGGAAGTTCAACGCCGCCGCCTTCTCGTACGCGCCGAATTACACCTTCGGCAATGCGCCCAGGCTCCTCGGGAACGTGCGAAACTTCGCGAACCTGGAAGAAGACGTGGCAGTGTCGAAGAGGTTCCCGTTAGCAACGGAAAGAGTGAGTTTCTATTTCCGCTTCGATGCGTTCAATGTGTTCAACCGGCACAATTGGACGAACTTCGATAATACCCTTGACGACTTAAACTTTGGAGAATCGACAAGCACCTCCGGGAATCGCACCATGCAAGGCAATTTCCGCATAGCCTTCTAAGGTGCTTGTGGAGGCTATAGTTGGGGGACCCGTAACATTGGTCCCCCAACCTCGTCGCCAACTCCTTATAATGACCAGGAGCGATAATCAGGAGCGCTGCAAAGCACCCAAGCGTTAGTCGTCCGGTGGCGCTCGTGGCTTCAGCAGGGTTCATCAGGCATGTTCATGCTGGTTTGTAGCAACCGCCGATTGGTTTCCCTGCAATATGCCGCATTCGCCATTTTCATCCTTTTAGCGTCCATCACGCATATATTCGCTGAAGACGCCGATTCTGAGGCCTTGCAGCACTTTCGTACAGCACAGAAGGCTCAAGAGGCGGGCTCTCTCGACCTTGCTGCCAAGGAATATTTGAAAGTCATCCAACTCCGGCCCGACGCAGCCGAGGCCTATGCAAGTCTGGGCCTTGTCTACAACGCCGAAGGAAAATTTGCGGAATCAGCCCGGACGCTTGGTAAAGCCGAGAAGCTAAAGCCAGGATTGCCGGGTGTCAGCCTCTACTTGGGTATCGACTATGTAAAACAGCGCCAAGCCACTCTGGCAATTCCCTATCTCAGAGAAGCTGTTCGCCTGGAGCCCGCGAACAAACAGGCGCAAACCTGGCTCAGCACCGCGTTATGGGCGGATGGCCAAACCAGGGCAGCGCTGGCACAGTTCCGCAACGCAAGTCTGCGCTCTCCCTCCGACCCTGTCCTTCTCCTGGATTTGGGCAATGCCTACCGAAAGGCTGCCGACCAGGGAATCGAACATGTGCTCGCGGGGGCGAAAGGCGCGCCGCTGCTGCACCAGGTCTATGGCGACATTTATAAGGATGAGCGCACATGGCAGAACGCCAGAGCACATTACTATCGAGCCCTCGAGCAGGATCCCCGTTGGCCGGGCGCGCACTTTGGCCTTGGCGAAGTTGACCTGCTCACCGGCAAGCTGGAGGATGCAACTCAACAATATCACCAGGAATTACAGACTAACCCTCGCTCCGCCGCTTCCATGGCGAGGCTCGCTGAGATTGCACTGCTCCAGGGTAAGCCGCGAGGAGGCTCTCGCTCTCTTCAGCTCGGCAATTCGTATTGCACCGGAGGAGGCCTCGAATGCGGTGGGCTTGCCTCATTCATATCCGGCCTTCGGCGCGGTTTTCAGTGAGAAAGCGCAAGCTCAGCTGCGCACCGGCCTTCCCTCACTGGGAAGTTCTCCAGCAGCTCCTTCGCGGAGCTTGGCGCTCGCCCTGGCCAACTCACTTCTTGGCAATGATGACGCATTCACCGCTGCCTGGACTAACTTTCAAAACACCGCGACCCATTCCACTCCGTCCAACTCATACCAGCGTGGCATGGTGAACTTCAATCGTCAGGATTTCCCTGCAGCCGAGGCCGATCTGGACGCCTGGCTCAAACTGCATCCTAACGACCTCAAGGCCGAATATTTATTGGCCAGAACCTATCAAGATCTCTCCTCGTCAACATTCGCACAGCTACTTTCCATAGCTCCCGATTCCTATCCCGCGCATCAGCTCTTAGCGGAGACCTATCAAAACGCAGGCAAAGACGATCAGGCCTTGAGTGAATACAAGATAGTTGAGAGTCTCGCCCCTAACCTGCCTGGGCTACATTTCTCTATCGGCAACCTGCTTCTAAAAATTGGCCGGCAGGATCAGGCAATAGGGGAATTAGAAGCCGAGCTGCGCTTGAATCCGGACCATGCGGAGGCAAATGCAGCAATGGGACAGCTACTTCTTGCCCGCTTCGAGCCAGCCAAGGCTGTGCCGTACCTTGAAAAAGCCATCCAGGTAGACCCGGATCAATGGGCCGCAGATCAACAGTTAGGCAAAGCATATTACCTGCAAAAAGACTTTCCCAAGGCGGAAGCGGTACTGCAGAAAGCCATCCAGCACGATCCTGACGGATCGGTTCACTATCAACTGGCTCTGGTATACCGTGCTATGGGCCGGACGGATGCCGCAAACGGGCAATTTGAGATCTCCCGCAAGCTCAAGCTGGCAAGCCTCTCCCATTCTGAAGCAGAAATGACCACGCTGGAAAGCCTGCCTCGATGATTGCCTATCGCCGGATCCTCTGCTGGCGCCTCTTCTCCTCGCGTCGATTGTTCTCGCTGCGATGGGGATTTTCGTACCGGTTGAGGCTGTCGCACAGACCGGCGCCCTGCAACTTGGACTTGAGCTCTTTCACCAGGAAAAATATGACGCTGCGCTCGAGCAATTTCAAGATGCGGCGCGTGAACACCCAACGGACGCCTCGATCAGAAATTTCATCGGAATTACCGAGACCAAGCTTGGCCGCATTGAGCAGGCCAATACGGATTATCAAGCCGCCGTCCGCCTGAATCCAAAGCTTCCCGGACCTCATAAAAACCTGGCATTCAATTACCTCAACGCAGGGCAGTACGAACCGGCGGAGAGGCAACTGAAAATAGCTTTGTCCCTCGATCCAAGCGATCCCTTTGTACACTACTATCTCGCCATCGTGTATCTGTCCACTTCTCAGGACAAGAAGGCGATCGCACAAATAGCGCCTGCCCAATCGCTTCTTGAGAACGATCCACAAACTGCCTTCCTGGCTGCCAAGGCATGTCTGCGCTCCAACGCCGCCGCCCCTGAGGGAATGAGGCTTGTCGAATCTCTCGAGCGGCATTCTGCTCTTTCTGCCGCCCAGGAATACGAGTTAGCCAAGTTACTGGACGGCCGGCAGATGTACGCCGAGTCGGCGCAGCGCTTCCGGCGTATCGCCGACATGCAACCCGGCTCATGGGAAAGCAAGTACAATCTCGCGATCGCTTTGGTGCGAGCTAAGCAGGCAAGCCAGGCTCTTCCCCTGCTTGCGTCTTTGACTGCAGAGCACTCAAGTGACGCGAATATCCTCGCTATGGCCGCATCCGCCTACGAGTCCGCGGGAAATTCCCCACTAGCTCTCGATGCATATCGGAAGGCGGTTGCGGCCGATCCTGGCAATCCCGATCGCTACCTCGACGGCAGCCGGTTGCTGATGGATCTGAATCGCTATGACGAAGCCGCCGATCTTGTCGAGCAAGGCCTTTCTAACCTACCGGATAACTATGCATTGACGGTGCGTCTGGGTGCGATCGAGATGATGAAGGGCGACCATGACAAGGCTCGGGAAGCATTCCGCAAGGCCATAGCGGAGCATCCGGAGGCCGCTTTAGGGTATGTCGCCTTAGCTCAGTCATACATGAAGCAAGGAAACGATGACCAAGCTCTCAAGATATTGACCGGCGCCCGCGAGAAGGTCGCGCGCGACTTCGCGCTGGAGTATGTCTTCGGCCTCGTCTCTTACCGGCTCGGACAACAGAAGCAGGCGATGGAGGCATTGAAGAATGCGGAGGATCTGGGCCCAAACGTGGTCGAGCCGCACTATCAGTTGGGAATCCTCTACATGCAAATGCAGCAGTGGAAAACTGCTCAAAGCGAGTTCGAACGCGTTCTTCAGATAGATCCACACCGCGCGGCTGCCTATTATCAGCTTAGCCGCGCTTACGCCCGGACTGGAGATATAAAGAAGGCCCACCAGATGGCGAGCGAGGGAAAGCAGTTCGCCCAAACACAGCAGGAAAGCGCAATCAAAACGGAAAAGGCGCTCTTAGGAGTCCCGCAGCAGTGAACGCCATGCGGCGAGCCCCCCCGAGTAAGTCCCAATACAGATAAAAGCTTGATGTTGGCCGCCGGTACCTTAATATCAGCAGGATACCGGTCGCTTGCGCAATGTCGAGGCGGTCGCGCCCGTAGCCAGGGGAGGAATCGATCATGGCTCACGAAGCTAGGAAGCGGCCGCTTAACTGGAGCAATCTCAGAAGCAGCAAACGGCAACAGTGGACGATGCCGTTCACTGCATTTGAGTGGACATCGCAATGGCTGGCGTTCTGGCTGAGCAACTGGAGCTTTATCGAAGTTCTGGAATATATGGGCAGCTTCTCGGTCCTGCTGGCAGTTATCTTTTATTTCAGCGAATCCGGAGACCGCATCAAACAAAGGCATTATCAAGCCTGGCAGGTAATCAACACTGCGCAGGGCAAAGGCGGCAGCGGCGGCCGCATCGAGGCTCTACAAGAGCTGAATGCCGATCGGGTTCCCCTGGTTGGCGTGGATGTCTCTTCCGCCTTCCTACAAGGTCTGAAGCTTGAGCACGCGAATCTGTTGAGGTCTAACTTCAGCGCCGCCGATCTGCGAGGCAGCGACTTGAAATCGGCTGATTTCACAATGGCCAATCTCCGTGCGGCGAATTTTCGCGGGAGTAATCTCGAAGAGGCATCTTTTGAAGACGCGGAAATGAACGACGTCGATCTGTGGCGAAGCGATCTGAAGGGCGCCAAGCTAGATGGGACAGACTTAAGCGGGGCTGATCTCAGATTTGCCGATATTCGCGATATTGAATGGAAGAAACTGAAGAGCATCAAAGATGCAAACATAGCCGGTGTGAAGAATGCTCCGGCCGGCTTTGTCGACTGGGCTCTCAAAAACGGTGCGGTAGAAGCAAGCTCCGACGACAATTAGAGCAATCAAACGGATGGAAATGAGCAGCCTTTGAAGATTACAGAGATCAAGACATTTATCGTCCCTCCACGTTGGCTCTTTTTGAAGATTGAGACGGATCAGGGCATTTGCGGATGGGGCGAGCCTATTCTCGAAGGGCGCGCGCATACAGTCGCTACGGCTGTTTCAGAACTCGCCGACTACTTGATTGGCCGCGACCCTTCGCCAATCGAAGATCACTGGACCACTCTCTATCGCGGCGGCTTTTACCGCGGCGGCGGGATGCACATGAGCGCTCTGGCCGGCATCGATCAGGCGCTCTGGGATATCAAAGGCAAGGCTCTCGGCCTCTCAGTCTGTGAGCTTCTGGGCGGTCCGGTGCGCAGCCGTATCGAAGTCTACTCCTGGATCGGCGGAGATGGGATCGGCGGAGACCGGCCGGCCAGGCTTGGCCAAAATGCAAGGGACGCCATGGTGCGAGGCTTCAGGTCGGTGAAGATGAATGCCTGTGAGGAGATGCAGTTTGTCGACTCCAACGCGAAGATCGACGCTGCGGTCGCCAATGTATCGGCGGTACGCGAGGCGGTAGGAGGCGCTGCCGGGATCGCCATTGATTTCCACGGACGCGTACACCGCCCCATGGTCAAGAGCCTGATCCGCGCACTGGAGCCATTCCGGCCTATGTTCATTGAGGAGCCGGTGCTCAGCGAACACTCCGACGCTCTTGCCGATATCGCCAATAACACCAGCATTCCTATCGCGCTCGGTGAGAGGCTGTTCTCCCGCTGGGATTTCAAGAATATTCTGCGCGATGGTCACGTGGACATCATCCAGCCCGATCCGTCGCATTCCGGCGGCATCACCGAAACCAGGAAGATCGCCGCCATGGCCGAGTGCCATGATGTCGGGCTGGCTCTGCATTGTCCCCTGGGCCCCATCGCGCTCGCAACCTGCTTGCAGCTTGACGGTATCTGCCAGAATGCGGCGATTCAGGAACAATCCCTGGGCATCCACTACAACCAGACCAACGATCTGTTGGATTACCTGGTTAATCCGAAAGTCTTCGAGTATGTCGACGGCTATGTGGCGATTCCCCGGGGCCCTGGACTGGGCATAGAGATTAACGAAGAGTATGTGCGCGAACGCGCGCGCACCGGCCATCGCTGGCGCAGTCCAATCTGGCGCCATACCGATGGGAGCTTCGCGGAATGGTGACCGCCGAGGCTCCGAGCAATCGACGCTTCGTCATCTCGTCGATGCTCTTCGTCATTGTGGTCATCAATTTTCTCGACCGCAGCAACATCTCTATCGTGGGGCCGCAGCTCGCAGGCGCTCTGCATCTCGACGCCGTGAGGATGGGCCTTGTGTTCTCCGGCTTCGGATGGACTTACGCCGCGCTGCAAATCCCGGCCGGTTGGCTGGTCGATCGCCTGCATCCTCGCTTTCTCTATTGCGGAGTTCTTGGACTCTGGTCGCTGGCCACTCTTTCGCTTGGTCTTGCCGGCACCTTTGCCGCCTTATTCGCCTTGCGTCTGGCGGTGGGCGCCTTCGAAGCTCCCTCTTATCCGATCAACAACCGCGTAGTGACAACTTGGTTTGGAGAGAACGAGCGGGCCGGAGCGATCGGCTTCTACACCTCCGGCCAGTTTGTCGGTCTCGCCTTTCTAACGCCGCTGTTGACGTGGATTGATTTGTCTTATGGCTGGAGATCGGTATTTGTCTTGACCGGCCTGATCGGATTGGTCTGGGCTATTGTCTGGTTCTGCTTCTATCGCGATCCGCGATACTTCCGCGGGGTAAACCAGGCGGAGATCGATCGCATTGCCGCGAGCGGCGGTATTCCCGATCTAAGCCAGCGGCTTGTCCGCAGCAGCAAATTCGCATGGCCTGACTTAATTCTGGTTTTGAGCCGGCGCAAGCTATGGGGAATCTACATTGGCCAGTTCGGGCTTGTATCCACGCAATGGTTCTTCCTGACCTGGTTTCCGACTTATCTGGTCAGCTATCGGCATATGGATTTCATGAAGGTCGGGTTGCTTGCCTCCATTCCATTCTTTGGCGCTTTCCTTGGAGTACTGGCAGGCGGCTTTCTCTCCGATTGGATGCTGCGCCGCGGCGCCAGCCTTACAAATGCCCGCAAGGTTCCGATCATCCTCGGGCTGCTGCTTTCCAGCGTGATCGTCGGCGCCAACTACGTCAGCAGTCCGGCCTACGTGACCGCGTATCTCACCTGCGCTTTCTTCGGCAGTGGCTTTGCCTCAATTACCTGGTCGCTGGTCTCGACTATCGCTCCGGAACGGCTCATCGGTCTCACCGGCGGAGTTTTCAATTTCATGGGCAATCTGGCCGCGATCGTCGTGCCGCTGGCCATCGGTCTTCTGATTCGAGGCCGCGACTTTACCAGGCCGCTCCTATTCGTATCCGCCATGGCATTGATAGGGGCGCTCTCCTATATCGTACTGGTCGGCAAAGTCGAACGAATCGCCGTTTAGCGTGGAAGCCCCTGCATGAATGCGGGGGCTTCCACCGGCCAGTTCTAGACTTTGAAAGGGAATGCGCCGCCTGATTCCAGCCACTGGTAGCGAACGCTTTGCTCTCGCTTCCCTTCCCGCCACTGCTCCGGCGTGCGCGAGTCCAGCCAGTCTGCCGGAAACGCGCCTGCACCTCGGCCGGCGGCGACCGCGAAGGCCGAGCGGACGGCTTGTTTCCGTTCAGAAGTCATGCTTCCACGGCCTGGAGAGATAATGAGTGCAGCTCCAGCAGCCGTGACCGCGTCCAGCCAGTTCTTCGTCAGCGGCCATGGAACAGCCTCCATAATCGGAATGCAGTCGGGGTCCATGGTGTGGAAGGTTGCGTTCTGCGGCAAACGGAAGGCAAGCGTGTTGACGCCCATGCGGCGCGTTCTTTCCCAAATCTTCCCGCTCACATCGTCGCCGGTCCGGTGCAACTCGAAGAGCCCCGCACTCAGGTGGCCAACCACGTTGCAACCGTCTATGATAGTTCCCTTTCCCGCGCTCTGCCTTATCTCCTCGTAGAACCCGCGTATGATTTCAGCGTTGGTTTGCGAACGATCGTGAAAGCTCCAACCCGGCAGCGTTGGCGATGCGCCCATCTCATTTCCCCACTGTCCCAGCAGGTCGAAGGTGCTGAAGTCGTGTTTCACCAGTTCGTAGGTCCATGCGGCTGCCTGGCGTATTTTGTCCAGAGCCTTCTGCCTGGCTTCGGGAATGGTAGGGTCGTAGGCCTGACTCTGGGGGGCTCGCTCTGCCCGCGGTCCGAAGCGCTCCGCCGGCAGGAGTAAAGCCGTATTGGTCTCTCCTCGCGCGCGCAGCGGACGCACCCACAGGCCCGGGCGGACGCCTTTGCGCCGGATCTCCCTGGCCAAATCGTTCATGGAAGGAAAACGCGGATTATTCTCCCATCCCTCGTCGATGACGGTAAATGGCCGCGGGCCGGAGCCGGGCGCGAGCTCCGCCACAAGGTCGGCATCGCGCAGAATGTCATCGGCGGAGCTCTTCCCATAGGCGTAATACCAATCGTTGCTGCCATAGACAGGCGCGTTGGGAAGCAGCGGCGAGGGCGACAGCGCGCGGCACAAGGCCTGCGCTGCGCGGAAGGGATCCTCCCCCGCCGTGCCTTGATGCGCCACTACTGTCGCAGCATCCAGTGAGCGCTCACCTAGCGCCACACCTCTGCCGCCATTGCGCAGATCGAGCCACAAGGAGACTCCTTCACGGTCGCACTGCCAAAAGGCGAGGACCGCCGCTCCCGTCCGAACTCCATATCCGTGGGTGGTCTTGCCATCGAATGCCAGAAAATACCACGGCATCGGCCGCTCAGGCACGATCTGCCGCCAGCCCAGCTCGCCATAGCTGCGTTCCCATGCGTCGCCCAGCAATCGCAATCCGGAGGGAACGACTGCCTTCCAGCGCAGGTGAATCCGCAGCAGAGCCGTGGACGGCGCGCTCAACCTCAGACGCAAGACGCCGGCTTTCTCCTCGCATTCAAGCCTGACATCCCGTCCCGTCCATGCTGCGCCAGACCTGCGCAAGGTAATTTGCTCCGGCTCTTCCGCGAAGGCCAAAGCCTCGTCAGGCTGCCGGATCAGCTCGAGAAAACTGTTCGGCGGGTCTGCGACTGGGGAGGCCGCAGCGCTCTCCAGGTGGAAGGCCGCCACTCCGGCGCACGCGGCGGCGCCCATGTTACGCAGGACAGATCGCCGGGTAGGCAGATAGCTGGTCTTCAGCTCTTTCAAAAGCTCCTCCTCATCCCCTCCAGATATTACGGCGTCGCTCGCTAGGCGCAGAGCTACTGTTCCACGTGGAACTACAAACTTTTGTCACCTCGTTTTGTCATCTCGACCGATCTGAGGGGGGCGGCCGATACGCAAGTAACAGTAGTGAAAGCAGAAAGCCTTGGTAAAGTAGATAAGGATGCTCGGCAAATACTACGCACGCTGGATGTATGCCTGGGAGACAGCGCTGACCACGCGTGACACCAACCGCATTGTGCGCCAGGTGGAGTGGGGATTTGATTGGCTGGAGGAGTTCAGCCACCAACGCGGACTCCACTTCCAGCATTTGGCCGGTCACGATGCCAGCGAGCGAGCCATGCTCGAGTTGAACGACTTCATCTTGGGCCACAAGCAGGAATTCTTCGCCTACACGACACCGTCGGATTACCTGCTTGAAGAGCGCCATCCGCAGTTGTTTCCTACCAACGTCCGCCCCGAGACCTTGCAGAAAGACGCCAAACTTCGCCAGATGGCGGAAGAGGGCAAGCTCCCGAAGAGAGAGTTTCTCCGCTTCACTTCGCCGGTGCGCACGCCCTACCCGGAGAACGACCGGGTGAACGCGCGCTGGTATCCCGCGCCTCTGGAGAAGATGGCAGGTAAGCCGAAGCAGGCGATCGTGGTAATGCCGCAGTGGAACGCGGACGCTTTCAGCCACAATGCCCTATGCGCCGCGTTCAACCGCTTTGGGGTCTCGGCGCTGCGCTTGAGCAAGCCCTTCCATGACATCCGCCGCCCCGCTGGCCTGGAGCGCGCCGACTACGCCGTAAGCTCCAACGTCGGGCGCACCATTGCCGCGTGCCGCCAGGCGGTTATCGATATCCGCTGTTGCATCGATTGGCTGGCGCAACAAGGTTACGAGCAGTTCGGCATTCTGGGCACAAGCCTCGGTTCCTGCTATGCCTTCCTGGCCAGTGCCATGGACAGCCGCATCCGCGTGAATGCCTTCAACCACGCTTCCATGACCGTGGGCGATGTGGTGTGGACCGGTCAGAGCACGCGGCACATTCGCGAGGCCTTCGCGGGTTTAAACATGACCCGGCAGCGGCTGCGCGACATCTGGGCCGCTATCAGCCCGGGAAACTATATGGACGAGTTTGCCGCAAACCCCAAGAAGGTCCTGGTGGTCCATGCAACCTATGACCTGACGTTCCTGCGCGAATACTCTCTTCAGGTACTCGAAGACTTCCGCAGGCGAGGCGTGGATTATGTCTCCAAGGTGCTGCCCTGCGGACATTACACCACTGGCGAGACTCCCTACAAATTCATGGACGGCTGGTATCTGGGATCCTTCGTCTACTCCGCCTTCAAGGAATTGGCGGACAACCGTCCCTCTGCGGTACGGCGTGAGACAGTGAATAAGCCAGAGTTGGTGGAGCGGTAGAGCCTTTTACATCTGTCGGCCGGTCAGTTCAACCTGTCCCAATCGTCCAGATCAATGTGAGCTTGATTCAGGATGCTGCGCAAAGTGCGGACTGCGATTTCGCTTTTCCGCGGCACAATTGCAGTATCTATGGTTTGGTCAACCCGCCGCAACCTCGATCTCGCCTTGGCTAGCGACATCGACCTCAAGACATTGGGCGACATACCAGTTTCCTTCGCGCCACACAGTTGCCGCAAACGGCCGTTTCATAACTACATTGTTTCACAGAAGACTGGCGCTTCGCGCTAGAATCTCTCCATGTCCGATCAACTGGAACTGCCGCTCGCCCAAGCCGATCCTGAAATCGCCGCAGCCATCGACCAGGAGGTACGCCGTCAGCACGAAGGCCTGGAGATGATCGCCTCGGAAAACTTTGTCAGCCGGGCGGTTCTCGAGGCAGCCGGATCGGTCTTCACCAACAAATACGCCGAGGGATACCCCGGCAAGCGCTACTATGGCGGTTGCGAGTTCGCGGATGTGGTGGAAAACCTTGCCCGGGACCGGGCCAAACAGCTCTTTCACGCCGAGCACGCCAATGTGCAGCCCCACTCAGGCTCGCAGGCGAATGCAGCGGCGTACATGGCCGTTATCCAACCGGGAGACACCATCCTCGGTCTCGACCTGGCCCATGGGGGGCATCTCACCCACGGGCACAAGCTGAATTTTTCCGGCAAGCTTTATCGCGTAGTCTCCTATGGCGTCGATCGAGCGACCGAGCGGATCGACTACGATCAACTCGAAGCGATTGCGGTGCGCGAGAGGCCAAAGCTAATTATCGGCGGCGGAAGCGCCTACTCGCGAACCTTTGATTTTCCCCGCATGCGGCAGATCGCAGACAAGGTCGAGGCGCTGCTGCTGATCGATATGGCTCATTTTGCCGGCCTGGTGGCAGGAGGGGTGCATCCCTCGCCCGTGCCCCATGCTCATATCGTCACCACCACTACGCATAAGACCCTGCGCGGACCGCGCGCCGGATTGATCCTATGCGGGCAGCAATTCGCGGCGGCCGTCGACAAGAGCCTCTTCCCCGGGCAGCAGGGGGGACCTCTGATGCATATCATTGCGGCCAAGGCTGTGGCGCTTCGCGAGGCGATGGATCCTTCGTTTGCCCGATATGCGGCGCAAGCGGTGAGCAATGCCAAGGCCCTTGCGGAAACGCTGGCCAGCGAAGGCTATCGCGTCGTCTCCGGCGGAACCGATACTCATTTGTTGCTGGTGGACGTCTTCGCCAAGGGAATCCTGGGCAGTGAAGCCGAGTTGGCTCTGCACCAGGCCGGAATCACCGTGAACAAGAACGCCATCCCCTACGACGTCAACCCGCCGTTGAAGCCGAGCGGCATCCGCATCGGCTCCCCGGCCTTGACCACGCGCGGTATGCGCGAGGCGGAGATGAAGACCATCGGCAAATGGATAGCCGAGACACTGGATCGGCGCAATGAGCCTCAAGCGCTCGGACGCATCCGGCGGCAGGTGCTCGAACTGGTGGAACAGTTCCCTCTCTACGGCTGGCAGCGCTTAAGCGTTCCTACCCCGGCCTGAATGCCGAGAAGCAGGGTGGGTCCCAAATTTGTAAACTTCCCCTGGTAACCAACTTCCCGGAATCTTCGTCAAAACCTAAGTTGAGCGATGATCACTGTAAAGGACCTGAGCAAGAGATACGCGCACACCGCTGCCGTTGATCAAATCTCGTTTACCGTAGGCAAGGGCCAGATCGTTGGATTCCTCGGACCGAATGGAGCCGGGAAAACAACGACCATGCGCATGTTGACGTGTTTCTTACCGCCGTCGGCGGGCACGGCCAGCGTGGCCGGTTTTGATGTCCTCGAGCAGCCCCTCGAAGTGAAGAAGCACATCGGCTATCTTCCTGAATCGCCACCGCTTTATCCGGAGATGGAGACAGCGGAATATCTCCGATTCGTGGGCCGGTTGAAAGGGCTGTCGAGCACGGAACTGGAGCAGCGGGTGGATTACGCCTGCGAACGCTGCGCCGTGGCCGACGTCAAAAAGAAGCTGCTTGGCAAGCTTTCCAAGGGCTACCGCCAGCGGGTCGGACTGGCGCAGGCAATCCTTCACAACCCCGATGTGCTGATTCTTGACGAACCCACGGCGGGGCTCGATCCGAAACAGATCAACGAAACGCGCGATTTGATCAAAAGCCTCGCAGGCGCGCACACCATCATTCTCAGCACCCATATCCTTCCCGAGGTCGAGCAGACCTGTGAGCAGGTAATCATCATCAACAAGGGCAAGCTGGTTGCAACCGACTCGGTGCACAACCTGCAGGCGCGTGCGCGCGGCGTCGAATCGATTCTGCTCGAAGTGGCCGCACGCGATGGCCATTCGGAAGCCCCCTTGGAAGCCTCCCTGCAGGCCTCCTTAGTACAGGAGAAGCTGGAACGCGTTCCTGGCGTCGGCCGTGTTCTATGCAAAGCACAAAGCGACCAGGGGCTGGTCTTTGAAATCGAGAGCCACAAGGCAGGCCTGGTCCGGGGCGACCTGGCGCGAGCCGTGGTCGAATCCGGCTGGGACCTGAACGAGCTGCGCGCGGCTTCGATGAGTTTGGAAGAGATTTTTCTTCAGCTTACCGGGAGCGAAGCCAAGGCTCAACCGGCTGAACCCCAGGCTGAACCGCAGTAGACAGGGGTCGACAAGGGCAGAAAATGAGAAATACCTGGACTATTTTGCGAAAAGAACTACGCAGCTATTTTGTTTCTCCGGTGGCGTACCTTCTTCTGACCATGTTCGGTCTCATTTTTGGGTTCTTCTTCTGGAACGCGCTCGGCTATTTCGTGGTCGAAAGCATGGAGATGCAGATGCGCGGGCAGATCTTCCCCATGAATATCAACGAACAGATCATTCGCCCGCTGCTTTCCAATGTAAGCGTAATAGGACTCTTCTTCATCCCCATGATCACCATGCGCCTCTTCGCCGAAGAGAAGCGCACGGGAACGATTGAATTGCTGGCAACCTCTCCTGTCCGCGACATTGAGATTATCCTCGGCAAGTGGCTGGCGGCGGTTGTACTTTATGCCTGCATGTTGCTGTTTACCGCGCTCAATTTTGCATTTCTCTTCAGATATGGCAATCCCGACTGGAAGCCGCTGGCTATCGGATATCTGGGCCTCCTGCTGCAGGCAGGCGCGCTATTGGCCATCGGAACCTTCATTTCCACCCTGACGAAAAACCAGATCATTGCCGGCGCCGCTACCTTCGGCGTCTGCCTGCTGCTATGGGTCCTTGACTGGGTGAGCGGTTACAACTCGGCAACCTGGGCACAGGTGCTTGCTTATATGTCTGTGATCACACACTTCGATTCGTTTGCCAGAGGCGTAATTGCCTCCAAGGACGCAATTTTCTATCTCACTCTGATTTTCCTGGGCCTCTTTTTCACGGTACGTTCGATGGAAGCTCTGCGCTGGAGGTCATAAGTTATCCCATGGCAAGTCAGTGGCTCAAGGCGAGACAGACGAAATATGCGGCTTATGCGGCCGCCTACATTCTGGTGATTGTGGCTGCACTAGTCGTTGCCAACGTGCTCGCCAACCGCTACAACAAAACTTATGATGCTACGGCGAACAAGCGTTACAGCCTTTCCCCGCAGACGGCCAAGCTTATCAAGGGCCTGAAGCAGAACGCAACCATCACGTACTTCAATCAAAGCACGCAATTCCGGGCGGGAAAAGACCTGCTCGACGAATACGCGAACCTCTCGCCTAAGATACATGTGCAGTATGTAGATCCGGACAAGGAGCCGCAACTGGCCCGGGCGGATGGTATCCGGGATCTCGGCACCGCGATGGTGCAGATTGGGTCGAAAAAAGAACAGGCGAAGAGCCTGACAGAAGAAGGCATCACAGGCGCCTTTATCCGCGATATTAAAGGCGGTGCACGCACTGTCTGCTTCGTGAGCGGGAGCGGAGAGCACCAGATTGACGACAGCGGCCGCGATGGCCTCTCGCGGCTGAACAGCCTTCTGTCGGGGGAAGGCTATCAGGCCAAATCCATCGATTTGCTACAGAAGGCCGAAGTGCCGAGCGACTGTACGACGCTGGTGGTTGCCGGCCCGACACACGACTACGAACAACCTGAGGTGGACGCCATCGGGAAATACATTCAAGGCGGCGGCCGCGCTCTCTTCATGCTGGATCCACCCCTGAGCGCAGGGCGTTCGGAGATTGCCGACAATGCCGCTCTAGTCAATCTGCTCGATGGCTGGGGGGTGACCATGAACAAAGATCTGATCCTCGATCTGAATCCCATCGGGCAGATGGTCGGTCTCGGTCCGCAGGTAGCGCTGGTGACCAGCTACAGTTCGCAGCCCATCGTGAGCGACATGCGAGGAAGCGCGACCGGCTTTCCTCTCTCCCGATCGATGACGATCAAGAACACCAGCAAGACCAGCGTCCAGAAACTCTTCGCTACGTCGAACAGCAGTTTTGCGACCACAAATCTCAGTTCACCGGCGGTGAAAGTCAACGATTCGCAAAACGAAAAGGGACCGTTCACGATTGCGGCTGCCGGCACCTACGACACGGGTAAAGCCAACTCCCAGGGACGGTTCGTGGTGATAGGCAGCGCCACCTGGGCCAGCAACCGGTTCCTCAACTTCAACGGCAACAGCGATCTGGCATTGAATGCGATCAACTGGCTTTCTTCCGATGAGGATTCTGATATCAATCCACCCCAAGCCGCCGGAGGACCAGCGGCTCACCATGACCCGAGCGCAGTTGACTATGGTGCGGGCGACCAGCCAGTTTGTGCTTCCTCTGGTGGTGGTCGCCATGGGCGGTCTTGTGTGGTGGAAGAGGAGATAACAAATTCGACGCGGCTCATTCGAGCCGTATCGCGACTCGTGCTATGAACTTCCGCGGCCCGGTTATTGCAGCTATCGTTCTCTGTGCGCTCGGCGGCGCCCTTTATTGGTCGGGACATCATAAGTTGTCCACAAAGAGCGCAGCGGCGGCAGTCACCTCGCCGCCAATCCTGAACATCGACCAGCCGGCGATTACCAGCGTCACGCTCAAAGAGCAGAGTTCAAAGCCGATTACTCTCGAAAAGAGCGGGACAGATAAGTGGAAGATTACCGCGCCTGAACAATACAACGCCGACCAGGATACGGTCTCAGGCATGCTTTCCAGCCTGTCCTCGCTTGACTCGCAGCGAGTAATCGAAGATAAAGCCGTCAACCTGCAGCAGTATGGGCTGAAGCAGCCGGCCTTTGAAGTGGATGTTACGGAGAAGGATCATAAGACACAAAGGCTTGATTTTGGCGACGCGGCGCCCACGGGGGATGCCGTCTATGCAATAGTTGCGGGCAATCCAAAGGTATTTCTAACCCCCAGTTTCAACAAGAGCAGCCTGGACAAGAGCCTGAATGACCTGCGTGACAAACGGCTGCTGCCGGTGAACACGGACAAGGTCAACCGCCTGGAATTCACCAGGAACCATGAAGACATCGTATTTGGCCGCAGCAAAAGCGGATGGGAGATATTGAAGCCGGGGCCGCTGCGCACAGACAGTTTTGCGGTCGAAGATCTGGTGAATCACATAACGGACGCCAGAATGGATCTGGGCGGAGCAGGCACGAGCGACAGCGAGAAGGTATTTGCTCATGCCACGCCGGTAGCGGTTGCGAAGCTCACGGACGATTCGGGTTCGCAGACGCTCCAGGTGCGGAAGAACAAGGATACCTACTATGCGGCATCGAGTCTGGTAAAAGGCGATTACAAGGTGGACTCCAGTCTGGGAGATGCTCTCAACAAGAACCTTGACGATTTCCGCAAGAAGGGGCTATTCGATTTCAGCTATAACCAGCCGAACAGGATCGAGTTGCACAATAATGCGAAAGCGTGGCTTCTCATCTGGAACGGCAAGGACTGGTTGTCGGACGGGAAGAAGATGGATGCCGGCAGCGTGGACTCACTAGTTTCAAAGCTCCGCGGGCTTTCTGCCAGCAAATTCGTTAGCTCCGGTTTCAGCAAGCCTGAGATCACTGCGACTGTCGCCTCGCAGAACGGTAAGGATGTCGAGAAAGTGATGATTGCGAAATCCGGCAAGAACTACATCGCAAAACGTGAAGACGGGACATCCTTGTATGAGCTGAACCAAGGAGATGTAACCGGACTGCTCCAAGCGGCAGACAACGTAAAGCCCGCTACCCCAGGAGCATCAGCTTCTCGTAGCTCGTCGCATTGAGTCCCGCAGAGACTGCTGAATCATTCTCAACTTTGCGCTAATTCTGTGACATATCTCAGCCGGCCCTACGGCGCAAACTGGTGCCTCTTCGTCCCTGATGCAGAACCGGGTGCCCCAGGCTCGCGAAGCTAGCCTGGGTCTTTTTTCCCGAGCTATAAGCAATCCTTGGCACAGCCGGTGTGATTAGAACACTCTCATCGAGATTTATGGAATCCCACATCTGACGCAAAGAACGCGTCAGATATGGGGCACCCAGGATTTGTTGAAAAAGAGGCTTCAAGAACCAAAAGTTTCCGCCGACCGATGTCGTTCTAATCAACTCCGCAATCGTGTCGTAAGCGGCTGCGAATTTGGGAGCGGCGGGCCCGTCTTTTCTTTCTGTCATTCCCTGCGGGAATGACAGAAAGAAAGGCAAGTGCGAATACTAGCCATGACAAACGGCACAGTAACAGTTATAGAGACGATTCCAGATCTATAAGCAAAAGAGCCAGGCACCCGCATTGGGTCGCGATACTAATGTATTCTTTGTAGCTTAGTATTTCCTGAGTACTTTCTGAGTGTTTTCTGAGTATCTGATGAACACGGATTAACCAGAAATTTGCGCTGCCGTCACTTCGCCCGATATACCTCAATCCTATATTGAGCAAGCAGGACGTTACATAAGTTGTGAGCTCAGCTTCAATACGGTCGGCCGCAGTCTTTCTTTTGTTATTCCCCCGTTCAAGGCCGCCCTGACCACCTCGTAATCTCCAGTCGCAAAGGGATTGAATAGCATGTGTCACCTGAGACTCCGGAGTCGCTTTACAGCTATCTTCTGCTTGCCCGGCATATTGTGCTGGCTATCATTATGCGGTCAAGCGAGGGCTCAGGTTGTCGGAGGAGCGGTGGTTGGTGTATTGACCGACGCCGCAGGCGCCGCTATAGCCGATGGCCAGGTGTCGGTACAAAATGACGAGACGAAGGTCGACAGGCTTGTCACTACAAACCACGACGGTTCATATTCAGCGCCAAACCTCCTCCCCGGGACATATACCGTTTCAGGTTCTGCGCCAGGCTTTAAGACGATGCAGACCTTGGGGGTGATCATCTCTGTCGGAGCACAGCGGATCGTCGACCTAAAGTTGCCGGTTGGAGCGGCAAACACCGAGGTTGTGAGTGTTTCTTCAGACACTTATCAGCTTCCTCTGGTCACCTCCGACCTAAGCGCCCAGGTAACCGGACAAGTCATTCGCGACCTGCCACTGAACGGCCGGAGCTGGACCGACTTAGCTACTCTCCAACCCGGAGTGAGCTCAATCGTAACTCAACCGACGTTTGTGACCGGCGGCGATCGAGGCAATCGTGGCTTTGGCAACCAGCTAGCCGTATCCGGAGCCCGGCCGCAGCAGAATAACTATCGCTTTGACGGCGTAAGCCTGAACGACTATGCGAATGGCGGCCCTGGAAGCGTCCTGGGGGGAAACTTGGGCGTTGACGCTGTGGAAGGATTCTCCGTGATCACCAGCAACGCTCCAGCAGAGTATGGAAAAACCGCGGGAGGCATAATCAATGCCACTACGCGATCGGGCACCAACCAACTACACGGTGAATTGTACGAGTTCATACGAAATAGCGCGCTCGATGCCCGGGATTACTTCAGCACCGGCGATAACCCACCTTTTAAGCGCAATCAGTTCGGCGCCTCCCTTGGTGGGCCAATCGGCAAAGACAGTACCTTCTTCTTTGTTAATTACGAAGGACTGCGGCAATCGCAAAGCGTAAGCACGGTGGCCATTGTGCCGTCCGCAAACGCACGCAATGGATTACTTGGCAATAGCGACGGCACAACCACGACCATCAAGGTCGACCCGTCTGCCGCCAGATATCTGACCTTTTGGCCCCTGCCCAATGATGGATTGGTCGCGACTGCGAACGGCAACACCGGGTTATACAGCTTTGGCGGCCAACAGGTCGCAACTGAGAATTTTGGCATAGGCAGAATCGATCATCGGTTCTCTTCCAACGATTCGATCTATGGAAGCTACATGTATGACAAAACGCCGTATACTTACCCCGATGGACTCAATGACGTCCTATTCGGCAGCACAACCGCAAGGCAAATCGCAACTCTTGAGGAGAGCCACACTTTCAGTCAGAACCTGGTCAATTCACTGCGAATAGGCCTTAACCGCGAAACCGCATCGAACGATCAAACACAGGCCGCGCTCATCCCGGCTGCCGCCGACCCATCCTATGGCGCTTTGCCAGGGAGGAATGCCGCTGAGATTACCGTTTCGGGAATTACCCGGCTTACCGGAGGGCTGGGCGCAACAGGCGATCAATATGCCTGGACATCCTATCAGCTTTATGATGATGCCTTTTTTACCAAGGGCCTCCATTCCATAAAGTTTGGCTTCGCTTTCGAGAAGATGCAGCTAAACAGCTTCTCGCCTTCTACCCCAAACGGTCAATTTGCTTTCGGCTCCTTGAGCGCCTTTCTGACCAATAAGCCCCATCAGTTCAGTGCCTCGCTTCCGAGTTCAATTCCCACTAGAAATGCGCGGCAAACGCTGGTGGGCGGATATATCCAGGACGATTGGCGGGTCGTTCCCAATTTGACCTTCAACCTGGGTTTGCGTTACGAGATGACAACGGTGCCGACCGAAACCAATGGACGGCTGTCAGCTCTGAGGAACCTTTCCGATCCCTCGCAGCATGTGGACAACCCATACTTTCAAAATCCGACAACAAGGAATTTCGAGCCACGGGCGGGGTTTGCGTGGGATCCGACCCGTCGAGGGGTGACCGCCTTGCGCGGCGCCTTCGGCATCTATGACGTGCTTCCACTCCTCTATGAATTCACCCTGCCGATTGCTTCAGCCGCCCCGTTCGCAGTCCAGGGTACAGTACAAGGCAACGCGTTGCCAGCCGGGTCGTTTTATACAGGGGCCGCTTCGCTGCTGGGACCAACATCTCTGGGCGCCGCATATGTTCAGCCAAATCCGAAGCGTAACTACATCATGGAATGGCACCTGGATCTTCAACAAACGCTCACGCCGGGTCTCACAGGCATCATCACATACGTCGGTTCGCGCGGCATCCATCAGCCTTACTACTCCGATCAGTTCGACATTGTCTTGCCGACATCGACTGCGGGCGGCTTTTTCTGGCCGTCGCCCGTCGGCAGTGGAACTATTCTCAATCCCAACTTTGGCACGATCCGCGGGCTGATGTGGACAGGGCACTCGGCGTATAACGCACTCGAATTCAGCCTCATGGGAAGAGTCAAGAGGCAGCTCCACTTTCAGGCCTCCTTTACCTGGGGCAAGAGCATAGATACTTCTTCCGGGAGTATAGCTTCCGACGCGTTTAGCAACTCTATCTCGAACCCGCCATTCTTCGATGTGAGCCGATCCCGTGGGCTCTCCGATTTCAATGCCGGCAAGATATTCGTCCTGAGTTCTACCTGGCAGATTCCCAGGATAGCCGCCGCGAAGGGAGTAAGCCCCCTGGTAAACGGCTGGCAGATCAATGGAATATTTCGCGTGAGCAGCGGAAACCCGTACACCGCTACCTACGGATCCGATGGCGATCCACTGGGCAGCGGCGGTCTCCAAGACTACCCGGATCGACTTACAAACCCGGGATGCAACACGCTCATAAACCCTGGGAACGTCAGAAATTATGTCAAGACCCAATGTTTTGCTGTGCCCGCACCTCTTCGGCTGGGGGATTCGGGCCGCAACATTCTAATCGGACCCGGAACTGAAACTCTTGACGCTTCACTCTTCAGGGCGATCCGTTTTCCCGGACAGCCGGAGTGGTTCGATCTTCAGTTTCGGGCAGAGATGTTCAACGCACTCAATCATCCTAATTTTGCTTTGCCGTCCAACACGGATGTCTTTGACTCGACCGGCGCACCGACCGGGTCGGCTGGCCTGCTCACGGCGACAAGTACTTCGGCGAGAGAAATTCAGTTCGGGCTTAAGCTTAACTGGTAGATCGAGCATTTTGGCCCGTCCCGCTGTGGAGGTTTGTGGTTTCCCACATCTGGCGCAAAGAGCGCGCCAGATATGGGGCACCCTGGATTAGTGGAGGGGTTTGGATCCTTAAATCCCACGTCCGAAAATCCGGACATGGGGCACCCGCGATTGCAGCACCGCTCTCCTCTTCTTTTCTTGACAGACCACCCTGGATTTGTGGAGGGGTTTGGATCCTCAAAATCCCACGTCCGAAAATCCGGACATGGGGTACCCGCGATTGCAGCACCCGCTCTCCTCTTCTTTTCTTGACAGACCACCCTGGATTTGTGGAAGGGTTTGGAGCCTTAAAATCTCACGTCCGAAAATCCGGACGTGGGGCACCCGGCAGCGACCGTCTTCAGGCCGCCCGTACTCCTACCACGGATTTTGCGTGACGAAGGAGCAAACGGGAGAAGCCGACAGCCACCTGGCTCTGTTTTGAGAATGAAAACTGCCTCTCGCATACGCTCTCGTAGGCGTGTACGCTCGCGCCAAATAGAAGTATGCGAGACCACTCTTTAGAAAAGACGATCATTCGCTCTTCGAGCGTTGACAGAAGTTCGATCGACGCTGTCCGCGCACTCCTGTGCTCCCAATACTTAAAAAGGCCCGCTTGTAGGATGCTGAGCTCCGGGGCTTGCGCGCAACTTACGTCATAGACGGCGCCAGCCAGGGCCGATCTCGTCCGCTGCGTCTGTACTCTGCGCTTGCGGTAATTCGCCACTGCCGCCGGTATATTGTCCGGGGCTTCGAGCAGGGCATCCCGCAGCCTCAGCGCGTCACGCGCGCAATTGGTCAACCCGGATGCGGTCACGGGGTGACAACATCCCCCGGCATCGCCAACCAGGGCAACCCTTCCATGGGCCACCGTGCCAGGAGTTACCGATTGATTGACGGCAATCTGAGGCTGCTCGGTGTCGATCGTCTTTTTCGCCGCCAACCGGAATGGCAGCGGCAGCAGAGCAAGATGCAAATGACAGTGATTGACCAGCTCAGGATTGGTTGCCTTCAACGGCCCGTCAAACAGGAGACGCACGGAATGATTTCCAATTGGACAGGCGAAGATGGGACCGGAACCACCTAAAAACAGGTGAGCGTAATTGAGCAGCGGCAGCTCCGCATCTCTTACTATGTAGCCAACCATATTGGATAAGCATTTGCGCTCGACCGTGATACCGGCCATGCGGCGGGTTGCGGAGGACGGGCCATCAGCCGCGATCACAAGGCTGCATCGAATCGTTCTGCTTTGTTGAGAGTTCCCCACGCGCGCAACTGCGTAGTCCGGATGATCGAGATCGAGACCCTGGAGGCGCCATCCGGCCAGCACAGTCACGTTGGGTAAATTCATGACCGTCTCCGTCAGCGTATCTCTGAGGATTCCATGCCGCAGCGCGATTCCTTGCTCTTGCAGACCATGGGCTTCGGTGTAGGAGAGGGTGTGAGCGGCCTTAGGCGATGCGGAGGGCGCTCCGTTCAGTTTTCCAACGGATATTGCGAAGCCGCAAATTCTCGTTGGATTCAGCCGTTCGAGCGCCTGCCAAAATCCGATCTGTTTCAGCGCCATCACTCCCATAGGATGAATCATCTCTCCCGCCAATCGCCGCTCCATCGTCATACCAGGCTCGACGAGCATGATCCGGTAGCCGATTTTACTCAACGCCGCAGCAGCGGTGAGGCCGGCAATTCCCCCACCTGCGATAACTACGTCGGAACAATCCAGCACCCTCATCTTGCTCCTCCCGTCCAGGTTATTGAGACGTACTCATGCGAAGGAAACGTGTGATTGCCCAGAGTGCAAAGTAATCCTGATACAGGCGGTAATCGAGCAATGCCGATTGAGAGAAGACACCGTTCACTCCCTCGCGAGGCCAGGATCCGTCGCTCTGTTGCCGGGTTTGCAGCCAAGCAACAGCTCGCCGGACAGCTTGATTTTTGGCGCCGTCCAATGAAAGCAGAGCCAGCGCCGCCCAGGCAGTCATGACGACGCGGCTGCTCTTCAAGGGCGTGTAGTCGCCATTCATGCAGCTTGAATAGTGCTCACCCCAGCCTCCATCCGGCAGCTGTGTCCGGAGGAGCCACTGCACAAGCGCTCCGCGGGAAGGGTGGCGGGGAGAAACATTGGCCGCAATGAGTCCCTCGGCGACAAAGAACGCCGCATAGGTAAAGTTGATGCCCCAGGATGCGTTGTATGAGCCATCGGCGCGCTGCCGCCGGATCAGGAAATCTCGACCTCGTTCGATGGCGGCTTGTATCACCGTGGTCAGCCGGCCAGGATATGCCTTCTCAAATTTCCTGAGCGCTTTAAGGCAGGATCCCGTGCACTCCGCATAGGAGCGCTCACGGATGCCGGAATCCCCAAATATTTCCGATGAGTTCAACTTCTCCAGCCAAGGGCCGGCGCGTTGACGCTCGAAGCTGGAGAATCCTCCATCAGCGTTCTGCCGTGACAAAACGAAGGAGACAGCTTGCTCCAATCGCTGTTGTGACATCCGGCTTTCTTTTCCCTGTTGCTGCAGGCGCTCATGAGCCGCCAAAATCGCGCATAAGGCTTCGGCCGTGCAGTCACTTACCGGCCAGGCGTGCGCTGCAGATCCAAAACACCATCCCCCAAGCACCGTATCCCGATCCTCGATGGGCCATCCATCAAGTTCTTTGTCGATCTGGTTTTCCTGGAGGTAGCTGTAGGCGCGAACCAGGGCCGAATCGATCTCGTCTGAGATCTGCGGAGATTCCAAACAGGCCTGCATCACCAACGCCGTATCCCAGACGCTCGACCGAGTACCTGCATAGCGAACTCCATTTTCGGCATCTTCCCACCGGTAAAGTTCAACGCCGGCCAAACTCCGGCTTTCATCGGAGTCACCTTGGGAGTGGAAAACGAGCACATTCAACAATCCGTTTACTGGAGATAATGTTTGGTACCGGCTTGTGTGCTGTTCGGTTGTAATCCGTAACAAACACTTTTCGAGGGCCTTTTGACGTAGCCTTCTCGCTCCCGGTATTGCAACGCGGCAGCGTTCGAATAGATCCAGGCAAGCGAACAGGAACTTCATCAGCCGCGAAGGTGGAGCAAATGCGTCCGTTTCCGCTAATGAGTGCCGGTAGCCGGCGAACCGTATCTGCTTGAACTCCTGTCCGTAGAGCTCGCGACGTAATTCCGCTTGGATTGGCCCCAAAGAGACGCGAAACCTGCGACCATAGAGAAAGCTCATCGCGAAAAACGTGTATCGGGTATGGGCCTGCCAATGGTCGGGATGAACGGACCACCGATGCGGCAATAGGACAATTTCGGGAGATAGAGGATTAACTCCTTCGTACTCGTAAAGTCCCAACATGGATAGCCAGAACTTGCCCCAGTTGGGAACCGACAACACACCATCCGGCTCCTGGTCCCGCAACCACCTGCGAGCGGGCTCTATGAGCGGGTCATCGGGATGTAACCCAATAAGCCGTAGAGCAATGTATGCGAGCGTGGTGACAAAGACATAGGGGCCGGACTCGGGATGAAATCCCCAACCGCATGACTGCCGCCGTGTCGCCTGGAAGTGAACAACGATGGCGTCGCGCAGAGGATCTTCGACCCGGTCCCCGATTACGGTGCGTACGATGACATATTGGGCGAGGATCATCGGCGACCAGACCATCTCCCCCTCCCATGACCCATTCGGCCATTGAGTTTGAGAGAAATAGGCCAGCGACGCTCGGGCGGTATCAACAAAATCAGCCTGCCCCGCTGACGGTTTGCTATCATTCGCAATTTGCGAGACACCGAGCATTCCCGATTCACTCTCCCGAACGAGTCATCTCAATGCTGCAGCTTGCGCCTGTACTTGACTGTGCAGGGCGCCAGTGGACCTACAATTAAGGTGGAGTAATCCGGCCGATAGGACGCTTGCATCAGTTGTAAGTCGAAATGCCGCAGCAGAACACTCCAGATCACCTTGATTTCCTGATAAGCGAGCTGGAGGCCGATGCAGCGATGTTTCCCGCCTCCGAAACCGATCAAGGCGTACTTGATTCGGCGGTCTTCTTCGCGCCCGGCTGCGTAGCGGCCGGGATCGTACTGCTGGGGATTTTCAAATATTCCGCGCAGGCGGCCGGAAACTGCCGGAGAAACCATGATCATGCTTCCGGCCGGTATCGTCCGATCCTCAAACGTGAGATCACAGAGAGACGTCCGCATCAGCATAATGATCGGCGGATATAGACGCTCGGCTTCTTTGATTGCATTTTCAAGTAGACTTAGATTCTTCAAGGAAGAAAGCATAATGTCTTCGGTAGGCATAACGCGATGTTGCTCTTCCGACACCGACAGCAGGTAGCGGGGCTGCTGGAGCAGCAAAATGCCCGTCCAGGTGGCGAGAACCCCGGTGGTGTGCTGGCCGGCAAATACGAGTGTCAACAAAATACCAAGGATTGTTTCGTCGTCCAGCACATTGCCATTGGAGTAGCGAGCCGCAAGTAAAGTATCCAGGAAATCTTCATGCTCGATCCCGGATGGCCGCCTATCCGCGATGAGCGGCGCGATAATGGCGGCCAACTGCCGCCGGGCTCGGTCGCGCCGGCGCATCTGCGGCAAAGGCCAATAGGGCTTGGCAAAAGCAATGAGATTTACCCCTGCCTGCAGGTCCCGATAAAGGCTGGCGAACTGCGAAGAGAATCTCTCCCGGAATTCCCTCCCGATGAGGCAGCGCGTCGCGCAGGCGGTGGAAAGCTCATTCAAGGTCGATAGCAGATCGACCTCGCCCTCATCCCCCCAAGAGCGTATGTGTCTATGTACTTCGTCTGCGATCAAGCTTGCATACTGCTGCATCCGCTTTTCGCGGAAGGCCGGATACAACAGTTGTATCTGTTCGCCCATCAGCTCCGGCGTTACATCGTAAGCGACACCTTTCCCGAAGATGGGAACGGTGAATTGGTAGAGATCCTTCTGGCTGCGCTCGGCGTCGGAAGCCTTGAAAAACCATTCGTGGGCTCGCGTGCCTGTCAATAGATAGACATACCGGCCGGCGAGGAAGAAGCGGAAGATTGCCCCGAACTGCTCCTGCCCGCGCTGCAAGAACGCGACTGGGTTCCGTCTGAACTCAAGTGCATGTCCAAGAAAAGGAAGGCCCCCGGTAAAGGTAGGAATCACCGGAACGGAAGTCTGCGCTGCAATGGCGGTCGAAGATTGCACTCGTTGCCTCCCAGTCTGTCAGCAAGTCCCGCGAGCTGGGGCGGCTTTGCTGAGAAAGGCCTCAATCCTGTTGCGAAAGAGGGACGGGACAGTATGGCATGACTGGTAGCACTAGAACAGCACAAATGCAACAGTTTTGGACAGCATCAATAAAGAGCTGTGAACCGATGATATTTTTTGAGGCTAACCGTTTATGGTTTTGTAACAATACAAGTTCTGAAGGAGACAGAAATATGGTGAATTGCTTCGACGGGTTGCGGAAAGGCTCGGAGGATGTGACGATCGGTCGTCAAAGTCCCGCAGGGGCGGATGAATCGTTCTTCCGGCCCGAGGATCACCCAAAAAAGCCGCAGAAACTTACCCCGATATTTATCAGTCGTCCCTTCGAGACTCGACTTGCTTTGCTGAAGGGAACCCAGCACTGGCGTGCTGGGCTATTTTCGTGCCCGTCCCCGCGGGACTCGTTTCGCGGCCGATGTTTCCGAATTTCATCATCCTGTATGGTGTAACGAGCAGCCGTCTTTCACCCCTGCGTGCAAAGACCGCATGATGAGGACACTGTCCATCGAAATTTGTGGAATCCCATATCTGACGCAAAAAGACTCGTCAGATATGGGGCACCCTAGATTTGCTGAAAGAGGAGCTTAAAGACTAAAAGTTAATCCTACTTGCGCTGAAGTTCGATGATCACCACGCTGGCATGGGGAAAAGTGTAGGAGAAGGTGTCTGCCGCGCTCACCTGGCTTGTGCGGGGCGTCACCGCCTCGGGATTCATGGCGTCGTTTTCGGAATAGATGCTGCGCGCGGCGAGCGTCTTTACCTGAGCCGCGGTTTTAGGTGTGAAGCCATCGAGCACGATGCTTGTCCGCAGGTCGCGCGTGAGACTGCGGTTGACACAGAAGAGCACCAGCCGATCCGGAGCCGATCCCTGGGCGGCCACCACCTCCAGCCAGGGAACATTGCCGATCTCGGGCAGCCGGGTCGATCCATGCTCGACGGAATAGACCGGTGACGCGTCTTCCACCGGCAGCAGCCGCGCCGGACGCTCATTGGCGTACATGCGCAGCACCCAGTAGCCGGGCGCTCCATAGGCTTGGCCACGCTCCTTGGAGATGCCGGCGAAATCAATAATCCCCGTCATATCGGAGATGGGTACGATGGCTGCATTCTGCATCAGCATATCGAGGAATCCCGCTGTATCGATCGCTCCTCCCATGTTGGAAAAACTGGGAGCAGCTCCGCCTCTGCCCGCGAAGAGCCATTCGGTGAAGGCAATCTTCGCGCCCTTGTGGCTGCTTTGCCGGATCTGCTGCGTCATCTCCTTAAGACGGCCGCCTAGTCCCACAGGCAGCGCGAAGTCAGCCAAGGCAAGAAAGTCGTTCGACGGATCGTGGAGCTGGACCGAGCCGGTGCGCACTACAAAATGGGTGGAGATGTAGTCGAATGTATCTGGAGCTGTGGCTAACTGTTGTGCGTTCCAATCCTGATAGTGGTCCTCGTCGGCGCCCGTGGCGATCAGCCTGGCCTTAGGGTCCTCTCCGCGGATGGCTTGACTGAAGCGTGAGGTACGCTCGCCTATCTGTTCGAGCGAGGGATAGCCCATGTTCCAGTTGCCCCACAGTTCGTTGCCCAACTCCCATAGCAGACCGCCCTGGTGATTGCCCCAGTGCTGATTGACATAGCGCACCCAGCCGGCCGCCTCCTCAGGGGTACCCGAGCCAAGATTGAGCGCGATCTGCGGCTGCGCGCCGATCAACTGGCAGAAGCGAAGAAATTCATCCGTGCCAAAGGTGTTGTACTCCGGTATGCCCCACGCCAGATTGAGCATGCTCACCCGCTTGTGCAGCGGACCGACTCCGTCGCGCCAGTGATAGGACGAGGTGAAATTGCCCCCAAAGCGGATTAAAGGCGAATGAAGATCCTTCGCCAGCCGAAGCACGTCGGGGTCCATGCCGTCCACATTGTCGGCCGGCATCAGCGAAACCTGATCGATCAGAGCGCGCGCATCGTTGCTGAATGCAATTACAAAGTCAGCCGGCTCAAGCGGCTGCAACTGGTTTGGCTTGAGTTGCAAGCTGAAGGGATACTTCGTCCACTCTCCATTTGCCGCGGTAATGAGCGCATGCGCCAGGACGTTTTCCGGATGGTCCCGCTCACGCAGAGAGACGTCGAGGGTTACCGGTCCAGCCACGTGCTTGACCCAGAGGCTGCCCTGGTACTCAAGCTCGCGGCGCACGGGCAGATAAACACGCTGACGGATGCCCACTTCGCCCTGGTGCGCTTCGCCTTGCGGGAGCGCCATGATGAGCAGCGACTGATTGGAGTTGGCGGCATCTCCGCGGTCGGGCTCATATCGGTTGCCCTGTGCAGGATATAGAGGAGCCCAAGGCAGCGGCAGATCGAGACTGCGAGGCGCGCGCCAGTTCTGGCTGGTCGTGAATCATCCTGGCAACGTTGGGCGCAGTCCATAGACCCGGCTCGAAAGATGGATTCTCCAGCACCTCCGCCCACAAGCCGCCATAGGTGGAGTTGTCGATCGGCTCCAGGAAGCTGCCGAAGATGGTCTGCGGAATGGGAGTGGACGAAGCGGGGCGGGCGTGTACGCGAATCTCAATCGGGGTGGCACCCGGAGGGATGTCCCCGGTGATTTGCGCCAAGGCGATGCGCGGCAGCGGCAACAACAGAAGCATGGAGGTGAGGACGACTTTCACGGTCGGCATAGATGTCCTTTGCACCAGAAGGCGGGAACCGCAACTTGGGTGCGCCGCAGGCCCATGACAGTAAGATAAGCCGTTTAGCCGAAATCGGGCTCGATTTCGGTTTTGTTTTTCTTTCTGTCATTCCCGTAGGGAATGACAGAAAGAAAAACAAAGACGGAGAAGAAGGACAGCGCGCCCGGCGCACAGTCGATCGAGATTCTGTGGTTTCCCACATCTGACGCAAATAGCGCGTCAGATATGGGGCACCCGGCATTTGTTGAAAGGGAGAGACTCAACCAGGGAAGGCCGGCGTGCGACCTCTAGAAGGTTGGAACCCTGTCGGAGCTTAGCGCAGGCTCGCGAAGCTAAGAAATGATCCCTCAGCGGCTAAAGCCGAACTACTTTTCAACCGCTTACTTAAGGCCTGAAGGCCGTACCCTTCGAAATATGGATTCTAAAACTACCACGAAACGAGGGTGCCCCATCCTTCGCACGGTGCTGTTCCGTGCGAAGGGTGGGAGACCACAAATTTGTTGCACTTTCAATCAAAAAACAAGGCAGCTCTAATTCGCAGCACCGCCTGAATGGTTGGCGGCCGATCCATGGTTCTCGGACTGGGTCTCGGATTGCCGGGCGTGATCGAACTCCTTCAGCAATTGCGCTCGATTGGATCTCAGATCAATTCCCGAACGGAAGGTTGGATACGGCCTGCTGCCCATGGTTCCCTCCCAGAGAATGCGGTTGAACTTGGGCGTGTCGAGATGGTCTTCGACAGAGAAGTCCATGCCTTTGGTCTGCTGGGCCCACCAGGCGGCGTTGTGCAGTGGATGCCAGATCATATTCGCCGTGTTCGCGAACTTGCTGGGATCGATGGGCAACGTGGTCTGCTGGAGATAGGCTGACGGCGTCGCAGTGTAGTTCCATGTCGTCTGCTTCAGGTCGAAGGCATTGGCCATCGGAACAGAGCTTGCATCGTTCAGATTCAGGTGAGGCATGCCCAGAATGTCTTCCATCGTGCGCAACATACTGACGGTGTTGTACCGGGTGGGGTCGACGAAGTTCTGCTTGACATAGGGGCCGATGATGAAGGCGGTGCTGCGGTGCGCATCCACGTGATCTCCACCATCCTGCGAGTCGTCCTCGATCACGAAGATCAGCGTGTCGTTTTTGTATGGGCTATGAGCGACCGCATCGGCCACCAGACCAACGGCGTAATCGTTGTCCGCGATCTCGACCTCCGGCGTGTTGACGCCATTGAGCGCGGTGGTGAAGTTGCCGAAGTGGTCGTGCATGAGGCGAAGCAGCGTCAGGTTAGGGAGGTTTCCATTGCTGACGTACTGGTTGAATTCGCGCTGCCATTCGGTGAAGCGGTAGTAGTCGGGGAAGGTGTTGTCGAAGCCGCGGAAGTATTTGTCAGTGTATTTCCGCAGGACTCTATTTGAGGAATAGGCGACCTGCACTTTGTCGGCGTAGGGAGTGATGTCCTCAGGGATGCTGAGCGAAGTATAGGGAGCCGGCAGGTTATAGCGCGCCAGGTCGATGAAAAACCCGTAGTCGCGAACTGTCAGGCCGGCCTTGAGCGCGGCGTTCCACAAATAGCCTTCTCCTTGGCCGCCCTCGGCGCTGTCCGGCGCCGCAACGTTTCCACCACCGGGGAGCAGATTCGGATCGGTGCCGATGAGCGGGTCTGCCGCCTGGCGCTTGGATAGATCAGCGTAACCGACATTCACGTTTCTGTTTGTGCCTTCGGAATCATAACTGACTCCGCGGCCGGCGTAGTTCACTGTGTACTCTTTTTCGACAACGTCGGTGGTGCGGGCCGAAGTCGACCAGGCCCAGCCGTCAAAGCTAACGTTCGAGGTGTCATAGAAGTTATCGAGGTCGACGAAGTTGCGGGCGAAGGCGTGAAAGTTTGGGGTATTCGCTTCAGGAAACTGAACGATGCTGGGATCGCCGTTACCCACTTCCAAGTCGCCCAGGATTTGATCGTAGGTGCGGTTTTCTTTGACGATGTAAATGATGTGATGGATGTTGGCGTGCAGCGCCGCCATCGTGCTCTGCTGATCCGGGGTCAGCGTTCTCAGGAAATGATCGTTGGCGATTACGTCTTCGGTCAGGTTGCTGAGTTCCCCGGCGGTCGGCGTGGGGAGTGTCTGAAAACCGCCCTTGGTGATCTGCAAATCATACTGGTTTGACGTATCGCAGGCGATGGTTGAGGGCGCCGTCGAGACCGAAGTGTCGCAGAATTGCGGATTGGGCCCGTTGGCGCTCTTGCCGTTCACAATGTAAAGCAGCTTGCCGTCGCTGCTGGTGCTCAGCGAGTTCGGGTAGAAGCCTGTGGGAATGAGGCCCGCGACATAGCTGTTGCCGGCTACACCGCTGAGGCTGACGACCGCGATGGCGTTCTCACCCCCATTGCTGACGTAGAGAGTTTTCTCGTCGGGCGACAACACAACGTCGTTTGGATTGGCCCCCTTATAGTTTTTCTTGTTGGGATAGACGGAGACCGGAGCGGTTACTTTGATTTCGTCAAACATCGAGTTGCTGGTGGTGTCGATCACAGCGACCGAGTCGCTGTTGTCCTGGGCGACATAAAGGCGGGTTTGCGCGGCGTTGAGCACCATTTTGTTGGGTTGACCGTCGAGCTTGATGCGGCTGGTTACGACAGGGGTTCCGCTGATATCGGCAATCACGATCTGGCGATCGCGTATGCTCGAAATGTAAGCAGTGCCGTTGGCTTTAATGCAGATCCAAAAGGGGTACTCGCCGCCTGGGGTGCCGGTTGCATTGGCCCGGTCTTCGACGCCGGGGCGGAGATCCAGTTCACCGGTCTTTGTCCAGCCCGACTTGCCGGCGGTGAGGACGCTGATCGCATCGTTCTCGTAATCGGCGACAACCAGCTTCGTTCCGTCCTGCGTAACTGCAATTCCTGCCGCTGCGGGATCCGTTTCCAGACCAAGTCCACCATAATTTCCGGTGGCGGAGTTGGCGTTCGCGAGGTGCCCGAGCGCGATGGGGCTGTTAGCCTCTTCCGTCCGCACACCGTTCACCGGGGCGTAAAGGTGGACATTGTCGTCCTTCCCGCCGGCGACGTAGAACTCTTTGCCATTGGGATTGAAGACAATGCCGGAATACGTGTTAGGTACGGGAATCGCCTGCTTCTGCACGGCGTTACCGCTGGAGATGTCAAAGACGAAAACGAACTCGCTGTTGCTGCCGCCACCGGAGGCGTACGACCAGAGGTTATAGCCGCTGGTTAGGATGAGCAATGTTTTATGGTCGGGACTGACGACCGTTGAGACCGTCTGTCCGACCGTGTAATCCGGAGCTTTAGCCAATCCGGGGTTCAGCTGCACATAGCTGGCTCCGCGAGGAACTAGCGGTGTAATTCGCTGCCCCGTGCTGAGGACTTGTGGCTGACCGTTATTCAACTGGGCGATGGCGGAGGGTGCGGCGATGAGGGCGCCAGCGGCAAGAGCGCTCGCGAGAACCGTGCTTGGAAGAGCGTGATTCCAGTGCATAGTGGGGACCTCCATCTTTAGCTTGGGGGGATGACAAGGTGGTTTGTCGCGCGCCTGCGGGCAAGCTCACCGTTTGCTTGCAAGAAACAGAGATGCACTTCGTTGTGGGGACTACCCTGGTTTGCGGCCGGGCCGTGACGAGAGCACCTAAGGCAAGTCAACCGTCTCGGCGCATACCGTTGTCTCACGGATTTTGCGACGGCGTCTTGTCGGAACGGGTTAATTTTCGGTTACTAAGCCGAGCTTGTTTTCACAGAAAGAAAGGCAAAGGCGGTGTATTCGCAGTTGCTTTTCTAGTCTGTCATTCCCGCAGGGAATCTGCTTCTGATCTTTCGGGTTTCCTAGGCAAAGACGGTGCCTGCAACCCGCCAGGCAGCCCCGCAGTGTTCCCCATGATAGAAGCATATCTATGGGATCCACTTTCCGGCAAAGGTCGATATTCAATGCACCCAGTGGCACGGCCAGATGACACAGCTCGGGCATTATAGGCACCGAAGATTCTTTAATCCCGGCGTGGCGCCGCAGCGCTTCCGCGATTTCCTGCGATGGATAACGCACCGCCAGCCCGGAGCCTGGAGGAGCTTCATTGCTTCGCCGCCAGGCGAGAAACCGCCCGCGAGAGTGGCTGGAGACAGCCTTCGCGTCACATTCGTCAACCATGCAACTGTGTTGCTGCAGACGGAGGGCTCAAATTTCATCACCGACCCGATGTGGTCCCAGCGCGCCAGCCCGGTGCAGTGGATGGGCCCAAAACGGCATCGCGATCCCGGTATCCGGTTCGCGGATCTTCCTCATGTAGACTGCATCCTCATCAGCCATAATCACTACGATCATCTTGACGTCACGACGCTGCGCCGCCTGTGGCAGCGGGACCGGCCTGCCATCTTCTGCACTTTGGGAGTGGGGAAGCTCCTTAAGAAAATCGGCTTTGAAGAAGCATATGAGCTGGATTGGTGGCAGCACCATGCCTGGAACCAGTTCAGAATTCACTGCGTGCCTGCGCAGCATTTCTCAGCGCGAACGCCCTTTGACCGCAACCGCACTTTGTGGTGTGGCTGGCTCATCGAATGTAGTCCCTCCCAAGATCGCCCGGGAGATATCTACTTTGCGGGCGATACCGGTTTTGGCGAACACTTTAGAGCGATTTCCAAACGCTTCCCGAAGCTGCGCCTTGCGCTGCTGCCGATAGGCGCCTACCAGCCGGAATGGTTTATGGGTTCCATACACATGAATCCCGAGGAAGCGGTGAAAGCTCACAACATTCTCGGCGCCGGTTCTTCCATGGGCATTCACTTCGGGACTTTCTCGTTGGCCGATGACGCGGAGACGGAAGCTACAGAGAGGCTGTACGACGTTCTCGATCTGATAAGAGAACCAAACTCATTCTGGATCCTGAACAATGGAGAAGGCCGCAATGTACCCGCCCGCCGGACGTAGGTCTTGATAGTTACAGATTTCACTTGACATAGTGTCTTAACTAGTTAAGACTTGGGAAGTAGCCGAGCTGTCTATGGCGTGGAACGGCGTAGGCTTCATCGGCAACCGCACCTGATTTGTCATCTCGGCCGGAGCGCAGCGCAGTGGGATTCTCCCGTATCTGGCGCAAAGAGCGCACCAGATACGGGCCCTCTATTATGTCCGAGGATGGTATTCGCGAGGGTAAACCGCGGGGCCCCTGTTTCGCTCCGGTCGAGATGACAAATTTGTGGCATGGCTATAGCGTTTTCACAATTACTGTGTCCTGGTGACAGTTGGCTATGTGCAGGCGTTCTTTGATGGAACGCCAGCGTGGAGTGTTGTTTCTTGGGATACACCGATCGTGAAAACGCTATAGGATACCCAGTTTCCTGGTGAAAGCTGGTGCAAAGCCGGATTTGGGATTAGAGAACTCCAGATGGTAGCGGACGATGAGGACCTGCCGGTTGCGTACTTACTCTATGCAGTCGTGGTCATTGTTATCATCGCGGCCCTGGCTATCAGCACTTTCTTCGTTTTCTTCTGATATCGGGAACAGCCGTTTTATCTGTCCGGTTTGACATCCGACAATCGCTTGTAGATACCCCCGGCTAAAAGAACCGATTGTTGAAGGCTCTTGCCGCCGCGACTGGGATTTGCTTTGTTGCCGCCTTGGGCGGCCGATCCCGGATCTATGATAGTGATGGATTGCTGCGTGGCCCGGCTGTTACCGGCCGCGCCGCGGGCCCCTGGCGGCAAATGCCGGCGGATAAGTCCGGGGACGAGCTTTGGTGTTGATACTGTGTCCTGAACCTGTTGGTGGTCCGGTTCTAGCGCGGATTGCGGGAACTGACTGGCTTCGACCGGGCTGGCAAGCGCTCGATCTGTGCTCGCCGCGGCGGCCGGCCGCACCGACCGGACTCTTCGCTCTGCTCTCCGTCCATTCTCCGCTCCCGAATCGCCGATGATGGAGGACGATGGCTGCGATATTTGCGGTTGCGATATTTGCCGGGGCGCGTATGAAAGCAGGACCGCCATCGATGGCGCGAAACCGATAAATCCGGCGAAGAGAGCCAGCCCGCAGGCGGCGCGCAAGCAAACTAACCAAACCGGAGGCTTCTCCGACCCTTTCAATATTGAGTGAACACGAGCCTTCAGATGTTCAGAGGAGGCCGCGAAATCCACACCCCAGGTTCTGGCGCCTTGCGCCAGGTTGAGCCGGGCGAAGCGAGTGAGACATTCCGCATACTTCGCTCTTCTTCCTGGAGAGTGGGAGACAACCGCAAGGTCGCATGCGAGCTCGCGATCGAATTGCATTTTTCTGAGCGCATACCAGGCCGCGGGATGAAAGAAAAGAAGCGCCCGGCAGGCGGCGGCCAATCCGTTCCAGACAAAATCGCAGCGGCGAACATGGTGCAGCTCATGGAGGAAAATATCTTCGAGGTCGGAGCGATCCTGTTCCAGGCAGACCTCGGGCAGCAGGATGGTTGGCCGAATCCAGCCGAAGGTTGCCGGGGATGTGGCTCCCGCCAAGACCAGCAATCTTGAGCGCCTGACATGCAGACTATCCGCCAGCGGCTGAAAAGCTTCTTCCAGTTCAACCGGCGGCTTGGAGGAGAAGCCCAACACCCATTTAAGCTGCCGCTGCCGCTTAAGATGAGCGAGGAAAATGTAGCTCAAGACGAGCAGGTAAGCGATGCCGAGTGCACGGAGCGCGATACCGAGCGGAAAGGCCCATGAGCTGGGAATCATCCAGGCTCCGGGAACCCAGGCTCCGGGAATCCAGGCGCCGGCGGCGGGAATCACCGGGTGAATCCCAGGTTGAGTTAAGGAGTGCGCGACAGTTGCAGATATTCCGCGTGCCACCTTGTCCGCTAGAAAGCCGTTCGCCAGCCAGAGCCAATACGCTCCCGCCCCATAGAGAAAGCCGAGCCAGACCAGGAACCTTGAGTTGGGCGAATCGATGAGCCGGCTGAAGGCCAGACATACAGCGAAAGCAAGCGTGGTTTTTAAGAAAAAACCCGCAAGCGCGGCCACAATACTAAGCAGAAGGTCTGGATTCATAACATCCCTTGCATTATCCGGGGTCGAGATCCCCAAGGTCGTGCTTTTTACGATACTCCCGGATATACGCTTCCACTTCATCCAGCTCTTTCTTTTTAATGGGACTGGCTTCCAGCAAATTGATCAGCAACCCGGCCGAGGAGCCGCGAAAGTTCCGCGATACCAGAGCCTGTACAGAGAGGCGATCTATGGTTTTGCGAGAAACCAACGGCGTGAAGACGAAGACGCGGCCTCGGCTCTCATGTTCAATAAAGCCCTTCTGTTCCATGATTCGAAGCAAGGTCTGGGTAGTCTTGTAATTGGGCCGTTCTTTTTCAGGATGCGCCTGCACCACATCCTCGACTGTGGCCTCCTGCCGGTCCCATAAAATCTGGAGAAGGCGCATCTCTGCCGCAGTCGGTACAGAAAGCTGCCTCTTCCCTCGTGGAACAGTTAATAGTTTGTTTCGCATAGGCGCCTCACAAAGACATCTTAACGGTCTAAGATTGTTTATGACTGCTTTTATTTAGTAGAGTTCCTTTAATTTTACATGTGAATGCGAATCGTTAAGCATCTTGCACGGATTGCGCTCGCTCGAAGCATGGTCAAACAGCAAATAAGCGCCAAAATTCGGGGGGCCCGTCCTGCGCGCATGCAATGGGCGGTTCATTCTTTCGCCCTCGCGTCATTTGTAGCACTCTTTCCAGTTTTACTCCATGGCCAAACAACATCTGTCCAGGTTCCTCCCGGAACTCCACTTTCCGTCGAATTGCTTCGGCACGTTCCTATGAAGGACGGGGAGCCCCTGGAAGGGCGCCTGCTTTATCCGGTCTATGTCGACAACCAGATCGCAATACCCGCGAAATCCGTGCTCTACGGCAGCGTAGTCCGGCTCAATTCAGACCGAAGCCGCCGGATTCGTTCGCGTCTCAGGGGAGATTTCACGCCATTTCACATCCCGGTTGTGCGCTTCGACCGGTTGGTTCTCCCCGACGGAGAGGTTAAACCGATTGTGAGCCATCGCACCACGGATGGCGTCCCGATCTTGCGCCTGTCCCCCCCGCCGGCGAAAAAAAGAGGCTCATTCATCCACCGCCAGATAGCTCAAGAGAAACAAAGATTGAAAGATGCCGCCGCTGTGTTTACCGCTCCGGGCCGAGGCGACCGGCTGGTTCAATTCATCTATACGCAATTGCCCTATCACCCGGAGAGGATCGACACCGGAACCTCCTGGATGGTTGAATTGGCCGAGCCCCTGGACGTCGCGCTCGAGAAGAGTCCGCCGGATGATGAGAACCAGCGGGCAGTGGGTGAACAAGACAAGCAAGCAGCAGGTCAAAAGGCGGATGTGGCCGATCCGCATTTGGAATCCGCGCAAGAGTGGCGGCTGCACGCCTATCTGGAGCAAACGATCAGCTCCGCTAAGGAAAAGCCAGGCGACACTTTCCAAGCCCGCGTCGCGCAGCCAATTTTTGACGCCCGGCACGTCCTCCTGGTTCCGGAAGGCTCCCTCCTAATAGGTGAGATCACACAGAGTAAACCGGCTCGTTCTTTTGGACGCCAGGGGAAGCTACGATTTAGTTTCCGGGAGTTGAGATTTCCCAGCGGCTTCTCCGAGCCGGTTGAAGGCGTCCTCGCCGGAGTCGATTCAAATAAATCGGCAAATCTGCAGATCGACTCCGAAGGCGGCATCCAACCAAAATCGCAAAATCGGGTCATCATACCACTGGCGCTGACCCTGCTTGCCGGGCGGGCTTTCGATAACGACGGCAGCCGAGCCGGCCACGGCGCTGTGGCGTCCAATGGTTTCGGAATTGTGGGCCGGGTAGTGGGCATAGTGGCGACTTCACGGAACGTTGCCGCCGGCATAGGCATTTATGGAGCCGCGCTCTCTTTCTACGATCTATGGATAGCGCGCGGCCACAATGTTGTCTTTGTGAGAAACACGCGCATCGAGGTAACAACCACGCCGAGCCACAACCGCCGCCTTGGCCCAGAGACTAAAGGACTGCCACCTGCATCTCAGTAACCTAACGCCGCTTGATCGCCCTGGGAATACATTAGAGCGTAAGGGCTTTGAACCGAATCTAACGAAAAATGAACTTTGAGGTTTGTATGGAGCGTTTGGCAATTTGTTTGTTGGTAATTTTCTATTTTGCAGGAGCAAGAGCAGATGCGCAGCAGGCAAGCGCGTCGGCAACTGAGGCTCAAGAATATGCGGCGCTGCCCGATGACCCCAGTGCGGCGTTAGAGCAGCAAACCGATCGAAATCAGGCAGGCGCACCAGCGGGAAGCGGGGCAGCGGCAAATGCGTCCACGAACACGGGAAAACAAACCAAGCGAATTCTATTTATCGTTCCTAATTTCCGTGCGGTAAGCGCGGATCAGCATCTCCCGCCGCAGACAGTGAAGGACAAGTTCAAGACCGCAACGCTCGACAGCTTTGATTATTCGTCGTTTATCTTCGTAGGCATGCAGGCTGGGATCGCACAAGCGCGCAATTCATACCCCGAGTTCCGCCAGGGCGCGGTGGGCTATGGCCGGTACTACTGGCACACATTCGCGGATACGGTTAACGAAAATCTTTGGGTAGAGTTTCTCATCCCAGCGGCCTTGCACGAAGACACCAGGTATTACACGCTGGGTAGGGGTAATGCGGCAAAGCGCCTAGGGTATTCCTTCTCACGCATTGCAATCACGCGCAGCGACGGCGGGGGTGAAACCTTCAATGCCGCCGAAATTGTAGGAGCGGGGGCAGCAGCTGGTATTTCCGGGCTCTACTATCCAAGCCGCGAGCGCACATTCACCAAGACGTATCAAAAATGGGCCACCAACCTTTTGATTGACGGAGGAACCTTCGTCTTCAAGGAATTCTGGCCAAATATCAACAACACGTTCTTCCATCAGAAAGACTAGAACGGTTTTCGTCGCACAACTTTGTCATCTCGACCGAAGCGGAGTGGAGATCTGCGGTTTACTCCTGGGCATAACCGCAGATCTCTCCACTCCGCTTCGCTCCGGTCGAGATGAAAAAGTTAGGTGTAATTGCCAACCTAGGCTTCCTCACCCGATTTTTATCCCCATGGGTGGGTAGAACGGATCGCCTGCCGTTCGCAGAAAAAGACCCCCGATTTGCTTCGCTAGTCGGTCCTTAGCTGACGCGCGGCGATGGCGCGGATCTCCGGCAAAACATCGCCCATGGTCGCCGCCTCCGCGTCCCGCTTGCCAAAGGCAAAGTACACCTTGCGGTAAAGCTGAAACAACTCTTCATAGACCGGCACTGCGTTCGGCTCCGGGTTATAGATTTTGTGCGGTAGGCACATCGCCTGCTGCGCCTCTTCCACCGAGGAGAAGGCTCCAGCCGCGAGCAAAGCGAAAATACCCGACCCCAGACTGGTTGGTACGCCGTCGGGAATCAGCACCGGTTTGCCCAGCACATTGGCGTAAACCTGATTGAGGACAGGATTGTTCTGCGGCACCCCGCCGGCATTGATCACGCGCTCGACCGGAGTGCCATATTCCGCCATCCTTTCGAGAATGATTCGGGTATGGAATGCGGTCCCCTCGATGGCCGCGAACAATTCATCTTGCGCGGTGTGGATCAGATTCCATCCCAGCGTCATTCCGCCCAGTTCGGAATTCACCAGAACCGTGCGGTCTCCATTGTCCCAGCTAAGGCGAAGCAGTCCTGTTTGGCCGGCGCGATATTTTTCCAGGCCGCGGCTGAGATCGGCGATCTTCATGTTGGCGCGGCGAGCGATCGCTTCGAAGATGTCCCCGGTGGCCGAGAGCCCCGCCTCGATGCCGGTGTACTTAGGATGAACGCTGCCCGGGACTACTCCGCAGACTCCAGGAATCAGAATGGGCTTCGGCTCCATGGCCATGATGCAAGTCGAGGTGCCGACCACGTTGACCACATCGCCTTGCTTGCACCCGGCCCCGATGGCGTCCCAGTGGGCGTCGAATGCGCCGACCGGAATGGGAATACCCGGGCGCAGCCCCATGGTGTCAGCCCACTGTTGAGAGAGGCCTCCGGCGAGCGCGTCGGAGGTATGGTACTCCCCCGCCAACTTCCCGCGGATGCCATCCAGCAGCGGGTCAACTTTGGATAGGAAAGACTGAGGCGGCAGGCCTCCCCACTTGGGATTCCACAGCCATTTATGTCCCATGGCGCAGATACTGCGCTTCACCTTTTTGTGGTCGGTAATGCCGCAGAGTGTTGCCGCCACCATGTCGCAATGTTCAAAGGCGCTGACCAGCCGGTCGCGCTTTTCCGGATTATGCCTCAGCCAGTGGAGCAGCTTGGCGAATCCCCACTCGTGCGAGTAGACCCCGCCGCACCACTCGATGGCTTCCAGGTGCTCGCGGTGAGCCAGCTCGGTGATCTCCTGCGCTTCCCGTGTGGCGCGGTGATCGCACCAAAGATAGTAGTCGTCCAGGGGCTCCAGGTTCGCGCCTACGGGAATCACGCTCGAGCCGGTGGTATCGAGCGCCAGGGCTTCAACCTGATCGCCCCGGACACCGGTCGCGGCCAGAACCGAGCGCATTGCGCGGACCAGTCCGTCCATCTGGTCGCGGTGCGATTGGGTGGCGAAATCGGGATCGTCGCGCTTTCGCTTCAAGGGATACTCGGCGGACGCGGTACCCAATCCGCCGTGGCCCTTTTCATTCGCGGCGCGTGCACTGTCGAACAGGGTCACGCGGACGCTCAGTGTGCCAAAGTCGACTCCTGCGACAATCGCCACGGACTTGCTCCTTCTGTGTGTGGAAGCCCCTGCTTTAGCAGGGGTATGGCCCCTAATTTGTTTCGTTCTAGATGAAACCAGTTCCAGCTTCACTCCCGATCGTGAGAGTACATCTCCCAGCCTAAATAACGAACGGCTGCCTCATGAACCGCGCTGCCAACCTGGGAGAAGTTGGCGGCGACATGATGCTCGAAGCCCTGCTCGCAGATCATGCGCAGAAGCTTTTGCAAACGAGGAATCTTAACCACCCCGGCGCCGCCGAAGGTTTCCAGCGGATCGTTGGTGAACTCTCCTTGGCCCACATACCCGCGGATTTTGCCGTGAAAATCATCGGTGGAAAATCGCAGGTAGGTCATCGCGCCCGCTTTGACTCTGCCGACTACAGTGCCGAAGGTGTTCTCCTTTCCCACCGTGCCGGCGATGATCGCCTGAAAGTCCATGATGAAGTCGTTGAAGAAGTGCTTCGGCAGGTTGGAGCAATGGAAGCAGACAGCTTTGTCGGGATCCGAACCGTAGTTATTATTCCAATCCAGCAGCGCGCTGGGGGTCTCGGAAGCAAGGGCCAGAGCGTGCATACTCAAGGTTCCGCAAATATCCACTTCACAGGCGCTGGGCAGGAGGTTATCGCTCATCATGCTCATCACGGTGCAAGGCACGACGCCGAAATATTCTTCGAGAGCCGTCCAGCACTGAATGGCGCTCACCGTGCAATAGGTCTGCTGCATCCAGTGCTCGATCACCACCCCCAGCTTGGACATTTTGAGCAGCGCCGGGAGGGGAATGTTTTTGGTCGATACATAGGCCTGGATGGCGGCCAGCCTGGTCTGCACAGCGTCATCATTGTCCTTGAGGCGCTCGATGCGGCCCAGAACTTCCGAAAGATCCAGCGGCTCAACGGAGATCCCGCTGCGCTCCAGCAGCTTCTCGCTATAGCGTACGGTGTTGAAGGCCGCCGGCCGGGCGCCCAGCGAGCCGATGCGCAAGTTAGTAAAGCCGCGCACCACCCGGCAGATAGACGAGAACCATGCCAGGTCCTTGCGGAAGCCATCGGAATCGGGCTGCACAGTATGCTGCGCGGTCAGGGAATAGGGAATGCCATACTGCATCATGTTGTTACAAGCGGACATCTTCCCGCAGAAGCTGTCGCGGCGATCAGAGATCTTCATGTCCGCGGCGCGGTCCGGAGTGGCCTGGACCAGAATGGGAACCTTCAACGTAGAGTGGCGTAAGGCATCCACTATGCCCCGCTCTTCGCCAAAATTGGGAAGTGTAACAATCACTCCATCAATCTCGTCGCGATGCTTGCGGAAGAGATCGCCACACAGGCGCGCTTCCGTGGGAGTCTCGACGGCTCCGAACTTGGATTCTTCCGGGGTGAGGGCGATGGCGCGCACCCCGGCCTGGCTCAGAACCTTGAGAATCTCTTCGCGGCCGGTCTTCGCCAGGTGATCGGGGAAAAAACCGCGATTGCCTACAATTACGCCGAAGGTCATCTGCTTGGCCATACGTACTAATCCTTTGCATGCGTTTGCCCCGCGCTTTTTCGCGGGCGAAAGTGAATGAGATACCAGAGTCCGGCCACAGCCAGCAGCCCGCCCCACCAGATGGGGGCATGGAGTTGATGCAAAACAGGAGGATTCAAAAGCGGGTGAGCCAACTCCCAGAGACCCGCCGCCAAAATGATGATGCCGTAGATCGACAGCAGCAGCCCGGCAAACCACCAGATAGAAATAGGCTCGCGCATTTTGGATCCCTCACTACCAGAAAATAACGTTCAATGCCACGAAGACCGCCATGACCACGCCGGCCCATACGATCGGGCGTTGATACCAATGCTGATCGTGTTCCTCGGGCAGCGGAGTAACGCCGTAAACCAGATCCTTGAGCTCGGCCAAGGGACGCGGTTCGGTCAACAAGCTGACGACGACTGTGACCAACACGCAGACCAGCCATGCCCAGAGAGCGCGGAAGATATCTTGCGCCATGGCCTTGGCATCCGGGGAGAGGGCGACATAGCGAAGGGCGGAAGGGTCGCTCCGCACCCACTCCCAAAGCCCGATCGAGGTCGCCGTGCCCGCCAGCAGGCCCCAAAATCCGCCGGCCTTGGTGCCCCGCCGCCATAACATACCGAGGAGCACAGTTCCGAAGAGGGGGGCAATGAAAAAACTGAACAGCGCCTGGACGTAATCCATGATGCTGGCCGCATGCTGCACCAAATAGGCGGTGCCGACGGAGATAAGCACGCCGATCAGCGTGGACCAGCGGCCCATGGCGACGTAATGCTCGTCGCTCGCGTCCTTGTTGAGAAATGCCCCATAGAGATCGTAGGTCCAAACAGTGGAGAAGGCGCTCACGTTGCCCGCCATGCCGGACATGAAACCGGCAATCAGCGCAGTCACCCCCAGCCCTAGCAGGCCGGGCCCGCAATAGCGCACCAGCATCAGCGGCAGAACCTCGTTGTAACTATGCTGGCCGCTCACCACTGCGACGTCCTGGGGCACCAGATGAAGGGGCAGCACGGCAAGCGCGAGCAAACCGGGCAGGATGACGATAAACGGCACCGCCATCTTAAAGGCCGCGCCGATTACCGGGGCCAAGCGGGCGGAGCGAAGATTGTCGGCGGAGAGGACCCGCTGCACCACGAGAAAGTCCGTCGTCCAGTAGCCAAAACTAACCACAAAGCCCAGCCCAAAGACGATTCCGAACCAGTTCACGCCCATGGGATTGGTGTTGAAGTGGCCTAAGGTGCTCCACAGATGCACATAATCGGAGCGGCCGAGATTGGTCTCGATCTGCCGCCGCAGATTGCTCCATCCGCCTACTTCTATCAGTCCCAGGATAGGAATCAGGAGCGCGCCCGCCCAGATGAGCAGGAATTGCAGCACCTCATTGTAGATGGCGGATTTGAGGCCCCCCAGCGCAACATACACGGCAACCGTGAGCGAAGAGATCCAGATGCTGAAGTTCAAGTCCCAGCCCAGGACTACCTTCATCACCAGGGCCATGGCATACATATTGATGCCGCTCATCAGGATAGTCATCAAAGCGAAGCTGATCCCGGAGATTGCGCGGGTGCCGGGACCGTAGCGGAGGTTCAGATAGCCAGGGACGGAATTGACTTTGGAGATGTAGTAGAACGGCATCATCACAATGCCGAGAAAGAGCATGGCCGGAATAGCCCCGATCCAATACCAATGAGTGGCGAGGATTCCGTACTGATAGGCCGAGCCCGCCCAGCCCATCAGTTCGAGTGAGCCAAGGTTGGCGGAGACGAAGCTCAAACCGGCAATCCAGGCAGTCATTTGGCGGCCGGCCATGAAGAACTCTTCGCCGGTATTCGAGGAGCCCTTCAGGTAGAAGCCGATAAAAACCACAATCGCGAAATAAATCGCAATGACCAGGATGTCGAGCGAGTTCAACCGCACCAGTTGGGGTGGGCTAAAGGCGACCACACTCAGTTGCGGATGTTGAAACATGCCGCCGGAAAGACGAGCGACCGCGCAGCAATTTGTCCCTAGGATCATCGGTTACTCTTGCCTTCCGTCCGGTCCGTGCGAATCTCATCTTTCCTGCCCATAGGTCGCGGCCGGCCCATGCTTTCTAAAGTAATGGCGGTCCAGAAGGGCCTGCGAGACTCCGCGTGATTCGGGACGCAGGTTTGCAGTGAAATACGCCATGCGAGCCACCGCCTCGAGCACCACCGCATTGTGCGCAGCATCCTGGGGGCTCTTCCCCCAGCAAAACGGCGCATGGCCGGCGACCAAGACGGCGGGCATCGCCTCGGGATCGAGATTGCGAAAGCGCCGGCTAATCGCCATCCCCGTATTCAAAACGTAATCGCCGCCAATCTCTTCGGCACTGAGCTCCTCGGTGACCGGTACCGGGCCATAAAAATAGTCCGCATGGGTGGTTCCATAGGCGGGAATCTCCCGGCCGGCCTGAGCCCATGCCGTTGCATATTCGGAATGGGTGTGTACAACCGCGCCGATCAAGGGAAACTCCCGATAAAGCACCAGATGTGTAGCCAGGTCGGAGGATGGGCGGAAGCGGCTCTCCACCAGCCTGCCGCTCAGATCGCTGACCACCATATCCTCCGCTTGCAACGTCTCATAGGGTACTCCGCTAGGCTTGATCGCGACCAAACCCTGGGCGCGGTCGATACCGCTGGCATTGCCGAAGGTATAAAGAACCAGCCCGCGGCGAACCAGTTCAAGGTTGGCCTCCAGCACCTCCTCTTTGAGCTTCCTGAGAGCCGCCGCATTGTCTTCGAGACGGTGTATGTCGGGCATAGTCGGCGGAGCATTCTCCGAAACAAGCTTCCCGGCGAAAAGTGCCAACCAATCCGGGGCGCCCATATCCGGCGCATTCTTTGCGTCAGAGGGAGAGATACCGGGAATCCTGTAGAGTTTGTGCAAAGACGCTGCATTAGAGTAACAGGGAGAAGCCCGGTAAGGAACGCGCTCACGCAAACGTTTACTTGTAATTTCGACCTTATGGGAATTACGCTTGAGTTGTCAAGGAACAGTTCGTGAAACTCTTTCCCGGATTATGGACCCAGCAATGGTGAGTTCGCCTCGAAAATCCCGCGCCAAGAAGAAGCGGCTGGACATCCGCGACGTTGCCCGCCTGGCCAGCGTCTCCATCGCGACCGTCTCGCGCACCATCAATGGCATTCCTACTGTAGACAAAGAGCTTGCCAAGCGGGTTTGGAAAGCCATCGAGAGCCTGAACTACTATCCCAATACCCAGGCGCGGGCGCTGGTATCCGGGCGCAGCAAGATCTTCGGACTCCTGATCTCGGAGATTACCAACCCCTTCTTCCCCGAATTGATCCAGGGCTTCGAAGACGTGGCAGTTGAAAACGGCTACGACATCATGATCAGCTCGACAAATTACGACGTGACCAGGATGAGGGCGTGCGTTCGCCGCCTTTTGGAGCGAAGCGTTGAAGGCGTGGCCGTCATGACATTCGGCATAGAAGCGCCGTTACTGGACGAGCTGGCCTCGAGAAACATTCCCATGGTCTTCATGGACGTCGGCCCGGAGAATCCTCACGTCAGCACAATCGGGGTGAACTATCACCAGGGTATCCGGGAAGGAGTGCAGCATCTGGCCGCGCTAACCCACCGTAAGATTGCATTTGTGAGCGGGCCCCTGCAGCAGTCCTCGTGTCAGCTTAGAAAAAATGCCTTCCTCGCGTCACTCCAGGAAGTTGGCATCGCCCCCGATCCGAAGCTGCTGCTCGAGGGAGATCATACGCTCGAGGGTGGCATGCGGGCTGCCGAACAGCTTTTGAACCTCAAGGAACTGCCCACCGCCGTGATGTGCTCGAATGATATGACGGCCATCGGCGTGCTGCGGACCTTTACTCGCGCCGGGCTGCACATTCCCGAGGACGTCTCGGTAATCGGTTTCGACGACATCCATCTGGCTGAGTTCGTCTATCCTCCGCTGACCACGGTACACATGTCGCGGAATGCGATTGCGCGAGCGGCTTTTGAGGCCTTGCGCGCCGACGTGGAGAATAGGGCTCCGCTGGCTAAGCAGCGGGCCAAGGTCATCCCCACTAAGCTTACTGTCCGGCAGTCGACCAGCTTCCCACGCGGCGCGATGCAGCATCTGAAGCGCAAAACGGGAGCACCGGGGGCACCGCGGCAGCGGGCAAGCCTGGATCGAGGTTCCGCCCGGAAATCCGGCTAGAGCGTTTCGCTGCGGAGGTTTGTGGTTTCCCACATCTGGCGCAAAGAGCGCGCCAGATATGGGCCACCCGGCTTCAGGAAGACAAAAATCCATCTCTGCAATCAGTTCCCGAGATAGGACCCTGTCCCAGACCCTTCGATCGCTTGAGCTACGCGTAAGACAGTGGCTTCGTCAAAATGCTTGCCCAAAATCTGTGCGCCGATCGGCAGTCCCTCGGAGGACTTGCCACAAGGCACAGAGATGCCGCAGATTCCGGCGAGACTTGCCGTCACTGTATAGATGTCAGCCAGATACATGGAGAGCGGATCGTCCGTTTTCTCGCCCAACTTGAATGCCGGAGTCGGCGCCGTGGGCGTCACCAGCACATCCACGTCCTCAAATGCGCGGAGAAAGTCCTGCGTCAATAGAGTACGCACTTGCTGCGCTTTCTTGTAATACGCATCGTAGTAGCCGGCGCTGAGCGCATAGGTTCCCAGCAGGATGCGCCGCTTCACCTCGGCGCCAAAACCCTGGTCTCGCGATTCGCGATACATGGCAGAGAGGGACTTTGCATCCGGCGCGCGGAAGCCGTAGCGAACCCCGTCGAATCGCGCCAGGTTTGCGCTGGCTTCCGCTGTCGCCAGGACATAATAGGTTGGTACGGCATACTTGGTGTGAGGGAGAGATACCGGCTTGATAGTGCATCCCGCCCGCCACAATTGCTCGATCGCGCTTTCAATGGCCGCGCGCACCTCGGCATCCAGGCCCTCGGCAAAATATTCGGATGGAACCCCGACGCGCAGGCCATCCACAGGATGGGCCAGGGCGCTCGAATAATCGGGTACCGGAAGCCGGGACGAGGTGGCGTCCATGGGATCATGGCCGGCGATAACCCCTAGCAGGATGGCCGCGTCACGCACCGTGCGCGTGATGGGGCCCACACGATCCAAGGATGAGGCAAAGGCTATCAGCCCATATCTCGACACCCGTCCATAGGTGGGAAGCAGACCAACGACCCCGCAGAACGATGCCGGCTGGCGAATGGACCCGCCGGTATCCGTGCCGAGAGCCGCAACAGCCATGCCGGCAGCCACCGCCGCAGCCGAGCCGCCGCTCGAGCCTCCGGGGACTCGATCAAGCGAGCGAGGGTTTCGCACCGGCCCATAGGCTGAATTTTCATTCGAGGAGCCCATCGCGAACTCATCGCAATTGAGCTTGCCCAAGAGAACCGCGCCCGCGGCTTCCAGACGTGACACGACCGTGGCGTCATAAGGCGGCCGATATCCGTTGAGGATTCTAGAGCCGGCGGTTGCGGGCAATCCCCGCATGACCAGAACATCCTTGATGCCGATAGGAACACCGGCCAAGACGGGGAGCGAGCTTCCCTTCGCTGCCTTTTGGTCGATTCCCTGGGCCGCATCCATGGCCCGCTCCCGTCCCAACGCCAGGTAGGCGTTTATTTTAGGATTCTCCGCTTCGATCCGCTCGTAAAAGCTCTCCGCCCACTCGGTTGCCTTTGGGCTTCCCGCGCGAACGGATTCCCGAAGCTCGGATATATCAATCTCGTTCAGATTCATCATGGCTATTAGAGCATTTCTCTCTTGAGAATACAGGGACAGGGGTCAGGGCGCGCGGCCCACCCACGGATGAAAAGCGAATTCTCTTCGGGAGTCACAGAAAGAAAGGCAAAAACGCCCCAGAAGGACAGAAGCAGAAGACCTTATCGTTCGATGACCTTGGGGACTTTGAAGAAGATGCCGTCTGTATCAGGGGCGGAGCGGAGAACCTCAGCCCTGCTCAAGGATGGAACGGGGGCGTCTGGCCGCAACTCAACGGCCGCCAATTCCGGATCGGTACTCTGGGTCATGGGAGGCACGGAGCGTGTATCCAGTTCATTCAACTGAGCGATATAGTCGAGGACCGAATTGAGATCATGCGACATCCTGGATTGCTCATCGGGCGTCAATTCGAGATTGGCGAGCTCAGCGACTCGCTCCACATCCTTCTCGGTAACGATCATAGTTTTCCCGCGAGCGCTTAGGATAGATCGATCATAAATGTATTCGGGCGGCCGGAAATACAGCAAGCGGCGGTTTCGTAGAGCAGAGCGAGATCGCTGCCGAAGGTCGCCTGGCCCATGTAATCCCAATCGAGCTTCCCCTTCAGGGGAATGATAGTGCTGCTGTTATAGGCTTCCAACTCGTGGTCGGGGATGTCTTTAAGCATTTCTTCTTCGCAGCGGAAGGCAAGGGTGGCGGCGCCGGTGAGACCGGGCCGAAAGGGCAGATCCTGCACTTCCATGTGATGAGGCAGCCTGGGCCGGGGACCAATGAGACTCATCTCTCCGCGCAAGACATTGAATAATTGCGGCAGCTCGTCCAGCTTGTGCTTGCGCAGAAAGCGGCCGAACCTGGTGACTCTGGGGTCTCCCCGCTTGGTCATCGAAGGGCCGTCACCCTGCTTGGCGACTTCCATGGTCCTAAACTTATAGACGGTAAAGAGAACTCCGCCCAGCCCTACCCGCTGCTGCCGGAAAATTACCGGGCCTGCGGATTCCAAACGGACGATGAGCGCAGTCAAAAGAAGCAACGGCCAGGAGAATAAGAGACCCAAAAAGGCTGCTGAAACGTCCAAACACCGCTTGGCTGTGGAGACGCTCCAGGCGCTCGGCTCTGCGAAATCCAGAGCCAGGTCGCGGGAAATCGTCAGGATGTGCGGTGTGGAGTTCTTTGCCGGAGCACTTCTGCTGGAGACGGTTTCACTCCAGATGGGCGTGGTATTAGGCTGTGGGGTTGCGAAAGTTGTATCCATGCGTTTTTAAAGACCCGCTTCGTAGACTTGAATAAACACTCCGGAACGACCTGCATCTAGTGCTAATTTCCGGCGCTGCCGAAGATCCGCCGTTTTGATTCAAGCTACAAGTGGATTATCGATAAGCCCAGGGAAATACATTAGCAAAATACGATCCCACTTTTGAGGCAGCACGCAAACCCGCTTCAACAACTCACGCCGCTTCCCGCCACCCCGTCAACTTTACTATAGCAACCCGCTCCCAGGTTGAATGTCGCGGAAAAACCACACTGCTCTATGCCTTGCTCATAAACCACCATAACAGCATTCGCGGCTTCGCGAAATCCAAAAGCTGATATCGAGCAAGGTTCCAGATCTATTGATGCACTTGGAGATAGGGTCTTCGCCTGCTTCATCGGCCGCCAGCATTCTTGTCATGAATCCTTAAGTTTTCATGAATGTCTTAAGCCACAAAGACCTGATTTTTGGAATGGGAAATACCCCTTTTTGTTTTGATGCTTGCCGCGCGCGCAAGATTGCCCTTCGAGCCAATTTCTAAGACCGGAGCGCACCCATTTCTGTGATCTTATTCACTGCCTGCACCTTATCACGAGCGTCCCCTTTCCAGGTTACACAAAAGGAGTTAATCGTAGCCCGGGCCACAATACCCTCGGGCCTCATCCATTGTCACAATCGCGGCCTTCATCTATTGTCACAATATTGTCACAATGATGTCACAATGATTGCCGTGCCACTCCACGGCCCAGGATTTGCCTGCACGCCATCGACGATCTTATCGACAAACTCTGCGGAAAAAATCGAGCTTGGAGGACGCCGGATGTCCATCCACAAAGCTGCTCGGCTCAACAAAGGAGACCGCCGGCATCGTGCCGTTTTGAATATCCTGATACGGATCGACCGTATCCTCTAGATAGATAAATGCGCTGTCCGCACCATGCTGTTGGTCATGATCGATTGCTTGTAGCTCGGTAAAAAAGACCCGGGCTTGCTTCCCACCCCGACAAGCTTCGCTCGCCGGGACCCCGGTTTCGCGAGCCTGGGGCACCCGGTTCCGCATCCGGCCCCCCGCATAGATGCGGGGCTTCCACCAGTTAATCTGGTTGTTTTTATTTACCCTCGAGTGGGCGGCGGCCAATGTCGCGGCGATAGTAGATTCCCTCGAAATGGACTCGGTCCATCGCCTCGTAGGCCAAGCGAAGAGATTCATCCAAGCTGGCGGCGGTGGCGGTTACGCCAAGCACACGTCCCCCGCTGGTGACATAGTTGCCATCGATCAAAGCCGTGCCCGAATGGAAGACCTCGACCCCGGGGATCCGGCGCGCTTCTTCCAGTCCGGTGATCCGCCGTCCCGTTTCATAGGCGCCGGGATAGCCGGCGGAGGCCGCGATCACGCAGGCTGAAGCTCCCTGCTTCCATCTGATCTCTGTATCGCTGAGCCGGCCGCCGACACAGGCCTCCAGGGCCTCCGCCAGATCGCTATCCATGCGGACCAGGATAGCCTGGGTCTCGGGATCGCCGAAACGCGCGTTGAACTCAAGCACCATGGGGCCGCGCGCCGTCATCATCAGCCCAATGTAGAGCACGCCTACAAACGCCGAGTCCTCGGCCGCCATGCCGTTCACCGCGGGCAGCGCAATGTGATGCACGATCCAATCCTGCATCTCGCGGCCCAGGATGCTATCCGTCGAGTAGACTCCCATGCCCCCGGTATTCGGTCCCGTGTCTCCCTCGCCGATCCGCTTGTGATCCTGCGCCGGAACTAGAGGCGCGACATGCTTTCCGTCGGTGAGCACGAGGAAAGAGATTTCTTCGCCCTCAAGAAACTCCTCGATCACGACCGCGCTCTCGACCGAGCCGAGCAACCTCCCGCTGAACAGGGAGGAGATCGCCTCCACCGCCTCCCGCTTGGTCGCGCACAGGATCACGCCCTTGCCGGACGCTAGGCCATCGGCCTTGACCACCAGGGGAAGGTGAAAGAGATCGATCGCGTCCAGGGCTTCTTTCTCGCTGGTGGCGACGGCATAGGTCCCGGTGGGGATGTTGTGCCTCTGCATAAATCGTTTGGCGAAGGACTTGCTGGTTTCGAGCATCGCGGCCTTCCGCGTTGGACCGAAAACCGGGACGCCCCGCCTTTGCAGTTCGTCGGCAAGTCCCAGAGACAGCGGCATTTCCGGGCCAACGACGACCAAGTCCGGCGCTTCTACGGCGGCGACGCGGAGCAGGTCGTCCAGATCCTTCTGGCTGGCAGGCACGCATCGCGCGAGTTGCGCAATACCGGCATTGCCCGGAGTCGAAACCACTTCGGAGACCCGGCCGGATTTTGCCATGGCCCACGCCAGCGCATGTTCGCGCCCTCCTGAACCAATCACTAGCACTTTCATCGCCAACGCATCCTAACGACTCCGGAGGAACTCTCAAAGAGTATCGCAGCGGGGGCGCAACACAAAAACCACGGAACAATTAACTGGGGTTAACATAAAAATAGAAATGCAGGCTATAATGAAGCGATCTCGATGGCAGCAGCCGATTGCGGCCAAGGCCAAGCGATACGACACAGCAACATGAAAACAGGCCACGAATTGCTATGTCTCTCTCCTCTCCGTCTTCGCTTGAGTCCCAGCCCGAGACCCCCTCGCGCCTGCCCAAGCTAAAAACACGACAACTTTGGTACTACTTTGGGCCGGCCTTCGTGGCCAGCATCGCCTACATCGATCCCGGAAACTTCGCCGCCAATTTCGAAGGGGGAACCCGCTTCGGATACAAGCTTCTATGGGTTTTGCTGTGGTCGAATGCCATGGCGATTTTGATTCAGTACCTTTCCGCCAAGCTGGGAATCGCTACCGGGCGGACGCTGCCACAGAACTGCCGCGACCACTTTTCACGATCGACGTCGGTCTGCTTGTGGGTCGCCGCCGAAATTTCGGCCCTGGCGACCGATTTGGCGGAATTTCTGGGTGCGGCCCTGGGCTTTTATCTGCTCTTCGGCGCGTACTTTCTTAACCTCGGCCTTAGCCGCACGACCGTGCTGCTCTTGGCCGCGGCAGTTTCCGCGGTCTGCGTCTTCGCTATTCTGGCGCTCGAGCTTTGGGGCTTCCGTAGCCTTGAGGTCGGCATCATGGCATTCGTCTTCGCCATCGGCATCTGCTATACGATCGAGATCTTTTTCATCCATCCGGATTGGAAGCAGATCGCCTTCCACACGGTGGTTCCGCTGCTTGACCGGCAGAGCGTCTATATCGCCGTCGCCATGCTGGGAGCTACCGTGATGCCACACGTGGTTTACCTGCATTCCGGCCTGGTCCAGCCACGCATAGCCGCCGAAAAAGTGAGGTCGCCGCGCGGCCGTTATCTAGCGCGGCTGCGCCATATCAAGCTGGAAACGTTGGATGTCTTTGCCGCTATGAACGGAGCCTGGCTGGTCAATTCCGCCATGATCATCGTGGCCGCGGCGGCGTTTGCCGGCACCGGCCGGACTAGCATGACGATCGAAGACGCCCACCGCACGCTGGGGCCTCTGCTTGGTCCGGCTTCCGCGACCATATTCGCCATCGCCCTTTTGTGCTCCGGCCTTTCTTCCTCCACGGTAGGGACCATGGCCGGACAGATGATCCTCGAGGGCTTCATGCAGGTCCGCTTCAGCATCTTTCTGCGCCGGTCTGCTCACCCTGCTGCCCGCGCTCCTGGTCATCGGATTGGGCCTCGATCCCTTGAAGATACTGCTTCTTTCCCAGGTGGTGCTTAGCTTTACCCTGCCCTTTGCGCTGATCCCGTTGCTGATCCTGTCCGGCCGCCGGAATGTGATGGAGGACTTCACCAATGGCAAGTTCACACAATTTCTTGGCTGGCTGACCACCTCTATCATCCTTGTGCTCAATATCTTTTTGCTATGGCAAGCCTTCACTCCGGGCCAATCCTGAAAAGGTTTAACATAGATTTCAGGATCATGAACGCTGCCGCTAGAAAGCGCATTTCCCTGCTAAAACGTTTCCGCCATGGCAAACCGGATCGTGGACGGCTTCATCCTTCCTACCCCGTACCGGTTTCTTCGTCTCCCATACGGTAGTTGAGAAACCGGGCGCTCCAGGTCTCGATTTGAGGCTTGTGCCTTCGACGGACTGGAAATGGGATGCGGAAAAGGGCCGAAGAGGGTGTTAAAACAGTTCTCTCATTGGCTAAGGCGCTCGATTTTTAAGTAGTTACGGGAGTCGGGGCTAGAAGCCCCGACCTACCAGTCGTGCCCTGATACAAAGCCATAGTTTTTCCGCAGCCTGTAACGCCCACTCACGGTCGAACGCTTTTCCGCTGGACTGAAGTCCAGCTCCCCCCTGCTAAAGCAGGGCGCTTCCACCGTCGCTTAGTATGTGATTGCCTGCAGAAAGGAATCTTCTGAACTATGAAAAGCTTTGGGAACAGCTTTGGTAGCCAATCCACCTTGAAGGTCGGGAAAAATAGCTATGAAATCTTCCGCATCAGTGCGCTTGAGACCAAGGGCATTTCGCTTGAGCGTTTGCCCTTCAGCCTGCGGATTTTACTCGAAAACCTGCTCCGGCAGGAAGACGGCAAGAGCGTCACTGCCGACGACATTGAATTTCTGGCCAAGTGGCAAGCCAAGGCGGGAGCCGGCGCGGGAAATCGCCTTCATGCCGGCCCGCGTCCTGATGCAGGACTTTACCGGAGTCCCGGCCATCGTGGACCTGGCCGCGATGCGCGACGCCATGAAGAGCCTGGGCGGCGACCCGGAAAAAATCAACCCATTGCAGCCGGCGGAGCTGGTCATCGACCACTCGGTTCAAGTGGATGAATACGGCTCGGCGAACGCTTACTCCGTCAACGCCGCGCTCGAGTTCCAGCGCAACCGGGAACGCTATGCCTTTCTAAAATGGGGGCAATCGGCCTTTCGCAACTTTTCCGCCGTGCCTCCGGGAATGGGCATTTGCCACCAGGTCAACCTGGAGTATCTGGCGCGGGTGGTCTTCACCTCAGCCAACGACCGGGCTTATCCGGACACCCTCGTTGGCACCGACTCGCATACCACCATGATCAATGGGCTGGGTGTGCTGGGTTGGGGAGTCGGCGGGATTGAAGCCGAAGCCGCGATGCTGGGCCAGTCCATCTCCATGCTGGTTCCCCAGGTAGTCGGCTTCAAGCTGACCGGCAAATTGCGCGAAGGAGCGACCGCGACCGACCTGGTGCTCACCGTCACCGAGATGCTCCGCAAACTCGGGGTGGTCGGCAAATTTGTCGAATTCTACGGCTCCGGTATCGGCGAGCTTCCCTTGGCGGACCGCGCGACCATCGGCAATATGGCGCCGGAGTATGGCGCAACCTGCGGCCTCTTCCCCGTCGATCGCGAAACGCTTCGCTACCTGGAACTGACCGGCAGAAGCCGCGAGCATATCCAACTGGTCGAAGCCTATTTCAAGGAACAGGGGCTGTTTCACACCGCGGAATCCGTCGAAAGCGAATATAGCCAGACCATCGCGCTCGATCTTTCAACGGTTGAGCCGAGCGTGGCCGGACCGAAACGTCCCCAGGACCGGGTTCTGCTTTCGCAGGCCGGCGCCGCCTTCCGGAAGCAGTTGCCTAACCTTCTGGGACCGGATGCCTCCAACAAAAGAGAGCGCCAGGTTAGCCGTTGGGAGGGCGAAGGCGGCCATCCGTCACTCAACGGAAACAATGGCAAAGGCGCACCCGAGCCTGGCCCTTCGGCAATGGATCGGCGGCCACGGTGAAAGAGCGCTTCGGCGTGGAAGTGGACCGCTATCTGGACCACGGATCGATTGTCATCGCCGCTATCACCAGTTGCACCAACACCTCCAATCCCTCGGTGATGGTGGCCGCCGGCCTGCTGGCCAAGAAGGCCGTGGAAAAGGGCCTGAGCGTGCCGCCCTGGGTCAAGACGTCGCTGGCTCCCGGCTCTCGCGTGGTGACCGAATACTATAAGCGATCGGGTCTGCTCGATTTTCTCGACAAGCTCCGCTTCAACGTCGTCGGCTACGGCTGCACCACGTGCATCGGGAACTCCGGCCCTCTGCCCAGCGATGTCTCCGAGGCGATCGAAGAGCATGGGCTGGTGGCGGTCTCAGTTTTGAGCGGCAACCGGAATTTCGAAGGGCGGATTAACTCCGAGGTGCGGGCAAATTATCTCATGTCGCCGCCGCTGGTGGTCGCCTATGCGCTGGCGGGCAGGATCGACCACAACTTCGAGACCGAGCCCCTGGGCAAGGACAAGAACGGGCAGAACGTCTACCTCAAGGACATCTGGCCCACCCAGGAAGAGGTAAGCAAGACGGTCGCCTCGTCCATCGATTCCACAATGTTCAGCAAAGAGTACGCGACGGTTACAGAAGGCGACGCCAATTGGAGGAATCTCCGCTTCCCCACCGGCGGCACCTATCAGTGGGATCCCGAATCGACCTACATTCGCCGGGCGCCGTATTTTGACGGTATGCCGGCCAAAGCCGCGCCCGTTAAGGACATTCATGGAGCGCGTGCCCTGGCAGTGCTGGGAGACAGCGTCACCACCGATCACATTTCTCCTGCCGGCTCGATCAAAATCAATAGCCCGGCGGCAAAATATCTGACCGCACATGGAGTAAAACCCGCCGACTTCAATTCCTATGGATCGCGCCGCGGTAATCACGAAGTCATGGTGCGAGGGACATTCGCCAATGTGCGTCTGCGCAACAAGCTTGCTCCGGGCACGGAGGGCGGCGTTACTCGCCTGCTGCCCGAGGGCGAGCCAATGAGCATCTTCGACGCCTCGGTAAGCTATGCCGAACAGGGAACGCCGTTGGTCATCCTTGCCGGCAAAGAATACGGCTCAGGCTCCTCCAGGGACTGGGCGGCCAAGGGGCCGCTGCTGTTGGGCGTCAAGGTAGTGATCGCCGAAAGCTACGAGCGTATTCACCGGTCTAACTTAGTCGGCATGGGCATTCTGCCGCTGCAGTTTGAAAGCGGCCAGAATGCGGAATCTCTCGGAATCAGCGGAGAGGAAGTTTTTGACTTTCCGGGCATCGAAAAGTTGTTACAGCAGAAGTTTTCCGGCGGCCGCTCCTTGACCGTGAAAACGACGGATCCGGCGGCCAAGACGGGCGAGTTTAGGACCACGGTTCGCATCGACACGCCGCAGGAGATTCTCTACTACGAGAACGGCGGAATACTGCAGTATGTCCTGCGCCAGCTAGCCGGAAGCTAAACCATAGCGGCGGCTCTGTAGAATCGCCATGTTAAGCTGACTTAATAATTTCTTTGTGCACGCCTGCCAGCGAGGAGTTTCGCCGCATGGGAATTGCTCTTAAGACCGTAACTCCGATTGCGCGAACCACGCTCACCGCGAGTGCATTTGAGCAGCTCATCTCTCATGTGGTGAAGGGTACCTGGAAAGCGGGGGATCGCATTCCCCCGGAGCGCGAGCTGTGCCAGCAACTGGGCATCGCGCGCACCTCTCTGCGCGAAGCTCTCAAAGCCATGGAATTGGTCGGCATGGTGGATAGCCGGGTAGGCGATGGAACGTTTGTCTGCCCCCGCTCCGAATTCCTCTCCCGTCCCCTGCTTTGGGCCTTCACCGGCTCTGATCAAACCGGCCTCCGTGACATTATGGAAGCTCGCACAATTATCGAGGAGAATCTCGCAGGTTTAGCGGCCGAACGCGCCTCGAGCGAGGAAGTCGCCAACATCGGTCAAGCGGTGCAGATGATGCGCGACAGCATAGCGCGAGGCGATTCCATTCTCGAAGCCGACATGGCTTTCCATCTGGCCATCTCTGCCGCCGCGAGAAACGAAGTGCTGCGCAACGCGGTGCAGCTACTGCGGAACCTCACCCGCCAGTGGATCTATTTCAAGCTCCTGTTGCCCGACGTTCCGCCGACTGTTCTAAAGCGCCACGAGGCGATTTACCGGGCGATCCAGCGGCGCAAACCGGCCGCTGCAAGAAGCGCTATGCGCCGTCACCTGGAGGAGACCATAACTCTGGTGACCCAGGTCATCCAGCAACATCAGGCGGCGGAGAAGACCGGCACGCCTTCCAAGAAATAAACGGGCCTTCTGTCATTCCCAGAGACCAGAAGCAGATTCCCTGCGGGAATGACAGAAAGAAAAGCAAGAGCGAATACAAAAGCGGAGAGATCTGCGGTTTCCCACATCTGGCGCAAAGAGCGCGCCAGATATAGGGCACCCTCGATTGGTGGCGGTTTTGGATCCATACTTCAAGCGGATCTAGGGTGCCCCGCCCTTGGCAGAGCGGCTCACTTGAGAGCAATCACCGCCGCATCCCGTCCGGGAACAGTCACCGTGACCTGCTGCCCGTTGAGCGTGACCGGTTGCTTTCCCCAGAGATCTTCACCGGATGTGAAGTTACCCGCGGTTGACGCAAACTCTACTTTGACGCTGCGAGTGTTCCGCATCTGATTGGTTATCCAGAGATACGCGCCGCCGGCTCCTTGATACAGTCTGGCCTGCACGCTCTTATCGTCGATTGTTACTTGTCGTGTAAGTCCCGCCATTGCCAACAGGCCGGCAAAAAGATCCTTGGTCTCCACAGCATGGTGTAAGTAATAGCCTGCACCAGGAAAAGAGCCGATCAGCAAAGTACGGCCTTGTCCGAACTTGTGCTCCACCGCCGCAACCGAGCCATTCGAATAATGTCCAACCGCATTGCCGCCGTGCAATTCATAGTCTTGCCGAAAATAGCGCCCATAAATTTTGGATCCTTTGACCTCCAGCATCAGATCGTTGGAAATATCGGGAGTAAATTCGACGTAGCTCTCGCGCGCTCCGAAGACCTCGTCCAGGCCATAGTTCGGTTGAACTGTTCCCACGTGGCCATGATCGCCAAAATATCCGGGCAACCCTTCGCTCACAAGGGTGCCGCCCTGTTGGACATAGTTGCGCAGCTTGGTGACGGTCTCGTTGGTCAACATCACGGGATAGGGCAGATAGATTATTTTGTACTCGCTGATATTGTCCAGCGCGACAAAGTCCGGCTGGATGTTGGAATCGAAGAATGCCTGATAAGCTCCGCGAACCGATTGCGAATAGAAATCTGTGCTGCCCTGTTGCACATAGTTAAAAGTCTCCGACTCCGGAATGAATACCAATCCGATATCACCTTTGATTGGATTCGATTTCCAAATATCCGGGTGGTCGTTCGCCCAGCGCGCCACGCGGCCCGCCATCTCCGACCTGGGCGTGACCGAGCCGTCCATGGCGAACGGGCCGAAGGCGCCGAACAACGGGCCATCGAGCAGCGGCCGCCAGCGGCAATAGAGAATGCCCTTGGCCCCGGCTGCGCAGGTCACCATGTTCCAGATGCGGACATCCTCAGCGTCGGGAATGCGTCCGTCATCTCTGGGCCTGCCGATCACCTGCGGCTGCATCCACAGTGGACCGCCCTGCGCCTCGGCATGCCAGAATGGTTTGCCCCGTGCTCCCCCGCGGACCAAATCGACCGCCTGAAATTGCTTCCACGGCTCGTCGCCCTGCCTGGCCGCGATCCAGGTCAGACCCCAGATATCGACTTCCGCCGCCGAGCGCCATTCGTTGTGGGAAGAGGAAGGCAGACTGATCAGTGTCCCCGACACTCCGTGGGCGGTAATGCGATGCTTCGGATCCAGTTTGCGAAACAGCTTGACCCGCCAGTCGAAGAGGCTATAGGCATTGTCGATGCGGAACTGAAGCCAATCGAGACTATCGGGATATCCGGAAAATGAGCGCGGCGGCTCCACGTCTTCCCAGGTCTCGTAGCCGAAGCGTTTCCATGCCTTAGCGGCCTTGTCGAGCGAGCCGTAGCGGACCCGCAGCCACTCTCTCAATTTCTGCTTTGAGGCGTCACAATAGCAGTACATCCGGTGGGGAGTCCCGCCAAACGACGTGCCCTCGTTCCATATGTCATAGCCGAAGAGTGCGGGATGATTGCGGTAGCGCTCTACTAAGGCGATTAGGAAATTCTGCGCTATCGCCCGAACATCGGGATTGTCGAGGCACAGTCCGGGAAAGCCTCCCGTTGCGCTGCTCTCCGATATGCTGCTGTCGACAACGAAGCCATCGCTGCCCAGATACCGGGCATGGGCGTACTTACGGAAGGCCCACTCCGGAGCGCATCCCACCAATTCCTCGACCACCACCACAATTCCGTTTTTCGCCGCGAGGTCCATCATCCGGTCATAGTCGGCCCAGTCATACTTTCCCGGAGCGACTTCGATCGCCGACCACATGAACCAGTGGCGAAAGATGTTCATCCCCACACGCGCCGCGGTCTGATGATCACGAGCCCAATCCTCGGGCGGCGGATTTGTTTTGCGGAAGTAGACAGCGCCATAGGGGAAAGCAGGCGAAAGAGAATGCGGCTGCGCGACAGCCGCTCCCGCCTCGCCGTTATCTTGCGGTAACTCCGCCGCGTGCCCCAATGCCGTGCTGGCGGTTAAGAGAGCCGAATTGCGAATGAATTCTCTGCGCGTGATTCCCAGGATGTCAGCCATATGCCTCTATATAACGCAACTTCTCAGCACGTCCAGTTTCGAGCCCTTGCCATAACTTTGTCATCTCGACCGGAGCGAAGCGGAGTGAGAAATATTGCGGTTTCCCAAAGGATGACCACAAATTCTGGGTGCCCCAGGTCCCGACTCTGGGACCTGGGATTCCACAAATCGCGAAAAAGACCCAGGTTAGCTTCGCGAACCTGGAGCACCCGGCTACCATCCACATACAAAGCCCGCGGTTACAAACGCAAACCGCAGATCTCTCCACTCCGCTGCGCTCCGGTCGAGATGACAAAGTCAGGTTTAATTGCCAACCAAGCCTTCCTCAATCAATTTCATCCTCTTGCCGCAAACCGGGTGCCCCAGGTTCGCGAAGCTAACCTGGGTCCTTTTGCTTGTACATCAAGAAACCGCCAACGCCAACGTTCTCCTATGGGAAGCCTTAGAAGTAGATCTTGGCGGAAAATTGAATCTGCCTTCCCGTCGCGATGCCATTCGAGAGCTTGCCGAAATTTAGATTCCCCGAGTTGCAGGCGGCTCCGGGTATTCCCTGACAGGTCAGCGTCGGGTCGCTCGCCGAGGGGAGAAAAAATGTCGGCGTATTGGTAGTATGGAAGAACTCGGTACGGAACTGCAGATAGATTCGATCCGACTGGGTAAAGTAGAAGTTCTTGAAGATGGATGAATCGAGGTTCTCCGATCCAGGCCCGGTCGCGACCCGGCGGCTGCAGTTGCCGAACTCCTGAACGACCGATCCCGACTGGCTCTGAGTTGTCTGAGGCACGGTAAATGCCGCTGGATTAAAGAAACCATCTACACCCGGGTTCTTGACCTTCATGGGCACTCCGGCAACGCAACTGGCTACGTTGAAGGTATTGAATACCTGAAGGAGAACATTGGTGCGGATATCGGTAGGGAAACCGGTGCGGAGCTGTAAGGATACCGTTCGCCACCCATCCTCCAAGGAGCCGCGGCGCAAGCCCGTTTCCATTGAGAAACCGTCTTCCCGGTCCGAACGGAAGCTCGTAACTCGCGCTGGCGCTGAACGTATGTTTGATGTTGATCGGAGTTACAGCCCTTTCGGCGGCGAGGTTATAGGTATCCTCAGCGATACTGGTTCCCCCATTTTGCGTATAGGCGTCCGGTCCGTCCCCGTTCGATGAAATATTTTTCTGCCATGAGTAGTTTGCCAGGAATTCCAGGCCATGCGAAAGGCGCTCTT
>CAVPKQ010000043.1:0-16151 GCA_963705665.1 uncultured Acidobacteriaceae bacterium | reverse complement strand
TCGTCTCTGAGCCCGGCGGAACCTTCGCATGCCGCTCCGGCACCCACCGCCGCTCCCCAGTCGCCAGCGGATCACGCCGCGCTCATTTCAGAAGCCGCCAAGGATCTTGCCGACTACCAGCGCCTGACGGCGGAGGGTAAGCTCGGCGAGGCCGGACAAAAGCTTGAGGAATTGAAGCGCGCAATCGACCAGCTAAACACCCGTCAAAAATAGTCCTTCGAGAAATTTCCGAGGCTCCCGCCTTCTCGAGGCCAGCTTACTGCCGGACCTGCCGGACCATCTCGACGAGCACATCGCGGGTCTCCTGCGCAGTTGCTACCTCATGGAGGAAGTTGATGCGAGCGCCTTTCATTCCATCATTCGTCCTCAGGCGAAGAGAGAATCCCAAGCGGTCGACTGAAGTCATTGTTGCCTCGGTCGCTTCAAGCCGCGCATGCGATCGCGCCAGCAAGATCATGGAATCGACGTGGTCAGCGTTCATGTGAGCGAGGATGCCGGGGGCGGCTCTGGCGAGGGGGTCAGGGGCAGCATCTTGGTAGTCTCGTGCCTCGACCCATCCCATCACGCCAAAGCCACCGACGTAGTAGAAGTCGATGGGCCGGAGGCGAAAGAAGCTGAAGTCAGAGAAGTCGACCCAGTAGCGGCTATTTTCATGGCGCGCAAGGTACTGCTCGCGAACGGAAGCTGCATCACGCTCTGGCACAGGCTCAGCATGACCGATGGCGGTTACCCGCGCGGCCCCAAGCGGATCGCCATCTGCCCCCGTTTGCCCGACGAAAAGGCTACATCGCGGATCGCTCTTCAGGTTCTGGGTATGCATTGCCATATTACTGATTAGGAAAATGGGCCGGCCGGCCGGATCGAGGGCGAAAGGCATTAAGGAGCCGAAGGGGAACCCCGGATGCTTGCGGGAGAGCGTCGACAGCGTGGCGACTGAGGCTAGCGAGAGGAGGGTGCGGATGCGCTCAGCGTGGCTCGGTTCGGGCATTTGCGGCGGCGCTGGCCCCGTGGATGCGTGCTGGCGTGGTTCATTCGTTTGCTTCAACGACATAGGCTTCCTCGCCTCTCGCTTATTTCCGCTTCCAGCGGGCGCCGCTTTTGGAGTCCTCGATAAGGATGCTCTTCTCCGCCAGCTCTTTGCGGATGGCGTCGGCACGGGCAAAGTTGCGTGAGCGGCGCGCCTGTTCCCGTTCCGCGAGCAGCGCGTCAATCTCCGCATCCGTCAGCGAATAGCGGGCCATCACTTCCGATGCCTTCTGGTCCAGCCGCCCGTCCCTCTCCGCCCATCCCAAGGCCCAGCGCGTGATCTCCTCATCGTGATCCTCAAGCACCGCGAAGACCTGGTCGAAGCGGTCCAGCACGGCCCGGATGGATGGAACATTGGAGCTATAAAGCGTTCCGGCATCAGCGGCGGCATTGCCTGCGCGCACCAGCTCGAAGATGGCGGCCCGCGCCTCCGAGGTGTTCAGATCGTCGGCCAGCGCAGCGCAGAAGCCTTGCTGCGCCCGCTCCGCTTGTGCTTCCAGTTCGGCATTGCGGCCGCTAGGCAAGTTGCCGGCGCCAATGCGATCGGCGAAGGTGCGCAGCCGCTCGATGGCATTGGCCGATTCGACCAAGCCATCCATGGTGAAATTGAGCGGATGACGGTAAGGCGCCGAAATCAGCAGGAAGCGAACGGCGGAGGCCTTATAGCCTTTCAGCAGCAGGTCGCGCAGAGTGAAGAAGTTGCCGTCCGACTTCGACATCTTGCGGCCGTCGACCTGGAGAAAGCGGACGTGCATCCAGTGCCGGGCGAAGGTCTTGTGCGTGGCCGACTCCGACTGCGCAATCTCGTTCTCATGGTGGGGAAACATCAGGTCTTCGCCCCCGGCGTGCAGATCGAAGCTCTCCCCCAGATACCTCATCGACATGGCGGAGCATTCGATGTGCCAGCCCGGCCGGCCGCGGCCAAGCGGTCCATCCCAGAAATGTTCTCCGGGTTTTGCCGCCTTCCAGAGAGCGAAGTCGCGCGCCGAATCTTTGTCATACTCGTCGAGATCGACCCGCGCCCCGTCGGCGATGCCGGAGAAATCCTTCTTGGAAAGCTTCCCGTATTCGGGAAAACCCGCGATGCGGAAATACCAGGAACCATCCTCCGTCTGGTAGGCCAGATTCTGAGCCGCAAGCCGCTCGATTAATTCGATCATTTCGGCAATGTTCTCGGTCGCCCGGGGAACGACATCCGGCCGCTCACAGCCGAGCGCGTCCAAATCCTCAAAAAATGCGCGCTCATATTTCTCTGTGTAGGCCTCGATGGGCTGGCCGGCCGCGGCCGCATTGCGGATGATCTTGTCGTCTACATCGGTGATGTTCATCACCTGGCGCAAGCCGACACCCTGCTGCTTGAGGAAGCGGCGGAGAACGTCTACCTGCAGAAAGGTGCGGAAGTTGCCGATGTGGCCGTAGTCGTATACCGTGGGGCCGCAAACATACATGCGCAGCGTCGCTCCGTCGGCCGGCTGGAGCTCCTCGACAGAATTGGTGAGGGTATTGAAGAGGCGGATGGTCATTCCAGCGCGGCGGCTCACGTACGACAGGCTCTAGGCGATCGCTAACAGTAAGAGCATTCCCATCCTATCAGGAGTAGCGCGCCCATGGCGCGCCCCTCTACCCCTCATGAGCGCAGCATTCGGCTATGCTCTTGGTCTTCCAATGACGGCTGTAGTTCTCGAGCGAGCTGAAGGTCGAGCTGCGCATGCGGTCGATATACGTCGTCCCCAGGAGGTGATCGACCTCGTGTTGCAGGATGCGCGCATACCAGCCCGAGGCGCGGATGGTTTGCGGCTGGCCATTCTGGTCGAGGCAGTCGACCCGGACCCGGCGTGCGCGCCGGACCACGGCGGTAAAGCCCGGCAAGCTCAGGCATCCTTCAAAGAATTCAAGATCCGGTTCCGATTCCAGGGTCACTACCGGGTTGATGATCACGTGGAAAGGAATGGGTTTGCGCTCGCGCTCGGCAAGCTGCTCCGGCGTCAGATCCTTCATGTAGACATCGCGATCTTCGATCACCGCGAGTTGCAGCGGCAGATAAACCTGCGGAGCTGCCAAACCGACGCCAGGCGCATCGTGCATGGTCTCCCGCATGGAGGCAATCAGCTCCTGCGTTCGGGCCAGCGGAATTTCCTCCGGCGTAAGCGGCCGGGCGCGCCGGCGCAGAACCGGCTCTCCCATGGTGCTGATTTTTAGAATCATATTGCGAGAATCATAGGGCAAGCGAGGGCTGAGCGCTTAGTTCCCGCGGTGCGAATTGCCCGGCGGTCCACTTGGGCCACGCCGCGGCGGCGATCATGGCGGCATTGTCGGTGGAGAGGGCGAGCGAAGGAAAAGCCACCGACATCCCGCGCATCGCCGCCTCTCCGGTAAAGCGCACGCGCAGTTCGCGGTTGGCCGCCACGCCGCCGGAGACCAGGATATTGTCCGCTCCCAACGCTTGAGCGGCTTGGAAGGTTTTCTTCTTTAGATCGTCGACCACAGCCCGCTGAAAGGATGCGATGAGTCCCAGGGTCTTCGTATCGCAGAGAGCAAGCGCATCGGAAGGCTTGGGATGCGCCAGCGCCGCCAGAGCCTCGCGGCGGCGGTGAATCGCGGGATAGAGCTGGTGGAGCTGGACATAGCGCAGCACGGCGGTCTTGATGCCGCTGAAGGAGAAAAGAAAGCGAGGAGCCAGGTCGCCATCGCCCGCATGCTCCTCAGGCCTATAGACCTTGCGCTTGACCTGAGCGAAGCTGAAGGGTACCGCGGAGGGGTCTCCGTAGGGCGCGAGGGCATCGATCCAGGGGCCGCCGGGATACCCGAGCCCGAGCAGCTTGGCTACCTTGTCGAATGCCTCGCCCGCGGCGTCGTCCACGGTGCGGCCAACGTTTCGATAGGTAAAGCTCCCCTCTTGGCGGCGCGCGAGATAGAGATGGGTATGGCCGCCGGAGACAACCAGGGCCAGGGCCGCTCCCGTCCCTGCAAGAGCGGTCGATTCCGCCTGGCCCGCGGTCAACTGGTGCTGCTCTAGAAGAACTGCGTGGATGTGGCCTTCCAGATGGTTAACGGCAATCAACGGCTTGCCCAGAGCAAAGGCCAGCGATTTGGCGTAGCAGATGCCGACCAGCAGCGCTCCGGCCAATCCCGGACCCTCGGTCACGGCGATGGCGTCGACATCGGAGAGAGCAATACCCGCCTCCGAGAGAGCCAACCGCACCACCCGCACGATGTTGCGCAGGTGCTCGCGCGAGGCCAGCTCGGGCACGACTCCTCCATAAGGGGCGTGAATGGCAATCTGCGAAGCGACAACGTTGGACAGCGTGTGTCGCCCGCGCTCGACAACCGCGGCAGCCGTCTCGTCGCAGGAAGTCTCAATGGCCAGTATCCGCCCGGCAGTGGTCTGGCCATCCGCAGCAGCTTTATCCATATTTCTATAGTAGATGGAATGGGACAGCTAAGGTTTCATCAGCGATTAGATCCTTAGAAACCAGCGGCGACAGAATCCATTGCGCGGCAGGCGGATGAAGGGGAAGATGTGTCGCGTTTTTTCACGAACACAGGTCGTATGATGGGTCCAATTCAGAGGGTAAATGTGGATTTCGCCCCTCCTATGCTGGAAGAACTGGATGGCGCCGCGAAAGAGCTAAACATAAGCCGGCAAGCGGTCATCAAGACTTTGATACGCCAAGCCCTGGATCAGCATTACATGGCAATCGCGCACCATCCGGCCGCAAAGCAGCGATAGGCCTATAAATCACTCGAAACTATGCCCTCCAGTAGCCGCTCAGAAGGGGACGATTTCGAGTCCCGGAACCATCTGGAAATGACGCACATTTACCGTCGCAACACGGTAGCCAAGCTCCAGCGCCGTGACTCCGATCAGCAGATCGGAGAGAGCAAGGCGGACGCCCTTTGCCGCGTTCTCGCCGTCAATCTGCCCCGCCCGCAGAGCCAACGGGACCGTGACCGGATGCACGGGTAGAGCCGTCGTCAGCTCATGCAGGAACTGCCGCCGCATGGCCTTTCTTTCCGCTGTGACGGCGCGCGCTGCACCATGTGCCAGCTCGATCACCGTCACGACCGAGACGGCTACATCCTCGCCTGCTGCACGCCTGGCGATTTCGCTGAGAGCCTGGCGTGCATTGCTCCCCTCGCGCTCTGCTCTGATCAACACGCTGGAATCGAGTATCAGTCCCATGCCGGAGGATTCAGAGGCTCACGGTGCGCAGCTACCGCCTCTTCCACATCGCGGGGAAAGTCCTCATCGATAGTTGCCTGGGAGTCCTCCGGCAACAGGGCGATGCACTCCTCGATGGAGCGGCGCGGAGGCGCCGGCGTACGCAGCACGGCCACCGGATAGGAGCCGTTCTCGATGACGACCTCAGCGCCGGCACGAACCCGCGCCAGCAATTCGGCGAAATCGCGTGCGGCTTCTGCCTCGGATATGTGGATCGTTGCCATACCCATGATCATACCTCTGCTCCGTTCAGGGTTGTCAGTCTTCGTCGTGTCCGACCCAATGGGAGATCTCGGACCGGATCTCGCCCGTTTGTTTTCTATAGTGGTAGAGAGGGCGCAAATGGCCAAGCTGGGAGCGGACGTGGAGGCGGCGAAAATTGTCGCCAGGTTGCGCTCTGCCGGGCACCAGGCGTATTTCGTCGGCGGATGTGTACGCGACCTGCTGCTCGGCCGGGCTCCCGCGGATTTCGACGTCGCCACCAGCGCGCGTCCGGAGGAGCTTTTCAGCCTCTTCGAAAAGACCTTCGCCGTGGGCGCGCAATTCGGCGTCGTCCTGGTCTTGAGCGAGGGTGAGGGCGAGGAGATCCTTACCGAGGTCGCCACCTTTCGCAGCGACGGCGCCTACAGCGATGGAAGGCGCCCCGACGCAGTCCGCTTCGCGGACAGCGCCGAAGAAGATGTCCAGCGCCGCGACTTCACCATCAATGGCATGCTGCTTGATCCTGAAGCGTTGGCGCAAACCGGGAATGCCCGCGAGGCCACCCTTGACTTTGTCGGCGGTATGGAGGATTTGGCCGCCGGAGTGGTGCGCGCCATCGGTGAGGCGCGGGTCCGCTTTGCGGAGGACAAGCTACGCATGCTGCGCGCCGTGCGCTTCGCCGCCCGCTTTGATTTTGAGCTTGCGCCGGCCACACGCGTGGCGATCCGCCAACTAGCCCCCTCGATTGCCCAGGTGAGCCGCGAGCGAGTGCGCGACGAATTGACCAAGATGCTGACTGAGGGCAGAGCCAGGCGCGCCTTCGAGTTGCTGGATGAGACCGGGCTACTGCGCGAGGTTCTTCCTGAGATCTCCCGAATGCACGGAGTGGAGCAGCCGCCGCAATACCATCCCGAAGGCGACGTGTGGCAACACACCTTGATGCTGCTCGCCCAATTGCCCCAGGGAGTGTCGCCTTCCTTAGCCTGGGGAGCGCTGCTGCACGATGTAGGCAAGCCATCCACATTCCGCATAGGGCCGGACCGCATTCGCTTCGATGGACACGTGGAGGTGGGTGCCTGCATCGCCCGCGAGATTCTCGGCAGGCTCCGGTTCGGCAATGAAGAGACCGCCCAAATCCTGCTGCTGATCGAAAATCATATGCGCTTCAGCGACGTCGAAAAGATGAAGGAATCCACGCTGAAACGCTTTTTCCGGCTGCCCCGCTTCGACGAGCATCTTGAGCTGCATCGCATGGATTGCCTCTCCAGTCACGGCTCGCTCGATTATTACCGGTTCGCCAAAGAGCGTTATGAAAGCCTTCCTCAGGAAGAAGTACGGCCCAAGCTCCTGGTTACAGGCAGAGACTTGATCGAGGCCGGCTACCAGCCCGGTCCGGAATTCAAAAAAATGCTTGCCATGACGGAAGATGCCCAGCTTGAAGGAAGAATTCGCACGCGAGAAGAAGGGCTGGCGATGATTCAAAATGCCCTGGAGAAAGGCGTGTAAACCGGATCAAGCTCGGGGGCTAAAAGCCCGATGATTTTGCGTGATGTTGCGGCACGACTTCAGTCGCGCCCTAAGTAATTGAAAATGTCAATCGGCTTTAGCCGCTGAGCGACGTTTCTTATATCCCGATGAACGGTGAAAATGTTCTGCATGGGCGCCCAGGTCCCGGCTCCGGGACCTGGGACTCTCCGGCGAAATCTATTTTTTCGCCCGATCGAAGCGTTTCTCGATTTCCGCCCAGTTGACCGTGTTCCACCAGGCAGCCAGATACTCCGGACGCCTGTTTTGATACTTCAGATAGTAGGCATGCTCCCAGACATCATTTCCCAGAATGGGATAGAAGCCCTGAGAGATCGGGTTGTCCTGGTTTGCCGTGGTGATCACCTTCAATTTGCCGTTCTCCCAAACCAGCCAGCCCCAACCGGACCCAAACTGCTTTGCCGTGGTCTCGTTGAACAGCTTCTTAAATGCGTCGAAGCCGCCAAAGTCCTTTTGAATTTGCTCTCCAATCTTGCCGCTGGGCGGCCCCCCGCCGTGCGGCTTCATGATCGTCCAGAACATGCTGTGATTGACGTGGCCGCCGCCGTTGTTGCGGACGACGCTTCGCACATCTTCGGGAACGTCGGAAAGATTGCGCAGCAGATCCTCCGCCGCATGCTTGCCCAGTTCGGGGTGCTTTTCGACGGCGCCGTTGAGATTGGTGACGTAGGCCGCGTGATGCTTGTCGTGGTGCAACTTCATAGTCTCGGCGTCGATGTGAGGTTCAAGCGCAGAGTAGTCGTAGGGAAGCGGTGGAATTTCGTAAGCCAAAGCGTTCCTCCTGATGCGGTCGAGTGGTCTCGGCAGCAAAGCAGTTTGCCGTCGAGATCAGAGTAGGTTTGAAAGCAGTGAAGCAGGATGCTCCAACGAGCGGACACCAATGGTCCTCAAAACGATCGCCGGCAACCCGCCGATTGCGTCTCCATGTTAATGGATGCAAATCCTCGGGGTCACGTTCCGCGGATTGGCGGCCAACTCAAATTCGCTGCATTTGCTCCTCAGGAATAAAGAAGCCCCGAAGCTTAGGTTTACACTCAAAAAGGGTTAGAAGCTGAAAAAGGCCTGTAAAAGACCTGGGATGGGAGCCGCCTTTAACCAAGGAGATGGACGCCTCATCCAGTGCAAAAAAATTATGGAACTTATGCGAAGATTGGCGGTGAAACGAGTCCCGCAGGGACGGCCCGAAAATAGCCCAGCACGTCAGGGCTGGGTTTCTACCAAAGACGTGGCTTCTTGCTGCTTTTCCATTTCTCCCTTTGGGATGTGATTTGCTTTGGTTCGATCACGAATAACCCGCAGAGAACTTCTGCTCCAGGCTGGCGCGGCCGGGGCCCTGGTTTTGGGGTCGCCGTCCCTGGCGCAGGCGGAGGGCATGCAAAACCAGCCGACACCGCCGCAGACGGCTGGCCCTGGGCCCAAGCCGGAGAGCCAGTCCGCGGAAAAATACCCCCATCCGCCTGGAGTATTCGTCAATCGCCCCCTCCTCCAGGTATCCAAGGCGGCCGATGCGTTGCTGGACGATATGGAGGGAAGGAACTGCGATTTTTTCTTTAACGAGGCCAGCCCGGACACTGGACTGGTGCGCGATCGCGCGCTCTGGAACGGCCGCTCTCAGAGCCGCGTCGCCAGCATCGCGGCCACCGGCTTCGGCTTGAGCGCGCTGTGCATCGCCGCCAAACGGAACTATCTGCGCCAGGTGGATTGCGAAGCGCGAGTGGAAACCACTCTCGCTTTTCTGTTGGAGCAGTGCCCGCACGTCCATGGATTTCTCTACCACTTCATCGATATCGAGAGCGGACAGAGGCTCTTTGGCAGCGAATTGTCCTCGATCGACACCGCACTGCTGCTCTGCGGAGTGCTGCACTGCCGCCAGTACTTCACCGGAAACACTCGCATCCAGGCCTTGGCGACGACCTTCTATCGCCGAATCGACTGGCAATGGATGACCAACGGCGGCAACACGCTCTCCATGGGCTGGCTGCCGGACCAGGGATTTCTCAAGCATCGCTGGGATATCTATGCCGAGCTGACCACCATGTACCTCATGGCCATCGGCTCACCCACGCACCCCATCTCGGCGGATACCTGGGAATCGGTGCAGCGGCCGGTGGTCTCCTACGGCGGCATCGACTACATTAGCGGCGTAGCCCCGCTTTTCATTCATCAATATCCCCAGGCCTGGTGCGACTACCGCAACTTGCGCGACCGGCATGCCAACTACTTCACCAACTCGGTCGCGGCTACCCGGGCGCACCAGCTATGGTGCCTGGTGCTGGGCCAGAAGTTCTCCTGGATCGACCAGGACATGTGGGGCATTTCCGCCTCCGATTCCCGGCAGGGCTATCGTGTCTGGGGCGGCCCGCCGTCGATGGGCCCTTTGGATGGCACGCTGGTGCCCTGCGCCACCGCCGGTTCCCTGGTATTCCTGCCCGCCGAATGTTCTCATGTCTTGTTGACCATGCGTCAGCGGTTTGGGGATAAGATTTATGGACAATACGGCTTCGCCGACGCCTTCCAGCCCAAGGCCGGCTGGTTTGGCGGAGACGTAATCGGCATCGATGTGGGCATCGGATTGCTGATGGCTGAAAACCTGCGCAGCGGGTTTGTCTGGGAAGGTTTCATGAAAAATCGGGAGATCACTCACGCCATGCGCGAGGTGGCATTCCATCCGGATCCCGATGTGAATTCCCAGATTTTATGACCAAATTTTGTCACCAAGTGTTATGACCGGGCGTCTTGATAAAAGTGCTGCGGACCGGAGAGGCCGCGACGTTGATGGATCAATCTCTGAACTATCGCTGGATTCAGGGGCAAGGCCCGGCCTTTGGCGCCCCGGGACTTGAACCGCGCTGGACATCGAGCGAAAAAGACGCCGTGGGCATGGCATACTCCGCCTCCAGCCGCATCTGGTACACAATCTCACACGGCATTCTGAACGAGATCTATTACCCCACCATTGACCGCCCGCAGACGCGTGACATGGGCTTTCTCTTGACCGATGGCGAGACCTTTTGCCACGAAGAGAAGCGCGACCTCGACCGGGAATTCGAATACATCGACTCGGACTCCCTGGCGGTGCGGCTGACCAATCGCGATCGCCAGGGGCGCTATACGCTGATCAAGGAAATTATTGCCGATCCCCACCACCCGGTGGTGCTGATGCGCATTCGTTTCGCTGGGGATGAGCAGTTGCTCTCGCGAATGAAGGCATACGCGCTTTTGGCTCCGCATTTGGAGATTGGGGGCGCCGGCAATTCCGGGGGAATGCTGGATGTGGCCGGGAGACGCGTCCTGCTGGCGTGGAAGAACAACACCTCCTTGGCCATGGCGGCCAATTGCGGATTCTCCCGCACCAGTTGTGGCTATGTGGGGCGGAGCGACGGCTGGCAGGACCTGATGGGCAACTTCAAAATGGATTGGGAATTCGGGACTGCGCCCGACGGCAATATAGCGTTGACCGGCGAAATCGACCTCAATACCAACCGCGAGTTTGTCCTGTCCATTGCCTTGGGTGAAGGGCACCACGCCGCGCTCACCATGGCCCTGGGATTCCTGACGGCTGCGTTTGATTGGAACCTGCAGCGCTTCATCGAGCAGTGGCATCGCGTCAGGACGCCCTCCGCCTTAAAGCCTGCCGCGCGGGATTGCGGAAGGCTTCTGGAGATCAGCCACAATGTAATCCTGGCCCATGAAGACAAGCAGTTTATGGGCGCTTTCATTGCTTCGGCCTCCATTCCCTGGGGCCAATACATGAGCGATGAGGATTTGGGCGGCTATCACCTGGTCTGGACGCGGGACATGGTGCAAAGCGCCACCGCTCTGCTGGCCGCGGGAAAAGAGCGCGTACAGACCGCTCGCCGCGCCTTGGTGTATTTGGCGTGTACGCAAAAACCGGATGGCAGCTTCGCCCAAAATTTCTGGATCGACGGCAAACCCTATTGGACCGGCATTCAACTCGATGAGGTCGCCTTCCCCATCATTTTGGCTTGGCGATTGTGGAAGCGGAACGGACTAGGGGATATGCACATCTTTCCCTTTGTCGAGCGCGCGGCTGGGTTCCTGGTGCGTTATTCACCGGTAACTCAGCAGGACCGGTGGGAAGAGAGCGCCGGCTATTCTCCATCCACTTTGGCCGTCGTGATTTGCGGACTGATCTGCGCCGCTGAGATGGTACGCGCCAATGACTCGCCGGAGCTAGGGCAGCTTCTGGAAGAGCAAGCGGATTGGATCGAATCCCACCTGGAAGACTGGACGGTGACCAACGACGGCGTCTTGCTGCCGGAAGTCAAGCGGCACTACATGCGGATTCGCCCCCCAGAGTGCGGCGAGCCTTATGCCCACGAGGACTGCGGGAAGGAGGTCATCCGGCTGGCCAACCAGCCGCCTGGAGAGAAGTTCGAGTATGAGGCCCGAGAAATTATCGATGCCGGCTTTCTTGAATTGGTCCGCTACGGGGTTCGCAGAGCGGACGATCCCTTGATCGTCGATTCTCTCAAGGTGGTGGATCACGTCCTCAAGGTAGATACTCCGTTCGGTCCTTGCTGGAAGCGCTACAACCATGATGGATATGGGCAGCGGGATGACGGTGGACCGTATCTCGGCTGGGGCGTGGGCCGCCCATGGCCGCTGCTGACCGGAGAGCGCGGCCATTATGAGCTGGCGGCCGGCCATGACCCAACCCCATATATCAAGGCGCTCGAGAGCTTCAGCTCCATCGGCGGAATGCTTCCCGAGCAGATCTGGGATCAGCCGGACCTGCCCCTGGACGGAATGAAATTGGGCAGACCCACAGGATCGGCCATGCCCCTGGTGTGGGCGCACGCCGAGTATGTGAAGCTGCTTCGATCCACAACCGACGGCAAGGTTTTCGAAAGCATTGCCGCGGTGGAGAACCGCTATTGCCATGGAAAGCGGGAGAATGGAGTTGAGATCTTCAGGCTCGACCGGCGAATCGCTTCGCTGCGGCCAGGCAAGAAACTGCGCATCCTATCCAGTAACAAGTTTCTCCTGGTGTGGAGTAGCGACGACTGGAAGACCGTGCAATCCACAGAGAGCCGGCATTTTACTTGCGCGGGCCACATGGCCGATATTGCTACAACGCCGGGACAAACGGGCCGAATCTCCTTCACCTTCCAATGGCTGGAGCAGCAGCGATGGGAAGGCCATAACTTCGACGTAGAGTTAGAATCCGGGAACAGCGGGAAAACGCTTTAGAAGACTGCCGGTTGGGCAATTGCGCCTTACAACCTTATTTGTCATCTCGACCGGAGTGCTCATGGGCCTGCTGCCCACTTAAGGGGATGAAAATCGGGCTCAGCTTGATAGGTGTAAGCGAATTTCCTCCCAAGGCTTTGTATCAGGGCATGGCTTTAGCCGTGCCGCAGAGCTGGCTGAAAAGAATTTGGGCTTTAGCCCCTGGGTAAAGCAAGGCCAACAGGGGCTTAAAAGGCTGCGGAAAAAGGTCGAACAGAGTGCGAAAACAGTTCCCTCAGCGGCTAAAGCCGATCGAGTTTTCACGCAGTTACGGCACGACTGAAGTCGTGCCCTGATACAAAACACGGTGGGCCACATATAGGATACCGGGGCTTTGCCAAATGATTTTCGAGAGAGCGAAACCGGGGTTCCCGGTAAGCAAAACTTGCTGGGGTGGGAAGCGAAGTGGAGAGATCTGCGTTTTTCCCACATCTGGCGCAAAGTGCGCGCCAAATATGGGGCACCCGGCGTTCTATCTTGAGAAGTATGGTTTTGTGCCGTAGTGATGGGAAACTCAATCGGCTTTAGCCGTTGCGGAAAGTCCCGCGGGGAAGCACGAAAATAGCCCAGTACGTCAGTGCCGGGTGGCCCACCCCATTTGGAAACTATCAGGAAACGGAGCGATGATGGTGTTATGAGCGAACTTGATGAGGTTTCGATTAATGCATTGCGCTTTCTGGCGGTTGACGCGGTAGAGAAAGCCAAGAGCGGTCATCCTGGCGCCCCCCTTGGCGATGCTCCGACGGCCTACCTCCTCTTCCACAAATACATGCGCCACAACCCCAAAAACGCGAAATGGACCAATCGCGACCGTTTCGTGCTCTCCAACGGTCATGCATCGGCATTGCTTTATTCCGTCCTGCACCTGACCGGTTATGACGTATCCATCGCCGATCTCGAGCAGTTCCGCCAGTACGGATCGGATACGCCGGGACATCCCGAGTTGCACGACACCGACGGAGTCGAGGTGACCACCGGTCCCCTTGGCCAAGGCTTCGCCATGGGTGTAGGCATGGCCATCGCGGAGAAGCACCTGGCCGCCGTCTTCAACCGGCCGGACTTCAACATCGTGGATCATTACACCTACGTGATGTGTTCCGACGGAGACCTGATGGAGGGAATCTCCCACGAAGCGGCTTCCCTGGCAGGCACCTTGGCTCTGGGCAAGATGATCTATCTCTATGACGACAATCTGATCTCGCTCGATGGACCGACCGAGCTCTCCTACACTGAAAACGTTACGGAGAGGTTCGAGGCCTACCACTGGCACGTGCAGATGGTCGAAGACGGCAACGATCTCGCGGCCATCTCCAAGGCTATCGAAGCGGCCCAGGCGGTGAAGGACAAGCCATCGCTCATCCGGGTGCGCACCATCATCGGATATGGCAGTCCCAAGGCGGGCACCAACAAAGCGCACGGTGAGCCCTTGGGCGCTGAAGCGGTCAAAGAAACGAAGAAGAACCTGAACTGGCCCGAGGACAAGACCTTCTATGTTCCCGAGGACGCGAAGAAGCATTGGCTGACGTCAGTAGAGCGGGGCAGGAAATACGAGCAGGAGTGGAACGATCTCTTCGTGCGTTACAAGAAGTCTTATCCCGAACCGGCCGCTGAGTTCGAGCGCGTCCAATCCGGCAAGCTGGCCGAAGGCTGGGAAAAGAGCCTGCCCGCCTTCCCGGCGGATGGCAAGCCGATCGCTACCCGCGCTGCGGGAGGCAATATCATGGACGCCATCGCCAAGGCGGTGCCGGAACTGATCGGCGGCGCAGCCGATCTCACCAGCTCGACCAGGACAATCTTCAAGGAGAGCGCCAATTTCCACGTCGATCCCGCGGGGCGCAACATCTTCTTCGGGGTGCGTGAGCTTGGCATGTGCGCGGCGGTGAACGGCATGGCGGTTCACGGCGGCCTGATTCCCTTCGGCTCCACATTTTTTAACTTCAGCGACTATGCCAAACCGGCGATTCGCCTGGCCGCATTGATGCACGCCCACTCGCTTTTCATCTTTACTCACGACTCGATCGGATTGGGCGAGGATGGGCCGACGCATCAGCCGATCGAGCAATTGACCATGCTTCGTGCGACCCCCTTCCTGACCGATCTCCGCCCCGCCGACGCCAACGAAACCGTCGCCGTGTGGCGCCTGGCGCTGGAGAGAAAGTCACCCTGTTTTATGGCCCTCACGCGGCAGAACCTGCCCATTCTGGACCCGCAAAAGTACAAGATCGCCGAGGGCGTCCGCCGGGGCGCGTACATCCTCGAGGAGGGCGGCGCATCTCCCGATCTGCTGCTGGTGGCCTCCGGCTCGGAAGTCTCGCTGATTCTCGCCGTCGCCGGGGAGTTGAAGAAAGAAGGAATCTCTGTCCGCGTCGTCTCCATGCCCAGCTTCCGCATCTTTGAAGAGCAGCCCGAAGACTACCGGTTGCAGATCTTCCCCTTCGATTTACCCAAGCTGGCGGTCGAAGCCGGCGCCCCGTGGTGCTGGTGGAAGTATGTCGGCCGGCATGGCGATGTGATTGGGCTGGAGCGTTTCGGCGCTTCGGCTCCCGGCCCTAAGGTATTCGAAGAGCTTGGCTTCAACGTGCCCAACGTCAAAAAGCATGCCCAGCAGTTGCTGGCGCGCCATCGCGAGATGTCGCCCGCGGGCAGGTAAGTTCAATAGGACGGACGATGGCGGAGATCAAGGCTATTCTTTTTGACGTTGGCGGCGTGCTTCTGACCAACGGATGGGACCACGCTGAGCGAGCCGCGGTCCTAGGCCATTTCTCCGTCGATCGTGCCGCCTATGAGGCGCGCCATGAGCTGGCCAACGATGCATGGGAAAAAGGCCTGATGACGGCGGAGCAGTTCCTGAAGCGCACCGTCTTTTTCGAGCCTCGCCCCTTTACCCCAATCGAGTTTCTCGAGGAGATGAAGGCGCAGTCCAAAGAGCTTCCCCATGGCGCGTTGCGCACCGTCGCTAAGCTTCGGAGATCCAATGAACTGGTGATGATGATTCTGAACAACGAATCCAAGGAGCTGAACGACTATCGCGTCGAGCGCTTTCAGCTGCACAATTACTTCCAGGCCTTTTTGAGTTCCTGTTATTTAGGTCTGCGAAAACCCGATGCCGCCATTTTTGAATTGGCGCTCGGTGTGCTGCAACGGAAACCGGAGCAAGTGGCATTCGTCGATGACCGCCAGGCAAACTGCGACGCGGCGGCAAACCTGGGAATTCATGCAATCTGTTATCAGGACGAAACACAGTTCGCGCAAGAATTGGAGCGTCTGGGAATTCCGATTGCAGCGGGTCATAAAATCATGGGTTGAAAGCCAAGCTAAGTGCCCCATATCTACCCGCGCTTTGTGCTGAGGAGATGTGGGATCGATGTAAGGAGCGTGTCCAAATGGCGACCATGGAAGTAAAGATCTCCCCCGAAGACGTGAAGGCATCGCAGAGCGATTTGCACGTTCCCGATCCCACCATCGTCGTTATCTTCGGTGCTTCCGGCGATTTGACCAAGCGCAAACTATTGCCCGCGCTCTTTCATCTGGAACAGGCTGGCCTGTTGCCGCCTCAGTTCGAGGTGGTCGGCGTAGCCCGCCGTCCTCTCCAAGGTGAGTTCGCGAACGATATGCGCGATGGAATCGTGAGCTTCGGCGGAGTAAAGCAGGACGATCCCAAGCTGGCAGGCTTCCTCTCGCGCATAGCCTACCACGCGATGAACTTCGACGATAAAGGAGGCTATGCTCAGCTCGACGCCCTGCTCAATAAGATTGACCGCGAGCGCGGTGTCAGGGGCAACCGGCTTTTCTACCTGGCCACCGCCCCCGAGTATTTCTCCGAGATTATTCAGCAGCTCGGCGCCCACGGCATGGCGAAGCCCCAGCAGGGGACAGTCCGGCTGATTATCGAAAAACCCTTTGG
>CAVPKQ010000042.1:0-197792 GCA_963705665.1 uncultured Acidobacteriaceae bacterium | reverse complement strand
CGCCGGCGGACACGCAGCCGTCCGCGGCATCGTTCTTGAAAATCTTCGCTTGGGCGGCGTGCTCCGCAGCTCCGGTGCTCGCCTCGTCTGTTTCGGTGGACGCGGCACTCTCCACATGCGTATGTTTCCCGATGGCTTTTCTCAGATGTCGGAGAGTTGGGCCAAAGCCTTCATCCAAGGAGCAACCGACTCCGGCAGATTCGTGCTTGCCTCTGCCATTGTGTGGATCTCCGCGCTCTGGTCCACCGCGTTGCTCCTCATCGCCCCACGTAACTACGGCCGTCCCGCTCTCGCCGTGGTTTACCTGCTGCTCAGTCTGCAACTTGCCTGGTTCGCCCGTCAGCTTGGCAGCTACCGTTTTCTCATATGCCTGCTGTATCCGCTGCCACTCGCATACTACTGCTTCGTCTTCGGCCGATCCGCCGCCCGCCGCGCTCTCCGTCGTAAAAACGTTTGGAGAGGCCGAGAAGTATGACCGCTCTGGTATGGGCAGCAAACCTTCTCGGCTGGCCCGTGATTCACATCTCTATCGCCGTCGCCGCTCTGCGCCTCCCACCCGAACTCTTCGCGCGCGATAGCTGGCTGACCGCCCCGCGACGCTGGGAGCACGATGGCCGCTTCTACCGCGACCGGTTCGCCATCCGCACATGGAAGTCCCTGCTTCCAGATGGTGCGCCTTGGCTCGGAGGCTTTGGCAAGAAGAAGCTCCGCGGACGAAACCGCGCCTACCTCGCACAATTCCTCCTCGAAACGCGCCGCGCCGAAGTCGCCCACTGGTGCATGCTCGCCTGCCTGCCCGTCTTCTTTCTCTGGAATCCCCCGTGGGCGTGCTGGATGATGACCGTCTACGCCATCGCCGCCAACCTGCCCTGCATTCTGGCGCAGCGGTACAACCGCCTAGCCTTCGAGCGTGTCGCTCGCATTCAATGCCAGGCTTTGGCTCGTCCATGATCCCATCTGTAGAAACACCCGATCCTGCGCTCCGCAGGCGTCGCTACGTGATTTATCTCTTCTGCGCGCACGAGGAAACGAACGGCGCCTGCAGCTACATCGCCCGCATCCATCCCTGGGCCGCTCGCATGAGCGCACGCGCCGAAACCCGCGAGCGCGTCTTCACCGATGAATGTGACCTCATCGAAACCATTAACCCGCTGCTTCCTCGCGGCTCCGACGTCCGTGATGTTCTCAGTCACATCGAGAGCCCAGACGGCTTTCTCTATCTCCTCCATCTCAACTCCGAGCAAGCGGCGGGTCTGGGATGGCGCGTCTCTGGCCGCTCTGATTGACACACTTCGACTGTCGGATTGAACACCGTCTGCTTATCGGCTTCGTTCAAACGCCCTACTGTTCACTACTTTCAGTGGGGACTTTCCACTTGGCCGAATAGTCGCCATCTCGGACAAGTGCCCTTCCACTGTCGACTGGCGACGTAGGCATGTTATCTCGCTTGCCTGAAAAGGTCAGGTTAATCCGTGTTCTGTAGGTGAATCTGTGATTGATATCACACTATTCGATTCGCAGATGGTACCCGCGTTTGACCGAAGCTCCCTCGACCACGCCACCGTTTGCAATGTGTTGCTTGATCGCGCTATTTGAGGGCTCGCTAGATCTGACGGAAGCTGTGAGCGGTTCAGCCAGCGTCTTGGGCAAAGCATCGATCACGTCGAGCCAGAGGGGACCATCTATCTTTGCCTCGAAGCGGCGTAGGTCGTCAGGGATGCTGTCAGGCTGAGTAATCACCACACTGTCCTGGGAGTTCTTATTCCGCTTCAACGTGAATTCGTGGCTCTCGATCTTCTTGAGGTCGTGGCTGGCAAGGTAGTAGAGGACCATGGATTCGGTTCGTTCGATCTTGTTCTGTGCCCTCCTGGCACGAGCGGCGTACCTTGCCGACTCCTTCTTGCAGTATTCGGTGCGTGTCTCCATGACCCTGAGAAACCTGCCGATCCGATCGATCTTTACATCCATGGCCTGACAGAACAATTGGAAGCGCTCCATTGCTTCGGCGCTCGCCTCGCCCTGCTCTTCGATCTCATCCTGAATCTGATCGAGCAGCGCATCCAGTTCACTGTCAAGCTCAAGCAGAGAATGATCCGTCGCGACCGCTGTCGGCGACGGCCTTCCCGAGCTAGTCTGAAACTGAATCAGAGGTGTAGCTTTGCTGCCCATAGAATCTCCTGTTTTGTCATTGAAAGCACCCAACATGTGAGCCCGCGGATAATTCGCCACAGGCTCACGCGCAATAGCTCAGGCGAAGAGCAGCATCTGCTCTCCTTCTGCGTGGCCGGTGGGCCAAAGCGTGGAAGGCTTCTGTTGACTCTTCGGAGCGGGTTCGACGAGATGCAGCGCAGGGGACGATACTGTGACCGGCTCGAGAGGCAGAAGAGGCAACGATTGATCGTTGTCCTCGTCCGGCGCCGTTTGCCACACCATCGGTGTCGATGGCATGTGCTGGGCACGTTCGCGCTTGAGATCAGCCCAGACGGCGTCGGCGGATTCACCGACGCGCCCGCGCTCGACCAACTCTCGCGCCATGGCGCTCATCATGTCGTCGTCGCTCTCGAGAGAATGAATGCCTTCCCCCGAGAACTTGCCCTCCATCATCAGAGCCACCAGCATCTTCTTCCCCATCAAACGAAGACACGTGGCCTGTGTTGTCGCCTTGGAGACGAGGAACTTCACCTTCACCGGATGCTTCTGTCCGATGCGCCACGACCGGCGCGAGGCCTGTCGCAGCGTGTGGAGCGAATATCCGGTCTGATAGAAGTACAGTGTGGGGAAGGCAAGAAGATCGAGCCCTGTCTCTACCAACTTCGGATGGCAAACCACAACCTCAACGCCATCCCTAAGCTGCTTCTCGTACCAAAGCTCTCGCTTGAGTGTCGGAACCGTGGGCCGCAGCACAGCAACGCGCAATCCGGCCTGACGAAGCACACTCTCCAGGCGAGCCGCAACATCGTGTTCACCCGTAAAGGTCGCATAGACCTGACAACGCCTACCTTTCCGTAACTCACCGCGGATGTCCTCGATGAGCTTGCGCTCTTTGGCGTACACGAAGTCTTCTGGAAGGTCCGGTGCCGTGGTCACGAGGAAGGGCTCATAGCCCCCGATTGTTGGATTGAACCGCTTGCCCCAAATCTCTCCGACACCAAACGGGTGGTCTGGGTAGAGCAGCAGGCGGTGCATCATGAGGCTCATCAGACTCCGGTTTCCGCGGTTCTGCTTGACCGCTTCTCGTATGTCATGCTCGATCTCTGCATACGCCTTGCCGAGCTCCGCATCCATGTCCACCTCGACGACACTCTCTTCATACGAAGGCAGGTACGCGGCGATATCCTCGAGCGTCACAAATGCCGTGGACGCCATGAGGAACTTGCCGAAAACCAGCGGGGAGGCCCCGGGCTTTCGCACCTGCCGCACGGTCGTCTTCTGAGCACGAGTGCAGGCGCCGTCGGCATCCGGGACTTTCTCAATGGATTCGAGGACGCCATATCGTTCGGCAAAGTCTCGTCTTCCCGAGCCGCCTGCCGCGAAGCCTTCGGCCACCATCTGCCGCGGCTTCATCCGATAGAAGAGATTGAAGAGGTCGTCAGCATAGCCTCCCATCAGGGTGCCAGTGAGCCCGATCAACTTTCGAGAACAGCGATAAAGTACGCCGAGGTTGTTGCCCTGGGCCGTCTCTTGAGCAAGCTGGTGCAGTTCATCGGCGATGGAATAGTCCCACCAGCCCTTCATGTAGCGACCCATGTACTCGAGCGGCGCCATACGCTGAATCTTCTCCCGATCGGCCTGCCACATCGCGGAAAAGCCATCAGTCCCATCCTTTCCACGTGTGAAGTGCTCGAAGATCTTCTTCTCTGCAAAGTCCACGCGGCTGAGATATCCGCCCTCGGATCGAGGAATTGCGCAGCCTGTATCGGGATTTGTGACAGCGCCCTTTTCACGGCCTGATTCGGCGACCGTGTAGGCGTGCTTCCAGTGATAGCTGAGTTTGCCCGTCTCCCTGCTTACGATGAAGTAGGCAGGCCCAGGGCAGAGCTTCCTCCACCCAGTCCGGCCCATGGCTCGCAACTCGAACAGTGTCGTCTTCAGACCCTTATGAACAATCTGGCCATGACGCTGCGTCACTTCGACCACGCCATGCGGTCGTGTCGGATTACCACCATTGCGGAGGTCGTAGACGATGAAGGTCCGGGCACACGGAATGGTCTCCAGAACCTCGCGCGCCCACTTGAACACAAGATGTGGCGGGCACATACAGATGGCCGTGTAGGGCTCGCCTTCTGAATGCGTGTGCGCAACGGCATGGGCGACGGCAACCGACATCAGGGTCTTGCCGGTTCCGCATTCGCCGACGATGATCGCCGATCGAGCCGTCTTCAGATGTTTGGCGACACCAGAGATGGTCAATGCCTGAGCCGGAAGCGGCTGCCGCAACAACATCTTAAGTGCTGGGGGGAGGGGATCGTTGGGCCCCTGTAGCGGGGGATACATCTCGACGATCCGTGCCCCGAGCTCCTGCGAGAAAGTCCTCAAATATTCGTAATAGTTATCCACGGCGAGACTCCAGAGGATGGAAGTGGACACGCAAAAACGGCCGGGGTCACCGGCCGTTCTATGGGAAGGTAGAACTGGCTGTTGTGCGGTTATTCGTATGCGGAGTGGCAGCCTCTACGCGTCGCTGCTCATTGCTAGAGAAGCCGCCTTAAGCGCTTGCCCTATCGTGTACCTGGGCCAGAGCACAGGGCCATTTTTCTCAGGAAACGGTAACAGCCCGAGAGATCGCGCCTGCCCTAGTCGCGCCAGCAAGTCGTCACGGGAACCGTGGATCGCTGCCGGCGTGCAGCCAATTCCATCCAGTAGACGAATTTTTTTCTCCGCCCACATCGCCTCCAGGATCGGACCGCTCCAACGCGGGTCCGCCGGTAACCCAAGAAAGCTCACGAGAGTTGCCCATGCGAGTTCTCTTGTGTCGGGCCCGAGGTGGAGGATAAACGTCCGTCCTGCGCTTCCATTGGCATGGAGAGAGGTCGAAACTGCGATCAAATGCCGAAGAGCTTGTTTGCGCCCTTGCAGATTGATCGAGCCGCGATAGCAGATTGCGTCGGGACCGAAGCCTACCACCTTCTGGCTGCCGTCCAGGAATGTCACCGTGAAGGCGTGCTTCTCGTAAATCGCCGCTGTGATTGCGCCTACCTCGGCGTCCCCTCCGAACAGGCTGATCAGATGTGCTTCGTCACCCTCACCGACGTAGCGATCCACGTGCAGAGAAATCCTAGTGTCAGTCTTTCCTGTGCTGCGACGATATTCAAGCCGCCCCAGCCGCAAATGTGCGTTCTGCATCCTCGTCCTCTCTCTTCTTGTCACCAAGCACAAGCGTTCGCCCATCCTCGTAGACCAGAGCCAGTTCATTCGTGAACTGCTCCCGCTTATGAACCTCGGTATAGCCTTTCTCCTTTACCTCGAAGATGGTGACCGATTTCACCGAGCGCCAGCGTGCGATGTGCCGCTCATCGCCCTGTCCAAATACGCCGTTGAGCAGTCCAGCCGTGCAGAGGAGGCCCACATGGCCTGCATGTAGCGGAGTAATCGGCCGGCCACCTGCCATCTCCTCCTTCGGCAGTAGAAGAGCTTCAACTTGTTTCCAGGCAGACGACTGGACGATGACATCCTCAATCTGATCAAGTGGCAATCCGCGGTAGACCAGCCGTGTAGGCGCCGATGCCGGTACTCGATAGGGCGTCTCATTGCCCTGAAGCGTCGGCATATCGCGCCGCCACACCATCTCGTGTAACGCTGCACGGTTCCGGCTGTAGTCCTGGCCCCGCATTCTTTTGCGGACGCCGAACAAGGCCACTTGGTCGAAGCGTTCCGACCCCGGGTCTGTCAGTCGGAAGACTCGAAGGTCTGCGAAGTTCTCGGCCAACAGCGGGATCGAGGAATCAAACCGTGCCTGAGGTACCACCATCAACAACACACCACCCTCGACCAGCCAGCGATAGGTATGTTCCAGGAACAGAAACTCCATCCGCTTATTGTCCATCGACCCGATCTCTGAGTCATACGGAGGATTGAGGTAGAGAAACGAAAAGCTCTCGACTTTGGCGATAGTGTTGAAGAGATCGCCTTGAATCGTTGTGATGCCGCTAGCAGAGGCGGCAGTAGCTCGGTTGGCATCAAGCTCAACGCCGTGCTTTTGTACCTTTGCTCCATCGGTCATCTGATGGAGCGCGGCTCCCGTGCCGACGCATGGATCAACGACGCTTGCGGTTCCGGACGAATAGTCCAACAGTTTGCGGAGGCGCTTGACCTCCTCCAGTGGCAGAGGGTAGTAACCCAGCTTGATCCTTGCTACGTTGCGCACATGTACCTCCAAAAAAACGAGCTGGCGGTTGCTGCTGGTGAATTCGCTACTCGCGCAAGAGCGGGAAGGCCGGTTTAAGAAAGAGCGACTTCGCACTCACTGAAACGCCCGGTGGTCGGCAATGGACACCAAACTTGATGATGGAGCTAAACTCACATTGTGATGCCGCACCCATCATGGAATGAGAGCTACGCCTCGGGACAGCTGCCCTGGGACACCGGGCAACCAGAGCCTTTGCTCGTCGAGTTCGTCACTTCGGGCGCGGTCACGCCAGGTCCGACGCTTGAGATCGGGGCGGGTACTGGCACGAATGCAATTTGGCTGGCGGAGCGCGGGTTCGACGTACTCGGAGTCGATGTCTCGCCGGTCGCCGTCGAAAGAGCGCACGCCAAGATGGACGGACGCGCTCTGCGCTGCCGCTTTGCCGCATGGGACTTTCTCGCTGCGCCTCTGCCCGACGGTCCGTTCCAGTTCGTGTTCGATCGCGGTTGCTTTCATGTCTTCGATGAACCAGGCGAGAGACAGCGGTTCGCGGCACAAGTCGCTGCCGCACTGGCGCCGGGCGGCTTGTGGCTGAGCATGATCGGCAGCACCGAAGGTCCACCCCGCGAAGTGGGTCCGCCGCGTCGCTCGGCACGCGAGGTCGCCCTTGCCATCGAGCCTGTGCTGGAGATCGTCGAGTTGCGATCAGCCGAATTCCAAGGTCACGACGCAAAGGCGTGGTTTTGTCTGTCGCGCCAGCGCACGATGCCGTCGAAACTCTCCACGCGGCACGATTGAGGCTCGGTGGCGAATGCGCTTCCCGTTCTCGATGTATGCCAAATCACCGTGCGCGCTTCGAGGCGATTGGATTCTGGAAACGTGCATTAGCCTGATATCGTCAATTGACCATCGATCTCTAGATCGTCACCAGTTGTTTGCCCTTGTTCGGTGTTTACCACATGGTAACCTCCATGTAGGCGGTGACACACCAGCAATCACGGCACAAAGCCTCAGTCGTTTGCTGATTCACATTTCTTGCCCAGTTCCTTGTTGCGTGCCGCAGCCTCGTCGACCGCCGTATTCGGCTGTACAAGGGCTGAACGGCTCGCTATGCTCTGCGGTATTCCCTGATCCCCCAAGAAAAAGAGTCGTATGTCCGACGAGGACGCAACAACTTTGTCTTTTCCGGAGGACCCGAACAATGGCGGGCCAACGCTCGTCGTCGATCCCTCTTCAACTTCCATGCCCGCCGAACGCCAGCTCCCAACCAGCATCGGGCGCTACCGGATCATCCGCCTGCTGGGCGAGGGCGGAATGGGGGCGGTCTATGAGGCTGAGCAGGACCAGCCGCGCCGGCATGTTGCGCTGAAGGTCATCAAAGCGGCCTGGGCCAGTTCCGAGTTGCTGCGGCGCTTCATGCAGGAGTCCCACGTCCTCGGACTTCTTCATCATCCCGGCATCGCACAGATCTACGAAGCGGGCAGCGCCGATACCGGCTTTGGACGCCAACCCTTCTTCGCCATGGAACTGATCCACGGCAAGCCGCTCGTCGAATATGCCGAGGAACACAAGCTGAGCACGCGCCAGCGACTGGAGTTGATGATCCAGGTCTGCGACGCGGTTCAGCACGCGCATCAGCGCGGCATCATTCACCGCGACCTGAAGCCGGGCAACATCTTGGTCGACGAAACCGGCTGCCCCAGGATTCTGGACTTCGGCCTGGCGCGGATTACCGACAGCGAAGCGCAGACCACCCGGCAGACCGACCTGGGCCAGGTGCTGGGCACATTGCCCTTTATGAGCCCGGAACAGGTCACGGGCGATCCCGAGGCCATCGACACACGCAGCGACGTCTATGCCCTCGGCGTGATTCTCTACCTTTTGCTGGCGGGCAAGCTGCCCTACACGCTCACGGGCCACCTGCATGAGGCGGTGCGGACCATCCAGGAAGTAGATCCGCCGCCGCTAAGCTCGGTCAGCCGCATCTACCGGGGCGACATCGAGACCATCGTCGCCAAGGCTCTCGAAAAGGATAAGACCCGCCGCTACGCCTCGGCCAACGGCCTCTCCGCCGATATTCGCCGCTATCTCGACGACCAGCCCATCGCAGCGAAGCCGTCCAGCGCCATTTATCAGTTGCGAAAGTTCGCGCGGCGTCACAAGGCGCTGGTGGCTGCAGCAGGGGCGGTGTTTGTGGTGCTCTGTGTCGGCATCGTTGCCAGCACGCGCGAAGCGGTGCGGGCGCGCCGGGCCGAGGCCTCGGCCCAGGCGATCAACAACTTCCTCGAGAACGATCTTCTCGCCCAGGCGAGCGCGGCCCGTCAGTCGGGACCCGCCACAAAGCCCGTCCCCAACCTAACGGTGCGCACGGCGCTGGACCGGGCCGCGGCCCGCGTCGACGGCAAGTTTGATAAGCAACCGGAGGTCGAGGCTGGGATTCGGGACACCATGGGCGTTTTCCGCAGTCGCATGGTCACGGGCCTGTGTCAGTAGATTCATTAACTCCTTGACCTGCCGTACAAGCGACGTATACGATTTGTGGCTCATTCTCAATACACGAAAGGAAGAAGCATGGACTTTGTAGCTTTATTTTCAGCTATCGTTTCAATGTTGGCGCCGGGCTCCTCCCAGCCTAACGTGGCATGACGACGGATGCGCACAGTTAAGGCGGACTCATAACAAGCCGCTAAAGAAACCAGGCCTACTTTAGTTCACACCGTAGTTTTGTGTGCTCCTGAAATCCCAGGAGCGCACTCAATTAGCGCGCGGACGTAATTCCGCGCGCGATGTATTTTTCTGCTGGACTTTTTGAGTGCGAGATAGTCATCCACAAGGGAGCAAATATCCATTGACCTCGCAGACACGCTGAACGACCCCCTAGCGGGTTTCCCGATTACTGCTTCTTCATCCGGGCGATGGCCTGCTGATATCCGGCGTCTTTGCGCAACGGCCCCATCTCTCGTCCTGCGCGATTTCTTCGGTATCGGAGTATCCGTGATCAATAGCGCGGTGAAGATCGCTCACGGCAATGGCACGTTTCTTCTGGGCGGCTTCCACGGTCGCAAGGTTGTACCAGGCGTAAGCGATTTCACGATGATTTTCACCGAGAACTTTTATCTCTCCCTCTAGGGCCTGCCGATAGAGTTGTTCCGCCTGCGCATAGCGCTTCTGCGCCAAGAGAACCAAGGCAAGATTCGCGATGGCAAACTGCGTTTCCGGGTGATCGGGGCCGAGGATGCGGCTGCGACGATCCAGCGCCTCGCGCTGCAATGTTTCTGCTTCCTGCAATTTGCGCTGGCAGACCAGGGTCTGTGCCAAGTTGCCGATGCCGAGCAGGATGCTCGGATGATCGCTGCCGAGCACGCGCCCTCCGGTGCACGAGTCTACTGGTTTGAGGGCAAGTACGCACAGTCTGAAGCCCTGAACAAGCAGGCTTTGGAAATCGAGCGCCGCTTGCTGGGTCCCGAGCATCCGCAAACGTCAATTCCATGAACGATGTGGCGTGGGAACTTGTGGCCGATCCGCACGCTCGCGAGCGCCGCCCTGAAGAAGCTCTCCAACTGATTCGCAGCGTTGTCAAGATTGCTCCAAATTATAAATACGGCTACACCACTCTCGCTCTGGCTGAGTACCGCAACAACCATTGGGACGAGGCGATTGCCGCGCTCAACCGCTCGGTTGAGATGGACAAGGACGCACAAACGCTCGATTTTTTCTTTTTCGCCATGGCCCATTGGCAGCGTGGAGAAAAAGACGACGCTGTGCACTTCTTCCAGCAGGGCGTTGCGGCCGCGGCCAAGGATCCTACAAACCAGGAGCAAAGAACGTTCTGGGCCGAAGCCGCGAAACTTCTGGGGAAACCGGGCCCGCCGCCAGTTCATTGAGAAACCGGCGGACCCAGAGGATAAACACTGCCAATTCTGCAAACGCGAATGAGCATGCCACAGCGATTGCGGCTGTATGGTCGGCTATCCGGAAGTTATCTTCTGGTCAACAGCTCCAGCGAAACGGGAGCAGGAGTGTTTCTCGCTTCGCGCTAAATCGCCAAATCGCTTATCGAAAATTGAGGGACATCATCCCGCCCATGCGGGTACCCCCGCCTACTGAAGTACAGTCAATAAATGAAGATCCCTGATGCTACCGCGCTCATTTGTACCCCCTCATTGAATGGGCGCGATCTCAATCATGGTGTGATCTTGGTTCTGGAAGCGGAACCTTCACGGTAGCTCTGGCTCACTTACTGGCTCGCGGCAGCACGATTTATGCCGTCGATTTGGACCGGAGAACTCTGGAGAGAATTCCAGACCAGCACGATGGAGTGGAGATTCGTAAGATCGTTGGGAATTTGCAGACTCCAGCCTCCGTCTTCCATCGGTCGACGGGATTCTCATGGCAAATACGCTGCACTTCATTCAAGAACAGCAGCCACTGCTGAGTAGGCTTCTGTCCGTGGCAGATCGCTTTCTGATCGTGGAGTATGAACGACCCAAGCCGACTAGATGGGGACCATATCCGGTCGGCTTCGAAAGACTCCGCCAACTCTTCAGCGAGGCAGGAGTGGAGCCCGTGGAGAGAGTGGCGACACGACCCTCGCTGTTTGGCGGCACGATGTACTCGGCCCTCGCCGAGAGATCCAGACGATCATCCTGAAAACTTCTGAATCCTTTTTTTCGCCTGCCGGCATGCGGATGCAAAGTCCGCTGCGCTGCCGATTTCGCCATGAAAGCAAAGCAGTTACGGTTTGGGATGATTTGAGTGTGTAAATCAATGTGTAAACAGAGTCGTGTTTTCCGCCGTGTTGAACATCTCCTCCGCAGGAAGGCGTCCGGAGCGTTTCTGGCAGAGAAAAGGCGAACCTCCGCAACTATCGTGAGGATTTCCGCTTTATACGTACTTTCTTTGGATGGCGTGTGAGAGCGATCGGGCAGGCAATAGCGAGGAGAAGAATCACGAGAAACAGCACGGCATGGCCCATGGCAGGATCGGTTTAACACACCAAGCTGGTGCCTGGCGAGTATTTTGGGCTGCAGGCTCTTCCGTCTCTCCTTCGGCATTCTCGCCAAATTCAGCATCTATCAGGACGGCAATCGAAGAGCGTAGCCTGCATTCTCACGTTGTCGGGCTCCTCGCCATAGGGCGGTGTCATCTGGGGAGCAAATCGGCGGCCACAGGGAAGCTCCGCCCGAGCACTAGCTGCAATGGAGCGCAGCTCTCTACAAAACGTCACTGAGCTTGAAAGCCCCGAGCACTGACAGTTGCGTGCGAGATGCGGATCTGACAATCGTTTCCAGCACCTGATCGAGCGACCGGGTCTCTCGTGTGCTGAGGCGTGCTCGCCTCACATTCACATAGGGCTTGTGAACGACCGCGCTGTATACGTTAGCGAGCGTGATGGTATCCGCTGGGCGTGCAAGTAGGTAGCCTCCGCCGAGCTTCTGGTAGGCCCGGAGCAAACCTGCCTCGACCAATCGGCAGGTGATTCGCCTCAGAAAAAGCAGGATGCTTTCCCAAGCGATTCCCAATTTCCGCCGATGCCTGAGCTCTATCCGGTGTTGACACAAGCACTGCCGTGATTTGAATTGCTACGGCAAATTGATTGTTGGCCAACTGGCTAAGCCCCGCTCGAAAAGCTCTGAACATGCTGCTCTGCCGTTACGTTATCCTGCTCTTCCACTTTCGTGGAATAAGGCTCCAGAACGACACCTGCGAATATCTGTAACAGCACTAGTAGCCAGTTCGGCATTTGCTGTCCTGTCTTGGTGTTCGATCGGGCTTAAGACATTTCGGGCTTTGTGTCTTCGGGTCCCCCGTGTAGCGTCGTCTGCGCGGCGCCAACGGGCATTCGACACAATATGTTCACCTTGTAGGTTGCCCAGAGACCCATCAAGAAAGCGCATTCGGTGCGGCAACATGCTGCTTGTAGGCAGTCGCAACCAAAATCGGTCGCAATTTCAAAGGTCTCGTAAGGAGACGCCCAGTCTTGTCATTTCCATCGACTCGCGAACACCCGATTGCGCACCGAACTTCTCGATTCCCAGCACTGTTTGAGAAACGCCGATCCGCCTGAACGACAAGCCATCTTCACCGGACCGACCAATCGCGCGATGCTCGCCCTGGCCGGCTTGCCAGGAGGCGTTCCAGAAACGGATCAACGGGACTTGCAAACATATGTGAATGCCAAGTGAATGCTTGTCATCCCGGATTTGCAACCGCTGACAGTTACGTGTGTCGCTACCACCTTCGTGGAATAAAGTTCCAGAACGACACATGCGAGTATCGGTAACGGTACTAGTAACAAGCCTTGCATCACTTTTCTGTCTTGGTGTTCGACCGGGCTTCGGGCTCTTTGGGCTTCGTGTGTACGGGCTCCGAATAGCGATGTCTGCGCGGCATCAGGGTCAATCCATTGTGCCGCCGTCCTGTTTACGGGAAAGACATCCGCTATGAGCCAGAAACGCCGCAGTCGCCAGCCCCAACTGTCTAATCGCATATCCCAGCGCATCGCATTTGCGATCGGTCTTGCTCTCTGCCTGTTCGCGGTGGCGCGTCCTGCCGTGGGGCAAATGCAGATTGTGCCTGGCATCAGCACGTTTGCGGGCAATGGAACGGCTGGCTATACGGGCGATAACGGCGAGGCGACCAGCGCGCAGTTACACCAAACCGAAGGCGTTACCACCGACAGCGCCGGCAATGTATACATCGCGGACTGGACGAATAACGTTGTCCGCAAAGTGGCTGCCGGAACCGGCATCATCACGACGGTCGCGGGCAACGGCACGGCAGGCTACTTGGGCGATACCGGTGCAGCGACCAGCGCCAGCCTGAGAGGCCCTACCGGAGTTGCCGTCGACAACGCAGGCAACCTGTACATTGCCGACCAAGCCAATAACCGCGTCCGCAAAGTGGCGGCGGCGACGGGCGTGATCACGACGGTGGCCGGCAATGGGACGGCTGGCTATACGGGCGATACCGGCGCGGCAACCAGCGCTGAGTTGTTTTCACCCACTGATTTGACGTTCGACAGCGCCGGCAACCTCTACATCTCGGACAATGCGAACAATCGCATTCGCAAAGTTACGATTGCGACCAGCGTGATCACGACGTTTGCGGGCAATGGAACGGCCGGGTTTACGGGCGATACCGGCGCGGCAACCTCTGCTGAATTGAATCAGCCTGCCGGCCTTGCTTTTGACAAGTCGGGCAATCTCTATATCGCGGACGTTACCAACAATCGCATCCGCAAAGTGGCCGCCGGGACTGGCGTGATCACGACCTATGCGGGCAATGGGACAGCCGGTTTTACGGGTGATGGCGGTGCGGCGACCAGCGCGGAGCTCAGTACTCCTGCCCGTGTCACTCTCGACGGCGCAGGCAATCTGTACATTGCGGACCAAGCGAACAATCGCATTCGCAGAGTAAGTCTAGGGATCATCACGACGGTGGCGGGCGATGGGACAGCAGGCTACTCCGGCGATGGTGGGCCCGCGACCAACGCCGCGTTCAATGCTCCGATCGGCATTGCCATTGACAACGCGGGCAGCTTCTATGTCTCAGATTTTCATAATGACGTTATCCGCAAGCTATCGATAGCCGATTACAGTTTTCCGGCAACGACGGTTGGCACGAGCAGTGCGGTGCAGACCTTATACCTCGAGACCACCGCGGCGGAGACGATCACCAGCATCACGGCTCCGCAGTCGCAGGGCGGCAAGCAGGAATACAGCGTCGGGACGATCACTGGCTGCACGATCGGCGCGAGCAACCCGGCGGGCACGATCTGCGTGATTCCGATCACCTTCACGCCGGCGTATCCCGGGCAGCGTTGGGTTCCGCTAAAGGTAGTGACTAGCACCGGCAATATCAATTTCGGTTTGACCGGCATAGGGCAGGGGCCGCTCGCGGCGCTCACTCCAGGCATCATCACGACAGTTGCAGGCAACGGGACAGGTGGCTATACGGGCGATAACGGCGCTGCTATCAGCGCCGAGATAAACACGGTCTTCAGACAGGCAACCGACAGTGCGGGCAACATATACATCGCGGAGTACAGCAACAATCGCATTCGTAAGGTAACGGCAGCAACAGGCATCATCACGACGGTTGCAGGTAATGGCACCGCTGGTTTCTTGGGAGATGGTGGTCAGGCGACCAGTGCAGAGCTCAAGGGCCCTCAAGGTGTGTCCGTCGATAGTGCAGGCAATCTCTATATCGCGGACTATGGCAATTTCCGCATCCGCAAGGTGAATGTCGCGACGGGAATCATCACGACGGTAGCGGGCAACGGATCAGGTGTGTACTCGGGGGACGGTGGTGCGGCCACCAGCGCAGGACTGGTGGCGCCTGGCGAGGTATACGTCGATAGCGTAGGCAACCTCTACATCACGGATTACAACGGCTGCCGCATTCGTAAAGTGTCAGCAGGAACCGGCATCATGACGACGGTTGCCGGTACCGGGACAGTCGGCTACTCCGGAGACGGAGGTGCGGCGACTAGTGCCGCGCTTCATTCCCCTGGCGGCGTTGCCCTCGATAGCGCGGGCAACCTCTACATTACGGACCAAAAAAACAACCGCATTCGCAAGGTATCGGCATCCACGGGCATCATCACGACAGTGGCAGGTAACGGTACACAAGGCTTTTCGGGCGATGGCGGCCCGGCGACGAGTGCCGAGCTTTATTATCCCGGCACCCTTGCCATCGACAGTGCGGACAACCTCTATTTCTCAGATCAATTTAACAATCGCATCCGGAAGGTGGACGCGAAGACACAAGTGATTACAACACTTGCGGGTACTGGCACGTCCGCCTATTCAGGCGATGGCGGCGCCGCGACTCGCGCCGAACTGGGTGGTGCGCTCGGCATCAGTTTGGACAGCGCAGGCAATATCATCATCGCGGACTACGGCAACAATCGCATCCGCAAGGTGGATGTGAGCCAGTCTGCGCTGACGTATCCGACCGCGACGATGGTGGGGGCATCCGACTCGACGGATAATCCGCAGACAGCGATTGTTTCGAACATCGGCAATGCGACGCTGACGATTCCGCCGCCGACGAGCGGCAACAATCCGAATGTCAGCTCCAGTTTTGCGTTTGACGCAGCCTCCACCTGCCCGGAGCTTCTGACGTCGAGCAGTCCGCAAACCCTCGCCGCCGGCGCAAACTGCAGCATCGCCATTGATTTTGAGCCGGTGCAGGTAGGATCGCTGACCGGGTCGGCGGTGGAGACGGACACGTCGTTGAATGCGGCGGCGGCGACACAGACGATTCACCTGATCGCAACCGGCGTAGCGGCGAGCACGACGACGACCGTAACCAGCTCGCTGAATCCGTCGGCCTATTTGCAGTCTGTGACCTTCACGGCGACGGTAGCTCCAACTGTAGGGACAGCTCTGCCCACAGGGACCGTGCAATTCAGCGTGGATGGAACTGCTGTGGGTGGGCCAGTAACACTGAGCAGCGGTGCGGCGACCTTCACGAGCAGCACGCTGGCGGTGGGCACCCATAGCATCACGGCGGTCTACACTCCCGACTCAACCTCTTTCACGGCAAGCAGCGCAACTGCCTTGAGCCAGGTGGTGAGCAAGGCGACGCTGGGGCAGAACGGCGTGGCGAACATCGCGTTGAACTCCTCACCGAACCCGTCCCTGGTGGGCCAGTCGGTGACTTTCACCGCGACGGTGCCGGCCGGTGTGACCGGGACGGTGACCTTCAAGGATGGAACAACGACGCTGGGCACAGGCACGATCACTGGAACCACAGCTACGTTCACCACGACTACGCTTGCGCTCGGCACCCATCCGGTGACGGCGGTCTATGGCGGCGATGCTAACTACAACACCGCCACCTCAGCGATCGAAAACCAGGTGGTGAATAGTGGTGGCGCAACCAACACCAACTTCCTTCCGGCTATCCCGGTAGCTACTACAAGCGCGCCGCAAAATATCACTTTCACCATACCGGCGACGGGCACGATCACGAGCATCAGTATCCCGCAGTCCCAGGGCGGCAAGCAGGAGTTCACGATCCAGTCGATCACTGGTTGCACGGTGGGAGCAAGCAATCCCGCAGGCACGGTGTGCACTGTCTCTATCACCTTTACGCCGGAGGATCCGGGACAGCGGTGGGTGCCGTTACAGGTGGTCGACAGCGCGGGCAATTTCAATGTCGGTCTGACCGGTGTAGGTCTAGGACCTCAAGTGGCGCTGACGCCGGGCATCATCACGACCTATGCGGGCAACGGGACGGCGGGCTACTCCGGGCGATAGTGGCGCCGGCTACCGCTGCGGAGTTCAATACTCCTGTAGGTGTGGCCTTCGACAGCGCGGGCAACCTCTATATTGGGGACAATTCCAACAGTCGCGTACGCAAAGTGAACGCAGCGACGGGGATCGTCACGACAGTGGCGGGCACCGGTGTAGCAGGCTATTCGGGCGACGGCGGTGCGGCAACCAGCGCCCAGTTGAACGGTCCTGAAGTTGTTGCCCTGGACAGCGCGGGCAACCTCTATATTGCGGAGTATTACAACAACCGAATCCGCAAGGTAGCGGCGGCGACGGGAATCATCACGACGGTAGCGGGCAACGGGACACAGAACTACTCGGGAGATGGCGGTGCGGCAACCAGCGCCGCATTGTGGTCTCCTACTGGAGTAGCCGTCGACAGCGCAAACAACCTTTACATCGCGGACTTTGGCAACCATCGCATCCGCAAGGTGGCGGCGGCGACGGGGATCATCACAACAGTGGCGGGCAATGGGACACTTGGCTATTCGGGCGATAGCGGCCCAGCCACCAGCGCCGAGCTTGCAGATCCTACTCAAGTTGTCTTGGATAGCGTGGGCAACCTCATCATCGCGGATCCTGGCAACAACCGCGTCCGCAAGGTGACGTTAGCGACGGGGATCATCACGACCATTGCGGGCAACGGAACCGGGGCTTATGCAGGCGACGGCGGCGCGGCGACCAGCGCCGCGTTGCATAACCCTGAGTATCTTACCCTCGACAGTGCAGACAATCTCTACATCGGGGACTATCTCAACAACCGCGTCCGCAAGGTGAACGCGGCGACGGGGATCATCACGACGATCGCGGGCAACGGAACCGGGGCTTATGCAGGCGACGGCGGTGCGGCGACCAGCGCTGAGTTGCAATATCCCAGCGGCATTACCTTCGATAACGCGGGCAACCTCTACGTCTCGGATCTTGGCAACAGCCGCATCCGCAAGATCGATCTAAGCCATTCGGCATTGAACTATCCGACGCCGACGACAGTGGGGACAGCGGATGCGACGGACGACCCGCAAACGGTGATAGTTTCGAACATCGGCAACGCGAGCCTGACGGTTCCACCGGCTTCTTCCGGCAGCAATCCCCAATGTATCGGTTAACTTCGCGTTGAATGCAGCAACGACCTGCCCGCAACAGTCGACGAGCAGCTCTCCTCAGACATTGGCCGCCGGAGCGAACTGCACTTATGCGAGTAGATTTTGCGCCGACCACGGCGGGAGCTATTACGGGTTCTGCAGTGCTGACGGACAACTCCCTGAACGCAGTTGGATCAACGCAAACGATCTCGCTGAGTGGTACGGGAATCGCGGCAAGCACGACGACTACGGTAACCAGCTCGCTGAATCCGTCGGCGTATGGGCAATCCGTCACCTTTACGGCGACGATTGCGCCGACCACGGGCACAGCTTTGCCGACGGGAACGGTGCAGTTCAGCGTGGACGGCACGGCGGTGGGCGGGCCGGTGACGTTGAGCAATGGGACGGCGAGCTTTCCCACCAGCACGCTTGCGGTGGGCACACATGCGGTGAGCGCCGTCTACACGCCGGACTCGACCAGCTTTACGGGGAGCAACGGCTCTGTCAGCCAGACGGTGAACAAGATCGGCACGACCACGACGGTGGCCAGCTCGGTGAATCCGTCGGCATTTATGCAATCCGTCACCTTTACGGCGACAGTTGCGCAGACCGCGGGAACGACCGTGCCGACAGGAACCGTGCAGTTCAGCGTGGACGGCGTGAGCCAAGGTGGCCCGGTGGCGCTGAGTGGAGGCGTGGGGACGTTCACGATCAGCACTCTGGCGGTGGGCCTGCATACGATCACCGCAGCCTATACGCCGGACACGGGCAACTATTACGGGCAGCAACGGCTCGATCGGACAGAGAGTCGGTGCGTTGGCCTCGTCGACGACCACGTTGAGTGTGGCTCCGGCGACGGTGATGTATGGCGATACGGCGACGCTGACGGCCGTGGTGACGCCAAGCTTCGCTACCGGCACCGTGAGCTTCTATGAGGGCGCGACGCTGCTGGGCACGTCGTCGCTCGACAACACCGGGACGGCAGTGTTGCCGATCAGCACGCTGAACGCGGGCGTGCATACCATCACGGCGACCTATAACGGCGATCCCGGCGTGCCGGCGAGCACCAGCAACGCGGTGCAGTTGACGGTGACGCAGCGCACCGCGCCGGGCGGCGGGCCGGCGATCACGATCACGGCCAATGACGCGGCGCGCTCGACGACCCAGCCCAATCCGCCGTTTACGTATTCCGCCGCAGGCACGCTGGTCAATGGAGACACCTACGCGACGGCGATCAGCGGCACAGCAAGCTACACGACCGCAGCGGGAACAACAGCCGGCACGTATGCGATCACCATTGCAGGCCTGACCTCGGCCAACTACTCGATTGCGTTTCTTCCCGGCACCTTGACGGTGACGGCAGCCGATACGACGATTACGCTGGTTGCCGGTCCGTCTGCGACGCAGTATGGCGATCCGGTCACGCTGACGGCTACGGTGACCTCGGGCGCGACGGGCACGGTGAGCTTCTTTGACGGCTCGGTGTTGCTGGGCACGGGCGCGGTGACGAACGGCGTCGCCACTCTAACGACCAGCACGCTGGCTGCGGGCACGCATACGATCACCGCGGTGTACAACGGCGATGCGACTTATGCGAGCAGCCAGAGCGGACCTGCAACCGTAACGGTGGCGAAGAAGACAGCGCCAGGCGGCGGCGCGGCTCTGACCATCACGGTGCAGAACGCGAGCCGCGAATACAACACGGCTGATCCGCAGTTCAACTATGTAGTCACCGGCACGCTGGTCAATGGCGATACCTATGCGACGGCGGTGACAGGAGCGCCGGTCTACTCGTCGAGCGATACCGCGACCTCACCGGCAGGCTCGACCTTCCCCATCAACCTGAGCGGGCTGAGCAGCGCGAACTACGAGATTGCGATTGTTCCGGGCACGCTGACCATCGTGACCGCGCCGACAACTACGACGCTGGCCACCAGCACAGCTTCGGCGCAGTATGGCGACCCGGTGACGCTGACGGCGACCGTGTCTCCGAGCGATGCGACCGGCACGGTGATCTTTATGCAGGGCTCTCAAACTGCTGGGCACCGGCACGGTGTCAGGCGGCGTCGCCACGCTGACGACATCCTCGCTGCCTGCCGGCACCTATACGATCACGTCCAGCTACCAGGGCGACACGGACTATGGCGCGAGCACCAGCGGTCCGGTGACGTTGACCATCACGCCGAGGACCGCGCCAGGCGGTGGACCGGCGCTGACGGTAACGGTAGCCGACGCAAGCCGTCTGTATGGCCAAGGGAACCCGGCGTTCACCTATAGTGTGGCCGGCACCCTGGTGAACGGTGATACGTACGCCACCGCAGTCACAGGCGTACCTGTCTACTCGACTACTGCTATCTCAATCTCTCCGGCCGGGACGTATCCCATATCGGTCGCGGGCCTGAGCTCGAATAACTACCTGGTCGCGTTCGTGAACGGCACGCTCACGGTGAACAAGGCGACCTTGGGACAGAATGGGTTGGCGAACATCACGCTGACCTCTTCGCCGAATCCATCGATCTATGGCCAATCGGTCACCTTCACGGCGACTGTACCGAGCGGAGTCACCGGCACGGTGCAGTTCGTGGATGGCGCGACGGTGCTGGGCACGGCAACCATCACTGGGACGACGGCGACCTACACCACCAATGCGCTGACTCCGGGAACACACCCGGTCACAGCGGTCTACAGCGGCGATGCGAACTATAACCCTGCAACCTCGGCGGTCGACAACCAGGTCGTGAACCAGGAGACCACGACCACTACTGTAAGCAGCTCACTGAACCCGTCGCCATTCATGCAATCCGTTACCTTTACGGCGACGGTTGTGCAGACCAGCGGACCAGCCCAGCCGACGGGAACGGTGCAGTTCAGTGTAGATGGCGTGGCGGTGGGTGGTCCGGTAACACTGAGCGGCGGTACGGCTGCGTTCTCGATCAGCACGCTTGCGGTAGGTGTCCACACGGTGACGGCGGTCTATACGCCGGACACAAGCGACTTCGTGGGCAGCAGCGGCTCCATCGGCCAGAGAGTTGGCGCGGTGGCCGCATCGGCGACGACGCTGAGCGTGGCCCCGGCGACAGTGATGTATGGCGATACCGCGACTCTGACGGCAGTGGTCTCGCCGAGTTTCGCCACCGGCACCGTGAGCTTCTATGAGGGCACGACGCTGCTGGGCACGGCATCGCTGGACAACACGGCGACCGCGGTGCTGCCGATCAACACGCTGAACGCGGGCGTGCATACGATCGTGGCGAAGTACAACGGCGATCCAGGCGTTCCCGCAAACACGAGCAATACCGTGCAGCTGACGGTGACGCAGCGCACCGCTCCGGGCGGAGGGCCGGCGATTACGGTGACGGTGAACGACGCATCGCGGACGACCACGCAAGTCCAATCCGCCGTTTACCTATTCACCATGCGGGGCAACTGGTGAATGGGGACACGTTTGCGACCGCGATCAGCGGCACCGCGAGCTATGCAACCGCTGCGGGAACAACGGCGGGCACGTATTCGATCACGGTCTCGGGCCTGACTTCGGCCAACTACACGATTGCGTTTGTTCCCGGCACGCTGACCGTGACCATATCGCCGTTCGACAATTACGCTGGTTGCCGAGCCGACTTCGACGCAGTATGGCGATCCGGTCACGCTGACGGCGACCGTCACGTCGGGCGCGACCGGCACGGTGAGCTTCTATGACGGCACGGTATTGCTGGGCACGGGCACGGTGTCGAACGGCGTTGCCACGCTGACGACCACGACGCTCGTTGCCGGCACGCATACGATCACCGCGGTCTACAACGGCGATGCGACTTACGCGAGCAGCCAGAGCGGTCCGGCAACCGTTACGGTAGCGAAAAAGCAAGGAGCAGGCGGCGGCGCTGCGCTGACCATTACTGTCCAGAACGAGAGCCGCGCAGTACAACACGGCTGATCCGCAGTTCGCTTATATCGTGAGCGGCACGCTGGTCAACGGCGATAGCTATGCCACGGCAGTGACGGGAACGCCGGTGTACTCGTCTACCGACACGGCGACCTCGCCTGCGGGCTCGACCTTCCCCGTCAGTGTGAGCGGGCTTGACGAGCGCGAACTACGAGATCGCGGTGGTGAACGGGACATTGACGATCGTCTCGGCACCCACTACGACCACGCTAACCGCGAGCACTGCGTCTGCCGCAGTATGGCGACCCGGTGACGCTGACAGCAACCGTGGCTCCGAGCGGCGCGACCGGCACTGTGATCTTTATGCAGGGCAGCACGGTGCTGGGCACCGGCACGGTTACGAATGGCGTTGCCACGCTGACGACCTCGTCGTTGAATGCTGGCAACTACACGATCACGGCCACCTATGAGGGCGACACGGACTATAGCTCGAGCACGAGCGGTCCTATCACGCTGACTATCGGTAAGAGGACGGGCCCGGCGGCGCGAGCGGCGCTGACAGTGACGGTAGCCAACGCAACGCGTTCCTACGGGGAAGGAAATCCGGCGTTCAGCTATACCGTTACGGGCGCGCTGGTGAATGGCGATACGTATACGACGGCAGTAGCAGGCGTGCCCGTTTACTCAACTACGGGAATGCCGGTTTCGCCGGCCGGGAACTATCCCATAGCCGTAGCCGATCTGAACTCGAATAACTATCTGATCACAGTCGTGAACGGCACTCTCACGGTGACGAAAGCAACGTTGGGGCATAACGGAGTGGCCAACATTACTCTGACCTCTTCCGTGAACCCCTCGGTCTATGGCAACTCCGTGATCTTTACTGCCACTGTGCCGGCTCCTGCCACGGGCACGGTCGTGTTCTATGAGGGTACAACCGCACTGGGCACAGGGACGATTGCGAATGGCGTCGCAACGCTGACGACCAGCACGCTGGCAGTCGGAACGCATCCGGTGACAGCGGCCTACAGCGGGGATGGCGACTACAACGCCGCCACATCTGCCGTATACAGCCAGATCGTGACCGCGCAAGCGGCGGTGCTGGACTTCACCTTGACGCTCACCTCGGCCGAGAGCCAGACCGTGATTCCTGGCAATGCCGCGCCTTACACCGTGCAGGTAGCGCCAACCAACACGACGTATCCAGGAACGGTGACGTTCTCCGCCACCGGCCTGCCGGCTGGCGCAACCATCACCTTCTCGCCAGCCACCGTGGCGGCTAACGGCGGCATCACGCCGAGCAGCGTGAAGGTGCAGACGGCGCCTCAGAAAGCAGCGCTGAACAGTGGCAGCGTCGGTTCCTTCGCACTGGCCCTGCTGATGCTGCCGTTTGCAACCTCTCGCCCAAAGTGCAGACAGCGCCACAGAAAGCCGTGCTGAACAGCAGCAGCGTCGGTTCCTTCGCCCTGCTCTGCTGATGCTGCCGTTTGCAACCTCCCGCCGGATACGCAGAAACAGCCGCCGCTACTTCTACCTGCTGATCGTTCTGCTAGGCGGCGTTGCTGCAACAACGGGGCTGACCGGCTGCGGTTACAACGGCAATGGCTTCTTCGGCCAGGCGCCGCAGACCTACGACATCACCATTACCGCGACCAGCGGGACTATCCAGCATTCCGTGAACGTGACGCTGAACGTGCAGTAGCTAACAGGAGAGAAGAGACATGTACTCAGGATCGAAATTTTCCCTGCTGCTCGCGGCTTCACTGCTGGCGCCCGCTGCGCTCAAAGCACAGCAGCCTTATCCGGCAAGGACTTCGGATCATCATGAGGTCGATGCGGCAGTTACTTACACCGAGCAGTACAGCAACCTGGTGTCGACGCCGACTTTCTGGCACAGTGGCGGTGACATCGAGCTGTCCGCGCAGCTCCGCCATGGCTTCGGCCTGGCAGCGAATGTCGCCGGAACGCATACTGACAATGCCGCCGGAAGCGGCATCGGCCTGAGCCTGGTGACCGCGACATTCGGTCCGCGCTACACCTATTACAAACCGCTTGGCTCCGAGCACAAACGCAGTCTGGCGATCTTTGGACAAGGGCTGCTGGGACAGGCATGGGGCTTCGACAGCTACTTCCCGACCACATCCGGTGGGATTACGTCCGATAATTCGTTGGCGTTGCAGGTGGGCGGCGGTGTGGATCTAGGCCTGACGCGGCACTTCGGCGTCCGGGTCCTTCAGGCTGACTGGGTTCGCACACAACTGCCCAACGGCACCACTGATGTGCAAAATACTCTGCGGCTTGGGGCCGGGGTCTTTTTCAGACTGCAACGAACTCGATAGGATGTGCTGAGGTTCGGTCTGGGATCATCACCTTCACCCGCCTCTGGGTCTGTACTGTCGTCTAGCAGCCCGTGTCTAAAGTCGCTTGAATTCGGACCTGCACGGTTGTCAGTTCGATGAATATACCCAAACGCCTATGAGCCAGCCACCTTGCGGAAGCCTAAATTGGTCGACCCCGAGAGTGCGTCTTGACTGCTCTCTCGGGCCAGCCGCTGAAAAGCCCAAACTGCCATCACTGTAAATACGATCGCCTGCGCCACATGTATCCAAAACCAATTGTCAGTCCCACTGTCTAACACCAGCCGACGCGCAGCATCATGCGGCCAAACCAGGGTGAAAAATGTCAGGTCGCCGATCATGTGGGGCAGAATGGCCGGAAGCGTAGAGTTGGTGAGATACGCTATCGCCCCGAACGCGACGCCCACAAGAAAGTACACCAGAAGCTTTGGCCACAAGATGCCGTGAGCGAAGTGCGCAAAGGCAAAGACAAGGGAGGAGACGATGACCGCGACCGAACCGCGAAACTCCCGTTCGAGGGCGACCTGAAAATATCCTCGAAACCCAGCCTCCTCCATGAATGGCGCAACCAAGGACCCCATCAGAATCATGAGTGCCACAGTCATCCTCGGATAACTCGACATGTCTGGGAGTGCGTTGGGTGGCATCTTGACCAATCGGAACAGCACGATCCAGCATCCAGCCAGCGCAACCACGGACAGAACACCAGCAGCAAATGACCACAGGTATGTCCGAGCAGAACTTCTGTTGGCCCGCAAGTAGTGGCGTCGTGCATCGGATGTGCTCCGTGGCCATCCCTTGCCACCGAGATAGCTCCACATCAGCCACAGCAGTAGGGTCATCACGGGAACGGACCACGGTACGGCAGGGCTACGCCGAAGATTCGTGACGAGCAGGGCACTCCAGATACCACCGGCCAGAATGGTGATAGCAAACGCCGACAGACCAAAGCCGATGATGCTTAAAGTGCGAATAGCAAAAGAACGTTCTTCCCCCATCCTCCGCCTCCGGGCTGCTGCGCAAGGTTACGGTGCAATTCAATCACTTTGCGCTGAGACGGTCTCCGATTAAGTTTGGGGGCATGGCGATGGGAACACGCAGGCGGCGTCAGCGGCAAGAGGAGCTGTGGTATCGCAGGGATCTGGCGGAAGCTCCGGGCCATCCTTTCTATCGGCGTCTGAACGCCGTGTTGGATCACGCAGGGTTCGACGAGTTTTGCGAAGCCCAATGCCACAAGTTCTATCACGAGAGACTGGGCCGCCCATCTCTCGCACCGGGAATGTACTTCCGGGCGATGCTGGTCGGATTCTTTGAAGGGATCGAGAGTGAAAGAGGTATCGCATGGCGGGTTGCAGATTCGTTGTGTTCGCGGGAGTTTTTGCAAATCGCACTGGATGAGCGGACGCCAGATCATGTGACCATCTCGCGTACACGTCGGCTGATGGACGAGGCCACGCATGAGGAAGTGTTTAGTTGGGTGCTCCGGCAGGTCGCGCGAGCGGGATTGCTCAGAGGCAAAACGATCGGCATCGATGCCACGACTTTGGAAGCCAATGCGGCCATGAAGTCGATTGTGCGGCGCGATACCGAGGAAGGCTACACCGAATATCTGAAGCGTTTGGCGGATGCAGCGGGGCTTGAGGCCATCGATGAAGCGGCACTACGGCGCATGGATCGGCGACGCAAGAAGAAGGGTTCGAATGAGGAGTGGATGAATCCGTATGATCCGGAGGCCGAGATCACGCGCTTGAAAAATGGTCGCACCGCGCTGGCCTACAAGGCCGAGCACGCCGTGGACATGGACAGCGGAGCGATTGTGGCGGTGACCACACACGGCGGAGCGGTAGGCGACAGCACGTCGGTGGGCGAAACACTCCCAGCAGCGGGAGAAGCGGTTGCCGAACAGATCGCCGAGTCGACGACCGACGGTAGGTTCAAGGTGAATGCGAAGGGTGTAGAGGAGTTAGTCGCGGATAAAGGCTACCACGCTGGGCATGTACTGATGTCGGCGCTGGAACTTGAGGTGCGGTCCTACATCGCGGAACCAGATCGCGGGCGGCGGAAGTGGGCAGGCAAACGCGCGGAGCAGGCGGTAGTCTACGCTAATCGGCAGCGGATCGGGCGCCAGCGAGGCAAGCAGTTGCTAAGGCAGCGTGGCGAGTTGGTCGAGCGGACTTTTGCACACGCCTACGTGACCGGAGCTTTGCGGCGATTGTACGTGCGCGGAAAACAGAACGTACAGAAGCGGCTGCTGCTACAAGCAGCGGGGTGCAATCTGGCATTGCTGCTAAGAAAGATGATGGGAGCGGGGACGCCACGGGCACTTCAGGACGTGGCGGCATGCCTATTTTGCATTCTTGTGCGACTCCTCTCGACGATCAACACGATTTACGTGCCTCCGCTCTCATTGCCAGCTTGCACGTCGCGCCGGACGTCGCATCGTACTCTATGCGTTGGCGAAAGTTCGATGCGTGAGATCGCCGATTTAGACACGGGCTGCTAGTCCCACCACCACAAACATTTACAATGGGCCGTATACAGGGGCCGACGAGGACGGCAAGCAAGGTGATTGCCTTCTATGGAACGATAAAGGGAAAGCGGACACGAGCACTTTTCCAGACTCACAGCGTTAGCTTACCGAGCAGCAATCAGGCGGTAGTCACGTTGAGTGGATTGGGTCAAGAGCCTCTTGATCCGAAAATTGGGCGCATCAGGTGGAATGTCACGATCACTCTGAATCGGGCGAGCCGTATGCGCTTGCTGGGCTTTGGGAACGGTGGAAGGATCGCAAGGCACGAACGGATCTGCTGACGTTTACGGTCATCGTCACTGATGCGAATTCGGTTGTCGAACATCTACACGACCGAATGCCGGTGATTCTTCCCGAGCGCGACTATAGCCGCTGGCTTGACGTTGACTCCCCGCAGTTACCTATGGACCTGCTTCGGCCATATGATGCAGACCAGATGACAGCTTGGAAAGTGGACAAGCGAATAGGCAATGTTCGCAATGACACTCCCGATCTCCTCCAGGAGCAGCCGGCCGCACCCGAGGAACCTAACCTCTTCAAGGACACTACAGCATAGCGGTTGAGATCAGGAGGCAGCGTCCTGATCTCAACGCAGCTCATGCAATTGGCGCCGTCAGCGGCCAGTCACGGTGACAAAACGAGCGGCAGTCGGTGTCTTCCTTCTCTCGAAATCAGCAATCAATTCTTGAATGCTGGCTTCGCGAACGACTCCTGAAGAGGCTGACCTCATGCAAAACGAGGCTACTTTGAGTTGAGCGTTGTGATAACCGCGCCAGAAGGACGGCGTGGTACCGGGACGTGAACGGGCATATAGAGGCATGGGTGCACCCTCGCAAGTTGACGTGAGTTTCGGTTGAACGCTAGCCGGCTAAGCTCCGACTGCGCGGAGTAGAGAGAATCGGATAGGGGTTGAAGCTCGGCCCGGGGGATCAGGGTCGCGGTTGAGGATCGGTTCTACCCGCAGAACCGCTTCACTCCCGCAAACACCGCAGCGATAGGGCCGGGAGTTCGAGATCGTATTGCAGTTTTCGCAATAGATCGCCTGGTGCAGTGGAATACTGCAGATCGCGGACTCCGTGCGGATTTCTATGACTTTCGCCATCGAGCGTCACCTACTGGAGGCGTTGTCGCCTCTTTTCTGTTTGGGGTTTGGTTTAGGGAAGCGGCCACCGATAGCGAACGCGTCATCTTCGTTCGTGAGTCGATGGATCGGAAAGTGATCGACTCCGAAGGTCTGGATGATCACTTCCTTGTGGCCCTCACAAAACACTTCTTTGTCGATCACCCAGGCCGCTGCCCGCCTACACATCGAGCACTGGATGAATTTCATGGTTGACCTCAAAACAAGAAAAAGGGATGCGATGTTTCGCATCCCATCAGTCCCGTTTGGCACTACTAGTCAGGCCGCCGAACTGCTTGGAGCGGCCTGCGTCATCTCGTCTACCAGGTTCTTGAGGACACCGAAGTTCGGCACCCTGGCAAGAGACTGGACGCCGTGGTGGTCGAGAATCGAGTAGAACTTTGTCTCAGGGATTTCGGCTGCAATCTTTCGTACTTGAGCCATTCCCCGAGTTGCGCTCTCTACCCAGTTCAGTACGCTTTGTTGTAGCTGCTGGTTGGGAATATCGCGAGCGGAACGTACCTGTGCAACCATCGTCAGAATGCTCTGATACAGAGCCTGGCCAAGTTCCTGACGATGCCCCTCGATCTTCGTGGTTACACTGGCATCAAGAGGACCCTTTGCAACAGCCGAAGAGGATCTTGGCCGCTGGTCCGGCTTCCCGCTTGCATTCGGCTGCGTCGCCGACGCTTGGCTCTTCGGAAGCGCCCAAGCTGGTAGGCTCGGAACGTTCTTGGGCTGCTTATTCTCGTTCAGATCAACCCACATCTCAGCAAAGCTGTAGAAATACCGGCCGAGTCCGAAGCACGAGCACGCACGTTTGAAGGCTTGCGCCTCCGCACTGGTCATTGCGTTTTCGTCATCGGCCCACTCCTCGCCGCTACCACTGTGGCTTCCGATACCAGCGACGGTCACGGTGCAGGTCACCAGCACCTTTCCCGTCTGAATCGTCTTGTCTTTCTTCAGCCTGGTTACAGGCGAAATGGTGTGGACCGTGTACTGCCGGGTCCATCCACTCGCAGTGAGGACTTCGTTTAGCCTGTCCGTGTACGCCCGCGGATTGGCATACGGTGTGACACGACCTTTGCGGCCGTCTCGGGATGTAGCTGCCACAAGCCATTTGACCTCATCTTTGTCGAAGGGCTCTTCGAGGCGCAGCAACACGTCCGCAATCTCTTGCGTTTTTGTTTCCATGATTCACCTACTTGTCAGGAGTTTGAAGAGAATCGCGCGTGGCGGTTCTGTAGAGGTGTGCGCGGGTACGTGCTTTAGCTACGCCGAAGCAGCACCCGCCTCAGAGAGAATCAACTGCAAGTGACTGAGCGGCAATCGATCCGCTCAAAATGGGATGTCGTCGTCCGTGATACCAACGCCACCGAAGTCATCTGCTGGCTCACTTTCTCTGTTCGCGCTACTCTGCGATCCACGTCCGTGGGTGCCGGAACGACCGTTGGATGCCTCCGCCGGCGACAGCAAGCTGATCTCATTGACGACGATCTCGGTGCGATAGGCTTTCTTGCCAGTTTCCTTGTCATCCCAGGAACGCGTCGTAATGCGTCCCTCGACGTAGAGTTTGGATCCCTTCTTTACATAGTCGCGCAGAATCTCGGCGCCTCGCGCATAACCCACAAGGTTGTGCCACTCCGTCCGCTCCTGCCACTCGCCACCTTTATCCTTGTACCGTTCGCTGGTTGCCAAGGACAGGTTTGCGACGAGCGTACCGCCCGTCGTCGATCTGATTTCGGGGTCCTTCCCGACGTTTCCGAGCAGGATTACCTTATTGACTGTCTTTGCCATGATTGCTTTTCTCCTATTCCCACGCCTTTGTCGTTCCGGCGTGAAGCCTTAGCGATCCTCAATGGAAAACATGCTCGATCGCCTTCTCGAGTCCGATCGGCTGATAGCCATGAGCTGAGTAGCGAAAGCATGTCCCGTCCGGAGCGATGTTGAGATATCGTCTCGTGTCTCTGTGTTTGTACAGATGAATCTGTTCGGAGCGTCCCATGAACATAAAGTCGACGCACAGAGAAGGGCCGAGCATCCGTTCGAGAGGCTGCCAATCGGCACTCATTGACGCCTTGACGAGCGCACGAAGGCTGGCTCCGGAGCTTCTTCGAACATGCAGCCCAGCAGATATACAAGGCTTCCGGTGAGAAGCATCACCAGTGCGTAATCGATGATCGCGAAATCAAGGCCCGACCTCCGTATCATCGCTGCGGCCGCGACAGTCGAATGCAACACGACCACAACGGAAGCCGCCCACAACGCATGACGAGCCACGCGGTGCATCGCGATCCGCTCGCCGTACTTGCGGATTTCGAGCAGGATGAACGTACCGAGGTAAGCGGTCAACACATACCATTCCTGTGCAACCATTTCTAAGATGTACTTCCCAGCGATGTGCATTTTCCCTTGCTCCTCTCTACTGGATGACGATGTTGTCACTCCTCTGCCACGCGGCGACGACCGAATTCGTCCCTACTTCCTGTACTTCAATTGAGAAAGGGTGCTGTGATCTCTCCGCTCGCCATTTGCCGCACTAGAGCCATCAGTCCGACAAACATCGACACTGAGGCCATGGTGTTGATTTGTTGAATGCGATGAATCTTTCGTTCCAGGCTGTGCTCTTCTTCATCGCGTTTGATATCGAGCTCAATCTTCAGCCGGACCACGAGCAGCATGGTGACTACGATGGCTGCTAGCGCCGCCGGCCGATTGTCAACATTGTGTGAGGCCACTCCCAATGTGAATAGGCACAAGCCAAAGCAACGCAAGCGCTCGTAGATGCGGGGATGATGCCAGTCGATCATGCTGACACCTCAAGCGCGTGTTTTCGCGTCCCTGCTTCCAGCAGATGACAATGACGGCATCCCGTGCAGCAGACTGCCTCGGTGACCTTGAGGGTCGCCTCGATCCAAGGAGTATCCGGCAGGCCCTGTTCGCCGCTTCGAGTAAAGAAGTGAGGCATGGCGCCACCACGAAACGCTGCGTCTTTACCCCACAGTTCCGTTTCGAGCGATCCATTGCGTCCCAGAAAGAGAATTTGGCTCCTCAGCTCGGGTCGTTTTCGCTCCGCACCGTCCAATGAGTGATGTGTGATCAACAGGTCGTAGGTCTGCTCGTAACGAAACATTTCCACTCGAATCAGTGCTGCTTCGACAACAACCGCGTGAACTCCATTCGGGAGAAAGTTCTGCACTCGCTGCAGCCAAGGAATTGCCTCTCCATCCTTGCCGACGAACCCAACATAGTGACCGAGGTCCGCCACCGCGCCGCCTGATTCCTCTCCACGCAACTTCCATTCATTGGCACGTTGCTGGTAAACGATCTCAAGTTGCGGCCGGCAGCGGATCCCTGTCTTTCGAATCTGCTCTCGGGTTTCTGCGGGAAAAGTGAGCCCGCGACGTGCCATGGTTGTAAGCCGACTGTCTTTCACGCTCCCTCCTCTTTTTATCGGTGTGTGCGTACGGGGATGGGCTGACCCAGCGCCTCGCGGATCATCTCCCGAGTGCACCCGGCCCAGCATTTGTAATAGCGAGGGTCTGCAATCGAGATTGCTAGATTGTCCATCGCTCGGTCACGGCCCTGGCTGGCGCAGGATGGGCATTGCGTCCAGTAGTTGCCGCTTCGTTTGGCTCGAACCTTGACGTGTTGCAGGATCTGAAAACTGTTTTGGTTTGTGTCGTACTGTGGGCGCTCAATCACCGGTCGGCTCGTGACGGACTCGGGAATCGACAGGCCTTCAGTAAAGCTCTCAAGTTCCGGCGCCGTGAGGCGCTTTACCGTGCGGAGGTACTCGAGCTGTTCCACGAGACCGCTTGCAGCATCCTCAAACCAATACCGGTGCATGTTGGCTCGATGAATGCCAAGAGGAGCTCGGATCGCATTCCCAAACTCCTCAGCTCCCAGCTCGTCCTGGCGGGGAAAGACTTCGATCCCGTCCACCTGCTTGAAGGCTCCTTTGATCGGAACATCCAGCCGGAGGGCGAGGTTATATATATAGATACGGCAGAGCCTCGCCGGCAGCGGCTCAGCGCAGAGAATCCACAGGTGCGCACCGCGGCGGGACATCTCCACGATCGCGTGAACTCCGTCCTGTTCAAGCTCCCATTTGAGGGTCCGCAAATCGCGGTAGGCGCCGTCGTAATCGGCGTCGATTGCGACCCATTTCGAGCACTGCGTAACGGGGTTGATGGCATAGAGCCCAATGGTTTGTTCTCCAGCCAAGTGCTTCCGAACGACCTGCTCGTCGAGAGCCAGGCGCTCTTTTGTCTGACGATCGCGCGCCTGGTAGAAGAAGTACTTTCCCGACCTTTCATCCGGTCGATCGGTTTGCCGGGTGTAGGCCCGCCGATTGACGAACCACGTCATGTATTCCGCCGCTTGCTCAACAGTAGCTGGCAAGAGTTCCGCGCGTGGGCGAGGTGGTTTCCACGCTGAAGTGTCCAATGACGACATGGTTCGTCCTCCCTTCCTCCAAAGTTGTGTAGTTGTACCCCGGTTCTAAAACTCGGTCAAATGAACCAGAACCTGCTGATTTTGCTAGAGGGCAGCCGCGAAGTGAGGCATCTTGATCCACCAAAGCCGGAGCCGCTACGAGAGCGGCTCCCTTTGCGGCGGGGCGGGCTTTTCGGTTGCGACGATGACGACGATGGGCATTGCCGGAGTGACCGCTCACGAATCTCACCAAGTGGTGAATGCGCAAGGCATGTTGGAAGTCCTCACCATTCAACGTGTCCTCTTTCTGCTCAAAGCGAAGCCAAAAGAAAGCCTGCAATCGCTCGATGTAGGCATAAATTGCTCCCGTATTGGGCCGGCCCGGAACGCTCTGAAGCAGGAGAAACCCTCCGGTTTCCTCAACCAGTCGTTCTGCACGTGCCTCACCCACGTCCAGGAAGGCTCGAAGCACGTCCCAGCGATTTGCTTTGGGCGTAAGCCCAAGGTCGGTGACGGACATTACATAGTCCACATACAAGCTGCCTAGCAGCTCGCGCTTCGAATAGCGACGATAACGATTCGACATGGCCTTCTCCTTGGAAGTGGGTGCTGCAGAAACAACAAAACCCCCGCGCGGGCGGAGGCTAGGGTGAAAGGGCGAACTGTTCGTGATGAGCTATGCGTCGCGATCGACGGTTGCAAGACCGTCGTCGTCCTCATGCACGGAAACGGCGTCCTGGACACGCCGGAGATCCCTAAAAGTGTGCTGCCAAATATTGACCAGCGTCCAAGCCCAGGGGATCATCAACAGCAGGACCAGGGCGAACATCACACCGTTTCCGAACGTGTTGTAGAGAGTTATCGGGCAGATCAATCCGTCCGCAATCGTGAGGATCAGGCTTATAGCAAACCGCGCCAGTGCGCGGCGATAGAGGTCTGTACCAGACATACACTTTCTCCTTTCTCAGAGACACGGTTGCCCGGCAGGCGGAATCTACCTGCCAGAGTGACAGGTTCACCTGTACTTCGGTCGAGCAAACTCTGGATCCGTGTACGGTGTGGTGCTGACTGCGGGAGCTTAGGCGATAGGACTTAGAGCGTGTACCAACGCTCCAACTCTGCAAGCGTCAGCTGGGTGTCCAAAGTTGAGCGGGCACGAATGCCTGTGCGCGCCATAGTTTGGAGATAGACAGAGAATCTTTGATGAGCCGTGGATTTCTCGTCCGGATCCGCTGGGCGCAACAGTCCAGCGACGATGAGCCGCTCGCGGAGAGACAGACTGGGGGAAACCATGGAGCACCTCTATTCAGTTGAATTTCAGTGGAGTTCTGCGGGGATATCGAACGAGACTGGGTTGCGGCGGATGTTATGACGGTGGAACCAGGAGGCGGGGCACCCTTAGGGCGCTGCTCCAGACCCGAGATTATGTGGAGCAAAACTTCTTACTCCCCATGACGACGGGCTCGACTTGTGGCAAGCTATTCCCGGAGTCACGGAAATGGCCGTCGCCAAACAGCAGCATTCCTACCAATGCGATCAGTGTGGCAGCCCGAACATCGTGGCTCTACCGGTACTCCATGAGCAGGGCACAAGGACATATTCGAGCCCAACTAATTGGGGATCGAGCCAATCATATTCAGCTCAAGGAGCGGCACCGCCGCGCCGCAAGGGATACGGCGGCCCATTTCTTTTGTGGGGCTTCCTACTGTCGTTCTTTTTGTTCTGGTCCTGGGCCTGCTACAGCGCGATGCTAAAGTACCCAAAGACTGCATCATCCATGGAGTATCTACTCGGCCTCTTGGGACTGATGGTTCTCGGCTGCGTCATCGGACTTGTCCTAACAACTCGCAAAGTGTCCCGATACAATCGAGCGGTGTTCCCCATGCTCTACTCGACCTGGACCCACACTTACATGTGCCGCCGCTGCGGACAAGCTGCTTCATATTCCTTCATAATTCGGGTGGCAGCAGTCGAGGAGCAATCTCCGGTTGGGCGCCAGCAAAAAGCGACGCAGCCGCACAATTTCCTCAAGCCTTTACTCGCCCGAATGAGTCGCGGTCGGCGCCAGATCGTCTTCGAATTCGGCTGGTGCAGTTTTATCTTTGCCCGCTATGCGGGAGCTTTCGATTCCAGAATCAGCTCGGCTGTCATCGAACCTGAGAAACTATGGCATCTGGGGAGAGCTCGTGCGAAGCACTTTCGCGGTCCACTCCGCACCTGGCAGACCGCAGGTGCTAAGGGCCTTTAGCTCTTTTTCAACGTTGTACTCGACCCGCCGGATAGATGGGGTACGCCCGTCGAGCATTAGATAGGACGCACGCGGATCACCGTCGTAGGGAAGGCCGACGCTTCCGGTGTTAATCAGGAGTTCTGGCTGCCCAGCGATAGCACGAACCGAAGGCATATGTGTATGCCCAAAGATGACGATTGGCTGGCCAAGCGAGCCATAAATCGTTTCCAGCTCTCCATCAGTCGCTTGTACCGCAGGTGCTCGCCAGCAACTCTCAGGCGAGGCGTGGACCAGTGCTAAGGACCCGTGAGTTTTCACACGAGGCAGTTCCCGTAACCATGCCAGTCTTTCCTCTCCAAGCCAGGAACGCGTCACCGATGCAATCTGTCGGATCGCCTCCCAGAGCGCGGGGGGAGCCGAAGACTGGCTCGCGAACTCCTCTAGCGAATCAGGCTGGACAAGCATTTCATCTGTGTTTGCCCGTCACACCTTGCCAGCCAAGGCTACGAATCTGGTCAATGATCCCTAGTGGACTAGATCCGAGATCCGCTAAGTCTCCTCCGTGAAGAACCAAGTCCGGAGAGCATTGCCGGATATCCGCCAGTACCGCCTCAAATGCAGTGAGGTTGCCATGAATATCGGATACGACCGCTACACGCATATCACTGCTCCGTACAATTCATGATTTCACGTAATGCTGCATGGACCTGGAAACTACGCTACCCCAAACAGGCTGTTTTCAGGGGATAGTCAGAAATAGCGTCTTTACGATCAATTGTTTGCGGAATTCTGGGGCACACGGGGGCATAGTGCGGGAAGGCAGAGAGACGTAAGCGGGCAGTGCTGAGGTACGGATCAGGCCCCACCCAAGCATGCTACTCACAGTTGCTCCACATGAACAGCAATCACCACGATTAAGCCTGAATTCGGAAGTTGGCTAGGCGAACGCACGGTCCAATTTGGCAGGTGCAAACGCTTATCTGCGGAAGTGAATAACTCAAGAATCATCCATCGTGTTGCGGCCCATAGCGAACCACTCGTGGACGATTTACTCGCCGGGAAGCACTCTTTTCCGCCGGGCAATTGCGGCGAGAACATCCTCGAGGGTTGCTTTCTGGCCTCCCAAGCTGCGGGTCGAATACATGCGCGCTGCTAGCGGGCTCATACAGAAACTCCGTGCAGTAACGAGAGCTATCGGAAACCTCTGCTCTTCAAACTCTGCCTTTAGTTGGTAAAGAAGATCAATGGAAGAGGTCATATAGACGAGCAGTTGTACCTGATCTTCGTCCTCGATCGCCGCCACGATTTCCTGATAGCGTGCCGACGACTTCAGAGATCGCTCGTACTCCAGGGCAATTCGGTAGCGAAAGCTGTCGAATTCCAGCTCGACGATCGCGTCATAATCTTTGGCAAGAGGCAAATCGATAGACTGATTGATGGACCGCACTTCGAGATCTCCGGTCCATTCTTTTAGCATTTTCGTCCTCCGAAATGCAGCTTGGATCTCCCCCAATTCAAGGTAATGTTGAACCTGAGCTGGATTTGCCAGCGACTTTGATTCCGATGTGAGACTGATCAACCCTTGTCCGCAGGACTCAAGACACGCCAGACCGCTCCGGCTAATGGTGTAGACAGGGCCCCGATATGGAAGCTGTGGCGGCATCTTCGAGACGACGCCAGCTTGGACCAATCGCTGAATTCTCCAATTGCAAGAACGCCGAGACACCTCGCTTCCCGTAGCGACGAGTTGCTCGAACAGCTGCCCGTGGCTTATGAAAGTAGCATTTCGGATTGCGAGGAGCATCGGGAGATCGCGCTCTTGGCTATAACGAATGTACGTAGTCTTCGAACTGTCACCCGGCACCTGTCCCTCGTACTCCTCGATCAACGCTTCGCTAAGCCGTCCCATAAGACCTCCCAATCTCCTGCGTCCGTTTGTAATTGCGCACCGGGTGCTGCCAAAAGCAAGGTCTCCTGCTCACCCCGGAATGCGCTACCGGCGAGCACTTCAATCCCATTGCCGTGCCATGAGGCCTCGAACTGTATCCTGCCAATCACGCTACTGCGTGTGCAGACGATGATCTTCTCCGCCTTGACACTACGGTCTAACCTGCGACCCAGCAGCACCCGATTCCACTCGCCACGGCGCTCCAGCCCAATGCATTCATAACGAGCCGCCTCAAAGCGCCGCACGTCGTCAGTGTCGCGATGCATAGCCAGGTTGACTCGAATTACGCCCGAAATGTGCCACAAGCGGCGTTCCCGCGACCCTGAAACGAAACCCGTCGTGTTGAATAGGGCTGCATGGGACGAGAAACGCAGCGGATCTGAGGTTTGGTTTCCAGGCCTAAGCCACCATAGCGAGCCGAAATTTACGCAGTGAACGACCATCCTATTTCGCCCCCGTTTTCTGTTGGCGCTCGCCTTCCAAACTGTCATGAGCACGTGTAAGACGCCCGCGCAGATTGGTGATCTGATTATCTTTGGCTTGAAGCTGCGCATCCTTACGCTGAAGTTTTGTCTCGTACTCCTGCAGCCGAGACCGGAGCGCTTCAACTTCTGATTGGTCGCTATCAACTTCAATTACTGGTTCATCAGACGAACGTGCCTCTCCGGTGAATCCGTTCTGCGCTGTTCCCTTGTCCTGCTTTGCACGCTCATAGTCGACCTTATGCTGAGCGTTTTCGTCACTGTCGCTTGACTGCTCTGATGTCGCAGCGCTCCTGTCCTCGTTCAATCGGTTGTAGCGCTCAACGAGCGCGTTGTACTTGCCAATCACTTCGAGGGACTTCGCGCGCGATCCGACATAGGCGTTGAATAGCTGAACGACAATGTTCACGGATATGGCGAGCCGCCTTTGACGTTCCCGAAGGAGCCACCCATTGCCAAGAAGTGACACGCTCAGAGCCAGACAAATGGCGAAAATACTCCATAGATAAAGTCGATTTACGGCCGTTTCGAACACCTCTTTGCGCCAATCCGCGACGACAGTTCCGTAATCCTTATTCTGTGGATTGATCCCAGCAAGAGTTGTTTCGACGATCCCTTTGGGCTGAACGGTACCCTTTCCACGGGCCATCGGATCATAGGAACTTCGGCTCGATGGCACCTGCGGGTTTGCTGTCGACTGCGTGGCCCGCGGCTGCGTTTGTTGCCCACTTGCGGCTCCCAGCGAGAGCAGCAGAGCTAAAATAGGGACTCCACAAAGCTTCATTTCCTCCGCCTCCGCTGCCTCTTCTCCTCGAGATCCGGAACCGGAAAACTGAGGTTGAGCCCATGGGAATCGGCTCCCAGGGTGTCGAGTTTGGGATAAACATTCATCGGCACTTGAGGGAGCCAATGGCCGCAAGCCTTCTTGATATGCAAATGTTTGTGGATCGTGCCGCGAAACGGATCGGTCATGAGTATTTCCATCTGTCCAACCGGCATCTTCTTGATGTGCTCGTCCTGAGCCAGCGTGTCCTTGATTTCCGTCTGGCTTCCTTCCGTTCCTTCTTCGAACTCAGGGTTGAAAACTCCCTTCTTCTGGACACGCATACTGCGACGCATCTGTCGTACACGTGCGCTGGCTTTCAAGAAATATTGGGCTGTCTCTTCGTCCTTGGTACGCAACATGAAGGTGGTATTGGGCGCGCTGGCAACGTCATTACGGAATCCTCGGCCAACCTGGAGAAGCTGCGGTGCACTCTGGAGAGCGAATAGAAAGGCAACGTTCGCACCGCGAGCCGTCTGTAAAATGTGCGCAAAGTTCTCGTAGGCAAACGGGCTGAACTCGTCCATGATGACGCTCACGAACGGCTGATGCTCGCCTTCCTCGGCGCGGGAATAGCGTCTGCCAATCATCAATTGCAGATTCTGGAGAAGCATCCGGCCCAGTGCCGTCACAGCCCGCTCGTTCACATTGACGTTCAGGCTCATGAACAGAATCAATCCCTTGTCGATCACATCGTCTAACGAAAGCAGTTCGTCATAGGGCCCGGTAATCATGGCCATATCGTCGCCCATGAACGTCATCATTTCGTTGATCAACCCTTGGATCTTCGAGACTCGCTCTTTGTCCTCGAAAGATTCGAGCAGATTGCGCACGCTCATGGTCAGCGTCAACTTCTGCTGGCGACTGATAGTCGAATCGACCGCAAGCCGATCGAGGGCCACTTTCATCTGCGTTTTTAGCAATGTCTGGTCGTATGCACAGACAAGGACATCGTGGAAGTTGAAACGCTTGCCGGAGTAGTGCAATACCCTCGCGATGTTCTCGAGGTAGACGCGCTGGTGACCTTCAAAGAAGTCCTTTTCCATGTTGAAGGACTCGAAGACAAAGCCAACGTGCTCCTCCGCGTTGCCTTCAGGAGCCCAAAACGGGTTGTAGCGCGCCGATATCTCCGGCCGCAGTGGGTCAATCACTCGCAGGTCCTGCATGCGACCTGCGGCTTCGATAGAAGGAAGCAGTTCGGCTAACAGCTTCTTGTCGCCCTTGCCATCAATGAAAATGATGGGTACGCCTCGCAAAATGTCCTGTTCGGTGACTGTTTCGAGGAGATTGGTCTTGCCGGCACCCGTCATGCCAAAGGCATTCGACTGCATGGTGCGTGTGTCATCGCTCCAATAGAATGGCTCGCCAAAGATGTCGTAACCGAGCAGGACTGAGGATCGCTTGCGGGCTTCCCTTAGATACTCGTCTTCCTTCTGGCGTGAAACATACGGGACCGGACGAGGCCATGCCGCCTCCATTTCATTCCTCTTCGTCGCCTTGTACCGCAACAGCTCCCACAGGAAGACAGCGACCAGTAGGGGATAGATAGTGATTTCGACGAGCTGGCCTGCCCGCACATGCAGTCGGTTGTAGGCGAGAAAATAGAGAATGCCAAGGATCCCAAGTATCAGCACCCAGCCCAGCAGGACGGCATCCTGCGCATCATTGTGTCGGCGATATGAGTTTTCACGTAGCAAATGAGGCTCCGATCGGTTTCGTTCAGCCTTGAAAACTGAAGAAGGTCATGGCGGCGCCGGCGAGGATCAAGAGAATCACGGCAACGATGAGAAGAGGGTGGATCTTGCGTCTGCCCTTGTCGTCGCGCTGCGCGATCGGATTGGTAAATGGGCGGCGTAAAGTCTCCAGGAAGTCGCCGTCGCCAGCTCGGCTATAAGCAACGAGGAGGCGCGCATGCGCCTCCTCAAGGGAGATATATTCGAGCTCTGCCATCAGAGCACCGCCGTGGCCTGAATGCGATGCGTCCCGTCATTCCCGAAGATGAATTCGTACACTCCAGCTTTCTGAATGTCGGCCGGTTCAAAGGCTAATACTCCCTCGACGGTCGCACCTGGCAGCACATCCTTCTGGGGAAGTGACGTATCCCTGACCGTGACCTGAGAGGTCTCAATGGGCTGGAATTGATAGGTTGTCTGTTCCGGTATCTGGAGATTCTTCAATCCAGCGAGAAGTTCAGTGTTTTTCGTTGGAATGATCGTGAAGACATTGGGCGAGACGATCCGATATGGGTGCGATCCCGTATTGCTGACAGCGAATCGGACATAGAGCGAATTCTTGTCGCGCACTACTTCCTTGATGAGAACAGTGACATAGTCCTTGGCGGGACGAACTCCGCGAGGAACGACTGGTGTCACCTGCAGCAAAGTGGAACCGATGACAGAATCTGTCATTCGCTGGACCTCCTGGGGCGAAGGGGTTGCGAGCGCACGGAATGCCCGCTGCTTTGAGTACCCAGGGCTGCCGTTTCATCAATGACGAAAGACATGTTGTGAACATCTCCTGGTGCCTCCAGTTCATATGTTGAGAATTGGTGCTCGGTCCACACCATGAGATTGGTCGACTGACCCGGCTTAAGAGGCTTGATGAAGACACTGTTATCGTGCCATTCGATCTGCATCGCATCGCTTCCCGCAGCAACGCGAGTGATCTTTTCGGGTAGTGCAAGGATGCTGATGTGATCGAGCGAGGTGTGAACCGGGGTAACGCCGTTAGGGTTGACGGGCTGGTGAACGATGTTCTGAGCAAAGGCCATGCTCCCGCCCAGAATGCTAAGCACAATGACACTTTTCTGAATGAGCATGACGGCTCTCTCCTTGGATCCTGGGAAGAGGAGACCTTGAAGGCCATCCTCTTCACACAGGTTGTATTCACACCACAATGGTGTGAGTTTCGGTTTCCAGTGTCCGCGGTGGAACCTGGACCCTTGGGTTTACGAACTTCCTGACTCGCATTTCGATATCAAGCAGTTCGCGCTTCGAGTAACGGCGCCTACCAATGGTTTCCCATTGGAAGAGCCACTGTTGTGGTGTGCGCTGAATCCTGACGGATACTCGCACTCCGCCATTCGTTCTGCGCCAATTCAGGAATCGCATCACTCACTCCATTCTTCCCGGACAGGCAGCAGGCGAACGTTTGCCCCTGGAGGACAGACGATTCGACTGCTGGTCCACCAGGCGGCTGGCTATTCAGTTGTGTGTCGACGAGCCGTAAATTGCACTCATCGCGTTAACTTGCGGTCCCAACGATTCGGTTCGCTTCCCGGTCGAGCCGAAGCAGGAATTCCTTCCTACTCGGACGAACAGAGAACAAGCAGTCGCCCTCAACAACAACCCGCACTCCTCTTCCGGAAGGCGGAACTTGCGTACGAATTCCGCCGGTGCGAGCTGCAATCGAATCAACGACCTCTTGGGGAAAGGCATGGAACAGAATCGATCCCATTCCTTTACCGCGCGAGACTACCGAATGGAGCGCCTGGCACCAGCCAACCCGGTCCTCTTCCTTACCGTCGCCCCAACTGCGAACGATCGATTGCAAGGTAGCTGACTTTTCCCGGGCTTGCTCTTGAGCGCGGCGATAACGAGCCTTCGTTTTTGCGAATGCCCGCCTTTCTGCGGCGATACACTGCCGGTTTCCTGACCGGATGGCTTCTGCCACTCGTACAGTCGCCTGATCATGTGCCTTCTTCTCCTGCGTGAGTTTTCCCTGAATAATGCCGTGCCCAGCTGCATAGACGGAGTTAATCAGGCGTGCTTCTTCAAACATGACATTGGATACAGTGTTGCCCGTGATCAGGCCGCGGAACTGCTCGATCGGGAATGGCTTCTCCATCAATTCCTCGATGTGTTTACGAAGAATGTTGTAGAGCCGGCCGATACGATCCGTTGGCAGAATCTCGAGCGAGAGTGGTAGCGCCTGAGCGTTGATCGCCTTGGCCTCTTTCAAAGCAAGCCAGGGAGCCGGAAGAACCTGCTGGCGAATTCCTCGCAGTTTGCTCCGGTCGGCATTTGTGTTGTGTTTGAGCGAATCGATCTCCAGCTGCAACTCTCCGACCAACTCATAGAGCAGGTCGTCTCGGCCGCTGGCTACGCAGGAACTCATCAGGTCGGTGATTACGCCGATTTGATTTCCGCGCGACTTGAGAGCAACGAATTCAAGCGAGAACCACGGAGACTTGGCTCTACCAGCCTTCGTCTTCGTGACCTCGTGTTCGCGTTCCATGCGGAAACGGCTTTCCACAAAACGTGGAAACCGCGCCGCATCGATGACACACACCCAGTCGAAGTCATAGTCGCCGCCATTGCGTTTGGCGGTTTCCGAATGGAGCGTGTAGGTCCCTTCAAGCGTCAATTGTTCGTTCACAACTAAGAGCAGCAACGTCAGGATTGAGTCCGTGCTTTTCGATCAAGTGGCCCGTCAACCTTTCCCCTTCGAGATGCTCAAGTGGGAGCAGGTCTTCCTTCATGCGTACGGGGTAGCGCACGCATAGGCCAGATTGAGACGGAATGGTTGTAATGGCTGCGGACAGCGGCATCCAGTCCGCGCGGGACAGAACCTTGCCATTCTGAAGAACGAGGTAGCCATCGTCTGCCAGCGCGAACGCGGGTAGTTCGATGCCTCCACCGGTCATCAGCTTGTAAGCCCATCTCGCCATCAACCGGCTGAGCTGCGTGTGGATATAAGGATGGCGTGTAATTTCGCCTGAACCATCGGCCAGAAGCGCTGCTTCGACAACTCGTTGGAACTCTTCGCCCTCTGAGTTGTCACTCTGACGAACCTCTTGCCCGATGAGCTCAACCACCTTGCGGTGATTTCCTTCTCTCCACGCCGCTTTGAGCGTTTCGATCATCTCCACAGCCTGCGGAACGATCTCGGTCTCGATCGACTCCACCGGCGCATGTTGAAGTACGGTATAGCTTGATTCGAACTGAAGAGGCCGTGAGACTTCACGGATTCCCAGAACGATCTCGCTCTTGAAGATGCGCGAACCCAAGCCAACGAAACTGGCTAGAGCGGACGGCATCTTTATACTGGGTTTGATCGAACTCTCCGGAACGATGATGTCTACGCCAAGAGCGTCGGCAACATCGTCAGCCATGATTTTGAAGCTGCCTTTCCCTTGGGTTTCCCCGAATGCCAGCCGAAATTGGTAGAAGTGTCCTTCCGGAAGCTCAAGCTTCTTGAAGAGACTGCTCCGTATCCAGCCACGGCAATCGTTCGTTCCAAGTTCGAGATCCTTGACCACCAGCACGCGAGCTTCCGGTTCCTTGCGTACGACCTTGCAGCCGGACACCAGGATCCCGAAGTACGTGATTGCCGCCTCCGGCCATTGCTGGAAGCGTTTGGCGATCAAAGGCTCATGTGCAGCATCGCAGTAGTAGTATTTGCCGTTCTTGGCCGATCCTGATGCTCCGACCATTTTGTAGGCAATGCCATTATGTGAAACGGCGGTCATTGCATTCGCTACGCTCGCCTCTTCGAAATCATCGAGAGGTTCGGTAGGAACACTGACCAGCGCCACGTGGATATTGGGATACATCGCACCCAAGAGCGTTGTGTCGAGCCACGACTCCTGACCAGTGCCAGGAATGCGTTCTTCCGTCCGCCCGTTGGTATCGATGTCGATCATCACAATTCGATTTCCTTCATAGCTATGCATGTGAGTTCTCCGTGTGCTTGGGCACAGGAAGAAACCATGCCAATCCGCTAAATGCCGGCTTGACCTGGTCTTTCCCGAGCTTGTTAAGGGGAACTAACCAGGCGGAGTGCCGGTTAGCGGAACGAATCCCTGCGAATAAGCCCGCAAGGTGGCTCAGAGAACCAGATCGGCAAGCATTGCTTATCGATTGGTTTTTCTGAACTCGTCCGCTCGGTGATGTTACGTCTGCACTTTCACCGGCTCTTTCTCAATTGCTACAACTCCATCGTTGACTACGGCGTGTGACTGCCACACTTCGACGCGATAGTAAGGTTCGCCTCGCTTGAACGCTTCGACCATCACGGCGCCTTCCGAGCCGAACTTCTCCTTAAGCACGATCTGTTCGCTGGTCGGCTTTCCCTCCGCGAGAAAGAAGAGAATCAAAGGGCCCTTGTCCCTTGCTTCGCTCGGCTTCCGCCCGCGCCGCTTCTCTTCAGTACCCGTCGCCGGCGACATCGGCACCACTCGCGCTTCACTGTTCATTGGGCGATTCCTCCATCCGCTGCACCCAGCTGAGCAGCACGTCCCTTTCCGGTGTTGCCGGCGAGTGTACTGTCAGCGAGAACCGCGTCCCGCTTTTCCCCCTGGATCTGCTTTGACCAGTACTCACCTATGAGCAGGCCGCTGGGATTGTCCGCAGACCGCTCAGTATTGATAAGCCGGATGTGGTACTCCTCGACCAGTTGGTTGATCAGTTCGTGCTCATTGTTCATGCTGCGAACCGTCCTTACACCAAACGCCGTGTACGTCAGTGGTTCATCCTTGCTCACTTCGATGTGACTCAGTTTGAAGGTTGAACTCCCCTGTTCCTCTTCGAGCTTGCCTACGGTGTCGTTCTTCTCCATAGCCGTAAGGGCACTGCGGCGCAGGTTTATCGTCATCTTGTTCATTGCATCAGCCCAGTTTTGGGAGAGCGTGTGGGGGTCGTAGTTGAGATAGCGAACCAGGAAGCTCTTTATGAAGGCCTGTTTTTCGTATTCATCTGGAGCCGCATTCGGTGAGTTCGCCGCGAGCACGGAGGGCAAAAGGCGTGCTTTTGCTGCTCGATATGGCGTGATGACACTCGCCTCACCCTGACTGTTCACTCTGATCACCGTCGGCGGTTCCATTCGCACGAACAGAAAGCCGACAACAGCGACTAACGACACCAGACCCATCAAACCGGCAATCACCATGCTTCGGTTCGAATATGCTCTAAGCGCACCGTCCATCTCATAGAATCGGGGCGTTTCATTTTTGACCTTGTTTTTGGCTTTCATCGTCATACTCTCCCTCTACCTCGTCGTTAGCCCCTGGTTGGGTTGTTTGGCGGTGGCGTGTTGGGCGGGGGAGTGCTGTACGTTCCAGTTCCACCTCCACCCTGTCTGCCACCACCGCCTGCACCCGTCGCAAACAGAGCATTGGTGCCGACACCCATAAGTCCCAATCCTGCCCCTGCTAGTGCTCCGCCAACCGCACCCACTGGCCCGAGCGCCGCGCCCGCCCTCGCTCCCCCAATTCCGCCATTCGCGACTTTGGAGACGGCCATTGCTAAGCCCGCTCCAACGGCTGAAAACTGCCCGCGAAGGATGAAGGCCGCCACCATCGGGATCAAGAGGATGCAAACGGCATAAATGATGCTGATTAGGCCGACCATTTCGATGCCCCCTCCCAAAGCGCCAAACTCCTGGCTCGCTAGACCGAACGCGGTGAGATTCCCATTCACAACTGCGTTGACATCGTTTCCGTGTATCGCAGTTATCAAGCAAGCAAAGACAGCGTAGATGACGGTCCATGCATTCCACACCGCAAGATTCAGCGTGTAGTACTTCGTTAGGGAATTGACAACCGCGCTTGGAGCTAAAGCGATTACCAGAGGGCCCATCGCGAACAGACAGGAACCCCAAAATGTATAGATCAGAGCAAAGATCTGAACTGCGATTGGATATATGACATACGCGAGGAAAATTTCCAGCACAGTCAATATCGCAGACGGCGAGAACGCGATCCCATTAAAAATCGAATCATATCCCTCTGATGTCCAGAGAGCCTTGAGACCATTCAGCCAGTTTGCTGCTAGGTCGCCTGCGCCATAGCTACTGTCGATAGCGTTGGCAATTTGATTGAACCCAGTGAAGAGATCGGAGAAGAAGTTGGTCCAATAGCCAATCACGAATGCTGCAACGGCATACTTGAGAAACGTCGCAGCTAGTAATCGAATGTCTCCACCTTTGACATATGCCTCGTAAATTCCAAGAACCAGGCAGATCGTCATTAGGATGTAGGCCACGCTTTGCACTGCCGTCAGTAGGTTTCCACTGATCCCGTTGACAACGGAGGTCATCATGGATTGGAACTCGAAGATTCCTGGATTCATGGGTAGCTCCGGCTACTGTGGTGGTGCCAGGATGTGACCCATCCTTTGATTCAGGTTCTGCATTTGCGTAGTTGAGTCCTTGAGCTCTCCACTTCGGTTCGATACGTTTGCGCTGTTCACCCGCAACAGTTCTGCCATGCCCATCTGCGTATAGGCGTTTGCCTGCACAACCCACGCCGAAGCCTCTGCATCAAGGATCGGTGCTGTTCCAGGGGCCGCGGCGGCGATCTGGTCGTTCAGTTTCTGTGCGACTTCCATCTCCCGCTCCGCAAACGCGTCGAGTTCGATTGCCTTCTTGATTGCGTCCTGTGCTTGCGCATCACCCATGTCTACTTGGTAGGCAACGCTCTGTGGCATTGCCGTCTGCGCCGGAAGTGGGGCAAACACATTCTGGTAGGCACTGCTGATCGAGGCGATGTTATTCGGATTGGCGGACAGCATCTGTCGTTCGAGTTGTTGTGGGTTCGGCAGCGTGGCACTTGAGATGTTCAGCGTGCCCAGCTGACGGAAACTAGTAAAAGAGGCTGTAAAACCGGTCGCCATTTGCTTGGCGCTGTTGATGGCCGATATTGGATAAAGTACGTTCTGCTGGAACTGCTGTTCCTCCTGTTCGACCTGATTGATCGCTTTGAGCGGTGAAGCAACCGCGCTGCTCAGAGTGCTGTTGATCTCCTTGAGCCCTGCAAGAATGGCCGCAATATCAAAACCAAATTGTGAGTGTGCCGGTCGCACAGCAATCAGTGCTCACGATCAATACGCCGGCGCCGCCAAGGGCAATCCGGCGCACGAAAGGCTTGCGAGCAAAAGATTGCAATGTTGTCATTGGCCGCCTCCAAGATGATTGAGAATTTGTTGATTCAGGTTCTGCGTGTTGGTAGTCGACTGCTTGAGAATGGAGCCGCGATGGCCAAGCTGTATCGCCGCTTCACGCAGCTGATAGGCTAAAAGCTTGTGCTGCATGGCAAGGCTTGCTAACTCTGCGGTCCTCGCCTCAGCTGCGACCATGGCTGCCGTACCTGGCGCCGTTGTTTGAGCCTCATCCTCGATCCTCTGCGCTGTCTGGAGCATCTTCGTGGTTGCCTGATCGGCAGCCATCGATTGCACCGTCGCGTCTTTCGCGACGGCATCCTCGATGTCCATCATCTGGAGATTCAGCTGGGGCGCGGCCCCAGAGACCGGCTGTACACCATAGGTCGATGTGTAGCGCTGAGCGAAAATGCCGACCTGCCCAGTCTGCCCGCTAAGAAAGGAAGACTCCAGAGATTTAGGCATCTGCAGGTTGGCGCTATTTACGGGCAGTGTGTACACCTGATTCATCCAGCCTCGATAACTGGCTTTGATCGTCGAGATATAGTTCTGCGCCTGGGCGATCAATGTGACGGGCCACAGTACCTGTTGCTCCGTCTTTAGGATCGAGCTGCGAATCTGGTTGATGTCCGTGAGTGCTCCGCCGATCGGGCCGGTGATCGTGCTCAAAATCGCGGAAAAGATACCCCCGAACTGCGCATACGCTCCAGTCGGGAAAAGGAGGAGAGCCATCACAAGCATGCTCGCGCCTAAGGACATTGCTTTCGCTTTCATACCGTCGCTCCTTCGAGGACAACCAACTCGGGCGTCGAGTTCCGCGTGGCACTGTCACTCGGCGTCGCGCTTCGCTTGCCAGTCTCTCCGGGACCAAGGACGCCCAGTCGGCTCACTTCGCCGGAACGTTCCTCCGGAAGCTCCGGTAGCTCGGAAAGGCCATGGGGAAACTTGTTCGCGAGTTCTTCGTAGCGCTCGACCAGGCTTAGGTGAGGATTTGTGGCAAGCCACCATTGCCGGTACCAACGCTCGCGCGGATAGGTCGTGAGGAGCCAGTATTCGAGCGGTGTCGGGACGATGTACAGGCTATGCGTCGTCTCCGCTTTTTCACCGATCACGATCAGAAACTCGCTCTTCTTACCCTTCTCCGTCATCCCCAAACCCTTCACTCGATTGAGAGTTGTCTCGTTCAAGTGCAGGAACTGACGCAGAACGTCGAAATTTCCCTTCTGTCGCCCGATCATCTTTACAGCCGTCGTCGCAAGGATCGCGCCGCCGAATTCGTTCGGTTTGTCCGGTGTCCCGGTAAAATCTTCAACTGCCTGCGAAATTCCCCACACGCAGGCATTGCGCTTCCTCGCTGTCCTGAAGAGCTGCACAACTACCGGCGCGAGACTTGGGGATTGCAACAGAGCCCAGCACTCATCGAGAACGGTGATGCACCGCTTGTTGGCTCTTCCCTGAGCACGCTTCGTTGTGGTGTACGCGATCAACAAGCTCATGGCGACTTCGAGCTTCGGATCGTCTTTGAGTTGTTCAACGTTGAAGTAGAGCCACGGGGTTGACATGTCGATGGTTGTCGGCCGATCGAAGAGACGGGCGTACATCCCGTTGTTAACCCATGCCCGCATCTTTGCTGCGGCAATTCGCGCAGCCTCGTTCACCCGTGGATTCTTGTCTTCGTCGTAATAATTCTGCAATTCGTCATAGAGGTCGCTATAGAGCGGAATGGGATTGTCAATGCGCATCTGGGCCCTGGCGTAGGTCTTGCGAATTGCGTTCATGATGAGGTTGTCGAGAAGATCCGTGTCGCCTTCGCCGCTATCACCGATCATGAAGCGTGTCAGGTTCTTCAAAAAGGCCAGGTGGTCGTTCGACGGTTCCTCTTGCCCGGGCTCAAGATCAAACGGATTGATCGTCTGTTCACTGTCGAGCGACATGGTGATCATCTGGCCGCCCATGAACGTCACTGGATGGTAGTAGCTGTCGCCCCGTTCGATAATCGACACCTGAACATCCTGGCGCGCGCACGTCAGCAGCATCTTGCCAACGTGCACGCTCTTGCCTGTGCCAGAAGTTGCAGCGATGATCGCGTTGGCATTCTCAAGGTTCGAATCAAACGGCGAAAATGGCAGCAGTTGTCTGTACGGTGTTTCGAACAGCATCAGAGGGGATTTGGTAGTCCCAGCCCAGGGCAACTCGACCGGTAGGAGATCGGCCGCATGGGGCGTCAACAAATCGTGATCGCGGCGGTCCTCTTCGGCAAGCCCGGGTAAGGTGGAAAAGAACAACCTGCGTGTCGCCAATGACTCCGAAAACCCGCGAGCCCCGTTCATGCGGGCGAGCACATGCAATACCTGCTGTCGGCGATTGGCTAGCTCTCTCTCTGCCGTCTCATACTGTTGGGCAGACCACGCTGGGGCAGAGGTGTGTACACCTATGACGACACTCACGCGTGCTGTCTTGACCGACGACGCAATGATTTCCTGCTGGATTTGTATAAGCTCTTGCGTAGCGACCTGCGCGGTAACGTCCACACGGAGATTGCCTTTGGAGTCTTTTTGTGCCGCCTGCATCTTGCGGAACTTCTTCTTGTATTTGTCGAGCACGACCCGCTGGTCGGGAATCGTTACTTGGGTCGAGATCACAACCGGGAAGCCAATCGTCATCAGCTCCCGCAGAATGCCAGGATAGGTTCCATCGGGCGGTGTCTTCAGGCTGATGAAGGTCCACAACATCCCATCAATGTTGAGATAGGTTTCCGTTTGCCCTAAGATGTTCCCCGGTGCAAGCCTCTCGCGAGCTGAGATTTCACGCGTCTCAGCGATATTCTCCTTCAGCGGAGTGAGGTCAGGGTCCATCGGGTTGAATGCACGCTTGATCTCCAAAAATATCTCTTCGTGGGTCATTCGCTCCGGCCCGAGCCCTCCGCTTTTCATCGCCGCCTCAACACCAGCGATGATCGACTCGAACTCGGCAAGCGTGTCCAGGTGCTCCTTCTTTGTCTTCTGAATTGCCTTTCCCACAGACAGCGTGAACGTCCCACCAGCTTGCCTCCGATCCTCCTTGCTCTGAGGTCCGCCGGAGGCGATCATCGCCCGCTTATGCTTCACCGGATCCCAGATCAAATACACACCCGCGATCCGCGACAGGTAAGCGCCTAGCCTCTCTTTCTCCTCCCATATCGCAACTCTTCGATCGTCGAGAACCTTGATCTCTGGTGTTTCGGATCGCGAGGCGTCGCGATACCGATCGAGCAACCCATTCAGGCTCTCTACCACCTCGTAGCGAAATTGCACGCGCATACTCTGCTCCGGCATTGCGCGGAGCAATGATTCGACGACGCCTTTCGCTTCATTCCGTCCTTCGTCATCGGCGAAATAGGTCACTGCTCCTTGCACGCGAAAGCCGGCCACGTAGCAACCATCGGTGCGAACCATCACGTTGTCGAGGAAGTCGCGAATCTTCAGCAGTTCGCAGACGGCCGGGTCTTGGAGGGAGCGCTCTTGCTGGGCAGTCGTTCTGGGCATTATTCGTTCTCCTTGAGGAAGCTGTTGGTAAGCTTCGTATCGCGTGCCAGAGCACAGTAACTGCGCGGTTGCCCGTAATAGAGCACCAGGTCGAGCAGATACCCGCGAGGTTTCCCATACTTGAACAACATCAGACCGGGCACGCCAAGCACCAGGACCATGAGCATCAGGAACCAATTCATTGGCAGGAAGAACATGTACCGGTCAGAGAAGAGGAATTGCCCGACCAACATGGCGATCGCGCACGCCATCGCAAGAAAGAGCATGTCCTCGAGCTCAAGACCGAGCAGAGTGACCTTGGCGTGCAGATTGCGCGATACCGGACTCATTCTCAGTGCCATTACGCCACCCCGCTTGTACCGGCTGCGATGAAGTGTTCCATCAACCTCATCAACCCAGAAACACAGAGGCATGCTCCGCCGGCGATGAAATGCCGAATCCAGTCGTCACCGATGTTGAGCCTCTCGAAAAACCCGCCTACTCCCAGCACAGCCCGTACGATCTCGATCCCACCGTAGACGGGCAGAATCACGTTGCCTACCCAGTTGGCCAGGCTGAGGATCGCTGACCAATATTGCGTGGTTCCCGATCCCTGGCTAGCGAAGACTTCGGCCAGCCGCAGTAGCCCGGAGACGGAGAGTGCGGCTAATGTTCCGCCGATATAGGGATCGATGTGGTATCCACGGGAGTATTTGTAGATCCCCATCGCCAAAATCAGCGCGGCAAGAATCGGCATCACAGCATTGCCGACCCAGCTTGTGAGGTTGAGGAGACCACCGTCGAAGGATCCGCTATTCATGCTTCGCCTCGCGGGCTTATATATGCTTCAGTTTTTGGTCTCTGTCAAAAGAGTGGTGGATGGCTGGCTCGGGTGGAGAATGCGCACCAAAGCGCTCGCAGCTTTGCTGCTCCATCGCCACAGAAACTGGGCCACTTTGAACAGCGCAAAGCATTCGGCGCTCAAACAGATCACGGATACAAGGACGGCGAAGAGTACTCGTCCTACCGGGAAATGAACCGCGATAGACAGAAGGAACAGCAACGTCAGACAACTGATCGTAAAAATGCAGCCTTGTAGAAACAGCTCCCGCGTTCTCATGGCCAGGTCTCCATTTCCGGACAGAATCCCAAGCAGGGTTTACGAAAATGTGGTTTTTTGAAATGCCAGTCTGGGATGAAATCAGGGGTAAGGTCCGACATGTCGGCGTTCGCGTCAAAACACGAGGTCACCAGGGGTACAAGTGCCTCGTCGGCACAATATCCTGCGCCGCCGATTCCAGCCGCGATCAGTAGACATGCTGCTATCTGCTTCATAGATTGACTCCTGCGAAATGAGTAACTAACGCCCAGATTCCGGTCACGCTCAAAAAGGCAAGGCCGCTCGCAACCAGACCTCCCCATGGCCGATGGCGAACGTAGTTCACAATCGCACCGGACAGTGCGAGGCCACCAACGATCGGACTGATTCGATTCGCTGCGTAACCAAATGCCTGCATGAGCATGTCGGTCACACCATATTGATCACCGCTCTGCATCCAGCTACCTGTCGCCAGGTTGTAAATGCCTTGGACTCCCAGAAGAAACAGCGCAGCGATGATCGACGCCAGTGGGCTATACCCCTGACTGAGATCCAGGATCGCTTTGAAAACGAGGGACGCGGCGACGACTGGGACCACGTGGGCCACCAGGAAGTTATTTACGAAGTCATTGGTGACCTTTTCGACGCCCTGGGTGTATGGGGCTCCGGTAGCACCGGCAATCGTGAGTTGGGAAGCTCCGGGAACGCCCTCATTGCTTAACCAAAGACTTACTCCGGGAAGACTGATCAACAAACAGCCCCAGAAGAGCCACTTAAGAAAGCCACCACTGGCCTCAAAGTTCATCCCACCTTCGGAACGCAGTCGCATCCCAGCCATGACAAACGCACCGAGCGCTGCCGGAATGGCCAAATCCATCAGGAGACCGAGAATTGCTCTGAAGACCAGTGGTGTCTGCATAGGTAGCTCAAGCCACCGCCTGACCTTGCGCGATGAAGTATTCGATGAGCCGCAGGATGCCCGATACGCAGATCAGACCTCCAGCAGTCATTGCAGATGGCAGCCAGCTGCGGCCGCTCCGCCACTGCAACACAGTAGCGACGACAGCGATGCCAGCGCCTACCGGGCAGATCACGTTGCACACCCAATTCACGAGATTCAGGAATGCGCCTTCAGGCTGTGACGCCGTCTGCCCTTGGACTGCCTGGCCGGTGGCGGGTGCGGTTCCGAGGTTTTGAGCAACACTGGCAGCGGGTGCTACCAGAGCGGCTCCGATGAACGTAACGAGCATGAGCACCTGCAGATGTTTCTGCGCGGCACGCACAGCTCGCATAAACGACTTGATCATGGACTTCCTCCTTGACGGTGTTCCGTCGAGTGGGAAAGTCGCATGACTTTACATTTCGCTCAATTGAGTGGAACTCTGATTCGCATCCAATCGAGATATATATGGATGATTCAAAGACAACCGGGATCCGTGCGAACCGATTAATGGGATCGGGATGTTCCCATGGGATTCGAGCCAACCATTTACAATCCCTACCTATCCTGTGCCTCTACTCGTCCTGCGCCTCGTACTTCCGTTTTGTCTTTTCTGAACTTCGACACGAGGTTACAAAAGTCAAGTACACGCTTTTTCTCTTTTCTCCCCTTTCAGGACAAAGGCCCATCTGGCGTTAACAGCTCACTCTCCATCACAAAAGTGAAGTACGCACTTTTTCTCCTTTAGCCTTTACCAAACGGTGGCCCGTATACCATGCTCAGACTGACTCTCGTTACAAAAGTGAGGTACACGCTTTTTCTCCTTTCGCTGTGTTGTGCCGATATCTTCGTGGCCGGTCGACTTAGTTCTTCGGACAAGACAGAATCGGAGGAGACCCGCCGTTGAATGGGCAAGAAAATGCGGCCCACTAAGCAGGCCGCATCTATAAATCCGACTAACTAGCGGCATCTACGGTTGTGCCGGAGCGTTCGAATCGAGCGCGGTATTGTCGAGACGAGGAACATGAATCGTCTTCTCCGCACCTGCCGCATTCGCCTGCGGTGACTTTTCGAAGATGACGTAGATCTCGGTCCCGGCGGGTACGCTAACGACGATGTGCTGCATCGTCATCATCCGCATGATCTGTTCATCACCGGCGTTCCCGATATTGTCAGCTACGCGCATTCGTAATAGATCGTTTTCGCTAACTGCTCCATTTGCGCTCGGAGCGCCGACAATCATCGCAGCGGTCTCGCCGATACCTGCGAGCGAGCGCACCAGCATGCTCCTGCCGGCCTGCTTCCCGGTAACGGTCCCTTTGACGGCCTGCAGGCTCATATCTGCAGCTACGGCGTCGATCGCAACGTTCTCTCCTCCTGGAAATTCAATTGACGAGAACGTGATGTTCACGAGACCCGATGGGTCCGCTTGCGAGATCTTGCCAACGACACGGCTTCCCGCGGGAATCAGCACCGCTCCGTCTCGCTCGTAGTTGTACTCGACTACCGCCGTCACAGGTGCATGTACCGCGGTCGTCGCCATGGACTCCAGCCGCGCAGCGACGTGGTATCCAGGAGCCAAGCCAAGATTACTGACACTTTGTTGTTCGCTTTGCGTCCCAGATCGCAACCCACCGTTGCTTTGGTTATGGGCTGTGAAGACAAGTGAGGGTTTGCTCAGTGCGTCCTCTTCTTTCTTGAGTACTTGCTGTTCACTTTGGCCACCAGAATACGGAGGCGGTGTCCACTTCGACTGCCCGTTTGGTGTTGTATCGGGCTCTTCAAACTTTCCCACTTGGTTGAGTTGCTTACTCCCGCTGGGAGTGCTCTGTCCGTTCGGGGGTTGCGTTTGAGTGACTTTGGGCGCCTTCGTCTTCTCGATATCGGCTGCGTCGACCGTCCCTCCTTTCTTCGCTTCATCCGGAGACGGTTTAACCTTGTCGCTCGGGATCAGGTCTCCGGGGGCAGTTGTTCCGGTGACTCGCCCGAGGTTCGGCTTAGCAGCTTCGGCTCCCGTCTTCTTTTTGGTCGTTCCTTTTGAGGAGAGGAAAGCCAGCATCCCGATGCCAAAGATGATGATCGCGCCGAGAACCATCAGCATGAGGGGCATGTTTCCGCCGCCTGAGCCACGCTTCTTATCGAGTACAAATGGGCGCTTAGTGACTGACCCTGGCGAGCCGACAGTTTCGGCTTCTGGGTCCGCAATCGGTATCACCTTCTCGGGTGGCTCTTCGATCTGTACATTCTCTGGTCTTGCCATGGGTCACCTCTCAGGAGTGGAGTATTCGGAAACCTTAAGAACTAGCTGAGCCGGAACGCTTATCTTTCCGGGGCCACAAATGGAACCGGCATCAAGAGCGGTGTATCGACGGCACTTGCAGTCGCTAGCTGTAGCAATAGCCGGTCTTTGCTCTGCTTGAATCCGGGACGGGCGAACCGAACGGCACCGTCTGCGCGCTCACCCGGAGCCAAACGGCGCGCATTTAGTCGATAGTCCGTAATCGGGACCTGTTCGGCGAGAATCTCGCGCTTCTTGTTCTTCTTTTTGTCGCCGTCGTGATTCGGACTGTTCAGCTCGACCTGTGGCGGCAATAACTCGATCCAATGATCTGTCGTATTCAACACCGAGTACGCGACCAGCATCTCGTCTCCCTTTTCGCTTACGTCGCCAAGAGCTGCCACCAACGGCTTCCCAATCGCCTTACCATCCGGATTCTTTTCATTTTTTGAGAAGCCGCCGACCCAATCCGGAGTTGCGATCTCAGACTGCGTTCTAAGAGCCTGTTCGATGACCGGAATAGTCCTTGGCTTCTCATCCCTCGCGGTCCCCACCCTATCTACAGCCGTATCTGTTGAGCCGATAAGGAAGCTTTGCTGCGGTCGGTAATTGACTACAAAATCGACGGGCGTATTTCCCGCATCGCTACCGGAGAGCAGGCGCATGCTGATCTCCTGACCTGATTGAAGCGCGATCACCAGGTTGCTCGTTGCGGATTCTTTGGTGCTTGGCTTTACGAATACAAGGCGTGGCTCCTGATCGGAATGCTCCACCTCGAAGAGGGTAGGAGCTCCGACGGCGACCGATGTCACCGCTTCGGGTAGGCGAATGGTGGTTGTGAAGAGCGGCCGCAAATGAACGTCAGTGACGCTATTGCCTGAGACCGGTAAATCAGTCACTGCCGGTTTCACCTCTCCTGGGGTTGTCGTGACAGCTGTGAGTTGCTGGGCTTGACTCAGGACTGAACCCGCAAGAACGCTGATGAGACCAATCATCCGGATTGAATACATGTCACTGTCCTTTCGCGTGCATCGGAATATCCCGGTCTGCTTGCTCGTGCAACTCGAGCTGATATCGATAGCGGACCGCTTCGACGTAGGACACTACATCAGGATTGCGGTATTGCAGTCCCTGTCGAGCGATGTGCCATGAACCGCAATAGTATGCGGCTACAGCCAGACGCATCTCCCCACGAAACTCTCTCATGAGATCCGCAAGGAATTGAATTCCCCCGCTGAGATTTTCGGTTACAGAGAAGCGGTCCCTCACGCGGTACGTTTCCGCTGTCGCCGGCATCAGCTGCATCAGACCTGCTGCGCCCTTGTTCGATAGCGCATGTGGATTCCAGTTCGATTCCTGGGCGATGATGGCACGTACAAGCGCGCGTGGGACGCCGTAATGGTCGGCGTATGCGTCAGCGTAATATCTCAACTCGGGATTTCCTTGCTGCATCGTCGCGGCCGCGGCCGGCATCGCCAACACCAGGGCGAAATGAGGCAGTGTGAGGAGTCCTCTCATACCTCCGCCCTTTCTCCGAGGATCGCGTCTAAGTCGGGCTCTTCCTCGGGGCATATCTCTGACGCATACCGCCCCGCGATGCGCACGATCGACTCAAAGGCCTGTTTCATCAGCAGGCGCTTTCGATCTCCTTCTGTCTTTGCGATCAGGGGCAGCATGATGTCCTTGTGCTCAGGCCTTATCTGCTCGATTCCTAGTAGCTGCATAGCCAGAGCCACGTCGTTCATTTCAGAAATGGACGGTGGCTTTTCCATGGTGTAGGCGCGCAGACTTTTCGCAAGCCCTGCGATGAAGCGATGTGTCTTTTCGCTCGCGTCGGGAGTGCGCTTTGCAACGATCACGGCTTCCCGCTCCGCAGTTGGGTGTTCAACCACCAAGTAGAAGCTGCGGCGTCGAAGCGGGTCGCCTAAACGTCTCTCTTGATTCGACGTCAGAAATACGTACGGTATCGACGTTGCGTGAACGGTACCCATCTTGGGGATGGAGAGGGTCCACCCTGAAAGCAGTTCCAGGAGCATTGCTTCGAAAGCGTAGTCAACCTTATCGATTTCATCGATCAGCAGGACACAACGTTGCTTCTGTTCGATCGCTTCGAGCAATGGGCCTGCAATGAAGTACGCCCGGCTCGTGACCTCGCGTTTGATTTCAGCCCAATCGGGCGTGTGATCGCTCTTGCTCATCAAGAGCACATAGAGCTCCTGAAGGCTCTTGTCGTATTGCCCGATTGCTTTTTCTTCGTTGATCCCCTGATAGCACTGCAATCGCAGTAACGGGACGCCATAAGCGCGCGAGACCGACGTGGCCAGTTCGGTTTTACCGGCCCCGGCAGGCCCTTCGAGCAGGATGGGGCGATGGAGCTTCCCGGCAAGGTAGACCGTGGTCGCCGTTTTCTGATCGGTGAAATATCCTACGCGCTCTAGCGCGCCGAGGGTCTCATCTGGGGATGCATACATCAGGTCCGTCCTCCTGGCTCGCTCTCAGGTGGTGAGAGCGTAGGACGGACCTGGATTTCGGTCAAACGGGCGGGTTCCGCGAGATTATCAGCTATTTTGCTTGAGCGTTATGGCCCCTTTGTTGACCGCTACTCCCAACAGGGTATCCATCTTAAGTGCAATGTCACCGGAGAGTTGACCGGCTGCGACGTTTCCACTGAACGTAAGGTGGACATTACTGAAACCGGAACGATCGGCCTCTATGGAAACTTTGCCGTCCTGGCCGACTACGCCCGCCGTAATCGGTAGATGAATCTCCGGCTTTCCACTGATCACTACGGCCGCGTCTCCCGTGACTCCACCACCGTTTTGATTCAGGGTCATAGTGACTTGGATCGGCACTGCCTTTGCGTTTTGCATCTGGAGGCTACCTGGCGCGCGAGCCACCTGCGTCGATAGGTCGCTGTTGCCGCTCCATTTGCCCGTTAGCTCGGGTGCTCTGCTCTTACAAGCGGTCACCAGCAATGCGAAACAGGCGACAAATAGAAGCGGAAGAAGTGAACGCCAGAGCCATTTCATCGGGGAGGGTGTCCTTTCTCTTCCTGCATATTTTCGAGAATTGGCTTCATCTGGTCAAACGTCGTATTGAACGCGTCCCGAGCTTCGATAAGTCCTCTTTCCGGGCCGTATCGAATTACGAGATGTACGATCAGCGCGCGCACCAAAGCGATGTCGGCCAGCAAAGGTATGAACGGCTCCGGACCCGAAGCCTCCATATCCTGGACGAATGCCAACAGTCTTTCTGTGTACTCGTCACTGCGCGCTTTGCCTAGATCAGTGATCTGATCAAATTTGTTGCTTTCGTTGTCGCTCATCACTCTTTGCCGACCCGCTGAAGGAGATGCCTCGCGACTGTTCTATACCAAGCTTCCCGTTCCGAAAAAACTGGGGTGCATCAATAGCATCATTTTCACCCTTAGCCGCAGATAGTACTAGCTTTCGTCCTAGCGCTGAGCGTATCGACCGCGCCAAAGACTTGTGTCATTTGACCGAGTTTCGAACCTGTTTTACACATTCATCACGCAGTTTTCGACAACCGCGCCAAGCGTGGTCGCTGAAGACACGAGCTTTTGTTGATTGAGATTCCATTTGCCGCGATTATCGGGCCGCTACTTGTTTCCTCTACCGAGGTTAAGGAGAAGTTCATGACGTTAGCGGAACTTGTGGAAGAAAAGACCGAAGCGCTCAGAGTCCGCGACGTCGCACGGATTCTGGATGTATCGGTGAAACAAATCTACAAAATGGCAGCCAACGGCCAAATCCCTTCACTGCGGATCGCGAATACCGTCCGCTTCGATCCTCAAGAATTCGCTTTCTGGCTTAGGACCAAGTCGTCCATGGGGTTATCGAGCGCAATTTCGTCCCCTCCGACGACTCGTCTGACTACTAGATACCCACATCGAAAAGCAACTTCGAGCTCAAAATCCCGTGCGATCGGGATTTCCCGAGGCTCCTACAAGGAGAATTTGACCGAGTCTTGAAATCGCTCCTTGCCATAGGGGGAGGGGTAGTAGGGCAATGAGAAAGCGCCGAAGGGCTCGCCTTCTGCGCTTAGTCTGTGCAGATTCGCTTTAAAAACTCGCTACAGGAAAGGATATAGGAGCAAAAACCGCGTCGCGCTTGCACTCCTCAGGCCGCAGTCGCTGCTGCTAGAACATCTCCCTGTGCTATGCGGCGAACGTGGCGTTGACCTTCTCCCGCACCGCTTGATGCCTCGCAGGTTTTAGATAACGGATCACACTCTCCAAATTCGTTTGCCCCATCCAAGTCATCACCGTTCGCAGATCTACCCCCGCTTGCAAATGCATGGTCGCGAATGTCGCCCGGAACTTGTGCAACCAGAAATCATCCCGATTCAATCCGGCCTTTTTTGCATTCCGCTTCAACGCTCGAATCATGTGAGTGTCGGGCAGGCCGCTAGCCGTACTGAATATGAGTGCTTCAGCTTTGGCTCTCTTGGCTGGCAGCGTCTTTCTGTAGACCCCCAGCACCTCCAAGAGCTTATCCGGTACCGGTACCTCACGCTCTTTGTATGCCTTAGGCGTCCAGTTGAATTGTGGCTTCCAACGCATATCCACTGTGTTCGTCTTAACATGTACATCCGCCCAAGTCACGTACATCGCTTCCTGCTCGCGAAACCCTGTCATAAGCAGGAAGTCATACAGCGTCCGATGATAGAGCGAGCAAATGTTGTACAGCGCCGGTAGCTCCCCATCTTCGTATATTTCTACCTCTTGATCGACGAAGCGGGGACGGTCCTTCTTTCTCACGAGTTTTGACACACCCTGCGCCTCGAGAAACGTCAGCACGCACGCGAACTTGTTGTGCACAGTTCGTGGCGCGAGCTTTTTCTTGTCCCGCAGGAAGGCAGAGAAACGCAGCAAGTCTATGCGCTGGATGTCCTCAAGATGGGTCTTGTCGCATGATTCCTGGAAGTACGTGAGCGCGATCTTGTAGCCGCGCCATGTCTTGTCATGCTTTGTGAGCTGCACTTCGTCCAGAAACTCCCTGACAGCGAGTTGGACTTGATTCTTGTTCGCTTCCTCTTCAAGGTCTTCGACGAGTAGCCCCTGGGAAAGCGCTCGCAGCTCGGCGAGCTTTCGAACCTGGCGTTGGCGGGCGGTGTCTGGATCCCTGCCAACGGAGAGGCGTTTGCGCTGCCCCTCTTCGCGCCATTCCAGATAATATGCTCCGGCCTCGTGCTTTTCGGGCTTGCCACTTACCAGCACCCAATGAGGCTTTAAACGACCGTTAGTAGCAACGATGGCAGGGCAATACCGCTTTCCTTGAGGCGTGTCGATCCGCTTGGTGAGGTTCACTTCCATGCTGCAAAGTGTAGCAAAGCGGTATCACCCCCGGTATCACCCCACCGGAGAGTCGACGTAAGTTACAGGATATATGTGGTTTATGATGGTCGGGGCGGAGGGATTCGAACCCCCGGCCCTCTGCTCCCAAAGCAGATGCGCTACCAGGCTGCGCTACGCCCCGACTCTCCCAAGATTGTATCGCACAGCCGCAGGAGTTTCCTGGTTCTCAGCTGAGGACTTCGACCGCACATATCGCCTTATGGCAAGATACAGAAGCCCGCATTTTCCCAGTAATTAGCCATGAAGAAAAAAACTGTCTTTCGATCAGTCCGCATCTTCGACGGCGAGTCGGAAACGCTTCGCGAGAGAGAGAACGTGTACGTGGATGGCGATGTTATCAGCGAAATATCCAGGCGCCCCCCCGGACAGCGATGATGAAATTGTGGACTGCGGCGACCGTGTGCTGATGCCAGGACTAATCGATGCTCACGTTCATGTTTATGCGGCGGGGCTGAACATCGGCCGCGTAGTACAGTCGCCCATCTCCTATCTGGCGCACTTCGCGGCTAAGTTTCTGCGCGCAAGCCTTGATCGTGGCTTCACAACACTTCGCGACGTGGGGGGCGCCGACGTTGGCCTGGCGTTGGCCATCAAGGATGGCCTGCTGGATACGGTGCCAAGATTGCTTTACGGCGGCCACTTTCTGTCCCAGACGGGTGGCCATGGAGACTTTCGTCCTGGCGACCACTCACTCGAAGAGAGACACTACTGCGGGTGTTCGTACCATGGCGACCAGTTGGCGGTTATTGCTGACGGCGCTGACGCGGTGCGCAGAGCGGTACGCGAAGAGCTTCATCGCGGGGCCTCGCACATCAAGATCATGGCGTCGGGAGGTGTTGCGTCTCCTACCGATCCGATCGACCGCTGCCAATATTCGGACGAGGAGATTCGGGCGGCTGTCGAGGAGGCGGAACGTGCCGGCAGCTATGTTGCTGCTCACTGCCATCCGAAAGAAGCCGTTCGCCGGGCTGCAGCCTTGGGCGTGAGATCGATTGAGCACGCCACGCTCATTGATCAGCCAACTGCCGATTTTGTCGCGGAGAAAGGTGCATTCACGGTACCCACCATGGCTGTTCTCTTCGGACTTATTGAGGAGGGCGAGAAGCTTGGACTTCCCCCGGCCAGCTTGGAAAAGCTGAAACCCTTCGGCGACTCGGCACTTTACGGCCTCGAGATAATGAAGGGGGCCGGAGTGAGGATGGGATTCGGCACAGATCTTTTGGGGGATTTGCATGTGCGGCAGAGCACCGAGTTCACACTTCGCAGAAAGGTGCTGCCCGCTTTTGATGTACTTCATTCGGCGTGTGCTCTGAATGCGGAATTATTGGGACAGACGGGAAAGCTGGGATGTATTCGCGAAGGCGCCATCGCGGACATCCTGGTTGTCGATGGCAATCCCCTTGAAGATATCTCGGTCCTGGGGACGGGCGGCGAACACCTTCCGATCGTTATGAAGGATGGCCGTTTTTACAAAAGGACGATCTGAAGCTTCTCGTTGAGGTTGGGAGAAGCTGCGCCAGCTTCGTGGCCCTCAGAGGCGCAGACGGAGCCAATCCAGGAACCACAGAATCATCAACAGGGGCGCTAGAAAAATGGCGAGAAGCGCCGCACTGACCAGCGCCAGGAAGACCCAGTCCCGCCAGGTTTGGGAGCGAGGCTGCTCCAGACGCTCGACCAGCAGCGCGTAGTTGCGGCGGTTGGCCTTCCATGCGATATCGAAGGCATCGCCCAGGAAGGGAATGGCGCCGATGACTACATCCAGGCCTACATTGACTACCATCCTCAAGATGGTGACATAAGGTGCGCCGCGCACCCACGCCGCGATGATGATGATCGTGGAGGCGAGGCCGGCGAGAATGTCTCCCAGGCCGGGAATCAGTCCGACTAGGCCATCCAGTCCGAAGCGGATCGAAGTGCCTGGAATGCGAAGCCAATCATCGAGCAGGTGAGCCAGCAGGTCGAGATTTTCGTCGGTAAACAGCTTGCGTGCGCGTTCTGATCGCGGAGCCAGGATCTCCGGCTCGTGGGTAAGGACTTCGGACTGACGAAGGCGAGGCATGGCAAGGAACGAGGGCTTCTTTGGGACTGACCGAACCCCGCTGAAACTCTCTTTCAACCCTGGAGCAGCAGCGTGCAGACTCGGGGAAGACACTACCGTCGAATGCTACAATTTGATTCTATATGGCGGCTATAGTTCAGTGGCAGAACGCCGGACTGTGGCTCCGGATGTCGTGGGTTCGACCCCCACTAGCCGCCCCAATAATCCAATAACTTGGCGCCGCTAGTGGCAGTTTAAGTGTCACTTAAGCCCGAAGTGCCATTCTTACGACCTTCCCGTTGTAGGTTCGCATCGTTTCGTCCAGCGCACCGCTGTACAGGTTCATCGTGGTGCGTATGTCCGAGTGACGCATCAGGTCCTTCAGGACGCCGATCGGTGTGCCCACGTCATCTAGCCAGGTGAAAGCCTTTCTCAAAAGGCAGGGTGCTGACGCTAAACCTCGATAGGGAACAGGTGCGTTCCCGGATGACTCGCCTGTTGTCTAGCGGTTCATTCTCTCAAAAAGCATGGTTAAGGTTCTCGAAAGGTCAACCGTTGGAACGGCATACCCTTGGTGCAGCCGACACGTTTAATTCTTGTCGATTAGACTCTGCGCCTTTTCGAGCTGTTCGCGCCTTTTCCTAGCTCCCTCAAGAGCCTGGCGCACTTCGGCCTTCGTTTTAAGTTTGCTAAACAGCTGTCTAGGGTTGAAGCCCATTTCGATTTCTGATTTGAGGGCGGCGTTGGGCAAAGAAACACCCACTATATTTCTGATCGTCTCTCTATCGACGATCTTTCCAATGTAGGAGCGACTCCCCAATATCGGGCGACACCACTGAGCCTTTTCGCTTGTTGGATCCCGAAGGTCTTGGAGGACCGCGAACGCCAGAAAGTCCGCTGGCTGCGTCAAGCAAGTATCAGCTTTAGACACATAGGAGATCGTGCCGAAACGAGCACGGCCCAATTTTTCGGCAAGCACACGAAATATATTCCTCGCCTCGGCCTCATATTGAACCTGCTCTTCAAATATCCAATTGATTCGCTCTGTCGACGGAGTCGCTTGCACTACCCCAATTATGATCGGATACAGTGGGAGCAAATATCCTTGCGTCGAGTAGGTCTCCGCAACATTCGCCGGCAGGTCCCTATAGTCCGATACCTTCACGGCGCCGACGACCGGCACGAGACCGTGACGGTATGGAATTGTCGCCAGTCTCGCAAGGCGCTCCTTCGTTGGTGGCTTTCCCCAGCGTTGCTTCCGGATATGAAAAGCCGTCGTGGCCCCTAAGTGCAACAGCCAGTCCCGCTCAAAGGCATCCCATTGTGCCTCCGATCCTAGGAAGCCGGCTATGACGACAAATCCATCGGCCTCGTGGCCGCTTTCGTCTAGATATACCTTCAACATTTGCCTGCCCCGAGCTAGCCTGTCGCGATTTAAGTTTTCCTGCTGTCAGGCCTAACCGAATGGATCAAGTCATTAAGAGCATGCTTGATAGAGCGCGAGCCCGAGATCCGTCACCAGCACCTGGAAGAAATTGACACCGCCGCCGAAGCCACTGGTGGGAACGATGCAGCCTAATCGGGTCAGATTTGCGAGCGATATTGAGACCTCTCGGGAAATGTTCGGTTCGCCAATCGGGCCGTTTGGGTACGGTTCCGAATGCAGCGGCAGGTTCGTGGTGCCGACATAACGCGGTTCGCCAGGCAGGACGGCCAGAGTTGCCTCTGCCATCCTAGACAGATTTCGCACATCGAACGCAGACATCCCCTTCAGGATCTCCACGTATGCGACTCGGAGCTCTATTTCTGTCGTAGCATCTCCCGCGTTCACTAGGAGCCTCGCCCACGTCTCTTGCAGCTCATCATCGTCCTCCAGAATGGCAGAGGTGAGGAGCGGGACAGCGAAATTGAGCGGGAGTTCGCGGGTGGGCTTGGTCAAGGCCCGGGCCTTCATGATTACGTCGGCCTTTTCAGCAAGGGCCAGCTGCCGTTTCCAGCGAGCAAACCTTACTCGATCTTCAACGATGCCGACCAACTCGTCGATCGGCCCTTTGACAATGCGGCCGAAGCTGACAGTAGCATCTATCAATTTGCCGCCAGTTTCGGACAACGCCTCCGTGGCTTTCACAATCGCGCCTACAGTCTCCTCATTCATCGCCTCTGAGCGCTCCCACTGCAGGTTACCAGAGGCTTTGCGTTGCCGTCTTGGCGCCGAGGGGACATGGGTCAAGAGAACTCCAGCAATGACCCAGGATACCCCCTGGCGCGCCGATTCTTGTGGGAGGCAATAGTGGGACGGGTCAGCTAGTGGACCTCAATCGCAACCACCCGGAAGCTACCCGGCAGCGCAGCATCGACTGCTTGGATAACTGGAGCGATATTCTTTTTGAGACTATTCCAGTTGTTAGTCGTGAGTACGACTAGCGCCAAGCGGCGTCCCTTCAGATTCTGCTGATAGACCAGGTTTTGATCGCAGGTTACGAAGGCGGCAAAGCCGGTCGATTCTGCCACTCGTAGCAACTCGCCGTTTTCCAGGGCCGACCACCCCATTTCATCCGCAGTCCGGACCTCGTGCCGTGTCAGCGATTGGCGCAGCTTGTTCGGGACATTCTGATCAAATAAGACCCTCACGCGCGAGGTTCCGCGTGTCTCGCGGCATAGGCCAGCAACTCGCGGATTGTCTCTTGTGGGATATGGAAATTCTCAGAGATTTCCTCAACAGGGGAGCCGCTTTCATAGTTCTCCACGATTGAATCAGCCTGGACGCGCGTTCCTTTGAGGATCGGCGCACCGCTCACTTTACGAGGGTTGACCTCAACCATCGGGCAATCCGACCAGTCCGTAACGGACTTTCTACGCAGTTGCGGCATACCCGCAGTATAAGGCCGATTGCGACCCATGTTTTGAATCCAGGGCGATAGAATGGAGGTCGGCCCATCCGTGCCGGTCGTTTTCGCGAATTCTCAAATTATCCTACCAGGCGCTCAAGCGTGACTACGTCTTCAAACTCGTCTTCGGAAGGCTGGTGTCCGGCGGCGGGTTCTGCTTCCGGGACAATCTTTGCCGGTTGCTCGGGTTGGGCTTATCCCCAGTGGAAGCCCGAATTTTACCCGGATAAAACTCCCGCCAAAAAGCTGCTCCAGTGCTACGCCGAGAGGCTCAACTCGGTCGAAGTCAACTACACCTTCCGCCAATTGCCGTCGCGGACGACGGTCGAGGGTTGGCTGGCGCAGGTTGGCCCGGAGTTTCGCTTCTCGTTCAAAGCGCCTCAACGCATCACGCATATCAAAAGATTGAGAGAGTGTACGGATGCTCTGGCTGTCTTCTACACCGCGCTGACTCCGGTGATCGCCGCCGGGCACATGGGGTTGATCCTTTTCCAGTTGCCGCCGAATTTCAAGGCCGACCCGGAGAAGCTCGACGTCTTCTTGCAGGACGCAGCCCCGACCGGAGGCGGAAAACTGCGTGTGGCTTTCGAGTTTCGCCACTCCTCGTGGTTTAGCGAGCAGATTTACAGCGTCCTGCGCCGGCACAATGCCGCCCTGTGCATCGCCGAGAGCGACGAGCTGGAGACACCGGAGGTTGCTACCGCTTCCTTCTCCTGCTACCGGTTGCGCAAAAGCGACTACGCGCCAAGCGCGTTGCTGGAGATCGAGGAGCGTCTCATAAAAAGCGCCGCGCGCGGGGACGTCTTCGCTTATTTCAAACATGAGGACACTCCGGCAGGAGCTCTCCAAGCCGAAGCGCTGCTCAAGAGGCTGCAAACGCGATGAGCGCCGCGGGCAAGCTGGTGCAGGAGACCTCAGCCAACGCGAGGGCGCGCGTAGAGCAGATAGAACAGTTTGTGCCGCGGCGGTTTCTCAGCAATGGCCATTTGCAAACGCTAGTAGGGAACTTCCTGCCCCGAACCTATCGACTGCCGGCGGCGGAGAGCCGAATCATCGAAGTGGACCCCGGCGGAGAAAGATTGGCTGCCAGCCATGTGCTTTGCCATTGCCATTGGCAGGCGAATCCGAGCCGGCGGCTCACCGTGCTGGTGGTGCATGGTTTGGAAGGCTCATCCGCTTCCCAGTACGTGATGGGGAATGCTGCGCGGGCATGGGCCTCGGGATGCAATGTCGTGCGCATGAACATGCGCAACTGCGGCGGAACAGAACATCTGTCTCCAACCCTCTACCACTCTGGCCTCTCCGGGGATGTGGAGGCGGTGATGCGGACGCTGGCAGCCGCCCGGGGACTGGAAGCATTCGCGTTGATCGGCTACTCCATGGGCGGCAACCTCGTGCTCAAGCTGGCGGGCGAGCTCGGCGAGCATGCGCCTGGATATTTGAAGGCAGTGGTAGGCGTTTCGCCGGTGATGGATCTTGGCCCATCGGCCGATGCATTGCACGAGCCTCAGAACCGAATCTATGAGTGGAAATTCATGCGCGGCTTGCTGGGCCGCTATCGCCGCAAGGTGGAGCTTTTTCCCAGTATCTATTCGGCGGCGGGCATAGAAGCGATCCGGACGATTCGCCAGTTCGACGATCGCATCACCGCTCCCTATTCCGGCTATCTCGGAGCGGACGATTATTATTACCGCGCAGCCAGCACACGCGTAGTCGCCAAGATCGCGGTGCCGGCGTTGGTTGTGCACGCGCTAGACGACCCTTTCATCAGAATGTTGCCTGCCACGCGAGAGGCGATTATGGCCAACCCTCACCTGACCATGATCGAATCTACGCACGGCGGCCATTGCGCCTTTCTGGCTCCCGCAAAGGGGTACGACGGCTACTGGGCGGAAAAGACTCTGCACGAATTTCTGCTTTCCACGGTGGATTTGTAAATGGAAGCGGACTGGTCGGTTGAGCTTACCGCCGCCGACCCGGTGATCGCGGTTCCCTGGGAAGCTCCGGGGGAGTCTTTCCGGTTTATCGATCTGCGCGAGAACCCGCAGGCCATCGTTGAGATTGAAGAAGCGCGCTGCGAACCGGCCTTGCATTCCGCTTTGCTGGCGCTCAATAACGCCGGCTCGCAGATCTGGACGGCAAAGTGCGGGACCTGGATCAACGGATCGCAGGACAAGATAGATCGATGGGAGATGGATGCCGGCCCGGACGAGGCGGAGTTTGGCGCCGGATGCTATATCGATATCCTGCCGCGCGATCGGAGATCCTTCGCAGTGCAGGAGCAATGGATTCGCGTTTTGACCGGGAAATTGCGCGGCGTGGAGTTGCGCTGCGTGCGCATTGAATTGGTGCTGCGGCGCGCCGCGGTGTGGGGTGTCGCAGGATCCGGCGTGACATGCTTTGTTCAGGGCTGTGGGGCCAGCTCTGAGTTGGCGGCATCTCGCTGGGCGGAGGCGCTGACCCGGGCGCTCCCGGCCCTCATGGACGTCACGTCGGTCCCACTCCGCCTGCCAAGTCAGTGAAGCTACAATGGCAAGAGTACGGGCGAGTAGCTCAATCGGATAGAGCACCGGCCTTCTAAGCCGGGGGTTGTGGGTTCGATTCCCGCCTCGCCCACCAAGGTTCCCATAACAGCTTTCAGCCTCGGCCCCTCGGTTTTTGTTCTGCACCTCAGGACCTTGCCTTTCTTTCTGTCATTCCCGAAGGGAATCTGCTTTTCCTACTTGCCCGACGTTCCAGAAACCGGGTATGCCCGAAAGACAAGAAGCAGATTCCCTGCGGGAATACAGAAAGAAAAACAAAGACAAGAATGACAAAAGCAGACTTCCCGCGGGAAGAAGAAGCCAGATGTATTCGCTCTAATCGGGGCCTGCGCAGTATAAGGATAGGGGAAGTACTAGGAAGGGATATGGCCAACGGTATGGAAGATGGGAACTCGTTCTGGAACCGGCGTGATTTCCTGAAGCTAGGCGGCGCGTCGGCGGCAGCCCTGGGCGTCTCAGAGACGGCGAGCGCCACGGGGGAGACAGCAACGGCCTTCAGTTAGCGGGCCGTGGGTGTTGGTAGCACTGCGGCCTACGTTATCGTTTGTCTGCCTATGTTGCAACAACGTCAATGACTCTTTCGGGGTAGGAGATGACATGCGTTGAATTTCGCTAATGTCCATCACTTCTCTGCTTCGGCGTATAGCCCTCCCAAGCCCGACCTGGGATGTTTCGGGTACCGGGTATCTAAAGGTGAACAGGAAGCTCCCTTTCATAGTTTGGATTCGGGGCTGCCAGTGAGTGACACCGTCATTGGGTGGTATCCTCGTGCTATGCGATACGCTGTGTGGAATAACAAAGGTGGGGTTGGCAAGAGCTTTTTGAGCTTTGTTTTGGGCACAGAGGTCGCACAGCAAAGACCAGATGAGCACGTCATTTTGGTTGACATGTGCCCTCAGGCAAATCTGTCTGAGATTGTTTTGGGGGGCAATGGAACCGGCGCAAAGGTTCTTGAAGCTCTCTTAGGTGGTCAGCACCGAAAGACGGTCGGCGGATATTTCGACACGCGCATCGCATCTCCTCACCAACTGACTGGCGAGGAGAGCTCGATTCTTACAACAGGCAAAGACCTACAACGGAAACTTACCACATAATCTTTGGCTCATTGCTGGAGACCCAAGCCTAGAAATTCAAGCACAGGTGATTAGTCAAATAGGCGGTCAGACACTTCCGCAGGATGCGTGGAAGAACGTGCATAACTGGCTGGCGGATTTGGTTAACGCGTGTACAAAGAAGCTTGGGCAACAGAACACTCGTGTATTCATAGATTGCAATCCGAGTTTCGCCGCATATACCGAGCTAGCCATGATGGCATCTGAGCGCGTGATAATCCCTTGCTCCAGCGATGGATCTTCAGCGCGCGCAATTGACAATGTGGGAGCTTTACTCTATGGCGTCGGGGACTCAAATTATGGAGATGTAAGCTTCAAAGCGAAATCGGAAAAATTCAAAATGGCTCTGCCATTAATACATTCGGTTCTTTTGAACAGATCGACACTGTATTCCAAGAAAGCAAGCAAGGCATTTGGGGCGATGTTCGATGAGATTAAGCATCGGAGCGAGAAACTGAAAAAGGCTGAACCGTCACGATTTGTTGCGGGAAAAATCAACTTTCATGTTGTTCCAGACAACCATTCGGTTGCGATTGTGTGCTCCCATCTCGGGAAGCCGCTCTATCAGATACATCCTGGAAAATACCCGATCCACGGAAAGCATCCACAGGTGAATACTGAACCACTGGACAGATACAAGACCGCCGTAGCGGAACTGATAGCCAGCGTGGTCTAGACCAGGCAACAATCCGGTGCAGAAGATTGTCTCTTGGCTGAATACCTCGCTTATACTTCTGCGACAACCGCACCCTAGTTATAGAGAACGCTCATCTAGCAATATAGCGGAGGACACAACAGCCGAGCGCCACTTGCTCGGTCAGGTAGACCTTCCCGTGCGAATTCGAGACGCGTCTCCGGATAGACGGCCATCTAGCGCGATCGTGTCGGTCGCCGGAGGTGAGGGAGTAAATGGCAGACGACATTCGGGAGGTGTGGCTGTTCTCTTGTTTTGTTGCGTGCTTGGCATCGGGGCATACGTGGGATATCAAGCCTTGAACCGGGCTGGCTGGATCAGTCACCAAAAGATTACAACGATCCTAATTCACTGGGAGTGGTTGCAGGGAGAGATTCGCCAGTACGAGGGCAGCCCGGAGTCAAGTCTCGCGTGTTCGAACGACCCATCTGGGGTGTTCTTACACAACTACGTCTACCATTCGGCCCAGGTGACTTTCCCGGCGTTGCAGCGTTCAACCAGATCTACAAGCTGGATCACGCATTTTTCGGCAAGCGCTCCCGACGTGATAAATTCGGTCGATTGCCCCTTGCGCTTCCAGCCATACTCGCGACTTCGCGACAGTTCCGGTTCGTACTCTGTTTCCGCAATCCGATCGGGCTTCTTCAACTGCATTAGGTGCCCAAGCTCGCTATTGAATAATAGGCGGCCATTGTATTCCTGGACATGGAGCCCGCTATCCTTTAGCAAGTTGCTGTATTGCTGCCGCCAGATAACGATCAACCCGACTCGATGAGACTCGGATTATGCATGACTGGTGAGAATTCCTTTCGTGGAAGTTCGTCTCGCATTCCAATAGCGGGGATGCGGCATTTACCTCCTCGCAGTGTCTCTGGATCCCAGTAAATAATTCCTTGACCGTCGATGAAATCTTTCTAAGTCCTTCTTGGGTGTTCATCCCGGACTTATCTAATCTGTAATCGTCCTCAGCTTTCAGGATTTGGGCTCGCTTGGCGGGTGTCATTGGTGTGAACTGACCGCCGCGCTCTCTCACGCGCATCTTAATTGCGCCGACTGCCTGATCAAGGGGAAAGTCGCTGTAATTGAATCGCACATGCGTATCAGGCAGCCATTTTGGTAACCGTTTTGTCGGTTCGACCGTAAAGAAGAATAAGCTTCGATAACCGGTAGCCAAACAGCTATCCTTGACGGCGGCTTCCTCAACAGCCGTCCACGGGGTATTTCCCCAGCGTTCGCGATACAGGACCACATTCAAAAGGGATTCACTGCGGAAGGCGGCCCGCATCGAGTCCATGCCGTTAGTGCCGGCAAGCTCCTCCTGATTACGAGGGAAGAAAAAGACCCTGAGTTCTTGACTCAATTTCTCGTAAAGCGCTTGTGCGACCGCAAGGTCTTGTACGAGGAAAGAGATTGCAACATCATATTTTTTTGGTTCGTCGGTGGCGTTCATCGGTTCGACACAGTTTACAGCTGCGCTTGAAGGCGGAGAAGCTAAAACCGCTGCGATTGAAACAGTCTAGCCGACAGGGGGCTCCGCGGAATCAGCACCCATTAGATCGCTAAGCTCCCTCACCTTGCCGCTTCATCGTCTGTTGGTTGATACCAGGGCTCCTTCCGCCGCAGAAAAATGGCTTCGTGATGGCTGACGAGAGTGAAGAGCACCCGGCCCGCTAGCTGGGCGGCGTATGTGTGATCTCTGAGTCCAGATCGGCGCCGCTGGTGTGCGGGTCAGAGATCGCCGGTCGCTTCGCCGTGCGGATCGCTAGAATCATGCAGGTCGCGATCAGGAGGGACGGTCCCATCTTCGGCCAGTCCGGTCGTTCTTCATAGCCACCGATGTCCAGCCCCACGCTTATCTCCCATCTGCTGTCTGAACGGGCTTCCTCAGGAACTTGTAGGAGAGCCTACCCTGGAAGACATCCGACGGCAAGTAGCGCCTGTGCTCGCCGCACAGCGGACACTTTGCCGCGATCGGCTGCCCGGCACACCCTCGACCGGTGCCGGGATGTTTTCACCGCATCCCTTGCAGCGAATCACGACCCGACGGTCTGTGACCGGACCTTGGAACATGAGAACAGCATAGGCGAAGAAAAGGGGAAGGTCATCCACAGATCGTTAGGGGCAATGATCCGGGAAGCATCGCTTCCTTTGGGCAACTCATGCAAGGTATGGATGAATGCTACAAAGACTTTCGCAACCAGAAGCTCACTGTCGATATCTGCTTTGACTGGACGATATTGGGCGTGCACGGTGTGTCCGACGCAGTCCGGGAAGACTACCTGGAATTCATGCGGAAGTCGGCGACGCAATAAACGATGCTCCGGCGACGAAGATAAGCCAGCCGAACTCAATCCTCGCGTGACGAGCGAGCTGGCGACTCAGCGGTCGCCGCCTTGAGCGAGATCAGTTTCTCCACCTCAGACTCCGCAGGCGCGAAGACGAGCCATCCCGACCCGCCCGCCAGAAGCACGATACCCAGTAAGGCTCGCAGGGGCGGCAACGTTTGCTCCAATGCCAGGCCGGCGACTGAGGCAAACAGTGGCGCGAGCAGAAAGCGTGCCGTCATTCGGGAGGCTGAGAGGCGGCCCATGATCCAAAAGAGCAGGAACAGGCCGGGTATATCCACCAGAAACAGTCGAAGAAGATAGATTTGCAGCGAACTTGAATCCCATGCAATAGGCCGAGTGACGGCGGCGATCACGGCAAAATAAATGGCGCTGGCGCCGCCGGCCAGCGCGGCCATGGGTAAACCAGACCGCACTGGGAGGGCGCTTGCAAGCCTTACCGCGATACAGTTTGTGGCGGCGAGGGCGAAGATCGCCACAAGAAGGACGACTAGCGCCGCCCCAGCGCGGAATGAGCCGGGTGTTTCGAGGGGAAAGAGACATAGGATTCCGGCGATTGCGACCAGGGTGCCGGCCAGAGCGGCTTTTCCCCTTCTCGGCAGGGTGTTCTGGAGGTAGGGCTCCAACGCCACAGCGAAAACGGGCGTGACGCAGAGAACAGCAACCTGGTCGAAATTGGAGATCCAGCCTCCCGCGAAAGCAGCTGCGCTTGTTGGGATCACGAAGAGCCCCACGCCGATACCGGCGCATTTCCACGCGTGGCGTCCGCGGGGAAACTCGAGCCGTTGCGCTGCTGCGACCGACCAGGTCATGGCGGCGAAAACCGAAAAGAGGATAGCCTGACCCAGCGGAAGAGATATGGTAGTCGCGCCGGAATGTAGAAACAGGTCCGGGAGCAGCCAACCGAAGGCCCATAATGCAGAAAGCAGCAACAGGCCGACGGCCGGAGAGAGGCCACAGCGCAAGTTCATGCGTTGATGAGAACACAGCCGCACTTGCGTCAGACATGATTATTGGCAGGTCAGGGCTTCGCGTGTCTTGAGTCGCCTCGCCAAAGTTCCCGTAACCGCTTCCAGCCTCGATCCCGGCCCGTCCGTTTTTGTTCTGCCGCTCATGACCTTGCTTCCTTTCTGTCATTTCCGAAGGGAATCTGCTTTCCCTACTCGTCCGACGCTCCAGAAACCGAGCAGATTCCCTGCGGGAATGACAGAAAGAAAGGCAAAAGCGGATTTCCTGCGCGAAGAAGAAGCCAGATGTACTCGCTCTAATCGGGGCCTGTGCAGTATAAGGATAGGGGAAGTACTAGGAAGGGATATGGCCAACGGTATGGAGGATGGGAACTCGTTTTGGAACCGGCGTGACTTCCTGAAGCTAGGGGGAGCGTCGGCGGCAGCCTTCGGCGTCTCAGAGACGGCGAGCGCCGCCGTGGGAACGGCGACGGCTTCCCAGTTGAGCGTGCCGCCGGATACTTCCTATCCGAAGCTTTCCATCATCACGCCCTACTCGCCGCAAAAGCTTGCCTTCGCCGCGCAAGCCGGCTACGAGGGCGTGGTGGTCACGCCGGGACCCGATTTTCATCCCGGCTTGAGCGACAGCGCAATTGACCAGATCCTCGCCACCGCGCGTGATGCCGGCATTCGCATCGTCAGCATCGAGTATTTCGCTCCCAACCATATTGATCTGGACGCCGGCAAGCGCAGCGCCGCCCAAGCCGACTTTATTCGCGCGCTTGAATTTTGCCATCGTCTGGGCTGTAAGTTCGTGGGTACGTTCAGCGGCGGACGGCCGGGCGCCACCATGGATGACCAGGCCGCGGCCTTTGCCGATGCCTGCAATGAAAAATATTTGCCGGTGTGCGAGAAGCTTGACGTGAGTATGGGGTGGGAGAACTATCCCACTGGAATCAACTTCGCAACTTACCCGGCGGCCATGCAGGCGATCTTTGAGCGCGTGCCCAACCGGCGGCTGGGGCTGGAGTTCGATCCCTCGCACTTCGTGCGCCTCTACATTGACCCTGTGCGCGCGGCCTGGGAGATGAAGGACCGTATTCTCGCGGCGCACGCCAAGGACACTGAGATCACGGCACCGGTGCTTCAGCAGGTGGGCATTCATGGTCAGGGATGGTGGCGCTACCGGATTCCCGGACAAGGGTTGGTAAACTGGCCGGCATTCCTAACAGTATTGCTACAGGCCCGCTTCAGCGGCGGCATTGCCGTTGAGCATGAAGACGAGTTCTGGGACGCGCCACACACCAAGAACGACCCGGATTTTCCGCAGCAGCGGAAGGACGGCTTCATCCTTGCGCGGCGCTATCTCGAACTCTATTTACCGGGGCGGCGGACTTAACGCAATTCCCGAATAATATTTCAAAGTCACTTTTCTTCCCGCAGCGTCAAACATCGGAATATGAATTAGCTTCATCCTGTGCGCGACAAAGCAGGCCGTGGTCCGCAGCACGCCCAATCCATACTTCACGCTGCGCTTGAAATTGATAGAGGAAGCTTCCTCGAAGTATCGTGTCGGGCAGGAGATCTCTCCAATCCGGAAACCGAACATCACCGACTGAGCGATCATCTGATTGTCAAAGACAAAATCGTCGGAGTTCTCCAGTAGTGGAAGAGTCTGCAGCAGCTCCCGTGAAAAGGCGCGGAATCCTGTATGGTACTCGGACAGCTTGGCGCCAAGGAATAGGTTTTGTAAGGCGGTCAGCAAGCGGTTGGCAATGTATTTGTAAACCGGCATGCCGCCTTTCAACGCTCCTCCCCCTAGAATCCGCGAGCCCAGCACCATGTCGTACACACCGCTCGAGACCATGCCCGCCATCGCCGGAACAAGAGACGGTGTGTATTGGTAGTCGGGATGCAGCATTACCACTATATCCGCGCCTGCCGCTAAAGCCTCACGGTAGCAGGTTTGCTGGTTGCGTCCATAGCCATAATTCGCATCGTGAATAAAAGTCTGTATCCCGAGGCTCTCAGAAAGCCGCGCCGTCTGGTCGCCGCTCAAATCGTCGACCAGAATCCTGATATCAACAATGCCGGGTAGCCCGCGCACAGTTTTTTCAAGAGTCCTTTCCGCGTTGTACGCGGGCATCACCACCGCGATACGCTTGCCGTCGATCATGGGCTCACCTCTCTGCTGCTTGCTTCACACTTGGGATTGGAGCGTGACTCGCTGCAAGGCTGTTGTTCGCGGTCCAAGCAAGTGGATATGGGGATAGCTTTGCCGGTTCCAAATCCGGCTGCACCAGCCAGACCTTCCGGTCCTTGTAGTACTCAATGAGTTCGCGATTCCCGGCTGTGCCCATATCCCGCGCCCAAATGACTTTGGAGCTGTCGATATCCGGAGCGTTGTAGACCCAGTCATCCAGGCAATCATGATTAGAGCCGTATCTGACGATTGCAAGTTGCTGACCGGGAAGCTGCTTCAGTTGGGTCACAACCGTCGCTCGTGAGACGCCCAATTGTCCGGGGCCGTACCACGCGGTCGCCCAGCCGCCGCCTGGCCATTTCGCAAGTCTGAGGTGCAGAGGCTCGGCATATAATCGCAATCCAGCCAAAACAACACATAGAGTAACCGCCAGACGCACTATTGCCGCGCCGACCGGCTGTCTGTCCGGATTCCAAAGGCGTAAGTGCCGCATGGCCTGCAAGCCAATTGCATAGAATGCCGCCGTGAGCGGGGCCAGATAATGAGGAAAGAGCCACAGTTCCACAAGCAAGCCGGCTGTTAAGACAAGCACACACACTACCAGAAACCGCGTGCGGCGATCTAGTAGCACGCGCCGCAGCATGATCAATGGGGGGAGCAATGCGATGCCGGCGAAGAACAACAACGCTCTCAGCGGTTTGAGTAGAGTCAAAAGCACAAAGCCGGACCAGGTTTGAAACTTCTCAAAGTTGACAAGTTCATCGCGGGCATAGAAGTTTCGCATAGCCTTATTTCTGTAGACCGGCTCAGGCCGTGGCTTCTGCCAAATGTAATATGGAGTTATGGCGTATGTGGCGCGGTCGATCTGATAGGGCAGAGTAAGTGGGCTACCAAAGACGCGGTAGTTATAGTATCCCATCCATGTGCCGGCAGCTACTACTAGCGCCATCGGGACCGCTGTTCGCCGAAACAGGACACCAGCCGCCGGCCTGTTGTGCCCAAAACCAATCCACCGCGCCAAGACGATAGCTACAGGAATGCAAAGAAGAAGGCCCTCATAGGGACGGCTGGTTGCCAGGAGTATCACACCGACAGCCAGCAGCAGACTGTCGCGAAACCGCCCCGCTCTCATAAATCGTGGGAGCGCTCCCAGCACAAGTGCTCCGCCAAGAGCAGCTATAGATCCGGCGCCAGAATAGGTATCGATCCAGTAGCTGAAAAGGCCCAAACGCAAAACCGCCAGCATCCCGCCAAGCAACGCCCAGGCTGGCGGCAGCCAAGCTTGTAGCATCCAGCAGATGGCGGCGCACATCAATGCGGTGACGCACAAGAGGCCGTACCAGGAATGTCCTATCAGCACCTTACCCGCGGCGAGAACAATCCCCTGTGCGGGGAAGTACATCGACATATATGTCGGCTTCATGGTGATGTGGAAGCTTTCGAAATGCACCCACATCGCGGGAGTAGGATTTGTCAGTCGTTCGGATGCAAAGGTATTCGCAGCGAGCAGAAAGCTGAAATCATCATGAATAAAGGGCTGCGGAATGGGAGAAAGGGGAAGAATGGCGAGACGCAGCAGAAGCGCGGCGAAGCCTACCACCGCAACCGCTAGGCCTTGCCTCCGTGCTAGTTTCCCAAAAGCTCGCTCGATGCACAGGAAATACTTGGAACCAAGGCCCGGCCAGCAGAATGCCACCGCGACCGCGATTGCGGTAAGACCGCCCTCGATCAGGATCAGCGACGGGCCGCGATCCGGAGTGGTAGATACGATCATAATCCCGAGCTATGTGCCGGAGCGTTTTTGGAAAGCAGGGGGAGAGGACGCCCCGAGGCTTGACGCGCATCTCTCCCAGGGAAATTTGTTCGTTCTGCCCTGGTCTTTTCTGCAGCGACTACGTGATATAGCTGCTGAGCGTGGTGCCGATGCTGGTGAAAGCGCTATTGAGGCTGTTGGCGAGATTTTTCATGCCAACAGTGGCCGCGAAGGCAATCAGCGCAATCACCAGCGCGTACTCGATCAGATCCTGACCTTCTTCCCGCATCATCAGCGTCTGTATCTTGACGGACAGCTCCATAAATCGATCCTTCATTGAATTTCCCCCTAGTTGATTCCCCGGCCGGTGGCCGGGTACACCTTAGGTAGGCAAGCGGACAGCCATTCTTAATCAACAGCTGATCGTGAAAAATCAGTCAGTTAGAGCGCGTATTGTGGGCGCGGGTGTGAACGCTTGTATACAGGGCTAGTAAGACAGAGGCGCCGCGTATACATCAAGCGACCACGCGGAAGGAGCGTAAGACCCAGGTTAACTTCGCGAATCTGGGGCACCCGTTCTCGCGGCGGTGCAATTGAGACGCTGCGATCTCAACAAGTGCTCCGGCTATAGGCTTTGGCCAACAGAATAGAGAGCGTGGCTACAGCAATGCCTCCGAGCACATCGGAAAAATAGTGCCATCCAGTGGTCATTGTCGAGGCAATCATCATGCCTGAGAGAAGCGATATGGGGACGCGTAGAGAACGGAACCCCCAAAGTGCTGTAGTGCAAAGAATTGCCCAGATGACGTGGAATGATGGGAACGTAATGAGGCCTAATGGCTGCGAGTGAAACACATACGTACCGGGAAATCGTAGCGCGAAGAATTGAGCCTCGAAAAACATCTGTGCGCCGTTTCCTGCCTGATGATACGCGTACCATGGGCCGACCGCCGGGAAAAGTGCGAACAGGGAAACTCCGATGGTGAAGGCGATCAGATTGCTAAGTAGAAATTCTTCCGCATGTTTCGCCTTGCCGGCCAGCGCGGGCGCCAGGAATGCGGCCGGCAACAAGGGTATGAGCAAAGCGTAGCTCCTATTCACCATGCTTCCAAGCCAATCGTGACTTGCCCACGCCGCTATTCCAGGCACGCTAATCCCCAGCCATTGATCGACCCCAGCGAAAAGCGAGTCCCGCAGCGGCATATGCAGCTTCGCGGCGATCAGCACGGGGAAAGGAAGGATCACGGCGAACAGCAACGCCCATGGAATCGTTAGCGTTGCATCCCGCCAATCCGGACGGTGCTTCTGATGCCAATAGGCGGGCAGCGGGAGCAACATAGCCGATGCTGTCAGAACAGCAATTGCGCGTCCGCCGATATCAGCGACCTGGATAGATGTGAACCTGCAGCCCGCGGCCGAGATTATCAGGAGTATCAAAGCGGCCCATGCCATCCGCAGATGAAACGTGCCGGTGGTGGCGTCTTGATCTTGCGTTTGAGGCGCATGTTCAACCACATTGCTCATCGAACTGCTCTCTTTTTCCTATCATCCGCTTAACTAACCCAGGTTAGCTTCGCGAACCTGCGAAAGCTTCATCTGTAACCACACTTAACTTTGACAAATAAGAAAGTTCCGTTGCGAACGAAGCCTTTGTAGCTTGACCCCTTTCATGTCACCCCAAGGGTGGACCGCAAATACATAAAGCAGTAGCTCACGCTTCATTGGGGCGCGGCTGACGTGGCTCCCGCCGTTGTCCCGGTCTGTGATGAGCCATATCCTCGTCCCGACGACATGGTGTCGATTACCAGCGGCTGTTCAGGCTGCATACTCTGAATCAACTGTTCAATGGGTATCGCCGGCGGCGGGGGAGGAATCGGCTTGGCTCCCGTCACTTCCGGCCCTGGATTGGTCATCGGAATGTTGGAATTCGGAGGCAAAAACTTGATGGGATACTTTATCGCCGGCAAAGGTGCGCCCGCCGGGATAGGAGCTACTATCTCCGGGGTCACAATCACCATAAGCTCGGTGTTTGTCCGGGTTTTATTTATCGACTGAAAGAACTTGCCCAACACCGGAATATCTCCGATAAACGGGACCTTTTCCAGGTTCTGAGTTACGCGATGGTCCAGCAGCCCGCCAATGGCAAAGCTCTGGCCCTGGCTCAGCTCGACTTCTGTTTTTACCTTGCGGACGTCAAGGGCGGGAACGGTGAACCCCGAAATCTGTACACCATTGGTAAAGTCCAGAGAGCTGACTTCGGGCGCGACTTGGAGACGGATCGTACCCCGCGGGGTGATGGTGGGAATGAAGTTCAGGCGCACGCCAAACTCCTGGAATTGGATGGTAACTGCGCCTGTTCCCCCTCCAGTGATTCCCTGGACCACCGGATAGGGATATTCTCCTCCGGCGAGAAAGCTCGCCTGCTTGCCATTTGCCGCTATCAGGTTAGGCTCAGCCAGGACCTCGATCACGCCATTATTTTCGAGCGCCTCGATCGTGGCGCCCAGGTTCAGGTCCGGGCGGAAGAAAAAGAGATTCAGCGCATTGGATACCGTGGCGGTCGCTGGCTGGCTCGCGTTGGGAACGCTAACCGTCGGCGCGGAAAACTGCCCGGTGGTCACGGTGCCGATAGTGTTGGTGGCGCCGGTGCTGAAGATGTTCAGGCCGAGCTGTCTGGACAAGGTGCGGTCGAAGCTGGCGAAACGCACCTTCAGAAGTATTTGCGGTTCGGCAGGAGGAACAGCGACATAGAGCAGGTTGACTACTTTGCCCTCGGTGGATGCGATCTGGACGGCACGATCGGAGCTGTTGAGATCCTTCACTGTGCCGCGAAGGAAAATGAGTCCGTTCTCCGAGCTGACCCGCAGCGCCTGTCCGGGAAGCTCCAGCCGGAGTTCGCGGCGCAATGCCTCCATATGGTCGTTTGCCACATACGCGCTGGGACGAATCGTCACGTTGAAGAATTGCCGCGCGCCTCCCGATTCCCAAAGGATCAGACTCGTCTGTCCGGGAGTTTTCCCGTTGACCAGGACCTCGGTTGGGCTCATCGCCGTGGCCTCCGCGACATCGCCCAAGCCGACCGAGATTCGCTGGATCGGGTGAGCGCTGTCGATCAGCGCCGACTGGCCTACGGCGACAAAAAGATCATTCGATTCCTGACCGCCGGTCCCGGAGGATTGAGGCAGTGGAGCCTGGGCTAGAAGTGGCGCCGCGAAGATTACAAAAGACCATGCACAAAAACAAACGACGGGAAGGCCGGCTTTCGCGTTCACTGTTTACCCTCGGCACCAGCAAATTTTTCCTCACTGCGCTTCGATCCGTTGAAGACTTCGATCAAGTAGACCCCGGGTGCAGGTTTGGGCTGGTTGCGAGTCACGGGCGCCGGGCGCGGCTTTTCCGGGGTATTCTTATCCGCGAAGAGATTGGCCATTGCAGTTCCCGGCGGCTGGACAAACTTGGTATCCAGTGGATTGCGCAAGACGAGTTGGATGTGCGTCTGATTGCTGGCCAGGCTGAGGGACTCCGCTTGCGCCGGAGTCACTAGCAAATTGACTACCTGAACCTGTTGCGGCTTCCCTCCGGCATCCTTTTGAATATCCGTCCCGGCCGATAACACTGCTATGTTCTGCAGGAGCGTCTTTACCTTTGGTCCTGCAGCCGCGTTCGAGTTTCCTGGCGGATTGCCCGAGATGAGTACATCCACGCGCATTCCTGGAGTTACAAACCCGGCGACTCCCACAACGTCATCGACTTTGACGGCGCAGGCTCTCATACCCTGAGGAATGGTCGCGGCGAGGCCGCCGCCAGAACCAGCCGGAGCCAGCCGGCTCTCCAGGATAGGTTCTCCGAGGTAGAGATTGGAAGTGACGCCTCGGCCGATGGCGTCTTTTCGATTGAGAATGACACCCCTGGGCAAGGGCCCCTGAATTTCGACTGTCGTCAGGTCGGCTTCGCGAAGAACGCTTCCCAGCTTGATGTCTGCGTCAGCCGCAATCACCTGCGTGGTCTTCTGCTCGGCCGACGTCAAGCGCTTGTCGACCACGCGGTAGACGATGTAGCTGCATACGGCGGCAATGGCAAAAGCGCTCAAGAGAATAGTTAGCAATCTTCGGTTCATGGAGGCACCCACTTGAACTGGCCCTGCAGGCAGTCTGGCCCTGTTATACCTATCGCAATTGCTGTGCCAAAGAAGCGGGACCGGTTTGACGCCCAAATCAGGGTTTTAGGTGCCGCCTGAAAGACCAAGTGTGAACGCATGTATACCACCTGCGCCCCCTGTGTAGCCGTGTAGACACGCCCAGCCAGGGAGGGGGTGGATTTACACGCACTTACAGGCGAATGAATTGGCTTTAAAATTGCTAATTTCCGAGGGTGGGAAATGTAACCGCTACGAGCTGTTTACGGACGGGCTGAGGCGGCTGCGAAACGAGGTCTTCTTCTTTCTTGGGGGAGGGGGAGGGGGAGCGGCCTCCAGCCCGTCCGTAAACAGCTTGAGATTCGGTGGGCTCTAACAGTTGAGAAACCGGGTTGTGAAAACAGTCCCGCAGGGACGGCTGAAAAATGTCATTGAGGAATGATTCAGCCGTCCCTGCGGGACTGTTTCTTTATAGAACTCTACCCTGCACAGATCATGAACTCTTTCCGCACTATCACCTTGTTTACCGACACGCCGCCGTCGCGCAGGGGGCCTTCTTCGTTTCTGGTCTCAATCCTGTTTCACGCTATAGCGATTGCCGTGATCTCGCTTAGCCTCAGGTATACACCCCATGTGGACCAGTCTCTCTCCCAGCGATATACGGTTCGCTATTTGAATCTGCATAAAACTCAAGCGCAAAGGCGGAGATCTATCGAGGGCGGTGTGGAGTACTCCGCGCCGCGAGCCGTTGCGCGCGCAGTTGGCGGCAGGCCGGCGGCTGCGCCATCTGTTCCACGGCAACTCGCGCAGGTGGTTCCGGCGCCTCAAACGCTGGTGCAGCCGGATCTTCCTCCCAATCTCCTGCTCCCCAAGGAGACCCCAATCCCACTGGTTGTCATGTGGTCCCCCGAGAATACTCCGGTCAAAAAGATCATTCCAACTCCACCGAAGCCGGCGCCGGTCAAAGTGCGGCCTTCGCTTCAAGTTCCCAATCGCGAGTTGAATCCCGCCGACATCAAGATCTCCGCCAGCGCTTTCGCCACTGAGACGCCGGCGCCTCTTCCTAGCACGACCTCTCCTCTGGTGGTTCGCGGAGCGGCGGTAAAGCAGGTTCCACAGGCGACTCCGAAGGCTCCAGGTCCGCCGGCCCCTGCCAGAGTGATGTCTCTCTCCGATTTACAAATGCAGGAGGGCACGGTCACCATACCGCTGGCCAATGAGACCGCGCCCGCATCCTTAATAGGGTCGCTGACACTGGGCAAGCTGAAGAACACATCGGAGCCGGGCAACGGGAGCACAGCCGACAAGCAGAAAGGGAACGGGGCTGGCCAGAGTACCGCCGCTAACGGACGCCATGAGACCGCCGGCAACGGGACGGCCGGGCAGATCGGTCAGATTGGGCAGAGCGGGGCGAAGACAGGATCCGAACAAGGCCTTGGCGCCGGCCTTGAGTTAGGCAGCGAGCGTTCGCTGGTCCACATCTCCTTGCCGGAGAATGGCCAGTTCGGAGTAGTAGTGGTGGGCGCTTCGCTGGCGGAAGAATATCCGGAGACGCTCGGGTTGTGGAGCGGCAGACTCGCCTATACCGTGTACCTGCGCGTGGGATTGCCCAAGAGTTGGATTCTTCAATATTGTTTGCCGCGCTCTGGGGAGACTGCGACAGCGGGAAGCGTCGTGCGGCCGGATGCGCCTTGGCCCTATGAGATCGTCCGGCCCGCTGGCCCCGGGAGATTTGGATGCGGACGCGGTGATGGTCCACGGCTTTGTCAATACCGCGGGCCGTTTCGAGCATCTGGCCATCGTCTTTCCGCCTCAGTTCACGCAGACAAAGTTCGTGCTGAGCGCGCTCCAACAGTGGCATTTCAGGCCCGCCGTGCAGAACGGACAAATTGCAGCAGTGGAAGTGTTGTTGATTATCCCCGACGAGCAGGAATAATTACCCTTCTATCCATGCCCGATATGGGTTGGAAAGGCCGGGTGCCCCAGGGGGATGAAAATTGGGGTTGAGGAAGGCTTGGTTGGCGATTACACCTAACTTTGTCATCTCGACCGGAGCGAATGCATCGCCTTTGCCTTTCTTTCTGTCATTCCCGAAGGGAATCTGCTTCTGCCTAACCGCAGCAAAACCTGGGTGCCCCATATCTGGCATGCTCTTGCGCCAGATGTGGGAAACCGCAGAGCTCTCCACTCCGCTTCACTCCGGTCGAGATGACAAAAAGGACGGTTTTCGCGGCGATCGATCTTAATTCGAGATGACCATCTGTGAACTGCTGTTCATGGTTATCGTGGTTGCCTCCACGAACGGAATTGACAGTGGGAACTTATATTGCACGTGGACCTGCACAGCGCTTCCCGGATTCTGGTTGGGGAGCCAGGTTGTGGTCACAGTCATATATTTCGGATTGATTCCGGGTAACCCGAGATTCTCCACATAACTCTGAATATCTGCCGCGCTGGCGGGACAAGCGGTGGAGAAGCCGCCATTACAGGAGGACCCGCGAACGATCGCATAGCGGGCTCCTTCCTGCGCCGCGTCGGAAATAAAGTGATAGGAATAAAGCGCCAGGCAGATTTCCATGATGCCGAAGACTACGGTCAACAAAATGATGAGGGACAACGCGGTCTCGACGATGGCTGCACCTTCTTCGCCGCGCGCGCGGCGAAGTCCGCGGCCAAGCTTTAGAGAAGCTGCCGGAATATGCGTCATCACTGCTCCACTCGCATGACTGCCTGCCCGTTAAGGGTTAGGGTCGGTGGAATGCCGGGATAATGAAACAGCGTAGGCACAGCGGCGGTCGTGTTCACCTGGACATATTCCAGAATGCGGCTGGCCGAACAATCCCCGGAAGCGCAGCTAGAAGCCGATCCATCCGCGCAGCTGCAAAAATGCGTTGCTGTCGCGCTTAGCACGGTGACATCCGAGCCGTCATTGACCGCGGCCATTTGCATTCCCGCATAGTCTGAGGCGGTGATATGGGATTGTGCGCCATACTGCACTCCGGCGCGTGCCGCGTTCGAAACCTCGATACTCGCATACGCCAGATGCCCTAACTCGGCCGCTCCGACCAGCAATAACACGAAGATCGGCAGTATCAGGGCAAGTTCTACGAAGGCCTGCCCGATATCGCCGCGTAGTTCGCGCACAAACATCAGAACCTCCTCATGCCGGCACTGTCTTTCGCGTCACTCCACCAGCCTGGCCGCTGTGAGGATAGAGGAGCCATTCACCAATGCGTAATCCTGAAAGGATGCGTTCCCGTTGAGGGTCAACGATTGCGCGATGAAATCGGAGTAAATCGTTGAGCCGCTATTCCCGGTTACGGTTAGAGATGCATTTGGAAAATACAAGATACCTTCCAGAGTTGAACCGGAATTGCCGCCGATAACCGCCGGATTGCTGTTGCTCCGCGATTGAAAGAACAGCACGCCGTTGTAAACGCCGGATGTGGGAGCGGTAAGGTCCAAAGTGACATTGCTGCTAATATTGGTGCCGCCCATCAGGTAGATGGTGACGTCCGTTCCTGTGACCGTTATGTTCCCGCTAAGGGTTAGGTCTCCATCGATTACGTAGAGGCCGGGATTCAGATTCAACGTGGTATTTCCAGCGATCATGATCCCGCTATAACATCCCTGGGTTAGCGTCTTTGACCCAGGTTGATAGGCGGAGCAGGATGGGTAAGAAGACGGACTAGGTTCCGGCAGAGAGGCCAGAGGATCGCTTTCCGGAACCATCCCCGGGATGGGGGTGGGAGTAACGCTGCCGTTTCCGGTGTTGGAATAGCTGCCTGCGACGCCGATCGCTTTTGCGTTCAACGCGGCGTTTCCGCTGATATCCAGGGCGTTGCCGCTGTTCGAGTCGTCGAAGATCCCGCAGTTTGGCACGTCCATAGTAGCATTGCCGGTTACCGCGATCCCCGGTCCGGAAGAGCCCAGGGTATAGGTGCAGCCGTTACTCTTTGCCAAGGCCGCTACGGCCCTGGCGCTCACTGTGATCGGGCCCAAATTGAACAGGTTTTGAAATACCTTCATGAAGAAAGTCGGCTGCTTCTGAGAAACGATGACTTCCACATAACACGGCGCGTCCCCACCGGGGCCGCAATTGGAGCCGGTGTGTGCCGGGGTCGCATACTGAGGCGGGATATTGACGGTAACCGTGGCTCCATTCGAACCATTGGTTATGCCGTTCTGGGCTGTAGCCGCCAAGGCCGCTGCCGTTGGAGTCAGATCGGTTTGGCCCAGTTCCGCCGCTCCCGCGACAGCGCCGCTATCGGCGGCTGTTTGCACCACCCTTTTTGCGCGTAAGAGCATGCCAACGTCGGTTGCGAATCCCACAAAACCAAGAATGCAGGTCATGCACAGGAGCATGAACACCAATGCCTGCCCGCTCTCCTCCTTTAAAGCGCATTTCCAAGTGTTCCGATGCTGTGCAGGGATGGGGCACCCAAGAGCTGTTCGAAGTGCCGATCTAAAACCACCGCCAATCGAGGGTGCCCCACATCTGGCGCGCTCTTTGCGCCAGATGTGGGAAACCGCAGATCTCTCCACTTCGCTTCGCTCCGGTCGAGATGACAAATTAGGTGTAATTGCTAACCTAGCCTTCCTCAAGCCATTTTCATCCCCTTGGGTGGGCCGCAGGCCCATGAATGCTCCGCCGGAAGTCCGCTCTGAGTTATTCACGATGCTTCCTTCAGGCTCGGTTGAGCGTACGCTCCGCTTTGCCGGTAGCGCCACACAAACTCACTGAAAGTCTTCTGATCCGCCGCATCCAAAAGCCCCTGTACGTAGTGGTAATCTTCGTTCTCCGGGAAAATCAGTTTGAAGCCCACCCCGTCCGCGCCCCACCGGATGACCTTCGCTTGCACCGCGATAGAGCGCGCAGCACGCGCATATGCGCTGCTGTCGGTCCTTTGCAGCGTTATCATCACCAGCGTTCCGGGATACCATCGTTCCGTAGTCACCAAATACATGCCGTTCAAACTGATATCCCGGATCTCGTGCGCTACAGGAGCGGCGCCATCCCAGTAGTAGGCAACCAGACGGGGCTTTACATGCCTGTCGGCGCTCCGCCGGTCCTGAGACAGCAATCGCTGGAGCCAATTCTTTCCTCGCTTCATCTCGTTCATTGGCAGGTTCATGGAAGTGCGTCACAGCCCGGGTCATTTCATCTGCCGGCTTAGAGGCGCAGGGGCGCTTCTGGTTAATCGATTCGCCATCTCCTCGGCCATGCAGATCAGTAGTTGATCTCCTGGTTGGGTCTGCGACGAATAAATAGTATGCGTCGGCAACTCCAACACGCTTGCCGCATGCGTTCGCAATGGCGCGACACGAAACGCAGGAAATGATTCGATAACGTGAATAACCAGATAATTCTCATCCAGATAGATCAGATCGAGAGGGAATAGCACTCCTAATGTATGAATTCCTCTGGACGGCACCACCCAGATGCCTTCGTCGAATCTCAGGCGCATCCGTCCAATCAATCCCTTAAGCCGGGCGAAGGTTGTATCCGCGGCCGTGACCCCCAAGCTGAGGAAACATTCGCGCGTCTGGTTGTATACGCAGTATGACCGCTTTTCCATTGTCGTTTTCCGCTCCGGGGGAGCGTAGTTCTTGGTGGAAGCCCCCGCATTCATGCGGGGGTAGGAGCGCTTCAGCGCTCCGGAAAAATTCGAACCGTGATCGTGCGCTTTAGCGCCGGTATTGGCAGATCCCAGGGCTAAAGCCCATTTGAAGATTGACCGTTGTCCGCTGGACTGAAGTCCAGCTCCCCCCTGCTAAAGCAGGGGGCTTCCACCGAAAAGTCTTTAGTCGAGTTTCTCCGTTGCCCGTGAAGCCCCGTCTCTTTCAGCAACTCCATGTCTGGCCGGTCCCTGAGGCACGAGTGAAGATAGCCTAGGGATCGCTGAATCATTCCTCTCATCCCTCCCTTTTTTCCTAGCGAACCCGTGTACGTCGGCGCTGAACTAGAATGAACAGCACGACAACGAAGAGTATGCCGGCAACTATCCGGATAATCGTTACATTGTCCACATCAATGTCTCCCTTCTCAATGGGTCAGATACTTTTGCAGATTCTCCATGATGATGATGACCGCGGGGCCTGCCGTTACCAGAAAGAGTGAGGGAAAAATAAACAAGACCAGCGGGAAGACCAGCTTGACACTGGTCTTCGCCGCTTGCTCCTCCACCTTCTGGCGGCGTTGGGTCCTCAGAGTATCGGAATGAACGCGCAGGTTTTTTGCGATACCCGTTCCAAACTGTTCCGACTGAACCAGCACGGAAACCAGGTTGCGTACGCTGTCCACGCCGGTGCGTTCGGCGAAGTGTTTCCAAGCTTCAGAGCGGGGCGCCCGGCGCGCTGCTCCAAGACGACGATACTTAGTTCATCGCTGATGGCCGGCTGAGCCCGGTGCAATTCCTCGGCAGTTCGCGCCGTCGCCTGGTCCAGGCTGAGTCCCGCCTCGACGCAGATAACCAGCAGATCGAGCGCATCCGGCAGGCCGAGCCGAATACGCGCTTGCCGAATCGAAATCCGTCTTCCCAACCAAAAATCCGGCGCTAGAAACCCGAATCCCAGGGCTACGAAACAAGTGAAAAATGAGCTGCGGCTCGCCAGTCCTGTTAACAGAACAAATAGGCAGAGAGACAGAGGAAGCAATACCTTGGCTCCATAGAAAATGTCCACCGCGGACTCTTTTCGATAGCCGGCCCGAATCAAGCGCTGCTCCACCACCGAGATCTCCGCCTGGCTCTTGGGCAAGACACGCTCGAACTGCTCCACCATGCCGCTGAACGAGAAGCCTTTTTCCTGAAAGGCATTCAACAGGCTTCTGCGTTTCGTCCGCGGCGTGACTACAGCGGAGACCCGCTGCAGCATCGCCTCACGGTAGAACAGGAGCACGCCGCCGCTCGCGACCAACACGAAAAAGACGAAAAAAGCAAAAACGGCGAATCCCATACGCTCACCTTCAAACGTCCATGCGGACGATCTTGCGGATAATTAAACCGCCTACGAGGGTCATCCCCGCAGCTGTGTAGAGAAGCTTGACGCCAATCGGGCGCTTCCACAGAATGCTCATCATTCCCGGGTTGACGAGATACAAGATGATGCCAAGCACCAAGGGAAGGAAGGAGAGAATCCACCCTGTCAGGCGTCCCTGAGCGGTATGGACGCGTACCTGCCGCCGCAAGCGGAATCGCTCCCGGATTACATGAGCCGCCTTATCCAGCACCTCGGCAAGGTTTCCTCCGCTTTCCTTTTGGATCAGAATGGCGGTCACCACAATTCTCAGATCCTGCAGCGGAACCCGCGTGAGGAGGTTGTCCATGGCCGTTCTCAACTCCAGGCCGTAGTTCTGTTCGTCGAAGCAAATCTGAAATTCGCTGCCGATGGGTTCGGGAGATTCAAGAGCCACCAGGTTCAGGGCCGAGGCGAGACTATGGCCGGCCCGCAGGGCGCTTACCATCAAATCAAGCGACTCCGGCAGTCCTTGCTCGAAGCTATTGAAGCGCTGGCTGCGTTTATGAAGCACGAAGGCAAAGGGCGCGAGGCCCAGGAGCAATCCGATCAATAGAGCAAAGACAAGGGTGCCGGTTCGCAGGTAAACCAGATATCCAGGGATCACAAAACAGGCAGCGCACATGAGCAGCAAGCCACCCGCGGTCCACTTCAGATCGGCTTGATAGAGCAAAGCTTGTAAGCGCGGCGCCAGTTCGATCTTGAGCAGCCAACGATTGATCCAGGGCACCGCGCTGAGCAATTCGTTCTTGCGGATGTTAACGATCTCGTCGCGCGGCTCCGGTTTGGTCGCAGCCAGAACCGATTCGAGCGCGGCCAAGACCAGCTTGGTCTGCTGCGAGGCGCCCTTCCGCTGGCGATCAGCAGCAGAGTAACAACCGCGAACACGCTTAAGAACACCAGCACCAGCAGAAATAACATAACTCTTTACACTCACCTTCCTAAGTTGAGTTTCCTCAGTTGACCTCGAGGGTCTGCTCGAACAGCCCGGGCGGTAAAAAGATACCCGAGATACGCAGCCGTTCCAGAAACTGGGGCCGAATATGGCTGGGCTGGAATGCGCCGATCACCTTGCCATCGGGCCCGATTCCTCTTCGGTTGAAACTGAAAATCTCCTGCATGCTGATCACGTTCTCCTCCACGCCCGTGATCTCGGAGATGCTGACCACTTTGCGGCTGCCGTCGCTCATGCGCGAAACCTGGACGACAATAGCGATGGCCGCGGCCATCTGCTGGCGAACTGTCCTTTCCGGCAAATTCAAATTACTCATGGCCACCATCGATTCGAGTCTGGATAATGCGTCGCGCGGAGAGTTGGCGTGAATGGTGGTCATCGAGCCTTCGTGGCCGGTGTTCATGGCTTGCAGCATGTCGAAGGCTTCCTCGCCGCGCACCTCGCCAATGATGATGCGGTCGGGGCGCATGCGCAGGCTGTTGATGAGCAGTTGGCGCTGGCGGATGGCCCCCAGTCCTTCAACGTTAGGCGGGCGGGTTTCCAGGCGCACGATATTCTCCTGTGCCAGTTGCAGTTCCGCTGCATCCTCGATGGTGACGATGCGTTCGCTTTGCGGGATGTACTGCGACAGGATGTTCAGAAATGTAGTTTTCCCGGCGCCGGTGCCACCGGAGATCAGGATGCTGATACGCGCCCGCACGGCGGCGGAGAGCATCTCCATCATCTCCGGCGAAGAATCTTCAGCGCCACCAATTGCTTGGCCGCCATCGGTCCTGTCCCGAAGCGGCGGATGGAGAGTGATGGGCCGTCCAGCGCTAATGGCGGGATAATGGCATTGACGCGGGAACCGTCGGGCAGGCGGGCATCGACCATGGGCGAGGACTCGTCCACTCTGCGGCCTACGCGCGATACGATGCGGTCGATAATCTGCAGCAGGTGGCGATCGTCGCGAAACGCCGTATCCACCTTCTTAAGGATCCCGCCGCGCTCGATAAAGACGTGGTCTCTGTTGTTCACCAGAATGTCGGAGATCTTCTGATCCGCAAGCAGCGGTTCCAGTGGACCAAGGCCGAAGACCTCATCCAGCAGATCGGCCTCAATTTTCTCCTGTTCGCTCAGGCTTAGCGGCACACGTTGGTCGCTGATGATTTCGTTGACCATGCCGGCTACTGCTTGCCGCGCTTGCTTGGAGTTGACGCGCGACAGCTTTTCCAGATCCAGCTTGGAGATCAGGGTCCGATGTATTTCCGCTTTGAACTTCTCAAGATTCAGTTGTTCCACGCTATGCCGTCCGTAAAAAATGGAGCCCAGGCCCGTCATCCGAATAAGGTGAAGCGCTTCCTCTTGTCGGGGTTTGCCGGTAAGCCACACGCGCTTCTGGCCATCTGCCGGATTACGCGTGAAATAGGCGAATCCTCGAGCGCGAGTGGGGTTGCGGTGTTCTGCGCCTGCCGTGCAGCCGGATAGTCACTGGGAATTTTCCATTGAGCCGGCATGGTGAGCGCCTTGGTGATGTTCTCTTCATCGATCCCCAGCGAGCGGGGCGTAAACCGGTTGAGCACGATCTCAAGTTTGGCTCTGTTCGATTGGAAAAACTCCGAGATCAGGCGGTTGGAGTTGCGCAGTTCTGAAATGTTGATCTGGGTGACCAGGTAGACAGTGGAAGCTTCTTCGAACAGAGCTCTTGCTGGTCGCGCCCAGCCCCGATCCCGCATCCAAGACCACGTAATCGAAGTCTTGCCGGGTAACGGTCAGCAGCCGCGAGACCGCTTCGTCGGAGGCATGGATCGTGCTGTACTTGTCGGGGGCCGCGAGCACGGATACACCCGAGCTATGTTTGGTCAATAGCTTGGAGAGGAAATTGGAATCCAGCCGATGGCTATCTTGAAGCGCGTTGGCGGTCGAATACTGAGCGGTTATTCCCAGATCCAGAGCCGCATCCCCGAGAGGCAGGTCGAGATCGACCAACACCGTGCTGCGGCCAGACTCCTGGACAATGGCTACGGCGAAGTTAGTGGCGACAGTGGTGACGCCGGAACCGCCTTTAGCTCCGGCAAATACCAGTAACTTGCCAGCTGCCTTTTTAGGGGGCCGGGCGGCCGGCCGGCGAACTGAGGCTCGAACCAAAGCTTCAGCAATGGTGCTTGGAGAAATGGGTTGGGTCAGAAACTCGCGAGCGCCGGCGCGCATGCAGCGCACCAGCAGTTCTGAATCGCCGCGCGCGGAGTAGACCATCACGGTTGCCGAGCTATTACCGCAGATATGCTCCACCAGGTCGAGAGCATGCTCCGGGTTGCTATCCAGCTCAACAATGACGATGTCGTAATCCGTCTCCAGCAGCCGCGGCACATCGTCCAGGCCGGGATAGGAGGAGAACTCCCGCGTCGCGTTGGCTTGTGGTCCGGCAAGAGCGTCGGCCACCGCCTGGCGTCGCTGCTCCTCCGGGCCGATCAGCGCGATGGATAAGACGTTGGCGCCGAGTGCGTCGGGATCATGGGTAAAGGTAGACATCACGAGATCGCGGCTCCCTGCCGTTGACGGTGCTCCGCCGGGTTGAGCTGAGATTGGCATCTTGTCAGCAAAGTAGCCATGATGCATATTCCGTTTCTTCAACGAGAGAAAAAGGAGACCAGAGTTCCGATTGCGATAGCGGGAGCGTAGGGCATCTTGCGCGTCAAGGGATTATTGAGAACCAGCTCCGGATGAGGGCGCAGTCCGCGATCCTTCCAGCCCCCCTTCCAACCAAAGAGGAGATCACTTGTGCCTTGGAACAACTCCCCTAGAAACCCTCCGCCGATCGCCCAGCAAAGAGCCATGACCCCTCCGGCCATGGCGGTGATAACCAGTGCTATCAGCAGCTGTGCAGGTCCGATCCATGCTCCGATAGCGGCACATAGCTTCACATCCCCCATCCCCATGCCGCCCAGCCAGCAAAGAATGCCGAAAAGCAGGGCGCCTAGTCCCAGGCCGCAAAGGCTGAGCGCTATCCCATGCCAGCCGTGGAGCCAACCGGATACTAGAACCCCTGCGAACAGGAAGGGCAGCACCAGCCAGTTAGGAATGCGGCGGCTGCGCAGATCGGTAAAACGTCGCAACAGCGAGAACTATGACCGTTGGCCACCAGGCGATCGAGTGCATACAGAGACTCTTTCTCCCGTTTGCCGGGAACGCTGTTGGAAAAGCAATTGGCCATCCAAATCGCGCCCAGGGAAGCGAAAGCCTGAATTCAGAGCCTTACGGGCCCGCTATTCAGGCCTGTGTGCACGGTTGTTTACAGGGGGTATCCAGGAGTGAAGCAGAGTATATACACCCTGCTTAGGCGGCGGAGCTGCCGCGGGGAACAACAGCGGCAGCTCCGAGATAGGACCGCTGACAAAGTCGTGTCCTCCAACGCGGACTGTGGACAAGCTATCGCTGGATAGTTTCGCCGTCACTTTCTGAAGATATTGTTTGTAAGTAGCGCTTCCGCCGGGCAGCGGAAACAGGACGAATCTGGAATAAGAGCTAACCTCTAATCCTGAGAGTAACCGGGTGTCACGCTGGTGCATGGTGAAAACCCGCGTTCCTTGCGACAGCTTTACTTGCGGGTACTCGACCGTGGAATAGGCGGGAAGATAGTAGCCCGCATGGCGGAAGCCGAGGAAGTGCGAGTCAAAAGCGACAATCAGAGTCTCGTTCGCAGAGCCGACCTGGGGGAGAGCTGTCCGAATAGCCTCCAGTTGGGCCTCAAACCGCCGCACCGATCTGTAGGAGCAGTAGAGGGGAGAGGCGAGAAAGATAAGCACATTGACCGCCGCGCAAACCCCGATGCTTGCCAGCTTGAAGGGCCTTCTCCACGCGCAGTTCCCATACCACGCAGACGCCCAGGAGCCGAGCCAGATGCAGGCGGGAGGCGCCAGGAGCAGGAGATAGCCGCTATTGACGAACTTGAGAAAGATGAAGGTGAAGAAACAGAGAGCCGGAGCGGCCCAAACCATGGTGAATAATCTTTTTCCCTGATCCGCTGGAGTGGCGCCGCGCCGCGCACTTAGAGGGAGTAGAGAGGCGGCTCCGAAGGTCAGCAAGTAGATGAAGACGATGGTGCATGCGCGCGCGAGCGAAGTGGCGGGAGAGGAGTTGAATACGGTTTCCTTTGCCGGCACCATGCGCCAAAGCGAGACTAAGGCGCCGAAGTAAGCGGCGAATCCACCACTGGCCGAAATCATGGGAAAGAACCAGGCGGCCAGCGTGAGCACCAGCGCCGCGCCTCCTAAAGCCCTTCTTTTTGGGGTCGCATTGCGCAGGGAAAAGAGAAAGAGGGGACCGAGGAACAGCAGAGAAGAGGGCCGGACCCCGGCGGAGATTCCCAGAAGGAGACCGGTGGGCGCGACGAGCGCCATATTCCCGCGATCGATCCTCCAGCATAGAAAGCCCAAGAGCGCGGAGAAGAAGGCTTCAACGCTGTAGGTCAACCCCACCGTTCCGTGAAACCAGGCCAGGGGCGAGAACAGGAAGAGGATGCCTGCGAATCGAGCTTCCCGCAAGCCAAACCATTCCAGGGCCAGTTTGTAGATCAGGATGACCACGCCGCAACTGGCGAAGATGCTCAGCAGAACCAGCGCGAGGTTGGCATCGTGAAGGAGGGAATTCAACCAACGCCCAAGGCATACGTACAAGAAGTAGCCCGGAGGATGGGGTTGATAGACGCGCGGATCGAAACGTTCCATGGCGAGCGCGAAATTTACGGAATCCACGTCATAGAGATATCGGCTCCGGAAAGCGAAGCGGGTGACAGCGACCGCGGCTATCAGGAACGGAATATCCAGCCTATTCCGTGGAATCATGCTGGCGTTGGCAGCAACTGGCGGGCCATTCGCCCGATAACGTCCGGTTCTTGGATCTCCTCCCGTCAGCAAATACTGGGTGCCCCAGGTCCGGATTCTGGGACCTGGGATTCCACGAATCTCGATGGACAGCGTCGTCGAGATCCGTTGGATCCGTTGCAAAGGAAGCTTCAAAGTAAGTCGGGTCGTCCCGGCGGGGCTTGTTTTGCAGCCGATGGTTGCCGAAATGCCTTAGGTAACCAGATAGTGAACAGCATGATAACTATCTGGTTATATACTCATGCGTAGGTAACTAGAGTTACCTCGACGTCTGCACCTAAATGAGCTAACAATACAGATTCGGTCAGAAGAGGGAGAGAAGCTCCCCATGGCCGCCGGCCCCTCGGCCCACGTAATTCAAGACCAAAGTCGATAGGTTCTCTCGGCCTCCAGCAGTGCCAAACCCGGTGAATACGTATTAAAGGAACGAAACTCTCCGCTCGGCGGGAGTATTTTTGCTGATCGGATTCGGCCTGGAGTGCAGGAGTTCGTTATGATCCGGATCGGACTATATTCAGAAGACCGCAAACTTCAGCCGCTTCTGTCCTCGGTTCTTGGGAAGGAATTCCAGATCCTCTTGGAGTCGAACGAGACTGGAATCAACCGCATGCTCTCCTCCGGCGCGTGTGATGTCATGATTCTCGACCTGGAGTCCAACGACGATTCGCTGGAGCAGCGAATCGCCTGCTGCCGGCGGGTAATCGCATCGCAAGTTCTTTCCGTGGTGATGGCGGACGATGGTCTTCGCTCGGCCGCGGTCGAGCTGGTCCGGCTGGGCGCATACAGCTATTGCCGCAAGCCGCCCTCCGTCCGGGACCTGAAGACAGTGCTGCGTCGAGCCTACGAGAGCTGCTCGCTCAAGCGAAAGCTGGAGAGCGTGCAGCAGCAACTGGGGGAAGCCAGTAGCTGCGATCGAATGCTCGGCTCCAGCCCGCAAATGCGGCAAGTCTACGATCTGGTCAGGCGGGTAGCCAATCTCAACGCCTCGGTACTGGTGACCGGCGAAAGCGGCACCGGCAAAGAACTGATCGCCAGCGCCATCCATAATCTGGGATCTCGCTCCGGCCTTCCCTTTGTCGCTGTTTGTTGCGGAGCCATCCCCGAGACTCTGATCGAATCGGAGCTTTTTGGCTATGAGAAAGGGGCCTTCACCGGCTCTGCCGGCGCGCGGATGGGCTATTTGGAACAGGCGGGCGACGGGACCCTTTTTCTGGATGAGATCGGTGAGCTGAGCCAATCCACGCAGGTGAAGCTTCTGCGCCTCCTGCAGCAGCGCGAATTTAGCCGTCTGGGCAGCAGCCGGCTCATTCCATTGCGGGCGCGCCTGGTCTTCGCCACCCACCAAGATCTGGGCGAAATGGTGGCTCAGGGCAAATTCCGGCTGGATCTTTATTACCGCATCAACGTCGTAAAGATCCATGCTCCGTCTCTGCAAGAGCGCCCCGAAGACATCCCACAGATAGCCTCGCATTTCCTGCGCTATTACTCGGAGATGTATCAAAAGCCAATCGAAAATATTCAGCCCGGCGCGATGGCTCTGCTCCAAGCCTATTGCTGGCCTGGGAACGTGCGCGAACTGGAGAACGTAATTCAGCGGGCGATCATCGTTGCCTCGGGCGAGACCATTAGTGAGCAAGATTTGCCCCGGAACATTCACGAAGAAGGTGTAGTGAATATCGGCGACTATAATCCGGCGGGCTCATTCGAGCGGCAACTTCGCGACTACAAGGTCAAGCTTGCCGAATCAGCGGTGAGGGAACATAACGGAAATAAGACGCTGGCTGCTCGCAGCCTGCAGATTTCGCGGGCCTATTTGCACCGGCTGATCCGGCTTGCCGAACAGGAGCCGCTGGCCGAAGAAGAGAGCCCTGAATTGGGGACGGCTTGAGCGCCACATCCCTGATCGCCGGGCCTACGGCCGGCCGCGCGGCCAGCCGGGCTTCGCCTTTCGTCTTCTCATTTCCCGTGATGCTGGCCGGCCTTTTGGCCGTGCTGGCGGTGCTGACCGTGCGCTCGCGCTTTGACGATCCGGACCTGTGGTGGCACCTTAAGACCGGCGAGATCGTCTGGACTACCCGCTCCATCCCGCGCACCGATCTCTTTTCCTACACCACCCATCACCATGCCTGGATAGCCCACGAATGGCTCTCGCAGGTCCTCATCTACGGCGGGTATCGTTTCGCCGGCTATTCCGGCCTGATGCTCTGGCTGTGCTTCTTCGCCGCCGCACTGCTCATCGCCGGCTATGCCCTTTGCTCTCTCTATTCAGGAAATTCAAAAGCAGGTTTTCTCGGGGCCATGCTGGTTTGGCTGTTTGCAACCGTCGGCTTCTCCATACGACCACAGATGGTCGGCTACGTTTTATTGCTCGTAGAATTGCTGCTGATACACCTAGGACGCGTCCGCAATCCGCTTTGGTTTTTCGGCTTGCCCCCGCTGTTTGCAATCTGGGTAAACTGCCACGGTTCCTTTTTCTGGGAATCGTCCTGGCGGGAGTTATTCTTTTCAGTTCCTGTTTCAATTTCCGCATAGGCTCGCTCGTATCGCCGCGCTGGGAGCTGCGCCGCCGGCGGTTGCTGGCGTTGGCCTTGATGCTCTCGCTGGCGGCGCTGTTCCTCAATCCGGTTGGCGTGCAGCAGGTTCTATATCCCTTGAACACCATGTTCCATCAGCCCATCGGCCTCAGTCAGGTGGCAGAGTGGCAGCCGCTTCAGTTAAGCGATGCGCGCGGAGCCGCCATGCTGGGGACCCTGGCAGGCATTTTTCTTCTGCTGATCGTCAGCCGGTCGGAGCTGCTCTTCGATGAGCTGCTCCTGCTGGCTCTGGGCACATGGCTCGCCGCGAGTCACGAACGCATGCTCTTCGTATTTGGCATACTAGCTGCGCCTATTCTGTCTCGGCTGTTGGCGTCTTCGCTGGATGTCTACAGGCCCGAGCGCGATCGTCCCTTGGCTAACGCGGCGCTGCTCGCGGCATCCCTGCTGGTCATTCTGTGGGCCTTCCCAAACCGCCGGAACCTGAAGCGGCAGGTGGAGGAGGGAAGCCCGGTAAAGGCAGTGGAGTTCATCCAGAGCCATCGTCTCTCCGGGCGGATGTTGAACGACTATGTCTACGGGGGATATCTGATATGGGCGGCGCCGGAACATCCGGTTTTCCTGGATGGCCGCGCCGATGTCTTTGAGTGGACGGGCGTACTTGGTGAATTTGCGCGATGGGCGACGCTGGAGAGCGATCCTAATGCGCTGCTCGACAAGTACGGAATCGATTTCTGCTTGCTGGCCCGCCAATCCCCAATGGCGCGGGTCTTGCCGCTGCTGCGTGGCTGGAAAACCGTCTACTCGGACAACAGCTCAGTGATATTCACGCGAGCCTCGGCCGGACCCTAGGGATGCAGGACGAGAGTTCGTTCCAGGCGGAACGTCAACGTAGTTTCAGCCGGCACTTTGATCTCTTTGCCGCGGGTAAACAATTGGGTGAGCGCGCCTCCACCGGCGCCCGCCGCGGCGCCAATTCCGGCGCCTTCCCCACCCCCGAAAACGGCGCCCAGAAGGACTCCTATACCCGCTCCTCCGCCGGTCAATTCGGCCGTCCGGCGGTTCATGCCGAGACCGCTCTTATTATTTTCCGTCACCGAGGAGCTATCCACCCGGTATTGCAGCCCTTGGAGTGTGACCGAATAGAGGTCCAGAACGAGCATCCGGGCTATGGACCGCTCCACCCCCGCGGACGCTGCTTACCACGAGCTTCGCGGGTGTGCCCGCGGGAATGGCGACGCCCCCGGAAGCGTCGATAACCTCCTGCTGAATGGTCGCGGGATAGAGTTGACCGGAAGAGTTCTTTCCCGACTCGATGGAGTCGGAGGTGCGGACTACGATTTCCGTGCCTTCCGGGATCACCAACGATGGGATGGAATGTGGACTCGGGGCCCGTCCGGAGCCGGTGAGGACCAGCGAGGCGACATCATGAAGAGGGAATCGATAGCCGATTCCTTCGCTGCCCTGGAACGGCAAGACGTCCAATCCGTCGAGCTGTCCCGAATAGGTCTTTCCATCACGCAGCGTGACGTGACTGGCGGTATTCGAAAATACCAGCGACTGAACGTCGGAAACGGGCAGGGTGTAGTGGATTCCCTGGTTATCGGTGAACGAGAGCTTACCGTTTGCCGGGGGCGTGAATTGTCCGGAGTAACTGACGCCATCGCGCAGAACGATTATGTCCGCTTTTGCGAAGAGCGTGACGGAGAGCAAGGCGCAAAGCACGAACCGTGTCGTGAGTTTCATGCCGGTCAGATCCTTTGGCGAAGAAGCAAAGCTAGCCTACAGGAAAATCGAAACAACCCATGAAAAAATTCCACCTGGGTCGAGCAAGGCTTGGTTGGCAGTTATACCTAACTTTGTCACCTCGACCGGAGTGCTCATGGGCCTGTGGCCCATGGTCTGTAACAGCGCCTCAATTTGACCGTGCGTCCCCGCCACACTAGCCTTAAAGAATGGCGAACTGGCGCTCTCGTTCCATCGTTTTCGTAATCGTTTGGACTGCCATCGTAAGTTTCTCAAGGGCTTACGGAGAGATGCCGGCTGCGACGAATTCAAAAGCACAAGGAAAGCCATCGATGTCACAAGAGACTGTGATGCGCGACCTGTTCGATCGATGGGAGCAGGTTTGGCACGAAGGAAAATTCGACCTGGTACCGAGCTGCGTCTCGGAAACCTACATCCGACATGACCAAAAAGGCGATCGTACAGGTGACACGAAACGCCTATGCGGCAGAGATCGCCAATATCCGCAAGGAGCGGCCGGATATTCGCGTGATTGTGTACGATCACTCATTCGTAGGCGATCGCGCCTGGTTTCGCTTTGAGTTCAGGTGGACAGACGCAAAAACCGGCCAGGTGCACACTCAGGCAGGCATGCAATCTTACCGGATCGCGGATGGCAAGCTCGCAGAGACTTGGCTTACGTTGTTGCCGCCAGGCTCGGCATGGACAGATGCCGTTGCACGAAGACCTGGACGAGCCCGCCACCGATCAAGTAAGTCTCGTTGCCGGCGCTGCATAATCCTTGATTTTGGGCCCGCGACCCCATCATCGGTTGATATGGATCGTGGCCCTTCAACGTTTGGCGATTTTTGACAATATGGTCAAGGCCAGCTAACCCATGTTGCGCGACTGGGCAAGAGAGTTGCGATGAATGAGAAGATCAAAAAGAAGAACGCGCTCCAATGGCTGTTTGAGCCACTGGAGGAAGACCCCCGTTTCGTTCAAAGGAAGTTCTTCCATCTGGATGCAGCCTATCTCGATGGTCTTCTCTACGTCGCCGTGAGGGACGGCAGGGAGCCCTGGTCGGGACTTCTGATATGCACATCGCGGGAACATCATGCGGCGCTGGTCGGAGAGTTTCCGCAGTTAACGGCGCACAGCGTGCTGGGCAAATGGCTCTACATTTCACAATCCCATCCGAACTTCGAATCGGTTGCAATGGAAATTATTGCTCTGGCTCTACGTCGTGACCGCAGGCTCGGAGTGGCTTCATCATCGCAGCGTGTGCGTCGACGCTAAGCGCCGGAAGCCCGAAGCAATCGATGGCGAGTCGTTCTCGAAGAGTGAAAACAAGCCGAGTCGCTCACGCAGACGAAACCACTCTTGAATGCTGCGCAATTGCCCAGCGAACAAGGCAGCGAACCCAACCCCAGAGCGAAACAGCAATGTGCTCGTAAATTGGTACGAAATCTACGCAGACTAGGGTATCAAGTTGACATCAAACCCTTGACAATTGACCCTGCAGAGGCATGATTCCCTATGAAAGAGATCTGCTTAGAGTGATTTCCGAGAGAGCGAAGTGGAGAGATCTGCGGTTCACGCACCCAAACCGGCATCCCTGCCATTCGAGTCGCGCAGGGACGGCACGAAAATAGGCCAGCACGCCAGTGCTGGGTTTGGTTGGCCAGGAAAGGGGTCCAGTCCTGTAGGGACGGCTAAATTCTCGTGACATTTTGCTCGATTTGACATCGGTCCGGAAGGCGGTTAATTTCTTATTAGAGATGAATCTCCGTCACCATCATCGTCATGACCATCATCACCTGACGAGTGTGTCGGCGGACGCTTCCAGCGAAGAGTAGGACTGGAAAGCACAGGATCCAAGAAAAGCCCGCCGGCGCGATGCGCAAGCGGGCTTTTCTGCGTTTGGAGTAAATGCTCTTAAAGGAACGGACGAGGATGGAGATGATGGAAGAGGTAGAAATCGATTTCGCAAAATGCGATGGGCTGGCGCCCGCGATCGTGCAGGATGCCGCAAGCGGGCAGGTGCTGATGCTGGGCTTCGTCAACGAAACCAGTTATCGGAAAACCCTGGAGACGGGCTTCGTCACGTTCTGGAGCCGGAGCCGGCAAAAGCTGTGGATGAAGGGTGAAACCAGCGGAAACCGTCTGCGCGTGATCGATGCGTCGACGGATTGCGACCAGGACACGCTGCTGTTTCGCGTGCACGTAGAAGGCGACGGGCTGGTATGCCACGAGCAAACGGTAAGCTGCTTTACCCGGCCCATTGCTCTGCCGGCCGCCGTCCAGACGGAGGTGCGCTGATGGCGTGCAGGCTTAAGCTGGGTATCCCCAAGGGTAGCCTTCAGGACGCGACCATCGCCCTCTTTGAGCGGGCCGGCTGGCGTATCTACGCGAATGGCCGTTCCTATTTTCCCTCGGTCGACGACGGCGAACTGGAGTGCATGCTGATCCGCGCCCAGGAGATGGCGCGCTATGTGGATAAGGGCGTGCTCGACGCAGGATTGACAGGCATCGACTGGGTGATCGAGAGCGGGCGTGATGTGGCTAGCGTGACCAGCCTGACCTACTCCAAGCAGACGCGAACCAAAGTGCGCTGGGTGCTCGCCGTTCCTGAGGACTCGAACTATCAGAAGGCGGAAGATCTAGGCGGAAAAGTAATTGCCACCGAGTTGGTGGAAGTGACCAAGCGCTATTTCGCCGAAAAGAAGGTTCCGGTGAAAGTGGAATTCAGCTGGGGCGCCACCGAGGTAAAGCCGCCCACCTTGGCGGATGCCATTGTCGAAGTCACAGAGACCGGGAGCTCCCTGCGGGCGAACCGGCTGCGCATTATCGATACGGTGATGGAGAGCGAGACCCATCTGATCGCCAACCGCAGCGCCTACGGCGACCCCTGGAAGCGGCAGAAGATCGACAACCTGGCGCTGATGCTGAACGGCGCCATCGCAGCGCAGGGCCGGGTGGGATTGATGCTCAACGTCGCCAAAACCAACCTGGAGCAAGTGTTGGCGGTGCTGCCGGCCTTGAATTCACCCACTGTTTCCACTCTGAGCGATACCGGCTGGATGGCGGTGAACACCATCCTTGAAGAGAACGTGGTGCGCGACGTCATTCCTAAGCTCAAGAGCGCGGGCGCGACCGGAATCGTCGAATATCCGTTGAATAAAATCGTTTTATAGAAAGGATTGCCGATGAGGCTGGTCAGGACGCACGGCCGTGGCGCGCGGGAATCCCAGCGATTGCTCAACGAGCTGGAACACCGAGGCTCGGGAAGCTCGCCGCGCACCATGTCCGTAGTGCGCCGCATCGTGGGCGAAGTGCGCAGGGGCGGTGACGCAGCTTTGCGCAAATATGCCGCGAAATTCGACGGATTGGCTCCGCAGCAGCCGTTCCGGATTGGCCGCGGCGAAATCGAACAGGCCTGGGAGTCGACGCCGCAGCCGCTGCAAGTGGCGATGAAAGCCGCGGCCAACAATATCCGTGCTTTTGCACGGCGTCAGATGCCCAGGGAATGGAATACGGCAAGCGGCGGCCTCACCACCGGGCAGCGTATCCGGCCGCTCGATGCGGTAGGCTGTTACGTTCCCAGCGGGCGTTATCCGCTGCCTTCGACCATGCTGATGACGGTGATTCCGGCGCAGGTGGCAGGAGTCAAGCGGATTGTTGCGGTATCGGCCAAGCCGGCCCGGGAGATTCTGGCGGCGGCGGCCGTGGTGGGAATCGATGAGTTCTACCGTATCGGAGGTGCCCAAGCGGTGGCGGCGCTCGCCTACGGCACGGAGAGCGTGCCCCGCGTGGACAAGATCGCCGGCCCCGGCAACTCGTATGTGACCGCGGCCAAGCGGCTCGTGGCCTTCGATTGCGCCATCGACATGCTCGCCGGGCCGACGGAAATTGTCGTCACCAGTGAAACAGGGGATCCCGCCTGCATCGCCGCCGACCTGACGGCCCAGGCCGAGCACGATCCCGAAGCGTTGGCGGTATTTGTAACTACCAAAGAGACACTTGCCAGGCGGGTGGCGGCCGAGCTGAAACAAAGAGCAAAGAGCAATTCGACGGCACGCCTATCCATTGAAAAGCATGGCGTGATCTTTCTCGCCCGTTCGGTCGAAGAGGCGCGCGAGATTACCAACCGCCTGGCGCCCGAACATCTGACTGTGGATGAAGAGGAAGATCTCGCCTGGGTGCGGAATGCCGGTTCCGTCTTCATCGGCCGCTCCTCCCCCAGCCGATGGGAGACTACGTCTCCGGCCCCAACCACACTCTGCCTACCGGCGGAATGGCGCGGGCGCGGGGCGGATTGAGCGTGATGGATTTTCTCAAGGTCATTACCGTGCAGCAATACACTCACTCAGGCCTGGAACGGCTGGGTCCGGCGGCAATCGCGCTGGCTGAAGCAGAAGGGTTGCACGGTCATGCCGAGGCGTTGCGGGCAAGGGGGATCGATGGCTGACGTCTTATTGCGCAAGGCGCCCGAGCCGCGCGCGCTGATCAAGCGGATGCGCGAATATCATCCGCCGCTCGGTGCGCGCGATGGGCTCAGGCTGGATTTCAATGAGAATACCTTCGAGTGCTCGCCCCGTGTGCTCCAAGCCCTGGGAAAGATCGCGGCTTCGCATCTGACCAGGTATCCCGAGCGCGAGCCGGTGGAGCGCAGGGTCGCGGCGTCTCTGGGCCTTGAAGCCTCGCAGGTGCTCTTGACCAACGGGGTGGACGAGGCCATCCATGTCGTTTGTCAAACCTTTCTCGATCGCGGCGACGAATTGCTCATGCCCGCGCCTACCTATGCCATGTATGAGGTATACGCATCGGCCACGGAAGGCACGGCAAAAATTGTTGCGCCCGGCGATGACTTTCGCTTTCCGCTGCAAGCCCTGCTCGACGCCATCACGCCGCAAACCAGGATCATCGCGATTGCCAATCCCAACAGCCCTACCGGAGCATTCGCCGAGCGGCGGCAGCTCATAGAAATACTGGAGCGCGCGCCGCATGCCGCGGTATTGGTTGATGAAGCCTACTTCCACTTCTTCGGGGAGACGGTGATTGATTTGATTGGCAAGGTCCCGAACCTGATCGTGGCGCGAACGTTTTCCAAAGCCTACGGTCTGGCTGGGTTGAGGCTGGGGCTTCTGGCCGCGGCGGAAGAGACCCAGCATTGGTTTCACACCGTAATATCTCCGTACAGCGTGAACGCGCTCGCGCTCGCCTGCCTGCCTGCGGCGCTCGACGACGTCGATTATCTTGGCTGGTACGTCGGCGAGGTAAAGGCCGCGCGGGCCGAACTGGCTGCCGGGTTCGAGCGGCTGGGCGTGCCCCAATGGCCCAGCGCGGCCAACTTTATTCTGGTGAAGATTGGCGCCAGGCATGCCGAGTTCGTCGAGGCCATGCGGCGGCGTGGTGTGCTTACACGGGATCGTTCCCGGGATCTGGGTTGCCAGGGCTGTGTGCGGGTGACAGTCGGCACGCGCGCTCAGACCAGGCAAGCTTTGGAAGCCATCGAAGCATCGCTCAAGGAGATCGATTGGAAATGATTGGATGCATACTTCGATGTCACGGGATGATTTTTCAAGGAGTGTTCATGGCCTGCGGCCCACCCAAGAGGATGAAAATTGGATTGAGGAAGGCTTGTTTGGTGATTACACCTAACTTTGTCATCTCGACTGGAGTGGAGAGATCTGCGGTTCCCCAGGTTTGCAGGATGATCTTCGAAGGAGCGGAATGAAAAAACAGCAAGCGCGGCCGGCCAAAGCACCCGAGAAACCGCGCCAGGCAACCATCGAACGCAACACCACGGAAACAAAGATCGCGCTCAAGCTGACCATCGAAGGCAGCGGGCGCTACAACGTCAACACCGGTATTCACTTTTTCGATCACATGCTGGAGCTGTTTACCCGGCATGGGGCCTTTGATCTTGACTTGCAGTGCGACGGCGATCTGGAAGTCGACCAGCATCACACGGTCGAAGACGTCGGCATAGCGCTGGGCGAGGCCTTCGACAAATCGCTCGGCGACAAGAAAGGCATTCTTCGCGCCGGCTATTTTCTAATGCCTATGGATGAGACCCTGGGCGTGGCGGCAATCGACCTGAGCGGAAGAGTGGCCTGCGTTGTGAAGACCAAGGTAAAGACCCGCCTGGTCGGCGATCTGCAGAGTGAGCTGGTGGAGGACTTCTTTGAGGGCTTTGCCCGCGGGGCGCGCGCTAACGTCCACCTGAAGACCATGTATGGGCGCTCCAACCATCATAAGGTGGAGGCATTGTTCAAGGCATTTGCGCGGGCGCTGCGCGTGGCCTGCTCCAGGGACAAGCAGTTGGGCGCTATGCTGCCCAGCACCAAAGGTCTGTTGTGACGAGGGCTTCCGTGATCGCGGTTATCGACTATAAGGCGGGCAACCTGACTTCGGTGATGAAGGCTATTCACGCTCTCGGCCGGAGCGCGGAGATCACCGCCGACCCGGCCGTGGTGCGCCGCGCAGATAAGGTCATCCTGCCCGGAGTGGGTCATTTTCAAGCCACCAAGTTGCTCGAGGATACGGGCTTGACCGCGGCCGTCCGCGAGACCCTCGCGCGCCAGGCGCCGTTTCTGGGAATATGCGTGGGTCTGCAATGGCTCTTCGCCGGCAGCACGGAGGCTCCGGGGGTGAATGGCCTGGGGGTTTTTCCGGGGAGCTGCGAGCATTTCCCGCCAGCGGTGAAGGCGCCGCACGTAGGGTGGAATAGCCTCGCGGTCGGCAAAAACTCACGCCTGATGCGCGGCATCTCGAATGGCGCATTTGTCTACTACACCCACTCCTTCCGTCCCCCGGTGGTTAAAGAAACTGTAGCAGTGACAGAATACGGCGGAGCTTTCTCGGCGGCGGTCGAGCGGGGCAACGTGATGGGAGTGCAGTTTCATCCGGAGAAGTCCGGCGAGGCGGGGATGCACATGCTCAGGAATTTTTTGGAGCTCGCGTGCTGACCAAGAGGATCATTGCCTGTCTCGACGTAAAGGACGGCCGGGTTGTGAAAGGCGTGCAGTTTCTCGATCTGATCGACGCGGGTGATCCGGCCTCGCTGGCCAAGCGCCACGCGGCGGGCGGGGCGGATGAGATCGTCCTGCTCGACATCACGGCGACCCACGAAGGCCGGGGGACCCTGCTCGACACGGTGGCGAAAACCGCGAAGGAGCTGTTTATTCCCTTTACTGTGGGCGGAGGCATTCGCTCCCCGGAGGACGCTGCCGCGGTCTTCGATGCCGGCGCGGATAAGGTAAGCATCAACTCGGCGGCTATCGCCGATCCCGGTCTCATCGACGCCATCGGCCGAAGTTTTGGCGCACAGGCGGTCATCGTGGCCATCGATGCCCGGCGCGCGGCCCATGGCGGCGATCCAGTGGAGGATGCTGAGGTGTATGTCCATGGGGGACGCACCCCGGCAGGACGGCGCGTTCTTGAATGGGCGCGCGAGGCGGAGGATCGCGGGGCGGGCGAGATTCTGCTGACTTCCATGGATGCCGACGGCACGCGGGAGGGCTTCGACTGCGAGCTGACGGCTCGCGTAAGTGAAGCTGTGGGGATTCCCGTGATCGCTTCCGGCGGCGCCGGAATCTGTGGCCCACTTTGCCCAGGTATTCCACGCAGGCAAAGCACACGCGGCGCTTGCGGCCAGCATCTTTCACTTTGGTGTCGCCGATGCGCGCGCGCTGAAAGAGGAGTTGGAGCGCGAAGGCGTTCCTGTGAGGTTGCCTTGCTGATACCTTCGATCGACCTGATGGGCGGCCGGATTGTGCAGTTGGTGCGCGGTGAAACGCTCAAGCTCGCCTTCGACGATTTTGACTATTGGATCGGCCGCTTCCGCGACTATCCCCTGGTGCAATTGATTGACCTGGACGCGGCGATGCGCCAGGGAGACAACGGACCGCTGATCAGGGAGATCGCCGGGCGGCTGCCCTGCCAGGTAGGCGGGGGCATAGGAACGGTAGAGAAGGCCATGGCTGCGCTCGATGCGGGCGCGAGGAGAGTCATCGTCGGCTCGGCGCTTTATGGCGGAAATGATACGCAACTGGTGAATCTCGACTTTGCCCGGGCGCTCGCCTCCGCCGCGGGGCAAGAGCGGCTGGTCTTCAGCGTGGATACAAAACAAGGGCGGGTGGCGGTCAAAGGCTGGAAGCGCCAGGTCGATCTGACCCCGGACGATGCTATCCGCCAGCTTGAGCCTTATTGCAGCGCCTTTCTGTACACCCATATCGATAACGAGGGAACCATGCAGGGCTTTCCGCTGGAAGTTGCGGAACGGCTAAGGCGAATCACTCAGCGCCAATTGATCGTCGCGGGAGGCATTCGCGCACAAGCCGAGATTGATTCGCTCGACGCCATTGGCGTGGATGCTGTGGCAGGAATGGCGGTCTATTCAGGAATCCTGGCGACCTAGCGAAATCGGCCAAGGAGGGCAGAAGCAGATTCCCTTCGGGAATGACAGAAAGAAAGACAAAGGCGGACAAGAAGGCCAAGGAGCAGATTATTGCCTTCCTGGAGGGCGTCTTGGCGGCGAAATTCCAAGGAATAAAAAAATCGCCGCGGTGATTGCGTTAACCACGCTAGCCGTGTAATTCTCCGAGTGTATGGCCGCCACGATGGCAACTATTAGAAAGGCCACCGCCGCCGCAAAGAAAATCCATCTGTACCTCATGGGTGTACCGTAGCATTGCCGTCGGGCGGCGGCAAATATGCCGCAGGGGGAAACGTGCGCTACTTCTTATCCATCCCCTAAAAGTTGCAACTCGGAAGGCGCCCGATCTACATAACTTAGGTAGTTGTGCCGCATCCCCTGAATGGGAAACCATGCGGTATGCGTGTTTCCAGGCCATGTTCGTTTTGGTTTCTAAGGCTGCTGGCAAGTTTCACGCTATGCGTATTCTGCTGCGCGGGAGCCGCGGCGTATGCCCAGCAAACTGCGCAGCTCCCTGACGACCCCGGTCTTCGACTTGCCCAGGCTCCACAGGTCGATATCGCCAGTGCCAGCCCGCTTGCCGCCGATTCGATGAAGCCGGCCGACAGCGCAGGTCAGCCAGACGAAGGACGGCAGACCAAGCGAATTCTCTATATCGTTCCCAATTTCCGCGCGGTCAGTTCGGATTCGCAGCCTCCACCTCAGCCTCTTAAAGAGAAGTTTACGACCGCGGCGGAGGACAGTCTCGACTATTCGTCTTTCATCTTTGTAGGTATCCAATCCGGGTTAGGGATGATGAATAAGTCCTACCCTGAATTCAAACAGGGAGCGGCGGGCTATGGCCGTTATTACTGGCATACCTTGGCAGATTCAGTCGACGAAAACCTCTGGGTGGAGTTCCTGATTCCGGTCGCGCTGCGTCAGGACACGAGATACTACACTCTGGGGAAGGGCAGCTTTGCCAAGCGGTTTACCTATGCCTTCAGCCGGGTGGTGATCACGCGCACGGATGAAGGGCACGAAGCCTTCAATGCATCGGAGATCCTGGGCTCCGGCGCGGCGGCTGCTATCTCGACGTATTACTATCCTTCGCAGGAGCGCACCGAGGTCAAGGCCTACCAGCGCTGGGTTACAAGCGTAGTGATCGACGGCGGCACTTTCGTGTTCAAGGAATTCTGGCCGAATATCAACAATACGTTCTTCCATCAAAAGGACTAGGCAGTCCGTGCTGTACTCTTCTTAGCGTTGGCTGGCTTGTCCGGCTTGCACCCTCTGAGTCCACTCCTCGGACTTGCCTCGCGGAACGCTCAGTGTTTTCCAGGTGTCCCGCCGAAGGTGTTTCGCCAGAAACACGATTTGTCCGCAATGATAGGAAGAGTGCGCTACCTGCCGGTTGATGGCCTGCATAACGGAGTGCTTCTCTCCGCGAATGGTGACGACCCGCCCGAGGTCCTCGCCGGTCAGGGGCTGGAGCGCCGCGAACATACACTTCCATCCATGCTCCCAATATTCCATGAGGGCGGCCCGAGGAGAGGGAGAATCCATGAACTCGCTGTCGCGATTGCGGTTTGGCTTTTCACCATCGCTGGTTAAAAAATCTGTCCAGCGAGAAAGCATATTCCCCGCCACATGCTTTGCCATGATGGCGATCGAGTTCGACTCGTCATCAGGTAAGAGATAAAGCTGGTCGTCGGTAACTTGGGCGATGGCGCCATCGGCGAGCTTCTTATAATGGCGCAGAATGGAAAGCGAATCTTCCAGATAGGACGTGGTGAATTGAAGCGCCATTTGTCTCTCCTCCGTAACAAGATTTTGTCATCTCGACCGAGTGTTCGTGGGCCTGCGCCCAGGCTTCAACGGGAAACTGCGCCTACTTTGTTATCTCTCCACTGCGCTTCGCTCCGGTCGAAAATCATCTTAGGAGGACGGTCTGTCATGAAGAAGTTGGAATAACGGGGAATGCGGGTGCCCCAGGTCCCGATTCTGGGACCTGGGATTCCACAAATGCTCCAAGCGTAACCGGACTGCGCGGAAATCGTGCTCATGCAAAGCCCCACGTCCGAAAATCTGGACGTGGGGCACCTGATTTTCATACCCTTGGGTGGGCCGCAGGGCCATGAACACTCCGGCCGAGATGACAAATTAGGTGTAATTGCCAACCAAGATTCCCTGCGGGAATGACAGGCAAGAAAAGCAACAGCCTTAGCTCTCCGCCCCCAATTGCAACGATGCATAATCCTGTCCGGTTTCCAGGCAGAGCGCCTCCACCACCAGCTCATGGTCTGCGCGCTGGGGAAGCCCGGAGACAGTCACTGAGCCAATCACCCCGGCGCCGGTTACAGCAATAGGAAAGCTTCCTCCATGCGCGGCGTATTCGCCGAAAGGCAAAGCATACCTGGTGGCCAAATCGGTCTTCCTTTCCTGCTGATCCAATCCGACGGCGTAGGAGCTGCGCAGAAAGTGCGCCACGACGTTACTCTTCCGCCGGACCCAATCGGCATTGTTGGGTGTAGCTCCGGGCAAAGCTGTGAAGAAGAGAAGTTGTCCGAAGCGGCGCACATCGATGACCAGCGTATGCTTTCGCGCTACGGCAAGCTCACGCAGGCTCGTGCCAATGCGCCACGCCTCATCAAAGCCGAAGCGCGCCAGCGTCAGTTTTTCTTCCTGCAGGGCAATCCTCGCGAGGTCGTCACTCACAGCCATATTCCAAGATCCTTACTTGCTTATTGGCCGCTCTCCGGAAGCGCCCAGGCGAACAGAACGCCGCCGCTGCTGGTCAGCACGTACTGGCGGCCATCGAGCCTATAAGTCGTCGGAGAGCTTTGCATGGGCGATCCTGTACCGGCATGCCAAAGAGTCTTCCCGTCGCTGGTCTGAAGGGCGAGCACATTTCCCAGCCCATCGCCGGTAAACGCGAGACCTGAAGCGGTAGTCAAGATGCCGGCGCCAGCGCTCGGGCCCAACTCATGCTTCCAGCGAATCTTACCGGTCTGGTAATCGATGGCTTCAATTCTGCTCTTGCTCCACAGGCCGTAATCGCCGCCTGCCCAACCATAGGTTCCATCTGCAGGTTTAGCGAAGTAGATGCTGTAACTGGGACGCGCGTCGACCAGGAACAGCCCGGTCGTAGGATCGAAGCTGGGCGATCGATAGTTGGTAAGGCCGCCTTCGTCCGGCGCAATCAACCGGCCGTCGGGTGCGGGGTCCTTCTTGGGATTTGGAATCGGACTGCCGTGCTTGTCCACTCCCAGCGACCAGTTCACGGGCCCGAACGTAGTGGTCAGAAGATTCTTCCCCGTGGTGCGATCGAGAACGAAGAAGTATCCGTTGCGCGAGGCCTGCATCAGCATCTTGCGTTGCCGTCCGTGGAATTCCCCGTCTACAAGCACTGGCGTTTCCACCGCATCCCAGTCGTGGGTATCGTGGGGCGAGGCCTGAAAAGCCCAGACCAGCTTGCCCGTGTCGGGATTGAGCGCCACGACGCTGCAAGTGTAAAGGTCGGGACCCGGCCGGGTAGAGCCGTTCAAGACCGGCGTAGGGTTTCCCGTTCCCCAATAGAGAAGGTTGAGCTCCGGATCGTAGGTGCCCGGCATCCATGTGGTGCCGCCTGTGGTGGCGTTCGGGGTACCGGGAGGTGGATCGACGTTCCATTGCCACTGCGTCGCTCCCGTTTCCGGATCGATCGCTTTTACAAAGGTAGGCAGATTGTCCAGATCGCCTCCTACTCCGGCGATCACGTGGTTGCCCACGACCAGCGGAGCCTCGGTGGTCCAATATCCCTTGTTTACATCGGCGATGGCGACGTTCCAGCGGACGGAGCCGTCCTTGGCGTTGAGCGATACCATGTGATCATCCGGACCCATGAAGAAGATCCAGTCCTTATACATGGCCACACCCCGCTGTCCGATGTGATCTCCCTTGTTGGGCGGATACTTGTAGTGCCACAGTTGGTGGCCGGAACGCGCATCCACCGCCCACACGTTGTCCGGCACGGTGAAATACAAAATGCCGTCTACCAGCAGCGGCGAGGATTTGATAGTAGCCGGCTGATCTGTCTGGAAGGCCCAGGCAAGACTCAGATCGCCGACGTTCGCAGGAGTGATCTGCGTCAGTGCGCTATGGCGCCTGCCGGAATAATCGCCATGGTAGGTGGGCCAACTATCCGGCGGAGGGTTGAGAAGCATGGCGGCATTCACATTCTGAGCCGCCAGGGATTGCGGAAGCGCAACCCAAAGTACCGTGCCGATTGCCGTGCTTATGGCGAGGCGCCATGCGCTTTTGAAAAGTCTCATATCGAGTTTGGAAGTGCCCATGCGAACAGTACGCCGCCGCTGCTGGTCAACACATATTGACGGTTATCAAGATCATAAGTGATGGGAGAACTCTGGATACGCGCTCCGGAGCCGGCGTGCCAAAGAGTCTTGCCGTCGCTCGTATCCAGCGCGAGAAAATTCCCCAGTGCGTCTCCGGTGAAGGCGAGTCCCGAGTCCGTCGTCAAAACGCCCGCGCCCGAACCTCCCGGACCCAGCTCATGGCTCCAGCGAATCTTGCCTGTTTGATAGTCGATAGCCTCGATCACGCCTTTGCCCCACACGCCATAGTCCGCGCCGGCCCATCCGTAGAGTCCATCCGCCGGCTTAGCAAAATAAATGCTCCAGCTGGGGTGGGCGTCAACGATGAATAGTCCGGTCTTCGGATCAAAACTGGGGGACCTGTAATTGGTAAGGCCGCCCTCGTCCGGCGCAATCAACCGGCCGTCGGGCGCAGGCTCCTTTTCAGGATTCGGAATCGGCCGGCCCTGTTTATCCACGCCCAGCGACCAGTTCACCGGTCCGAAGGTAGAAGTTAGAAGGTTTTTCCCATTGGTGCGATCCAAGACGAAGAAATAGCCGTTGCGGGAGGTCTGCATTAACATCTTTCGCGGCTGTCCATGAAAATCTCCGTCGACCAGCACAGGCGCCTCGACCGCATCCCAGTCATGGGTATCGTGTGGCGAGGGCTGAAAGTGCCACACCAATTTGCCTGTGTCGGGGTTCAACGCCACGATAGTGCAGGTAAAAAGATCGTCACCCGGCCGGGTAGAGCCGTTCAAAACCGGCGTGGGATTTCCCGTGCCCCAATACACAAGGTTGAGCGCGGGATCGTAGGTTCCCGTCATCCAGGTCATGCCCCCGGTGGGAGCATTGGGCGTACCGGCAGGCGGAGTTGAGTCGAACTGCCATTGCGTCGCGCCCGTCTCCGGATCGATCGACCGGATAAAGCCGCTCAGATTGTCAAAATCGCCTGAAACGCCGATCAGCACGTGGTTGCCGACGATCAGCGGCGCCATCGTGGTCCAATAGCCCTTGCTGGCATCGGCGACCACAACGCTCCAGCGAACCGTGCCGTCCTTGGCGTTGAGGGATACCAGGTGCGCATCCGGGGACAGGAAGAAGAGCCATCCCTTGTACATCCCCACCCCGCGATGGCCAATGTGGAGTCCTGGGTTCGGAGGATACTTGTAGTGCCAGATTTGGTGGCCCGATCGAGCATCCACGGCCCATATATTATCCGGAACCGTAAAGTACAGAATGCCATCCACCAGGAGCGGCGAAGACTTGATCGCCGCAGGCTGGTCCGTCTGAAAGGCCCAGGCGAGCTTGAGATCGTTCACGTTCTGCGGCGTGATCTGCGTCAGAGCGCTATGGCGCTTGCCGGTATAGTCGCCATGGTAGGTTGGCCAACTATCCGCCGGCGGATGGAGAAGATCCGCGGTGGACAATTCCTGGGCCGGAAGAGCATGGGGAAGTGCAATAGCTATCATCGCGCCCGCGGCAAAAAGAAACACGCCCTCAAAAAACTTCATCTTGATTCGACCTCTTTTATACAGGCAATCGCTCTAAACCCCGAACGGCTTCTCTCACGGGAAAAGCTGCGTCAAGCAAGCCCTAGCGCAGCGTTTGCAGATACGCCATCAGGTTGTGAATGTCGGCATCGGTGTACTTGGGGAACTGCTCGACATGGGCATTCACCGGCGCGTCGACCGTGTATTTCACTGCGCTGGTGGGCCAGGAACGATAGGTCCCGGTCGAATCGATCAACCCTACCGTAAACTCGTCGAGATAAGCCAGAGTGCCCGTCACCGTCTGACCGGATACCGTCACGGTGACTTTAGATTTCGCATGCTTTGGGTAGAGCATCTGCTCTTCGAGCTGGAGCCCCTGGTACCGTGTCGCGACGTTGGCGAGATCGCCGGTAGGCGAATGGCAGGAGGAGCAGCCTCCTGCGCCGTAGAAGTATTTCTTTCCCGCCTCTACATTGCCAGTTTGCAGATCGGAGACATCGACACCCTTGCGGCCGCCCTTCTTGGACATAGCCTTGGCTCGCTGGGAATGAATGAAGGCAGCCAGGCTGGCAATCTGCGAATCGGAAAAGTTGAAGCTTGGCATTCCCTGTGCGGGACGCCCATTGCGCACCACGTCGCCGATCATGTTCCCACCCACATCCTGGCTGACCAGCTTGGAGCGAGTGAGATCCGGTCCGGTTTCTCCGCCGCCCGCATCCCGTCCATGACAAAAGGCGCAGTTCTGCTGGAAGAGCGAACCGCCGCTCGCGACCAGAGCCGGCGGATACGACTCACCGGTATGCGTGCCGGCACGGCCTGGAACCGTCTCAGCTTGTGGAGTGCTGCTCGGATTGGGTTGCGGATTGGTGCTTGTATTTTGCCCCGCGGCGAAGACGACGCCGGCAAGCAACGGAGCCAACAGCAGTAATTTCCAATGAGGATCCCAACGTAAAAATTTCATCCTGTAAATACTAGAGCATTTCTCCTGTTCTTGTATGAGCATTGCATTGCAGGTCCGCTGCATTCCGGCTGGTTCTATTGGCCGCCTGCGGAGATTTGCGGCCGGGGATGAGAAGCGGTGCTGCCCTCGGTCATGCCCAGGACCCACTTGATCGCTTCGAAATACATCTTGCGAATGTCTGGGTCCTGCCACGCCTCTTCGGTGTGGCCCAGAGTCGAATAGAAGACGCGGCCGTTGCCGTACATCTTCGACCAGGCGACCGCGAAATCGTGATCGGTTCGATGGATGCGTGGATTGTTTGCATAATTGAGCTTGGAGGGGTCCAGGCTGAGCAGGACGTTGACCTTGCTGCGATCCCAGTCTTTCGGCTGATAGATCTCGTCGTACTTCACGAATTCCTTGGGAAAGTGGCTCACCGCGGGGAAACTCGGATCTTCATTGATGATGGGCGCATTGAAGGTAAACCACGGGTGCTGATCGAACCATCCGCCGATCATCTCGCCATACTCCGGCCACTTGTAATTCGTATCCAGCGCGGCGTGAATGCCGACGAAGCCCTTGCCGTCCTCTTTGATAAAGGACATCATGTCCTGCTTTTGGCTGTCGTCCATGTCAAGCTCGCCGGTCGTGCTGGCGAAGACGATAGCGTCGAAGTAATTCAGGTTCTTGGCGTTTCTTTTCAGATCTTTTTTGGTGATCAGTTCGGTATCGGTGCGTAGCGTCGTATCCCACAGGCCGCTATCGTGGCCCATGTTGTAGATGGCCGCCATCGCATCCGAAACCGAATCGTGCTCGAAACCCTTGGTTTCGCCAATCACCAACACATGCTTGAGATGGATCTGCTTGGCGTGAGGCGGGGGCGGAACGGTAGAGTTTGTGGCCGCCGGCTGCTGGGCATGGGTGAGGGCGACGAGGGTGACCAAAGAGAGAGAAAGGAATAGAAGGCTTCGAATGGAACGCAAGGAATCTCCTCAGCGGCATTTTGGCGCACGTTCGGCTTAGATTTCCGCACGCCAAACAGTGTAAGTCCGATTGCCTCCGATGTCACATGGGTGCCTGGGACACCACACGGCTCATTCTCATTCATAGGAGAGCGCCTCAGTTACATCCTGGCGTATGGCCTTGACCGCGGGCGCGACGGTGCCTAGCAAGGCTCCCACAATCGCGATCACGCCCGCAATCGGCCACCAAAAATAGACTGTCTCCTGGGTCAGGCCGGAATGCACTACATTCGCCATGGTCCATTGCGCCAGGTAAGTAAGTCCAATGCCGATCGCGGTGCCTGCCAACGCAAGCAGAAGGCTCTCTCGCAAAAGCAGGCTGAGAATCAATTGAGACGATGCGCCCAGCGACCGCAGAATGCCGATTTCCCGTGTGCGTTCCAGCACCGCCGTATACATAGCCATGGAAACGACAATGAACCCTACGATGATCGAAATACCGATCACCACAGCGATGAAGTTGCGCAAGAGTCCTAGGCTGCTAATCGTTAACAGAGAGGTGAATTCCTCCATGGTGTAAATCGGATATCCCGGCAATATCTTTTTAAGCTCGGTCACCTCCTGCTGCGCGCGGCTGGGATCGTAGAGCTTAAGGTAGATCTGGCTCAAGTGGTGCGGATTACCGGTCACTTCCTGAAGCACTTGGAGCCTCACGCATATGCGGGCAAGCTTTCCCGATTCGAAGATGCCTGCCAGGTGCCAGTCGTGACCGATCAGATGTACCGTGTCCCCCATGTGGAGATGCTTTTCCCGGGCATAGTATTCATCGACCAGCATGTCGTCGTCTTTTTGAAAGGGCCCTCCCTCCAGATAATGAAAACCTCCGCTCATCTTGGTGAACTGATCGAGGTCAAGGCCGGTGACCGTGTCCAGACCTTCCAGCGGCTGGATAACCGTCCCGGTCGCCATCATCACTCCGGGCCGCTTGGCCAAGATGGGCAACAGCCGGTCGCTCATGGGAGCCGTGCTAAGTCCGATGATGGAAGAGCCGGGAGGCCGGATCATGATATCCGCACCTGCTCCGCGGGCACGCTGCGCCGTCCCGTGGAGCGTGCCGTAGCTGACGCCGACGAGCGTCAGGATCATCGTGACTTCAACCGCGATTGCCAGAACGCTTAAGAATGTGCGGATAGGCCGGTGAGCGACGTTCGAGAATACGAATTTATTAATCGAGCTTGCAAGCATACAGTGTGGTTCTGTATCAGGACCCGGCTAGTTGAAGGGTACGACCTTCAAGATCTGCGGTTTCCCCGAAAGATGACCACAAATCTGCTCGAAGCATGATCCAAAACCGCCACCAATCGAGGGTGCCCCATATCTGGCGCGCTCTTTGCGCCAGACGTGGGAAACCGCAGATCTCTCCACTTCGCTGCGCTCCGGTCGAGATGACAAAGTTAGGCGTAGCTACCAACCAAGCCCTCCTCAACCCAATTTTCATCCCAATGGGTGAGCCGCAGGCCCATGAACACTCCATGGGACCTGGGGCACCCAGGATTTGTGGTCATCTTTTGGGAAACCGCAAATCTCTCCACTTCGCTGCGCTCCGGTCGAGATGACCCCTTGATACAAAGTCCAATCAATCCCCGGCTACCGCCATTTCATATTGGCTTCGGGGCTGGTTGCGAAGCGATTGCTCCAGCGCCGCAAGCTGGGCTTCGATATCGCCTTCGATTTTCCGCCGCTTGACGATGTCTTCGCGGTACCGGCGGAGGAAATAGTCGATTGTCTCCACCCGAATGCGGATCGATCCGGAGGGTTTGTTCTCATCCAGATCCTTGAAGGAAAAGTATGGCGTGCCGGATCGTTCGATAATGCCCTCGATCACTCCGTAGATGGGAGCGTCGTGGCCGCACTTGAAGCTCGACACTTCGAGCGCCACCAGGTTGGGATGGCGGGCGGTGAACTTTGCCGCCCAAACCTTGTGATTGGTGCTGGTCGAGTAGCGGTTTTTCCAGACATCGGAGATGTCTAACGGATGAGTTATAAGCCCAGCGCGGACCTCATCGCCAAAGAGCCGATCCAGTATGTCGTCGTCCACCGGAAGCGTGCTTTGCGAAAACACCGGATAGCCGAGCTTTTGGAATTCCTCCATAATCTCGTGGTTGAGCCCGGGATCGTGGTGATAGACCCGGCCCAGCATAACGATCCCGATGCGGTCCTCCCGCTCGAGCTGGTCCAGCGTCTCGCGCGCTTGCCGGCGAATCTCCGCCTCGCATTCCTCGAGCGCCTTGAAGCCCGCCTCGACGGCGCGCTCGTTCTCTTCCCGCGAGAGTCCCAGAATCGGCCCCCAGGCTTTAAACATCTGGTCGGCGCAGAAGCGATGGTCTTGCAGGTTCAGGATCGGATCGACGTAGAGGACTCCGTTCTCCGCGAAGATATCGCTCTCTTTGGTGAAAGCAGCCTTGACCGTTTCCGGAGTCGCCGTAACCGTAGGGCAGGCGTTAGAGCCGGTCAGGTTTACCAGGTGCGTGTGCAGCACGTCGTACATGGGGAACCAGATCGCGTTCAGAGGTTTCTTCGAGTGCTTGGTTGCGAGCAGGTTGTAGACATGCGCGATGCCGATCTTCGAGGGGTAGCAGGGATCGATGGCGCCCCGGCTCGCCCCGGCCCGATATAGCTCCGGAGTGGTGTAGTCGGAGTAGACGATATTTTCCGCCTTGAGCCCCAGGCTGGCGAAGTATGCATTGAACATCGGGGCATACGTATAGGTGTTCAGCAGCCGTGGAATGCCGACCCGGTAATCCTTGCGCTTCTCCATCAGGACGGCACGTTCCTTCACTGCTTTCGAAACAAAGAGTCCCTTGGTGCTGGGGACAGCGTCGGCTACGCTCGCAATTTGACGATGGCGGAATACATCGCGGGCGGCGACGTCGACATAATTGGGATTGGCTTCCTTGATCTTGTCGATATCCGCCTTGATGTCTTTCATGTCAGCGAGATCCTCTACCGCGCCTTTTTCACAGGTGGCGATGATCAGCCTCTGCTCGCCCAGGCGAAGCGGAACCTTGGTCTTGCGCGGTTGAAACTCAACCGGTTTAGGCAGCTCGACCACTTTGCTCGAACCGGGCGAGAGCTGAATCTGAATCAACGGCTCCGCCTTGGCTTTGAAGAGGGAAGAGGATGACGATGAAGAGCCGCAGCTCCCGCTGCTGCAAGAAGATCCATGCGAATCTGCCGCCGGCAGATTTGCCTGGATTTGTTCGAGGGAGGGCAGCTTCGCCGCCGCGGCGGCAACTGTAACTTCCTCAGGTGTGGCGGCTCGGTCCGTAGCCACAGCATCGCTGTGAGCATGATCTTGGGAGCCGGTCACATCCACATCGATGAAAGTGCGCAGGCAATTGTTCTTGCAGAAGTAGCAGCGAGTGTCTTCGTTACGAGTCGTGCGGTAGCGGATGTTGGCGACCGCTTCCAAGCCGATAAACGTAGTCTGCTTGCCGTTCTTCCAAAGACGCAGAGCTTCTTGCGCGGCTCCGATGGCGCCGGACTCGCCGCAGTGCTCGTGCACGATGATCTCCGGCTCTTTGCCATTGGCGCGGAAGCTGGACTTGATGAAATCCACCTCCGCTTTCACCACTGCCAGGTTGTTCTGCGTGCCGCCCTGCAGCACGAAGCGGGTTCCGAGCGCCGCCAGATTGGGAATGCTGGCCACATAGAGGAAGACATTCTTCGGCAGCACGTCGGCGAGTCCGGCAAGGATCTCCTCCGACCGCCAGCCCTGACGCTGGAAGTTTACGATATCGGACTGCATGAACACGGCGCAGCCATAGCCGAACGACGGCATGGATTTTGCGGAGAATGCAAGGTCTGCGTACTCCTCGATCTTCATGCCGAAGCTTTCGGCGGTTGACTGGAGGAAGTAGCCGTTCCCCGCCGAGCACTGCGTATTCAGCTTGAAGTCCTTCACCCGGCCGTCTTTCAGAACGATGAGCTTGATGTCCTGGCCGCCCACGTCCACGATGACGTGGGGATCGTCATAGAACTTCAACGCCGACTCGGTATGCGCCACCGTCTCGACTAACGCGACATCGGCATTTAATACATCCCGGAGAATGTCCTTGGCGTATCCGGTGGTGCCGACGCCAAGCACCTCCATGGTTGCGCCTTTGGTCTCTACCTGCTCGCGCAGCTTCTCGAACATCTCGATCGTGTCCTGGATCGGATTGCCGTTGGAAAGCTGGTAGGTCTTGCACAGGATCTCGCCCTCCTTATCCAGAAGAACGGCTTTGGTCGAAGTGGAGCCGCCGTCGATTCCAATGAAGCCTGAGACCACTTCGCCGGGGGAAAACTTGGCAGGGGTAAATTTCGGTCTTCTGTAAGCGGACTTGAAGGAAGTCAGCTCGGCATCTTCAGTCACCAGGCCCTTGGCTCCGGAGCTGGCCTTCTCTTCGGCGCGTCCATAATCGATGTAATAAAGGAGCTTTTCCGTCCCCAGATAGCGGCCTATCGCCGGCTCCTCATCTTTGCCGAACTCGACCGAGCCCAGGGCGGCGAAGTATTGCGCATTCTCCGGCACTTTGATCAGGTCTTCCGGTGACGTTCCATCCGGTATCTCGACTTTGCGTTCCTTCCACATCCTGGGGATGTTGGCCTGCCAGGCCTCGCGCATCCCGCGGATGAATCCGTTGGGGCCGCCGAGGAGAAGAACGTGGGGACGCAGAGTATGTCCGCGAGTCAGCACGCTAAGGTTCTGCAGCACGATGGCCTCAAAGAGCGAGGCCATCAGTTCGTTGGAGGGGGTGCCGGTCTTTTGCAATCCATTGATATCCGTCTCCGCGAAGACTCCGCACTTTCCCGCTACTTTATGCAGCTTGACTCCGCGATAACCCTGGTTGGCCAGCTCGGAGGTGGGGATCTTCAGTTTGGCGTTGATCTTGTCGATCACCGCCCCCGTGCCGCCCGCGCACTTGTCATTCATCGACGGGATCTTCTTTTTGCGCCCGGTCTCTTCGTCGTCTTTGAAGACGATGATCTTGGCGTCCTGTCCGCCCAGCTCGATCACCGAATACACCTCGGGGTGAAGCTTCTCGACGGCAAGGGAAACGGCGTGGACTTCCTGGACAAACTTCGCCCCCACCATTTCCGCGATCGTGCCCCCTCCGGATCCGGTGATGAAGATGCGTGTATTTTCGGGCGATATGCCGGTGTCGGCTTCCATGCGGCGCAGAAACTCCAGCACCTTCTCCGGCTGCCGCGTCTCATGCCGTTGGTAGTCCTGCCAAATCGTAGTATCTGTCGCAGCATCGACTACGATTGCTTTTACCGTCGTGGAGCCTACATCCAAGCCAACTAGAAATTGCTGCATGAGCTTCTCCTCAATCAGCGGTGCGGGGCAGAAAAGCAGGTCGTCTCGCCTGTCCATTGTGGCGCGGAAAGGTATTCGCCGGATCGCCTGGCGGCATCACCAATCGCCGTAGGGCTGGCCGCAGCAGTACCAGACAGATCACTGTCGCTACTACCAGGCAGCCTTCCAGGACAACTCGCGGCGGAACGCGCATCAGGCAACTCGTGCCGCCGGTGCAACAACACGGCTCCGGCGGCGGGAAGCGCCCTCCTTGTTCATGCGATCGCTTACGTGCCAGGCAAACTGCGCAGCCGTCCCGGCAATGCCTTCGCGGTGGGGAACCTTGTAAAGCGCCCGCTTCATCTCGGGATGCTCGGCGACGTAGTCCCGCAAATTGTCCAGCGATTTCCCTGTCTGCTGCAAAACGCCGTCGAACTCCGCCCGCGCTTTGGCCTTGGCCTCCGCCAGCGCCATCTGCACCCGGCTGTGGGCGTTTACTTCCCCTTCGCCGGAGGTTTCGATGGGCAGGAAGATCATGTCTTTGTACTTATTGACAACCCGCGACTGAACGCCGTCCGATTGGGTCGAGGGCATGCATCCGAACGGCTTCAGGGCCAATACCATGTGGCAAAGGTGATTTACCGTGTAGTACACGTTCTTGCCCACTTCCATATAGCCCTCTCCGCCGCGTGCCAGTTGGTGATAGAAGGGATGCGCCAGCCTGGAGAGCTCCTTCTGCGGCACCAGATGATGGGCCGTGTCCCCCATATGCTTGATGGTGCGGTGATAGAAATAAGTCCACATCACGCCTCCGGCGCTCAGTCCTCCGGTCTTCTTGAAGACCTTGAGTTCATTGGCGAGACGTTTCTTTAACTCGTACCACTTGGGATCCCGATAGGGAGCTTCCGCCTCGGCCCGCGCTTTCGCGCCTGCCTTCGCCACATACATCATGTAGGCGATCCAGGTGGCGATCGGCTCGACCAGCACTTGCGCTCCTTCTTTTTCGAGAAACGCAAACATGTTGAAGTTGCCGTCGCCCTCGGTGGTCTGCGCCCAGAACTCGCCGGTGATCTTGATCACCGGCCTGACGCGCAGGCGGTCGACCTCAATCGCGTTGATGCTGTCGCGGCAGGCATGCAGCGCGCCTACGTATTCCTTGCCATAGAGGTTGTCGGCGATCTTTCCCAGGGTGCAGGCAATCCCCTCGATTTTCTTGTGCTTCTCCAGGTACGGCTTCGCCCAGGTGGGAGCGGCCTCCATGATGTGCCAGCGTTTCCGGTCGCGTAGCGTGTCGGTCAACGTCTTCACCGAATCCTGGATCACGCGGTCTGTCTCCCCCTTGTTCACTTCGAAGGGACGGATCTGATAGACCAGCTCATTGATCACATCGCCCAGGTTGAGCGCATTGAGCATGCCCATTCCGAAATCCACTGAAAATTTAAGTCCGGGCTCGCCGCTCGCCGCCTTGATGCCATCCGTTTGCTGAAACAGCAGAACGCGGAAACCGTCGAAGCCCGCATTTTGCAGCGCATAGCGATACTCGGCTTCATACATGCCGAAGCGGCAGGGTCCGCACGAACCCGCGGTAAAGAAGACATAGTTGTCGATGATCTGCTGCCGCGTCTCTCCCTGCTGTTCCAGCTTCTGCAGATAGCGCACCAGGTTGCCCACGGTGAAGTAGGTGGGATTGCATTGGCCGTTGTTACCGAATTCCTTGCCCGCTTGAAAATCGGCGACCTCGGGAGTGGGAATATTCTCGCAGCGATAGCCGCTGCCATGGAAGACGGCCTTGATCATTGCTTCATGCTTCCATGTCAATCCGCCGAAGAGGATGGTTACATAGTCTCGCTCGGCGGCGGTGAATGTCCGCTCCACCGGCTTCTTGAACTCGCGCATACGCGCCAATCCGGCTTCGGCGCGAAGCCGCGCCCGCTCGGCGTCGATGCGCGCCTGAATTTCCATTTCGAAATCCGTCTGAACGATCTCTTCGATTACCGGCATTTGCGTCTCCTTGTGCTCAGTTGCGTGGCTTGGTGCTACACCTGTCCATGCATGCCTTGGAAGCCATGTGCTAGCTGCTTGAAGAAATATTTGATAACGCGCTGGTCGTTGTAGCACCAGCCAAGGATGTGGTTGAGAGTAGAAAAGCAGTGTGTCTGGCAGCTCTCTTTCTGGTGGTCAAGCTGCTTGGTGTCGAACTTGTGGTCGCCCACCACGCCCCAGTCGTAGTTCGCGGTATACATGGGGAAGCACGGCGCCAGCGTCCCGTCGACGCGGATGATCATCGAGTTCTGTCCGGCGCGGCAATTCCAGGGAAAGTGCTTGCCCTTCATGAAATCCACCATCTGCCACAGCCGCGTGTTGGAGTTCACCATCTTGTATCCGGAGTCCTGCTTCTCCGTAAGCCACTGAATGGTCTCCTCCACCGCCGGCCAATCGTCCTTGGTGATGTAAGTGACATTCTGCTCGGCATGTTTGAAATGCTCGTCCTGTTCGAGCAAAGGCGACTCATTGATGTGGTAATCGGTCGCGATACCGTAACTACGGGCTATCTCGGTTAGCTCGCGCACGTCCTCCAGATTATTGCGGCATATATTGATGTTGAAGAAGACCGAATAGCCGTACCTGTACTGCTTGCGAATCAGGTACTCGACCTGCTTGCGGATCGGCGCCAGAGCCTTGGGCAGACCCAATTTCAGGTCGACCGCGTCGACAGCGATATTAAAGGTGGACATGCCGGCATCCGCCAGCTTGTCGATCACATCGGTACGCAGCAGCCGGGCATTGGTCGGCAGGTAGATCCAGAAATTCTTCTGGGCCGCGTAGTAAGTGATCCGATGAATGAAGTCGGGGCGTAAGAGCGGCTCCCCGCCCATATAGGCGAGCACGCGGCAGCCCGTGCCATGCAGCCAATCGATCGACCGCTTGGCCGTATCCTCGCTCATTCCTTTGACTTTGTTGTCAAAGGCCCAGCAGTAATGCAGTAGAGATTACATTTGAACTCGGTGAAGAGATAGGCAATCAGGGGATGGAAGTCGCCGGCTGTGACACGGGAGCGGATGTAGGGAAAGAGCCATCCCTGCATACCGTGGTAAATCTGCCCCGGCGTCCACTTGCGTCTTTCAGGGGGGGTCCAACCGTCTGTCTCATCGATCGGCCCCAGCAGTTCGGGATGTTGGGGAAACAAGGGGTCGGGAAACGTCTGCGGCTTCCCATTGGGCTGCAACCCAGGCTTGGTAACTGTGGATTTGGTGAGTAGATCGTGCAGCGGTACGTCGAGCCGAAAGCTGGGTGGTTGTTCTGTGTCCTGCTCCAGATGCATCTGGGCACCCTCAAAATGAAAAACACTGATCTGGGAATTCCGCAAAGGGTAAGCGAGCATCCCTCGCTACCATTCAGAGGCAAATCATGGGCCAGAGATTTCCGCTCTCCTCTGTCTTTCGTAAATAGCTGATAGAAAAAGGGGGTTTTCAAGGTATGGATCGCAGCTAGGCTCCGGCCGCGGGGCGCCATCTGCCAGCCAATTGACGACGTGCCAAAAAATTGGCAGCAAAGAGGTAGTCCCGGTGGTGGTGCGAACGTCCTCCCCGGCGGGGAGAGATATTGGTGAATAGTTGCTACCTCAGGCCCTTAGTTCTCATCTATGAGGCATCCGTAGAAGGAGGGAGGTTGTCCAGCTACTATGAGGAGGCAGCAACTCCAGGGCGTTCCCCCGACCGACACAGCCCTAGGCTCCGAGCAGATGGAAGCGTCTCTGCGCTTCGGGCGCAGTTTGGATGCACACTCCGACCCCGAGCCGCTGCTGCGTTCGCTTCCGGCCGAGCTGTGTACTCTGGTCGCCGCCAATACTACCGCTCTGATCCACATGAACGAGGGTGTGCTCTCGTGTTACGCGGTGGATGGCGAGGGATCCACAATCGGCACGGAAGCTCCGATCGAGCAATGGCAGGCTGAGGTTTCTCAACTGCTGTCCGGTCGCCCGCAGCCGGTTGTCATCTTATCGCTCGACACCGAGGTGCCCGGCCGGGAAATCAGGTTGCCTGGCATCGTTCGGTTCTTCCTGCAACAAGGCAACCGCTCCCTTTGTGTGCTTCCTTTGAATGCTCCACTGCGCCGCCTGGGCGCCCTCTGCTTCGCAAGAGAGTGCCAGGACGGCTTCTTGAAAGAGGAAGTCGATCTTCTCTCCCTGATCGCCGACTATGTTGCACTGGCAATCGACGACCGGCTCAACTTCGCCCATTCAGAAGCTGTGCGATCTCAGTTGGAGAATGAACGGACCAAACTCAAGCTTATCCTTGACCTGAATAACAGCGTTGTATCCAATCTGGAGCTGCGGGAAGTCCTTCGCTCGGTTTCGCCCAGTATCCGTAAGGCCATGCGTCTGGACGGCGTGGCTCTGCTCTTGCCCGATGCGGAGGGCAAGCAGCTTCGAGCTCCATGCGCTGGACTTTCCCGGCGGCACCGGGGCTGTATACCAGGAGATGCCGACGCCGCTTTATGGCTCACTCCCGGGCCAGGTCTTTCGCTCCGGAAAACCATGGATTGGCGATATTGTCGAACTGCTCAAGTCGGGTTTTGACAACACCATCCTTGCCGGTGAGGGGGTCGAGACCCTGTGCGCGCTGCCACTCGTCCGGCGTGGACGTCCGCTGGGCGTTCTCTGTTTAATGCGGCTGCAGAAAAGCGCTTTCACTCTGGATGATGTCGAGTTTTTGTTCCAGATTGCCGGACAGGTAGCCATTGCCATCGACAACGCGCTTGCCTATCGGCAGATTTCCGAGCTGAAAGATAACCTCACCCAGGAGAAGCTCTACCTCGAAGACGAGATTCGCAGCGAAATGAATTTCGAGGAGATCATTGGAAACAGTGGGGTACTCCGGCAGGTCCTGAACCAAGTCGAAGCGGTGGCGCCGACCAGTTCAACTGTTCTCATTCAAGGGGAGACGGGGAGCGGAAAGGAACTTATCGCTCGCGCCGTTCACAACCTGAGCCGGCGGCGCGCCCATCCATTCATAAAGCTGAATTGTGCGGCGATCCCCACCGGCTTGCTCGAAAGCGAGTTGTTTGGGCACGAGAAAGGCGCTTTTACCGGAGCGATTTCGCAGCGGATCGGCCGCTTTGAGCTGGCCTCGCAGGGAACCATATTCCTGGACGAAATCAGTGAGATTCCTATCGATCTGCAGCCCAAGCTTTTGCGCGTCCTGCAGGAACGGGAGTTTGAGCGGCTGGGCAGCTCGCGCACTCTTCGCACAGACGCTCGCCTCATTGCCGCAACCAATCGGAATTTGAATGCGATGGTGGAAGATCAAAGATTCCGCTCCGATCTGTTCTATCGCCTGAACGTGTTCCCCATCCACGTCCCTCCGCTCAGAGAACGGAAAGAAGATATTCCATTCCTGGTGAGCCATTTCGCCCAGCATTTTGCCCGCGACATGACAAAGCGGATCGATACCATTTCCACCGAGACCATGAATGCGCTGGTCCATTACCCGTGGCCTGGGAACATTCGCGAGCTGCAAAATGTCATCGAGCGGGCGGTAATTCTCTCCAAAGGCCCGGCGCTTAAGGTATCGCTGGCCGATTTGAAATCGAAGACTCCTGAAGCGGACGGCCACGCAAGCCGTGCCGCCACCCTGAAGGAGATAGAGAGAAGGCACATCTTATCGGTCCTGGAGCAGACCAACTGGGTCTTCGCCGGCCCCAACGGAGCGGCTGCACGGTTGGGAATCAAGCGTCCCACCCTCCAATTCCGCATGCAAAAGCTGGGAATTTCCCGCCCGCAAAAATCCTGAGTGCCAACCTGTTGGCAGGCTGCCAATCTATCAGCATCTCCGGGCGCATCCGCCGGGGGATGGCTGCAAGCCGCCGCCATTTATTTTATTAAACTTAGGCCCTTAAGATTGGCTCCGTCTTAGGCATGACGATTGCACAAATGAAAGTCATTCATCATATATGGGCCCGTTGGCGATGAATGCAGTATGGATTTCCGCAGCCTGTTTACCGCCGGGAAAATATACCGGCACGCCGGATTTCAGGGGACACGCAAACATGCTACGAATTACGGTGACTGAGAACGCATCGGAGCAACGATGGGTCCTTCAAGGCCGGCTGACAGGACTCTCCATTGACGAGCTGATGGCTAATTGGAGGGCCAATCGAGATCGCCCGGCGTGTCAGAACCGCATTGTCGATCTCGACGAGGTTACTTTCATCGATAAGGACGGCGAACAGGTTCTCTTGATGATGATCAGGGAGGGAGCGAAGTTCGTCGCTAACGGACTGTATACCAGGCGCCTGTTGGAATCTCTTTCCGCCCACATGGCGGAACCGCTCTGATTCCCTCTAGCTGCATTCTGCAACGTGGTTAGTCCCGCGAGGGACGGCTGAATCATCCCTTCGCCTTTTCAGTCGTCCCTACGGGACTCTTTCAAAAGCCGATTCTCGACCTGGTCTTGAGCCGGGTGCCTCACGTCCGGATTTTCGGACGTGGGATTTAAGGATCCAAACCCTCCACGAATCCAGGGTGCCCCATATCTGGCGCGCTCTTTGCGCCAGATGTGGGAAACCACAAACCTCCGCAGCAGGACGGGCTATTATAAAGCGCTCCTATCTACAGCTTCACGCCCGCCTGCTTTCATGCTCTAAAAGCCAGCGCTTGCGCTCGATCCCTCCGCCATAGCCGGTGAGCGATCCATTGGCTCCTATTACGCGGTGGCAAGGCACGACAATTCCAACCGGATTGGAGCCATTGGCCAGACCAACCGCCCTCACCGCGGCTGGGCGGCCGATTCGCTGGGCAAGTTCCGCATATGAAACCGTGGCGCCACAGGGAATCCTTCGCAATGCATGCCACACCTGGCGCTGAAACGGCGTCCCGCCTGTCTTCACCGGCAGGATGTCGATCGCCGTCAGCTCTCCCGCAAAGTAATTGCCGATCGCACGCGTTAAACCATTCGGATGCGAAGCCGGTTCGATCCTGAATCCACTTTCGCCGTAGTGCAGGCGCAACAGGCGGCGCATACGGTCCTCATGGTCTGTCCAATCGGCGGCGCGCAGATTTTCATCCTGGTCGAAAATGACCAACAACTCGCCGATCGGCGTGTTGATTCGATCTATCCACAATTGTAGAGTCTCACTCACGTGTGCTCCCGATAGGTGGCCGCCCAAAGGTGCTGCGCGGCATAGGCCCGCCACGGCCGCCACGGTTCGGCGCGGTTGAGAAGACTGGCCGGGGTCAGCCGCGTTCCATCGATCGCCGCCGCGCCGCGCAACAGTCCGATGTCGGACGCGGGAAACGCGTCCGTCTCTCCTAAAGCGCGCAGCGCAATGTACTGGGCCGTCCATTCGCCGATTCCGCGGATGGTGCGCAACCGCGCCAAAGCTTCTTCAATGGTCGCAAAGGGCCGAAACAGATTTGCATCGGCAACAGCGGCTTCCGCCAAAGCTTTCAAGGCCGTGCGGCGCGCGGCTGGCATACCGAGAGCGCTGAGATCCGCCGCGGCCAGGCGCTCCGCTGTGGGAAACAGGAAGGAGAGACTCGGGTGATTGCCATAGCCTTTCGGCGCCGGCTTACCGTAGAGGGCGATAAGCTGGCCAGCCAGGCGGCGTGCTGCGGCGACCGTGACCTGCTGGCCCAGAATCGCCCGCACTGCCAGCTCAAAACCATCCCACCCGCCCGGCGCGCGCAATCCGGGATGCCGGGCCACCCAAGGCGCCAGCAGCGGGTCGCGAGAGAGTGGGAGCCGATGGTCTCGATGTCTGCGCCAACATCGAAGAGGCGGCGCACCCGGCTCACGATGGCGGGCAAAGATCTCACGTCAGGGAAGCGGGTCGTAACCGCGAGACTCTGCCGCGCCGGCAGATGAGTAACAGCCACACTGCCGGCAAAGCCGCTAAGTTCAACTGTCCGCCAATAGCCTCCGTTTTCTACTACTTCAACTCCGGGAATTGCCCGTGCCTGCAGATAGGCGAGCATGGAATCCCAGTCATAGGGAGGCCTGTAATGCAACCGGAGGGTAACACCCCCTTCCGCGCTGCCAGAGTTCGCCGGAGATCTTCCGCCGCAACGCGCTGGGCGGCCGGCGAAAGGGCTCGCGGAATATTTCATTGAAGCGGCGCACGCTGCCGAAGCCCGCGGCCAGCGCAACTTCGGCCATGGGCATTTGCGTCTCGTGGATAAGCTGTTTGGCAAAAAGTACGCGCCGGGTCTGCGCCACCGCGATGGGCGAGGCTCCAAGATGCTGCATGAACAACCGGCGGAGGTGGCGTTCGCCTACTCCAAGGCGCTCCGCCAGCGCTTCCACTCCGGCATCGCCGCCGTCGAGCGCGCCCTCGTTGATAAGCGCGAGCGCCCGGGAAACGGTGTTCGAGGTACCGCGCCAGGAGGCCATATCGGGGGCAGTCTCCGGGCGGCAACGCAGGCAGGGACGAAGACCAGCTTCCTGCGCCGCCGCCGCTGAACTGAAAAAACGGCAATTCTCGAATTTCGGAGTGCGGGCCGGACAGATCGGCCGGCAATAGATGCCGGTCGACGTGACGCCCACAAACAGAAGACCGTCGAACCGGGCATCACGGCTCTCTAAAGCGCGATAGCAAAGCTCTCGGTCGGGCAATTCCATACGCAGATCTTCTCACGCTCCGGGAGAACGGGCTGGCGCTTTTCGGACGTGATCACTCAAAGGGGACTATTCGAAAAGAGCTGTCTGCGCGGAGATATCTTCCGCTTCGCGAAAGTTGCTGAGGCCGATACCTACCAGGCGAAAGCGTTGCTCCGGCCCTACATCCACGCGCTCCCGCAGCGACAGGGCAATGAGGACTAATTCCTCGCAAGAGGAGGGAGGAGTACGGGGCGTATGGCTGCGGGTGAGGATGTTAAATTCGCTGGTCTTTAGCTTAAGCACCACGGTGCGCGCTATGCGCGATTCCTTGCGCGCCGCGGCCCAGGTCTTTTCCGCCAGACGCCGTATCGCCGGCTCCGTCTCCGCCAGCCGTACGTCATGCTCAAACGTATCCTCCGCAGATACGGATTGCGTGGGTCTGTCGGGGACGACCGGGCTATCGTCGACGCCGCAGGCCAGTTTGTAGAGATGCAGCCCATGGCGGCCGAAATGGCGCTCGAGCACCGCTCCCCCCATGCCTCGCAGATCCCCCACAGTCTTTATCCCAAGCTGTTCAAGCCTCTCTCCTGTTACTTTGCCCACTCCAGGCAGACGTCCAACGGGCAAAGGAAGCAGGAATGTATCCACTTCGCCAGGCTGGATGACGAAGAGCCCATCCGGCTTGCGCCAGTCGGAAGCGATTTTGGCCAGAAATCTATTGGGCGCCACTCCAGCGGAGGCGGTCAGATGAAGCTCCTGGCGGATTTGCTCACGAATCGCGAGCGCAACGCGCGTGGCGGTGGGTAGGCCGGTTTTGTTCTCCGTTACGTCGAGATACGCCTCATCGAGCGACAGCGGCTCCACCAGGTCGGTGTGGCGCTTGAATATCTCGCGCGCGATATGCGAGGCCACGCGATAGCGTGCGAAATCGGGAGGCACAAAGATTGCTTCGGGGCACAAGCGTTCGGCACGAATCGCCGGCATAGCCGAACGTACGCCGAAACGTCTGGCCTCGTATGAGGCGGCGCAAACGACAGAGCGATTGCTCCGCCAAGCGACAATGACAGGCTTGCCGCGCAGTCGCGGATCATCCCGTTGTTCGACGGATGCATAAAATGCGTCCATATCGATATGGACGATTTTGCGGACAGTCATCTGCCAACAATAGTATTCCGAGAGACCGGAAGCAGATTCCCTACGGGAATGACAGAAAGAAAAGCAAAAGCCAGGATTCTGTGGCTGTATTCGCACTTGCTTTTCTTTCTGTCATTCCCGAAGGGAATCTGCTTTTCCTAGCGTAGCCGGATGCCCCGGTCCCGTTTCTGGGACCTGGGATTTCCACAAACCTCGAAAAGGACGAACTACCGGCGCTTCAGGGCCTCCAACTCCTCCAGAGTGCGGGGCCAATCGGATCGCAAGAGCCGGGACAAACTCCGGTCGGCAAGAACTTTCCCGCCTGTCTGGCAGCGAGCGCAGTAGTTCGTCTCGTTATCCGCGTAGCGAATGCGCAGAATTTTCTCGCCACATCTTGGGCACGGCTCCCCGTAGCGCCCGTGAACCGCCATATCCTTGCGAAACGCGGTCACCTTTTCCGGAAAGCTATCCTCCGCCTCGGCGCGCAAACGGTCGATCCACAATTCGAGTGTCTGGCGCACCGCCTCGTACAGCCTCTCCCATTCCTGGGGCTCGAGCTTGTGCGTGAGCATAATGGGCGAGAGCTGCGCCGCGTGCAGAATCTCATCCGAATAGGCGTTGCCGATGCCGCTCAACAGCCGCGGATCGGTAAGGGCTCGCTTGAGCGTGCGGTTCTCGACGGTGAGGGCGGCGCGAAACGAGCTGAGGCTAGCTGAGAAAACATCGATTCCCCCGGGGTCTACGGAACGCAAGCCCTCCTCGCCACTGAGAACATGTAAGGATGCGCGGCGCTTGGCGCCTGCCTCGGTGAGCACCAGAGAGCCGTTAGGGAAATCAAAGGCCGCCAGATTGTTGCGGCCTCCCAGCTTTGCGTTCGGCGGCCGCCAGTGCAGGCGGCCGGCGATCATCAGATGAAGCGCCAGCCAGAGATCGCCCTCGACTCCAATGGCAATCCGCTTGCCGATGCGCCGCAGTTCCCGTACCACGCGGCCCTCCACGCTCTCGAGCGGCGGCTGCACGGTGCGCAGCAGAAAGGCGCTCGCCAGCCGCACCCGCTCGAGCGGCTGACCGACGATGCGCGGCTCGAGCGCACTGATGTAAGCGGCGATATCCGGCAGCTCCGGCATGAGTATCAGCTTGCCTGCCGCGCCTGCGTCTTTGCAAGGAAAACTGAATCTCCAAACTCGTGCGTGCTATAGTCGCGGGCGTTCAACTCATTTTCCATGCGGCCGAGGGTTTCATCGTCGACGAAAGCGCGCAGCAGCTCATAATGACTGCTGCCGCGTTCGTGGGTTCCGGAGAGAATGGCATCGACGATGTGCAGCCTGCCGGAGGCGCCGAGTCTCTGTGTCGCCAATCGCTCTCCGGGCACGATCATGCCGTCAAAAGCCGCAGCGGCATGCTCCAATGCGCGAACCACCGTGGTGCCGATTGCAATGATGCGCCCTCCCGCTCCCTGAGCTTGGTTGATGATCGACGCTGTAGAGCGCGAGAATCCGGTACGGTTCAGCGAAGGGCAGAAGCGCATCCAGTTGTGGGTCGCCGGTCGATGAGATCCCGGCGGCATGTGTGATTGTTGCAAACCGGATCTTCCGTTTGCTCATGCGCGCGAGCATGCTCCAGTCGAGGACAAAGCCAGCCGAAGGCGGCTCGAACGCGACTGGCGGTCCGGCGATAGGTGTCCAGGTGTCCCAAAGAGCAAGCGGGATAGGGACATGAGCGTACTGGATAGGCCGTCCGTGACGGGCGATGCCCTCCAGGATCTCTCTCGGCGAGCCTTCGAACCGGAGCAGAATGAGGCGAGGATGATTCAGCACTCGGGCGACAGTCCCGCGCAAGGGTCCTAACTCCAGCCGGTCGCCGGCGCATAACGCCGGTGGCTGGGGACGATCCTCCGTGCGCGTGCGGAAGTCGCCCTCCCCGAAGACGACAGCGGAAAACTGCCTGACCTCGTCGAGTGAATCACGGCCTGCGAGACGCACTTCGATGCTGCGTCCGCTGCGGCTATGCCGCCCACCGAGGCTGGAAGGCAAGGTAGCAGCGTCGTTTGCAACCACCACGTCGCCGGAACGCAGCAGATTCACGAACTCCGAACGGGCCTGGTGTTCGATGCGTCCCAGGCCGTCGAAGGTAAGTAGCTTGGCATTGGTTGGGCGCTGAACGGGAACGCTAGCGGCTCTCATCCATTTGCCTCTCGTGCCATGGCTGCGGGGGCGCGGTGCCTGACAACACGGCGGCAACAGCGTCAGCCATCTCGCGGGCTGCCGCAGCAGGCTGCTTCAAGGTTGACCGGTCCGCATCCGGAACGGCAGCGGCGTGCATCGGTGTGTCCATGTCTCCTGGATCCATGGAAAGAACACGGACGCTCTCCCATCTTGAGTTCTTCATCCCAGATGCTGGTCAAATGAAGCAGCGCAGCCTTGCTCGCGCTATAGGCGCCCCAACCCGGATAAGCATTCACGGCGGCGTCGCTCGACACGTTGAGCACCACCGCTCTCGAACCCTCCCGTGCGGAGGCGGACAGCGAGCCAAGCAGCGCCTTGGTCAGCCGAAAAGGGCCAAGGACGTTGGTCGCAAGCGCGCGCTCAAAGTCTTCGCACTCCGTGTCGGCCAATAGCTTCAGGGGTACAGGTCCCAGGTCGGACGCGTTGTTGATGAGAACGTCGAGTCCTCCAAGCGCGCCGATAATCTGCATCGCAATGGGGTGTATCTCCTCCTTCCGGGACACGTCTCCGGTTATGCCGTATGCCCCGGCAATTGCTGCACCACACGCTCCACCTGCGCCCGGGTGCGAGCGATGAAGGCGACTTTCGCGCCGCGGCTTAGCAGTTCACGGACCAGGGCTAAGCCCAGGCCGGAGGTGCCGCCGCTGATAGCTACTCGAACTCCGGCGAAGAGATTGCCGGAATGGCGGTCTGCAACAGAATCGTTAGCTTGGTGGTTTGACATGTTCTCATACTACAAGTTAAAGTTAACTTTAAGTCAATAGGCAAGTGCCTCCTCCTTCCCAATGTCCGGCCTGATCACAATCTCGGAGGTTGCGCGGCGCAGCGGCGTGGCCGCGTCGGCGCTCCGCTTCTATGAGGACCGAGGCCTGATCAAGTCGGAACGCGCCGGTTCAGGGCACCGCCGCTATCCAAGGATGGTTCTTCGACGGATAGCCTTCATTGTCTTCGCTCAGCGGATGGGCCTGGCGCTGGACGAGATTGGCGCGGAGCTGGCCAAGCTGCCGGAAAACCGTGTCCCCGAACGCGCGGATTGGGCTAAGCTCTCGGCCAGCTGGACCAAGCGTATCGATGAGCGCATCGCCGAGCTGGAGCGTTTGCGGGCGGGTCTTACGCGATGCATTGGTTGCGGCTGCTTGTCTCTGGAGGACTGTCAGTTCGCCAACCCCGGCGACCGGGCCGGTCGGCTCGGCCCCGGCGCTCGTTATTGGATAAATGAAACAAGCGCCGCAAAGTAGACTCTTCATTCCTAGTGCAGAGCCGGGTGCCCCAGGTGCGCGAAGCTAACCTGGGTCTTTGTCTCTGACCTACAGTGACGACGAGACTGTACATCGAGATCTGTGGAATCCCCGGTCCCAGAATCGGGACCTGGGGCACCCGGCTGCGTTTATAGGGAAGGGGGCTGGGCGTCAGGTATTTCTATCCGAGGGCATGGTTTCCATGCCTGCCCCCGGAATGCCGCAACGCCACGCCTTCCCCACCACAGCCACATTAGCAGCGCAATCGCCGCCAGCAGGGGAAGGGTCCACAGGCTGCCTTCCGGTCCGGTGGGGCCGCCACTCCACAGCAGGCTGCCCATCGGATGCTCGCCCAACAGATGACCCTTCGCCACCAGGCCGCTATCCGACGTGCCATAGAAATACGACTCACCCCAGTCCCAGGCGGCGTGGAAACCCACAATCCACCATAGCGATCCGGAGTACCAAAGGCTCAAGCAAGCGAGCAGGCCGAATCCTGCCGCCGAAAAGAGACCGACCGGAGACTCGCCAGGATTACGTCCGTGCATAAATCCAAACAGAAGCGAAAGAAGCAGAGCAGCCCACCAGAAGCCTATCCCGCGCGTGAGCGTGTACTGTAGATAGCCGCGCAATGTTGTCTCCTCGAAGAAGGCGACGATCACAAATAGAAGGCCCCAGCTTGCCGCATACTCCCAGATTGCTCCGCCGTGCAAGGCTTGGCCGTCGAAGGCCAGCAATCCTGTCTTCCACAAAACCATCACCAGCAGGGAAATCGCGATGAATCCCCAAAACAGCCCGAACAGGAATCGAATCGCTCTCGACGCGCCCTGGTATCCATAGGCGGACACAGCGCAATGTTCGATCCGTGCCATGATGGCCGTCGCCGCAAACACACCCGCTAATTGGAAAACCGAGCCAATGAGCGAACGCAGCACTGGCAGTTCGGGCCCGTGCTGTGCGGGGAGGAAGTGCCGCAACAGGCGCGAAATCAGGAATTCGATCGCAAAGACAAGCAGCGCAAAGAGCAGCGCGCCCCACCCGGCGCGAAGGCCATCCTCTCCCGCGAACACCCATCGGAGGTCCTTTTCCGGTTGCCGCGGCGGCGATTCCACAGGAGAGCTCTCAATTTGAGGCGCCGGTTCGTCCACATTTTCCTCCGCGAAGTGTTCCCAAATCTTATCCCTTTGCCAAAAAGCATGTTAGAAGATTGGTATCCCCCGAAAGGATGTCACCATGGGTTCCCGATTGGGTTCGGGTGTTATATTCGTGTGCCTGGCGTTCACCGGGGCCGCCTTGGCTAAGCCAAAGCAGTGGATCGAGGTACGTAGCCCCCACTTTCGTGTGCTCACGGACGGGAGCCAGGGAGACGGCCGGCGCGTGGCATTTGAGTTTGAACAACTGCACTTCCTCTTCGCCGAGGAATACCCAACGTTTCGTCTGGAGACAGGGGCCCCGCTCCTTGTGTTCGCTGCGCATGATGAGGAAACTGCTAAGAGTTTGGAGCCGCAGCTCTGGAAGACGAAGGGACCGAAGCCCGCAGGGCTGTTTCATCACGGGTGGGAGAAGCAGTACGTCATGGTTCGCCTCGACCGGTGGGGCCAAGGCGCACACGAGGTTGTCTATCACGAATATGCTCATTCGATTTTGCACGCCAACGCACATTGGCTGCCGACCTGGCTGGATGAGGGAATGGCCGAGTTTTACGCCTACACGCGTTTTGAGGACCATGACATGTTAATCGGCGTTCCTACGGAGCGGTATTCCCTCCTGAAGGAGCGACCTCTGATTCCAGTCGAAACACTCATTACGATGGCGCCAGGCTCTCCCCATTACCGCGATGAATCCCAAATTCAGATGTTTTACGCAGAATCGTGGGCCCTGGTTCACTACCTGACGTTTGGGCCAGGTATGGAAGGCGGCAAACGGGTTGCCCAGTATTTCAATCTGCTTCAACAGGGAGTTGACGAAAAAAAAGCCTTTCAGCAAGCGGTCGGCAGCTTTCCTGAGGTCGACAAGGGGCTACAGCTATATCTAATGCGCTTTGGCTTTACAGCCGCCAAAGTGAAGAACGCGCCGCAAATCGATCAGAAGGACTTCACATCACGCACCTTGAGCGTGGCGGAAACGGATGCCGAGCTGGCAGGCTATCACCTTTGGACCCATGACTCGGCGGACGCGCGGCCGCTGGTTGAAGAAGCGATCAAGGAAGATCCGAAGCTCGGGTATGCGCATGAGGAGAGAGGCTTCCTACTCTTTGCCGACGGCAGGGATGCTGAGGCCGCGGATGAGTTTTCCCAGGCCTACGCTTTGGACGGGACGCTCTACCTTTCGCTGTTTTCGAAAACTATGCTTTCACCGGCGGCGACCTCTAATCTTCCGGCAGACCAAAATGCGTTGCACGACGCGATGGAGAAAGTTCTGCAATTAGACCCGCAGTTTTCTCCCGTCTACATACAACTCGCGAGACTGGCCCTGCGCCAAGACGATCCAACCACTGCTTTCGGGCTGTCACGCAAGGCTGAAGAGTTGGACCCCTGGCTGGCCGGCTATCACCTCTTGACCGCTCAAGCTCTGCTCCGAATGGGAAGAGACGCCGAGGCTGCCAGTTTCTCCGAATATGTTGCCGAACGGTGGTTCGGGCCGGACCACGACGAAGCCGTGGCGCTCTGGAATAGTATCCCCGTTGCGCATCGCCCCAATGGTGTGTCACTCACCGAGACGCTTCCGCAAGGCACGCAAAGTATTACCGGAACGATCAAGTCCGTCACCTGCGGCGGCCCTGAAAAGCAACTTGGCTTTGTAGTTGACGACCACGGCCGCCAGCTCACCTTTCACACCAAGGGTCCTTTCGCTATGGGATTTTCCGACACCATCTGGTACGGAGAAGATCACTTCAATCTTTGCCACCACCTGGAAGGAATGCGGACCGTGGTCCGTTATCGGGCGCCGGCCGACGGGACCTACACGGGAGACGCGGCCGAGATCGAAATACGCGATGACCTCATTGCTCCTGCAACCGGCTCTGGCAGTAGCAGCCCGGCCACTCCCTAGCGGGCTTTAGGTTTCTTTTCTTTCTGTCATTCCCGGAGGGAATCTGCTTTTTGCCGTCTCTATTAGGACGGGGCACCCTCGATTAATTTCGCATTCATACTTCCAAACGGTCCGGAGCGCCCATACGTGCGAAGCCCGGACGCCGCATTCGTACCGTTGGCGCATCCCTACACGAAGAAGCCGATTTTTTCCAGCAGCTCCTCACTCATTTCCACATCGCTGAGCTTCGCCTGCTGGGAGAACCTCAGGTCTTCCCGGAACCGGTCTAAGACAGCGGCGTTGAGGTCCGTGCGTTTATCCAGCATATCGAGCAATTCTTGCGCCGTGGTCGAATGCTGGTAATTGGCATGCAGGCCGCGGGCGGTCTCGATGGTGACGAAGATAGGCAGACCACGAAAATCATGGGACAGTTGCTTCGGCATACGGGCTCGAATGTTCATTCTCATAATGGGGACGATCTTGCCACCGGATCGCGCGCAGAGCTATACGACATTCCGGTAAACAGGCGACCGGAAGGGGAATCAATTGTGAATCACTGGTTGCAGATGGAATGAGCACGAACGAATACAAAGAAATGAGCATTGCGTCACTCTCTTTCGTCTACACCGTTGTCACGGTTACCATGGCTACGTCGCTCATCAAGAGAAAGGGTCATTATGAAAGGTTTTACAGGTTTCTGCCTCGTCCTGGCGGGAATGATCAGTGGGGTATGCATCCGCGATCACATCGCTCCTGCAACCGTTCACGCGCAGAATGGGTTCGGCAGCCTCTCGGGGTGTCTGACCGCCGTTCCCAAGGATTGGGGAGACTTTGTAGGCGCGTCGACTTACGGGATGGTCTTTGAAGATCGGGAGGGGACACTGCGTTTTCTCCAGCGGCCGGTTTGCAGCACCACTAATTCGGCAAACAACGTTCCCACTTCCGCCGTCGATTTGCAAATCGAGAGGAAATAGAGGATTTCATGCTGCGGACGCCGGACGGATCGGGCCGGAACTGCGTCTTACCCGGCGTTTTGCTTCTTCTCCCGCTCCTGCTTCTTGGCGGATGCAGACCAGACAAGCTGGTCATCGAGAAAGCGAGGGCTACGCTTCCGGCGGATGGGCGAATATACCCTCTGCTCGAGCTCCGGCGCAGCAGCGGAGACCCCATAACCCCGGGAGAGATCGATTCACGGGCTTCCCGGGTCTCTGGAAATCTGGAACTGAGGCTGGAACAAGCCGGCGCGCGTGAAGTGAAAGTATTCCTCAAAACACCGGTCACTCCGGGCCGCACGCTGGTTTCTTTCGGTTGGAGCAAGAGCACCTACACCATCCCGGTCCGGTTTTCTCCGGAGGGCGAAGACAGCTACGGCGACGGCACGCCGGATTTTCTGCGCCTGCACTCGATAGAGGATCGGCGGGCCTTTCGCGCATGGTTCTCTGCACTCGCGGATCTGGAGGCGGAACAGCCTGCTTCCCGCGTTCCCCCGGAGATCGACGACTGTGCCGCTCTGCTGCGATTTGTCTACCGCGAGACTTTAGCCAGGCACGACGCGCAATGGCTTGCCCGGCAGCCTTCCCCGTCCAACCTGCTGTCTCTCGCCTCCATCCACCAATACCACTATCCCTGGACACCGCTCGGCGCAGCCCTGTTCCGGGTAAAACCAGGGCCGTTCGCCTGGGCCGATCTGAGCAACGGCAGCTTTGCGCAATTCGCCGATGCGCAAACGCTGATGCGGTGGAACACACACCTGGTCAGCCGCGAACTGCGCGCGGCGCGCCCCGGAGATCTGCTTTTTTTCCGTCAAGCCGGGCAGGATTCGCCGTATCATTCGATGATCGTTACAGGTGAAAATGCGGATTGGCTTGTGTATCACACCGGACCCATCGGTAAGGCCAGGGGCGAGATCCGGAAAGTAACAACGGAAGATATGATTCACCACCCCGATGCGCGATGGCATCCCGTGCCGGGCAATCCAAGCTTTCTCGGAGTCTACCGGTGGAATGTCCTGCGCGACGGAGAGTAAAGATTGCGGCGCTGGCCTGTCTGGCCCTCGCCTTCCTGATCTCCTCGGCTGCGCACGCTGCCAGAGCCGTCTCCTTCAATCTGAGCACAAGCCGTACCTTCTCGCCGGATGAAAAGCTGTCCATTCACCTTTATTCCCACAATGTGGATCAGTTGGAGTTTCGTATCTACCGCATCAACGACGCGGAAAAATTTCTTGGCAGCCTGCGCGATCTGCACAGCTTTGCCAATGGAGCCCCGTCGGGACCGAAAGAACAAATTGACCAGCGGACCTGGCTGGAGCGGTTTCACGATTGGAAGCACCATCTTTGGTACCTGGTTCGCCGTTTTTTCCGCGGCCAGTTTTCGGTTGAGACCCGCGACTACCTGCGTGCCAGGCAGTCCTCTCTGCCCCGCCGCAGCCGCATCGTCGGGGTCGCCCAGTTTGCCCAAATTCCGCTGCTCAACGATACGCAATTGGTAGCGCGGTGGCGGCAGGAGATGCCGCCCACCTACGTCTCCGATTCGCAGGAGCTGCCTATCGATCCCTTGCCCTCCGGTCTTTACCTGGTCGAGGCCACTGATGGTCATTACAAGGCCTACACCCTGCTGATGGTCAGCCGAATGGTGTTGATCACCCGAACCAGCAGCGGAAGCGTGCTGGCCTATGTGGTCGACCGGCAGAGCGGCGCTCCGCAAGCCAACGTCGATGTCAAGCTTGGCTTTGGCAAACAGGAGCAGGCGAGCGCGCGCACGGATCAGGATGGAGTGGCCGAGCCCGACGCCAAAGCAAGCGGAGCGCAGCAGGACAACCTGTGGGTGATAGCCGCCGCGCACGGGGAATTCGCCGCGGTCACTCCCGGCGCCTGGTCGTTTACCGGTTCCACCGGCAGCCGCTGGTCCTCCTACGTCTATACCGACCGCCCGGTTTACCGGCCTGGGAACACTGTGTACTGGAAAGCGATCTTGCGCGAGCGCAATCAGAATCACCTGGAGCTGCCCAAGATCGCCTCCATCCATGCCGTTGTGTCAGACGAGCAGGACCGTCCTGTTTTCGAGAAAGATCTGCCCTTATCAAGTGACGGCACGGTAGCCGGTGACCTGGTGCTGGGTGCTCATGCCGCGCTGGGCTCCTACACCATCCGGTTGGGAGCCGCGGATGATGAAATCATGGGCAGCTTCCATGTCGAGGAATACCGCAAGCCGGAATACCAGGTTCGTGTCTCCTCACAGCAACCGCGCGTGCTTGAGGGCCAGAGCGTGCAGATGGTTATCGATTCCCGATACTTCTTTGGCGAGCCGGTGGCCTTCGGCAAAGTAAAGTACCGCATTTACCACGCGCCTCATTATTGGTGGGATGAAGGCGGCGGAGAAGACGACGACTCCGGCAATTTCGATGGCGGCGAAGGGGGCGCCCCGGCTTTATACGGCGCGACCCAGGAAACGGAGAAGACCGGCACCCTCGACGCAAACGGCAAGCTCACCATCACGGTGGCGACCGAAGTCGACCGCAGCGAGCGGCATAGTGACTTCGACTATACCGTCGAGGCGGGAGTGACGGACGAAGCCAATCGGGAGATCACGGGGCGTGGAGGCTTTCTCGCGACCTATGGAAGTTATCGCATCCATGTCGAGCCGGTCAGCTATTCCATCCGCACCGGCGAGAAGGCGAGCTTCAACGTCAACGCGGTGGACTATGACGGCAAGCCGGTAGCCGCCAAAGTACATCTCCAGCTCGCCTATCATCGCTGGTCTTCGGGAAAGACGGTGACCACGCAGGGCGGCTCTACGGATGTGATCACGGATGCGCAAGGAGCGGCCAGGGCTACGATTCCTGTCACCGGCGCGGGAAGCGCCGAAGTCCTCGCCAGCTCCATGACGCCCGAGAAGCGCGAGGTCAGGAGCTCGACTTGGCTCTGGGTCTTTGGCGGCAATGAGGCGGACCTTTCGGGCGGCTCCCGGCAGGTGCGGATCATAACCGATAAGAAGAGCTATGCTCCCGGCGACGTGGCGCATCTGGGCATTGTCTCCGAAGTGGAGAACTTCCACGCGCTGGTGATTGCCACCGGGTACTCCATCGAGTTTCGCAAAGTGTTATCGTCTGCAGGCAAGACCCTGAACTTCGACTTGCCGATTACCGCCGACTCGCAGCCCAACCTTGATCTCACTGTGGTCTTCCTCAAGGACAACCAGCTCTACCAGGCAAGCCAGCAGATCAAGGTTCCTCCGCTAAGGAAACAGTTACAGATCGAAATTGCGCCGCTCAAAAAGATTTTTCAGCCGCAGCAGGCGGCGATATATGACGTCTATACACGAGACTTCTCGGGAAAGCCGGTGAGCGCCGAGTTCAGCTTTGGCGTAGTGGATGAGGCTATCTACTCGATCTATCCCGACAGCAGCGGGGACATCGTCAAGAGGCTCTATCCCAACCGCTTCATCTATGCGCCTATCGATTCCTCTCTGCAGTACTACTTCAGCGGATCGGCGGGTCTGAAGTCGCCATTGCTGGCTGAGCGGGCCACTCGCTATCGTCCGCAAATGGCGCAGGTGAAGCCGGCCATGGATATGGTTCAGCCTAAAATCCGTAAAGCCTTTCCCGATACCGCTTACTGGTCGCCCGATGTGCATACCGATGCCCAGGGCCACGCGCGGGTCACGCTTACCTTTCCCGACTCGCTCACCACCTGGCGCACTACGGTGCGCGCCATCACCCCGGATTCGCAGGCCGGCTCGGCAATCGATCGCGTGATTGTGCGCAAGAACGTCATCGTCCGCATGGGCACACCCCGTTTCCTGCGCAAAGGCGACGAGGTGACGGTTCCGGTCATCGTGCACAACTATCTGGACCAGGCAAAGCAGGTTGAGGTCTCGCTCAATATCCGTGGACTGGACACCGTCACCGGCGCCTCCAAACAGATCACCGTCCCAAGCAAGGGGGATGGCGTCGTCTCCTGGCGTCTGCGCGCTTCCGCGATCGGCACTGCGACCTTGCTGGCCAAAGCGCTCACCAATGAAGAATCTGATGCGCTTGAGATCACCTTACCCGTAGAGCCGGCCGGCGTGCCGCAAAAGATCAACTCCAGCGGAGCCATCAGTGAGGCGAATGCGCGCAAGACAGTCTCTATCGACTTTCCCGGGAATACCGACCCGGCGGCGCACTCACTCCATATCGAAGTCTCCCCGTCGATTGCTGGCGGCCTCTTCTCCGCCCTGAACTACCTGACTACCTTCCCTTATGGCTGTACCGAGCAGACCATGTCCAGTTTTCTGCCAAATGTAATCGTGGCCGAGACGTTGAAGAAGCTGAACCTCTCTTCGCGCATCAACCCGGACGACCTTGCCGCCAAGGTGAATGCCGGCTTCGACCGCCTCGCCGACTACCAGCATGACGATGGCGGCTGGGGCTGGTGGAAAGAAGATCAGAGCCGCGTCTTCATGTCAGCCTATGTGGTAAGCGGCCTGGTCGAGGCGGCCCACTCTTATCCGCTCAATCCCCAGCGGCAGGAGATGCTGGACAAGGGGCGCCGCTATCTGGAAGGACAGCTTGCGCAGCATCCACGCATGATTCCCGACCTGCGGGCCTACGTGGTTTATGCGTTGAGCGAGCCCGCCTCATCCGCCGCCAAGGTCGAGAACGGCAAGCGGATCGACACCCTCTGGCCTCAGCGCGGCAGCCTTTCCCCCGAAGGACTTGCACTGCTCGGCTTGTCGATGATCCGCAGCTCCGACACCCGGTCCTCCCAAGTGGCTAGGTTACTGGAGAGCAAGGTAAAGCAGGCGGGAGAGATCGCCTACTGGCCGTCGAACTTCAATTCGCTGCTTGGCTTCGAGTACGACAACAGCGCGGAGAGCACGGCCTTCGCCATGCGTTTTCTCACTCACGCCGATCCTCAGAGCACTCTGCTTCCGCAGGCCGCGCAATGGCTTATGCTCAACCGCGATGGCGGCTATTGGTGGTCCTCGACCGAGCAGACTGCCATGGTGATCTATGGGCTGGCCGATTACCTCGCGCAATCGCAGGAGCTGGATGCCAGCTTCGACGCCGACGTCGTGGTGAACGGTAGCGTCGCCGGCCACCGTAACTTTAGCCCGGCCGATGCGGTCTCCGGAGTCATCCTGGACGTCGATATCCCCGCAAGCAAGCTTCATTCGCAAGGCAACACCGTCGAGCTGGTGAAGCACGGCAGCGGGCGGGCGTACTGGACGGTTCAGGGAACCTATTCTTCGACCGAGAAGAAGCTCTATCAGAAGGGCACTCTGTCGCTGAACATTACCCGGGACTACTTCCGCTTGGTTCCGGTTGAGGATAAAGGGAAGATCGTTTACCGTCTGGATCCGTTGAAGGGACCGGTCGAGCCTGGCGATACGCTCGCCGTACACCTTGCGGTAAACGGCTCACCGGAGAAATATCTGATGATCGAGGATCCCATTCCCGCCGGAACGGAATTTATTCAGCATGAAGACAGTTACAATATCGCCGGCCGCCCGGATGATTGGACCTACTGGTATACCCGGCGCGAGTTCCACGACGATCGGGCAGCCATCTTCGCTTCGCAGCTGAACGGCCGCAAGGAGTCGTTCTATTTGCTGAAGGTGGTCAACCCGGGCAGCTTCGACATCAGTCCCGCGCAGGTAGAGCCGATGTACCAGCCAGGAGTCCAGGCCACCAGCGACGCGCTTCATTTGGACGTGAACGCACCCGCCGCGGAGGAAAAACCATGACCGGTATTCGAGGCGTACTCACCTGGCGCGTGATGCTTCTGGAGTGGTTGGGGACCTTGCTGTTGCTGCTGCTGGGCTTTGCCTGGCTGCAGATTGCGGATTCGCATGTCTGGCAATTCGCTTTTTCGATCGTCTCTGGCGTCATGCTGGTGATTGCCTTCTTTTTGTTGCAGGCGGCGGTCTTCCGCATGCTCCTTCAGCGCTCGTCTGTGCTCGCTCCGTTTTGGAAGAGATTTCTCATTTGCCTCGCGGTTGTGGGGCTGTGGCTGCTCTTGCTCCAGGGGATCGGCGCGGCCCGGGAGCATGCACCCCTCTACGCCGGATACTGGAACTCCAAACTCTCACCAGGTTTGCGTTCCTTTTTTACCTATGAACGGCTGATGAGCCTGCAACGCTCTTTTTGGAGTCTGCTGCAATGGGCCTTGGCCGCGCTGCTGCTGCCGGTTGCGGTGGAAGGGGGAGCGATGGCGGTAGATTCCTCTGCCGGCAAACGCATCGGCGACATCTACCGGCACTGGATCTATTGGCTGGCAGCCATCGTCTGTGGATTTGCCGGGTCGGCTATCGTCAGCGCGCTGGTCAACTGGAAGCCGGGCAATGGAGTCGCGCAACAGATCGCGAGCGCCTTGCTCCGTGTGGGCCTGGCCTACACCATAGTCATTCTGTTGTGGTGTTTCGTGGTTTCGCTCGCCGCCGTGTATCTTGCCCGCGAAACCGAAAGCACCGCCTCATAGACGATCGTGTCTCGTTCAGAAGGATAAAAGCAGATTCCCTGTGGGAATGACAAAAAGAAAAGCAAAGGCAAAACTCTTGGGTGCCCCATCCTTGCGTAGCAAGGGCGGGAGGCCACAACCGATGACAGCTCTTTTGATTCGCTACCGCGGCTGTGACACAGACGCGACCGCTTGATCGGGAACTCCGCTGTGCAACCAGCCGCGCACCGTGTTCATTCCGTAGCGTTCCACGAGGCGCCTTACCAATCCGGCGCAGGCGGCGTGAGCGCGCTCCGCTTCGCGGCGATCCTTTTGATCAGCGAGCACGGCATCGATAGCCGACAGATCGAGCGGACGCCGCTCCGAGTCGTCCGGCACGCCGCCGGACAGCAATTCCACCAAACCTTCGCGCAGCCAGAGCGGAGTTGCGGGCGCTGCTTCCCGCTCCACCAGAAGGTGCAGGAATTCGTGCCGCAGCGTCGCGGCTTCACCAAGATTTTTTCTGAGTACAGCGCTTGGCTGTAAAAAGATTGTCTCGCCTCGTGCCGTACCCAGAACCCATCCCGGCTCACTAGTTGCCTGACGGAAAAGCTCAGTCGTGGGCATGTCGCGCACGACCGGGCGGATCTGCAGGCCTGGGGGATAGATCTCCTGAGCCTGACGCCACGCGGTGTCCCCGGCGCGGCGCAGCGCTGGAGTTTCCGCTGGCGGATCCGCCGCCATGAGCGTCCATCCGGCTCCTTCTGTCTTTTCCCAGCCATTGTCCGCCGGGCCGATGCGAACCTTGGCGCCAGGGAAGTAGAAATTCAAGATCTGACGGCTGGAGTATCCTTCGCTGGCCATCTCATAGGTTCCGGCCTGGCACAGGCCCACTCCGTGGCCATAACCCTTGCCATCGAAGTGCAGTTCGCCATTGCTCGCTGTTACCGTGTACCAATCGCTGCGCAACTGGTTCCAACCCAGCGCGCGATCCACGGCGAAGCGAAGGCTGCTGGCGGAAATTTCAGCCTGCTCGCGAAATAATCCGCTCCCGGAAAACTGGAGCAAGGCGGCGCGGCCGGAAGAGGTATGCCGGACGATACGAACGTCTTGGATGCGCGGCGGAAGCCGCCATCCTTGTGCCTGCGCGATTGCCTGGATGCGACTTAGTGGGATCTCAGCATGCCACCGCGCCGGCGAGCGGCGTAGGCAATATGGGTCGCTATGCGAGGTGAGGTAGGGCAGGCGAACCCCGCCCCACACGCTTGCGGCATCCTCCGTCGTTCCCCCGCAATGCTGGGTATAGAAGACCTTGGCCCGCTGCCGTCCGAACCACAGCGTTTCTCCCGAGGTATCGAGCACCGCCTCTTCGATCCCCGGGCGGATCTTCCCCCAGCCAAGCGCCTGGCAATGCGTGCTGTCGCAGAGGTTGAATCCCTCGGCCGCGTGGCGGGATGCATTGGTCAGGGCATAGGTTCGCATTATTACCGCCATGGCCTTGAGCGATTCGATCGGCTCATCGGTTGCCGCTTCGCCATTGAGCGCCAAGGCGACATAGCGCTCACTGGGCATGGTCAGCAGAATCTGCAGTCCGTTGCGATCGCTCTTGAGCCGCGTTGGAGCGTTGGCCTCCCATAGGCCGCTGGCCTGGATTTGACCAGTATAAGAATCGGTTTGTACGCGAAACGTACCCTCAAGCATTAGAGGCTTGGCCAATGTCCCCTTTGCAGTCCGCAGCTCACCGGCATTCAGGGTCACATGGATTGGAGCCCTGACCGCGGTCTGCGCGCAGGCGGCGCAGGCGTGCATCCAGCTCCGTGAACCAGACGGCGTAAACGTGATGGCGTTGACCACCCGTGAGGAAAAAAGCTCTATGGTCAGCGGCCGCGCCGCGTCCTGCGCGCGCACCAGGGGCACAAGAAGGGCAACCGCCGCCAGCAAAAGCATGCGCATGTATCCCCCAGTCCTGTATTTCTTGCTCATTCGACCGATGAATTGTAAACCAGGGGTAGGAAAGCTAGCTTTGATGCGTGCCGGCGGATTCCGAGCGAGACCAAATCAACGTCGTGTACTTCAGCTTGGCGTGAATGGGCACGATGTCCTGTGAGTGACACTGCTCTTAGTGCCCTTTCAGCTTCAAAACGATTCCGCGACAAAACTTTTTGCACTCGATGGCGGCACTCACAGGCAGCCCCGCAAAGAGGCGCTATGCGATTTTGTGTCCAGCAAAATGGATGATCGCAGATAATCCGTTGTTTTTCTCATAGCGGGCCATCAGAATCCAACCAAGAACTATCCCCCTGAACCCATCTATCGGTCAACCAAAAAATGGCGGGCGGGCTTCTGGCGCGTATTGCAGTTTTTTCACTCTTGAGGTCATATCATGATTCAACGCATTGTTAGATGTCTTCTTCTCCTTGCGGTGGTGGTAACGCCTGCGTTGGCGCAGGAATCGCGCGGAACCCTATCTGGACGAATTACGGATCCAAGCGGGGCTGCCATTCCAGATGTTCAGGTGCAAATTACAAATGTGCAGACCGGCGTCGTGCTCGCGGTTCAGACAAATTCCTCCGGTGAGTTTACGGCTCCGTTTCTGCTTCCCTCCGTCTACAAGGTGAGCGCCTCCCATCCCGGCTTCAAGCAGATCGACCGCGAGAATGTTGAAGTTCAAGTTGGCGACAAGGTTCAATTGGATCTTGTGTTGCCGCTAGGAGATGTCGCGCAGTCGGTCGAGGTTAGCGGCGCGACGCCACTGCTGAGCACCGGCGCCGCATCGTTGGGCACGGTGGTGGCAACCCGGCAGATTCAAGGCCTGCCGATGGCTTCGGGTAATGTAGCGGAACTGGCCGTGCTCTCCCAGGCGTTTCCAGCGGGTCATCGATCGCGGTCCACAAGGCCGCTTATAATGCCGGCACGTCGTCGATCGTCACCGACGGCAATTCGATCAACTCGAATGAATGGACGATAGACGGGATTCCAAACATCTTCGCCAGCGGTAGCGTTCCGCGCATCGCATTCTCGCCGCCGCCCATGACTATCAGCGAGTTCAAGGTCATGACCGTCTTTTACGACGCAGCTATGGGACACACGTCCGGCGGCATCATCAACATGAACACACAGAGCGGAACTGACCATTATCATGGCGAACTGCATGAGTTCTTAGGCAACAGCTATTTGAATGCAAAAAATTACTTCGCCGGTAGCCAGAAGAAACCGGTCTATCAAGACAACCGATATGGCGCTTCCATCGGAGGCCCGGTCTTTCTGCCGCATATTTATAACGGGAAAAACCGGACCTTCTTCTACTACGCCTTTGAGGGCAACAAATGGGGCACGCCGCAAAGCTACACCGGCACCGTGCCTACCGCGGCGGAACGCGAAGGTGATTTTTCCGCGCTGCTTGCCCTTGGTTCCAACTACACCGTCTATGATCCGGACACGACGGTGTTGCTTCCCAATAACACCTATAAGCGGACTCCTTTTCCCAACAATGTCATCCCCTCAAGCCGCCTGAGCGCTACGGCGCAGACGTTAGTGAAGCTTTATCCCTTGCCGAACGCAGTGGGCAGCGTGGGTGGCGTCAATAACTACGTCTTGACGAACCTCGCTTCGATCGAAAATTACTACGCGCACTTCGCCCGCGTCGATCACACGTTCAGCGATCGCAGCCGCATGTTTCTACGCGCCGATTATGACAACTGGGATGAAAAAGAAAACATGTACTTTGGCGCCGATAACCCAGCTAGCGGCCACCATGACGGGCGAACCAACGCCGGTATCGCCCTCGACGAGGTCTATTCCATCACTCCTTTGACAATTCTCGATGTGAGGTATGGCCTGACTGCGCAGAAATTTCCCAACAGCCCGCTGCATATCGGTCTTGACCTCGGGGACTATGGCTTCGCATCGGGCTTTACCTCTCTCTTTCCCCCTGCCGTTACAGCTTTGCCGAACATGACTTTTACCAGCTTTGCCGAGCTTGGCGAGTCGACAGCTGACATCGGTGAATCTAAGTACACCAGTGTGATACACAGCTTCTCGGGCAGCATCACCCAACTGGTCAAGAACCATAACCTGCACTATGGCGTCGATGCGCGCATCAATCGCGCCAACCAACTGCCCTACAGCGCGACCCAGGCGGCATTGACCTTCGGTTCCACATACACGAACGGGCCGTTCTCCACCTCCGCGTCATCCCCGCTGGGCCAGGACTTTGCGTCCTTCATGCTGGGCATTCCCGGCGGCACCGTCAATATCAACAGCAGCTATGCCGATCAGGATCTCTGGTTTGGCGGCTATCTGCAGGACGACTGGAGAGTAACCCCCAAGCTAACCCTCAACCTCGGCCTGCGGCTCGAGCATGAGACGCCGGTAACCGAGCGTTACAACCGCGCTGTTTCGGGCTTCGACAGCAGCGCCACGAACCCGATCAGCGCAGTTGCCCTGGCAAACTACGCGGCCAATCCGATGCCCGGCCTTCCGGTGGCTGACTTCGCTGTTCGCGGTGGTTTGACCTTCTCCGGAGGCGGGAACGGCCGAGGCTTCTGGAAGGGGCAGCCCATCGAAGTGATGCCGCGCCTCGCGTTCGCATACCAGGCGGACGGCAAGACCGTAGTGCGCGGCGGTTACGGCATTTTCTATGACACCATCGGTGTTTATCGCTCGCCGGCGATTCAAACCGGGTACAGCGCGACCACGTCCGTGCTGGCCAGCCTGGACAATGGTCTGAGTTACTCCGCGAACCTGACCAATCCAGTCCCTGGCGGCCTGATCCAACCCCTCGGCGCAGCCGGAGGGTTGACCACGGCATTGGGACAGGCGCTGAGTTTCTATAGTCCAACCCTGAATGTTCCGTACGCGGAACGCTGGTCGTTCAACATTCAACGAGAGCTGCCCGGTTCCTATGTTCTCGACGTGAGCTATGTCGGAAATCATGGTGTGCGTCTTCCCGTTTCCCCGTCCATCAACAGCACACCCAACTCGTACCTGAGCACTTCAAGCGTGCGTGATCAGGCCACGATCAATTATTTAAACCAGACCTACCCGAATCCCTTCTATGGCCTTTCCAGCTCTTACACCAAGACGGTAACCCGGGCGCAGTTGGTCGAGCCCTATCCGGAGTTCGGAACCATTACCGACGAGACGGACATCGGCTCTTCGCACTACGACTCGCTGCAGGTGGAGTTGAAGAAGCGATTCACCTACGGATACAGCGTCGATGTTGCCTATACGCACTCCAGGCTTTTGGATGCTCTTTCCTATCTGAATCCGGCCGATCCACACCCGTGGTATGGCGTAAGTACCTATGACCGCCCCAATCGCCTCGCGGTCAGCGCGCTCTGGGACCTGCCGTTCGGCCATGGAGAATGGATCGGCAATTCGTTACCCACCTCCCTGAACTATCTGGCCGGCGGCTGGCAGCTCAATTCCGTGGTTACGTACCAGAGCGGCGACGCCTTTACGTGGGGAGATGTACTCTTCACCGGGAAGACCTCCGATATACCGCTGGGCTCTGGCAAGCGCAGCATCAACGAGTGGTTCAACACCTCGGGCTTTGTGACTTCGTCCTCACAACAGCTCGCGGATAATGTGCGAACCTTCCCACTCCGGTTATCGAATGTGCGAGGCGACGGGCAGTACCTGTGGAACTTCTCCGCCATCAAAGCAGTTCCGATTCATGACAGCCTGCAGGTGCAGTTCAGAGCTGAAGCGTATAACGCATTTAATCACCCCAACATGGCCGATCCCAACGTAACTCCCACCAGCAGCGCATTCGGCAAGGTGACAAGTATGGACGGCTACGCCCGAGAGATTCAACTTGCGCTGCGGGTGTTGTTCTAGAGCGGGCGGGAGACAGCAAACGGGGGCGATCTCTCCCGTCTTGGGCAGCTTGCTTCGCGATCCTGGATGATGCGCAGGATATCCATGAGCGCGGCTTGGGTGGCGGACAAACATATCGGCCAACGGCTCGGCATTATAGATGAGAAGAATTGTCAAGAAGGATGTGACAGGCCACTACTTCGAATTCGCCCGAAGAACCCGCCATCAGATTCACGCGTAACAACATCTCAAAATGTTTGAGCGGACTGGGGGACGAAATACCGCATTTCTTCAGAGCCAGTGAGAGACGGGGCACATCGGTGACCAGTTTCCCCGCAGCCTGGGTGCCCTCGCCGCTTACCCCCGCCAGAAGCAAAACCTGCCCATACTGACCGGGATTTCCAACCAGAGCGACGATCGTGTACGATTCTCCAGTGGCCCCGCCGTTGGCCGTTGGTGCGTAAATTGATTTCTGGTTCGGTCCGGGGTGGACGTTACTGATGGCTTCTGGTCCCAGGCCATGGTCCCCACCTGCGATGAACTGAAAATCCAGCTGGTCATTGAAGACGGAGAACCATGGGTTCGAGAACGGGCTTCCGAGGAAGATGAAGTTATCGTCCGTTTTCAAGTCAGAAAATCTGATATCGCGTGCACCTTTTACGTCGATTTTGCGCGGGACAGCACCGGCCAACTCGGCGATTCTTGCCGTGATCTGCGTATCGAGGGTGGCGGATTTGTCGCCCTGCAGCAGATACCATTTGTCTTCGGGCGACAGGGTATTATGCTGGGGAAGATAGTTCCGATTGGCATAATCCGAAATCGATATCCGGCTCCTGAGAAGCCTCTGAATCCTGACAATGTCGACATCGCTTGTGATCAGGTGAGTGGCGCCAGAAGAGTTGAAAAGAACCGACCATGGGAGCACAGAAGTCGGCGCGGCTTCGACATGCGAGGCGGCGACTTTCCGCTCGGTCCTCAACTGCGCGAAATCCAGCACGGCAAACAGCACGACCAATACGGAAAGCAGGATAGCGGCGGTGCGCCATTTTGATGAAGCCATCTCCGCGCCACGCGCTGCCGGAACTGCGGCAACCTGATCCCGTGCCGCGAGCAAAGGCGATCGGGAATCCTGGTCCTTGACGGAAGCCGGCAGCGGCAGCGGAGGATCATCGTGCACCTTTTCGGTACCGGGCGTAGCTCCAGCACCTTGACCGTCGTGCACGATTTCGGGGACATAGGACCCTTGGAGAAGGTTGATGCGAAACTCTGATGCTGCTCCGAATCGGGAATAATGCTGCTGCAGACGTCTGCGGACGTCGCTGGCTGCCACTCGAACAATCGCGTCCTGACCGGTATCGTAGGAGGGCGACCGCCCGAAGAGGCTCGGCACCGACGACGCGCTCTTTCAACGACTCGAACCGGCTGGCAATCGCTTGCTCTACGATATATCGGAGAAACCGCTGGCTGCGCTGGCTGCCCTTGAATGCCTCGCCTTCGATGATTTCCTCAAGGTGCCTTTGGAGCGCGGCAGTTTCCCATTCGTGCTCTGCCGTTTTTGCGACTTCTGCGTCTCGAGGGGTGATTGAATTCATCGTAACTACCCACACTCCGCGCCCAATTCTAGCACTGGACGAATAGGAAAGAAGAGAGCTTAAGAACGGCGGTTGTAACCGTTTATATCCCCACGCCTCCCATAATTCATTTCTTTTCAAAAACGTACGAGACTCGACCACTTAATTTATAACGTTGACGCAACTGCGTGACCCAGGACTAGGATCGGTCCGGATTTCAGGAAGTGATTCGGTACACCTAGAGAGCCCCTGGCTTCGCTCGGGAGGCCGATCTCTGCGCGGCGATTGGCACTCAATCTCGCGGCCGGTTCACAGAACTGGGCATATTGCTAGTGAGGCAAGCGCTGATCGAAGAGCCCGACCACTGGCAGAGAGGCTCTAAGGCAGCGCACACGGGAGCCACGAACGGAAGAATTGGAGGAGAGGCGCAATGAGAAGCATCGACTTTGCCCGACCGGGAAAAACCAGGGCAAGAACAGCGAGAAGCACCGGAAGTGTTGCGCACATGTTTGAGCCAATGATTACAAACAGCGGTCCAGTGACCACAGTGAATGATGTGCGAAAGCCAGGACAAGGCAACATCGCGCCACGACGCAACATAAGAACGATTTGGAGAACAATTTGTGCCATTCTGCTGATCGTCTTCTGCGACCAGATTTGGGGGCAGAATGACAAGGGCCTTATTGCCGGCACCGTCAAAGACCCCGGCGGAGCTGTGGTGGTCGATGCGAAGGTTACGCTTACCAGTCTCGAAACAGGGGTGAGTCAGGGGACTCTATCGACGAGTACCGGAACGTATGTTTTCCCTAATGTTCCCATAGGCCACTACACGCTTAGAGTCGATGCACCTGGATTTAAGGGATATGAGCAAGAAGGCATAGAAATTCACGCCCAAGTGGCCATTACCGCGGACGTTAAGCTTGTGGTAGGGAGCGCCGAAGCAATGACGGTAGTCGTGAACTCTAAGGCGCCCCTGCTGCAGACGGAACAGGCCAACGTTGGACAAACCATCGGTAGTGTCGCCGTCAATGATCTTCCCCTCAATGGACGCAATTGGGTGGTTTTGGCCCAACTGGCACCAGGATCTTACATTACCGGCAACACTCCAAACCAGATAAACCCTCAGCTTCGCGGCGGGCAAGTGACGCAAAACGGCAACGAGGCTGGCGCGGTTGACTATCGCATCAACGGTACGAGCAACAACGGAGAAGTGTTCGGCGGTATCACCATCACCCCGGTCCCAGACGCTATTCAGGAGTTCAAGCTGGAGGCCGGCAACCCCAGCGCCGAATTCGGCCACTCCTCCGGCCAGGTGCTGAATGCAGTTCTCAAGTCGGGCACCGACCAATTCCACGGCTCTCTCTGGGAGTATTTGCGGAATGAGTTTTTGAACGCGAATGACTACTTTACCAACCTTAACAATCAACGGCGAGCCAAATATCGCTTAAATCAATATGGCGGCACTTTTGGCGGACCAGTGTTTCCCCGCAAACACAACGACAATAAAACCTTCTTCTTCTTTGATTACCAGCGGAGCAGCGGCTCGTCGCCCGTCAGCTGGACCCGAACGGTGCCGACTGCGCTTATGCAGAGCAGTAACTTTACGAACCTGTCTGACATCATACCGTTAGGTGCCCGGGCGACCCAAACTGATCTCCTTGGGCGTAAGTACAAGCCGGGAACCATCTTCGATCCCGGAACTACCCGCACGGTAAGGGCCGGCAGCGTGGATCGCACAACGGGACTGACAGCAACCGGAAACGGCTACGTTCGCGATCCCACCTTTACCGGTGGGAGCGTGGTTGGCATCAGAGACTTTACCACTCCGGCCAATCTCGCCCAGCTTAACCAGATTCCGGCCAGCCGGCTCGATCCCAACATGGTCAAGATCCTGAAGCTATTTCCAGCTGCAAATGTACAATCGGCCATTGCCGCCGACCAAAACAACAACTATTTCATATCCGCTAATTTGACGCACACCGTGACCCAGTATGACGTCAGAATTGACCATAACATGGCCGAAGATACCATCTTTGGCAGCTTCAGCAGGAATACGGATACAAACGGCAATGCCCAGCCGTTCCCTGATCCGCTGTCGGGCAACCTGGACATCCAATTCCCGTCCATTAACCCAACTTTCGTTATTGGGTTTGGTGATACCCACCTCTTCTCCTCGAAGCTGACCAACGAGTTCAGGTTTGGACTTAACAACAATTACAACCTGCGCACTCTGCAAACCGCTAACCAAAAAGGGAATCCCGGCACAATATGGAATCCAGGGAATTCCCGATACGGGCGTCATTGGCGGCCTGCCGATGCTTAATTGGAACCTGTTCGCTAACGTTGGAAGCCGCCGGTACCTGCCCACGAATCAAACGCTCGGGTCGTATGACTTCTCCGACAACGTGACGAAGATCTGGCGCAATCATGAATTCAAATTCGGTGTCCAGATTAGCAATACGTATGGAGACATTTTGGCGCCCGCATTTCCGCTGGGGAACTTCACCTGGAACGGGCAGTTCTCCGACAATCCGGCGAATAATCAGGGTGTGAACGGGTTGGCTGATGCCCTGCTCAATCCGACTGCTTCACCTTACATGAACAATCAGGTCTTCGGTGGCCTGAACGGCTATCAAGCTTCCAACTTAGCTCAGACTCACTACGTTGCATATTACCATGCCGCGTACATGCAGGATAACTGGAAAGTCACCGAGAAATTGACGGTAAACTTGGGCCTGCGCTGGGATTATTGGTCTCCCTACAACGATCCGAGTGGCCGGGACGGTAATTTCTTAATGGATGCCCCTGCTGGCCTGAACGCTTCAATGGTGAACGGGACGACCGTGCCTGCGGTACCTGGCGCGGTTGTTACGCCATCGGGGACGTACTATATGGGCCATGATGGTTGCAAGACGCCTATGTCCGCGAGCATGTTGTCGCTGTTCGTTCAGTACAACGTTAAGATTAAATGCATGGATGACAATACCCTATGGCGGAACAAAATGTTTAATTTCGCCCCGCGGGTTGGCGTCAATTACCGAATAATGGATAGGTGGGTGGTGCGAGCCGGCTACGGAATTGCTTACGGTATTCCTGTGGGGCCGCTGGCAACAACAGGATCAACTTACCCCTTCTCGTACAGCGTTAGTAACCCAGGCAACAACTCAGTGACACCGATTGTCCTTGCCAACGGTCAGGTCGCGACCATGGAAAATACCTTCGCCGACATACCGATTATGGATCCGACGATCGTTCCAGGGAACAACATGGGCTTTGCCGGGCATGAGTACAACTCCGCTCTGCCATATGCAGAAAACATCAACTTAACCACGCAATTTCAGCTCACCAGCAAGGATTCCTTCCAGATCGGCTATGTTGGCTCTTTGGGGCGGCACCTGGACGAATTTAGGCAGCAGAATTCCAACAAAATACTGATGGTGAAGAACCTGCCGGCCGGTGTGACCGGAAACACGTATACCCCGATGCCGAGCTTGGCGGGTAACATGTCATTCCTGACGGCAGACGGCTTGAGCAACTACCATTCCTTGCAGGCTAGCTACGAACACCGTTTCGATCAAGGCTTGTCAATCATGGCGAACTACACATATGGCAAGTGCATGACCGATAGCCAAACTGGTACCGGTCTGGGAGCCGGCTTTAGAGGCCAATACTTGGCTGGAATGGGTCCACACGCCGATTACACCTACTGCAATGAGGATGCACACAACTTGTTCCATTTGGCTGGGCAGTATGCACTTCCGTTTGGAAGCGGGAAGAACTATCTTGGGAACTCCGGCAGACTCATGGATATGTTGGTCGGCGGATGGCAGACTAACTACATCTACGTATATCAAGGCGGTCAGCCGTTCACGATTGGTTGCCCTACTGCGACGAGCACCGGCTTTCCTTGCGTCGCGAACCTAATACCTAACATAAATCCCTATGCTCGACCGCACAACCAATATCAGTGGCTCAATCCGCTGGCTTTCAGTCAACCACCGCAAGTGACAGCCACAGGGCAGACCGACTACTCTCCACTGGGCGGGAAGTATAACCAGTTGCGCGCACCCTCCTATGCAAACTTGGATATGTCGTTGTTCAAGCGCTTCAAGACTTCGGAAAAAACCAATCTGGAGTTCCGTGCTGAGTTCTTCAACGTAGTCAATCAAGCAGACTGGGGCACCCCGACAAACGGTAACTGGACCACCGGGACACTGGGAACGGGCAACGGCTTTAGCAGAATAAACACACTGCGCGGTGCTCCGCGCATCGGGCAACTAGCATTGAAGTTCCAATTCTAGCTGTGCCACGCGCAAGTGTCCAATCGATGAGAATAGGCCCTTCGCCGCCACGCCACCTGTGATGATTCATGGATTGCCACACTTACTACCTTGCGTAGATCTTTCCGCGCCGCGACCTTATTTGTGAAGAGCCGCGAGGAAGCGAACGAATCTTTGACCCGTTTTCTTGCCGATCTGAATGCTTAAAGGAGAATCGATGGACAGGCGTAATTTCATTCGAACTTTGGGCATGAGTGCAATGCTGGGCCAAATGCCCATTGGTGCATTTGGACAAATGGAAGGCTTGGCTCAACTCACGCCGGGCCGGACCAAAGCCAAAAACGCTCTTTGGCACGAGAATCCGCTGTCAGTGCAGTTCGTCTCTTCACGGCGAGTAGTGGTGGCCGAGATCAAGGGGCCGGCGGAGATTACGATGATGCATTTTGCCTATGCGAGGGCTCAGCTTGGTCAAGATGCCCGTCGGTCGCTCAGGTCTCAAATTGGAAATGAGGAGCCTCTCACGCGTGAGCTGCTTCTGCGCATTTACTGGGACGGCGAATCCGAGCCCAGCGTGGACTGCCCGTTCGTTGACTTCTTTTGCGATCCCGATGACGCTTGCAAAGTGATCAATACCGCCTTCGTGAATGTCCGGCGCGGATTCAATGCCTATTTCCCTATGCCCTTCCGGAGATCGGCCAGGGTCGAGCTGGTTTACGATGGGCCTGTCCCACCGGGTGCAGACTTAGCTCGCAGGATGCCTTGTTACTCTTATGTTTGCTATCGAACCTTGCAGAACTATCCTGCGGAAACAGGCTGCTTTCACTCGAGTTGGCGCCAGGAATCCTTGTTACTCGGACAGAAAGATTATGTTGCCCTTGAAGCGAAAGGGAAGGGCAAGTTCGTCGGCTGGAATGTAACCGTCCGCGGCCTTGACCACGATAGCTATCCGGTGGATGAAAACGAAAAGTTCTACATCGACGGAGAAACCGTTCCGTCGGTGGAGTTCCAGGGCCTGGAAGACTCTTTTGGGTTTAGTTGGGGTTTTCCCGAGACCGACAACTTTTTTCCGCTGACGGGATATTTCGAATTTCGCAAGGGTGCCGCCGCCTACCGCTTTTTTACTCAAGATGCCATTAGCTTCGAAAAATCGCTTCGGGTATCCATTGGATTCGGCGCGAAGGAAGACGACTGGCGGCCGAAGTTTTCGAAGCCTGACACCATCGTGCAGTTTTCTTCCACTGCGTATTGGTATCAAACTGAGCCACACATGCGGTTACCGCCTATGCCCCCGCCTGGCGAGCGGGAGCCGGCTATCGGCCGCACCTGATTGTGCTGTGAGAATGGTTTCCGTTACCGCCTGCAGTGAAAAGTATAACGCATTGAATCGTCCCAACATGTCCGATCCCAATCTAACTCACACCAGCAGCGCATTCGGCAGGGTGACGAGCATGGACGGCTGCGGCCGGGAGATTCAGCTTGCGCTGCGGGTGTTGTTCTAGAGCAGGCGGGAGACAGCAAACGGGGGCTCCGGCCAAACACACGGTTGACGGTAGGGGAGGCAGTGGGTTACCGGTTTTCAGGTGTGGGTTTCGGCAGCCCAGGCTGCGGGTGTGAGGGCGGCTGCGCCGGATTGCGGGGTACAAGGGCCAGGGAACGAATCCGCAAAAACTCATTTTGGCATCCGAATCGGCGCGCCCTTATGGTTGCGGCTGCGCCGGGCGGCATCTAGGAAGGTGTAAAGCTGGATGGTTTCAACATTTGGTACAGGCGGAATTCGGGTCTGCATAAAAGTGACGATCTGCTGCACCAGCGGCGCGTAGTCGGGCTTGATTTTGGTAAGCGATGCGGTCTTGTTTCCCGGCAGGAATGTGACGGCGCCATAGGAGCCATAGGGCCGGAGCGCCCGGATCGTCCCGATACGGCCTCCCTTCCATACTCCAGTGACCTCATCGGCGTCGGCCGTGTAGGTACGGGTAACCTGTTCCACATCTGGGCCCATGAGGGTGAAGAGCATCTCTGCCGCATGAATCGCGTACCAGGAGAGGTCGATCTGGTGATGCGGCTCGAGTGGTCCTGGTCCCCAGACAAAGGCACCGGCCAGGTCTGGTGAACGAAGCGTTTGGATGGGGCCGAAGCGCAGCGAAGAGGCGCTGAACCACGGGACGTTCTTCACTTTGGCCAGTTGGGCTATTTTGCGGACATCCGCGAGCGTAGCGGCGAGCGGCTTATCGATAAAGACCGGCTTCCCGCAAGCTGCCGCTTGGCGGAACTGTTTCAGATGGACCCGGCCATCGTTCGTTTCGATGAGTAAGCCGTCGACCATCGGACACATCTGCAGGATGCTCGGAACGAACCGAAGCTGCCACTTAGTCCTCAGCGTCGCCTCGAATCCTGGAGCGCGGTCGTGACTGGATGCAATATCGGCGCTGCTGCTCGCATACACAGCGACGATACGTGCGCCCGGCACATGATTCGGATCGGACGCGTCATTGAGGATGCGCGTGAATTCAACCACATGCGAGCTGTCCGTGCCGATGATTCCGAGCCGCAACTCCGCTGCGAATAGGAAGTGTGTGGCCAGCAGAAGGAACGAAAACACACACGCCCGGCGGAGAGATACGTTGGCGCGCTCTTTGAGGGATTGCGAGAAACTTCGCACAGACACCTGCCTTAGTTGGGATATGTCGGACAGTATTGCGCGGTCGTGCCGTTCTTCCAAGCAGAAATATTTCGTTGACAGAGCGGCTGAGGAGCGATATTTTCAAAGTTATTCAATAATAGAATGCGTATCACCTATCAGAACGCAATGAATTGTAATGAAAAACCCTATACAAACGGAAGCCGATCTCTACGAATTTCTTACCCGGCCCTCTGATCGGGATATCGAGGCAGTTTCTTCTCTTGGCGGCGATGTTCTGGTGCTCGGCGCCGGAGGCAAGATGGGACCGACCTTGGTGGATCGCATGTGCCGTTCTATCAGGCAGGCGGGAGCCAGATACCGTGTGATCGCAGTGGTGCGGCAGAATCGGGATGGGTTATTCCGGCAGTTATCGGATGGGGATTCTGTGATCGAGGCCGATTTGCTCGATCCCGCCAGCTATGGCAGTCTGCCGGAGGCGCCAAATATTGTATTCATGGCTGGGCGGAAGTTCGGCTCCATGGGGGATCTGCCGCTCACTTGGGCCACCAATGTGTGGATGGCTGGTTTAGCGGCGCAGCGCTTTCACCGCTCCCGCATTGTGGTGTTTTCTACGGGAAATGTCTATCCATTTGTCGATGCAAACAGCCGCGGGGCTACGGAAGATACAGCCATATCTCCAGTTGGCGAATATGCGCAGTCAGCGGTGGGGCGCGAGCGCATCTTTCAGTATTTTGCGAATACCTACGGAACCAAGATCCTGATTTATAGGCTGAATTACGCCGTCGATCTTCGCTATGGCGTGCTTGTGGATATCTGCGAGAAGGTGGTCCGGGAAGAGGCTATCGATCTCAGCGTAGGCCATGTCAATGCTATCTGGCTAGGCGATGCGAACTCTTACTGTCTCCGTTCGTTCGTCTTATGTGAAGCGCCGGCCAGGATTGTGAATGTCACCGGAGGTAAGACGCTCTCAGTGCGTGAGCTCGCGTTGACCTTTGGCCGCCATTTTAACAAGACCCCCCATTTTGTCGGAAGGGAATCGCGGACGGCATTGTTGAGCGATGCCTCGCGGTGTATCGCGGATCTGGGTCCGCCCGAGGCTGATGACGGCGAGATGGTTGAGATGACGGCGAACTGGTACAAGATTGGCGGTGTGACCTTAGGGAAGCCGACCAGATTTGAGAGGCGCGATGGGGCCTTCTAACTTCGACTGGCTTGCTTCCTTCCGCCAAGGAGCGATGATACCTGCGCATCCTTTGGCGTTGACGATGGAACGCAAGCTCGACGAACGCCGGCAGCGGGCGCTGACGAAGTATTATCTGGCGTCGGGCGCGGGCGGAGTTGCGGTGGGCGTGCATACGACACAGTTTCAGATCCGTGATCCTCGCGTCGGCTTGTTAGAGCCCGTGCTTGCCCTGGCGGCCGAAACCATGGCCGAAAGCGCCGTGATCCGGGTAGCCGGTGCATGCGGCCGCACCCGGCAGGCGGTACAGGAGGCGGCAATCGCGCGCCGGTACGGCTACCACGCCGTGCTGTTAAACATGGTCGCAATGACAGACGCCTCGATTGCGGAGCTGATGGATCATACCCGCGCTGTGGGAGAGGTTATGCCGGTGATCGGGTTCTACCTTCAGCCGGCGGTCGGCGGCCGGTTCTTTCCTGTCGAGTTCTGGCGCGCGCTGGCCATGGTCGAGAGCGTCGTTGGAATCAAGATAGCTCCCTTTCATCGCTATGCGACGCAGGATGTCTTGCGCGGCGTGGCAGAGTCAGGCCGTGCCGGAGAGATCACGCTCTATACCGGCAATGACGATCACATTGTTTTGGATCTGCTCTCGGAGTATCGCTTCAAGGGGGTGTCGGTCCGGATGAAGGGCGGGCTACTTGGCCACTGGGCCGTCTGGACATCCGCGGCGGTACGGACGTTCCAGGAGATTCGCGCAACGATTGCCTCGCAAGCTCACGTCGATCCGATCTGGCTGATGCTAAATGGCGAAGTGACCGATATGAATGCGGCCATCTTTGACGTCGCGAACCAATTTCACGGTTGCATTGCCGGGATTCACGAGGTTCTGCGGAGACAGGGGATCATGGCCGGCCGCTGGTGTCTTAATCCCGCGGAGGACTTATCGGTCGGGCAGATGGCGGAGATCGAGCGCGTCATCGCGGCATATCCCCATCTTATCGACGACTCGTTCGTCCGGGAGAATTTGGATGCCTGGCTGTCCTAGCGCTAGGGCAGGCTGAGAAATATTTTCCGGTAATCGGGCGATAGGCATGCTTCACAGCGGCGTTTTGGCGGCCCATCGAATGTCCAGTCGTTATCAGCAGTGAGCAGGTGGGGAGGTATGCAGACAACAACCAAAAGTAGTCCGTCCATCGAGCGAGCCTTGGCGATTATGGAGACGCTGGATCTATCGCGGCGGAACATGACTATCGCGGAGTTGGGCCGCAGGCTCAATATTCCGCGCAGCACGGCGCACGTCATTACCCTGACACTGGAACGCTGTGGTTATCTGACTAGGGATGCCTCGCAGCAGAAGTATCAACTCTCAGTGAAGGCCTTCCATCTCGGCCGGGCAAATGCGCCCGCGACCAAGTTAGCAACCGCAGCCTTCAATCCCATGCGATATCTCTCTACCACGACTCAGCTTACTTCCCATCTTGCGGTCCTGGATCAGGATCAAGTGACCTACGTCCAGAAGATACCGGGCTCAGTTCGCACAGATACGCATATAGGAAGGCGAACCAATCTGCATTGCACGGCGGTAGGGAAGGCACTTCTCAGTTATGCGCCTAAAGCCTATCAGCACAAGATCCTGACCGACGCTCCGTTTGCGCGTTATACGCGGAATACCATTACCAGCCCTTCGCAGCTACGCGAGGAGCTGGCGAAGATCGCGGTCCAGGGTTACGCGGTGAATAATCAGGAAGAGAAACTGGAAGTACGCTGCTTGGCTGTACCGATCTTTAGCAGCCGGGGAGCGTTGGTGGCAGCGTTGAGTATCTCGGGTGCGGTTTCGTTCACAGCAGACTGGATGAGCAAGCGGCTTGAGTTGCTGCGGCGCATCGGCGGAAAGATCGGACACCAACTGCCGCTGGAAGAGGACTGTCATCCAATCTAGACACCGATGTTCCAGCTTAAGTATTGGAATAGTTAGAGCGGATGCGCTGAAAGCGTTTCAAATCCGGAGCCTTCACAGACGGAAAGGCGCTCAATGGGAAGAAGGTGCGATGTCATGAGTAAAGCGGGCGTTTGCCAAGTCAGCCGAGATAGATTTGCTTGCTTCGACTACTGCGGCGATCAGCTGTTTCTTGCGTGCCGGGGAGCAGCGGGCCGAGGGCGCATTGACGCTGAGCGCTCCGCAAACGATCTTGCGTGCATCGGCAAGTGGCGCCCCGACGAGAAAGGCCCCGGTGACCGTCTCCTCATCGTTGATGGAATAGCCGATTCTGCGTGTGCGTTCCATTTCGGATTCCAGTTCGCGAAGTTTCGTCTTTGTATGTTGCGTATATTGAGCAAGCTTTTGGCCATCAAGCATCGCCTTGAACTCGCTTGGCGAAAGGAACGCGGCGACGGCTTTGCCCAGCGCGGTGGCATGAATTGGGCAATCATTGCCGATATGAAAGGATAGGCGCAGTGGGTGAGAGGTCTCCACCACATCGATCAAAACGACTGCAGCGGCGCGTCGTTCCGCCAAGGCGACCGATTCATCCAGTTGATCGCGCATACGCAGAAGATAAGGTCTGGCGATGTCGATGAGGCCTAACTCCTGCGCATTGCGTCGCGATAGGCCGGCGGTCTTAAGGGTGAGCCGGTAGATTCCGTTGACCTCGGGTTGCTCGACGTATCCGGCGGCTTTCAGGGTGAATAAGATCCTGAAAACCGAACTCTTGACCAAGCCGACTTCCTGGGCGATCTCTTTTAGAGCTTTGCCATGTTCGCTGTCGGCGAGCGACTCGAGAACGTACATCGTTTTGACGACCAGATCAATGTGATTATTCGTCGGCATTGTCTTTCACTCACCTGCTCCTTGCCGTTATTGAATCACGCGGCGAAAGTAGTTTAGCAGTTCGCTCGAATACCTAGAAAGACTCTCTGTTGCAAGGTTATACCGCCGAATTGAGGTATGGTTTGATCGCCGGCGAACGTAGTGCAGATTGTGTCCGATATCCTGGGCGTTGGCAGCGACTTTTCTCGTTCATGCTTTCTGCGGTCGAAATACTCGGGACGTACGCGGTCATCTTGGTGTGGCAGGCGGGCGGAATTAGCGAGGGCTGGATCTGAGTACACACAGTGCCGGGTAAAATGGAGATTTTTATGGAGCAGGCCGGAAGGCATAAGGATGGATCCTACGAGCGTTGCTATTCTCTCCTGCCGGCTAGCTGTTTGTGGATAAGCGTTCCATGCCTGCGGCCACGGAACAGTGCTCTGTTTGTGGTGGCCCTTCTGAGTCTCGGTCTCCTGCCCTGCTGGGTGCTGGCAGCTGTGCAGGCACATGAGAATCCGATGGACAAACCAGAGGTCAGGCAGGGTGCGCTGATATTTCAGCAATCCTGTGCCGCCTGCCACGGATCGACCGGGAGAGGTGGGGAGGGGCCGAACCTTATCGATTCCTATCTGGTACGCCATGATGAGAAAGGTGATCTTATCGCGAACGTCGTGCAAAATGGACGCCAGGATCGTGGCATGCCTGCCTTTCCTTCGCTGAGCAGCGCGGAGATTGCGAGCCTCGTCGCCTTTTTGCATGCGCGAATCCAAGTAACCAACAGCACTTCGGCCGCGGGGCCGGTTGGCGGCTATGCTCTGAGTGCCTTGCTGACAGGGAATGCTGTCGCTGGTCAGCACTATTTCGAGACAACGGGTAAGTGCTCCAGTTGTCATTCGACCAAAGGGGATCTGGCGGGTATCGGCAGCAAGTATCCTCCTGCCGAGTTAGAGGCGCGCTTCCTCTATCCGCGCACTGACACGGTTACCGCTATCGTTACCCCGCGGGGTTCACAGCAAACGGTGCACGGCAGGTTGCTGCATCGGGATGCTTTCTATGTCGCGATCGTCGATGAATCGGGAAGGTATCGATCGTGGCCGATTGGGAAGGTGAAGATCGAAACTCATGATCCGCTGCAAGCGCATCGAGAGCTTCTCGAACAGTATAAGAACAAGGATATTCACGATGTCTTCGCCTACCTGGAAACTCTCAAGTAGTACGAAAGCGCTGGTGCTCCTGCTGCTTGCAGGCGCCGGGTCCATGGGCGCACAGAGCGCCGGGGGCGGCAGCTCGCTGGCTCCGGTCGGCAAGCAGTGGGTGACGTATAACGGCGACCCATCGGGCCGGCGCTACAGCGCGCTGACGCAGATCAATCGGAACGATGTGCGCGATCTGAAGCTGGCCTGGGCATTCCCTACGCATGCTAGGGCCATCAAGGGCACTCCGATCGAGGTCGATGGCATCGTCTATCTCTCCTCGCCGGATCATGTATGGGCCGTCGGCGCAAAGACCGGCGAACTAATATGGAGCTTTTTTCGCCCATCGAAAGGCGACCATCTGGGGCAGCGGGGTGTTGGTTACTACAAGGACCGGGTCTACTTTGGGACTCCGGACGCGCATTTGATCTGCCTCGATGCGCGCTATGGAAAGAAGATCTGGGATGTGCAGGTTGCGGACGTGAAGTTCGGCTATTACCTGAGCGTGGCGCCATTAATCATTGATGGCAAAGTGATCGTTGGAACATCGGGTGACGAGGCGGACATTCCTCATTTCATCGCAGCGTATGACTGGGAAACCGGCCGGATGCTTTGGAAGCGATCCGTGCTGCCGGATTGGAACACCCCGGAGGGGAAGACCTGGCCAAATCCAGAAGCGTTACAGCATGGCGGTGGTGCGGCTTGGATTACGGGAACCTACGACGCAGCTTTGCATTTAATATATTGGGGAACGGGCAATCCCCATCCGGTGATCGCCGGGCAAGGCCGCGCTGGCGATAATCTATACACCTGTTCCATTTTGGCGCTTAACCCGGATACGGGAAAGATCGTGTGGTACTTTCAGCCGTCACCCCACGATATCCATGATTGGGATGCCGTCGAAACTCCTGTTCTCTTCGATGCCCCATTCGCCGGGCGACCTCGCAAATTGCTGGCGCAGGCAAGCCGGAACGGCTACTTCTTTGTGCTTGACCGTCAGACGGGTGAGCATCTGCTCACAGCCCCTTTTGTAAAGACCAATTGGGCCTCAGGCATCGACGCGCAGGGACGGCCCGTGGCCGATCCGGACAAGCAGCCATCCCCTGACGGCTCGCTGCTTCGCAGTGCCGCGAATGGCGGAACGAATTGGATGTCGCCCAGTTTCGATCCACAGACGAACCTATTCTATGTCAATGCCAGGGAAGGTTATAGCTTTTGGTATCTCGCGCTCGATAAGGATAAGGTCGCAGCAGATCATCAGGGCGGGGGTTCCGTAGCGCTAATGACCACATCCGTTCTGGAGGCGATCGATTATCGGACCGGTAAACTTCGCTGGCGGCGGCCGAGCGGCGACGGAATGAGCACACAAGGAATTCTCAGCACCGCCGGTCATCTGCTTTTTACCGGAGATATCTCCGGCAACCTACTGGCCCTCGATCCAGCAGATGGCCGTGCATTATGGCATACGAGGTTGGGAGGCAATCTGAGCAATGCACCGATGACCTATGAAGTCGATGGACGACAATACGTGCTGATGGCGGTCAACGATGTGATGTATGCATGGAACATCGAAAATGACTAGCCAGTCTGCGACTGGAGGTTTTCCGAGGATGCAATGGAGCCCACTAAGAAATGAGACCAACGATGAAACGGAATAGAGGATGATGCGAACCGAAACGGCTGTGACCGGCCCTTCCTCTGAACCACGCTTTTTTTATGGCTGGTGGATCGTCGCGGCTGCTTTTATCAATTTGTTTTTTTCGACCGGCATTATCTTTTATGGTTTTCCAGTCTTTTATCCCGCGCTGGTGTCATCGCTCGGCTTCACCCGGGGACAGGTGACCCAGGGGTTTTTGCTGGGGTTCATGTTGCTGGGCATACCGTTTGGCTGGATCGCCGGAGCGCTCATCGACCGAATTGGTACACGTTGGGTCATCTTGCCAGGAGCAGCGTTGATTGGTATCTCCTTTCTGCTGATGGGGAAAATTGCCCGGCTTTGGCAGTATGAGGCGCTCTGTCTAGCCCTCGTCGTGGGATACATGTTGGCAGGCCCGATCGCGAATCAGGTGCTGGTAGCCCAATGGTTTCGCGAACGCCGCGGCCGCGCGATGGGCATTGCCTATCTCGGATTGGGGCTGGGAGGCGTGGTCGCGCCATGGTCCGCCAATCTCCTCATCCACGCTTATGGCTGGCGGCGCGCCTTCGAACTCAACGGTGCTCTGACGCTGCTCGTGCTGTTGCCGATAGGATATTGGGTGACACGCTCCGCGCCCGCGGATATGGGCCTGCTTCCGGACGGTGATCAATCCCCCGCCGGAATGCAACCACTGGCGCCGGCTTTGGCCGGAGCCGCCGCTGCTGTGAAGACGCGCAACTTTTGGCTCATCCTCATTGGGTCGGGTGTGGTGATTGGGGCGATTAACACGATCATTCAACACTTCATCTTTTTCCTCACCGATCAGGGATATTCGCGAGCCCGCGCGGCGCATCTGTTATCCGGGCTGCTCCTTTCGAGCTTGGCCGGACGAGTGTTGGTGGGGTATGTCGCGGACCGTTTCAATAAAAGTAAAACCATGGCGGTTTTTTATTTGATGATCGGCATCTCGATCCCTTTGCTCTATCTGGCACAACGGCCCATCATCGCCGTGAGCTTCGCCATCCTCTTCGGTTTCGCCATGGGAGCGGACTATATGTTGATTCCGCTGGTCACCGCAGAGTGTTTCGGTATCGAATCTTTGGGAAAGCTGCTGGCGCTGATCATCATGGGATACTCGATCGGCCAATGGGCCTACCCCTGGATGGCAGGCAGAATCTTCGACGCCTACCACAGCTATGATCTGGCTTGGGGGATAGTAGCCATCTCGGGAGTCTTGGGAGCGGCGGCAATCGCCTGCATCCACCCGGCGCCGCTGGGATCCCAGTAACTGCCCGGGGAACCAACCTAGCCGATCAAGAGAGATTCCTGTAGTCCTATCTGCTTCTGTTTCAAACGTGACCGCGATATAGGGAAGGTATCCACATGGGTCAGAAACTTACCACCATCATCCCTGCATGGATGATCGCGGTTCTGCTGTCGATTTTTGGGTTTGGCCAGACGAAGCCTGCCGTGCAGCCTGCGTTTGTGAATACTTTGATGCCGCAACCTGCACATCTGGAGGTTGGGAACGGGCGGCTGACCATTTCCCCGAAACTGCGCGTAACTGCGGACCGCTTTCACGATGAGAGGCTGAATGACGCCATTGCAAGGATGCTGGTCCGGCTTGCGGTATCGACCAGTACTCCGATTGAAGATCGTGGCGCGCCAGTCGCAGATAGCGAAGCATCATTGGTTGTGTCAGTTGAATCTCCTGGTGAAACGGTGCAGTCGGTGGATGAGGACGAGTCCTATTCTCTGGATGTCGCTCCGCAGGGCATACACCTGCAGGCGAGAACCGATGTAGGAGCGATTCGAGGGCTGGAGACACTTCTGCAGCTTGTGCAGTCCGACGGGACCGGCTATTTCCTGCCGGTAGTTTCGATTCAGGATAAGCCGCGTTTCCGGTGGCGAGGACTGATGCTGGATTGCTCCCGTCATTTCGAGCCTGTCGATGTGATTGAACGTACCCTGGACGGCATGGCGGCAGTGAAGTTGAATGTTTTTCACTGGCACCTGACGGATGATCAGGGGTTCCGCATAGAGAGCCACGTTTTTCCAAAGCTGACGGGAATGGGGTCTGACGGGCTTTACTACACCCAGGAGCAGGCGAAGGAGATTGTGGCGTATGCCAGGGCTCGCGGTATTCGTGTTGTGCCGGAGTTTGATATGCCCGGCCATACAACCTCGTGGATGGTCGGGTATCCGGAGCTTGCCAGCGCGCCAGGCCCCTTTGCAATTCAGCGGCATTTCGGCATTTTTGATCCGGTGATGGATCCGACGAGAGAGAGTACGTATGCCTTTCTCGACAAATTTGTTGCTGAGATGGCGACGATATTTCCGGACAGCTACGTGCACATGGGAGGGGATGAAAACAACGGGGTCGAGTGGAAGCATAATCCGCGCATTCAGCGGTTTATGCAGGAACATCACCTAAAGAGCACTGCGGACCTGCAGAGTTATTTCAATGATCGGCTCTTTAAAATCCTGAAGAAGCACGGAAAGCGGATGATCGGGTGGGATGAAATCATGACACCTTTGCTTTCCAGGGATGTTGTCGTGCAGTCGTGGCGCGGCTTCAACTCACTGGCAGAGGGGGCGAGGCAGGGATACAGCGGGATACTTTCAGCCGGCTATTACCTGGGGCACAAGGATGCTGCGGCTGCGTATTACCGGGTCGATCCGCTGCCTGCCGGCAGCGGCCTCACTCCCGAGCAATCCGTTCGCATCCTGGGAGGGGAAGTATGCAGCTGGGGCGAATATGTTGACGCGCGGACGCTCGATTCGCGCATCTGGCCCATAGCAGCTGCTATCGCAGAGCGCTTCTGGTCACCCCGCTCCATCAATGACGTGAACGATATGTACCGTCGCCTGGAGGTGGAGTCGCTTCGCCTGGAAGCGTCAGGGCTTACTCATTTAACTCATGAAGACGCCAGTCTGCGCGCATTGGCCGGAACCGATCAGATCGGATCCCTGCAGGTTTTGGCGGGCGTGCTGGAGCCTGTCACTTTTCGAGTACGCGGACCGTGGTCAGAGAAGCATGGAGTCACACAACAGGAGCCGCTGGATCATCTGGTCGATGCCTTGCCGCCCGATCCACCTTTCCGCCGCGGCTTTGATAAGCTCGTGAGCACTTACCTTCAGAACCCGGCCGCACACCCGGATGAGAAAACAGAGCTGATTACTATGTTTCGCGCATGGACAGCCGCGCTGCCGAAAATCATGCCGTTGATCTCAACTTCTCCGAAGCTGGCTGAGGCAGGGCCGCGAGCGCTGGAATTGTCAGAGATGGGAACCATGGGACTCCAGGCTGTCTCGTTTTTGTCGACGCACTCCACGGTTCCGGAGGGCTGGAAAAAACAGAATCTTGCCATCCTGGACGAAGCGGAAAAACCCGAAGCGCTGACGCGTTTCACGGTTATTTCTCCGCTGCGGGAGCTGGTACTTTCAGTGCCGGAAAAGTAAAGCGCGGACTCATGCGCGCCAGCCAGAATTCCTAAGTGTTTCTGATCATGGCGTACCCCAGGCGCGCAGAAACTGCCGGGCCATCCCCGCGGCGTCGCCTCCATTTCCGCGGGGAAGATAGATCACCAGCACGATCTCTTTGTCTCCGTGGGAAGCGATCCCGGCAAACCATCCGTGTGTCCACGCCTCTCCCGGATCGCTCGCGGTGCCTGTTTTGCCGGCGATGACGATGCCGGGAACAGCGGCGTTGTGCGCCATTCCATAGGAGACGGAGCCTTCAAGGCCGCGCCTTACCGCGGGCGCCGCCAGGAATCCTGCCGCCAGCCGGCGGTAGGCGATCGCCAACTGTGCCGGCGTGACCGTCACGCCCTCCACACCCAGAACCAGAAGCTGCAACTGATCTTCACTCTGGGGAAAACGGACGCCCCCCGGCGATTCGAGGGGAAACAGGCGAGGATGTTCGCCGAAGCCATAGCCGCGCAATATCTGAACTGCCTGCTCGGGTGTGAGACGAGTAGCCAGAGCGGCAAAATAAGTGTTGCAAGAGTAGGCCAGCGCTTGGCTGGCATCAAAGGATCCGATTGCTGCGGGATGGGTGCAGGCGAGATCGCGTTTCCCGATGCGCAGCGTGCGGCGGCAGGCAACAGTGGCCGCCGCGTCGATGCGATGCTCTTCAAGGGCGCTCGAGAGGAAGAACGGCTTCAGCGTCGAGCCCGGAGACGTCGCGAGCGTGGCGGCCTCTTGGGAGTGCTGCGACGCGAGAAGGCGGCCGCTTCTAAGATCGAGCACGACGGCAACCGCGGCCGTGTGGTTCAGAGCGGAGCGCAATGCTTCCTGGGTTGCATTCAGCTCCCGCTGGGAAGCTGCGCGCGCCGGCAACGCGGCAGCGCCCAGGCAGAGCAGGAGAGTGAGAAGAATACCCATTCGATCGTGAAAGCCCCCGCATTTATGCGGGGGTAGGAGCGCTTCAGCGCTGGCATTGCGAAATCCCGGGCTAAAGGTTGCGGAAAGACTATGGCTTTGTATCAGGGCACGACTTCAGTCGTGCCGTAACCGCTTGAAACCCCGATCGGCTTTAGCCGCTGAGGGAACTGCTTTCGCACTCTGTTCCTTCTTCCTCAGCCGGTAAAGCCCCATTTCAAGTCTGGACGCTTTCCACCAAATACTCTTTTAGACGGCGGGAGTGGTGTTTCCCCATATTGCCAGGACTGCCTTGCCGAAGGCGCGATACTCCTTGATGCCCGATGCGGACAGCTCCACGACCGCCCAACGATCGTCGAGCAGTTTGCTCTTCGATTGATAGGCCACTTGCCAACGATCGAACTCCGGTCCCGAACTCTGGCGGAGATAGCGGCACAGCTCTCCGGTTGCGATTCCGTTTGAGGCCCTGGCGACCAGCACCGGTTCGTGATCGGGATTACCGTGGGGAATAGCGTGCGCGCTGGCGGCGCCGCCTCGAATCATGCGGGTGATCTCGGCTTCCGCTTCACGAAGCGTACGAGTGGTGACATTCGCCTGGACGTCGGCCCCGACGAACGATCGGCAAAAGTAACCGCTTTCCTGGCTCATTGCATCACCCTTGCTCGAGTATTCAATTGTCCCTGGAGCCCGGGATTGATATACCGCCATGCCGCGGCAAATGTGAATGCGGCACGTTCCGGAACGGCGTTCAGCCCGCTTTCAACCCAGTCGTTTTGGACTGCCTTTTTGACCAAGGACAGTTAGATCCAGCCGTACAATGCCGGCAAAATTCGATTGCCCAGCTCTGGGCAACCGAAAGTTGGGGGAACGAAATCAAATACGCCCGAGTCATGGTCTGCCCGGGCAAATGCGCGCAGAAAATTGATTTTACTCTTGTTTCACCCCTGAAAGAAAGTTGACCATTGGCGGGCGCTATGACCAGTTCATAGAAACCATAACGTGACATGGCGGGCTGCGGTTAGCCACACTCCCATTGATACCGCGTCGGCGGAGAATTGGATTCCCCTCGGTTATGATACCGTCACCGATACAGAAAGACCGGACAGCATGGCCCGCGCCGTATACGCGCCGGGAATTATTTAAAGATCATCATTGCGGCGCGGCACCTTCTCCGCCGCCGCTGTCACCGCCGCCCGCGTTCAGGTTCCAGGCGGACGAAAGCATGGCCTGACTGCCCCTGGTGGAAGCTTGGAGCATCGGCTCGACACCGCCAACCACGGTAACGGCGGTGAGCGGTCCGGACGACGCGCCTTCGGTGGCCACCAGCATGACAGCGTTTCCCTTTGCGAAATCTTTCAGTGTGGCGGACGGCGCTCGGGCAAGGAACTGTTGTGGATCGGGCGCCGCTCCATTAGCAGCTCCGGGACCAGATTCAGGACCAGCTCCAGGATGGGAGCCAGGACCGGCGCCAGGACCGGATGCGGGACCGGCGCTCCGGTTGCCGCCGCCTGGATTGGGTCCGCCGCCTCTCAGGCGCGCGGCAAGCCGCTGGGCGACCATCGGATCAAGCTTTTTAAGTTGCGTGTCGGAAGTGATGTGAACGACGACCGGGCGTTTGGTGGCGAGATCGGTGAGAGTTAAAGTTAAGGCCGCGGGGTCGACCGCTACAACCTGGCCGGCGATGTTGCGGAAGGATCCGCTGACGATCTCCTCAGCGGAAAAGCTCTGGCCATCAGTGCTTTTGGCGCCCCGGGCACGAAGCTGGTCGCCGCGCTTGATCTCGGTAAGTGTGGATGGCTTGGCGTCGTCAAATTTCACTGAGCCCGGCGCGTAGCGGCGGATAACGGTTTGTTTCGTCGTCTGAATGGCCAAAGTCCGCTTGCCCGGCAGAGAGATGGTGACGGTACCGGCTGCCGGATCCACGGACTGCACCAAGCCGCCGACTCCATGCTTTTGCCAGTCTTCCCGCTCCTGCTCCTGCTTTTGAGCGATGTCGGCCTTTTTGATGGCGACCAGCATCGCGGCGGAAAGCTGCTTGCCGTCAGGGCTGATCGCTCCGCGAGCCAGAACGCGATCTCCTACCTGGAGATCCGGGAGGTTGAGGGGACTGGCCCCTTGCAGACTCCTTTGTCCCGGTTCGACCCGCAGCAACCGCGCATTGTCCTGGACGGTGATCTGCATGGTGGCGCCGGCATCGCTCTTGACGGTAAGCAGCTTGCCGTCGATGGATTGGACGGTGCCCAGGAAGCTGGACGCTTTGGCCGCGCCCGATTGGGCATCCTGCACCGGCGCAGCGGCAATTCGCAGCGGATACAGGGCGGGAGCAATAAGGGTCAGAGCAAGGATCAGCGCATTGGTGGATAGCTTTCGCATGGTTTCTTCCTACCATTTAAAGCATTTATCAGAGATGAACGGGCTGCGGAAAATACCGGGAATAGTTGTTAGGTCCCGCAGGAACGGCTGAATCATATCGTTTCCCTCTGCATTTGAAAACACCACGTAAATTCGGCGCAACTATTCGGCGCATGATTCCAGAATTTCCCCCCCAGCCTTACCTTTGAATCATTGGACGGGCGTCCCGCTCACTAAGACTTGTGCCGGCGCCAGTAACTTGGTGTTCGGTTGAGCGGTCTTGACCTTGATCTGCTGCAAGCCCTTTTTGGGCGCCGAGATGAAGCTCAACTCATATTGATTCTGTAGTTTCCGTTGAATGTCGCTGAGGAAAGGCGCAAACGATACCGGATTCCCGAAGCCCTGATAATAAGCTTCGCCGCCGGTGTCCCGGGAGACCTGGATGAGATAATTCTGGCCGCCATCGCTCACCGCGAAGCTCCGGTCCAACCGGCCCGCTCCCCGATAGTAGATGGAGTAGACGATCACCCCGGCCCGCTGCGCGTCATTGGTCGCCGCTCGTACGTACGGGTTCTGCGGGTCGTAGTGCAGACCTGAGTAGCGATCGACCCCATCTGTCACCATGATCACCTCGCGGCGAAGATCCGGCGCTCCGGGCGCTCCGGGCGGCCAATGCTTGATCATGTCCTGAAGACAAAAGTAAGGACTGCCGTTAATCCCACCTACATCGGAGGGCAAGCGCAGGCTATTGACCGCAGCCGCATGATCGGATGTGAACCGCTGAACCAGGTTGGCCATCCCGTTGCGCATGTAGCCGATGGCGATATCGGTGTTGGGGGGTAAAGCATTGATGAAGTTCTTGAGGTCGTTCAACTGCAGGCTCAGACTGGAGCCCGAAGAGTCATCCAACAAGAGGGCAAGCTGTAGGTGATCGCGCGACCCCCGCAAGGGAACCCACCCGGAAAGCTCCTGGCGCCGGCCGTTCTCAAGAACGGTGATCGTATCCCGGGGAACTGTGGTTAGTCCTTCCTTTGCGTTGGTGACCACCGTGACCACAGCGTGAGCGGTAGCAGTTTCCTGAGCCGGCGCGGCGGAACCGGCAAAGATACTAAAGCAGACGCCGAAGGCTGCCATCCATTGGATCCATCGATTGATCATTGATTAATCATTCCCTATCTTCCTGTTCATGGTCTATTCAGGGTAAGCCAGGTTGTATAAAGCAAAGCCCACCTGATTGTATGACGTGGGAAGGGAAGCGAAAGTCCTGATTGAGAGACCGGAGTCGCTGTGAGGGGGTGATAGCCGGAGTCCGTTAAAGTGTGTGTGAAAGGGTGTGGGGAAGCGGTGGCGGCAACCCGCGGCGGGGAATTTCCTGAGAGAATTGAAGTGTCATGGCTGACCCAAGACTTCCCAAGGAAGTTCTCGATCCGCCTGCTTCGATTCAGGTAAAACCCGTGCTGTGTGTGGATCTGGACGGCACGCTCGTAAAGTCCGATACTCTGGTCGACTCTCTGCTGGTGCTGGCCCGGCGCAATCCCCGGGCCTGCCTGGCCATCCCGCAGTGGGCGTTGCGCGGCAAGGCCTATTTAAAGGCGCGAGTGACCGGCCTGGTCACTCTGGACGTAGAGCATTTACCCTACAATGCTCCGCTGCTTGATTACCTGCGCCAGGAGTACTCAGGCGGCCGCAAGCTCTATCTCGCCACCGGAGCCGATGAGGAGTTGGCATGGCGCATCGCGTCTCACCTGGAGATCTTTGAGGGCGTCCTGGCCAGCGATGGGGAAACCAACCTGACAGGGAAAGACAAGCTCCGCCGTCTGGAAGAGCGCTTTTCCGAGGAAGGCTTCGACTATATCGGGAATGCTATGCCGGATCTGCCGCTACTCAAAGGCGCCCGGCAAGCCATGCTCGCGAATCCAGGTTTAAGGTTGACCGCCGCCCTCCGCTCACAAAACCTCGAGGTGAGCAGGAAATTCGTGGATCGCTCCAGCCGTCTGAAGGCCGCGGCCAAGGCCATTCGAGTTCACCAGTGGGGGAAAAATGTCCTGGTTTTTCTTCCCCTGCTTCTGGCCCACACCTTGCGCAGCGCCCCGACGGCCGCCGCTGTGGCCGCATTTTTCTGCTTCTGCCTCACCGCATCGGCGACCTACGTCGTCAACGACCTGCTCGACCTCGAAGCCGACCGGCGGCACCGCACCAAGAGCCGCCGCGCCTTTGCCTCGGGAGACCTTTCCGTTTTCACCGGGTTGGGGCTTTCGCTTGTCTTCCTGGCGCTCTCCTTTACCGTAGCTTGTTTTCTGCCCCGGTCCTTTCTGATGTATTTGCTGCTTTACTTTGTCACCACGCTCGCATATTCGCTAGCGCTCAAGCGCATCGTGCTGGTCGATGTGATTGTTTTGTCGGGACTCTACACCATCCGGGTGCTGGCTGGAGGCGCGGCGACACGCACCCTAGTCTCTCCCTGGCTGGCCGCGTTCTCAATATTCTTTTTCCTTAGCCTGGCGATGGTAAAGCGCTTTAGTGAATTGCAGAACTTGCATGAACGGGGAATCACGCCGGCCAATGGCCGCGGATACCTGCTGAGTGATATCGAGCAGCTACGCAGCTTCGGAACGGCGAGTGCTTATGCGTCGATCCTGATCTTTGCCCTGTATATCAATGGCCATGACGTTGCCGCTCTCTATCACCATCCCAGCCGCATGTGGCTGGTGACCCCGTTGATGATTCTCTGGGTCAGCCGCATCTGGCTGCTGGCCTCGCGCGGGGTACTCGACGAGGATCCGGTAGTCTTTGCCCTGACCGACCGGATGAGTCTGCTGATGGGGCTGGGGGTAGCAATCATCGCACTGGCCGCGCTCTGAAATCCTGGGTGCCCCAGGTCCCGATTCTGGGACCTGGGATTCCACGAATCCTGGATAGACAGTGTTGTCGTCGCTCTTGCCATGCAAAGAACCCCTGATCCCTGACACCTGACCCCCCTAACCTCTGACACAAAGTTGTGGTAGGACAATATAGGGAGCATCCCCGCAAATGCCCGATCGCCAGAATCAGCCACAGTCTGCATCGCAGCTCGAATCCAAATTTGAGCCTTGGGGCCGTTATCCCAGGCATCCTGCCACCCTGCTTCCCCTGTTCTGGGCGGAAGAGTTTCCTCCTAAGCTGTCCACAGGCGAAAAGATGCTGCCTGTCGGGATGGGGCGCAGTTACGGCGATGTGTGCCTGCTGGAAAATGGAACCCTGGTGCGTACCGTAGCCCTGGACCGTTTGCTGGCCTTCGATCCGGCCACCGGTCTGCTGCGTTGTGAAGCCGGCACAACCCTGGCCCAGATTCTCGATTTCGCCGTGCCCAGAGGCTGGTTCCTTCCCGTTACTCCCGGCACCAAGTACGTCACCGTCGGCGGAGCCATCGCCAACGATATTCACGGCAAGAATCATCACGTCGCCGGCACCTTCGGCCGGCATGTGCCGCGCTTTGAGCTGGTACGCTCCGACGGTCAGTCTTATCACTGCAGCCCCACGGAAAACCCGGAGCTTTACAGTGCTACTATCGGCGGCTTGGGGCTAACCGGCTTGATCAGCTGGGCAGAGATTCAATTGCGCCCCATCCGGTCGCGGCTCATACGGTACAAAGGCACCAAGTTCGTGGGAATCGACGAATTTATCGCGCTCTCCCGGGCAAGCACCCATGTCGAATGCACCGTGGCGTGGATCGACTGCGTGGCTCAGGGCGAGAATTTTGCCCGCGGCATCTTCATGCAGGGGGACCATTCGGAGATTCCCGAAGAGCTCACGCCCTCGCCCAAACCCAAGCTCACGATGCCCTTCGATCTTCCCGCCTTCGTGTTCAATCGAACTTCGGTAGGGGCTTTCAATACCCTCTACTACAACAAGCAATTCGGGAAAGAGAAGACGGGACTGATCGACTACGAGCCATTTTTCTATCCCCTGGACAGCATCCTGCATTGGAACCGGCTCTACGGCAAGGAAGGCTTCCTCCAGTTCCAGTGCGTGCTCCCCTGGGGCAGCGATCAGATGGGCATCGTGCGCGTTTTGAAAGCCATCACCGCTTCCGGGTTGGGTTCGTTTCTGGCTGTCATCAAAGTCTTTGGCGATCTTCCGTCTCCCGGGATGATGTCGTTCCCCATGCCGGGCATCACTTTGGCGCTCGATTTTCCCATCCGGGAGGAGGTCAGCTTTGATCTGCTGGACAATCTGGCCGATATTACCGCCGAGTTCGGCGGCCGCATGTACCCGGCGAAGGACGCGCGGATGAGCGCAGCCCATTTCCAGCACTTCTATCCTCAATGGCAGGAGTTCTCCGCATTTATCGATCCGGCAATCGATTCAAGTTTCTGGCGGCGGGTAACAAAACTTGGCTAGGCGCGCGGAGCTTGTTCCCTCACGCATCCTGGTATTGGGCGCCACTTCCAGCATCGCCATGGCTACCACGCGGCGGCTGGTTGGGCGCGAAACCCGTTTTATGCTGGTGGCGCGGAATCCTCGCAGGCTGACCGCTGTAGCGCAGGATCTGCTCACCCGGGGCGCCTCCTCCGTCGATACCTGGGTGCTCGACCTGGATGACACCGCAGCGCACCGGGAGATGCTGGTGTCGGCGGCAGAGCGGCTGGGGGGGATCGATCTCGCTCTGATCGCGCATGGGGTGCTGGGCGACCAGTTCGCCGCCGAACAGGACTTCGATACCGCCGCCGCAATCCTGCACACCAATCTGATGTCCACCGTCTCCCTGGTCACATGGCTTGCCAATTACTTTCAGGCGAAGCGTGCAGGCACTCTGGCGGTGATCTCTTCGGTGGCCGGGGATCGCGGCCGCAAGAGCAACTATGTCTATGGCGCATCCAAGGGGGCGCTTAACATTTTTCTCGACGGAGTGCGCAATCGCGTGGACCGCGACGGAGTGCATGTGCTGACCATCAAGCCCGGCTTTGTGGCCACGCCCATGACTGCGCACGTCGCGCAGAACGCCCTCTTTGCCTCGCCCGATCGGATTGCCCAGGGAATACTGCGCGCGATCGAGCGGCGCAAGGATGTGGCGTATGTGCCCTGGTTCTGGGCGGGAATCATGCTCATCATTCGCCTCGTCCCCGGCCGCATCTTCAAGAAGCTAAACCTTTGAGGGAGCTAAGCAGACTGAAGCTCCACGTTTCAACCGATCATGGGTGCCCCATATCTGACGCGTTCTTTGCGTCAGATGTGGGATTCCACAAATCTCGATGGACAGCGTCTGGGCTTGCTCTAAGATGTCCCTCGATGGAGAGGCGCTTCGACACCGTAGCGGCGGGGCTGGTGCTCCTGATCCACCTCGCCTGGATCATCTTCGTTATGGGTGGCGCGTTCGTCACTCGCGGCCGGCCGCGGCTCACCATCCTGCACGTGGCTTCGCTTATTTGGGGTATCGCGGTCGAGCTCGGTCCATGGTCCTGTCCGCTGACGTTGGCGGAGAACTTCTTTGAGGCGCATGCCGGGATTACGCCCTATTCCGGCAGCTTCCTGGTGCACTACCTGGACCGGATCGTCTATCCCAATCTCTCCGTCGAACTCCTTACCATGTGCGGAGTTGTCGTTTGTGTGCTGAACCTTGGGGTGTATGGCTATCGCTTCTTGCGCTGGCAGAAAGGGCGCAGCGCAAACCGCTCGTTATAAGCATCTCGACCTAAACGAGCGTATCCAGCCGGGTGCCCCAGGGTCGCGAAGCAAGCCTGGGTCTTCGTGGCCAGCCATTGGCGCAGCAGGCATGACCATGAGATGGCCCATGGAGATTTTGCGGAACCCCATATCTGACGCAAAAAACGCGTCAGATATGGGGCACCCAGGATTGGTTGTAGGGAGAACTTCCAGCGAGAGCCGTTTCTCTAACTCTCCAGCTTCTTGGTGACCAGCTCCTTTAGCAATGCGGGGTTGGCCTGTCCTTTTGACAGCTTCATCACCTGACCGATGAAAAACGCATCTACCGTCTTTTTACCCCCGCGATACTGCTCCACTTGTTTCGGGTTTGCAGCGATGACTTCGTCAATAAATTTTTCAATGGATGCAGCATCGCTGATCTGCTGCGGCTTCTCCCGCTGGTAGACGGCGCCGAAATCCTCGCCGTTCTCAAATGCGGTGTCAAACAATCCCTTGAGCTGCTTGCTTGAAATTTTGCCGCTCTCCGCGAGATCGGCGGCCTCGACCAACCCCTGTAGGCTGATCGGCGACTGTTCGAGATCCAGCCCCTTGGCCTTCAACCGTCCCATCAGCTCGCTCTGGATCAGATTGGCTATGCGCTTGGGGCTCCTGGCCTGCTTGGCGGCCACTTCAAAGCGGTCCGCGAATTCACGGGTTGCGGTCAGCGTCTGCGCATCCTGCGGGGTGATGTCATAGTCGGCAATCATGCGCTTGCGGCGCGCTTCGGGCAGCTCCGGCATGCGCGCAGCTAGAGCGTCTTTGAATTCCTGGGAAACCCGTAGTGGAGGCAGGTCGGGCTCGGGGAAATAGCGGTAATCGTGCGCCTGCTCCTTGGAGCGCATGGAGTAGGTCCTGCCCTCAGCCGCGTTCCACAGCCGCGTCTCCTGCACCACCCGGCCTCCGCTCTCGATCAGCTCTATCTGGCGCTCGACCTCATACTCCAGCGCGGCGCGAATAAAGCGGAAACTGTTCACGTTTTTAACTTCTGCCTTTACCCCAAACTTCTCCTGTCCGCGGAGCCGCACGCTTACATTCGCATCGCAGCGCAGCGAACCCTCCTCCATGTTGCAGTCGCTTACCCCCGTATAGAGCAGGATCTCCTTCAGCCGGGTCAGATACTCGAAGGCCTCGTCGGGCGTCCGGATATCGGGCTCGCTGACAATCTCAATCAACGGCGTGCCGCAGCGGTTCAGGTCTACGTAGGTCTTAATGGCGGAGTCGGCGAAACCGTCATGCAGGCTCTTGCCCGCATCTTCTTCCATGTGCAGCCGCGTAATACCGATGCGCTTGGTTGTCCATCCCTGCGCGCCGCGCGCCGGAACATCGATCCATCCATGCTCAGCCAAAGGCTTGTCGAACTGCGAGATCTGGTAGCCCTTGGGCAAGTCGGGATAGAAGTAGTTCTTGCGCGCGAAAATAGATTGCTCGCGCACTTCGCAATGAATGGCCAGGGCGGCCAGCGTGGCGAACTCCACCGCGCGCTCATTCAGAACCGGCAAGGCGCCGGGCAGTCCCAGGCACACCGGGCAAATGTGGGTATTTGGTTCGCCGCCAAACTTATTGGCGCAGCCGCAAAAGGCTTTGGTCTTGGTCAACAATTGTACGTGGACCTCGAGCCCGATCACAGGCTCGTATTTGGCCAAAACCTCAGGAGAGACGCTGGTCGAAGCTGCCATGATTACTTCGATTTTAGAGCAATTCCCAATCCTATATTCTCCCGGCCGCCGGCGGGGAACGTGGTTGCGCTACGCTATGATGGGGCAGCGGGTGAATTGAAGTTAGAAGCAGATTCAATACTTGACCGGAGTGGTCTGGCCTCTGTACCATCTATCCGGGTTCGTGATCCCAACAAATATTTGACTCTAATTTTTATTCTTCTCAAAGGAGCGAGGTTCTCATGGCGAAGCTCGGGTTTCTAGGACTGGGGATCATGGGTGGTCCCATGGCCAAAAAGCTGGTCGAGGCCGGCCATAGCGTGGCCGTGTGGTCGCACGACCAGCGGAAGGCGAAGAAACTAGCCGATTCCCAGGGCGCCATCTTTGCCACTTCTCCCAAAGAAGTAGCGCAACACGCTCAATGCGTCTTTCTTTGCGTGGGAAATACCGCGATGTCGCGGGACGTTATTCTGGGTGAGAACGGCCTGCTCAAAGGAGCCAGCGCGGGCCTGACGATTGCCGATTGCAGCACGGTCTCCGCGCGCGAGAGCACGCTGATAGCCGAGGAGCTTCGCTCCCGCGGTGTTGAATTCTTAGACGCCCCCTGTACCGGCTCCAAAGCGGGGGCGGAGAATGGCACGCTTACCTTCATGGTCGGCGGAAGAAAGGATGTCTTTGAACGCATCCGGCCATACTTCGAGGCCATGGGCAAGTCCCTCTATTATTGCGGGGAATCGGGCATGGGGTTACGCGCCAAGCTCACCCAGAACCTTATCCTGGGAAACCTGCTGCAGGCATTCAATGAAGGCATGGTGCTGAGCACCAAGTCCGGCGTCGATCCTGAGCTGATGCTCGACATCCTTAACAACAGCGCCGCTCGTTCGGGCCTGATCGCCGTCAAGGCGCCGGCTGTTTTCAAGCGGGATTTCACCACCAACTTCTCCGTCAAATGGCTGGCGAAAGATATCGGATTGGCCATCGAACTGGGATCGGAAATGGGCGTGCCGCTTCCGCTTACCGCACTAGCCCAGCAGACTCTATCGTGCCGCCGAGGCCAAGGGGTATGGAGAAGAGGATATCTGCGGCTCCATCCGCGTCCTGGAAGAATTCGCCGGATGTGAGGTCAAGGCGGTTGAAGCCGTGAAGGCATGATCTGCTTGAAGTATGGATCCAAAACTGCCACCAATCGAGGGTGCCCCATATCTGGCGCGCTCTTTGCGCCAGATGTGGGAAACCGCAGCTTGGTCCCCTGGTATCAAACTCCAATTATCAGGAAGACGCGTTCAATCCGATCTGGGCATTTTTGCCCGAGCTGTTCTGGATCTGGGCTGGACCGGAGAACATATTCCCGGAGATGATAGCCCGGGTCACCCCGGCTCCCAGAGAGATGTGGGGCTTGTTCTGCCGGAAATCGCAGCCGCTGATGATCACGCTGCCGGAGGCCGCCTGGATTGCCGCGACCTCTCCCTGCTTGCCCCATTGAACAAAAGTGCAGTCGCTAAATCCGACCGTTCCAACGCCATCGATCTTTGCAACCTGATTGCACGGCCCCCAGAACGCGCTGTTTGCGATGCGCACAACACCTCGGTTGGTAGAAAGAACCTCCACCATGGTCGGATCGTCGCCATGAAACGAAGTAAATTCTCCGTTTGCGATTAGAAGACCGTAGACGGCGCTCTGCTCGACGAGAATGGCTCGATTGCAATCATCCGCTCCAATTCCCAGAAAATTCCCGTTACATTCTCCGGTCGCGGTTTTTACGAATTTGTAACCGGTCTTATAGCCAAAGGCAAAAGTATTTAAGACATACTCCCAATCGGAGCGGCCGAAGATAAAGGCCTCCCCGTTCGCATGCTGCCATTCATAGACCTTGCCGTGCGACCACCATGGATTGAAATGGACATTCTCGATGCGGCCGATATCGTAGATTGCGTCTACCCAGACGCCGCGGCGCAGCGGCTGACCGGTCACGTTTCGTATGTTGTGGCGCTCGTTCTGGCTGGCGTCTATGCCTTGATAGGGGTTGAGCAGCTCCACATCCAGGACCGCCGGATTCTTGCCGCGCATGACGATGGTCCACGGATAGGCGGATGGGGCGGTATCCACTCCTTGCTCCGGGTAGTAGATCGAAAGGCCTGCCACCGTGCTATTTGTGCCCAGGGTGAGAAATGCCGTTCCCTCTTCGCTTCCCCGGCCCGCGGTTACGAATAGAGCAGTCCCGTCTTCCCCGACTGCCGGCTGAGGCGTTTTTTGGCTGGAGACATGGGAGGGAACACAGCCGTAGGAGCCGCGCAGCGTTACCCCTGGCGGAACGCTGAGAGTTCCCCGAAAAAGATACTTTCCCGGCGGCGCATAGAGGGTTCCGCCGCCGGATTGATCTACAGAATCCAGGCCCTTTTGGAAGGCGGCCGTATCATCTGTCGCCGCATCTCCGGCGGCGCCGAAGCTGCGAACATTCTGCGATTCCGATGGGAGAATCGCCTTGCCATGCCGCTCGGCCGCATGGGCGACGGGCGGTCGATCGAACAAACTCGCCATACCGGCGGCCGTACCCAATGCGAGCAGATCGCGGCGCGACGCAAATTTCATGCTGTTGCTATCCATATCAGTCTCCATACTCCGCAGGTTGAACTCCGTAGTCCGATGGAAGCCCCTGCATTTATGCAGGGCAGCGGCCCTTTGCTTTAGCTGTACCGCATGAAGTCAATCAGCAAGGCTTTAAGGGCCGCGGAAAACCTATGGTTCTGTTGTCAGGGCACGACTTCAGTCGTGCCGTAAACGACTAAAAGCTCGATCGGCTTTAGCCGCTGAGCTAAAGCAGGGCGGCCTCCGCCTCAAGATTTAGGCGCCGGATACGTCGCCTCTACTGTGACAATCTCATAGGGATGCACCGGCACTACAACCGTGTTTCCATTCTCAATCGGCAGAGGCGCCCCTTCCGGTTGCTCCATCAGGTTGGTCAATCTGGCTGAGGTAGCGCCTTTAGGCAACTGAATTTGGGCATTGCCGTTCTTGCCCTCCCACTCATAAAAACGCAAAATGAGAGCATCGGCGTCTTCCGCTTTCTTGACCGCGGTGAGGACGATATTGTCCGCTGGAGTCGCGATAAAAGAATGGCTGCGAGGCAAAATACCGGTATGTGACTGGACCTGCATAGCCTTAAGCTTGTAGTTGAACTCATAGCCATGGCGCACAGACATCGCTTGCTTCCAATCTCCCGCGTGAGGATAGAGCGCATAGCTGAAATGATGGTGTCCGCGGTCGGCATTTGGATCGGGCGAGACAGGAGAGCGGAGCAGAGAAAGCCGCAACGTATTGCCTACCGCGTCATATCCATATTTCGATTCGTTGATCAGGCTGAATCCGTGCTCACTATTGCCGAGGTCCGCCCAGCGAAGCGCAGGAACCTCGAATTTTGCGTCTTCCCAGCTATTGTTTCTGGTAGTAGGCCGCTGAATCGTGCCGTAAGGAATTTCATAAGTCGCCATCGGACTTGATGCGGAAAGCTGAAATTCCGCTTTGAGCAGAATGTGCGTCTCATGCCAATCAATATCATTGGTGACGAAAACCTCGTCCGTTCCAGAGTAAAGCGTTATGTCTTGTACAAACTTGGAATCGTGCCATGAGCGGGTCACCCGAACTACAACGCGGAGGGGGCCTTTTTCAACCATCTGCACCGAGTCGGCGGTATCGAGCTTGGTAAACACTTTGTCGAAATCAGGACCGATGTTCCATGCGTCGAATTGTTTGGGGGTGTCTTTAAATGCGATCAGCTCGTTGCCGCAGCTACCTGTGGCCAAGGTTTCAAAGCCAGCCTTCTTATCATAGAGGCTCGTGATACAGCCTGTCTTCGGATCGACAGTTACTTTAAGGATGGAGTTTTCAAAGGTGTCGCCGCTTACCTTCAAATCGGTCGGAAACGCCCGTTTCCCGGCAATTACATGCGCGACTTCGTATCCCATGGACGGCACATTTCTTGCGTCTACAAGAAGGTGATAAGTATTCGTTTTGGCGTTGCTGGACAAAATCTGCGACGGCAGCACGCGATTTTCGGCATCCAGGACGGAAACACCGGCAGCCGTTGGATTCGGCATCTGGACATCCACCTGCACCAGTCCCGAGCGTTGCCAGCCCAGCGGATTGAAAATGAGCACAGGAACGGAGCCTGCTGGCGTAGCGGTATCGACGGAGGCCTGAATCGTGTGAAGCGCCTGGGACGTAGCCTCATCGGTGGCTAGATGCACCTGATCGTAATCCTGCTGCGCGTCTTTATAGATCTCTCCGATACCGGAGCCCGCGGCTAAATCATGAAACTGATTAAACAGGATTTTCTTCCAGGCCTCTGTCAACTCCGCCCCAGGGTAGGACTGACCGTCCAGCCATGCCAGAGAAGAATACTTCTCCGCATTCAAAGCCCACTCTTCGCTCTCCCGCATATTTCGCTTCTGATTGCTCTGGGTCGTGAAGACACCGCGGTGAAACTCCAGGTACAGCTCATCCTTCCATGTGGGAATGGTGATCTCCCCCGCAGGAGGAACAGGCAAATCGGCCTTTCCTGTAGCCATTGTCCTGTAGTTCCACACTGGTGAATCGGCTGCAATTTTCGTCTGTACATTGTCAAAGTAGGTCTGGGCAATCCCAAACTTCATGTTGGGAACCACTTCATCGGGCTGCATCCAGTGAAGTCCCTGGTCGAGCACTGCACGTGTTGGGCCTCCGCCATGGTCGCCCACTCCATAGAGGTCCATCATATCGGTCAAACCTGGCGCTACTTTCCTGGAGTGGACAAAATCGTTTGCCAGGCGAACCGGGCCGAGATCAGTATTCCCGTAGCCCTCGGGAAAATATCCAAGAACCTTGCTGCCATCGGGAGACTCCCACCAGAATAGTTTGAGCGGGAGCTGATTGGTGTCATTCCACGACATCTTCTGCGTAACAAAATAGTCCACACCCGATTTCTTATAAATCTGCGGCAACTGCCAGGTATATCCAAAAGAGTCGGGGTTCCAACCTATTCTGACGTCAACGCCATAGAGTTGTTTAAATGCCCGTTTACCAATCAACAATTGGCGCACCAGAGACTCGCCATCCGGCATATTCAAGTCGGGCTCAACCCACATTCCTCCTACTACTTCCCATCGGCCTTGCTTGATTCTCTGCTTGATCTGGTCATTGATTTGGGGATACTTATTCGCCATCCATACGTTGTACTGAGCCGCCGACTGAGTGTACGTATATGTTGGATACTCATTCATCAATTGGGCCGCGGTGCCGAAAGTACGTCTAACCACATCCACTGTCTCTGTCCACGGCCATAGCCAGGCTGCATCGATGTGCGAGTTACCGGTAAGATGAAAGGTTACTTGCTTCAGTTCCGGCTCGATTGGCGCGAGGTCTGACTTTGCATTGCGCAGGGAAGCGTCGAATGCCTGCTGGTTCCCGGCATCCAGGGCCTTTAGATCTACGGTTGTGATGGCTCGTTCCAGGGTTGCTTTCTCTGTAGTTACATTTTCATTGAGAGATGGAATCAGGAGCGTGGCGGTTAGAAATTCCGCGCGTAAGTCTTCAGGATTCGGCCGATTTGCGGCAAACTCAACGCGCAATTGTAGGTAGCGAAGGAACTTGGGATTTTCGGTCTTGTCCAGCCTCACCGCGAGTAATACTTTGTCGCCGGGTTTGGCATTGTTAAACAGGATGAAGGGTTCCATGTCTTCGCCCCGCGCGGCCCGTTCTCCGTTCAAATAAACAGCTTCCGATCCCCGTGTCGGACCTCGAAGCGAAATCCGGGAACCTGTGAGGTCATACCCATTCAAGTCCTTCGGCACCTCGACCAATTTACGAAGCCAGACCACATCGGATGAGGCTCTATAGGGCAATGTGATTGTTTGCCATGAAGAGTCATCCAGATCGGGCGCGGCGCCGTTGGGCACGTCACCGGCATGGTATTTCAAGTCTGCGACCGGCAGATCCGACAGTTTGTTCAGGCGATCCATCACCTTTTGAGAATCGGGCGAAAGAGAGTTGAGCGCCGCAGCAGTCTGGGCGGAAGCAGAGTAGGTTCTGCCGAACAGTTGCGCAGAGGCGCTGTGGCTAACCAGGAAGGCAGCTAGAGCGGCGCTGAATAGTATCGAGAAGCCGCCGCGAAAAGATAATCTATTCGTCATTTGGATTGCTCCATGGAAAATGTAATTTCTTTAGTGTCCCTATCGCGCGTGACCAAAGCGGGTGCCCCAGGTTCGCGAAGCCAACCTGGGTCTTTTCTTCCTATTCAAGAACTTCGCAGTGCCAGCGCTAAAGCGCATGATTAAAATCCCCAATCTTTCCGGAGCGCTGAAGCGCACCTACCCCCGCATAAATGCGGGGGCTTCCACGCAGATCCTCACTGGCCGCTGGGGAAAAGGCCGATTTGTGCTCTTCCCAGTCTCTTCGCCGCAAGTGCCGGCGTGCCGCTCAAAGCTCGAAATCGTTCTCCCGCTGCCGGAGCATCGTGCCGCTCAAGCAGATAATTGGTCCTGGCAACGCCAGGAAAGCTCAGGACCGGCTCTGAACTCTCACTTACTACTTTTGCACCGCTGCCGGCGGAGACGACGTCGACAGCCTGGCCCGGCCACGGATTGCGTACTCTCAATGGTTGCGTCATCCCGCTTTCGATGACAGCGGTGGTGACCACGCCGTTGTGCACCTGCACATCGACTTTGGTCTTCCCGTGCACATAGACGCTGCCGTCAATGTTCCATCCGGGCGGGACGGCCGGGGCAATGCGGATGAGGCCATCGTAATCCTGCACCAGCGCTTCCTGGATGGCCGCCGCAACAACACCCACCTGCTCGATATAAAACTCGGGGTCCTTTTCGGTCCAGTTTGCCAGCCCGTTTACGGAATGTTGAGAGTGCTCAGTGATTGTTACCAGGGTCTTGCCGACCTCGCTACCCAGCCCGAGACGCGCGGCTTGAATCGGATCGAAGCTCCAGTCGGCTACCGCGGAAAACAAGCGATGCTCGTAAGTGCGTTTGGCAAGGTCAAAGAGCGGCGAGGTGTCACCGATCACGTTGTAGGGCCAAACCGGCTCCAGGCCGATATTCTCCGCATTGTGGTTATGCGCTGCTGGAAGATACGACTCGGCGATCACGTCCTGCCCTTCAGCATCCGCCGAGGGTGGCAGCAAAATTCGCTCACCCGTGCTCTGGGTGCGCGGCAAGGGAGGAATTTTAGCCAGCGCCGCATCCATCTGCCGGACCAGATCGGAATCCTTCCCCAGCAGCTTCGCTGCCTGGATCGTGGCAGGAAAAAGCGACAGCGCGGCGGAGATGTCGGTCGTTGGGTCGTTTACATCCCACTGTGTTTCATGGGCGTTCGATGGGCTGGTGTGCAGCCTTCCGTCAGCGTCTGCTTTCTGGTATGCGAGCAGAAAACGCGCGGAGGCAGCCATAAGAGGGTAGTTATGCTGGAGGAATGCACGGTCATTTGTGGCGAGATACTGCTCCCATACCCAAAGCGAGACCTCGGCTCCGGTAGAGAGAGTGCGGGAATTGTAGTAGGGCTTGAAATAGGCATCGCAATCGCGGCCGATGCTGATCGGTTTCCAACTGGACTCGCATTCGATACCGCGGCCATTGAAGCGCATGGTTTCGGGCACACAGGCGCCTGGACGGCCCTTCATATTCTGGCTGGTCCACTCCTCGATGTTGGTCAGATTCTCCCGATAGAGATTGAAGTAGGGCGCATTGAGTTCGGGAACCCCCGCGCTTATATTTGCCGCCACCTGCATGCGGAGATTCCAATGCCAGAAGGCGGAAGAATCCCAGCGATGCCAATCGCGTCCTGAGGAGAGCATGTCGGCAACACCGGCCTGGGAGCCGGGATACTCAACTCCCTTTTCGGCAGCCGCGTCGAAGAGATAGATGTTGCGGAGATTCTCAAGGTATTCACCGGTCCCATCCTCGGATGTAATCTTTATTGCGGCGGCCCGGTTCCAGAAGCTGTGCCACCAATCTTGATGCGTTGGTGTGGAAGATGCTGAGAGAGTCCTGCGCGCAGCGGCCATCGCATCCTGCCTGCCATCGTACTGCGGCGCCGCCACCAGGATGCGGAAGTGGCCATCAGGGTAAGGCTTGAAGGAAATCGTGACCGGGCCGGTGACCGAGGCTGAAACGCCGCGGGCTTCCGCCGTGATTGCCGAGAGTGAACCGAAGGGACGGCCGGAATATCCAGGATTTTTGTTATCAATCCAGTGTTGCCACAGCGCGCCAACCTGCCCCTTGACCGCGGCCTGAGCGGTGCGCGGCTCCCACAGCCCAAGCTCTGCGGTCTGCGTCTCTCCGGGCCTAGCGCCGGTTACCTCGATGACCAGGAGATCGGTCTGCGGCCGCACATAGACCTTTGCAGTCATTCCACCGCCGTGCTCCTGAAATTCTCCGTTGTAGAGATCAAGCCTTCCGGCATAATCCTTTGCTTCGGTGAGAGCCGCGAGCCCGGGTATAACAACTTGGCCCGGTGAAAGCCGGTCGGGAAGCGTATCGGCACGATTAAGCTGTACGGTGAGGCCATCGGCCGACCAGGCGGCCACGGCGAGCGTGCCATTGCCCGGCGGCATCGCCTGCCCGGCTTCCATATTTGGCCGGCCGAGGATGATATCGGAGCGGCTGACGACGCCAGCTACGTCGACATGGAACGGGCCCCCATTCCATGCGTTGCTCAGCGCGGAATTCCCTGAGGAGGCCGCGTTCGCGACCGGAGGCAAGGCTGACAACAGCAAAAGAACAACTGACCCGCAGACTCTTTTCGTCATTCACCTACCATGCCTGGTTTCGCTTTCTCGAGAATCATTCTGCAAAACCTGGGTTTCCCACATCTGGCGCGCTCTTTGCCAGCTGTGGGAAACCGCAGATCTCTCCACAGCGCTTCGCTCCGGTCGAGATGACAAAGTTAGGTGTGATTGCCAACCGAGCCTTCCTCAACCTGATTTTTCATCCCCTTGGGTAGGCCGCCGCCCCATGTACACTTCGGTTGAGATGGCAAATTTAACTGCAATTGCCGACTAAGCAGCCGCTCTGAAAATAGCCCACGGCGGGTGCCCCAGGTCCCGATTTTGGGACCTGGGATGAACACCACTCAAAACGCAAAGCGCCCGCTTATTTGCAGATTGCGCGCCTGTCCGCTGCTGGTGATTTGACCAAAAGTGCCGTCTGTGACTTTTTCGTCGAGGTTTCCCTGGTTCCCCAGGCTTCGGTTATTGAAAACGTTGAAGGCCTCGAAGCGCAGCGCCAAAGTTATGCCCTCTCCAAACTGCTGTCTGCGGGTCAATCCCATATCCCACTGTCCGAAAGCCGGACTGCGCAGATCCGGCTCGACCCGATTTCCCGTGCCGACGGTAAAAGGGGCCGCGACTGCATAGGCCGTAGTATCAAACCACTTCTCGGGAGTCTGTAGTCCATTTTTCAAGTGAGGATTGTGCAGCCTGTCGGCAAGAGACGTAATACCCGGAAGGTTGGAGTTGTTAGTAGAGGTAATGACGACAGGAAGTCCCGCGCCATAGGAGGTTACTCCGCTGAGCTGCCAATTGCCAACGATGTGGGAGGCGATGCCTCTGCCTAAGAAGGCATGACTTTGGCCAAAAGGAAGCTGATAGACATAATTGACTACCAGCCAGTCTGGGCGGGTGTACTCCGATAGGCCACGGCTAAGTCCAAGGTTATTGGGGTCTACAGGCGAGTCGCCCCGCCCCGCATATCTTTCCGGTACATCGCCAATCGTCTTGCTAAAGGTATACGACGCCTGGGCAAAAAGTCCGCGGGTGTCCTGATGCCGCAACTGAAGCGTGAATCCCTCATAATAAGAATCGCCAACCGCGTTGTGATACCAACTTAGGCCATTGTATTGCGGAAATGGCCGCAGCAATTGACTGTAGGCAACCGTCGGCGCGCCTAAGGCTCCGCTCAGCTTGCCGGCAAAAGGGTTGGTGACCTGCTGGGTAAGCTTCGAGCCGAGGCTTAGATCTGCGATCGGAGCGGCATCTTTATTGAGGTTGTACCAAATATGCTCCCCGCGGCCGCCGACATAGGACGCCGTCAGAACCGTGCTGGTGGCGAGAGCACGCTGGATGCTCAGGTTCCAATCCTGGTGATTGGGTAATGTTCCGGGCCGGAATGGAGCGCCTACACTTTGGCCCACCAATGCACTTGCCGGAGCCGGGTAGGGAAGATAACCCGACACGAATGGGTTACTAAGAGTCGCGCCTGCCGGCGGAGTATTCGGAGCCGCCACAGGGGGCCCGGTAAAGACGTTCGTCTGCACCTGGAATCCGGTTCCTGCGACATTGCCGTCACTGTTCGTGACATAGAAAAGACCGTAGCCGCTTCGGATTGCCGTCTTTTCCCCTATCTGCCAGGCAAATCCGAGACGCGGCGCGAAGTTTGTCCAGACCGTATCACTCTCCGCTCTCGGGTTTCCGTTGACGCCGGCGAACTCTACAATGCCGGGAAGGTTTGTAACCGGATCCGGCACCGTCGGATTAAACCATGTTAGCTTATTATGGCGGTCGGTGAACCCGGTCAAGGCATCCCAGCGGAGTCCGAGGTTGAGGGTAAAATTGCTGGTTATTGATCCGGCCTATAAGTAATGGATCTATTCTGAGATGGAAACATCTGTAGTGTATGGAACGAGTGGATACGCGGAGTTTGCCGATAGAGGCGATCAATGAGCGGCGGCGGCGAGCGGTGAAGCTGCGGCTGGGAGGTGCAACGGTGCGCGAGACAGCCAGGCAGTGCGAAATGGCGATCGGTACGGTGATCAAGGCGCACAAGGCTTATCTGGCAGGGGGATGGAAAGCGGTAGGGGTGAAGCGTGGGCATCGCCCGGTGGGCTCGGGCAGAAGGCTCAGCGCGGAACAGGAAGCGGAGGTGCGGCGCATCATCCGCGACCATACCCCGGACCAACTCAAGATGGCTTACGCGTTGTGGACCCGGCAGGCAGTGAGCGAATGGATTGCCGGACGCTGGCAGATCAAGCTGCAGGTTCGCACCATGGGCAAGTATCTAGCGCGCTGGGGCTTTACCCCGCAGAAACCGCTCAAGAAGGCTTTTGAACAATCCCCCGCTGCAGTGGGCGAGTGGCTCACCGAGCAATATCCAGCGATCGCCGAGCGAGCCAGAAACGAGGGTGCCGAGATCCAGTGGGGCGATGAAACCGGTCTGCGCACCAACGATGTGCGCGGCCGCGGCTACGCGTTGAAAGGGGAAACGCCGCGGGTGCGTATCAAGAGCAAGCATGAATCGCTCAGCATCATTTCCACCGTCACCAATAAGGGCCAGATGCGCTGGCGCATCTTTTCCGGGGCGCTCAATGCCCGCATCCTTATCGATTTTTTAAAACGGCTGATCCACCATGCCGGACGGAAGATTTTTCTGATCCTGGATAATCTCAGAGTCCATCACGGCAAGCTGGTCAAACAATGGCTGGCCCTCCATGGTGAGCAAATCGAAATCTTTTACCTGCCCAGTTACTCGCCGGAGTTGAACCCCGATGAGTTGCTCAATGCCGATTTGAAACGGGCCGTCACCACCAGAGCGCCCATGCGAACCAAACAGGCTCTCACCCACACCGCATCCCGGACTATGCGCAGCATCCAGAAACAACCCGCTCGCGTCCGCAAATACTTCGCTCAGAAAGATGTCGTCTATGCGGCTTGACTCCATTGCTTATAGGCCGGATCAATAGCTTAACGTCGTCGTTGACATACGCATCAATATCCTTCTGCGAAGCTGTCGCTGCGGCGTCACGCGTAATATAGCCGCCATCGGGAGCGCCTAACAAAAAAGAGGCGAAGCCCTACCCTGCATCTGTGCTGGCGGACGCGGGATTTGGGCCCTGGGTATAGTTTCTGCTGAAGGTGAAATATCCGGCGCCGTTCAGAGGACGATATTCATTGAAAATCACGAACCTGTACTCGAAGCCCGCCTTCACCGTGTGGGAGCTCTTTACCCAGGTGAGATGAGCCTGCCCTTGATCGCTGCCTTCCGTATCCGAATCGATGGATGAGTTTTGGATGCCAAGGCCGGTTTGATCTGTAATGCTGAATTGAGGAAAGGCTTTGGCTTCGGTTTGCGCGACAAACGAGGCCGGTAAGCCCAGGCTGCCAATATCGAAACCCTGGCTGTTTATTTTGGTTCCAAAAAAATTATGGAGAAAGTTTCCCCGGAACTCTATCAGCAGGTTCGGGCGGATGGTCCAGGTATCGCTGATCGTGCCCGTCCACGCCGTGGACGAGGCCCCTCCCGGATCCCCGTTGGTGCCCGATTGCGGAAAGGCGATGTTGACAGGAGGCGTGGACGCGAGAGAGGAATGGCGGCCTACGCTGACAAAGGCTTTGTGACGGCTTCCGAAGGTCTGGTCTACGCGGGCAAGCAGTGTGTCTTGGGAAGTATGCCGGGTTAGCGTAGCTTGATAGTTATTGTAGATACCTTGTATGCCCGGGGCGTTGGGTGCGGGGTAATAGCTTAAAACCTTTTGCACGATTGGATTCGACATTCGGTTCGCGGGAATGGTGTTGTTTGGAAAGGGGGTTCGCGTATAGACAGTCGTTGAGCCGGGCGCCAGCGTCGTTGTAGCCGGATCATAAACCGTAATCGGATGCCCGCTTTGATCGACCAGCCCCGAGAAATTGCCGGCGCGCATTGCCGCCGTGGGAACGCTGGCTGTGATCGCGTCGGGAGTCGCGGTCGGATTCCATTCGATATTGGTAAAGAAGAAGGTCTTATTTCTCCCGTTATATACCTTGGGGATCAGCACCGGCCCGCCGATGCTAAAGCCGAAGTTGTTCCCGTGGTATGGGGACCTGCGCTGGCCTACATGGTTGGGGTACCATCCATTGGCGTTGAAATCCGTGTTGCGGACATATTCATAGGCGCTGCCATGAAATTGATTGGTTCCGGATTCGGAAGCCAGTGTCAGGACGCCGCCGCCCGACATGCCGTACTCGGCCGAGTAATTGTTAGTAATAAGCTTCTCCTGTCCGACGGATTCGAGCGGAGGAGTAAACGCCGGATCGCCCGTGGAAGTGTTCACCTGGGTGGCGCCGTCCAGGAGAATGTTGCTGGTATTGGCCATGCCGCCATTGATCTCGGCCTGGATACCGGAATTGGTATAGACCGGCAGCACTCCGGGCTGCAAAGCCAGCAGGTTGTATGGGTTCCGGCCCAATTCCGGCAATTCGATAATCTGCTGGCGGGAGACAGAGCCGCCGAGCTCTGAATTGTTGGTTTCAAGCTGGATGGCGTTTGCCTGCACGGTGACTTTTTGCGATACCACACCGACTTTGAGTGTAAAGTTGATGGCCGTCGAAAGATTGACGGTAATGTGAACGTTGGAAACTGTCGTTGTGGAGAAGCCGTTGGCTTCCGCAGATACGTTATACGTTCCCGGGGCAAGATAGGGGATCGTATAGTATCCGCTGGGATCGGACACCGTGCTACTAACCACATTGGTGCCGGTGTTTGTCGCGGTCACCTTCGCTCCGCCAACCATCGCGCCGGTAGAATCCTTTAAGGCGCCGGTAATAGTTCCTTGCTCGGCTTGGCCGAAGGCTTTCGGCTGGAGTCGAGCGATGGTGCAGAAAAACATACAGAGCGTCAGCAAGGTGCTGGCGAATGTTTTCTGATCTGTGCGCATATTGCCTCCTAAATGCGATATCGATTGAATGACGGGTACGGCCCGGTCAGCACTTTGGGATCCAGTGAGACTCTGAAGCAGGACTGCGAGAAATAGAGGGCAGCACACAAGCCACCCGTAAAACGTCACCCATGGTAGGCGGCGCAAGCGGCTGCGGCAACGTTAGATTGACTTCCTAACATAGCGCTATGTCCCTGGAAAACATGGGCTTATGTAAGGTAAGGGGACCTAACGGTAGCTACCTTTTGATTTGATCCGGATGCTTCATCAGCAACCGCACCCAACTTTGTCATCTCGACCGGAGCGAAGCGAAGCGGAGATCTTGCGGTTTAGGTGTGTAACCGCGAAGCTTGTATATGGATGGTAGCCGGGTGCCCCAGGTTCGCGAAGCTAACCTGGGGCTTTTTCGCGAGTTGTAGAATCCCGGGTCCCAGAGTCGGGACCTGGGGCACCCAGGATTTGTGTTGATCTTTTGGAAAACCGCAGATCTTGCTCCACTCCGCTGCGCTCTGTCGAAAATCACTCTAGGCAGATCTCGTTCATAGGGAGTCATGCCCCTGCAGGGTCAATTGTTAGGAGTTTGATGTCAACTTGATAGCCGAGCCTGCGCAGATTTTGTGCCAGTTTACGAGCGCGTTGTTGTTTCGCTCTGGGGTTGGGTTCGCTGCCTTGCTCCACATAGTGAACTCGTTCGTGCAAGATCTTCCAGACCAGTCGGCAGAGGCGGTGGGCCACGGCCCAGATGGCTCCCTTATAGCCCAGCCGTGGCAGAAGACGCCGGAACACGGCTTGAAAGTGGCAGCCCTGTTTCTTCACCGCCGCGTGCGCGGCTTGGTTGAGGATGCGGCGTAGATAGCGATTGCCTTTGGCTGAGCGGCTGCTGTGGTTCTGTTCCGCGCTCTCCTCCCGCCCTGGGTTGGTTCCCGCCCACGAGGTCAGGTTGGCGGGTGAATCGAAGGTGCTGGCCTGCTCTCCTATTTCGGCGATTACCTGCTGGGCGGAGTCGACTCCGAAACCAGGAACCTGCGCCAGGCGCTCCACTGCCTCCTGATGCTTCTGCATGGATTCCGCGGTCATGCGGTTGATCTGCTCGATCTGTGTGGCTATCAGATCGTAACGATCCAGATAGAGCGCCAGCAACTGCTGGTGATAGGGTTGGGCATCCCCGCTCAGCGCATCTATCAGTTGCTCCTCACTGCAACGCAGCCGCTCGTCTCTTAGAGCGGCTAATTTCTTCGCCTCGGTCTCCCCTTTAGCCAAGGCGCGTAAGATACGGTACCCGCTGACCCCCAGCAGATCGCTGACTACACTGGACAACTTGATGCGCATCTCCTCCAGCAGACACTCGATTTGGGAATGCAGCCGCGACTGGTCCTGGGTGAGATGAGTCTTCATACGCGTCATCGTGCGCCAACTGCGCTGTTCGCCGCTAGGCACGAAGCTTAGGGTCAGCTCGTCGGCTAGCAACCGCCGCACCAGACGTTCGGCATCACGAAAATCGTGCTTGCGCCCGCGCGGGGCACGGTTGGAAAATGCTTGCGCCAGATGCATCCGCATATGCGTTTCCAACTCATACCACACAGGCTTCCAGTACTGGGCGGTCGATTCCATCACCGCTTCCTCAACCCCTAGCTCCCGCAGCCAGCCCGACAAAGCACGCAACTCGCTAGCGATCGTGCCGAATCGTTTGCGCTTCACGGTCTCACCCTGTTCGCTTATTTCAACCACCACTACCATCAGCACTTTCTTATGCACGTCAATCCCTGCTACCCTACCTAACATAGTCCCTCCTTGAACGTGGAAGGGTAGGACGCGCGGCTAAAGACATTACGCACTGTCACGAGCTACTACCCTTCCCCAGGAGGACGGGCAGCGCACAATCATAGGTCCAAAACGCACATCCCGGACCAGACTCCGGTACGGTCTCAACTCACCCAAAGCGAAGAGGGTCTTCACCGTTCCACGCCAAATCCAGCTTAGCTAATTCACCTGCTGCTTGCCCAACAAGCCGATTTTCATCCCCTTGGGTGGGCCGCAGGCCCATGAACACTCCGGTCGAGATGACAAAGTTAGGTGTAATTGCCAACCCAGCCTTCCTCAAGGAGATTTTCATCCCCTTGGGTGGGACCGTAGGCCCATGAACACCCCGGTCGAGATAACAAATTTATGGTAGGGGCTTGCTTACTTCAGAAGATGGCAGGTCAACACGTCAAAGTCTCTCGGCGAACCGGCCATAATGTTGACGCGCAGCAATAATTGGAAATGCTGCGCCGGTGCGGGAGACCTGATGCCACATTGCTTGAGAGCGGCGGATAGAGCCTGTGGGTTGGTGACCAGCTCGCCTGCTGCTTTTGTGCCCTCTGCGTTCGCGCCGGCCAGGAGAAGAACCTGTCCGGCGTGGTCCGGATTTCCAATAAAACTGACCGCCGCAAAAGATACTCCGGTGCCATACCCTTTTGCGGTGGAAACGTACTTTGCCGCTTCATTGGGGCGTGGCTGAGCATTCCAGATAATGTCCTGCTGCGAAGCCTTGTCGAAGAGAAATCTAAAATCTAGCCGGTCGTCAAATAGGGCTGTCCAAGGATCCGAGCGAGACTCCCCAGAAAAATGAAGTTGTTCTCCGTATCCAAATCGGAGAGCCGCAGATCCCGCGCGGGGCGGATGCTGATCTTGGCCGAATTCTCCTGCGCCAGCTCAGCCACGCCGGCAACGATCGGCGTATCCACATTCGCTGCTTTGTCCCCTCGTAGGATATCGTGGCAAAAACGAATGATCTCGGGAGAGACAGAGGTCGACGATGGAAGATATCGCTGATTTGCATAATCCGAGACCGATATGGACGATCCCGTTAGACTTTGAATCTCAGCGATATTCGGATCGCTGGTTACCAGAAAAGTCGGGTGCTGGGAATGAAAAAATGCCGTCCATAGGATTGTGGACCCCCGAGATCCTCCGGTTTGCGGAGAAAGCCTCGCGACAACACCATAGACTGCGACGCCCAATCCAATGAACAATGCGGCGGGCAGAAGCCACTTTGTTGGCCGCCGCACGGCCGCTTGGGCTGCCGGCGGCTCCACGATCAGCGGCATTGGGAGAAGAGGGGGAATTGCCGGCAGAATTGTGGATGACGCGAAGGTCTCTGCATGCGCATTGTTTTCTGCGCCTCTCTTCTCATAGTTCGCATCCCGCGTAATCTCCGGGATATAGGAACCAGCGGGAAGACTAATCCGGAACTCCGAGGTGGATCCACAGTTGCCATAGTGTTGCAGCAGGCGTTTGCGCACATCGCTGGCCGTTACCCGGACGATCGCATCCTCGCCCGTGTCATAGGAGGGAGGCCGCCCGAATAACTCGACGCCGATCAGGCGCTCTTTCAGTGCGTCAAAGTCACCCGCGATCGCATGTTCGACGATATATTTCAAGAACTGTCCGCTGCGATGGCTGGTCTTGAACGCCGCGCCATTGATGATCTCCTGCAGGTGCTGCTGGAGCGCGTCAACGTTTTTTGGGGTCTCGACGATTCTCGCGATTTCCGTTGTTCGGGCGCCATTATGGAGGGTCTGTCGCATGGAGGGTCTGTCGCATAGCAAGCTTCAGCGAGACCGATTCTAGCACCCCCGCTGCCCGCCATGCGCTTGAGCGTTCCATCCTCCGGGCCTGGTCGCCGCCGGATGTATCTACCGTTAGCTCATTGCGCCATAGCCAATGGGCTTTGTTTTCAATTCGATAGGTCTAGGGGTTAGAACTGCGGCTAACGTTGCCCCAAGCCTGCCGCTCCATTATTGTGGAACGGAGTATCGGGGGGTTTCTTGGAAAGACGCAGATTCTTAACCTCCTCGTTTTCCGCTTCGCTCTTCGCCCTGGCAGATCGATCCAAGGTCCTTTCCTTCGCCGCGAAGCACGCAAAGCATCCCGCTTCCCCGGCTCGCGACTATCATTTCGATCGAACCATTTCCCGGGCGGTATTGGACAACTATCTCTCCCGATCGATCACCATGCAGAGCCTCTTTGCCGGCCAGGGAAACCTTGAGGACGACCTCCGCATGCTCACCGGCATGGGCGCAAAGTTCATTGGACGAAGTCTTTGTCTATGGGGCGGAGAATCCGAGCTGCTGAACAATCTGGAAAAGGCGAAACAGCAGGTACCCTTGGCCGTCAAGGCTGATCCGGAGATGATGCTTGAGGCCTGCATCTTCGAGATCGTAACCACCCAGGTAGAACAGGTTGCGGTGCCCGGCTGGGCCTTTGTCGCGCTGGGCCAACCGGTAGAAAAGCGGAATTTCCGCTACGCCGAGATGCTTTATCCCGATGGCCGGCGCGTGGACCAGTGGAGACCGGGTTCGTCGGTGCCGGACGTGAGCCGGCCGGAAACCAAGCTTTATTTCTATTTCCTGGCAAGATCGTTCATCGATGCGGGCTTTGAGGCCATCCACTATGGGCAGGTCGAGATCATGAACGGCAACGATCCCGATTTGACCAACTGGTCGCAGGTCTTCACTCTCGCCCGGGCCTATGCTGCAAAGCACGCGCGTAGGCATATGCTGATATGCGATGCGCACGTTCCTCACGGTGGGCTGGTTAGAGATGGACATCTGCTGCTGGATTTCCACGCCTTCCCGCTCAGGATCATGGAAGTTCCCGATAAGCCGGAGGAGGCGATCCTAAAGCTCGGATTTTCCGACGGCATTTATAACCGGAGCAAGGGTGGCATCGCCCCTAGCGGCTGGACCTGCGACCACCTGCCATACCTGGTCGAGTTCGACAACTACGGGGTCAGCAAACAACCCGGACAGGCAAGGGCCGGCGGCGGCCGATTCAATTGGGTCTGGGGCTACGACGAGATCACCTGGTTTGCGCTCCAGAACAAGCAATATCGCGATCATTGGCTGCGCTACGCATGGAATTGGGTGCGAACAACCGACCCCAACGGCTATCTGGAGATGCCGGGCAGCCGCACGATCACCCCCGAACGTGCGCCGGGCGGCGCAGCCAACCCCACCTCCGCTCGAAGACCGTGGTACCACGCCAACAACCCGAGTGCTGCTGTCCCTGATGGAAGCGGGGATGAAGAGACTATTCGCGCCATCTGGAATGGCGATTCCGCCTAGCAGGTTGTAGCAAACTTCGAAGCAACTTCACAATTGATGGTATTTCCATCGAGAAGCCCCCGGGCCTTCCGGTCGTGCCCCTGATCCAGAACTTTTTTTCTGCTCGCTAGGGCGAGGTCTCTGGCACGCGCACGTCTGACGCCATCCCTGCGGCGAATCATATAGTAGTACGGGTTCCCAACTCCCCACTCTCCGCTCCCCCTCATCTTCTCTATGAAAAGTGAGTTGACACATAGGTCTGACCGCTATACCATTGCCGCTGCTGTGAAACGAAGAAGCCGGCTTGAGTTGAATTCTGGCCAGAGGCTTTTCGAGCCAAATGCACTCATTCCTTGGAGGATGGTTATGTTCAAAGCTTTCAGGCTCGCCGGAGTTGCGCTGTTCGTCTGCTTCGCATTGAGCGTTGGCTTGGCGCAAATGTCCACCGGCACCATTGTTGGAGTCGTCCAGGACAATACCGGCGGAGCGGTTCCCGATGCCGCGGTGACGCTCACCCAGACCTCGACGAGCACGGTGCGCCAGGCCCGAACCAATGGAAACGGACAGTTCAACGCGCCCTTCCTGCCTCTCGGCGACTACTCTGTTGAAGTAGCGGCGCCCGGTTTTCAGACCAAGACGCTCACGGGAATCAATCTGCAAGTGGATCAGACCGCGAACCTGCACATCACGCTCAATGTTGGAGCGGTGAGCCAGACGGTGGAAGTTACCAGCGCCGCGCCGCTGGTTGACTCGGTTACCTCTTCTCTGGGCCAGGTCATTGACAACAAGCAGGTCCTGAACATGCCTCTGAACGGGAGGAATCCTTTTGCCTTGGGGCTGCTCGTAGGGAACACCACGCCGGTTTTCGGTATGGGATCGAATCTGCCATTCATCGCCGGAGGCGGCCGGTTCGACAACATCGACGTCTCGCTCGACGGGGTGGACAACAACACTTTCTCCTATCAGGGAAACATCGGGCGCAACGGCATTGCGGTTATACCTTCGGGTAGAACGCGGTTCAGGATTCGAAAGTAAAGACCAATAACTTCGCTGCCGAATACGGTCACGCCGCAGGTTCCATAGTGAGCGCAACCATTAAAAGCGGCACCAACCAATTCCACGGCGTCGTCTTTGAGTTTTTGCGCAACAAACGTCTTCGACGCCAACAACTATTTCACTAAGTTGGCGGGACTGCCCAGGCCGGGCTTCCACCAGAACCAGTTTGGCGGCACGCTGGGCGGACCTATCGTGCATAACCGGGTATTCTTCTTCGGCGATTATCAGGGCACACGGCAGAGCGGAGTCAACGGAGGTGTCGGTTCCACTACCACCATTGAAAACATT
>CAVPKQ010000041.1:0-123452 GCA_963705665.1 uncultured Acidobacteriaceae bacterium | reverse complement strand
ATGCTCCGGATGACAAGCATCCGGATGAGTGGGATGTGAGCGCGCTGAAGGGCAAGTTGGCGTCTCAGTTCGGACTGGATCCCACGCGGAAGGCATCAGCATCGAAACGCTGAACCGTCATGAACTCGGTGAGGCGTTCTTTGAACGGCTGAAAGAGAAGTACGAAAAGAAGGAAGCCATCCTCGGCGCCGAGGCAATGCGCTTCCACGAGCGGATGGTGATGCTCAGCGTGCTCGACGGTTTGTGGAAGGACCATCTGTTGAGCATGGATCACCTGAAGGAGGGGATTGGCCTGCGGGGATACGGCCAACAGGACCCGCTGGTAGCTTACAAAAAAGAGTCCTTCGACATGTTCGAAGCCATGATGGGGCGCTTCCAGGAGGACACGGTTCGCTATCTCTTCCTGATGCAGGTGGTGGGGCCGGATGGCCAGCCCATTACCGAGCCGCCCAGCCAGCGTTCCAGGCCTTCCGTGGTTCCGGACTCGCGTGGGCAGCGCACCCCCGTTACCATCGACGCTAACGGCTCATCCAGAGTCGCCACCGCTCCAGCGCCGGCCATTGCCGTGCCGGTGCGCGCTCCTACCACCACCATCGACGAACTGGAGCAGGAATTCCAGCGCAAGAAGAAGCGTGAGCTGGAGCACGCCAGAATGGCAGGTTCCAATGGAGCCTCCCAGTCCACCCCGGCACAAAGGCGCACCGGCGAAAAGGTCGGGCGGAACGATCTTTGTCCCTGCGGCTCAGGCAAGAAATACAAGAAGTGCCACGGCGCAGACGCTTAAAGATTGCTTTGATTGAGGCATCCCCCCGATTGGTGCAAAACCGGCTCTTTAGAGCATTTCTCCTGATGGTGTAAAGCGAAATACTCTCGCCACACCACAGTATCCAGGAGAAATGCTCTAAACTCTTCCCTTTCAAACAGATCCTGGGTGGCCCAGGTCCCGATTCTGGGACCTGGGATTCCACAGAACTCGGTAGATACTGTCGTCGCTCTCGCCGTGCGAAGGATTGCCTGTAGTTCAGAGACAAAGACCCACGTAGCTGCGCGAACCTGGGGCACCCGGCTTTGCGCCAGAAACGAAGAGTCCCTACGGGACTTGACGCTCCGCCGAGAGGCTATCTTTAACATTTAACGTGCGTGTGCGCTCGAAGATCGCCTCCAGAAATTCTGGGATCTCGAAGACTGCCCGATTCGGCTTGCGAGCGGTGTTTTCACGGCACGCGGCCAACCTTTCGGGACGCAGGAAGCTCGGTCACCGCGGGAACGATTTGCCGGAAGCTGGGGAGCACAATGCCCACATCGTGCTCGCGAACCCATTGGGTGTTGTAGCGTTCCTGGGGAAGCGTCCAGGCATTGCAATCGACGATCACAGGCAACTGCTTGGCTACAGCTTCGGAGATGCTCCCGGGTCCCGCTTTGCCGATAAAGAAATCCGCCAGATGCATGTAATAGGGGACCTCCTTGGTGAATTCCTCGACATAGTAAGGAATGCGCGATTTCTGCTCCCGGAACGTGTTGGCAAGCTTTTCGTTCTTTCCGCAGATCAGAATAAGCTGAAGATCGAGCTGGGAGCGATTCAACCGCTCGACAATCTCCCGCATCACCTGATTGCCGTATCCGCCGAATAAAACCAAGCCAGTCGGCAACTCCGGCAGCAGACCCAGACGATGGCGCTGCAAACCGATGGCGGAAGGTTGCGGCTCGTAGAAGCGTGGATGAAGAATCATACCCGAGGCATGAAAGATATGGTCCGGCGAGTGACCGAGCGAGAGAGCCTGGTTGACAGCTTTTTCCGATCCGCAAACTAGAAATTGTTCCTGGCGCTCGATCCAAAAATGCGGGGGATAGTCGGCGATGTCGGTCAGAATGGTGACAAACGGGCGGCCGGGGAACACGTTGCGGTAGCTCTCGCATAGCGCGCGATTGAAGTGGGGCACGAAGGAAACCACCATATCCGGCTGTGTCTCCCTCCAATGCTCTTCCAGCAGGCGAATGATCGGACCATGATAAGTGCGAACGGCCAACTGCAGCACGCCCAGGAGCAGGGGGCTGGCAAGCGTCCAATCATTGCGCAGCATCATGTTGTAAAAATCCTGCATCCGTATGCCGCTGTATTTCTTGAGGACGTCGATCTCGTCGATGAGCTCCTGGAGATTGGCAAGATGGATTTGCCACGGGCGCCGCTCGGCTTCGATGGCCATTTGAAGCGCGGTTGCCGCCGCCCGATGGCCGCCCCCCGCGTCAAAAAAACAGAATTCTATTTGCTCCATCGAAGGTCCTCGTAAGGCAAATACAGTCCCAGAGTCCGTGCAGAGGTCTCCGCGGTCTAGAACGGCCGTAACACATGTTACGGCATTGTTAAATACCTATTATTGCGCTTCATTGTGCCACAAGAGTTAAGTAGCTAGCAGAAGTTTAGCGCGGCGGTCACGACCTTGTAATAAAGGCTGCGTAGAGTTTTGCACATGAAGTGCGACATGCATGTCCACTCATACTTCTCGGGCCGCTGCACAACCCCCCTCGTTTCTCAAATTTGCCGTGAAAGTTATAGCGAACCGGAACAAGTCTACGAACAGTTGCGCCGGCGCGGCCTCAATCTCTTCACACTCACAGATCACGATTCGATCGAGGGCGCCGAAAAGCTCATGCGGCATCGCGATTGTTTTGTGAGCGAGGAAGTTACCTGCCGCATGCCCAGCGGCGCCGAGGCGCACATCGGAGTCTTCGATATCACCGAAAAACAACACCAGCGGATTCAACAGCGCCGCGACGATCTGCCCGCGCTGCTCGCGTATCTCATCGAGCAGCGTATTCTCTTCTGCATCAATCACATGTTTTCCAGTCTGACGGGACCGCGCAACGAGGAGGATTTCCTCTGGTTTGAGAGGTACTTTCCTGCGGTTGAAGCCCACAACAGCCACCTGCTGGAAAAGCAGAATGCTGCCGCGGCGCTGTTCGCGCGGCGAGGGGCAAAGATTCCCATCGGAGGCAGCGATGCGCATGCTCTGCCCTCGGTCGGCGCCGCATTTACTGAAGTTCCCGGAGCGCGAGATAAGGAAGAGTTCTTCGCCGGGCTACGCGCGCGCATGGGACGGGTCGCGGGGGAAGGCGGCAGCCATCGAAAACTGACACGGGACGTGTTCTTGATCGTGCTGGAAATGATGCGCGAGAAGCGATGGACCACTGTTTTAGCGCCGCTGGCTGCACTGGTTCCCCTTGTCATTGCTGTGAATTACCACAAGGAACGAGAATTTGTCCGTCGTTGGTCGCCAAGGATTCTTGGCGAGCCGGCCGGCAGGCCCTCGTCTTGGATAACTGCGCTGAAACCGGAAGCGGAGGAATGGACATGGCCGTAGCCCGAACGGTGTGGAATCAGATTCAGTCCAGCGATCACCGATTGATGAAACGTGTCCACCATTGGCCCGCGCCCCGGTGGTTCCGGATCTTCATGACCTGTGCAACCCGGCTCGGCGATGGATGGCTATGGTATGCCATCGGCATCGTGCTCGCGTTTTTCGGAGGGCCGTTGCGATTCTCAGCTATCGGCGCTGCTGGATCGGCGGCTGTGCTCGGAATCTTGTTATTCCGCTTTCTCAAGCGAGTCAGCAAGAGGCAACGGCCATGCGAACTCGAGCCGCATTGCTGGTCAATTACTCTTCCACCCGACCAGTTCTCCTTTCCTTCAGGACACTCGATCACCGCTTTTGCTGTGGCAGTGGTTCTTGGCTCCTTTTATCCCGATCTGCAACTCTGTTTGCTGCTTGCCGCAACAAGCATCGCTGCCTCGCGCATCATCCTGGGAATGCACTTTTTGAGCGATGTGCTCGCCGGTTCGGCGATTGGCGCCTTACTCGGTTATGGCTGCCTCCATATCTTCTCGGCTGTTTAAGCAATCTGCAGTTTCGAGAAAAAGACTCAGGCTAGCTTCGCGAGCCTGGGTACCCGGCTCTCAATCAGGAGCGAGAGGGTCCCTAACAACAAATCTGTCATCTCGACCGGAGTGTTGATTGCAGGGGGATGAAAATCGGGTTGAGGAAGGCTTGGTTGGCAATTACACCTGACTTTGTCATCTCGGACCGAAGTGTTCATGGCCCTGCGGCCCACCCCGAGGGGATGAAAATTGGGTTGAAGAAGGCTCGGTTGGCAATTACACCCTTCCTTTGTCATCTCGACCGGAGCGCAGCGGAGTGGAGAGATCTGCGGTTTCCCACATCTGGCGCAAAGAGCGCGCCAGATATAGGGTACCCAGGTTTTGCAGGACGATTTTCGACAGACCGCAGTGGAGAGACCTGCGGTTAATCGCCCGGCGAAACCGCAGATCTCCTACTGCTGCACTTTATGGAATTGGCTGTCCGTTCGCGGTTAGCTGCTTAAGCGCCTGCAAGTCTTGCTGCTTCACTGCGTCTGGAAGTGGAGCATAGTTCAGAGTGGCTGCCGCCGGTTGGCCGTCTGTCACTACATAGTTGAGGAATTGCTTCAGCGCCGTTCTATCCTGCACATTCTTTCCATCCTTGGGAATGATAAGGAAGGTGAGGGTCGAGATAGGATAGGCATCGGTTGCGGAAGAGGGTGGGTTGGCAATCGGATTGCGAACGTCACTCGCTAGCTGATCCTTGAAGGCGGCGATGGCTGCCGTTGTCCCCTCGGCCGAGGGCAGTACATAATTGCCGGCCTGGTTCTTGATAGCGGCGACCGGCAGGTTATTCTGCTTGGCATAGGTGAGTTCGACATAACCGATTGATCCGGGCGACTGTTTCACCTGGCCGGTAACACCCTCGCTGCCCTTTCCACCCAGCCCTACAGGCCAGCTTACGGATGGGCCTTTCCCTACCTTGGTTGACCATGGCTGGCTCACCGCCGCCAGATAGGTGGTGAAGGCATTGGTGGTGCCGCTGGTTTCGGCGCGATGCACAACCGTTATCTTCTGATTGGGCAGCTTTTCGCCTGGATTGTCCTGTACCAGCAACTTGTCGTGCCAATTAGTGATCTGGCCCAGGAAAATGCCCGCCAGAGCCTCTGCCGATAGCTGTAGCGGTTTGCTCAAGCCTTCGAGATTGTAGGTAACGCAGACTGGTCCGGCGGATTCCGGAATCTGAATCACCGGCAGCATCGCCTGAAGCTGCTGGTCGGTCAGCGGCGCATCGCTCGCGCCGAAATCCACTGTGCCGGCTTTCACTTGTTGAATGCCGCCACCGCTTCCGATCGATTGATAGTTGACGTGGACATTGGAATGCGATTGCTGGAAGTCTTCAATCCAATGACCCATCAGGGGATAGACAAACGTACTGCCGGCTCCGTTCAGGGTAATCGTGCTGCTGCCGGGTCCTCCGGAGTTGCATGCAGTTAGGCCCGCGACGAGCAACGATGCGAGCAGCATGGGTAAAACAGGAGACTTCCCTCGGTAAGTTCGATCATTTTGACAAAGTTGATCAATTCTGGCTTTCGGCACTTTCATCCTCCAATGCAGGGCTGTCTCAATTAAGCACTCAGGGTGCCCCTGAAGGCGAGTATTTTTGCCAACAATTCACATTCACAATTTACTTTTTCCTCGCGCCGGCAGGTGGCAACGGCTGCTCCCTCGCTGGCCTCTAAATCATAAGAATCGTGGGAGAAATCGCGATGGAGGATGCTTTTATGAGTGGAAAATTGCAAGGCAAGAAAGTTGCCATTCTAGCTACAGACGGAGTCGAACAGGTTGAGCTGACTGAGCCTAAGAAGGCGCTCGAAGAAGCCGGCGCGACGGCACAGGTTATTTCGCCTAAGCAAGGTGAGATCAAGGCCTGGAAGTTCACCGAATGGGGCGACAAAATTCGCGTAGACAAGTCGCTCGAAGGCGCCAAGGCATCGGAGTATGACGCGCTGCTTTTGCCAGGCGGAGTTATCAATCCCGACAAGCTACGGCTGGAGCCCAAGGCGGTGAGTTTTGTGAAGGAGTTCGCCGCTGCGGGCAAACCGATAGCCGCGATCTGTCACGGTCCCTGGATGCTGGTGGAAGCGGGTATAGCGAAGGGCAAGAAGCTGACTTCGTGGCCATCGCTCCGCACCGACATCTCCAACGCCGGGGGTCAGTGGGTAGATGAGCCTGTAGTGACTGACAAGGGCATCACGACCAGCCGGAAACCGGATGATCTCCCCGTCTTCAACGAGAGGATCGTTCAGCAGTTCAGCGCCTCGCCTCAGCAGATGAAAGCTGCTTCGTAGAGCCTTACCCCGGGGAGCCCCAGGTCCCGATTCCGGGACCTGGGACGCTCCGGGCTTCTGTATTGCTTTTCTTTCTGTAGGAATCAGTTTCTGCCGTTCTTGCTTTTCTTTCTGTCATTCCCGAAGGGAATCTGCTTTTTGCTCTTTGCGCTATGGTGCCGGCGCTGCGATACAAGCAGATTCCCTTCGGGAATGAAAGAAAAGCAAAAGACGAAGAAGAAGGGGCAAAACAGTCCGTTGAAAAACTATGGCTTTGTATCAGGGCACGACTTGAGTCGTGCCGTAATTACTTGAAAAATTGAGCGGCTTTAGCCGCTGAAAGCTATCTTGCGTAGCTGCGCACCCACTCCACGATGCTGCGCACCGGAACCCCCGACGGGCCCTTCGCGATCCAAGGCTTCTGTTCTTCCATCCAGGCGACGCCGGCGATATCCAGATGGATCCAAGGTGTCTCTTCGGCGAACTCCTTGAGAAACATGGCAGCCGTGATCGCGCCGCCCCACCGGCTGCCGCCGGTGTTCATAATATCGGCGATGTTGGATTTGATCATCTCGCCATATTCCTCTTCGACCGGAAGCCTCCAGAAGCGCTCGCCGGATATTTGAAGCGCGTCGGCGAAGCGTTGATAGGTTTCATCGTCATTCGAGAAGGCTCCCGCGTTGATCATGCCCAGCGCCACCACGCAAGCGCCGGTAAGGGTCGCGGCGTCAATTAAGTGAGTTGCGCCAAGCTGCTTGGCATAGCTAAGCCCGTCAGCCAGCACCAGCCGGCCCTCCGCGTCCGTATTGATGATCTCGATGCTTTTGCCGGACATGGCGATCTGGACGTCGCCGGGCTTCTGGGCCTTGCCGGAGGGCATGTTCTCGGCCGCGCAGACGATGCCGATGACCTTGACTGCCGGCTTTAATTGGGCGATTGCCTGCATCGCTCCGATCATTGCCGCTCCTCCGGCCATGTCGTACTTCATCTTCTCCATTCCATCGGCGGGTTTGATGGAAATTCCGCCGGTATCGAAGGTGATGCCCTTTCCTACCAGGCCGAGCACCGGTTTCGCGGGCGCGTTGGCAGGTTCATAAGTCATCACAATCAAGGCCGGTGCCTCGTCCGATCCCTGGGATACGCTCCAGAAAGCGCCCATCTTCAGCTCTTTCAGCTTGGCGGCGCCATAGACCTCGCATTTCATCCCGTATTGCCGGCACATTTCCCTGGCGCGCTCTCCCAGCACCGTCGGCGTGAGCCGGTTGCCGGGCTCGTTGACCAGCGAGCGGGCAAAGTTCTGCGCCCCGCCGATGATATTGCCCTCGTCAAAGCCCGTCTGGGCGGCCGCCCGGTCTTGAACGATCACCGTCAATTGCTCGACGCTCTTGTCCTGGCGGTCGGAGCGGTAGGTGTCGGGGTCGAAGTCGCCGACATAAGCGCCTTCGACTACGGCGCGGGCCGCAACAGATGGGTCCAGCCCCTCAGCTATAGGCACTGCAACGGCCAGATTCCGCACCTTGCGCGGCTTGGCAAAGCGAACTGCCGTTCCTGCCGCCTTGCGTATCTCTGGCGCCGTTGGCTTACGCACGCCAACGATCAGGAGGCGGTTCGCCTTCAGCCCATCGGGAGAGTGGAGCAGGACCGTTTCGCAGCTTCCCGCCGAGAATTCACCGCTGTTTGCGATCGTATCTGCTGCCTTGAGGACAGCTTGATCCGTGGTCAGCACTTTAACGATTGGTTTGGCATCCTTCTCTTTCGTCCGGCGCCCGTCCTTCTCCGAATCGTCGAAAGCGAAGACCACCAGTAGCTCGCCGGCTGTTTCCGATAAGCCGCCCGATAGAAGTTCTGTCTTCATCCTTGCCCCGCTCCTTTACCTCTTCTCATGAATTCTAGTCGCGAGGATGTTGGCCTGCGGCGAATCCGAGCCGAAGCTTCGCGTTTCAATCAGGATCTCAAAGGAGTTCAGAGAACCGCTTGTATCCCTGAAGTTGCCCAGGATGGGCCCCATGACGCCGCGATCGAAAACAGTGTCCACCGCCGCCTGAGTTCCCGCCATCGTGAGCCCTTCTAGCAGCAGGACCCATCCCGTGTCGTTGAGATTGGGCACGAGTGCAACGACAGCATAGGTGCGATGCGAGGGACCGCTCGCATCATTGGCGTAGACAGGCGGCTCGCCGGCCTGCGGATGCCTGTTTACTATCTGAGAAGAATTTGGACGAGGCTGATACTGAAACTCGAAATTGAGGGTTTTCTGGAATAGCTCAACCCAGGGATTCGAAAAACTGGATCCCAGAAGAATAGCGTTCGCATCTTTGAGGTCTTCCATGTGGAGGTCGCGCGCATAGCGCACCGTGAGACGACCTGCGCTTGCCTGCGGAAGCCGCGAGAACCTCAGCACTGCATTCAGATCCGTCTCATTCGTGTAGCGCTGCGCATCCAGATCCCTCATATTCTGCGGATCGATGTTGTAGGGGCTCTTGAGAGAGAGGTAGTCGCGATTGATGTATTCGGATAAAGGAACCAGATGACCGGTCAGGTTCTGGATCATGACGATTCCATCGTCGGAGGGCACAATCAATGTCTGGCGATTTTTGTCGAAAAGTTGTGCCCACAACGGGTGCGACGGATCTGCAGGCTGCGAGGATCCCCGGTGCGTGGCCATCCAGGCAATTGTCAGAATGCCGAACAATATGGATAGTCCAAGATAAAGAACAAGCCCGAGGGGGCTCGGAGAGGGCCGCGCGGATACCGCTGGGGCCGCGATCGATTGCAAAGCGGCACTGTCATTCCTCTCGTGCTCCGGTTCGACAAGCCGCGGCCGGTTTTGGAAGCGATTGCAGGAATAGACAGGAACATATTTTCCACGAGGAATGCTGACGCGAAGCTCCTCGTCTCTGCCTTCGTCCAGGAAATATTGGTCCAGGCGTTGGCGGAGCTGACGCGCATAGTTCCTGACGATGTTGTCTTCTCCGGGACTGTAGCCGGGCCGGCGCCCAAAGACGTGAACGCCGATCTGATGTTCGCTGATCTCGCCCGTCTTTCCTGTAATCTCGCGTTCACACACATAGAGAAGAAAACCGGACAAGAAACCAGACTTAGCAAAGCTCCGGCTTGCGACGATGCGCTGAGCTAGCTGCCAGCGGGGCTCGGCGGCCAGATCAACAATAGGTTTCCATGTGGAAGCGAGTTGTACATCGGGGCTTACCGCGGGCCCTTGAGGGCCGACTTTGAAGCCTGGTTGTGAGACGTCGCTGTCGTCCATTGCGCCCACCCACGGAAGGTATCAGATCCTGCGGTGAATAGGCGATAAAATCCGCTACTCGATTCTTTTCATAGGAGTTACGGCAAGCCTACCGAATTTCCAAGCGTGCCTCCAGATTCCTGGAGAACAGACGAGCGCGTCGATGAGACGAGTGAAAAACCGGTGTAAACACCGGGTAGACCCCTTCCAAACGGTGCAAGACACATCCAAGATGGGCCCGACTGTCTCGTCATCGGAGACCACATGAAAAGATGCCGGTTTCGCAGTCCGGTGACGCTAGTTCAGAGGCGATTCAGCCACGGAAAAATCCTTTTCAAATCTGATTTTAGGAGGCTCCCATGCGGAAAGCCATACCTGCAAGCATCTCGTATCTCTGTGCCGCGCTAATCATCTCTATCTCCTTCTTCTTCTCTGTTGCTGCGTTCGCACAGTCCGACGTGGGTACGATCGTCGGATTTGTCAGAGATCAGTCTGGGGCGGTGGTGCCCAACGCGAGTGTGACCGTCCAAAACGAGGGGACGGGCGAGGTGCACACCGTTTCCACAGATGCGCAGGGTCATTACACCGTCCCTAGCCTTCTGCCCGCCTATTACAGCATGACAGCGGAGGCGAAGGGATTTAAGAAGTTCACCAGCAGCCACAACAAGCTGGAGCCCAATAGCACCATTTCCCTTGACGCCAATGTCTCGGTGGGCGAGGCGACCCAGACCATCGAAGTGTCGGGAACGGCATCGGTCTTACAGACTCAATCGGGCGCGGTGCAAAGCGAGGTCACCGGCCAGCAGATTCAAAACCAGGAGCTGAACGGCCGCAATCCTCTTTACATGGCGGGGCTCCTACCGGGTGTTCGCGGTTCTTCGTCCATGGGAGATTTCAACTTCGCGGTCGGCGGCTCGAATCCTTTCGAGATTAACGGAGCCCGCACCCAGGACACCATGGTTACGTTTGACGGCGCTCCGGCAGTTCGCACCCGCGGCAACGGCGCAATCATCGGCGTCGCCAGCGTCGACGCCGTACAGGAAATGCAGGTGCTTACGGCCAATTATGCGCCGGAATACGGCAGCGCCGCCGGCGGCCAGGTGCGCATTGTGACCAAGAGCGGAACCTCGAGCTTCCACGGCGCCTTGTACGAGTACTTCCGCAATTCGGCCATGAACGCCAATACCTGGACGCGCAACCAAAGCTCCACAACCAAGTTCGCTCCGCCCTTTGTCTATAACGAATTCGGGTTTGCCGTAGGCGGCCCGGTTTGGATCCCTAAGCTAGCGTTCACAGAAAAACTGAGGCGGAAGTCCTTTTGGTTCGTGAACCAAGACTGGACCCGGTACCGCTTCTCCGATACCCAGACGCAAGCCGTGCCCACCGCACTGATGCGCCAAGGTAACTTCAGCGAACTGCTTAGTTCCAATCCCTGGTACAGCAATACGAAAATCTACAACCCCAAGACCTGCCCGAAATTGGGCGCCTCAACCTGCGTGGCTTATCCGAACAACGTTATTCCACCGGGCCAACTGAGCCCGAATGGCATGGCCATTCTCAACGCCTATCCCGCACCAACCCCTGGATATTCGTCGAATAGTAACCAGAATTGGATTGCCCAGGCAGCGCATCCGATCAATCAACGGAAGGGAGTTATTAACGTAGACTACCTGCCGAATGAGAAACACCACATCGAGTTCCGGCGCGCGAACGCCACTTATTTCGAATACCAACCCTTCGATCAGGGATCGGGTCTGACCGGCAAGTACTTCAATCGCCCGAACCAGACCAACGCCCTGGGCTGGACATGGACCTTCAATTCATCCACCGTTAACGAGGCCCGGGCGAGCCTCAGCATCGATGACGTTTACATCCCGGTAAACACCGCGCTCGCCGGCTTCAACCGGCAGACGCTCGGAATCGACTTTCCATACATCCTGCCCGGAGGCAAGGCCGCGCCCAACAAGATTCCCACCGTCACCGTTCCAACGTTCTATAGCTTGGCCGGCGGTCCTTACCCATCGCACTCTTCGGGCATGATCTATACCGCCTCGGACAGTCTGACCAAGGTATGGAGAAATCACACGGTCAAGGGGGGATTCTACTTTGAGTACTCCGGCGAGAATGACAACGACCAGATCAACGTCAGCACCGTTCCCGGCGGCAGCAGCAACCAGAACGGCACCTTCGTATTCACCGATCCGCGAACCGGTTATGGGGCCACCTCGGGCGTCGGTTTGGCCAACCTCGCCCTCGGCTTGGCTGACAGCTACACCGAGATCGGCCCAAAATCCTACACTGCCTGGCGCGGCCAAATGTATGAGGAGTTTATCCAGGACGCATGGCAGGTCAACGACAAGCTGCACCTCGATTACGGCTTCCGCGTAACCTCTACCGTTCCTTATTACCCGCTATGGGGAAACGCTGACTATTTCGATCCGGGTTCCTATAATCCCGCACAGGCTCCGCAGATCGATCCAAGTACCGGCTACGTCATCCTAGGCACGGGCAACCCCTACAATGGCATGGTTATTCCGGGTTTCAGTAAGTTCCCCAGCTCTGCCAATGGCCGTGTTCCGGCCGCGGCGCCGAACTCGACCGCTTGCGCCGGCCAGCCGTGCACCGGCCTGTTCGCGCCGCAAATCTCAAAAACGTACGTAAATATCACCAACCAGTTTCAGCCGCGCCTCGGCATTGCCTATCAGCTCGACCCCAAAACCGTGGTGCGCGCCGGAGCCGGCGAGTTCGTGACCCGCATGGGGCTGTTGGACAATATCTTCCCTGGCGGCAATTCTCCCTTCCAGCCGTTTCTCACGGTGAACAACGTGTCGGTCGACAACCCGGGCGCCTCCTTGACGCCGAACCTAAACGCTCCACTCACGGTCACCTCGCTGGCCAAGAATCTGTCGCCTCCCACGAGATGGAACTGGAACTTCACCATCGAGCGGGAGCTTCCGCTGAGTTCGGTATTATCGGTCGCCTATGTGGGAGCTCGCGGTCTGCAAAATTGGAGAGTGTTCGACATCAACCAGCCCGCCGCTGGCGCTCTGCAAGCCAATCCCGGTAAGATCCCAAGTTACATCCTGGCGGAGGCGCGCCCCTATAAAGGCTACGCCGCGATCCAGCAGGAGCAAAGCAATGGGAGTGCCTTGTACAGCGCACTGCAGGTTTCCTGGAACCGGCGCTTCACGGCCGGCTCGATGTTCGGCGTCAGCTACACCTTCTCGAAGAGCCTGGACAACAGCTCCAATTACCGCGACATCATGCCTGACACCTACTACACGAACAATCTCTGGGGACCTTCCGAGTACGATACCCCCCACATCCTGCTGGTGAACTATCTCTACGATCTGCCGTTCTTCAAGTCACAGCGGACGCTCGCAGACAAACTCCTTGGCGCCTGGACGCTTAGCGGCAACGTTCAATTCCAGAGCGGCACACCCTGCGGAGTCGGAACCAACAACGACTATGCCGGAGTAGGAGAAACCGGCAGTTTCGGTTGCGGCGGCAATACCACAGAGGGGCAATTCTGGGTGAGGAACGGAACTCCGGTGATGCAAAAGAAATTTGCCGGATACGGCGGCAACGCAAAATATTTCACCACAACGAACGGCGACGGATCTCCGATTTTTACCCAGCCCGCAGCGGGCACATTCAATCTGCAGTCTGGTATCCGGGATGAGATCTACCAGCCCGGTATGCAGAATTGGAATCTCAACTTATCCAAGCAGTTCCCCATCAATGAACAGACCGGATTCGAGTTTCGCGCCGAAGCCTACAACTTCATCAACCATCCCAACTGGGCTTCAAACGGGCCGTCTGCTCCCTCCGGCCAGGCTGGCGGTTTGCAAATGAACCCGCTTTCAGCCCAGTTCGGCGAAGTTACGCAGAAATCGCTTGGCAATCCGAGGCAGCTCCAACTCTCGCTGCGGTATCGATTCTAGGCTGCCCTTCCCGCGGACAGGAGGAGCTTCAAAAGCACAAGTTTCCGGACATTGATGCCATGCGGGGGGTTCCACCCGAAATCATTGCTTGCGGCTGCGCGCCATCGCTGCTCTGGCTTCACGCTCGTCTTCGCGCCGCCGCTCGGTTTCGCGCTTGTCCCAATCCTGCTTGCCTTTGGCTACCGCCAATTCGCACTTCACCCGCCCATTGCGAAAATAGAGTCTGGTGGGAACGAGCGTTAAACCCTTCTGCTGCGTCTTTCCCAATAGCTTTCTGAGTTCTTCACGGTGAAGCAGCAATTTCCGGGTGCGGAGCGCCTCGTGATTCAACGAGTTCCCGTGCGAATAGGGGCCAATGTGCGCGTTCAGCAGAAACGCCTCGCCGTTGGAGACGATGCCGTAAGCGTCCTTGAGGTTTGCCTTGCCCTCGCGGATCGATTTCACTTCGGTTCCGCGCAGGGCGATGCCCGCCTCGAATCTGTCGAGCAGAAAGTAATTGTGTCCCGCCGAACGGTTCACTGCGGCATCTCTCTCACCGGCGGCTACCGGTTCGCGAGGCTTGGCTTTTTGAGGAGATGCAGTGGTGGGTTGACTCACTTGCCGCGGCATATATTTTGGTGTAAAGCCCCATGCTAGCATGCGCGTTGCGCGAGCATGGGCGACGCCTCGGTGCTATACTTTACCAGTCTGACTCCGGTTCTTTTCTAAGATCGCGCCCGGTGGAGGCTGGTTTTGTGCAGCCGAGCCGCGGGCTTCGGGTCCCCCTTGAAAAGCTTGTTGGCTGGGACGCCGCCGGGTCCCTTGCAACTCGTCCCGGTGTGCCGGGGCGTAAGCAGAACAGGGTATCTGTAATCTTTCCAACGGAAGCCGGTTGGCAATCTGGGAGTGTAATGAATCGCCGGAAGATGAACTGGGCCCTACCTACCGCTGTCGCTGTTTTCCTCTGCCTCGCCACCCCTTGCTTGCAGGCGCGCGAACCCTCAGCTAAAAGCCTGTATAAGCAAGGTCAACTGGCCGAGGCGAAAGACGATATCGTGACGGCCTATGAAGACTATGCCCAGGCTTACAAGAAGGATCCAAAGGATCTCCGCTATAAGACAGCTTGGGCGCGCACCCGCTTTCCCGCAGCCGCCGCGCATGTTTCCAGTGGAGAAAAACTCCACGCGGAAGGAAACGATACCGACGCTCTCACCGAGTTTTTGCGCGCGCTCGAAATCGATCCTAGCAACGAGCTCGCCCGCCAGGACATTCAAGCCATCAAGGAAAAGCTTTCCACCCCGGTGCAAGATCAGGAAACCTCGATTTCCAGGGGAGAGGCGAGCGAACTCAGTGAAGTGGGCTCTCCCATTCAGCTCGCGCCCATTTCGAATGAGCCCATTACGCTGCACATGACCGAAGACAGCAAGATCGTCTACGAAACCGTGGGCAAGGCAGCCGGCATCAACGTGCTTTTCGATCCCGAATATACATCCAAGCGAATTCAGGTCGATCTGGCCAACGTCTCTCTTTTGGATGCATTGCGCATCATCGGCACGGTTTCCGGGACCTTCTGGCACCCCGTCACAGCCAATACAATCTTTGTCGCGGCAAACACCCGGGCCAAGCGCCAGGAACTGGAAGATGAGGCGGTGCAAACCTTCTATCTCGCCAATACCGCGCAAGCCAGCGATCTCAATGACATCCAAACCGCTTTGCGCAACCTGCTGGCCAACGCCAAGCTCTACGGCGTGCCCAGCCAGAACGCGATTGTGATGCGCGCTACCCCGGACGAGCTTCTGCTGGCGCAAAAGCTCATCAACGACCTGGACAAATCGCGGCCGGAGGTGGTCGTCGATGTGGCCCTGCTCGAAGTAAGTCGCGACAAAACACGAAACCTGGGGCTCCAGTTGCCGGGAAGCTTCGGCGTGCAATTACAGCCGCCGAACGCGACCAGCACCACCCCCACCAGTGGAACCACTGGCACCACCACTACAAGCACCACGACGCAAAATCTCACGCTGAACAATCTCGCCAATCTCAATGGCACGAATTTTGCCGTAACCGTTGGGGCGGCCACCGCCAATCTGCTCCTCTCCGACTCTGACACCAAGGTGCTGCAGAACCCGAGTATCCGCGCCAGCGATGGGCAGAAAGCCGACCTGAAAATCGGCTCCCGGATCCCTGTGGCTACCGGGTCATACCAAACGGGCGCTGCCACAGCCATCGTGAGCTCCCTGGTCAACACCCAGTTCACCTATCTCGATGTCGGGGTCGAGATCGAGATCACGCCGATTGTTCACTATGATCGCGATGTCACGCTGAAGATCAAGATTGTCTCTTCTCAGGAATCTGGCCAGACCAATATCGGCGGTATCACCGAGCCGATCATCAGCCAGCACACCGCCGAGCAGACAGTCCGCCTCAAGGAAGGCGAAGTGAACATTCTCGGCGGCTTCTTGGAGAAGCAGAATCTTCTCACGGTTGGAGGAACCCCGGGACTGGGAGAGATTCCAATCCTCAAATACCTCTTCAGCTCGCAGGAGCGTGAAGTGAAGGATGATGAGATCGTCTTCATGCTCACGCCGCACATCGTTCGCGGCACCACCCTGAGCCCGCTGAACCTGAGAGAAATAGATACCGGGACGGGCTCCAACATTCAGCTACGTCTTGCGGACCAGACATTGCCCGTGCGACGGAATTCCAATGAAACCGCTCCGCCGGCCGTGCCCAGCCCGCCGCCGCCTGCTCCGCCGTCGATTACGCCGCGCGGGGCCGCATCGTCCAATGCCTTAGGGGCGGGAGCGCAGAACCATGCGCTGAGCATGCAACTTGTGCCGCCAACCGCCCCAGTCAAAGCGGGCGCCACCTTGCAAGTGGCCGTCAATCTCTCCGGGGGGCAGGATGTCTTTTCTGTTCCCATGATGTTGCACTATGACCCAAGCAAGCTTTCACTGATCAACGTCGATAGCGGCGACTTTCTCGGCCATGATGGCCAGGCCGTCGCTCTGGTTCACCGCGATGATGGCAATGGCATGGTCGTCGTCTCTGCATCGCGTCCGCCAGGGGTCGCTGGGGTGAACGGATCGGGAACCGTATGCCTCCTGACCTTCCAGGCCAAGGCCCCTGGAGACGCGGCGCTCAACATCGTTCGCGCATCGGCTAAGAATAGCGCGCAGCAATCCGCCGAGATCGCCGGATCGCAGGCTTGGGTACATGTCCAGTAGGGATATTCCGATGCATTCCATTTCAAGGGCTCGGCTGGCCAGAGAATCCGGATCAGAAGCCGGGCTCACGCTGATCGAGCTGATCGTAACCGTGGCCATTCTTGCCATCCTGGCCTCCGCGGCGATTCCTTTGGCCCGCTTTCGCGCCCAAAGGGAGAGGGAAAGGGAATTGCGCTATGACCTTTGGCAGATGCGCGATGCCATCGACAGGTACAAGGATGCAGCCGACAAGAACCTCTTTCAAATCAAGCTGGATAGCCAGGGCTATCCTCCGGACCTGGATACGCTGGTCAACGGTGTGGATGTGCAAGGCAAAAAGCTCAAGTTTTTGCGCCGCATTCCAGTCGATCCGATGACCGGCAAGGCCGATTGGGGAATGCGCTCCATGCAGGACGATACCAACAGCGACTCATGGGGCGGGCAGAATGTCTTTGATGTCTACTCCAAATCGCAGGGCACGGGGCTGGATGGAACGAAGTACTCCGATTGGTAACTCTGTTATGAGGCGCGGCTCTCCATCCCGATGCAGGTTCGATTCTGGCGCGAACTCCGCGCCCCCGCAGGATCGTGCCTCCGGCTTCACTCTTATCGAATTGATGGTGGTGATGCTCATCATCGCCATTCTTGCCTCTATCGCTATTCCCGCATACGTCTCCTCCATCAAGGCCGCGCATGAGGCGGTCCTCAAAGAAGATCTTCACGTGATGCGCGACGCCATCGACGCCTATACGAATGATAAGAACAAGGCGCCGCAATCCTTGGACGATCTGGTCAGCGCCGGCTACCTCAGAGCGATTCCCAAGGACCCGATGACCAACAGTTCAAGCACCTGGGTGCCGACCATGGACGATTCAATCGCTAGTCCCGACCAGACCGATCCCGGTATCAGTGATGTTCATAGCGGTTCGGAGCAGAGCGGGGGCGACGGGCAGCCGTACTCCGCCTGGTAAGGGCCTGCGGCTCACTCAAGGGATGAAAATCGGGTGAGGAGGGTTTGGTTGGCAATTACACCTACTTTGTCATCTCGACCGGAGTGTTCAAGGGCCTGCGGCCCACCCAAGGGGATGAAAATTGGGTTGCGGAAGACTTGATTGGCAACTACACCTACTTTGTCATCTCGACCGGAGCGAAGCGGAGCGGAGAGATTCGCGGTTTCCCACATCTGGCGCAAAAGCGCGCCAGACATGGGGCATCCAAGGTTCCTAGAGTATTCGCGCCCACAGTCCTCTTTACCCCAAGACCCGTTTTCGCCGAGCAGAGCAACAAATCATCCAGCCCCAAGCCTTGTTTGAGCCGGGTGACGGCTCTGGAGCGTTCATTGCCGGAGAGCCGGTCGGCCTTGGTTCCTACGACCAGAAATTCCCGTCTCATCTCCTTGAGAGAATCGATCAGTTGCAGATCACTCGGCTGTACCGGGATGTTGCTGTCGATCAAGCAGATGCAAAGCTTCAGGTTGGGCCGCTCTTCAAGATAGGGATTGATGAAGTTGGGCCACTCCGCGGAGATGGATTTAGATATCTTAGCGTAGCCATACCCGGGCAGGTCGGCAAACAGCAAGCGAGGCTCCCGGGCCGAGGGCGAATCCAAAAGCGCAAAAAAGTTGATCGCCCGAGTGCGCCCCGGACTGGCGGAGACCTTGGCCGCCTTCTCTCCTAGCAATCCATTGATTAGGCTTGATTTACCTACATTAGAGCGGCCCAGGAAGGCAAATTCAGGAGCCGCCGCGGCGGGAAATTGGTCGGGAGATGTAGCGGAAAGAAGAAATTTGGTTATCAGGCGCATACGGCGTTTTTTTCGCCGGAGAATCCCAGGTCCCAGAATCGGGACCTGGGCCACCCGGTTTTGTAGCGGTTCAGATTTTGTTTTTGAAAGTCCTGCAAGGGACGTTAAAGCGGGAGCCCAGAGCGCCGCAAAAATAGGTGCCCCGGGGCCCGATTCTGGGACCCGGGATTCTCCGCTTAATGCGCGACCACCTGGTCGCCGGCGGCTGGGGGTGTAACGGTCGTTAGGGCATCCGGCGTTTCCTCGCGCAACTCAGGGAGAGGCCCTTCCAGCGCTAGCTTCAGCACATCGTCCATCTGATCCACAAAGTGCAGCTTCATTGCGTTGCGCAGATTGTCCGGCAACTCCGCCAAATCTTTCTCGTTTTCACGCGGGAGGATGGCTTCAAAAATTCCGGCCCGATGCGCTGCCAGAAGTTTTTCCTTCAATCCGCCGATGGGCAAGACTTTTCCCCGCAGGGTAATTTCGCCGGTCATGGCGATGTCCCGGCGGACCGGTACCTTGGCCAATGCGCTCGCCAATCCGGTCGCAATCGTGATACCCGCCGAGGGGCCGTCTTTGGGAATGGCGCCTTCCGGCACGTGCACATGAATGTCCAGGTTGCGGTAGAAATCCCGTGGAAGTCCAAGATGGCGAGAGCGGCTTCGCATGTATGAAAGGGCAGCTTGCGCCGATTCCTGCATGACATCGCCCAGTTGGCCAGTCAGGGTCAACTTGCCCTTTCCATCGAGCACCTGCACCTCGGTGGAAAGGATGCTTCCACCGACTTCAGTCCAGGCAAGGCCGGTCACCAGGCCCACTTCGCTGGTTTCGTGTACCTGGGAATCGCGGAACTTGGCCACACCCAGAAAATCGTTCAGGTTCTGCGCGGTGATTTCTTCCTTGTGCTTCGGCCCGTTCCGCACCACGCGGCGAGCCACCTTGCGGCAGACGTTGCCGATCTCCCGCTCCAGGTTGCGGACTCCGGCTTCACGGGTATAGCCGCGAATGATATCAACCAGCGCGTCGTCGGCAAAGGCGGCGTTCTTGTCGGTCAGGCCGGTGGCGGCACGCTGTTTCTTGAGCAGATACTGCTTGGCAATCTCCAGTTTTTCCGCCTCGGTGTATCCGTGCAGGCGCAGGATCTCCATGCGATCCTGCAGGGCGGCTGGAATGGTGTGCAGGACATTGGCAGTGGCTACAAAGAGCACCTGCGACAGGTCGTACTCGACATCCAGATAATGATCCTGAAAACTCCCGTTCTGCTCCGGATCAAGCACCTCCAGCAGCGCAGAAGCCGGATCGCCGCGGAAGTCGGAAGCCATCTTGTCCACCTCGTCCAGCATGAAAACCGGGTTCTTCGTTCCCGCCTTCTTCATGGACTGGATAATCTGTCCTGGCAGGGCGCCGATGTAAGTGCGCCGGTGTCCGCGGATTTCGGCTTCATCCCGCACTCCGCCCAGGGACATGCGGACAAACTTTCTGCCTGTAGCCTTGGCGATGGACATTCCCAGGGAGGTCTTTCCGACTCCCGGAGGTCCTACAAAGCATAGGATCGATCCTTTGGGATTCTTCACCAACTGCCGCACCGCGAGGAACTCCAGTATCCGCTCCTTGATCTTCTCCAGACCGTAGTGATCGGCATTGAGAACTTTCTCGGCGTGATCGACGCTGCGCGTCTCCTTGCTGCGCTTCTTCCAAGGCACCGCCAGGAGCCAATCCAGATAGTTCCGGGAGACGGTTGACTCCGCCGACATGGGCGGCATAGCTTCGAGCTTTTTAAGCTCCTGAATGGCCTTGTCGAAGACGTCCTGCGGCATGCCGGCGACTTCAATCTTCTTCCGCAATTCGTCAAACTCGCTCTTCTCCCCGCGTCCAAGCTCCTTCTGAATGGCCTTGATCTTTTCGTTGAGGTAATACTCCTTTTGCGCGCGCTCCATTTGCCGTTTTACCCGGCTCTGAATGCTGCGATCCATGTTCAGCTTTTCGATCTCGACATCGAGTACGTCGGCGACCCGGGCCAGACGCTCGGCCGGATCGAAAATGTCGAGCAGCTCCTGCTTTTCATCGATGGAAAGCTGGAGATTGGCGGCAATGGTATCGGAGAGCTTGGCCGGATCGTCCATGCGTACCGCGGCGATCATGGTTTCGTAGTTCAACGACTGTTGCAGTTTGACGTACTGCTCGAACAGGGAAGTCACCCGCTGCATCACCTGTTCGATCTGCGGGTTCACCTCGAATTGCGCTTTGCTTACACGGACTGTCGCCACGAAAAAGCCGTCCGAATCGTTGATGTCGACAGCCTTGGCTCGCTCCAGTCCTTCCACCAATACCTTGATATTGCCGTCCGGCATCTTCACGCTTTGCACGATGTTGCCGATGGTCCCCACGGGGAAAATATCCTCAGGCCGTGGCTCATCGATGCCTGCGTCGTGCTGCGTGGCCAGAAAGATTTTGCGGTCTCCGGTCAATGCTTCTTCGAGCGCCCGTACGCTCGACTCGCGTCCCACAACGAACGGGGTCATCATGTAAGGGAAAATCACCATGTCCCGAATGGGCATCATGGGCAGTTTGCGAAGATCGCCTTTCTCCCGGTGTTCCTTTGCTTGTGTCACGCGATTTCCTTTCCCTCTCTCCCTTATACAGACAAAGGGAGGGTTACATCCACTCTTCGGCCGGCCGGGAACTTGCAGTCATCAATATCATCAATATTGGTTCAACCTAACCTTCTACTTTGCCGCCATCCTATTCGACGTTGAAATACCGTTTTTAGGGTATGAGCGGCTCCTGCTTTTGAACCTGCTGAATCGCGAGGAGCAGACCGTGCCACAAATTCCGGCGCCCAGGTTCGCGAAGCTAACCCGGATCTTTCAATATTCTGGCAGGTCAAACGACATCACTCAGCCGGGGAGGCACTTCACTCTTGGTTTGCTATCGGCGCGCAGGCAAGACCCAGGTCTGGGGTACACCCGGCTTGGTTGCACTTGAGGTTCCATTTTTGAAAAAAAACGAAATCTCTTCCACATCTACTTGGATGTTTCGTGCGTGGACGCGACGCATTTTTCAGAATTGGGGCAAGAAAACGTTCTACCCGGCCTTCTCCAACAGGGTCACGGAGAGATCGCGCTTCTGCACCATTTCTGCAGTGATGTCCAACTCTTTGATTTTCTTATTGCTGGGGAGGTGGTACATGAGGTCAAGCATCAACTCTTCCAGAATCATCCGCAATCCGCGGGCGCCTACCTTGCGGTTCAACGCCTCTCTGGCAACGGCGTTGGTAGCCTCCTCGGCGAAGATCAGCCGTACGCCTTCATATTCGAAGAGACGCTGATACTGCTTCAGAATCGCGTTGCGCGGCTTGGTAAGAATCTCTACCAGCGCGGCTTCATCCAGCTCGTCAAGAATGCCCATGACAGGCAGACGGCCTACAAATTCGGGGATCAGGCCAAACTTGATCAGGTCCTGAGGCTCGGCGCGACGCAAGAGTTCCGTATCGCGTTGCGCTGGCATGCTGCCGGCCTCCTGCGCATCTTTGTCGGAGAGAGCTTTGAAGCCCAGGGCCTTCTTACCTACCCGGCGGCCGATCACCCGTTCCAGCCCGACAAACGCCCCGCCGCAGATGAACAGAATATTGGTCGTGTCCACCGGGGTAAATTCCTGGTGCGGATGCTTGCGCCCGCCTTGCGGCGGCACGTTTGCCACCGTGCCTTCCAGGATCTTGAGCAGCGCCTGCTGCACGCCCTCACCGGAGACGTCTCTGGTAATGGAAGGATTTTCGTCCTTGCGGCCAATCTTATCGATCTCATCGATGTAGATGATGCCGGTCTGTGCCCGCGCCACGTCTCCGTCAGCGGACTGCAGCAGTTTGAGGATGATATTCTCCACATCTTCGCCTACATAGCCCGCCTCGGTCAGCGTGGTTGCGTCCACGATGGCGAAGGGCACGTCCAGCATCTTGGCCAGGGTGTGCGCCAGAAGAGTTTTGCCGCTTCCCGTGGGGCCCACCAGCAGGATGTTGGATTTGGAAAGCTCAACATCGCTGCCCCGCGTCCGGTTCATCTGGATGCGTTTGTAATGGTTGTAGACGGCTACTGCCAGCTTTTTCTTAGTTTGCTCCTGCCCGATTACGTATTCGTCAAGGAAGGCCTTTACTTCCTGCGGCTTGGGAAGGTGAGTGGGGGCAGAGCCGGCGGGCGTTTCGCTCCGGTCATCCTCCAGAATGGAATTGCAGACGGCCACGCATTCGTCGCAAATGTAGGCGCGCGGGTAATCGCTGGGTGACGAAATCAATTTCGCTACGGCATCCTGCGATTTATGGCAGAAAGAACAACGGAGTGTATCGTCTGTTCCCCTGGGCGTCTTCATGCGGCGACTCCTTTAACCTGTATCAGGTGGACCTCAGGTGCGTGGTCTGTCAATGATCTCATCGATAATGCCGTATTCCTTGGATTGTTGTGCATTCATTATGAAATCCCGCTCCACATCGCGTTCGATTCTCTCCAGCGTCTGGCCCGTATGGGTGGACATCAGCTTGTTGGTGATCTCGCGGATGCGCAAAATCTCGCGTGCGTGGATATCAATATCGGTGGCCTGGCCTGAAAGACCGCCCATCGAAGGCTGGTGAATCAGGATTCGCGAATTGGGCAGGGCGAATCGCTTTCCCTTGGCCCCGCTCATCAACAGAAATGCACCCATGCTCGCCGCCTGCCCGATGCAATACGTCACCACGCTGTTGCGAATGAACTGCATGGTGTCGTAGATGGCCAAGCCCGCGGTTATCGATCCGCCGGGGGAATTGATGTAGAGCTGGATGTCCTTTTCCGGATCCTCTCCGGAGAGAAACAGCATCTGTGCAATCACCAGATTGGCTATCTGATCGTCGATCGGGGTTCCCAAAAAAATAATGTTGTCACGAAGCAGACGAGAATAGATGTCGTAGGCACGCTCGCCCCGACTCGTCTGCTCAACCACCATAGGTACAAGCGCCATGACACTCCTTAGGCTCACTTCGCGGAGCCGCTTTGTGCCCCGATTTGAAACATCCATGTCTCTCGGGGCTGCGTGGGGAATGATGAATCCTTTCTCCCCATACGGAAAGTGTTTTCCGAACTCCTCGCTTCGGGCAAACACTTCATTTATCCCGGCCTGCTGCTCTTCCAATCCTCAAATCAGGACGGCAATCGTTCATACAAGAGACGGGCTGTTTTTTCCCGGCGCAATTGTTCCCGGATTTTAGCCAGCCCACCGTTGTCAGTCAAACGCTTGCGCAACGCATCTACCTGTTCCTCTGTTTGGAGAGAGATAGCGTTCAGCTCGCTCTCTACTTCTTCATCGGCAATTTGAACCTGCTCGGTATCGGCTATGCGATCGAGCAGAAGTGAACCTTTTACCTCCGCGGTCGCGGGCGCTCTTTGCGCGGCGCGCAGACGATCGAAGTCGATTTTGCGCATCTCTTCGGTGCTCATGCCCTGCGCCGCCAGAGCACGCAGCCCGCGATCCAGCCGCACATCGATCTGCTGCTGCACCAGCGACTCCGGCACCGGGAACTCGTACCGCGCCGCCAATGCGTCCACCAGCCGGCTCTTGGTTTCGTTTTCCAGCCGCCGCCGCTTCTCCCTGGCCAGAATCTCGCGAACCTTTTCAGAGAACTCGGCAAAGCTCTGATAATCACCGAGTTCCTTGGCAAACTCATCGTTCAGCTCAGGCTGAACTTTTTTCTTGATGCTCTTCACTTCCACATCGTAGGCAACCGTCTTGCCGGCCAGTTTGCGCTCGCCGAACTCCTCCGGATAGCTCACCTCGAACTTCAATTGCTGTCCGGCGCTAGCGCCGCTTAGCGCTGCGTTGAAGCTCTCGAGTGTGTTCTTGCCCCCCACTTCGATCAAAACGTCTTGCCCTACAATCGGCTCCGCGTCCTCGGCGGCTTGCGCCTCGTTCCCGGTTGTGCCGGATTGCACCTGCCCGGTAAAGCTGATCTCGGCAAAATCCCCATCGGCGAGCGGGCGCGCCTCAGTCACAGGCTCCATTACAGAATGGGAATCGCGAATGCGCTGGATCTCGTCGTTCAGCTCATCAGCGGTGAGCGTCACGTCCGGCTTTTCCACCGTGACCTGCTCATAGCCTTCGATCGAGAACTCCGGGAGGGCCTCGAACGCCGCCGTAAAGCGCAAAGGCTTGCCTTCTTCAAGCTCCAGGTTCGTCACTTGAGGTTCGGAGATTGGCTGCAGCTTTTGCTCGGCGATGGACTCGCGAAAGTGGCCCGGCAGCACGGCTTCGATGACATCCTGGCGTATTTGTTTGGCGAAGCGTTCGCGGATGAGCGACTCAGGCACTTTTCCTGAACGGAATCCAGGTATGCGAGCCATCTTCTGGTAGCGCCGGGTGATGGTCTTGAAATTGCGCGAGACTTCATCGGCGGAAATTTCGATTTCGACTTGCCGTGTGCACTCCGGATTCAGGGTCGGAGCGGCATGGTTATGCTCGTGGCCGCTTGTAGGGTGCTCCGCATGCTCGTCGCCTGCGTGGGTTGCTGCTTCGGGGTTGGGCGTGGGTTCGATTGTTTCGGTTGAGCTCAACGTTATGCCTTCCAGATAGGCGCGCTTGCCGCATAGGCATCTTTTGCCAAAATGGCATTTCTGTCACTAACAGCGAGCGCTCCAAAGAACAGTGCTTTCTTTTATGGTAAGAGCCTTTGCCGGGGGGGTCAAACCAGGCAGGCAGTGGATAAAGTGTACGGCATGACACGAAAGAGGGCGAACGCCGGTTCTTTGGTGGGAGTTGAAGCTGCAGGGATCAGGTTTCAGGGATCAGGTGTCAGGGAATGGGATCAGAGAGTGGCGCCAATGACCGGACCTGGGGCACCCTAGATCTGCTTGAAGTATGGATCCAAAACCGCCACCAATCGAGGGTTCTATAAAGGGGGATGTCAAGAGAAAAAACTTCGGCGCGAGCGCGGCGAGGGGAGTTTCTTTTGACATCCCAGCCCTCCCGGCGAGGCCGCGCTGTATGGATCGAAGTGTTGAGTGCGGCGCGATCCGGTCCCGAGTCGAGTTGATAGTAGCCGTAGGCGCTGTGGGAAAGCGGAAATCGCGGAGCGATTTCCGAGGTGGCGTAGCCACCGGCTTTTCCATAGCGCACCAGCTGGCAGCGCCAGCCCGGCTGAATTAGATCAGCATTTCTCATAATGCGATCACAGACGGCCAACAGTACCTTGCACCCATCAAGCAGAGAACGATTGGTCCAACGGAATGGCCAACCATGGTTCTATCTGAGACTCGTGGTCATATAGCTTTTTTCGGTTATCCGAAGGGGGATATGGTGCCCCATGAAACTGCACGCTGTTGGCAATGCGTCTATCCCTCGTTTAGATCCTCACCCTCGAACCGAGAGCGCAAGAACCGATCGCCCTATCGCAGCAGAGAAGCTGAAGACTGGGCCTGGATTCTAAGCGCGCTCAAGCTGCTTGTGTTTGCAATTCTGTTGCGTCGAAGCGTTCTCCTCTCTTCCATAGGATTAAAGCAATCGTTGCTATCTTGCGCGCCAGGGTTAGACGAGCCATCTCCGGCTGCATTCCCTTGGCGATCAGACTCTCGTAATATTCCCGGAATGGCCCGGGACGAATGCTGGCGGTGGTGGCCGCTCCCTTGAAGATGTTCTTCAGCTCGTGATTGTGATGGAAATTCAGTCCGGTGATTTGCACCGGTTTCTTGCTGCGTTGGATCTGGCCCTTGACCATGCGGTAATCCGCACTGCTGCGCGTCTCTAATCCTAATCCGCAGTAGCTCCAGAACTGCCGCTTGGTGCGAAACCGGTAGGGTGTCTGTACGCGTCCGATTAAAATGGCTGCGCGAATTGGCCCCAGGAAGGGGATGCTACGCAGCAGTTCGACGGCCTCGAATTTGCGGCTCTCTGTTATCAGCCCCTGGCGTGCTCGGTGCCGTACTGTGCGCAAGCTGTCGAGTTCTTCAAAAAGATACTCCGCACGCTGTTTCAGAGCGCTGTTCGCCGATAGAAGCTGCAACTGCTCCTCTCGCCGCCGCTGCCCATAAAGCGCCTTGCCCGGCGTGCTCACCACCTGGCCGCGATAGATGGCCTTCAGGCGCGCCATCACACGGGTCGTGTCTTCGGTCAGTACCGTATAAGCACGGCCTAATTCCTTGAGCGCCCGCGCGCTGTTCTGCCCGTGATAAACCGGGGATAACTGGTTGCCGCGCAGCAATTCCGCCAATTTCCTGGCATCCAGTTTGTCGTTCTTGTTGCCCACCTTGAGCAGCGCATTCTTGCGCGGATTGCAGACCACTACCTTGCTCACATGGGGCTGCAGCAAATCGTACAACCATGCCGATTGGGTCGTCTCTTCCAAGGTGATCTGCACCGTCCCCCGTAATCCCTGCACCAATTCCAGAATCACTGCTCCATCGGTCGGCACAATACACTGGCTCACCTGCCGCCCCTCTTCGTTTAAGACCGCGATCGAAACACAATCCCGGTGCACATCCATTCCCACGTACTTGGTGTTAATCTTCTTGGTATTCATCTGGGCGCTCCTTCGCTGTGGGCTTCTGGTTCTTTCCCAAGCAACCAAAGCTTACTCCCGACTGGGCGCCCTTTATTATGCGTGCCCCATATCTGGCGCGCTCTTTGCGCCAGATGTGGGAAACCGCAGATCTCTCCACTGCGCTTCGCTCCGATCGAGATGACAAAGTTAGGTGTAATTCCCAACCAAGCCTACCTCGGATCTGCACCGGGAATGGAATCGCTTTAGTCGGTTCTCAAGGCTCGCATCGGCTCGACGCCTGCGGCTCGATGTGCCGGCTCCACGGCAGCGACAAATGCAGCCAGGCTCAATGCCGCGGTCGTGACCAACAGAATCGCTGGATCGTACGACTGGACACCGAACAATTGGTTTGCCATTGCGTGTCCGCTCAGGATCGCGGCGGGAATCCCGATCATTAATCCCAACGCAACCTGCAAAAATGCACTTCTCAGGATTATTCCCACCACATTCGACCGGTTAGCGCCCAACGCCATGCGGATTCCGATCTCGTTCGTTCTCTGCTCCACGGAATATGCGGTCACTCCGTAAAGTCCGATCGATGCCAAAGCTAATGCAAGCACGCCAAAGAATGAAGTCAACTTGGCGATCATTGCTTGTTGTGTAAAGTTGGTCTTCACCTGTTCCGCGAAAGGTTGAAAGTCGATCACTGCGAGATCCGGGTTGATCTGAGACAGAGCCCGCCGCAGCCGCGGCTCCAGGCCTGGCACCTCGCCTGAAGTCTCAATTTCAACCGCATTCAAGTAGCCTGAGCGCGCCTCAAACTGCTTGTATTGCGGGTCGTCGATATGTGCGCTCTGACCGGCTGCAAGAAAGTACATCGGGCGCATCTTTTCCGCCGGCCCCCAATAGCGGGTGTCCTCGGTCACTCCTACAATCTCGAATGCGCCGGGATGCTTGATGTCGTCACTAAAGTGTTTTCCCAGCGCATGGCCATCCTTGAAATACTTCTTTTCGAAGCTGCGATTCACTACGGCAACGGTGCGCGTCGCCGGCGTATCCTGCTCGTTGTTGGCCCGTCCTTCTAAGATCTTGGTTCCTATGGTGTCGAAGTAGCCCGGCGTCTCACGCAGCCAGGAAGCTCTCGTGATCGCGGGCGCCGGGCGGGGGAGGCGGTTGGCCTTCGATGTAGACACCCTCACCCCAGTTGTCTCCTTCCATCGGGCTGTAGAGTGAAAAACTCACTGCTTTCACTCCCGGGATGGCGCTCAGACTCTCGTGCAACTGCCGGTACAAAGCCTCCAATTGCTCCGGTCTGTATCCGGCCATCTGGGGATCGATGTGCAGGATGTAACGATTGCCGGTTTCAAAGCCGAAGTGCTGCCGCTGCATGTTGCTCAGGCTTCGGGTCAACAATCCGGCGGCGCACAACAGCACGAGTGAGAGCGCGGCCTGCACCACCACCAGAGATTTTTGTCCCCAGGTTCCGCGGCGTCCGGTGGAGCGATTGGCGCCGCGCAGAGCCTCCACCGGGTGGGCCTTTGCGTTCATCCAAGCCGGGGCCGCGCCGAACAACATGCCTGTCCCGAGCGATACCGCCAAAGCAAATCCCAGCACCGGTTAAGAGGGCGCGGCATGGATCGGGCACGTATTGGTTGCGAAAGGCCAAATGCAAAATAAACCGGGTGCCGGCAAAAGCACTGACAATCCCTGCCGCTCCTCCCATGACGGCCAGCACCGCGCTTTCCGTGAGCGCCTGCCGGACTAAGGTAGTGCGGGGAGCACCCAACGCGGACCGCACCGAGGTCTGCTGTTTGCGGGTCGCCGCCCGCACCAACATGAGGTTGGCAAGGTTGGCGCATGCAATCAGGAGCACGAAAGCGGAAACCCACATCAGCAGATGCAGGCCGTCCTTATCACTGATCGCGCATCCTCTGCACGCCGTTACCACCATGGGAAAGGCGTAGCATCTGTTTGGCTACCAGGGGACGGTCGCGGGGTTCCACCTTGCCCAGCGGACTGAGCAGAAACTGCCGCAACTGCACCTGCATCCGCGCTTCCATGCTGCGCGTGTCTGTATTGGGCGCAACCCGGCCGATCAGGTCCAGCCAATCGAGGTCGGAGCTTTCCAGAAGCGACCAGGCTTGAGTTACCAGCGGCTCCGCGGCCAGCGGAATCCAGAACGAAGGCGGATTGCTCTCCACTCGGTCGCCGAAAAAACCCGGCGGGGTGATGCCCACGATGGTGAAGGGTTGTCCGTTGATTACAAACCCCGATCCCACGACCGAGCGGTCCTGGCCAAACTTTTGTTGCCAGATCCTGAAGCTCATCATGGCTACCGCGGCCGCCCCCTTCCGGTCGTCCTGCGGAGTGAGGGTTCGGCCCGCATACGCGGGAATGCCAAAGGTGGAAAAGTAATTTCCCGAGACGAACTCGCTGGGATATGACTGCGACGGGGTTTTGTCTCCTGCACGCCGAACCCCGATCAAGGTGCGCCCCGCCTGAAACGCCGCCAACTCCAAAAAACCCGGATTGTGATCGCGGAAGAGCTTGTATTGTTCAAAAGAGAAGAGCGACCAGCTTTCCTGCATGCCGCGATTCACGCAGCAATTCTCTTCATCGCCTACACGGTACAACTGCTCCGGCTTCACTACCGGGAGCGACTTCAGCAGGACGGCGTCAACCAGAGTAAAGATCGCCGTCGTCGCCCCGATTCCTAGAGCCAACGTAACCATCGCAGTTACGGGTGAAGCCGGGCGCCTTCATGAACTGGCGCCACGCATAACGAATGTCTTCAAACAATTGCATCACTTGGCTTAACCTTTAGGTAACGGCTGTGTCATATCAAGGGCCCACATATATTCCAGCGAGCATTGGGATGCAGAGATAGCTTCCGGACATTGCTCGAGTCCCGCTCTTGCGCGCGCCTGGAATCAGTGTGGCCCGGCCATAAAGACACTCGGCCTGATCTTGTTCAAAGGGCCATAAATCAACCACGGTCCAGCATTGCTCGATGGGGGCGTTGTGCTTCAGGGCGTCCGCCCAGAGTTGAAAGCTCTGAGGGTCGAGCAGAAATCGCTCCATCTCGTGTGTCGCTGCCGGCGCCGGTGCTGTTCGATCCGCCGGCTCGAATTGCAAAGCGCGAAAGTTGCGGTGGCGTCCGACCAGTTCGGGATGTTCCTGGTCCGTCTCCCGGTAAGCGTGCGCAATCATGGCTCCGCGCTCCAGCATGTCAAAGATCTCCGCCTCGGCTGCGGACAAATCAGCGATGCTGGTTTCATCTATAAGCGCCTGAAACCAACCGAAGGACATGCATACGTATCGCAATCGGGCCTCCATGCATAGATTGGGACTGCGTGTGGCAGAGCACTCTCGGAAAGAGCTACGCAAGAGCCCGCAAAATAGTTCACTGCGAGCTGGAGAATTGCTACCGCCGCTTTTGTCCGTCTTTGCTTTTCTTTCTGTCATTCCCGCGGGGAATCTGCTTTTCGCATCGCACAACTCGCGAAAAAGACCCAGGTTAGCTTCGCGAACCTGGGGGCACCCGGCTACCATCCACATACAAGGTCCGCGGTTACACACACCTAAACCGCAGATCTCTCCACTCCGCTGCGCTCCGGTCGAGATGACAAAGTTAGGTGTAGTTGCCAACCAAGCCTTCCTCGACACGATTTTCATCCCTTTGGGTGGGGCCGCAGCCCTAGATCTGCTTGAAGCATAAATACAAAACGGCCACCAATCGAGGGTGCCCCATATCTGGCGCGCTCTCTGCGCCAGATGTGGGAAACCGCAGATCTTTCCACTTCGCTTCGCTGCCGTTGAGATGACAAATCAGGTGCAGTTGCCGTTAGGGCTTCTTCTGCGCTTCGCCGCCGTCGTCACCCAACACACCGAAGATGCGAAGCCGCACCAGCTTATCCACGCTCAGTGGGGTAACGCCGTGCCGCTTGGCGGAGGCGATGAAAGCATCATCGATGTGGAAGATGCGCAACTTGATCAGATCCTGGACGGTCACTTCCGGAAACTGCCGCTTCACGCCCTCCGCATACTCTGGGGTTACGTGCTGCACGCGCAGCGCAATTGCGTCTTTCGGTGCAAGGGAGGCGAATCCCGCCGACCTCATCCCCTCGAGGAACTCCGGGGTTATATGAAAAATTCGATAGGCAATAAGATCGGAAATATGGTCCGGCTCGACTCCGGCCGCATGCAACTTGGAGACATACTCCGGTGTGATTCCCTGCATCTTCATCGCGATTAGCTGATCGGGGGAAGGCGTGCCCAACCCTGCAGCGGCCATGGCGTGCGCGTATTCCGGAGTAATGCCCTGGATCTTCATGGCAGTGTATTTATTTATGTCCACGTCGTATCCGGCCGCACGCATCCGGTCGATGTAATCTTTCCTGTCTAAAGAAGGAGTGGCGGAGCTGGCTGCGTCGGCCGCCTTCTGGAGGACTGAGAGTTCGCCCAGCGCCTGCAGGGACTCAAGTTGAGCCAGATGGAGGGAGGTTGCCATGTGGACGATCTGAGGCAAGTTGAGCATCTGCAACTCTGCCGACGCCCCAGAAGTGAGCTGTGAAAGCTGCGGCTGCGGATCGGGCAGAGGCCGCGGGCCTAAGCTCCTGCCACGTTGGTTTTTTGGCTGATGGTTGAGGGTTGTAGGATTCCTGGTCTCAGAATCGGGAGCCTTGGGCAAGCTTAGGGCAGGCCCTGGGACCGCCACACCCGCTGTAGGCAAAGCGGCAGATGGGCCCGCGGATTGCGGCGTTGCTCCTGCGACCAGCTGCGGCAGCGGGAGCAGCAATAGAGCGGCTCCGGCGCAGAGCATAGCCAGCGGCAGCGGGCGCACTCTGCTTCTTGCAGGCAGCGCTTCGCCGAGCATCCGCGCTATGCGCGCGCGCAGCGCCTGGCGCGGCTGGTGTCCGCCCAGGGCCATTGCCAGGTTGAGCTGCCGGTTGCGTTGCTCCTCCATGGAGAGAAGCGCCGTGGCGTAGACCAGCGGGTCGGAACAGGAGCGAAGTGCTATATCGTCGCAGCAAAGTTCGCGATAGTGGCGCGTCCTGCGCCCCATCCACCAGACCGCCGGATGAAAAAAGAAGATAGTTTCCACCGCTGTTTGGACGAGGTTCCAGACATAGTCCGCACGCCGCACGTGAGCCAGCTCATGAGCCGGCACCACTTCCAACTGTTCCGGGCTGAGGGCAAGCAAGGCAGATGCCGGCAGTAAGATGAGCGAACGTAGCACGCCGATGGTGAGCGGACTGGAGACAAAGTCCGAGATGCGTAAATGAACTGAGCGGGTGATCCCAAGGCGCTCGCAAGCTTGAGCAAAGCTTGCCCCAAGCGCCGCGGGAGCCTCGCTGAAAGCGGCCCGGCGCAGGCGCTGGAGCCAAAACCAGCCGCCGATGGTTTTTATAGAAAGAGCGATCACGCCCAGCAGCCAGGCAAGGTCAAGCCACGGCATCAGGGTAGCCAGATGGAGGTGGGCCGGCTGCTTTGCCAGCGCTGTCGCTACCTCGCCGTCCGGCATAAGGGGAAGGGAACCCGCAGCCGGCGCGCCTGCCCAAAGTAAGGGATCGGCATGGCGAGAGCCCGCTTCATAACCCAGCGTCGCCAGGAACGCGGCAAGCATCAAAAGCAAGCCGCCAAGCGAGAGTAGATATCGTGTCTGGATGCGTGCTTTACCTGCCGCCATATCCGCCAGCCAATACAGCATTGCGATTGCCGCCGCCTGCCAGCAAAAGTGGATCAGAGTCCAACCCAGGGCTTCCCACGCATGGCTCATCGTTTCTCCCCCCTTCGCTCAATCAGTTTTCTTATTTCCTCAAGCTCTTCTCTGCTCGCCGGCTCCATCGCCAAGGCATGCATGGCAAGCTGCGCGGCCGATCCGGAGAAGAGCCTCTCGCTAATCCCTCAGCAGTTGGTTTTGCGTATCCTGCCGGCTCGCCGCGGCGCGGTAAATGTGCGCCCGGCCCGCTTCGCTGCGTTCGACCAAGCCCTTCTCGGTCATGATCTGCAGCAGCTTCAATACGGTGGTGTAGCCTAGGGGACGAACCTGATTGACCTGCTGGTGTAGCTCCCGCACAGTTGCGGAACCCTTTTGCCACAGCACACGAAGCAGTTCCAATTCCCCCTCGGTCGGCTTCGGCAAAGGACGTTGTTTGAACATGTACGGACGATATACGAAGGCCTTCGTAGCTGTCAACGAAAATCTTCGTAGTTAAGGCTCTCAGTGATTTGACATCGTCTGCTGGGCGCAGCTCTATATGCGGACCGGAGGCGGGGTTGCGCATCGGTTTCTAATGTTTACAAATTGCAATACTATTTCAACGACAATTATTTATTGACAGATGGTATACGTTTAAGTATTCTCGCCCAATAATTCTTATCCAAGATAATTCAAGCCTGCATGTAATAAGGTATCGAACGCGCTGGTGCTTCGCCGGCGCCAGCTTCCCGGGAACAATGTGTGCGGCGGTTTCGTGCCGAAGGCGTGCTTGCGTCACGAGCCTCAAGAGTTTTAGACACAGCTCGTGCCCGATCGTAGGAGACCAGGAATGATTCGAGATAGCCGGTCGTTTCGGTTGCGCATACTGAGATACCTTCTGCTGTTGATGACGCCTGTCCTGCCCCATACAGCCTTTGCCCAGTTGGGTCCTGAAGCTTCAGGCCCATTTGACACCTTGATTATTCGCAACGCCACTATCATCGATGGCACCGGCGGGCCGGCTAGAGGCCCGGTAGATATCGTGATCAGGAAGAATATCATCGAGAAGCTGCTTCCTGCCGACCCCATCGGAAGGGAGCGATTAGGCGCAGCGGAGAGTGAAACTGCCAATGCCCACGTGATCGATGCCAAGGGAATGTACGTCATTCCAGGCCTCATCGACATGCACATACACTTTACGACCAGCGTCCCGCTTGAATACCAGTACAAGCTGCTTCTTGGTCACGGGGTCACGACCATTCGTTTTTTTAATATCGGAGACCGCACACCGAAGCAAATGGTCGAGGAGAAACAGCGCAGCGCTGAGAATGCGATTCTCGCCCCGCGCATGTATGTCTATCCGTTCTGGCGAGCCTATCCGAACGACCCGCGATTTACAAGCGCTAAGGATGCGCCTGAGATTGTGCGGGAGTGGAAGAGCGAAGGCGTCGATGGCGTGAAAATGGCTGGGCTTCCCGGCGAATATCCCGACATATTCAAAGCAGTCGCGGACGAAGTTCACAGACAGCATATGGGACTGGCCGTGCACATAGCCCAGGAAGCCGTCTATCCCATGAACGCGGTGCGCGTCGCGGAAGAGGGCGCAAGCACGATCGAGCACCACTATGGTTACGCGGAATCCTCTTTTACCAACCAGCAAATTCAAAAGCTGCCCGCGGACTATAACTACTCAAGTGAACCCGAGCGCTTTTATGAAACTGGAGCAGTGTGGCTGCAGGCCGATCTAGTGAGGCTGCATAAGGAGGTTATCGACCGTCTGCTAGCCGCCTCGGCCAGGACCGGTTTCACGATGGTGCCGACGATGGTCGTCTACGAGGCCAATCGCGATATCGAACGAGCGAAAAGTTTACCTTGGCTGGCAGACTACGCAATGCCGGCAATCATGGCGCATTGGAGTCCAAGTCCGCAAAGTCACGGGTCCTATTTCTATCATTGGACCTCCGACGACGAGGCTGACTGGGCGCAGATGTACCGCCGCTGGCAAGACTTTGTTGAAGACTATAAAAATCGCGGCGGCAAAGTAGCTGTCGGATCCGACGTGGGCTCAATCTACTCTTTATGGGGTTTCGCCACTATCCGGGAGATTGCTCTGCTCGAAGAGACCGGTTTTAGTCCCCTTGAGGCGCTGCATTCCGCAACCGAGGTGGGAGCAATTTCGTTAGGCAACCATCAGCTCGGTGCTATCCGCCCCGGCTACCTAGCAGATCTCGTTGTCTTAACCGCCAATCCGCTTGAGGACATTAAAGTCATGTACGGCACCGGAGCCACGCGGCAATCTCAGGATGGCCACGCGGTCCAGGTAAGGGCGGTAAAGTACACCATCCGCGATGGAGTAGTAATCGATTCTCAGGCTTTACTTCGAGATGTGCGAGGCATGGTCGCAGCCGCTAAAGCTGATCAGACCCGGGAGATCAAAAAACGATGAACCTGCAATCAAGAGCTGCGGTATTGCGGTCACTTGCACCGGGAGTTGTCATCCTTTGTTTATCGGTCGCCGCTTGTGCGCAGCGCGCTTCCGAGCCGGCCTCCCAATTCGCCCAGGATCAACCCACTGCCGGCAATCCTTTTGCGCAGATGCTTTATCGGGAGATCGGTCCGGGGGGAAACCGAGTCTCCGCGGTCGTCGGTGAACCGGGTAATCCGATGGTGATCTACGCCGGCGCCGCCGATGGAGGAATCTGGAAGACCAGCGACGGCGGTGTTACCTGGGCGCCGATCTTCGATCACCAGAGCGTCTCGGCCATTGGGGACTCTTGCCATTGCGCCGTCGGACCACAACGTTGTGTGGGCAGGTACGGGTGAGACGTGGATTATCCGTCCCGACCAGTCGATGGGAGATGGAATTTATAAGTCCACAAATGGCGGCGCGACATGGAATCACATGGGTCTCGATCTCACCGGCCACATCGGAAGGATCATTGTGGACCCGCACGACTCTAATATCGTCTACGCCTGCGCAATGGGCCAAGCTTACAGGCCACAGCAGGAGCGAGGCATCTTCCGCAGCAGCGACGGCGGCAGATCGTGGAAGCAGGTGCTCTTTGTGGACGAGAACACGGGCTGCTCCGAGCTATCTATGGATGCGCACGACAATCAGACTCTCTTTGCCGGCATGTGGCAGATAGCCATTCACACCTGGGATGAGCACAGCGGCGGCCCGGGCAGCGGCGTTTACGTCTCTCACGATGGAGGAACCACGTGGAGCAAAGTCTCCGGCCACGGGCTGCCTGCTGCCGATAAGCCTCTGGGCAAGGTTGCCGTGCAGGTGGCGCCCAGCGATTCCAACCGGGTTTACGCTCTCATTCAGGAGGATACGCCACGTTTCTACCGCTCCGACGATCGCGGCAAAACCTGGAAGGTGGTAAACCAACTGCACGTCCTCTCGGAACGTTCGCCATACTATACCCGCTTTGCGGTTGATCCGGCCGATGAAAATTTCATCTTCTTCGTCGCCGTCACCATCGTGTATTCGCGTGATGGCGGCGTGTCTCTGGCCGACGACATTACCATTCCGGCCGGCGATGTTCACGACGTCTGGTACGATCCGCTCAATCCCAACCGGGTTATGGTCGCTCACGATCACGGTATAAGTGTCAGCCTCAACAGGGAAAAGACTTACCAGACATTTGCCTTCCCAATCGCTCAGATGTACCACGTTTTTACCGATGACCAGATTCCTTACAACGTCTATGGGAACCGTCAGGACGAACCAACCTTCAGAGGTCCCAGTAACAATCTCCAGCAATCGAGAGGTCCCATCATCGCCGGAGGAATTACCGCGGGAGACTGGACCCAGATCGGCGGATGCGAGCCAGGATTCTCCATACCCGACTGGGCCGACAACAATATCGTTTGGTCCGGATGCTACAACGGGGACCTGACACGTATGGACCTTCGCACCGGACAGGCGCGGTGGGTATCCGCTTGGCCTGAGGCTGGATACGGCTGGGCGCCGAAAGACGTCAAATACCGCTGGCACTGGACGATGCCTATCGCAATGTCGCCCCACGACCACAACCGCGTTTATGTGGGCAGTCAGTACGTCCACGAGACCGACAACGGCGGCCAGTCGTGGAAAGTCATCAGCCCCGACTTAACCTTGAACGACAAGAGTCACCAGCAAAGCTCCGGCGGCATGCATGGCGATAACCTGATGACCTTCGAAGGCTCCGTTCTTTACGCCATAGCGGAGTCGCCGGTAAAGGCCGGCGTCATCTGGACCGGCGGCACCGACGGTCAGGTCAACGTCACTCAGGATGGAGGCAAATCCTGGACCAATGTGACCAGGAATATTCAGGGTATGCCTCCGCTGGGAACAATTTGGAGCATTGCCCCCTCAAACTTCGATGCCGGCACCTCCTATGTCGTCGATAACCTCGAGCAGGGAGCAGGCGACTACAACGCTTACGTCTACAAAACCACCGACTTCGGAAAGACCTGGAAGCTGATCAGCGGTGGCATTCCGAAGTCCGTCAACAGCAGCGCCCACACTATTGTCGAGGATCCCGTCCGTAAGGGAATGCTCTTCCTCGGCACCGATAACTTCATCTATGTCACCTGGGACGACGGCGATCACTGGACCTTGTTACGCAACAACATGCCGCCGGCGCCTATCTACTGGCTCACCATCCAGAAGCACTATAACGACCTGGTAGTCGCGACTTATGGCCGCGGCTTCTGGATCCTCGATGACATCACGCCTCTGCGCAGCTTCGACAAAGCTGAGAGTGCTGAAGTGTACCTCTTTCAACCGCGGGCAGCCTATAGATACCGGAAGTTCAACAATACGAGGCAGGCTGACACCTACAACCACATCGTTGGCGAAAACCCTCCTGAAGGCGCCGATCTCAACTATTACCTGAAGGCCCCGGCGAAGAAGGTGCAGATCTCGATTCTTGGAGCCGACGGAAAGACCATTCGCGAGTTGGCGGGGTCTACCCAGCCGGGCGTCAACCGAGTCTGGTGGGATCTTCGTTACCAAGCGCCCGTGGTCGTCAAGCTGCGGGCCAGTCCTCCGGGCGAGCCATGGGTCAAGAATGTCAGCCCTCCGGATCACGACTGGCGCCCCCTGGTCCACTGGAGAAACTACACAACCGGCCCCGAGGTGGCTCCTGGAGTCTATACCGTCAAGTTGAACGCCGACGGTAAGGAGTTTACGGAGAAAATCACGATACTGCGCGATCCAAAGGATCTCGGCTCCGAGCAGGACATCAAAGCCAATACCGACTTCCTCCTGCAGTTACGCAGCGAGCTCAATGAGTCGGCGGAGACGATCAACCGCATCGAGTGGACCAGGAAGCAGCTTGTCGATCTTCAGACTATGTTGCGCACCGGGCCCGGGAACGCATCTGTCATACAGGCGGCGCAGGAGCTCCAACAGAAGATTTATGCTGTCGAGGGCCGATTCTTTCCCCTGGGACTCACCGGGCGCACGGAAGACGCTTTCCGTGTACCGACGACTCTTTACGGGAAGCTGACCAACCTGGCTTTCCTGGTCGAGGGTGGGGCCGACCTGCCGCCCACCGATCAATCGGTTGAGGTGAATGAAGAGCTCGAGCAGCAGCTCACAGAAGCTCAGCAAGCCGCCAAAACGCTCAACGAAAAGCTGATCCCCGAATTCAATGCAACCCTCAAGGCGAAAGGCTTATCGACAGGTATAGTGCCTTAGCTCATCTGCGCGGCGGCTGGGAACCCACCCGCCGCCGCGCCGCTGCCCTGCCGGGCGAGCCCATTTCTGTGTAAAGTTCCAGCATGCCAAGCTTGCTCGTGCCGATCGTCTGTACGAACGGCATTTTGTTCAGAATTTGATCGATGGTTAGCGTGCAAAGTTGCATGTTAAGTCGTATACGATATGCCTATGGGCCTGATGCGCTCCACCTTCATCTCTCTTTCAGAAGCAAGCTACCTGCGCGCTCTTGCCGAGAGATCCTCGGTTGGACAAAAATTGTGCCGGCGTTTTGTTCCCGGTTTGGAGATAGAGGATGTCATCAGGTCGGCGCAGGAGCTCAATCGGAGAGATATCTCGGTGACCCTGGATTATTTGGGAGAAAATGTCACCAATGAGGCCCACGCTCGAAGATCGGCCGGCACCTATCACGCAATGCTTGACAAAATCGGCGAGCTCGATCTGAACGCGAATGTATCCCTAAAGCTCACCCAGATGGGGATTGATTTGCCGGACGGAATTGCCGAGCGCAACGTTGCCGATCTTGTCGATCATGCCCACGATGTCGGCAGCTTCATTCGCGTCGATATGGAAGGAAGCGCCTATACCCAAGCCACCATCGACCTGGTGCGCAGGCTGCATCAGAAGGCGAAGTCAAGCGGACGAGTGGGCATCGTCATTCAGTCCTATCTGCGCCGCAGCGGGAAGGACATCGACACGCTTCTCCGCGACGGCATTCGCATCCGCTTATGTAAAGGAGCCTATCGGGAGCCTCCCGAAATCGCATTCCCTAACAAGGCCGATGTAGACAAAAATTACCTACATCTGTCGCGCACTCTCCTGCACTCCGGCATTTTCCACGGACTGGCCACTCACGATGAGATGATCATTCGAGAGATTAAAAAGATGGCGGCAGCGGAAGGCATCTCAGCCAGCAGCTTTGAGTTTCAGATGCTTTACGGCATTCGGCGGGATTTGCAGGAGTCTCTGGTGAAAGAGGGATACGCAATGCGTGTTTACATCCCCTTCGGCCACGAGTGGTACCCCTACTTTATGCGGCGGCTGGCGGAGAGGCCGGCCAACGCGCTTTTCATAGCAAGGAATTTAATCCGATCATGAGATTTTCGGCCAAAACAATCCGCGATCCCTCTGCTTCACACCAAGATATCGGACCGCCGGTATCCGCGGTTCCTCAGTTTGTCCAGGGGATGGGGCTGTTTTCAGCTACAGCGATCGTGATGGGCTCGATGATCGGGTCGGGAATTTTTATCGTTTCGGCTGAGATGTCGCGGGGACTCGGGTCGCCGGCGCTGTTGATTGCCGCCTGGCTGGTGACCGCTGTGATGACAATCATCGGCGCCTTGAGCTATGGAGAACTGGCGGCGATGATGCCAAAGGCTGGTGGCCAGTATGTCTATCTGCGCGAGGCTCTGGGGCCGCTTTGGGGATTTCTTTATGGATGGACGCTGTTCCTGGTGATTCAGACCGGGACGATTGCAGCCGTAGGCGTCGCATTTGGGAAGTTTCTCGGCGTGTTTATTCCCAGCGTGAGCGCGCAGAACTGGATATGGCACATTGGGCATGTTCCGCCTTGGAATGTAGGGCCGATGACGCTTGGCAACATGGACATCGGCCTGAACACGGCCAACCTGGCGGCAATATTGGTGATCACGCTGTTGACGTTGTTGAATACCATGGGGGTGAAGATGGGCGCGGCAGTGCAGAACATCTTCACATCGGCGAAGGTTCTGGCGCTGGCGGCGGTGGTGCTGACGGGCCTGCTGGCGAAGAATGCGGCCGCGGTTGCAGCGAACTTTGGAGCGGGCTGGCATAACTTCTGGGCGGGCGCGGGCTGGCATACGATGCATCCAGTGCAGGTTGGCGTGGGCGGCGCAACCGCCTATGTTGGGCTGTTGACGATGGTAGCGGTGGTTCAGGTCGGCTCCCTGTTCAGCTCGGACGCATGGAACAACGTCACCTTCACGGCGGGGGAGATCCGCAATCCCAAGCGGAATCTGCCCTTGTCGCTGGCCATCGGAACGGGTGTGGTGCTGCTGTTGTATGTGCTTTGCAACTTGGTTTACTTGAGCGTACTGCCGATGACGGGCAACCCGGCGGCGGCGACGGTTGCAGGGCGGGGAATCCAATTCGCTTCCGAAGACAGGGTCGCGACTGCGGTGATGCAGCAGGCCTTCGCCGGCCAGGGGGCGAAGCTGATGGCGGCGGCGATTCTGATCTCGACCTTTGGCTGTGTGAACGGCCTGCTGCTGGCGGGGTCGCGGGTATATTACGCGATGAGCCGCGATGGTTTGTTCTTCAAATCCGTGGGGAGATTGAGCGAGAGATCGAAAACGCCGGTGAATTCCCTGTGGGTGCAGTGGGCGTGGGCCTGTCTGCTGTGTTTGTCCGGGAGCTATGGGCAGTTGCTGGATTATGTGATCTTCGCCGTGCTGATCTTTTATATCCTGACCATCGCCGGGCTGTTCGTTCTGCGGCGGACGCGGCCGGATGCGGTGCGTCCGTACAAGGCGTTCGGATATCCGGTGTTGCCGGGGTTATACATCGTCATGGCGTCCTGGATTTGTATCGTGCTGTTGCGTTACAAACCCCAATATACCTGGCCCGGCCTGGTGATTGTCCTGCTGGGAGTGCCCGTATATCTGGCGTGGACGCGGCAAATGTCACCGCTCAAGAGAACAAATTGATTTGGGACCGTCTAAGTTTTGAAGCCCCTCGTTTCGACAAACCTTGGGTGCCCCATATCTGACGCGTTCTTTGCGTCAGATGTGGGATTCCACGAATCTCGATGGACAGTGTCCTGATCCCGCCTGCTGTGCAAAGGATCGCTGGTAGCTCGGAAAAAAGACCCAGGCTAGCTTCGCGAGGCTGGGCCACCCGGCTCTGCATCGGAAACGAAGAGTCTCTAATTTGGACAAGTCTGATCCAGACACGGATCGTTCTCTGTGTGCAAGCGTTCAGATGCAGCGAGCGTAGGACGAATCAATCCTAAGCGGTCTGGCGGGTGCGCTGGGTCTCGGCGGCCGGCCGCAGACCTCTGCCGCGGATCCAGAGGCGAGTGAGTACAGCTGCAATGGACAGAAGGCAAGCGATCTCGACGAAGACCTTTCCTCCATCCAACAGGTCAGGCTTTCCATCTTTGAGCAGCGGATCGGTGAGTATGCTGTGAATGAAGATCAGCGCAACTGTAGGGAAGGCGAGGTAGTGCAGCTTGCGCCACAACGGGCGGCCGATACGGTGGCGCAGCAGGGAAGATACGAGAATGAGCAGCAAAATGTAAAGCGCCGCCGCGCCCGCCAGGTTGGTTTTGGGCTGCAATGGTGAATGTATGGGCCAGAGCAGGTCGATGACGCGGAAACGGCGAACATGTTGAAAGAGCAGCACAGTAGGGTGTGCCAGTGTGAGCGCTACTGCGCAATAGGCCATCCACTGGTGCAGGGCGAAGATGTTCAGCCTGCGATGCGGCCAGTGCCGAATCGGGCTGTAGCGCAGCGCCATCAGCATACCGAGCAGCAGGTTGAGGGTAGCGGCTCCTACTGCGCCGAGCCCGAGATAGGCGCAAAGGTCAAGCGCGGTCATTGTTTCGCCCTGGATTTCACTCTCAATCGGTTTGAAGGCCGCGGTTCAAACATTGGCAGTGGATTCGACGCTAGCATCTTTTTGTCTCCAATTCTACTGAGCATCCCAGGCGGCGGTGCGCGAATCCGCTCTCTCGGCGAGATCCGCTGAAAACAGGCACATCCTGCACAGTAGAATCTCGAATGCTAAATAGTATTCAATGCTAGATTTATAAAACGATACAAAAACTTCTTGACTTTACGTGCCAATCTATGGCCTGATTCGGATACAAACATTAAAAGCTGTTAAATCAAGGCCAACGTCCGCACGCTCTGCCGAGTACCCGATCCCCCGCTTGTCATACCACGGGCGGCTCCCATTCGCGGATGGCCGCGTTCATTCGTAGCAAAAGAAATCGATCGGCCCGAAATGATGAATAAATCTTATGCTTCGGAGACCACCATCATGCTACCTGTCCGGCGAGTTTGCTTTTGGAATAGCCCGTTCACACAGGCGCTCAAAGGCAAACGATATCTGAAGCTCCCTTCCGTGCTTTGCCTGATTTTGCTGCTAGGAGTGAGCATGAGCCGGATGCAGTCGCAGACGCTGACCGGCGAGATCGAAGGTACGGTAACCGATGCTACCGGAGGCGCGATCCCCGACGCCTCGGTGACAGTCTCAAGTCCCGCGCTGATCACTGGAACTCGATCGATGCATACCGATGGCGCCGGTTATTACAAGTTTCTCGAACTGCCGCCTGGGACCTACACAGTTCACGTGGAGAAGCAAGGCTTCAATGCGTTTCTGGCCAACGGCGTGGTAGTCGACGCAGCCGTCGACGTCACCTCCAACGCCAAGCTGTCGGTTGGCAACGTTGCCCAGCAGATTGTGGTGAACGCGAATGCGGCCACGATCGATCCGGAAAACGTCTCAGTGCAGGCGGTCCTCGGTCAACAGTTGCTTGAGGGCGTGCCTACAGGCCGTAGTCCGTGGGCAAACGCGAATATGGTTCCGGCGGTCATGCCGAACACCTACGACGTCGGCGGATCGGCCGGTATGCAGGCCGCCACCATGATCGTTCATGGCTCCACTGTCGCGGACCAGCGATTCATGATCGATGGCGTCAATGTAAATTGGCCCGGCGCCGGAGGCGGCTCGACCGCCATTTACTACGACCAGGGAATGTTTCAAGAGATCAACTTCAGAGTTGGGGCGCTTCCGGCGGAGATTGGAACCAGCGGCGTCTACATGAACATGGTTACCGGGGACGGTAGCAACCAAATCCATGGGACTATCTTTGCAAACGGCGCCGGCATGGGAATGCAGTCGGATAATATTGGAGGTCTACTGCGGGCTCAACTTCTTGAGAATGTCATTCCCTCCGAGCGATCGAATCCCCTCCTGGTCCTTGGAAACCCTACGACCCTTACCTACGATTACAACGCCCAGTTAGGTGGACCGCTCCTCAAGGATAAGCTCTGGTACTTTGGTTCCTTTCGCTTTTGGGCGGTCAACAACCTTGTTTCGGGCGCATTCAACGACAACGGTGGTCCCGCGCTCAACGACAACCTGATCGCAAACGAATCTTTGAAGTTCAGCTACCAGTTAAATCCAAAGAATAAACTCACAATTCTTTACAGCCGCAATCAGAAAAATCGTTATCACCGGCGTAACACGCCGCCCTACTTCGTAAGCAATCAAGCCTCCTTTCTGCAGAACCAGCCGGGCAGCACCTCAATCGTCAAATGGACGCTGATTCCGAACTCGAGGTGGGTGGTGGATACCGGCGTCGGGTTAATGCACCTCAAATTTCCCCAGCGTTATCAGCCGACCGTGAAGCCGAGCGATATTTCGGTTCAGGATACAGCGCTGTCGACCGAGTCGAACGCAGCTCAGTACAACTACATCAACCCTAATTGGCGGCTTGCAATCGATAGCTCCGCCTCTACGCTACTAACCGGACCCCACGCCGAGTCACACAGTCTTAAATTCGGTATTCAGTACAGCCACGACTACTACGCTCAGATCTACACCGCCAACGGAGACCTTCAAGGTGTTTTGATCAATAACGTCCCCAGCACAGCCACCATTTACAATACCCCCCTCAAGCAGCAAAACAATAACCTCGACAACCTTGCCTTCTACGGCCAGGATGAATGGAAGATTTTCCCCCGCTTCACTCTCGATCTCGGTGTTCGCTGGGAGTGGCTGCTCGGCACCATTCCCGCGCAGACCTCGGCCGCGGGAACTTTCGTCGGCGCTCGCAGCTTCGCCGCAATTCACAATGTGCCTAACTGGAAAAGTGTTACTCCCCGCCTGGGTTTCGCATGGGATCTGACGGGCAAAGGAAACACCGTCGTCAAGGGAAGTTTTAGCCAATACGAGCAGGGTGTTGCGATGGATCTCACGACCGCGGTTAATCCTCTCGGTTTCAGCACGCAGAGCGTCCCTTGGAAAGACTTGAACGGCGATGGTGTTCCTGAACCTAACGAGTTGAATCTGTCCGCGGCCAATGGTTTTGTAGGCGGTTCGACGACCAAGCTCGACCCCAATGTCAAGAGACCAAACAGCTGGGAGCAGTCGCTGGGCGTGGAGCAGAGGCTTCCACTCGGACTTCTCCTGTCTGTGACCGGCTGGCACCGTTCTACTTCCAATCAGATTGGCAGGCAGAACGTAGACGTTCCCAGCTCGGACTATACCCCAGTCACGATCAAAAACCCGCTTACCGGCGCGCCACTGGTGGTCTACAATCAGCTGGCGTCAACTAAAGGCCATGTTGCATACATGCTGACAAATTCCCGTCTCCTGAACTTCGACTATCGCGGAATCGACTTCGACGTCAGGAAGTCACTTTCCCAGCACTGGCTCATCAACGGCGGCATCTCCATCAGCCGCTTGCGCGGGGCGGTGACCGGCGATCTCAATACGGCCTTGGATGACCTGAACAATCCCAATTACAACTACAACCGGCTCGGCGAGCAAACCTCCGATTCTCCGTTCCAGGCGAAATTCGCCATGATCTATAACCTCCCATACAAAATAAATCTTTCCGGCAACTTCCAGCACGCCACCGGCTATCCTGTGGAGGAGACCTACAGCGTCACGAGCACGACTCTGGGGCAGACGCTTACCCAGGTCAGCCAGACCATCGTGACTACACCTTCCGGACCAATCCGGCTTTCAAACATCAATCTACTCGATCTACGGCTGTCGCGGGTCATCACGTTTCACGATCGTTACAATCTACAACCAGAGTTCGACATGTATAATTCGACCAATTCTGCGGCTGTCACGGCGGTGAACCAGAGCATCAACAACCCGGCGCTTGCGCTTAATCCCACTACAGTGCTGCCTCCCCGTCTCTACAAGGTCGGCATGCAATTCAAGTTCTAGGGTTCTGAAACTTTGTTGCCGGCCGCGAAAGCCACGTCACACGATTAAGGAAGACCCGCGACCTTGCATCAGGGCTCGCCCTTTGTGGTGCGACGGTGCTGGTCGTCTAAATAACTCATCAACTCATAGTCGAGCGCGGAACGCTTATGATAGCAAGTGCTTATTGAGGAGAGTTGAGATTCCTTCTGTATGCGACAAAAGCTCCGGAGAAGTTCAGCAATGACTGATTCAATCGTTTGGCGGATTGTGGGTGTAATAGTTATAGCCGGTTCTATTGGATGTTCCCTTAGCGCTGCCCAAACGGTTTCTCCGTCAAAGCCTGTGGATCTCTTCAGCCAGCTGCAGTACCGTTATATAGGGCCTCCCGGAAATCGTGTCACTTCCGTAGTTGGCGTGCCGGGCGACCCCAACGTCTACTATGCGGGGGCGGCTTCGGGAGGCGTGTGGAAATCGACTGATGGTGGCGGCCATTGGTCCCCCATCTTCGATGCGGAGCCAGTGCAATCCATCGGAGCCATCTCCATTGCCCCTTCCAGTCCAAATGTTGTCTGGGTTGGCACAGGCGAACCCTGGCTGAGAAGCGATGTATCGCTGGGAGACGGCGTATATAAATCTATCGACAGTGGCAAGACCTGGACCCATATGGGTCTGGATAAGACCGGCCGCATCGGGCGCATCCTTATAAATCCGTCCAATCCGAATATTGTCTACGTTGCGGCAATTGGTACTTGTTATGGACCACAACAGGAGCGCGGAGTCTTCCGAACCAAAGATGGCGGAAAGACCTGGGACAGGGTTCTATTTGTCGATGAGAATACCGGCGCTTCCGATCTAACGATGGACCCGACAAATCCTCAGAAGTTGATTGCCGGAACCTGGCAGATCGACATCAAGACTTGGGGACGAACCAGCGGCGGACCGGGGAGCGGGATCTTCGTAACCAATGACGGCGGGGATACCTGGAAGCGAATTGTGGGCCATGGACTTCCCACAACTAACGTAGGCAAAATCGCTGTGGCAATTGCGCCAAGCGATGCAAACCGCGTGTACGCGTTGATCGAGACCGGGCAGGGCGGGACGTTGTGGCGCTCCAATGATGGCGGTGGAGACTGGCAGGTGGTCAACTACAGCCGCCTTTTGAATGAGCGCCCGCATTACTATACCCGCATCCTCGTAATGCCCGACAACGAAAATGAAGTGTACTTCCCCTCGAATAGCATCAGCGTGACCTACGACGGCGGTTTAACCTCCGTAACCGTTCCCTGGGCAGGAGATAACCACGATATGTGGTCTGATCCTAAGAATCCGGCTCGGATGATGATCGGCAGCGATGGCGGAGTTTCCATCTCGACTGTGCGGGGAAAGCAGTGGTCTCAAACCCGTCTTCCGATTGCGCAGATGTACCACGTCGCGGCGGATAATCGCGTTCCCTACTTTGTCTATGGACAGATGCAGGACGGCTCTCCGCTGCGTGGTCCGAGCAATTATCTCGGGCTGGGAGATATTCCCGCGTCGGCATGGATTACAACGGCAGGCTGCGAGACTGGCTGGAGCATCCCGGACCCGGTGAACAACGATATTGTCTGGGGTGGATGTTACGCCGGCGTCACCGAACGGATGGACCTGCGCACCGGCCTGGCCCGGTCTGTCAGTGTCTGGCCCGATCGCACTATGGGCGCCAATGCCGGCCAGATAAAATTCCGGATGAACTGGACAGAACCGATAGCGATCTCTCCATTCGACCATAATGTCGTTTACACAGCCAGCCAATATGTGCATAAGACGTCGGACGGCGGCCAGACCTGGAAGATCATCAGTCCGGACCTTACGTTGAACGATAAGAGCATGATGGGCAACTCCGGCGGTTTGACGGTAGATAACCTAAGCGTCGAGTATGCCGGGGTCGTCTTCGCCATTGCCGAATCTCCCGTCGAGAAAGGGCAGATTTGGGCAGGCACCAATGATGGGCAGTTGCAGGTCACCCGTGATGGCGGAGTCTCATTGGACGAATGTCACCGGTAATTTTAAGAATCTGCCCGCAAAGATGACGGTGGTAAGCGTCGATCCGTCAAAATACGATGCCGGGACATGTTATGTGGCATTCGACGGCCACCAGGTAAATATCAGGGAGCCATATCTCTATAAGACAACGGACTTTGGAAAGACCTGGGAGAAGATCACGACGGGTATTCCCGAATCGCCCTTGAGTTATACCAATGTCGTACAAGAGGATCCGGTCAGGAAGGGCCTTCTTTATGCGGGAACGGAAAATGCTCTCTACGTCTCCTTTAACGATGGCGAGTTATGGCAGCCGCTGCAGCTGAATCTGCCCCATGCTCCGGTACATTGGCTGGTTGTGCAGCCGCATTTCAACGATCTTGTAGTCGGCACCTATGGGCGGGGTTTTTGGATTCTCGATGACGTCACGCCCCTCCAGCAATGGACCGGCAAAGTGCAGAATTCCGCCACTTATCTGTTCCCGCCTCGCGAAGCCTATCGCTTTCGAGCAAGGTCGCGTGAGCAGATGGCGCCACGAGGGGCAATGCCTGGCCAAAATCCGCCTTACGGCGCTTCGATCGATTACTACCTGAAGAACGAGTCGAAAGACAAGGTCGAGGTGTCGATCGTTGGTCCGGATGGACAAACGATTAGAAAGTTGCAAGCGCCTGACAAGCCGGGGTTAAATCGGACATGGTGGGACTTGCGCTACGAACCGACGCAGGCCGTTGAGCTGCGAACGACACCACCGGGAAATCCTCACATTTGGGAAGAGAAGCGTTTTGCGGGAAAAGATACGCGCCCTGTTTATTACTACGGCGTAGGGCGGTCGCGCTCTACCGAAGGCGAATTTATGCGAAGCACGACAGGTGAGCCAACCCTGGGTCCACTTGTAGCTCCAGGCGTCTATACCGTGAAGCTAAACGTTGGAACAGAGCAGTTGACCCAAAAAGTGACGGTGTTGAAAGATCCAAACACCGGCGCAAGCGATAAGGATATAGCCGACTCCACGAGCCTTGCAGTAAAGATATACAACGATGCCAACACCTCGGTTGAGCTTATCAATCAGATTGAGTGGTTGCGCCGGCAGATCGAGGAGATGAAGAAGATGCTGGCTAGCGATCCTACCAAGCGTCACTTCATAGATTCAGCGAACGCGCTTGATGCGAAGTTCAGTGACACGGAAGAGACTCTGCTCGATCGGACGATTGCTGAAGGCGATCAGAAATCGTTTCGCGGACCCCTGGGGCTTTACCTGAAGTTTGTCTGGTTGGGGGCGGAAGTCGGGACGGGAGGTGCAGATGTCTCCGGAAACTCAGACTTCCCTCCAACGCAATCGGAGTACGAGGTCTACGATCTCCTCAATAAGGAATTGGAGGATACGAAGGCCCAGCTTGGGCAACTGAACGAGCAAGCCGTACCGGCCTTCAATAAGGAGATGCAGAGCGCCGGTATGCTCCGTCTCGTGACGCCTCAGTTGAGCCGGCGCTAATAGGCACTAGCCCAGCGACTTATACCCATATGAGATTCATGGAGAAAGACAATGCGCTTCAGTCGCCACACGCAACACAAGATCGCGATTTCTAAGATCTCCCTATGGACAGCGGGCGCTGTTGTGGCTGTCGCGCGCATCTTTTTTAGTTGCACGGGAATTGCCGTTTTGTCTTTGGCCTCGATAGCATACGGCCAGCGGCCGGCGGCTGGACCTCAACATGCGCCAGGTGGAATTGAACCGAGGTTGACTCCGAAGGAAGAGATTCCCGCGGAAGTTCCTATTGTCACGCATCACTCCATGACTTTGAATGGCAAAGTGTTGCAATACACGGCGACGACCGGCCGCATGCCTATCAAGACCTCGACGGGAATTACGGACGCTGAGATGTTTTACGTGGCGTATACGCTGGACAAAGCCGGTCCGAAGCGTCCGCTGACCTTCGCCTTCAACGGCGGCCCTGGATCGGGAACTATCTGGCTGCACATGGGAGCCTTCGGCCCTAAACGCGTGAAGATGCTGCCCAATGGCTTTTTGCCTGCTCCGCCCTTCGAACTGGAGGACAATCAAGACACTTTGCTTGATAGGACGGACCTGGTTTTTATCGATGCCATCGGTACGGGATATAGCCGTGCGCTCACGGCAGAAGCGGGTAAGAAATATTGGGGTCTGCTTGGCGATCTCGATGCGTTCGGCGAGTTTATCCGGCTCTATTTACAGGCTAATTCGAGATGGACGTCGCCTCTCTATCTTGCCGGAGAAAGCTACGGAACCACTCGTGCGGCAGGACTCTCCGGCTGGTTGATCGATCATGGCATCGCATTGAACGGTATCGTCATGATCTCGACGGTCATGAACTTCCAGGCTAGCTCATTTGCCGTGGGAAATGACCTGGGATACATTACCTTCCTGCCGACTTATGCGATGACCGCTGCTTATCACCACAAGCTTGCTCCTGAGTTAAACAACAACCCAAGCGCTCTATTGGCGGAGGTTAAGCAATTTGCCAACAATGAATACCCCATTATTCTGCAAAAGGGCGATTCTTTAACTCCGGAAGAGCGGGCTGCGGCTGTCGCAAAACTTGCTCGTTATACCGGATTGAGCCCTAAGTATATTGAACAGGAAAACCTTCGAATTGACCTTGCACATTTTGACACTGAGCTGCTTCGGGACGAAGGCAAGATCGTCGGCCGGCTGGACGGCCGTTTCACAGGGACCAACGCATCGACTCCTCAACAGTTTTCAGATTACGATCCTAGCGAAGCCGCCATCCGGCCTCCCTATACCTCTACTTTTGGAAACTATGTTCAACAGGAGTTAGGGTATAAGACGAATCTCGTCTATTGGGTTCTCGGTGGTGGTATCGGGCCTTGGGAATTTCCCGTTACGGGAGCGGGACGGAATGGATTTCCGGATACGAGTCAGATGTTGCGCCATGCTTTTACACTGAATCCCTACATGCAGCTATTTATAGCCGAGGGCTACTACGACGCTGCAACTCCGCTGGGGGGTGTTGAGTACACGCTGAATCATATGGGATTAACGGAACAAGAGCATCAAAGGATCCATCGGGATTATTTTCAGGCCGGCCATATGGTTTACATCGACCGTAACTCGCTGAATCAGCTCAAGAAAGACATAGATCAACTTTTTGACCGAACTGCGCCGAAGTAGAATGCCCGGGAATAGCTGAGCGGACCGTTACCAGCTTCCGCGTTCGCCGAAGGACTCAATTAAATGGAAGATGCGGTCTGCGCCCTTCTTCCAATTATTATTCAAAGCCCTTTCGACTGATCTGGGATTACCGCTGGCGATGCTGTCAATGATCTCCGTGTGCTCTGACACCGAGAGATGCAAATCCTGAATGATGGTATGGGCATAGAGGCGCCAATAGCGTTCGATCTGGGGCTTTACTATCTGATGGAGTGTTCTGAGGCGGGGGCCTGAAGCCGCAACTACAATCTGATGGTGGAAGTTGGTATCGAGTTCAAAAACTGAGCGTAGCTCCACCTTTTTACTTGTTGCGATCTGGTTCAGGCGTTGATTGACGTCCGTCAGTTTTGCAGCAAGCTCCTGGCGTTGTTCATTCGGAAGTGCGGCAGCCATAACTCCCGCCAATCCCTCTAGCTGTCCTACGATGGTGTATAACTCGGTGGCATCTTCCTTGGTGAGTGGGGAGATGCGAAGCCTAGATTTTGTTCCACCACGTTGTTCGAGGATGTACCCCTCTCGCTGTAGCAACTGAAGCGCGCCGCGAACCGGGGTGCGGCTGAAACCCAGGCGTTCTGCCAGTTCTGCCTCGACCACCCAGGACCCTGGAGCAATCTGCCCTTGGACGATCAGGTCTCGCAGTTTCATGAATACAGCGGTGACGCTGTCGCCGCGCTTAGTCTGTTCTTTATGGGTAGATTTTGTAGGTGCGGATGTTTTCTTCATGCAGCTTTCATGACGGCGGGAAGAGAAGAATACCAAGAGCCTTCGTGAACAAGCGACACTTTATTATTGGCGAGCGAAGGATCCGCGTCAAGCGAATAAAGCCGAGCCAAATTCGTATGTAATATAGTATGCGGACATGATGCACAGATCTATGAGTGGCAGTTCAGGGGGAAACTACTCGCGCCTGGCAACAGCCGAACTGCTCTAAAATCGAAGTTGTGCCTCCTCCGTCCGACCCCAGTCCTCTAGCGCTGCTCAACGATGAAGTGATTCATTGCCAGCGCTGTCCGCGCCTGCGGATTTATGGCGAGGCAATTGCCCATAGCAAACGCCTGGCCTATCGCGATTGGGTCTACTGGGGCAAGCCGGTTCCGTCGTTTGGCGATGAGCAGGCTCGTGTCCTCATTCTCGGTCTGGCGCCTGGCGCGCACGGTTCCAACCGCACCGGCCGTCCCTTCACCGGGGATGGCTCTGGCGATTTTCTCTACCCTGCGCTTTACGAAGCAGGCTTTGCGTCGCAGCCGTCTGCCGTTTCACGCGATGACGGCATGGTCCTCAACGATTGCTGGATCACCGCCGTGGCTCGCTGCGCGCCTCCTGAAAACAAGCCGGAGCCTAGCGAACTGGCGAACTGCGCGCCGTATCTCGATCGGGAAGTCGCGCTGCTCACTCGCCTCCGCGTAGTGGTCTGCCTGGGACGCATCGCCTTCGACGGATTCCTGAGACACCTGACGCGCACCGGGGAGATTGAGCGCAGGGCGGGATTTGTCTTCTCCCACGGCGCGGAATACGCGCTTCCGGGGGGCCGTCATCTGATCGCCAGCTTCCATCCCTCGCTGCAAAATACGAATACCGGCAAGCTTACCCGCCCGATGTTTCGCAGAATATTCGACCGCGCCCGTGAGCTGGCCTCCTAGGTTTGATATCCCCCGATCCGCCCTTTGCCTTTCTTTCTGTCATTCCCGAAGCGAATCTGCTTCTTGGAGCGGGAGACGGGGATCGAACCCGCAACCAACGGCTTGGGAAGCCGCTACTCTACCATTGAGCTACTCCCGCCCGCGGGGCGCCAGCATATCTCCGAGTCTATCAAAGATGCGCTCAAGGATGCCGCTCAAGTCGCTGTATGATTCAGGTCGATGCAGGTGTTTCGCTTCCGCCATTCTCTGACTATCCTTCTCGCGCTCCTGGCGGGAGCGGCTCTGCGCATCTACTTCATTCATGCTTTCCGGCAAATCCAGGGCGATTCTCTTCTTTACGGCGCCATAGCTGATAACTGGCTTTCCCAGGGTATCTACGGCTTCTCTGCGCGCGGCCCGTCACCGGATATTTCGCCAACGCTCATCCGGCTACCCGGATATCCCGCCTTTCTCGCGCTCTGCTTCCGAATTTTTGGAGTTGATAATTATCGCGCCGTCCTCTACCTGCAGGCCGCCATCGATCTGTCCACCTGCCTGCTGATTGCCGCTTTTGTGCGCAGGCTGTGCTCCGTTCGTGCGGCGATTATTGCTTTGTGGCTCGCGGCGCTCTGCCCATTTACAGCGAATTATGTAGCCACGCCGCTTACCGAGACCCTTTCCATTTTCTGCGTCGCCGCCGGCTTTTATGCCTTCCTGCGCCTTCTGGAGCGTCCTGGCTGGCTGCGGGTCTTGAGCGTGGCTTTCGTCTGGAGCTATTGCGCTCTGCTCCGGCCAGATGGCGCTTTGCTGGCTGTCGTGTTGTTTTTCGCCCTCATCGGCTATGGACGCCACTCCCTGGGCCTGGCTCGAGCCCTCCGTGTCGCCTTCGCCTGTGCCTTTCTCTCACTGCTTCCGTTCGCCGCATGGACGATTCGCAATTGGCGCACCTTCCATGTCTTTCAACCGCTTGCGCCTCGATCCGCGGCCGATCCGGGCGAGTTTACCGCACCTGGATTCGAGCGCTGGGCAAGCACCTGGCTGGCCGATTTCGCTTCCACATACGAGGTTTATTGGAACATGCCGGGCGCCGAAGCGGACGTAGCCGTGCTGCCTTCCCGCGCCTTCGATACGCCCGCGCAATATGAGCAGACACGCCGTCTGTTTGCGCAGTACAACCTGCGTAAGAGCATCACGCCGGAGATCGACGCGGGCTTCAACCGTCTGGCCTCGCAGCGTATACGCGCGCACCCCCTGCGTTCGGCCGTGGTGCTCCCGCTTTGCGCCTGGCGGATATGTGGCTTCGTCCCCGGGTTGAAATGCTCAACATCGAGACTGCGCTGGTGGCAGTATTCCCGCCACCGCGCGGAAACCCGCTTCGCTGCCGCTTACGGCGCCCTCAACTTGGCTTATCTCGTCGCAGCCCTGGTCGGAGCCTTCTATTGGCCACGGTATACAGGAGCCATGTTGGCCTATATCATCCTGCGCAGCTTGCTGCTCCTGACTGTCACGGCGCCGGAGCCGCGGTATACGCTGGAATGCTTTCCCATCCTGGTGGCGCTTGCCGCCAGAGCTCTTGAAGTATGGTGGGGTTTTTGTCGCAGGTGTCTTTCTGTAAGCGGTTACAGATACAATAAAACTTCAACTGTCCCACTGCATTTAGGGTGCAATCTTGATTCCTGCCGAAAGGATTGAGGGGAAAGCAATGGCGTCTCCAGGCGAGTCTCTGAAGAATGCCGGCGCGCGTGGGCGCGCGGAAGAATTCGCCGCGCCTGGGCGGGTGAACCTGATCGGCGAGCACACGGATTATAGCGGCGGCTTCGTCATGCCCGCCGCGATCGATTTCCGAACGGTTGCCGCGCTTCGTCCGCGCGCGGATTCCACCATCCGGATGCGTTCCGCGAATTTGCCCGGTGAAGTCACCTATCAGGCGAGCCACTTGCCCGTAACCGCCCGTAATCACTGGAGCGACTACCCGATCGGGGTTGTCCGGAGCCTGGCTGAAGAGGGGGTTCACTTCGGCGGATTCGATCTTTCCATCGCCGGGAACGTCCCGTTGGGCGCCGGCCTCAGTTCGTCGGCCTCGATCGAAGTAGCCACGGCCTTTGCCTTGTTGGCCGCGGCCGGCGTGGCAATGCCGCTGGCCAGCATCGCGCTCGCCTGTCAGCGGGCGGAAAATACATTTGTGGGCGCGCGCAGCGGCATCATGGATCAGTTCATCGCTTGCGCCGGCCGGCAAGACCACGCCCTGATGCTGGACTGCCGCTCTTTGCAATATCGCTTGTTACCCATTCCGCCTAATGTGCGCCTCGTCATCTGCAACTCCATGGTCAAACATGCGCATGCGGGGGGCGAGTACAACCAGCGGCGTGACGAGGTCGAGGAGGGCGCCCGCATTCTTCGCCGCTTCCAGCCGCGGATCGAATCGCTGCGCGATGCGACAGAAGAGGATCTGATGCGCGTCCGGCGGGAGATGCCGGAAAATATCTTTCGTCGCTGCCGCCACATCCTGACGGAGAACAAGCGGGTACAGCTTGCCGCGGCTGCACTCGAACGGGGAGATTTAACCGCCTTTGGCGCTCTGATGCTCGAAGCACATCGCAGTATTCGTGACGATTTCGAGGCCAGCAGCAGCGAACAGGATATGTTGGTAGCTCTCGCCGCTGAACTGCCTGGCTGTTATGGCGCCCGGATGACCGGCGGCGGCTTCGGCGGATGCACGGTAAATCTGGTTGAGCAGTCCGAGGCGGAGCGATTCCGCGAGACGATTCGCGAACAATACCGCGAAGCCGCCGGCATCGATGCGGACGTGTACCTCTGCCGGGCCTCAGCCGGAGCCGGTCGAGTGGATCAGGCCGGATGTCCGTAAAATAACGAAAAATAGCTGTTTCAAATTCACTGGTCCCGGCGCATAATCGAAGTTGCTGTACAAGCTCTTTTCCTAGAACGCCACCATTCCCTCACTCTCAGCCCCTCACTGGGAGGTGTATATGATCTCCGAATGTATGAATCCTGCATGCCGCAGAGAGACTCCGCTATCTGCGCGACGGTAGAGTCGTCCGCGTGGTGCGCACGACAAAAGTGGAACATTATTGGCTCTGCGGCGACTGTTATCGGGACTACGATTTCCTCTTTTCCGGAGAGGCGGGCGTCTCGATGGCGCGAAGGCGCAGACCTGCCACGGCCAGCCAAGGTCCGTTACCGCTTACGCTGGTTGCATGAATCTGCCGGTTGCTAGCGAATACAAAAAGCAACTTTGTCATCTCGACCCGAGCGCAGCGGAGTGAAGAGATCCCCGTTTTGCAATACGGCGTGTCCGGCAATCAAACGCTTTTGCAATTCCCGAATTGGTACGCCGTAGAGATCAACTTTGTTCTCTATCGCGATGGCGGCCGCGACTCCCGCGGCCTGGCCGATGATCATGTATTGCGGCTCCATGCGAAGTGTTGAGTAGGCCACGTGACTTGCAGAAAAACAAACTGGAACCAGAAGGTTACTGATCTTGTCGCTACGCCTTGGTAGATGAGCCGATACGGTATCTCGTATGGCTTGGTGGGTGTATACATTCCGAAGACGCGCAATTTTTTCTCGGGTTGCTGTACTACATGCAAAACGATTTCAAATTGGCGATCTCACCGCTTCAGAGAGCCCAAACGCTCTCTCCCAAAAATCCCCTGCCGGTGTTCTATCTGGCAATGACACAGGAAGCTCTGGGAGATGCGGCCACGCGTTGGAGTCTACCAGCAGGCTAAGAATCTCTCACCGGAGAAATCGCCGCAAAGCGCATCGATTCTCGTTGCATATGGGAGATTCTTGTTTTTGACGGGCAAGTTCAAAGACAGCATCGAAAAAGATCGACGGGCCATTGAGTCACACCCCGAGTCCCGCGATGCGCACTATGAATTGGCAAAAGGATTGGGCCACGAGGGAGACTTCAAAGATGCTGCACTGGAAGGAGAACGAGCCCTGACTCTGCCGGCGTTCGGCACCAGCGATGCCGAGATTCATCTTCTACTGGCAAATCTATATCTGAAGTTGAAACAACCTGATTTGGCAAAGGCGCATTTAGAGAAATTCCAAGCAGCTCCCCAGACAACACGCAGGGTGAGTGTGCCGGCGCTCATCGGGCTGATGATCGCGGGACCTCACTCTACACGCAATGGGAGCTCAAGCTGGTATAGGCTGCCTCGACCGCGGCGAAAGTTCTTCTCCAGGTATTCGCGGGCTCCAGATTCGAAAGTCTGGCCGTTTTCGGCGGAGTGGAGCGACTGTCTGTTTTGTCAAGTGTGAATTTTTCCAATCACCTCATTGGGCCGCTGTAGCTCCCAGCATCGCAGGAGTTTTTTAAGGCATGGGAAATCTTTCGCTCTGATGTAGCGTTCAAAACTCCGGGAGGGAGCCAGGCTTGACCTCCCGGAGTCTCATCGTCGCGATGAGTTTCAGCCGAGTATTCCTTGGCGAGTTGCTCTCCAGCAGAGCTCGCCTCCGCTTTGCTCGGATATCCGGATGCTGCAACCAAGCACCCTGGTTTGTCGAGGATTTACTCCACCATCCCTGCGACTGCGGCTAATCTCCCTTTAAATTCCAGCCACAGCCGGCTGGGCAAATTGTTGGCGCACTTCGCGAGCCTTAGCATTGAGCCGCACCAGCAACTTGTGCGCCAAGGCAACGCGGATAACTTTTTTCGGCTTGCCGGCTCGAATCAAGCGCTCGCGGAAGGCGATAAAATCCGGATGATAACGGCCCACTACGCCAGCCACCACGAAGAGGATGTCGCGGATGCTTCTCCGTCCTCCACGCACCGGACGTTTGCCCTGAGTCTGGCCGCTGTCGCAGGCCAGCGGGGCCACGCCGGCCAGTTTGCCAATCTTCTTGTTGGAAAGCATACCTATCTCCGGCAGCTCGGCCATCAGACGAGCGACGGTACGATCAGCCACCCCCTTGATGGTGCGGAAGCTCTCATCCAGTTTGCGCCAGAGAGGATCGATGGCAATCATCTCGGCAATGGCCGCTTCCATGGCGCGGATCTGCGCCCCCAGAAAGGTGAGGGCCTGGCTAAAGGAATCCAACACTGTTGCCTCGGTGACCAGACGGCGCTGGTTGCGCTGCGTGGTCCGCAGGTCGGTAAGCTGACGCAAGCGGATGACCAAAGCCTTCAGCCGTTGCTGCTCGGCCGAGGCCGGCTGACAGGCGATGCATTTTTTGGTCTCTGCAAACCAAGCAATCACCCCGGCATCGATGGCGTCGGTTTTCTCCAAAAAGCCCATGGATTTGGCAAAATCGCGCACCGCCCGAGGGTTGAGGATGGCCACCGGGAGGGCTCGCGCCCAGAGCAGGGCGAAGGGTTGTTTCTCGTATCCTCCGGTGGCCTCCATGGCGACCAGATGCACTTGCTGCCCCTGACAGAATTCGGCCAGCGCGGCAATGCCTTCCGGGGTATTGGCAAAGGAAGCCGCCGGTCCCTGCTGGCCGATGCGAACATCCAGAGAATTCAACGAAACATCCACTCCACAAACCATGCGATTCGCTCCACAATAAAAGAGTAGGTTGCTGAGTCACGGTAACCTGCCTTGTGCGTACGACTGTGCCTCAGGCGACTGTTCGGTTGTACGTGACAGCGGCGGCGGTCCCAAAGCTCCACTGCGGTTGTTGCCGGAGAGATTGCGGGCGCCGTCCACCGCGTGGGAGAGCCGATGGCCATCGGCCCTCCCACTACGACATTTTCACCAAAAATGCCGCTACCATCTAGATACAAGAGATCCGCGTTTCTTCTCATCTGAATGAGAGTAAAGCGGAGTGAAGGGGATCCGTGGTTAAGTACCCACAAACCGCAGCGCCTTCGATCAGGACGCCGACATCCGGTTTCGCATCAAGCATGACGTTCCTGTGTTCAACCATCCCTTCCGCGAGGTGGGGAGAGAGTATCTGCTGGCGCAGGAGGCGCGGGCGAAACGCGGAGAAATCAGCGCAGCGCGTCCTAAGAAGGTCCGTGCCATCATCGAAGGCGCTTTAGACAAATATGTGGTTCGACTCAGGTCCACCTTATCGGCGACGAGCTTTGGGGCAGCAACCTATGTTTTCGATGTTTCGCAGACCGAGGGCGCGGAGCTTCCCGAACTGCGAGAGATCAGCGGCGACGTAGGCGAGAACCGCGACCGCTTGATTGCCTTTATCGAGCAGCAAGGCATCGAGCTTGTCTTTACCGAACGGATCGCGCCCGCGCTTGGCATGAGCTACGGCGGACGCATCGCCATCCTACCGGGTCAGTCGAAGGCCGAGGAGTTTTCGACTCTAGTGCATGAACTGGCGCACTTATGTATTTTCGGGGATTATGTTGTATAGCGGAGGCGAGCAGGCATATCCGCTAGGGATTGCGGATTTGTACACAACATAAGCAGGTGGTGATACTGGGCGGATTGCTTTTAGCCCAAGGAGACCCACATGCTAGACCAGTTCTTTTCTCGACCAGCCACCATTGCCCGATATCTCGGTTCGCCTTACGCAGCCGAGCGTCAGCGTTACCTATCGCATTTAGCGCAGGAGGGGCGTTCCCAGAGGACGTTGGGGAGCCTTCTGCCCATATTGAACTCTCTCGAACGCCATTTACCACTTCAGCAGGCGGCCATTGCTCAGATCGAGATTGAAGCCGCGGCAGAGATGTGGGCCACAACCGTTCACCGCTCTCCGAGGTGCCTCCACGTTGGGAAGAGAGCATTCGTCTTTCACGCGACGAACTGGCTTCGTCTGCTTGGGCGATTACATGAACCGCGAGTAGAGCAGCCTTTCGCGGCAGAGATGGATGCGTTTCTGCAGTTTTGTATTAGCGAACGAGCCTCTGGCTCCGGACACGATTCGACACTACCGACTCTACATAGGCGAGTTTCTGATTTGGCTTGATGGGCAGGACAAGACACTTCGTCAGGTCAACCTCGAAGACATTTCCGTCTACATCAACGTGCTATCGCAGAGAAGACTGAGCCGAACCACGCTCGCGATCCATGTAGCCAAGCTGCGCAACTTCTTCCGCTATGCAGAGTCGAAGCGCTGGTGCAGCACGGGACTAGCGGCGATCGATGCACCGCGCATCTACAGTTTGGAGAGCCTGCCGCGTGGTCCGCAGTGGAGCGATGTACAGAGGCTTCTCGCGTCATGCGCCGGCGATGGGCCGACCGAGATTCGCGATCATGTGATGCTGCTGTTGATTGCTGTTTACGGTCTGCGTAGCGGGGAGGTGCGCCATCTCCGCCTTGAAGATATCGACTGGGAACGGGAGATCATCCACATTCGCCGCTCGAAGCAGCGCAAGAGCCAGCACTATCCACTCGTCCACGAGGTCGGTGCCGCGATTCTGAGGTATCTCCGGGAGGTCAGGCCTCGCTCGAAGCGGCGAGAGATTTTCCTATCGATGGTTCAACCGTATCGAACACTCAGTGCCGGCGGGTTTGGAGCGATGGTGCAAAAGCGTATGCATCGGTTGGAGATCGTGTCAGTGTCCTATGGACCCCATTCGCTTAGGCATTCCTGCGCCACCCATCTTTTGGCGGAAGGAGTTTCGCTCAAGGAGATTGCCGACCATCTCGGCCACGTTTCTCTGGTCGCTACTCAGGTCTATGCGAAGGTCGACCTTCCGGGACTGCGCGAGGTGGGCGACCTGCCTTTAGCGGAACTGATGAGCTACGCGGAGAACAGCGGCCGCTGCGCTACACCGATCCATCCCCGCGGCAGCATGGACGCCCTTCGCGGCGTGGGCTCGATCAGCTTGGGAGGTCTTCTATGATCCTCTCGGAAGCTGTTGAAGCATACATCGTTCATAAACGATCCCTGGGCATGGGATTTCGTGGAGAGGCGGTTCGCCTCCGTGCCTTTGTCAGGGCAGTCGGTGATCGCGACATGCGTCGCGTTGGGCCGGCGCCGGTGCGCAGGTTCCTTGAAGGTGCCGGGACCGTTACATCCTTCTGGTTTGCCAAGTACTACACGCTGAACGCGTTCTATCGCTACGCGGTTGCTCGCGGGTACGTGTCGAAGAGTCCACTTCCGATCAGCACTCCGCAGAAGCCGCAGACTTTTCAACCTTATATATATTTCCAATCACGACATGCGGCGGTTGATCGATGCCGCAGATTCGCGGCATCGATATGTATGGTTGCTTGAGCCGCACACCGTGCGTACGCTTCTGCTTCTGCTCTACGGCACCGGGCTGCGCATCAGTGAAGCTCTGCACCTCAACCTCGCTGACTTCGATCGCGCCGCCGGCGTTCTGACGATTCGACAGACGAAGTTTTTCAAGAGCCGCATCGTGCCAGTAGGACCAGATCTCAACGGAGTACTTCGAAACTACATCGATCGGCAGTGGTCGGGCGGGCCAAGCCCCGATTTGTCCCCACTGCTCGCCACCCAAAAGGGCCAACGCATCCTGCGTCAGACGGCGGAGTTGGTCTTCAAGCGACTGCGCGAAGAAGCTGGCGTATCACGCTCGAACGATGCCAGATTTCAACCTCGATTGCATGATCTCCGTCACACATTCGCCGTCGTGCGCCTCGTCACCTGGTACCGCGAAGGCAAGAACGTCCAACGGTTGCTACCTCACCTGTCGACCTATCTCGGACATGCCCGTCTCGACGATACGCAACGGTATCTCGCCATGACGACAGAACTGCTCGAACAGGCCAGCATCTGCTTCGAACAGTACGCTAGGCCGGAGGCGCCTCATGTCTAAGCCTGCTTTACTTGGCCCATGGGTGAAGCGCTTTCTTCTCGATCACCTGATTGCGGAACGGAACCTGAGCAGGAACACGCAAAAAAGCTACCGCGACTCGCTCGCTCTTTTGTTGCCATACGCCAGCGCACAGATCAAGAAGCCCATCGACCAGCTCGAGGTCTTCCACCTGTCGGCCGACCTTCTGCGCCGCTTCCTCGATCACTTGGAGCGGAACCGCAGATGCTCCATCCGCACGCGCAACCAGCGGCTCGCCGCAGTCCATGCGATGGCTCGCTTTATCGCTGAGCGCAGTCCGGAACACATCGCATGGTGTGGACAGATACGGTCTCTTCCGTTCAAGCGGTTCACCAGGAACGAACTGTCTTATCTGGATAAACCGGAGATGGACGCTCTGTTGGCTGTTCCCGATCGCCGAACGAAGCAGGGGCTGCGTGACCATGCACTTCTTCTGTTTCTATATAACTCCGGCGCTCGCGTCACCGAGGCCGCATCACTTCAGATTGGCGATCTCAACCTGCGTGGCAGCCAGATCGGCGACGTTCAGCTAAGGGGCAAGGGCAACAAGACACGTCGTTGTCCGCTCTGGCCAGCCACTGCCACAGCGCTGCTTGCCCTTGTACGCAACCGCTTCACCCGATGAACCTGTCTTTCTCAATCGGCTTGGCCACGCGATTACCCGCCATGGCATCCACTGGATGCTCCGCAACTATGTCCGCACTGCTGCGGCTTCCCATCCATCACTACTTAACAGAGCAATCAGCCCTCACACGATCAGGCACACGGCGGCCACGCATTTGCTCCGCTCCGGCGTCGACATCAACACCATCCGAGCCTGGTTGGGTCATGTATCCATCGATACAACCAACATCTACGCCGAGGTTGACCTCCAGCGGAAAGCAGAAGTGGTCGCACATTCCAACGCTCTCTGCACACCAGTCACTGCCACCAAGCGTTGGAAAGACGATCCATCTCTAATGGATTTCCTGCGATCTCTCTAACACCACTTCGTTGTGCGACCTTTTTGGCGCACAACGAGGTGATAATTCAGATGGCAACTGGGGTATGCCTGTGAGCCACGGAGACTTGATAGCAGATATCTCGCCTACTGATCGTTCTTATCGGAGTTCAAGCAATCATTCAGCCACGCGTCGTACCATCCCGTGAACGTCGCAGGAGAGCCATCGGCCAATCGCAGGGGCTTGAGTCCTCCATACTCTGATCGCCTGTCTTCCCACAAATATCCTGACTGAGCTCCCGTAAGCACCAACCAGATCCGCAGCGCACATCCTTCATGACATATTGGAATCGCGCCGTTTACCAGCGAGCCATCCCAATACGCTCTTTGGAACACGTCCATTTGCCTGTCGTACTCGGACTCGTCCCGGTCGGCCAGTTCCGCTGACGGTTGAGAAGAGATGTCGTTCCATTCCTCGCCGAAGGGGAACGGCTCAGAAAGAATTCCGACGAAGCCATCCTTCTCCTGCCAGGTTTGAAGGCCGAAGTTGTCGTCCATTTTGCCAAGCGGAAAAACACCGTAGAACGGCCCGGCTCCACCATTTCCAAGGTCAGTCAGGAACTGACGAAAGTCATACGGAAGAGAGACGTCGTGGACCGTCTCAAACGCCGTAACGTCGGCTTCGGGCAGCGGTGGGTTCAATCGAAAACCGTGAACGTCGGCTCCAAAGACACGCAGTTGCACACCTTGCAAGAATGCTAACGCGTCCGCTATATGAGAGGTATCGAGTCCTGGCACGAGGAAAGTGTATCGCTTGGATGGCTCTTGGGAATAGGTCTTCTTACGCACTATCCGAAATCGAAAATCATTCTTAATCAGGCGTTTCTCGAATGGCGAATTCCCGCAGAAAGTTGAGTTCTCCAACCACCCTGCTAAATGGTTATGTTGCCTATAATCGTCTCTCGCTCTCGTACCTAGAAGCCAAACGCTCTCTACACGACATAATTCCCAACACAACATAAGTGGACTTATGTTGAGCACGACATAAGCGCACGAAATGTTGCATAAAGCCGAGCGGCGCGCGGCCACCACCAAGACAGTGCGCGAAACGGAGGCCGAGGCTATCGCCTTTGTCACGAATCGGCTTCAGCGACCCTTAGCGCAAATAAATTTCGCTTTCTTGAGGTGTTCCCTAATTCTGCTTCATCGCTCGCCCAAAGCAGATTCAGGCCCCTTCGGACCCGAATCATCCCTAACGTGCTCTATTGTCCGTTTTCTGAAGGGACCCTAAAGAGACAGAAGCTGTTATTGCTTTGAGGCACTGGATCGGCCGGATCGCTTAGAGATTGCGCTCTTCGGCAATCGCGGAACAGCCTGGACGCCCGCCCAAAGCGTTGCGATCGTTTGCTCGACCACGAGAGTCTGGTCAGGCAAGTCAGGCACAACCCCTTGGATGACCATGAGTGTGGTGAGGCCAAAGATCGTGTACCACCAGGTGTGGGCTACCACTATGTCATCCCTACTTGGCAATCCTTCATCCTTGGCAACATCGAAAAAGAGCTGCACGAAACGTCCGAACAACGGCGTGCCAATGTCGTTGATGTATTGTCCAGCGCGGATGCCGTTGCGGTTCTCAGGCCCGAAGAAGACGTTACGGAACTGCTGTGGATGGGCAGTGCAGAATTGAATCAAGCCGCGTAAAGTCGCAAAAAGACGCTCTTTCGGTGCAAGATGTTTAGCGGCAATCGCGTCGAAGTTCTGAATCAGCAGCCCGATCGTCTCGCTGCTCAGTTCGGCGAGAATATGCGCTTTGTCGGGAAAATGCTGATAAATCACGGCGTGCGTATAGCCGATCTCTTTAGCGATCGCGCGAAGCGTCACGGCTTCGTAGCCGCGATCGGCAAACATTTTGCTGGCAGCCGCAAGGATTTCGCCCCGCAACCTCTCCTTTCGCTCCAGCCGGCGACTTGGTGATGTGGATGTCACTTCAATAGCTTAGTCCTTTTTGACGACTTTTGCGACCGCTTGTTGATTTATAACCGTTGGTCATGTCACCACTGATTATTTTGCAACCAATGGTTTTCATAGGCCTCTAATCGTCAGGTCGCGCATTTGGATGGGCGGCCAAACACGAGGCAAAAGGAGAATGCGATGAAAGTTCTAGTGATTGGAGCAGCGGGCAAGAGCGGAGAAGCGCTGGTAAATGAGGCGCTGGCGGCCGGACATAAGGTGACGGCTTTCGTGCGCGGTGCCGCGCAGTACAAGAAGGCGAAAGTCAGAGTTGTTGCGGGCGACGTGCTGGACGCGGCCGCGGTCGACGTTGCGGTCGCCGGACAGGATGCGGTGATCGACGCGCTGGGCGGCAAGACGCCGTGGAAAGTGACGACGATGGAAACGAGCGCGGCACACAATATTGTGGACGCGATGCGGCGCAATGGCGTGCGGCGATTGCTGAAGATTTCGGTGGTTGGTGCGGGCGAGAGCGTCAAGAACGCCGGCTTCTTCAACGAGCACCTGCTCATGAGGACGTTTCTGCGGGGTCTGCTGGTAGACAAGGCGGGCATGGAGGCCGAGATCGAAGGCAGCAACTTGGACTGGACGCTCGTGCGGCCGCCGATGTTGACCGACGGCGAGAAGACTGGCGTTGCCAGGGTGCTGAGCACGGAGGGCGGCGAGAAGGCGCACAAGATCGGGCGGGCCGATCTGGCAGCCTTCATGGTGCAGCAACTGGAAAGCAGCCGGTATGTGCGTCAGGCCGTGACAGTGACGACCACATAGCAAGGCCTCCGCGAGGATCAACCACCTCTCTCATCGAGGCGATCCGATCGGCTGTGTAAAGGCCTGTAACGATTCATGCGACAGATAACTGTGGAAACCCACGGGACTAGCGGAGTGCTAGCTGCGCAACTCACAAGCTCTGGCGTTCGCATCAGAGCATCACCTTCGTTCTAAGAAAGGATCGTTTTATGTCAAACTTCCCCACGCCGCTTGAAGAAGTCATTCATCACAACGTTATTAAGAACAACAAAACAGGCGGCCCGGCGCTTGATGTCGGGCAAATGAAGTTGCTCTGGAGGGCCTTGGGAGAAAACACGGGCTACACGTTCTCTATCTTCGAGAGCACGCTCGCGCCGGGCATGGGTATTCCACTTCATAGACACCCATTTCCGGAGTTTTTCTATGTGCTGGAAGGCAATCTGTCGATCGGGTATTGGAACAACCAGGGTGTCACTGAGTGGGACGCGTGTGAAGCCGGGGAGAGTCTGGTGGCGCAGCCCAATGCGCCTCATACATTCTTCAACAAGAGTGAACATCCGTGCCGCATGCTGAGTGTGTCAACGTATCACCACGAGCGGATGATGAAGGATGCTGTGCATCCGGAGGGAAAGACAGATTTTCTGCCCGCTCAACTCACTCAGGCCGATTTTCAGAAATTGACGAAGTCGATGGAGAAGAATCAGGCATTCCTTGTCGCAGACCATGCTTAGTGTGGGCCATCTCTTGAGTTCACCTTTGAACTCAAGAGATGCACCGCGCGCTGTGAGGGGCGGCATAAACGATAAACTGAAAGGCAGCTGCGTTGTGAGTTCACCCGTTACCTCGACCAAACCTGGCAGTGCCCTAAGCCATGTGCTGCCAAAACATCTTCCTCGATCTCAGACGAATAGAGCGGACAATAATCGGTGAAGACAAAAGTTTCGAGTTTTCGGGCCTCGTCTACGCTGAGCAACCCTAAAGTCTCTAACATCGCAATCATGCTGGTTCGGTTCTCAAAGCGACGATGCCGCATTGATCCCTGGGTCCACTTGCCCCAGACCACGTCGAGGCCGTCTTCGTCTGGGAAGATAATCATTCTACGACCCGGCAATGGATTTTGTGAGCGCGTTCTACTCGCCCGCGCGCGGCGATTTGATTCTCAATCCGCTGGACGAGCTGGCAAGCCTCAACAAGCTGCCGCAGCTCCATACCGCCGTCACGGAAAACCGCAAGTATGGGAATCCTGTTGTGGTGGGCTTTCAGGGACGCAGCCAGCTTGAAAAACGCTACGGCCAGGACGCCGAGGTCACGATGACAAAGTTAGGTGTAACTGCCGACCAAGCCTTCTTCATCCCCTTGGGTGGCCGCAGGCTCATAGGCACTCCGTCGAAAATCATCAGGAAGCTCTTGCCATGTTCAGCTTAGCTCGCTCACTAGGGCTTTGCCGTCACTGCCGGACTCTATCAAGGCCGATTTTCAACCTCTTCAGGGAGTTTTTCCGCAGCCTGCCCCGGATTTCCCTGTGCCAGCGACTAGACTAAAGCGTAATGATCGAAGTCGAATTTCCCGGAGCGCTGAAGCGCTCCTACCCCCGTATAAATGCCGGGGCTTCCATTCAAAGGCTGACCAATTTTATTGTTAGAGGCCGCAGGCTCCTCTACTTTCCACTTTTCCTCACAAGCGCCGTGTTTCGCACATCCGCATTCAGCGGAGCCACGATCTCCCTTTCCCATGGTCAATTAAAATGGAAGATATCCCATGGCAGAATTCACTCACCTTCATTTGCATACAGACTATTCGCTCCTGGATGGAGCATGCGACGTCGACAAGCTGGTGACGCGCGTCGACAGCATCGGTCAAAAGGCCGTGGCCATCACCGACCACGGCAATATCTACGGAGCGGTTCACTTTTTTGACGCAGCCAAAGCCAAAGGCGTAAAGCCGATTTTGGGATGCGAGTTGTATATCTGCCGCGAGGACGATCACCGCGCCCCGGCCGAGGGCGAAAAGTATAACCACTTACTGGTGCTGGCGGAAAACGAAGAGGGCTACCGCAATCTGGTGCGCATTACCTCGGAAGCATCTCTTCACGGCTTCTACCGCAAGCCGCGGGTCAGCAAGAAATTTCTTGCCGCCCACGCCAAAGGATTGATCGGTTTCTCCGGCTGCCTCGCCGGTGAGCTCTGCGCCAACCTGATGGCGGAGAAATACGATGCGGCCCGCGCCACCGCCGCCCAATATCAGGATATCTTCGGGCGCGGCAATTTTTTCCTGGAGATTCAGGACCAGGGCCTGGAGCTTGAAAAGAAAATCCACGCCGACCTCTTCCGCCTGGAAAGCGAACTCGATATACCCCTGGTGGCAACCAATGACAGCCACTATCTCTGCGAAGACGACCATCACGCGCATGAGGTCTTGCTCTGCGTGCAGACCGCCGGTTCGATCCACGATCCTAAGCGATTTAAATTCGACAGCGACCAGTTCTACGTCAAGACTGCGGCGGAGATGGAGAGGCTCTTTTCCCATGCTCCCCAGGTGGTCAGCCGCACGATGCAATTCGCCGAGCGCTGCTCGCTCAAGCTGAGCAAGGTGGAAAATCCCTTTCCCGAGTTCGCCGTTCCACCCGGCCATACGATAGACAGCTATTTTGAGGAGATATGCCGCGCGGGCTTCCGCAAGCGGATGAGCACAGCCGTGCGCTTCCTGGCCGAACGTGGGCAGCAGCGGCGGCCGGTCTCCGAGTACGAAGAGCGGCTGGAGCGCGAACTGGCATGTATTAAGCAGATGAAGTTCTCCGGCTACTTTCTCATCGTTTGGGACTTCATTAAATATGCCCGCGAGCAGAACATTCCGGTCGGTCCAGGCCGCGGATCGGCCGCCGGTTCCCTGGTCTCCTACGTCATGGAAATCACCGACATCGATCCGCTGCAGAACGAGCTGTTGTTTGAGCGGTTTTTGAATCCCGAGCGGGTTTCCATGCCGGACATCGACATCGATTTCTGTATGAACCGGCGGGGCGAAGTCATCGAGTACGTCACCCGCAAATATGGCAGGGAACAGGTGGCGCAGATCATCACCTTCAATACCATGGCTGCCCGCGCATCCATCAAGGATGTCGGCCGCGCGCTCGATCTGCCCTACGGAGAAGTGGACCGCGTCGCCAAGATGATTCCCGCAACCATCGGCGTGACCATCGAGAGCGCCTTGAAGGATTCACCCCATCTGCAGGAGGCTTACGATAAGGAGCCGCAGGTCAAGGAGCTGGTGGATACCGCGAAGAGGCTTGAGGGCTTGGTGCGCGGAGCCGGCGTCCACGCAGCCGGAGTGGTCATCGCGCCGCAGCCCTTGACGGAGCTCGTGCCGCTGAGCCGCAGCAAGAACGACGAAATCGTAACCGCCTATGACATGAAAGCGGTAGAGAAAATGGGGCTGCTCAAGATGGATTTTCTTGGGCTGACCACGCTTACCGTCATCGACGATGCGCTCAAGCTCATCCGCCGCAATCGCGGTATCGAAGTGGACATGGCCATGATTGCGCTGGATGACGCCGAGACTTACGAGAAGGTATTTCATCGCGCGCTCACCTCGGGCATCTTCCAATTCGAGTCCGCGGGGATGCGCGACGTTCTCCGGCGATACAAACCAACTTCGGTTGAAGATCTGACTGCGCTCAACGCGATCTACCGTCCGGGTCCGATCCAAGGCGGCATGATCGATGATTTCATCGAGCGCAAGTGGGGCCGGAGGGAAGTGAGCTACGAATTGCCCGAGCTGGAGGCGCTTCTCAAGGAAACGCTTGGCGTCATCATCTATCAGGAACAGGTCATGCAGATCGCCAACGTCCTGGCCGGTTACTCGCTTGGAGAAGCCGACTTGCTCCGCCGCGCCATGGGCAAGAAGGATCCGAAGGAGATGGCCAAGCAGCGCTCACGCTTTGTCGAGGGCGCAACGGAGCGGCGTCATCCCAAGGAGAAGGTTGTAACCATCTTCGACCTGATGGAGCAGTTTGCCGGATACGGCTTCAACAAGTCGCATGCCGCAGCCTATGCGCTGCTTGCCTACCACACCGCCTATCTGAAGACTCATTATCCGGTGGAGTTCATGGCGGCGCTCTTGACGTCGGAGACTTCCAAGCCGGAAAACGTGGTCAAGTACATCAAGGAATGCCGTGAAATGGAGATCTCCGTCGAGCCCCCGGATGTGCAAATCTCCCAGGCCGACTTCACCCCGCATGGAGATGCGATCCGATTCGGCCTCGCGGCGATCAAGAACGTCGGCCGGAACGCAATTGACTCCATCCTCGCGGCGCGCGCCGAATGCCCAGGGCGGGACAAGGCCTTCACTTCCTTTTGGGAGTTTTGCCACAAGGTAGACCTGCGGCTGATGAACAAGCGAGTTCTCGAGTCGCTTATCAAGAGCGGAGCCATGGACTCGTTGGGGAGACGCGCCCAACTGATGGCGGCCACGGATAAAGCCATTGAAAGCGCGCAGAAGAGCCAGCGCGATCTAGCCGCCGGCCAGCATGGATTGTTTGCCGCCTTAACCGGCCTTTTCGATGGCGGACCGGCAGGCAACGGCACAGCCGATATGGACGCTTTGCCCAACGTGCAGGATTGGGACGAAAACCAGCGCCTGCAATCGGAGAAGGAGGTGCTCGGCTTCTTTGTCTCCGGCCATCCTCTCGATAAATACGCGGAGAAGCTGCGTAACTTGACTGTCATAGATACGGTGACCGCGCTTGAAATGAAGCCCAATCCCCCCGCTCCGGGCCGCCGCCGGGGGAACGAGCCGGAGAATCTTATTGCCATTGCCGGGGTCATTGTTGGGCTGAAGACGGGCAAGTCCAAGCGTTCCGGAGAAATGTATGCTCAGGCCTCCCTCGAAGATACGGTGGGAAAGATCGACCTGATCTGCTTTTCCAAGGATTACGCGCGCCTTGCCGAGAGCTTGAAGATTGAAGTTCCGGTGCTGGTCAAGGGGTCGCTTCGCGCCGACGATGAGGAGTCCGCCCCCAAGCTCTCCGTTTCCAGTATCCAGGCTCTGGAGGACATCAAGATCAGGCTGCCGCAGAACGTGCGCATCCGCGTATCCCTGGAGAGAGCCAATGAAGCCGTGCTCGGCTCGCTGAAGGAAATCGTCGTCGGTGCGCCGGGACCTGGCCGTTTGATGATCAACCTCGAGCGGAGCGGAGAATATTGCGTGATGCTCGAGCCCGAGGGCTTTTCGGTCGCGGCGGACCGGGGTTTCATTGAGCGGACGGAGGAACTTCTCGGACGCGGCGCTGTCGAGGCCTTCGAATAGACGGCTCCGGCGTATGCCCCGCATCTTTAGGTCGGCTCTTAAACCTCCTACTTCAACCAATTCTTGGATGCCCCATCCTTGGCACGGAGCTTCTCCGTGCCAAGGGTGGGATACCACGCCGGTTCTGCGCTCCGGATGGAAGGCGTCCGCTGGTTGTGCAGAGGTCAGCCGATCCATACAATCCATACAATCAGTAGAATGAATCTAGCGCTCCGGCCGGCGCGGGTAACAGCCTCTAGGGTGAATGCAAAAGTCTCATGACTGACCAGGCAGCAGCAAATCTTGAGCATGGGCAGGAAGGCGCGGAGCCGGCGCCTGCGGCTTGGATTAAGACCGAGCTTGCGCGTCACCCGCAGCGACCCTATCCCATGGAACTGGTGCAGCGCCTTTTTAGCGACTTTTCGGAGATCCACGGCGACCGCGCCTTCGGCGACGATCCCGCCATGGCGTGCGGTATGGCGCGATTCCACGGCGAAGAGGTTATGGTCATCTGCAATCTGAAGGGGCGTAGCACCAAGGATAAAGTGCGCCGCAACTTCGGTATGCCTAACCCGGAGGGCTACCGCAAGGCTCTGCGGGCGATGAAGATTGCCGAGAAATTTCATCGGCCGGTCTTTACGTTTATCGATCTGACCGGCGCCGAATCCCGGCTTGGCCGCGGAGGAGCGTGGGCAGGCCGAGGCGATCGCCCGTAATCTGCGCGAGATGGCCCGGCTCCGTGTTCCCACCATCGCGACTATAACCGGCGAGGGGGGCTCAGGCGGAGCATTGGCGCTGGCGACCGCCGATCGGGTTTTAATGATGGAAAACGCAGTTTATTACGTGATTACTCCTGAGGGCTGCGGCTCCATCATGTGGCGCGACTCCAATAAACGGGCTCAGGCGGCCGCGGCTCTCAAGATTACTTCCGAGGACGTGAGTGGAATGGGCTGCGTGGACGACGTAGTGCCGGAGCCGCTCGGCGGCGCTCATCTTGATCCCTCCGGAGCGGCTGCGTTGCTGGATGCCAAGCTCCAGTGGCACCTGGAAGAACTGCGCTCTACGCCTCTGGACGAGATGATTGCGCGACGTTTTGCCAAGTTCCGGAATATCGCTCAGTTCTACACCACCTAGGGCCCTTATCCGTGTAAGAAAATCGGGGGGGCTCAACCGTCTGTTTTGTATTTGTACATATGGAGAACTAGGAAAAGGACGGCAGCTCTGGGGCTTCAGAATGACATCAAAGGCGATTGGGAAGGTCGAGCGGTGGTTCATCTCTCATACGGTCTTCGGACACGCGGTGAAAAGAGTCTGACGGGAGACTGCTGCTCATGACCCAAACCGCAGCCGCTCGCCGCGTGCGGGCTTTCGGCTACTTCATTATCGCTGGCATCTACTTCTTTTTTGCGCAAACTGTAGCTAGTCATGCGGCCAGAGGCCTCTCCTCCGGCGTGTGGTCCGAAGTCATCGCACGGTTGATCTTTCTTTTTCTTCTACTGGTCGGCTTTGCGGCTATGGGGCGAGCTTTTGAGGCGCAGCGCCAGCCTCTTCGATCCATGGGCTTGGTCTTCCGCCCTGATTGGAAGCGCGAGTTCGGCTTGGGCGCGGCGCTGGGCTGGGGCATGATGCTGGCGAGCATCCTGCCTATGGTGCTGGCGGGCGGCCTCATTGTTACTGTCTGGGCGAGTCCCCATCAATTCGCACTGCTCGCTATCGATCTGATCGCGCTGGCTGTCGCCTCGCTAGCGGAAGAAGTCGCGTTCCGCGGCTATCCTTTCCAGCGGCTGATTGAAGCGATCGGGCCATTCCTGGCCACGCTGGTCATAGCAGCTCTCTTTGGCTTGGCGCACATGTTCAATCCCGCCTCCAATCGCGCCAGCGTGATCATCACCATGTTCGCCGGATGGCTGTTGTGCGCCGCATACCTGCGTACCCGCGCCCTATGGTTCTCCTGGGGCTGGCACTTTGCCTGGAACGCCAGTATGGGGCTCATCTTCGGTCTTCCCATTAGCGGCATCACGCGCTTTTCCCCCGTGGTTCAGAGCAACACTATCGGCGGGGCCTGGATCACCGGCGGCGACTATGGCCCCGAGGCCAGCCTGATAACCGCGATCGTGATGCTGATTGGGCTCGTATTGGTATTCCGGATCACTCGCTCTTATGCCTACAAGTACGCGCAGCCGGTGATCGTAACCGGCGGTATGCCGGTCGACCTCGACGCGATGAATCGCGTGGTAGCTCCGCATCATTCCGCCCCGGCAGGCGAAAAGCTTGTCCAAATTGGCTCTGTGCCCGGTTCTGCGGCTGATCCTTCGGTTGGACCCCGCCCCGCCCAGAGGCCTGCTCCTACCTCTCAGGAACAGGATGCGGAAGCTTGGCTCTCTGGCGAATCGCCCGTGCCGCGCTCTTCTTCGGATCCGCTCGATCCGCTGGACCGTCGCGACGCCGAGAACTAGGTAGCTAAAAGCCGGTCAGCTAAGAACCGGTCAGCTACGGCAGTTTAGGAAATGGTGTAGACCGAAGCCACTATTTGCCAAGCCGACGCGACCAACAGGGAGCGGCGGCCTCGAGCAAATTGGAAAAGACCACAGTATTTCCTAAACTGCCTTAAAAAGCGGTCAGCCACAAGAAGGCGCGACGGCTATCCGCATGACGTGGGTGCCGGGATTTGGTCTGCTCAAAATTACTCCGATGAAATCTGCGGGAAGCCTCTTGCAATTGTTATAGAAAAGGGGCCATCATGGGCGACGAGATGTGAGATGTGAGGGCCCAATGACTGGGTTCATATCCAAATCGTTCTCTCCTCGCTGCGAACGCCTCACCTGCTGCGTTTTGCTCTCTAGCGCCGCGGTCCTGGGATCGGCGCTCTGGGAGCTCCAGTTCCTGCGCCGCTCAGGTGTTTACCGTAGAGCGGGACCACATTGCAGGGAAATCGGCTAACCTGAAGACCTTCCGGCCAACCTCAGTCCCTTTGGCAACTGTGCCCCTCGACACACGGACGCGGGAAGAGTTGATTCGGCTCTTCCAATCCGAACAAGCCTTTGCCGTGCGGCCTCTTCCCCTCGGCAGGCGCGGTCTCACGCTCCGGGCCAACGGGCCGTTAGTACCCTCCGGGAACGCCTATGTGAATGAACTGGAGAAGGACGGGATCTCTGCCAAGCCGGGTGACCGTCTGATTATCTCCAAATTCGAGGTCAGAAAGGACTGCATTGTTTTTGAATTCAATGGCGGTCCCGACAAGCACCATCGCATCTTGCAGCATATCCAAATCGGCGGTGGAATGACCAGCGTACCGTTAGCTCAAGATGATGGCCAAGAACCTGTTGGTTCACGTCTTACGCTGACTTTCGACAAATTTGTTCCCGAGATGAATGCCGCCCAGCTTCGCGGCCTGATCGCCCCCATGCTCGATTTCTCTCTGAAAACTCCGGTCCAGGCATTCGCTGACACGCTCCCCCCCAAACTGAAAACAGCAGTCCTTGATCATGAGGTCCTGGTCGGCATGAACCGCGAGATGGTGATCAAAGCGGTAGGCATGCCGGACCAGAAAGTGCGCGAGATGGACGGCAACATGCCGTTTGAAGAGTGGATTTATGGCGAGCCGCCGCATGAGGTGCAGTTTGTGCGTTTTAACGGCAACCGGGTGATCCGCCTGGAAATTGCCGATGTTGGACAAAAGCCGGTTATTCGCGATAAGGACGAAACCGACGGTTATTTCGCCGGTCAGTTCGTGCACCAGGTGCGTCTCGGAGACGCGCAGCCGACTGGCCCCAATCAGGAACACGGTCCCAGGGCCGCTCCGACTTTGCGCAAACCGGGCGAGGATCTGCCTGATGCGGTCGATCAGCAGAACCAGTTGAAACGCGTGCAGTTTCCTAAGGACGATCCCAAGCCGAACCCAATTCCGCCACCGCCGAGCCAAACTTCCGCCGATCAAACTTCCTCGGATCAGGGCCAATCCGGTCAAGATCCGGCTGCCGATTCCTCGGCGCAGAATCCGTTTCCTCAGAATCAGCCTGGCCAAGGCCGGTCCGGCCGCTACCCTTCCCAGCAACCCGGGACAATTCCCGGCACATCACCGGGATCAACAACACCGGGATCAACAAACGGAGCCGACATTCCCCAGTGAGGCTGCTCCTCGCTTACCACGATCATGTAAAATTGCGCTAGCGTGTCCTGGCTCTTCTGCATCGTCTCCCAAACGAAGCCCGTCAGAAGTCTGGCCGCACCGCGGTGAGATCCGTGGTTCGAGGGTATTTCGCCCATTCGAAAACCTTTTTTTGATGAGGAGAGATTGATTCAATGGCTAAGATTGCCAAGACAGCAGACCGTGCAAAAGTAATGGATACCTCAAAGAGCACGGATTGTCCCAAGTGCAGTAAACCGACGCGCATCGTGAAGCGGGTGAAAGATCGCGAGCGAGGCGTGCCCGGTGGAGTTTACATCTCCTGCTCCGCCTGCGATTTTTACGAGAAACTTTAGGTGAGCTATGCCTGTGCCCGAACTGCCAAAGAATGGAATGGTTCACCTTGGCAGCAGGCATTCAATGCCGGAAACCTTGGCTCGGGTGGAGTCCGCGCTTCAGGCAAAAGGCCTGCCGATCCTAGCCCGCATCCACCACAGCGACGATGCCGCCAAAGCCGGGCTGAAAATGCGGCCGACCGTGCTGATAATCTTCGGCAAGGCCCAATCCGGCACGCCCCTGATGATCGCCGCTCCGACGGTTGCGATCGATTTACCCCTGAAGGCTCTCATCTGGCAGGCGGACGATGGGAGCGTTCTGGTCTCTTACAACGACCCAATCTATCTCCAGCAGAGACACTCCATACCGGACACACTCATATCAAACATCGCCGGGATTGGCTCCATCCTGGAAGAAGCAATCCGCTAGGAAATGCCCGGGTACCCCAGGTCCCGATTCTGGGACCTGGGATTCCACAAATCTCGCCGGCTTGGATCCTTAAATCCCAAGTCCGAAAATCCGGACGTGGGGCACCCGGTATGTGGTCTGGCAGAAAACGAAACAAGTCCCGTAGGGACGACTGAAACTGGCCGCACACCGGGCCTCAGGTGTGAGTCAGCCGTCCCTGCCGGACTTGATGGCTCATTCTCGTTTGCGTTGCAACGCTTTTCCGAGCCCCTCTCGGAGCGGCGACGCGCTCCTACAGCTTTTTCCCTAGGCTTGCAGTTTCCATCTCATGAAGGATGCTCCTGGCTGCGGCCCCTGGATCGGAAGCTCGAGTGATAGGGCGGCCCACGACCAGGTAGCTGGCTCCGGCCGCGATTGCATCGGATGGCGTGGCGACGCGCTTTTGGTCCCCAACCGCCTCACCGAGAGGACGAATTCCAGGGATGACGAGTATGGGGCGATCGCCCAGCTGGCTTCGCAACCTTGCCACTTCTTCGGCGGACGCGACCAGCCCGGGAATGCCGGAGGCGAGCGCCATCTCTGCCAACCGTTCCACTTGGGCCGCCGGCTGCGCGTTTACCCCGGTTGCGGATAATTCGGCCGCATCCATGCTGGTCAGAACGGTAACTGCCAGCAAGGCCAGGGAATTGGAGTCGCGGCTGGCGGCTTCCGCCGCGGCGCTCAGCATGAGCGGTCCCCCGGCGGCATGGACAGTCAACATTCCGACGCCAAGTTGCGCAGCGCAACGGACGGCTGAGGCTACCGTATTTGGGATGTCGTGGAGCTTGAGATCGAGGAAAACGGAATAACCGCGCCGGCGAAGCTCGGCGACGATCGAATTGCCCTCGGCCAGATACAATTCAAGTCCAACCTTGAACCACCGGCAGGCGCCTTCAAGACGATCGGCTAAAGAGAGCGCCATCTCCGCCTTTGGGAAATCCAAGGCGACGATCAGCCGGTCGTGCTCCGAGCGAGGCTTGAGAAGATCGGAGGCAAGATCATTGGGAGCGATCATGATCTTTGACATTCTATCGTGCTATCGTGCCCGCCGGGCCGATGATGCCGATGCCGAGCCTGTTGCAGCCAGTTTCTCCGGCCAGTCTATCCGCGCAACCTCCTCTGCACTGGGCGAAGCATCGATAAGGTCCAGCCGCACCCGGGTCATGCCTCGAAAACCGATGACCCGGGCAGCCGCGTAGGAAAGATCGACGATCCGGCTATGGACCATGGGGCCGCGGTCATTGACGCGAACGACTACGGATTTGTGATTACGAAGATTAGTCACCCGGACCAGAGCTCCTATAGGCAGGCTGCGATGAGCGCAAGTCATGCGGTACATATCGAAAGCTTCGCCGCTGGCAGTAGTCTGCCCTTGAAATGCGTGTCCATACCAGGAAGCACGGCCAAACTCGAACCAGTGAGAGCGAGTCCGCAAACCGGCAGCCTCTTGGTGTGTGCTGCCAACTTGCTGGAGAGCACCGCTTGTAGCTGTGTGGGAAACGGATAAATTCCACCCGGTCAGGAGGACGGCGCCAGCTACCAGCGTATAGCGAAATGTGAAGCTGGAACGGCTTGGGTTACTGCGCATATTTCCCCTTTCAGAATCTATGAACAGCAAACCGCTTCTACACTTGGATAAATAAAGAATGACCTCCTGATTGATTTAAGGCTACGATGACCGGCAAATTTTCACCAGCAACTTCATTCCACACCGAGGTATCTCAAGTAACTATTTCTGCAAACTCCCGTCCGGTAGCCCTTACCATCGCCGGTTTCGATCCCTCTTCCGGAGCTGGAATCACCGCCGACCTTAAGGTCTTTTCCGCCCACAACATCTACGGAGTGGCTGCCATCTCGGCGGTCACGGTGCAGTCCACCCAGGGCGTCCGCTCCGTAGAACCAATGTCTTCAACCCTGGTTCGGCGAACGCTCGATTGCCTGGTTGAAGACCTGTCCCTTTCGGGGATAAAGATAGGCATGTTGGGCGGCTCCGATGTAGCCCGCGAGGTGGGCTCATTTCTGGCTACCCAAACTGGGATCGTGGAAAGCCGGCGTATAGTTTTAGATCCGGTGATCTGCTCCAGCTCCGGGGCTCCGCTCATCGATGCCGAGGGAATCGAGTTTTTGCGGCGAGGCTTGCTAGCCCATGCCGGCTGGATCACGCCCAACCTCTCCGAATTAGCCATTCTTACCGGGGTCCGTTGCACTCAAAAGGACGATGTGCCGCCAGCGGCGCTCGGACTAAAAGCGATCGCTGGGCAGCTTGGAAACTCCGGCCTCAACGTAGTGGTTACGGGAGGCGATTTCAGCCGGCCCGATGATTTTCTCCTAAGCGCATCAGGAGACGAGCTTTGGTTTCCAGGGGAGCGCATCGCAACTGAAGCTACCCACGGAACCGGCTGCGCCTTCTCAAGCGCGCTGGTCTGTCGCCTGATTGCCGGGGACTCGCCGGCGAATGCCGTCTCAAATGCCAAAGCCTACATTACCGAGGCCCTCCGCGCGGCCTATCCTGTGGGCAAAGGGAAGGGGCCGATGAATCATCTCTTCCGCCTGGACCCGGGAAGATAGGGCAGAGATCTGCACATCGCTTCGCTATGGTGGAAATGACAAATCGGGTGCAGTCGCGGATGAAGCCTACCCTCAGCGGCTAAAGCCGATGGATTTTCCGTCGGGCAGCCGACAAAGTCCGCTCAAAACAGAAGGAAGGCATTTCGTCCTGAGCGTTGGCATAGACGCAGAAGATCTGAGTGGGAGAACCTCTTAAGCCTTGTATCAGGGCGCGACTTCAGTCGTGCCGTAACTGCTTGAAAAGTCGACCGGCTTTAGCCGCTGATGGTTGAGAACCGGAGAGCTAGCGTTGGGCCAGCTCGATCTCCAGCCGGGTATTGCGCGCGAAGACGACGTCATGGCCGCGGGCGATCCACTGGTCGAAGACCACTTTGCCCACTTCATAGTAGCCAAAGCCGGTAACCAGTCCGCCGTTTGAGAATGCGGTGCCAACAACTCTGGTCAGCATGTCCAGTCCGTTGCCAGCCAGGGCCTCGTGCGCCAAGCCGCTTCCGGCGCCGTCACTTACCGCCTGCAGAGAACCCAGCGAAAGCGGGGCCAAGAACCGGGCAGGTCCATTGGTTGCTTTGGCGCCTCCTTCGCTGTCGATCTGGATTTTGGCCTCCGGCTGTCCTTCGACCGCGGTCAGGTGCCCGTGAACAACTCGCTCGTCGCCGGCGGGCAGTTCAGCCTTGCGGAAGGTCAACCGCAGGCTGCCGTTGTGTCCAAACATCCCGGCGGATTTTGCCCGCACCACCGAGCCAATCAGGCGAGTGCCTTCGGGCAGGAGAAGTCTGCCATGATGCTGAGCCGTGTGAGCCGCCGCCGCTTGCGTTTGAGTGTCGAAGAGGGGTTGGGTCAGGACAGCTTCGACCAAGGTACCTGGCTGGGCGGTAGCGGAGTCCAACGGATCGACCAGGCGGGCTTCAATCGAACCGGTCAATTTTAGCTCGCTCAGGTCCGCCACCGGGGCCGGCGCCTGGACTGGTTGGCCGGTCACTGCCAGCGGCTCTGTCAGTTCTGCATCGAACTCTGTCCCCGCCCAAATCTCCTGTGGGTGGAAGGGAACCTGTTGATAGAGCATCTGCCGCATTTTGTCTGACTTATGATCCATTGCCAGTGTGGCCGCAGCTTGTTGCTTGGTCCAATGGAAGGCGGCCGCAACGCGCTGCCTCAAAGACCGCCGTGGCTTGGGATTTTCACCGGTCATGCGCACCACCTGTGCGGTGCGCTCGGTAGCATTCGTCTCGATCTGGAAATCCCGTCCGTCGGGTGTCTCGACGTCCGTGAAAGTGACCTCCGCCGCTTTGAGAGGGGTTAAATCGCCATTGAACATCGCCGCGGTGCGCGCTTGATGGCTCACCGGATGTTTGCCGGAGATTGTTCCGAAGACTTTTGAGTCCGCTGGGAGAACAACATGGTCAACCAAATACACGGGTTCGGTGAGGTGACCCTCAATCCGTGTTCCCACTCGCATGCGATAACTTTTGTCCAACTGCACCCGTAAGGGAACTCCCGCGGGGATATTTTCGATGGCTAATTGTCTGGTGCTGGAAGGAGTCCAGGAGCCGGCCGGAATGCTTGCCAGCGTATTGAATGCCAGGTCGGAATTGACTGCCGAACGAGTGGAGAGCGCCACATTGAGAGCCTCGGCGGATTGGAGCGGCGCTACATCCTGCGCCAGAGCCGAAGCCGCCGTGGCGGCGATGCTTACGGCGAAACATGCGGTCAGAGCTAATTTCATAGCTATCCCTCCTGGCGGAAACGCTCAGGCAGAATACGCATCATCGCGATTAGAGCAAGCGAAGCATTCAACTGTTTCTTCCGCTGCCGCTGGCTTCCGGTGAAAGAAAACCAGGCGAGTCTTATAGGGGGAACGAACGGGTGAGAGAATTTCCATTCGGGAGCCCGGAGGAAGTGCTCCAATCCAAACAATTCCTCAAGGGCAATTCCTCAAGGCTGAGAGTAGGCTAACCAGCGCAAACCGTACATCACCTGAACGGTGCAAATTCTTGGCCGGCAAAATCACCGGAAAGTAATGAAATTGGTTTGTCCGCTCCGTTAAGTTTGGCGATCCCCGTGCCTAGGGAAAGGTCACTGCGCTATTGGGGGAGAATTGGAGGAGACGGTTCGGAAAGCGTTCTCGCGGTAGTAGGGAAAGCGACGCTTTTTGATTCCTGAAGATCCTCTTCTATCATCAGAAAGCGGCGAATATAACGGAGAGGTTCGTCTTGAACTACCATTTCGCGCAGATGGTACTTCCAAACATCCGCCTTTATAGTTCTGCGGGTAAACGCCTTGCGTTTGATGGTGACAATCTTGCCATTCTTGTCGCGGCGGGTATAACTCGCCGAAGGAACAACGAAGTTCATCTGCGCGCCCTGCTTCCAGAATGAACGCACAAACTCATGAGAATAAAGGAGTGTATAGTAGCGCTTCCCGGCCGCGAGCGAATCTACGGCGGCGTCAAACGTGGTCCAAGGTAGTTCAGTCTTGTTCTGAAACCATTTACGGAACTCGAATCCGTTGGCACGTGCCTGGCGAATTAAGATTCGGAGTATATCCTGCTTCGTCATAACGCCTCTGGCTTTGTTCGAAAAGCTCTTAGAGTCTTTTCCCGGAGAAGTATGCTCAACTTATTTATGCTCCAAGAGTCACATCAATTACCAGTAGTACTCACTATTTCGTTCAAAAAATTCCTATTTCGTAACCTGGCGCTTCTCCGCAGAGGACGCCGCGACAGTGAAGACGGTATAGCATATCGTTCTTTGGGGAGGTTCAGACCAATAGTTTGCGGCATTCTGACTGTCCTTGCGACAATTCTTGCCACGCCTCTGCTCTCTTCCGTAACCACAAGCTCCGGAGTCGTAACCGACCCGCTTAATCTGGAGCCGACGGTGCGGCAAGCCTATCAGCAGTTGTACATCCTCGACTATGACGGCGCGTTAGCGCGTTTTCAAAAGATTGAGGCCGCCCATTCTACGGATCCGATCGCGGTCGATTATGTTCTCAATGCGACGCTTTTTCAGGAACTGTATCGCCTTGACCTGCTGGATACGACCTTCTATGCCCATGACGGTTTTCTCACCGGAAAGCACTCGGCGCCGGCGGTCGATCCGGCCGTAGCAGACAGGATTAACTTGTTGGTTCAGAAAGCGGTTGAGTTGGCTGACGACCGCTTGAAGGTAGATCCGAAAGATACCGATGCGCTCTTTGCTCGGGGATGGGCGCGAAGTTTAAATGCCATCTACATCGGCCTGTTGAAAAGAGGCTTCGTCTCCGCGCTGCATGTCGCGATCCAGGCCCGCAGTGACAACGAAAAAGTTCTCAGCCTAAGTCCGGAGTATGTCGACGCGAAGCTGGTTGTGGGGGTGCATCAATACGTTGTCGGGAGCCTTCCTTTCGCCTTCAAGCTGGTGGCGGGGCTGGCCGGGATCACAGGTTCAAAGACCAAGGGGATCGCCGACTTGCAGGATGCCGGAAAACGCGGGGTGCTCACGTCGGTCGAGGCTCGCACCGCGTTGGGGCTGTTTCTGCGGCGAGAGGCCAGATATGAGGATGCAATCGTGATCGTGCAATCGCTCAAGGGTGAATATCCGAGGGATTTTCTCTTCTGGCTGGAGGTCGCGAATCTCACCAAGGACGCCGGCGATGGCCCAAAGGCGATTGCGGAATACCGAGCCCTGCTCAATCAGGCCAAGAGACCCGGCTATTTCCCCTCCGCCCATCTGGAACTCGCCTGGTTCGGCCTCGCCGAAACGTTGCGTGGCCAGAGAAACTATCCTGAAGCCGCAGCCGCCTATAACGACGCTGCGGCGCATGCGCACACCAACATGGAGTTGAGAGGGCGCTGTGAGCTCAATGCCGGGGAGATGTATGACATGTTGAATCAAAGAGATAGAGCGGAGGCGCAATATCAGTCGGTGCTCCGGAACGCCGCTCAATCTCCGCAAGCCGACTCAGCTCGAAAATATCTGAAATCTCCATTTGTAGAGCGCTAGAATGATCTGCAGACATTTTTGTCCCTGCTGTAGTGGAAAGGGCCCAAGCCGATGTGGGTGCCCCAGGTTCGCGAAGCTATTGATCCGGCCTATAAGTAATGGATCTATTCTGAGATGGAAACATCTGTAGTGTATGGAACGAGTGGATACGCGGAGTTTGCCGATAGAGGCGATCAATGAGCGGCGGCGGCGAGCGGTGAAGCTGCGGCTGGGAGGTGCAACGGTGCGCGAGACAGCCAGGCAGTGCGAAATGGCGATCGGTACGGTGATCAAGGCGCACAAGGCTTATCTGGCAGGGGGATGGAAAGCGGTAGGGGTGAAGCGTGGGCATCGCCCGGTGGGCTCGGGCAGAAGGCTCAGCGCGGAACAGGAAGCGGAGGTGCGGCGCATCATCCGCGACCATACCCCGGACCAACTCAAGATGGCTTACGCGTTGTGGACCCGGCAGGCAGTGAGCGAATGGATTGCCGGACGCTGGCAGATCAAGCTGCAGGTTCGCACCATGGGCAAGTATCTAGCGCGCTGGGGCTTTACCCCGCAGAAACCGCTCAAGAAGGCTTTTGAACAATCCCCCGCTGCAGTGGGCAAGTGGCTCACCGAGCAATATCCAGCGATCGCCGAGCGAGCCAGAAACGAGGGTGCCGAGATCCAGTGGGGCGATGAAACCGGTCTGCGCACCAACGATGTGCGCGGCCGCGGCTACGCGTTGAAAGGGGAAACGCCGCGGGTGCGTATCAAGAGCAAGCATGAATCGCTCAGCATCATTTCCACCGTCACCAATAAGGGCCAGATGCGCTGGCGCATCTTTTCCGGGGCGCTCAATGCCCGCATCCTTATCGATTTTTTAAAACGGCTGATCCACCATGCCGGACGGAAGATTTTTCTGATCCTGGATAATCTCAGAGTCCATCACGGCAAGCTGGTCAAACAATGGCTGGCCCTCCATGGTGAGCAAATCGAAATCTTTTACCTGCCCAGTTACTCGCCGGAGTTGAACCCCGATGAGTTGCTCAATGCCGATTTGAAACGGGCCGTCACCACCAGAGCGCCCATGCGAACCAAACAGGCTCTCACCCACACCGCATCCCGGACTATGCGCAGCATCCAGAAACAACCCGCTCGCGTCCGCAAATACTTCGCTCAGAAAGATGTCGTCTATGCGGCTTGACTCCATTGCTTATAGGCCGGATCAATAACCTGGGTCTTTTCCGCTGACGTCAGGCAAATTTTCGACGATCGAAGCGAAAAACCAGGCTCGGCTTCTTATCGGGCGCTAAGAATCGCGGCAAGGAAGCAAACAGACCCAGGTTAGCTTCGCGAACCTGGGGCACCCGCATTGATGACTCGATTGACGGACGTTATTGAACGAGGGTGGTCTCCCGACAGGCTATTTTCGTGACGGACGCGATCGTCGGGAACGGTTCGAAACGAGGCAACGTACCTTTAGATATACAGATCGGGCCTCTTGGAGGTGAATTCTATGGCTCTGCATTGTTCCAACTGCGGCAAGGCGCTGGGCGAGGATGCCCGTTTTTGCTCCGCCTGCGGGCAGCCGATTGCAAATCCGTCAGCCGGCGTACCCTTCGCCTACAGGCCAGGGCTGATGCGCGCTCGCGCTGGACGTAAGATTGCCGGCATCTGTCAAGGCCTTGCCAACCATATGGGATGGGATGTCACCCTGCTCCGCGTAATCGCAGTGGTGCTTGCCATTGTAACTTTCCCCCTGGGAATCATCGTTTATCTCATCGCGTGGCTAATCATGCCCGAGGAGCCTCTCAGCCTGCCTCCAGCAACTCCTGTTAATTCAGCGGTCTAGGGGTAACTCCGCATGTTCTATAGTTCGCTGGGAGCGCGGCTCTTTAGCGCGACCCTGGGCGGCGGGCCGGATGTCGTTCTGCTTCACCCCACGCCGGTCAACCATTGCTTTTGGGAACCCGTCGCCGCCGAATTGAGCGGCCGGTATCGGGTGACTCTTCCGGATCTGAGGGGCCATGGCCAATCGGAGGCCGGAGAGGGCATCATCAGCATGGATCGGCTGGGCGCTGACGTGGGGCGATTGCTCGACGAGGTGGGAATCAGCCATGCCATCTTCGCCGGCTGTTCGATCGGCGGCTATGTGCTGTATGAACTTTGGAGGCGAATGCCACAGCGGGTTGATGCTCTCGCCTTTTGCTGCGGCAAGCCGCAACCCGATACCGCCGGAAACCGTGTCAAGCGATCAGAAAGCATTGAAAAGATAAGGCTTAGAGGCGCCGCTAACTTTTTTGACCAAATGATCGATACCCTTGTTACTCCGGAATTTCGGTCCTGCCAGCCGGCGAGAGTAGCGGAGCTTCGCGCTATGATGAATGCCATGGGACCGGAGGCCGTGATTGCAGTCCAGCACGGCTTGATGGAGAGGCCGGACTCCGTTCCAACGGTCAAGACGATTACCGTGCCGGTTCTCGCATTGGCTGGCTCCAAAGATCCGGCAAGCACACCGGAGGAGATGAGAGTCATTCCAGAGCTCCTGCCTGCCGCCGAGTACCACCTCTTACCTGACACCGGCCACTTCGCGCCCTACGAGCAGCCTCAGGTGGTCAGCCGGATCCTAGGTGAGTTTTTTGCCCGTGTGTCTGTCTAGGGCATTTCTCCTGATGGTGCAAGGCAAAGAGCAGCTTGTTTCATAGAAATCTTTGCAGCCGGCGAACCGCAGATCTCTCCACTGCGCTTCCAACCCCAGCAAGCTTCGCTCGCTGGGGACCCCGGTTTCGCTCTCTCGAAAATCGTCCTGCAAAACCTGGGTGCCCCATATCTGGCGCGCTCTTTGCGCCAGATGTGGGAAACCGCAGATCTCTCCACTTCGCTGCGCTCCGGTCGAGATGACAAAGGCAGGTGCAGTTGCCGACCAAGCCTTCCTCAACCCGATTTTCATCCTCTTGGGTGGACCGCAGGCCCATGAACACTCTGTCGAAAATCGTTTGGCAAAGCCCCGGTATCCTATATGTGGCCACCGTGTTTTGTATCAGGGCACGACTTCAGTCGTGTCGTAACTGCTTGAAAACTCGATCGGCTTTAGCCGCTGAGGGAACTGTTTTCGCACTCTGTTCGACCTTTTTCCGCAGCCTTTTAAGCCCTTTTTGGCCTTGCTTTATCCAGGGGTTAAAGCCCAAATTCTTTTCAGCCAACTCTGCGGCACGGCTAAAGCCATGCCCTGATACAAAGCCTTGGGAGGAAATTCGCTTACACCTATCAAGCTGACCCCGATTTTCATCCCTTTGGGTGGGCAGCAGGCCCATGAACACTCCAGTCGAGAGGACAAAGTTGCGATGCTCGGGGCCTTTGTATTCGCCTTTTGCTTTTCTTTCCGTCATTCCCGAAGGGAATCCGCTTGGGTTCAAACTCCAATGGCTACAAATAGCTACTCCCGCCACGTCACAATATCAGGAGAATGCTCTAAACTGCTTTTATTCCTGTGATTTGGAACAGCATACCCGTTTGCACGCGAGGCTTTCCGGCTTTGAAATCCAGCCCTGTCAATGCATTTCCGATACGTCCATTCACTTATCCGCAAGGCAAATCGACGCTCCATTGTGAGCAGGCGCCTCTGGATCAGCTGGCAAAGAGATTCGGTACCCCTCTCTGGGTCTATTCCCAAGGCCAAATCCTGAATCGGTACCAGCTATTCTCAAAGGCCTTCGCGAACCGCGATCACCTGATTTGCTATTCGGTGAAGGCGAATTCCAATCTGTCTATTCTCCGGTTGCTTGCCCGGCAGGGATCGGGATTCGATGTGGTTTCCGGAGGCGAGCTGGAGCGGGTGCTCGCGGTAAGCAAACGAGCCGCCCGGCGGGTGGTCTTTTCCGGGGTGGGCAAGACTGCGCCGGAGATGGACTTGGCGCTCAAGTCCGGGATCATGATCTTCAACGCCGAAGGCGAAGCCGAAATCGCACTCCTCGAGGAGCGAGCCGGAAAGCTCGGCAAAACTGCCCGGGTCGCCTTGCGCGTCAATCCGGACATTCTGGCCGAAACGCATCCTTATATATCCACCGGACTCCGCGAGCATAAATTCGGCATCGACATCCGAGCCGCGCGGAAGGTTTACCAGAAAGTAAAAAAGTCACGTTACCTGGAGCCGGCGGGGATCAGCGTACATATAGGTTCACAGATACGCAGCGCCGCGCCTTTTGGCGAGGCATTGGAACGGGTGGCCGCGCTTGTCCGGCAACTTGCAGAGGATGGCATTCCCATCGAGTTCGTCGATGCCGGCGGAGGACTCGGGATTGAGTATCAGCCACCGGCCACCCCGAGCCGGACGGACACCGCCAGCACGGACACCAATGACCGGCAGCCCGAGACGGCGCCTCCGCCCTTTGACCCTTCTATCGAAGTGCACGGATATGCCGCGGCGATCGACCGCGCTTTGGGAGGCCTTGCTGTCCGCCTTCTTCTCGAGCCGGGGCGGTTTATCGTGGCCCAGGCGGGTGCGCTTCTGGCGCGGGTCCTCTACGTCAAGCAAAACGGCGCTAAGACCTTTGTCATCACCGACGCCGGCATGAACGACCTGATCCGGCCCGTGCTCTACAACGCCTACCATGAGATCCTCCCGGTGACTCGCAGCCCATTGGCCAAAGGCCCGGTCCGGATGCGAAGAGTGGACGTTGTCGGACCGGTGTGCGAGACGGGAGACTTTTTCGCCCGCGACCGGGAGATGCCGGAGGTGAAGGAGGGCGACTTAGTTGCAATTCTCGACACTGGCGCATACGGTATGTCGCTAAGCTCGAACTACAATTCGCGGCCCCGTCCGGCAGAAGTCCTGGTGACTGGGACGAAGGCCAAGCTTATCCGCCGGCGCGAGACCGCACGCGATCTCTTCGCGGTTGAGGCCAATCTCCTCTAGCAGAGAATTGAGATCGCAAGCTATAGCGTTTTCACAATCCGTGTATCCCAAGAAACAACACTCCACGCAGGCGTTCCATCAAAGAACGCCTGCACATAGCCGACTCTCACCAGGACACAGTAATTGTGAAAACGCTATAATGGCATTTATTCGTGGTTTGAACCAGGATATAATGCCACTATGAACTGCCTGGTGATCGATAAGGCCGGCCGTGTGGTCATCCCGAAGACCGTACGCGAAGAGTTGCAATTGGAAGCCGGAGACTCGCTTGAAATGGAAAGAGTCGGCGAGCAGATCATACTCCGTCCGGTTCGCGGCGCGGGTCCGCTGATGAAAGAGCATGGAGTGTGGGTATTTCGGGCAGGCCAGTCCGTTTCCGCCTCGGCTACGGATGGCATGCTGCAACAAATTCGCGAAGAACGCGATCTGGCTAACCTGGGCAAGAGCGAATGAAGATTTTTCTCGATACCTCGGTGCTGGTGGCTGTTTTCTACGGCGATCACGTCCACCATCAAGCCAGCTTCGATCTCTTCATTCAATGCGATAAAGGAAGTGGCTATTGTGCGGCGCACAGCTTGGCCGAAGTTTACTCGACCTTAACGCGGATGCCGGGAAAGCACCGGATCGGCGGCGAGCAAGCCATGCTGTTCCTTGGCAGCATGCGTGAACGGCTTTCCGTTATCGCGCTCAGCGGGGATGAATACGCCGCCGCACTGGAGGCATCCGCCGCCCTGGGCATTGTGGGCGGCGGCATCTATGACGCCATGCTCGCGCATTGCGCAATCAAAGCCGAAGCTGAAGCAATCTATACCTGGAACGCTCGCCACTATGCCCAATGTGGTCCCGCCGTTACTTCGCGCCTTCGGACCCCTTAGCCTGGGGCGCAACGGCAGCTATAGCCGGGTGCCCAGGTCCCGATTCTGGGACCTGGGATTCCACAGATCTCGACGGACCGTCTCGTAGCTCCTGCTTTCCAAAGGATTACCTGTAGTTCAGTGAAGCAGCCCCAGGTTAGCTTCGCGAAGCTGGGGCACCCGGTTATAGCGTTTTCAGATACTGCTTGGCTTGGTCCAACTCCGGGAACAAGCGCTCTTCTGCCTGGAACTCCCGCGGATGGACGCAGCGCCGGCTCCCCCGCACCTTGACCGGGTGCTTCAAATGCAGCATTTCATGATAGAGCAGGTATTCGATCGCATAACGCGGCGTATGCTTGTGGTCGAAGACGCGGCTTACAACGATAGTGTTATGCGCCGGGTCATAGTGACCCAGGCTTCGCTTGGCTGCGTGTCCGCTCCAAGTGAGCAGAGGACGTCCCAGCAGTCCGTGAAAAAACCTATGGTTCAGCGTCTCGAAGACCTCCTCCAGGTCGTAATGTTGGCCCTTCGATCCCAGCACCTTCTTCCGGCCTCGCGTCTGCCGGATCAGCTCCGTTTGGCGGACCACGGTTTCGCTGGCGGCAAACCTGCGATAGCGGGTGGTGTGCCGGAGATCCAAAGGCTTGCGGTAGAGCTTGGCCAGGAGAATATGGGCGATGGCCCGAAGGACACCTTCCGGCGCCCCCTCGAGCAAGTCGGATAAATGAACGTGTACCTGCCCCTGGCGCAGACGGATGGTAGTGTTCAGACTGGTGAAGCGGCGGAAGCGAATCTCCAGCAGGGGTATCGGCGCGCGCGGACGAATTTCCCTGTACTCTTCTTCAAACATGCGCTTGATCTCAGCATTCACCGAATTTGAGCCTACCAGGATCAGAGCTAACTTTTGCCCTTCTTCTCCTTTTTTTGTTCAGCGAAATACTGAGTCTCCTCGGCCAGCGTCTTCTGCGAGTCGTCGTGTACACTCTGCGCAGCATCGAGCGCCGTCTTCCGGGCAAAATCATACTCGGGGTCGGGCTTTGGCTGGTTCAAGGTCTCCGGCCACTTTTCGCTCTTGTCCACGATCAGCTTCAGCGCCTTGCGCATGTCGGCGTGCTGCTGCTCATAGGAGTCCAGATTATCTTCAAGCTCATCGGACAGGCGCGTGAACTCCATATACAGGTTATGGATTTCAGCCCGTCTGTTGCCGGCGTTCGGGTCTCCGGAGAGCCGGTGAATCTCTGTGATGCGCTCCTCGATGTACCCCAGGTAGATCTTCACTTTTTGGTCGGGATCATCCGCGGCTTGACGCAGGTCTTCCGTCTGTTGGTCGGTCAGCACATCCCTGTTGTTCTGTCCCTGGCTGAGCAGCACCGCCGACGTCAGCAGCAGGCATGTAGCCGCCCAAAGCACAAGGAGGCCATAAACCCGGCTTTGCATAGTAGGTTTGCGCACGCTCGCCTGTTCCGAGGGCTCTATTTCTTAAACACCTGCATCATGAGCTGCGTCTGAACCTGCTCCAACTGCTTTAGCGTCGCCTCCAGCGCTTGCCGGTCTTCATAGGAGGCGTCGTTCAGGATATCTTTCAAGCGGTAAGAGGTTCGCTGCATGAGCAATTCGGCATTTTTCAGCTTCTTGCTATTTTCGGCAATGTCCAGATGAATTTTCTCGGCATATCGCTGAACGGCTTTCAGGGTCGCAGAGGCCTGACTGGAATCGCCGGAGTTAAATTGGTGCCCGGCGAGGTCCGTCATCTGGCTGACGATCTCGGCGTACAAAAAGCACCTGTCCTTGGGCTGGGCCTGATCCGCCTTGGTTTCCAGCGCAGCCAAGGCGGTGGGCGATTCATCTACACCGAAGGCGTAAGCGCAGATTAGAGACAGGGCGGACAAGACTACGGCATTGGCCATGAATCGCATCTCGCACCTCACAAAAACCGGCACGTATTGCGTTAACGACTCCTACCCAGAACAGCGAGTCTCTGTTTGGCCTGCCATTCCTGGTCGGGAAACTTACCCCCAGCAGCGGTGAGAAATTTCCGGTAGTAGTCTTCCGCCAAATGGGGTTGATGCAAATTATCGTACGAAGTGGCCCATAAGAAATAACTACCTGAAGTCTCCGGTAAATATTTTGCTCTCATCATAAGAGCTTGCAGTGTAATGGAGTATTGCTTATTTTCGGAAGCGGCAAAAGCCAAGCCGCTCCACCCATCCCCACTGTCGGGCTTGAGTTTGACCGCTCTCCCAAATACCTCCTGCGCCTGAGGATAGCGCTGTTCCCGGGTTAGATTCTCTCCTTGTTCGATTAAAATTTCCGCATCCTGCGGCCGGGCCAGGGCTATCCGAGCGTAGATCGGGTCCGCTTTCTCCGGATGGCCCGCCTGGGAGTAGGCATCGGCCAACATTTCATCGACCGCGAGGTTTTCGGGGGAAGCGCTCTTCGCCTCCAATTGGTGCAGCTTCTCCAACACCGGCAGTGCTTCATCGTTCCTGCCTAAAGCAATGAGCGCGGTTGCGAGCTGTGAGTTCAGGGCCATATTATCCGGATCGCGCTCCAGTGGCTCTTCAGCAACGCCTCGGCATCGCTATTCTTCTGCTGCTTCAAAAGCAGGTGAACCAGCCCGGCGGTAGCCTCAGACGCGAGCGGGGACTGAGGTTGCCGGTCCAGCACTCGCCGGTATGCCGTTTGGGCTGTCTCCTCGTCGCCACTGGCCTCGGCGATCTGCGCGGTTAACAGCAGATCCTGGGGGGTCTCGGGAGTCAACCTTAGGGCGGAGATCAGGGCATTTTTGGCGGCTTCGGGATCGCTCGTCCGGTCCAGCGCAGCCAATCCCCGGAAGGCTTGCGCCTGAGCCTCGGGATTGAGCGCCGAGGGTTTGAGTCCGGTAGCCTGTTGAAGCTGGGCGCGGGCCTCGTCTGTTTTTCCCTGCTGCGCCAGCATCAGTCCCAGCGCTAGCCGCGATTCGAACTGCTTTGGATCGGCGGCGATCGCGTCCCGATAATCTTTCATGGCCGCATCGCCATGGTTGGCTGCTTGATCGAGATAGCCAAGATCGAAGAGCCCCCGAGCGTCGTGGGGATGCAGGCTCAGGTATTTCTCAACCAAAGGCCGCGCCCCGGTGAAGTCTTGCCGCTGGATCTTCTCTTCGGCATCATCCAGGCCGGAGGAGGCAGCAGCCTGCGCGGAACTGGACGGCATCTGCGTCCCTGGCGGCAGCGTGTTTTGCGTGTGGCCCGGCAAGGGCGCCAACAACGCGCCGCCAAGCAAAATCCAAATATACTTATTCATCGATTCGTTTTCAGAAACTAACCTGGCCCCTCTTTGGTGGAAGCCCCCGCATTTATGCGGGGGTAGGAGCGCTTCAGCGCTCTGTGGAAAATCATCCTGGGAATCCCCCGAGGATCAGTTTCTAACCATTACCACAACTTTGTCATCTCGACCGGAGCGCAGCGGAGTGGAGAGATCTGCGGTTTGTCCGCGTAACCGCAGATCCCCGGTCACTCCGCTTTACTCTCACCTAAATGTGAAAGACCGCAGATCTCTCCGCTCCGCTGTGCTCCGGTCGAGATGACAAAGTTAGGTGTAATTGTCAACCTAGGCGAGCACTTCCACCGAAATTAGACCGCTACCTCCTGCGGGGTCAGCGCACGAACCAGCCAGTTTCCCGTATAAGAGCCGGGCGTCTGCGCTACCTGCTCCGGAGTCCCTTCGACCACCACCCTGCCGCCGCCGGATCCGCCCTCGGGGCCGAGGTCGATCACCCAGTCCGCCGACTTGATCACGTCCAGATTGTGCTCGATCACAATCAGCGATCCGCCGGCGTCGATCAGGCGTTTGAAGGTAGCCAGGAGCTTGCTTACATCGTCGAAATGCAGCCCGGTTGTCGGCTCATCCAGGATATAGAGCACGCGGCTGCCTGTCTTTTTCACGCCGCTTACCCCCCGGCCCGCTGTTGTTCGGCCGAGAGCGAGGTGTGAGGCCAGTTTGACCCGCTGTGCCTCGCCTCCGGAGAGAGTTGTCGCGGATTGGCCCAGCCGTACATATCCCAGCCCCACCTCATCGAGGACGGCCAATCTCTCCACGATTTTCGGCTGGCCAGCGAAGAAGCGAAGCGCCTCCTTGATGGTCAGGTTGAGCACGTCATGGATGTTCTTGCCGCGGTACTTCACCTCGAGCACACTCGCCTTGTAGCGAGTTGCATTGCATTCCTCGCAGGGCAGCTCAACATCGGCCAGGAACTGCATCTCCACTGAAACCGTACCATCTCCCTCGCATACGTCGCAGCGCCCTCCGGGGACGTTGAAGGAAAAGTGCCCCGCCGTGTAGCCGCGCCGCTGGGCTTCCGGCTGGGCCGCGAACAGCTCGCGGATGGAATCGAAGCTCTTGATATAGGTGACGGGATTGGAGCGCGGCGTCCGCCCGATGGGGGATTGGTCGACCAGAACGATATCGTTCAGCCGCTCAACTCCCCTGATCTCCTTATAAATCCCTGTTGGATCGCCTTCACCGTCGGTTTTTCCCAATAAGTGGGCCACAGCGCGATAGAGTACATCGTGGACCAGAGTCGATTTGCCGGAGCCGGAAACGCCTGTGATTGCGACCAGCATCCCCAAGGGAATATCGACGTCCAGCCCGCGCAGGTTGTGTATCCGGGCGCCGCGCAGCATAAGCTTCTCCTTCGATACCTCGCGCCGCCGGCTGGGGATGGGGATGGTGAGTTGTCCGCTGAGATAGCGGCCGGTGAGGGAATTGGGATTCTTCTCCACCTCCGCCACTGTTCCTGCCGCAAGAATGCGGCCGCCCAGTTCTCCCGCTCCGGGACCAAGATCCACCAGCCAATCGGCCGCGCGTATCAGATCGGGATCGTGTTCTACCACCAGAATGGTATTGCCCAGGTCGCGCAGCTCTTCGAGAATGTGGATCAGCTTGTTGGTATCGCGGGAATGGAGGCCGATCGAGGGCTCATCGAGCACATACAGAGCGCCCGCCAGGCGGGAGCCGAGTGAGGTCGCCAGTTGAATGCGCTGCGCCTCTCCGCCGGAAAGAGTGGAGGCGGCCCGGTCCAGCGTGATGTAATCCAGACCCACAGCGTCAAGAAACTGTAACCGTTGCTGTATCTCTATCAGAATGCCGCCGGCGATCTCCTCTTGCTCGCGAGTGAGCGGGAGCCCATCGAAAAAGCTGCGCGCCTGGGCGATGGTAAGCGTCGCTGTCTCACAGATGTTTTTGCCGGAGATGCGAACCGCGCGCGCCTCGGCCCGCAAACGCGTTCCATTGCACTCCGGGCAGCGCGCATAGCCGCGGTATTTGCTCAACATGACGCGCACGTGGAGCTTATATTTCTTGCGCTCGAGAAAGGCAAAAAACCCATAGACGCCGGCAAAGGACCCGCTGCCGTGGAGCACGAAATTCTGCTGCTCCAGGGTGAGATCATTCCAGGCCGTGTCCAGGGGAATCCCATGCTGACGCGCAGCCTTTTTTAACTCCGCCTGGTAGGAAAGGTATTTTGGGCGGGTCCAGGGCTCGATCGCGCCCTGTTCGAGCGTCTTCTGTTTGTGGGGAATGATGAGATCGATATCGAAATCGACTGTATTCCCGAATCCCTGGCATCGCGGACAAGCGCCGTACGGGTTGTTGAAGGAAAATAACCTGGGCTCAGGCTCGCGATAGACGCGGTGGCAGGTCTTGCACTCGAAGTGCTGAGAAAAACGCAAGCGGGTGGCCGCCTCCCCCGGCTCACGGGGAACAACCTCATAGATAATTTCTCCCGATTCGCGATAGCCGATTTCAGCCGCATCGACGATCCGCGCCCGACTCTCGGCTGAGACCACCAAACGGTCAACGAGAGCAAAAACCGGCTGGGAGAAATCCAGTTCGAGCAGCGACTCGGGCGCCGCAAATTCAACAATCGTCCCCTTCTGATAAAGCCGGTTGAAGCCTCGCTTGCGCAACTCGCCCAGCCGCGCACCCAGCTCGTCCTTGTGCGGCTTGCCTGGGCTTGGCTTGGCATCGGATGACTTGCCTCTTGCTTTCTTAGGTGCTTTTGCGGCCTGGCCGGAATCGTCAGCCGTGTCCGCCGGCGTCTCCGCCTGAGGCTGTACCGGAAAGAGCGCGTACAGCCGCGTGCCGTCGCCCAAGGCGAGAATGGACTGCGCAATCTCATCGACGCTATCCCTGCGGACCACACCGCCGCAGATCAGGCAATGCGCGGTTCCGCAGCGGGCATATAGCAGCCGCATGTAGTCGTATATTTCCGTAGCCGTAGCGACCGTCGAGCGGGGATTGCGGGTGGAGTTCTTCTGCTTGATCGCGATCGCTGGAGCAAGACCGTCGATCGTCTCGACGTCAGGTTTTTCAATGCGCTCCAGAAACTGCCGGGCGTATGCTGAGAGGCTCTCGACATAGCGCCTCTGGCCCTCAGCGTAGATGGTATCGAAGGCGAGCGAGGATTTGCCCGAACCTGAAACGCCTGAGATCACCGTGAGCTTCCCATGAGGTAGATCGCAGTCGATGTTTTTCAGATTGTGGGTTTTGGCGCCGCGAATGACGATCTGATCGGCCAAATTCCTGAACCTTGCTCGTATGTGTCTCTATTATATTGCTCGGCTCTTCTGAACACCGGAGAATCCCGGGTCCCAGAATCGGGAGCTGAATTAGCTGTTGATTTCGCCGTGGATTGGGTCGCCCGGAGATTGAATTTCCGTTTCGAATCCTGACCGGATGAGCTCCAGGACTTTGACCGGATCGCGGTTCTCAGCTCGTTCAAAAGCGTTGGCGATGTGCCGCGCCAGGTCGGCCAGCATCACTCCCCAATCGGTGGGATCCTCCCAGACTCCAACCCGCAGGGTGATATGTTGATCCTGGTGGGCCACCCAGACGCGCAGTAGCTCAAAGGATTTCGGGTCGGTTCTGGCCGATTCGGGTACCCGGAGCTGATCGGCTTGCGCCATGTGTTCTCCTGTTCTTTTTAAGACCGCGAGGGAGATTCTGGGTCGGTCTTCGCCCGTCAAAGCTGATAGGGAACGCGGATACCGGCATCGCCGGCGGGAAAATCTCTGATGTTGCGAGTAATCAAAAGCCGGTCTCCGGTCTGCGCCGTCGCGAGGATGATTGCAGCCGGGAGCTTGATCCTCCACTGTTTTCGCAGAGCTACAGCCCGTTCGGCGACCGCCCCTGTGATAGGCAGACTCAAGAATGTGGTAAGGAAGGCACGAGTTTTGACTTCATGCTCAGGCATGGCTCCAGCCATTACTTCCATCCAGGTAATAACACTTATGGACCTATCGCGATAACGTTCAATCTCTTCGCGTGCAGTTTCAACGCCACTCAGATAATCAATAAGGATGTTGGTGTCGAAGAGAGCGTTCGTGCCTACCATTCGCTGCGAATCCTCTGCTGATAAACCAAACCGTCCTCGGCACGACTGGCCCAAAGGCCAAAGCCCTCCACCCTTTCGGCCAGTTTGTGAGGCTCCAAATAGATTGAGATCGCCTGCCGCACGAGCTCCGCGCGAGACATATCTCTTATCTCGCTGAGCTTATTCAGAAGGGTCAAATCCTCTTCTGGGATGTCAACGAGCGTACGCATAGAGGGATCCTCTGATTGATATACATCAATGATATCACGGCTATACTAACGCTTTGATCCAGCCTGCATTGCGACCGGCAGGGTATCATGCGCGGGGCGCCGGCGTGCCGATGCGCCCAAACGAGCAGCAGGATGCCGACGGCGATCGACCCCAGGCTGGCCACCTGAGCGTTGCTCATTCCCCAGTAGATTCGTGGATTGATGCGGATGAATTCGACCAGAAAGCGGGCCAGGCCGCTCAGAATAAGGTATTCGCCGGTGATCTCGCCTATGGCAACGGCAGGCTGGGTTGGACGCCCCCGCCGCCAAAGAAACCAGGCAATCAGGAGCGCCACCAGCAGTTCATAAATCGGCGTAGGATGCACCCGCTGCGTAGTAGGGACAAGTCCATGGGGAAAGCTCATGCCCCAAGGCAGATGGGTGGGGGTTCCGTAGTCGCCGTCGCCGGAGACCAGGCAGCCGATGCGGCCGACTCCATATCCCACCGCAGCTGCGGGAGACGCCAGGTCAAGCATGGCCAAACCGCCGGTCTTCGCCTGTCGCCCTTGCCAGAGGAGAACCAGAATGCCTGCTATCAGGCCGCCAAACCAGGCAAACCCGGCACGATCGAAGAGCGCGCCGACTGGATTGTGCACCAGGTATGCCGGATCCTCGAACACGTGCCAAAGCTTGGCTCCGACGACCCCGAAGACCGTCACGTAGGCGACGACACTGACGGCGTCGCCGGCAATGCCATGGCGTTGAAAGTTTTTATGCAGAACCCAACAGGCGCAAACCGCAGCCAGCCAGAGGCACAGGCCGAAGGTTCCAATCGAAAAGTGGCCGAGGTGAATGAATGGATACATAAGCCCGTCTGTACTTAGAGTATAGAGCGGAAACCCGGTCGCCAGACGCCACATAGGTAAACCGCAGATCTCTCCACTTCGCTGCGCTCCGGTCGGGATGACCTGTCCGTTTTGCCTTTCTTTCTGTCATTCCCGAAGGGAATCTGCTGTTCCTATCCCTGCGGAAATGGCGAACCAGAAAAGCAAGTGCTCCATACGTTCCGCGATATCCTGGTTGCAGATGGTAACGCCTTCCGTACAATCCGCCCTTGAAGTTTTGCTCGACCGAAAGCAGATCGCCGACCGGGTGGCGCAGTTCGGTGCGGAAATCAGCCGTGACTTTGCCGGTGAGAGCGTGCTGCTTGTCGGAGTGCTGAAGGGAGCGGCGATCTTCCTCGCCGACCTGGCTCGCAACATTTCCCTGGATGCGACGTTTGACTTCATTGCCGTCTCCAGCTATGGCCAGGGACAGAAGACCTCGGGAGCGGTTAAGGTGATCAAGGATGCCGATACACCTATTGGGGGAAGGAATGTCATCCTAGTTGAGGATATTTTAGACACGGGACTGACGCTTCTTTTTCTGCGTAAGCTGCTTCAACAGCACGATCCCAAAAGTCTCAAGGTTACGGTCTGTCTGGACAAGCCCGAACAGAGGCTGGAACAGATTGAGGCCGATTACGTTGGATTCCGTATCCCCAATCATTTTGTGGTGGGCTACGGGATGGATTATGGTGAGCAGTACCGCAATCTGCCGGATATATGCATTCTCCCTCCCGATGCATATTAGATGGAGAAGAAGCAAAGTTTTATCAAATTGTGCAGTCCTTCAAGGGAGCAATACCCATGGCAGTGAAAGTTATCCAACCAGAGGTCGATTGGAATGCGGGATTTTTTGATTCCGCGGAGTTTGTGCGCATGGCTTTCGCCAATTCGCGCGCCCTGGCGTTGGTCTTCGATCATTCGCTTTTGAAGCCGGAGGCCACCCGCGCCCAGATAATTACTCTGTGTGAGGAAGCGGCAACCTTCCGCTTTGCCTGTGCTATGGTCAATCCTTGCTGGGCATCTCTGGCGTATTCCGTCCTGGCCGGCAGCGGCGTCCTTGTAGGGGTGGCATTGGGCTTTCCTTTTGGAGCCAGCCTGCCGGCTGGCAAACGGGACGAGGCGTTAAGTCTGGTAAAACTTGGCGCGCGCGAACTGGATATGACGCTGAACATAGGCATGCTGAAGTCGGGTGAGAATGCTTTGGTGGAACGGGAGATCCGCGGGGTAGTCGAAATAGCCCATGAAGCGGGCGCCGCGGTCAAAGTCATCCTGGAAACCTGTTTGTTGAATGTGGAGGAAAAATTGCGCGGGGCCGAACTGGCTATCGCCGCGGGCACGGACTTCCTCAAAACAAGTACCGGCTTCTCCAGCGGAGGGGCAACGGCCGCCGATGTTGCCTTGCTGCGCGGCGTCGCCGGAAGCCGCTGTGGAGTCAAGGCCGCGGGCGGCATTCGCACTCTGGCGGATGCGCGGGCCATGCTTGACGCCGGCGCGAATCGTCTGGGCTCGAGCGCCAGCGTTGCCATCCTCCGTGAGCTGGAGACATAATCGGGCGCGCCGCAAAAACGGGTGCCCCAGATCCCGATCCCCAACCATCGCATACAAAACCATGCGGCCAGAGGCCTGGTCTGAGTTCCGGAACGGGAGCGGCGGGGTCGTTCTTCAGGGGTATTTTGTGTACGGCCAGGTCCGCTATGATGACACATCGCTCTATATGACTTCTCCACGCAAGCCAGACGAATCCGCGAAAGCCGCAAAGCAAATTGCGCCTGCTGCGGGCGCAAAGCCGGCGGATACCGTCGCCACCCACTCCTTTGAGGGAGATTACCGGCCAAGCTCCGACGTAACAACGCCCGCGCCGCGGGTGCGGGTCGATCCGCTGCAAACCGAATTCCTCATGCGGCTGGCCAACGCGCTGAATACTACTCTCGACCTGCAAACGCTCATGCACCGCACGGCGGAGCTGGTGCGCGCCGTCATCGACTACAAGATATTCGCCATACTGCTCTTGAACGAGCGCACCAACGATCTGCGCATGCGTTTTCAAATTGGACACAGCGCGGAGATCGAGCGCATGAGGATCCGCATAGGCGAGGGTGTAGTTGGACAAGCCGCGCAGGCGCGGGAATCCATCCTCCTGGATGACGTGCGCACATCGGACTACTACATCAGCGCCAACCCCGACGTCCGGTCTGAGCTGGCGGTGCCGCTCATTGCCAAGAACCGCGTCATTGGCGTGCTGGATATCCAGGCTGAGCAGGTCGGCTATTTCCATCAGGAGCACCGCCATCTGCTGGAGCTAACCGCCTCGCGCGTGGCCCAAGCCATAGAGAATGCGCGCTTGTACACGCGGGTGGCGCGCCAGGCGCAGACACTTACGGTTCTTAACGAGGTGGCGCGCGAAGTCTCATCCATTTTGGATCTTGATCCGCTGCTCGAAAAGATCGCGCAGTTGCTGCGGCGGCTGATCGATTACCAGATGTTCAGCATTCTGCTGGTGAACGAGCGGGAGCAGGTTCTGGAGACGCAGTATGCCGTGCGCTTCGGCCACACGGTGCTGCCGGCGGACAAAATTCCCCTGGACCAGGGTTTGGTGGGGGCAGCGGTAAGGAAGCGCAGGCTGGTCCACGCCCCGGACGTGCGCAAGGATCCGCGTTATCTCCAAGTCAACCCGGAGACCCGCTCGGAGATGGCGGTGCCGCTAATTTACAAGAACGCCGTCATCGGCGTCCTCGACCTAGAGCACACCAGGGTCAACTACTTCAATGAAGACCACGAACGCACGCTGGTTACGCTTGCTTCGCAGATTGCGATTGCCATTGAGAACGCGCGGCTCTACCAGCGGGTCGCCATGCAGGAACAGCGATTGGAGCAGGATCTCTCCATGGCGCGCGAGGTGCAACTGCGGCTCCTGCCGCCGAAAACCCCGCGTCATCAGCAGGCTGGATTCGCCACTAAATTTCTTCCCGCGAGAACCATCGGCGGCGACTTGTACGACTTTTTGAGGTATGACAGGCAGAATACGGGAATCGCAGTCGGCGACGTAAGCGGCAAAGCCGCGCCGGCCGCGCTCTATGCCGCATTGACCAGCGGCATCATGCGGGCTGCGGCCAGCCAGCATCCCTCGCCGGCGGCAATGCTGAAAGTATTGAATGACTCTCTGCACGAGCGCAGAGTCGATTCACAATACGTAACCATGGTCTATGCGGTTTGGAACGATGCCGGCCGAACCTTGCAGATCGCCAACGCCGGTGCGGTGCAGCCGCTCATATGCCGCGCGGGGGATGTCGAGCCTATCCATGCCGAGGGATTTCCCCTGGGACTCTTCAAGGACGCGACCTATGAAGAGTTCACCCTCTCCATGCAGCCGGGCGACGCGATCATCTTTTTCAGCGACGGTATTACGGACGGGCTGAACGAAAAGGAAGAACTCTTTGGCGAGGAGCGCTTGATGGAGGTGGTTCGCAAGCATCTCCAGCAGACCGCCCAGGAAATCGCGGAAGTGATTTTTGAAGAGATCTCGCGCTTTCAAAACGGCACGGATCGCTTCGACGACGAGACGGTAGTGGTGCTGAAGGTGTTGTAGTGCTTTGGGCTTTGTATCAGAGCACGGCTTCAGTTGTGCCGTAACGTTGAAAAGTCGATCGGCTTTAGTCGCTGAGAGAACACGGTTCGCATTAGCTTCGCTCTCTCGAAAATCACCTCGGGAAAACTGGCAGTCAGTCTCTAGCCGCTGCTATAAATTTGTCATCTCGACCGGGGTGTTCATGGGCTCGCGGCCCACCCAAGAGGATGAAAATCGGGTTGAGGAAGGCTGGGTTGGCAATTACACCTACCTTTGTCATCTCGACCGGAGCGAAGCGCAGTGGAGAGATCTGCGGTTTCCCACATCTGGCGCAAAGAGCGCGCCAGATATGGGGCACCCAAGATTGTTGGGAGCAGCCGCGGTAGGATAAGAAAGAGAGTTAGATTTCCCCGCCGCGGAGCGCAAGCATTGACTCAGACCCTGAGCGCAGTCACGGAACGAACGATACAGCCAGCACGGAACCTGACCGGCAGTCTGCGGATACCCGGCGATAAGAGCATCTCTCATCGTTACGCCATGCTCGGCGCTTTGGCCGAAGGCGTGAGCCGGTTGCATAATTTCTCCACCGGAGCCGATTGCGCCAGCAGTCTGGAATGCGCCCGCCAACTGGGCGCCCAAGTGACGCGCTCAGAAAATACAGTGGAGATTGAAGGCTGCGCGGGCCGGCTAAAGGCGCCTCAGGCGGCGCTGGATTGTGGCAACTCCGGCTCGACCATGCGCATGCTGGCGGGTCTATTGGCAGCGCAGCAGGGCGAGTTCACTCTGTTTGGAGACGCCTCTTTGAACCGCCGGCCCATGGAACGGGTGCGCAAACCTCTGGTTCAAATGGGCGCGGCCATCGATCTCACCGCCGGTCACGCCCCGATGGTCATTCGCGGGGGGCGGCTGCAGGGTATCGCGTATGAAACGCCGGTCCCCAGTGCGCAGGTGAAGACCGCTATTCTCTTTGCCGGATTGCAGGCGGAAGGCACGACGACTGTGCGCGAAGCAGTGCGCACGCGCGACCATGGCGAGCTGGCTCTGCGCGCTTTCGGCGCCCACCTTCGACGAACCCTGGAATCGGTGGAAATTACCGGCGGGCAGCGGCTGCATGCCATTGAAGCGACGGTCCCCGGAGATCTCTCCTCGGCGGCCTTCTTCCTTTGCGCGGCGGCATTGTTCAAGGGCTCAAATCTGGTCCTGGACCAACTGGGCATGAACCCGACACGAGCATCTCTGCTCGATGTTTTGACCGCTCTGGGCGCGAGAATTAATGTCCTTGACCTGGAAGAACAGAACGGCGAGTTGACCGGGACGCTGCAGTTGACAGCGCCGGCGGAAGGCTTGGGTTCGACCGAGATCAGTGGAGCGCTGGCTGCACAGCTGATCGATGAGCTGCCTGTGCTTGCAGCCATTGCGCCTTACACTCGCGGTGGAATTCGCATTCGCGATGCCAAGGAGCTGCGCGTGAAGGAGAGCGATCGTATCGCGCTGGTAGCACGTAATTTGCGCGCCATGGGAGCGGAGCTAGAGGAGTTCGAGGACGGACTCAGTGTTCCCGGAGGACAAAAACTGCATGGCGCGGTAATCGATTCCGGCTCCGACCATCGCATTGCCATGGCCTTCTCCGTAGCCGCGCTAAGAGCCGAAGGGGAGACTCTGATCCGCGGAGCGGATGCGGCAGCGGTTTCGTTTCCCGAGTTCTTCGATCTCTTGGACCGCGTGGCGGAGCGATAGAGGACAGTTACGGTTACGTGATCTTGCCCCCCCCGGTTTGGGACTACTCGAACGACGTGGATACTCCTATCTCACCGCGGGGGTGGCTGCGGCTGCGGCGGTGGGGGCGGTGCCGGCTGCTGCGGTAAGCTTCGCTGCTCCTGTGGCGTCAACTGCGGTTGCGCGGGCAAGCCGGGTTGGACGGCCGGCGGATGCTCGGTTTGCTGCAGGCGCTCCTGTTGCTCGGGCACATTCACATCTGAACCCGGTTTCGCCGGCTCGATGCCGGGAATCGTAGGCTGCGCGGTTACATTCCCGCTCACCGCATCGGAAAGCTGAATGTTATAGCGGCTGAGCGTATCCGCCAGGAGCTGTTCAAGGGAAGCTCTGTCTTTGGCGTAGGTGGCCTCGGTGGAGATAACGTTGTTTTCCGCGGCGGCGAGATTTTTCTCCTGCAATAGCACATTTGCTGTCGTCGAAGCGCCCAGACGTAGCTTTTTGACTTCAGCCTGGTAAGACTGCGAGTTGTACTCGCGAGCAGTTTGCGCCGCTTGCAGCGCGGCACGGTCATTGGTCAGCGCATATTGGCCGTTAATGACCTGAATGCGTACTTGAACATAAAGCTGTTGCAGACGCATCTCCGCCTGGCGGTATTCGAGCAGCGCACGGGCCTGCAGCGCCTGCGCCGTGCGGTTGCGAATGGGAATGTTGATGTTGACTCCAGCCCCTTTGTCCGGACCGGTGTTGTTGAATACATTTTGGAAAACCGTGCCGTACCCCACCGCAGGAGCATCGCAGGCTGATCCGAGAAACTGCCTGTTGCAGTAGGGGCTGGCCGCTCCGCCCAGGCCGGCTCCGCCATAGAACCCGTAGACATCCACGGTAGGCAGGAGTCCGTTTTTGACCGCCTTGAGCGTGATTTCATCGTTCCTGAGATTGAGGATGTTCTGCTCGATCTCAGGACGATTGGCGTAGGCCTCTTGTACAAGCTGCTCCACCGGAGTGCGTTCTTCCGGCGTCTCCACCAGGGACACCCGGTCGGTGGGGATCACCGGAGCCGACGAGAGAGCGGGATCGTCCAAATTCCGGCTGATGGCCTGCTTCATGATCAGTTGCTGATATTCAAGAGCGGTCTGCGAGGTGATCAGGGCCTGCGTATCGCTGGCCACGCCATTCTCGGCATTCAGTACGTCGAGCGGCGCCAGGGTCCCAATCTGGAGCTGCTTGCGGTTATCGGACGCAAGTTGAGTGGACTGCTGCAAAGCCCGTTGCTTCGCTTGAACATCTTCATAATCGCTGACCAGCTGCCAATAGATATTCTCAATCTGGTTGATGGTGTACAGGATCTGTTGGCGGAAGGCGGAGTCAGTGATGCGCCGGTTGTTCTTGGCCTCGATAATAAAGCGGCCGTTGATACCGGGTCCAAACCCGTACAGCAGGTGCTGGGTGACAGTTGCCCTGAAGTTGGACTGCAGCTCCGGGCTGAACACATTGAATCCGTTGTTGGATGTGACCCGGTTGTTGTTGAATCCCACTTGGAAAGCGGTGCCGCTGATGAATCCCTGATTGTAAGTAAAGTTGTACAGGTTGGTGTTCTGGGTCAAAGTCGCCGCGCCGCCATTGAGAAAAGGGCTAGCCGACGGCAAGGTTTGATGCTCTACCGAAATCGTTCCCGCCAGCGTGGGATCCAATTGTTCCGGCGTTGGGCCCGACCCGGTAGTAGTGGTCACGATGCCTCCGGCGCCGGCCCCGGCGCCGCCGATCGCGGTAGAGGTGCCGCCAGGGCCGCCCCCCGAGCTGAGAGAGTTTACACTGCTGGCGAGACCGCTGAGAGTGCCCTCGACCAGGCCGCTGGAGACGCCAAGCAGATTCGAACCGGCGCGCGCCCGCAAGAGGTCGGTATTGGCGATATCGAGGTTGTAGCGCTGAATAGCGATATCGTAGTTGTTTTCCAAGGCCAGCACGATCGCATCGCTCAGGCTGAGGTATATCTTTCCTCCCCGCAGCAGATCGGAGAGGCGGCCTGAGTTGAGAGTGACCGGCGGAGGCACGTTGATCGGTTCGTACGGCTTAAGGATACTGGGGAATGGACTATTAGGTTTGCTATAGTCCCGCTGTCCGGGCCGCAGGACGAACGGCGGGGTGAAATTCGGCTGCGGCTCCGCGGGAAGGTTGGGCGCGGGAGGCGCTGTCTGCGGCGCCGGCTGCTGCGCAAAAACCGGCTGCACCAGGGACGAGCTCAACATGCAAGCCACCGCCGCGGTGGCGCGTAGCTGGGAAAAAAGCCGATTTCCACTCCTTGCACGCTCTTTTCTCCGATATTTTTGAATCCGTTCGTTGTAGAGGTGGAACTCCGAATTCTTCATTTTTGCGTCAAAATCCTCGGGATGAAAGCAAAAGGCCATCGCCCTTCTCCATTTAGTAACTTTGGTAGCTCAAATTGGAATCCGCTTCCGCGCTTTTTGGGTGAGACCGGGGATCTGCCGCTCGATGTGCCTGGCGCGGAACCAATTTTAGGTGCTCGCATGGCAGATGCGGCAAACTCCTCATATGACTCTAGTTTTCTCGCCCCAAGCGTCGGGCTGACAGACGGTGGGGGTGGTAAGAAGTTCTCTACGCGTGCTTTCCAGATCGTCGGAAGAGTTGAGTATATCGCAGCGCGGGGACCGAGCCGGAGATGAAGAATGCGAGAGAACGATCAGAACCGCATGTGGAAACTGGTGCTTGCCTATGATGGTACGGAATTTCGCGGTTGGCAGTTCCAGCCCGGGCTACCGACCATACAGGGTGAGCTGCGTGCGGCGATCGAGCGGGTTACTGGTGAGGATGTGTTGCCGCAAGGCTCGGGGCGAACTGACGCCGGTGTCCATGCTCTGGGGCAGGTAGCGTCCTTTGCTCTATCGGCGCGCATTCCCGAGCCGAATCTGCTCCGCGCCCTCAACCGGACACTCCCTGCCGCCATTCGCGTGCTCAGCGCTCGATTGGCTGCGGACGACTTTCATGCCAGGCACTCCGCTAAGGCGAAAACATATGAATATCGCATTTTTTGCGGAGAGATTTGCCCTCCGTGGCTGGCCCGCTATGCCTATGCGCTCAATCAGCCGCTCGATCTCGAAGCCATGCAGCGCGCCGCCGTGCGGGTTCTCGGCGAACGTGACTTCACCTCCTTTGCCGCCAGCGATCCGGAAAAGGCGCAGCGAGCGATTGAACCCGCTGCATCCCAAGAGCCGGCCAGTAATCTGCGAACCATTTACTCCTCCGAGTGGATCGCCCCGGAGCACACAGCCGCGTCCGATCATGTGCCGCTCCTCATCTATCGCGTGCGGGGAAATGGCTTCCTTCATCACATGGTGCGCAACCTGGTGGGGACATTCCTTCAAGTAGGACGGGGAAATATGATAGACGCTGAAATTCCCCTAATCCTCAGTGCGCGGGCGCGTGCACAAGCCGGCCCGACAGCCCCGGCCCGCGGCCTTTTCCTAGTCAGCGTCGATTATTGAGACACTTTCCTTAAGCTAATTTGTCATCTCGACCGAAGTGTTCTTAGGCCTGCGGCCCACCCTAGGGGATGAAAATCGGGTTGAGGAAGGCTCGGTTGGCAACTACACCTAACTTTGTCATCTCGACCGGAGTGTTCATGGGCCTGCAGCCCACCCATGGGGATGAAAATCGGGTTGAGGAAGGTTTGGTCGGCAATTACACCTAACTTTGTCATCTCGACCGGAGCGAAGCGCAGTGGAGAGATCTGCGGTTTCCCACATCTGAGTGAGAGTAAAGCGGAGTGAAGGGATCTACGGTTACGCACATAAACTACAGATCTCTCCACTTCGCTTCGCTCCGGTCGAGATGACAAATAGGTGTTTTGGCATTTCTTGGGTCCGCACCAATCAAGGGTGAGAGACCAGTGCGCCGGGATAAACCGGCATGAAGCAGAGAATGGAAAATTCTTACGAGGAAGGAGTAGCGAACCACTCGGCCCCGAGTTTTGCGTAGTGCACCGTGAGGTGTAAGACGAAGCGTAAACAGGGGAATAGGTGGGCTGGGTATCGAGCTTCGAAAACACCAAATCAGGATGCCGACGCTGTTGGTCTAGCGGAAGGCAACATGGGCAGAGGCGCAAGCGCGAGTCTCTGTTCAGTCCTGCGTAGTCGTAGACCCCAGACACGCCTAGACACTTCATGCACGAGAACCGGGAGACCTCGGAGGCTTCTGCGGTTGCAGCCGACCGCAGGACGGCGGGAGAAGGCCCAGGCCGTACGGCCTGCATGTACGCCTGCGAGGAGTCGGACAGTGGCGTAGTACCAATGAATCACTCGAACAAAGACGGGAAACCGAGGGCGGAGAGTGAGGAGGGAAGGCTGCTGATCGGGGAGAACAACCGCAAATCGAGCACGCCTCGACACCGAGCGAGACCAGCGTGTTCCATCGATGGGCGGCTGTGCGGCAAGCATTACTGCCGTTACTCATCTTCGATAAGAGCCGTATGCGCTAATGAGCGCTCGTACGGATCTGTGCGGGGGGTACCAGGCGACTGGTATCCCTACCGCGACCAGATCTAAAGAAAGACAAAGACGCTACTGCACCCGCGACTAGATGTACTCGCTCTGCTCGCAGGCCCTGCTACTCTGGGTTTGGCATGAGGGGCGTATCTGCACAATCCGCATTCTCCCGCGTCAATCGACTCGCATCTCTAGCCGTGGTCCATGCCGCCTTCCGCTGGTTCCATTTGCAGGAGCGCAAGATCATGCAATGGCAACGGGACTTGGTTGCCATTGCCGCTCCGCCATTTGGCGAAGCCAGACGGGCCGAGTGGCTGCAAGAGCGCTTCCTGGAGTTCAAGCTCGAGCAGGTAGAAATTGATAGCGAAGGCAATGTGCTTGGATGGCTGCGGGGAAATTCGCCCGGCCCCCGTCCTTGTGTGATGCTCTCCGCCCATATCGATACGGTTTTTGCCAAGGATATTCCGATCGCGCCGGTGCTGGATAACAATCGCCTAAGTGCTCCCGGAGCGTGCGACAACGGGGCTGGAGTGGCCGGTATGCTTGCGCTGGCCGCGGCCATGGAGAGCTGCGGGATTCAGCCTTCCGGCGACCTGCTCTTCGCGGGCAATGTTGGCGAGGAAGGCGAAGGCGACCTGCGGGGTATGCGGCATTTGTATGCAGCGTCGCCCTGGCGAGAGCGAATCGCGGCCAGTGTCGTGCTCGATGGCGCGGGCAGCGACGTAGCGGTCACCCAGGCCTTAGGCAGCCGGCGGTATCTGGCAACGATTCACGGCCCAGGCGGTCATTCCTGGACCGATGCCGGCACACCCAATCCTGTTGTGGCAATGAGCCAGGCCATTGCCGTCTTGAGCGAAGTCACGCTGCCCGTTTCGCCTCGCACCACCCTCAATGTGGGCGCAATCGAAGGCGGGGGCTCTGTGAACTCGATTCCCGAACGGGCGATGGCGCGCTTCGATTTTCGCAGCCTGGAGGCCGGGCAACTGGTTCGGCTGGAAGTAGCTCTGCATCGTGCCGTGGAGGATACCGTCCTCGCAGCCAACCAGGTGGCGGAGAACCAGTCAAAGGGCAGCCGTCCGCGCGGGCGTCTGCATTTTGAGATCGAGCGGATAGGCGATCGGCCAGCCGGCCGTCTGGCTGAGGACGCGCCCTTGCTCGAGCTTTTGCGCGCCGTCGACCGGCACTTCGGCATTCGCACCCAAGAACGGGTAGCCTCGACCGACGCCAACATTCCGCTTTCTGTAGGAGTCCCCGCTTTGAGCGTCGGTGCCGGAGGAGAGGGTGGCGGCGTGCACACCCGCGGAGAGTGGTATGACTCCACCGGCCGCGAACTGGCGCTCAAACGAATCCTTCTGCTGCTTCTGGGTGTTTTTTGACTACCGGCTGCCCCGGTTTGGTGGCGGTGGGTTTCCCAAAACAGCGCGCTAACTCAACCAACCTGGGAGCCCGGCGGCGCAATCGTATAAAAGCGGTTTTGTCGGCTGCAAGGCTCTCCGGGAAACAAAACGCTCTATACTGAGACTTGGCTCTCCAAACCCGTGTCCAACACTCTGAGAGTCTCTGAATGACGAGGTTAGATCTGAAATGAAATCACTGCTCGAACGGCTACGCATGCGCCGTCTCGCTTCAACCTTCACCATCCTCGGCGCACTCTCCGCCGGCATACTTATAGGTTCTGTTGCTGTACATGGCGTTCACGGCGATGAAGCGGCTGTGGATAGCTCGGATGCCACCCCGCTGAAGATTCCCAATCCCGTGAATCTGTCGACCACCTTTACCCAGATTGCGAAAGAGGTGGGGCCGGCGGTGGTGAATATCAATACCGAGACACTGCCCCAGCAGGAGCCGGGGACGCGCAGACGCTTTCATCAAGGCCAACCTCCTATGGGCCCGGATGGCGGCGGCGATGACAACCAGAACGGAGACCAGGGCCAAGGCCAGGGGCAAGGTCCGGACCAGAACTTTCAGGACTTCTTCAACCGCTTTTTCGGACAGGGTCCAGGTGGGGGGGAAGGGGACCAGGGCGATCAGGTACGCGAGTCCCTCGGCTCCGGGTTTATAGTCGATCCCCGCGGATATATCCTCACCAACAACCACGTGGTTGAAAAGGCCGACCGGATTTTCGTAAAGCTTTCGACGGATACTGAAGGCGCTGAAGGGCGCCCAGCCAAGGTTGTGGGCGTAGATAAGGATACCGACCTCGCCGTTATCAAGATCACGACCAACGAGCCTCTGCCCACGGTAAAACTGGGCAATTCCGACGGAGAGCAGGTGGGCGATTGGGTGGTTGCGATCGGCAGCCCATTCAACCTGTCGCATACCGTAACCGCGGGTATCGTCTCAGCCAAGAACCGCACCATCGAACCGGGTCCCGCTGGTCAGTTCCAGCACTTTATTCAGACCGACGCGGCCATTAATCCCGGTAATTCGGGCGGTCCGCTGGTCAACATGGACGGACAGGTGATTGGCGTGAATACCGCCATCTACACGCAGTCCAACGGCTATCAGGGAATCGGTTTCGCCATGCCGTCGAATACCGTCATTCAGGTTTACAACGACCTCATCGGGATAGAACACAAGGTCATTCGAGGTTCGATCGGCGTCCAATTCCAGGAAAATCTTTCTCCGGCCGTGGGACGGGTCTACGGCTTTAAAAACGGTGTGCTGGTCAATGCCGTCACCCCCAACGGACCGGCGGACAAAGCCGGAATGAAGGCCGGGGATATCATCATCAGCGTCGATGGCAGGCCCATCAAGGATGGGGATGCCCTGGTGACCGATATAGCCTCCTCCAAACCGGGATTCTACTGTCCGCCTCGGCTACCTGCGCAATGGCCACCAAGCGGCAGCCACGTTGACAATCGCGGATCGGGCGAAGCTTTATGGGGCCCAAGCGGCCAATAACAATGGACCGAATGGACCTGAAAACGCGCCCAGCGCGGCCCAAGGCAAGCTTGGCATCACCGTACAGGCAGTGCCTCAGGGCCTGGCCAGCAAGGGTGTCAGCGGTGTGCTAGTCACACAGGTGAAACCTGGTTCGCTGGCCGACGAAATCGGCTTTGCGCCAGGCGTCGTGATCACCGAGCTAAACAAGCAGCCGGTAACTGGAGTGGATCAGTTCAATTCTCTGGTTTCGGCTTTGAAGTCCGGCCAGGATGTCGCCTTCCGCATAGTCGATTCGAGGAACCCCACGGCGGGCGGTACCTACCTTGGAGGGACCATGCCCTAAAACTGGGGCAAGCTGCTTCCTTTGTTGGAGTTAGCAAAAATCGAATGAGATCCGGCCGCGCTTCCGTTGGCGGCCGGATCTCATTTCCGGCTCAAGCGAAGTGTATGTATTAGAAAGTCAGTAACGGTTACCGGGATTCCAAAAGATTGCCGCTTGAGCTAACTTGGAGTTGCAATCGAGTCGAGCAATGATTAGCGTTACAGAACAGCTTTAATCCCCCCCAGAGAGGTAATTGAATGCCCTTTGTACGAGCAGGCCAGGCTATGTTGTTGGTTGCCGCGTTGGCCATAACCCCTGCTTTTGCCAGCCGGATTCATCGAGCTGCGACCTCCGGCCATGCAAATACGGTCTCGTCCAGAAAGAGCCATCACCATTTCAGAGTCAAAAAAATACATGGACAGCGGGCAATCGACTCGGAGAGAGCCACGCAAATCCAGGCAGCTCTAATCAGCAAGAAGTATCTGAGTGGCGCCCCCAGTGGACAATGGGACACACAAACTCAGGCAGCCATGCAGAAATATCAGGCGGACCACGGTTGGCAAACCCGGCTTATGCCGGATAGCCGGGCCTTGATCAGCCTAGGCTTGGGACCTGAACACCCGGCGGATGCTGCCGCCCCGCATCAGGCGGCCAGCGCTGCCGATGCTGTGCAATCGGCGCCCTCTGAGCCTGCGGCAAACACCCTGGCATCGGTCCACTCGATTTCCCAGTAGATAGCTGAACCCGGTGCTGCACAGGCGCATAAGCACTGTCGAAAATGGTTCTGGGGGGCCTGCACTGCCAGCGGTTGTGGTCTCCCACCCTTGCTACCCACCCCAGCAAGCCTTCGCTTGCCGGGGACCCCGGTTACGCAAGGATGGGGCACCCTAAATCTGCTTGAAGTATGGATCCAAAACCGCCACCAATCGAGGGTGCCCCAATATCTGGCGCGCTGGGAAACCGCAGATCTCTGCACTGCGCATCGCTTCGGCCGAGATGACGAAGTAGGGTAATTGCCAACCAAGCCTTCCTCAACCCATTCTCGTCCTCTTGGATGGGTCGCAGGCCAATGAGCACTTCGGTCGAGATGGCAACTTTCTTCTATTCGCCTGTGTCGGGCGCCCCATCAGCTTGCGGTCGACATCGTGGCCTCGGTCCACTGAATCTGCCGGTAAAGAGGCGGCTGCCCAAAAACACGTGTCGCTCACTCCTCCACGGCGCTCAAGGCCGGTCTGGGGGAGTGTACATTGCCGATCGGAACCATTGGCGCAGAAGCTGAGATTCTCCGCCCCAGCCGTATGCACGGGCGTTCGACGCAATAGTATGAAACGGCGATAATCGGAATCAGGAGCAAAGGAAAGCGCAGCATCGCTCCTCCCCAGGAGTTGGCATAGTACTGTTGCGGAGCCGTGAAAAGCTGCTGCCACAAATAGGCGCTGTACGAGACCAGGCCAACCCACTGTAGAGGGGCGCTATTCAAGACGGACGCGGCCCATCCTTTTCGGGTGACCGTATACATCAACATTGCCGCTATGCAAAAAGGGAGAAGGAGAGCATAAATCGCACTCCTTAGAGGAACGGTTGGAAACGGCGGATAGAAAACAAAGATGCCCGCTAGAAGAGCGACCGCCGGATGCAGCGAGGCTGCAAGTCTCCTGGCCTGAGGCTCAAACAGGGCAAGCAAAACGCCGACGTTAATACAACTGAATCCGAGAATCGCGCTGCCCAAGAAAAGGCCCGTAAGGCCTGCGCACTGAGCCAGAAAACTCCAGAGCAGGAAAATAACCAGCGTAAACCCCATCCAACGCGGTCTATGGCGCGGTTTCGTGAGCAGCAAAAACAGAGGAAAGCATAAATAAAACTGTTCTTCGACGGCCAGACTCCAGGCGTGGCCTGTAAACCAATCAGGCCAACCTAACCTTGTGTCCCGTAGAAAGAGTACGGCCGCGAGAGTAGGCGATAAGCCGGATGAGATGACACGCAGCAGGTTTAGAAGAGAGACGACGAATAACAGGAGATAAAAGACGGGAATGATTCGAAAGAAACGGCGTGTATAAAAACTCCGAATCGAAATGGAGCCGCTTCGCCTCTCCTCCGACAGCAGGAGCCGGGTTATGACAAAACCGCTGATCACGAAGAAGATGCAAACTCCACCGTCACCTACGTGCCATGCGAAATGCATCAGAAATTTTGGAGAATGTTTGGTCGCGCTGCTGAAACGGTAGACCCAGCAATGACCGAAAATCACCGCAAGTATGCTGATGCCTCGCCAGCCATCGAGTTCCCGAATGCGTTCTGCTTTGATTTCGGCCAAGTGGCAGCTCAATCGCGCTCTGACTTGCTGCGTCCGGAGAATTATCGAAGCTTAACGAGAACCGCGTTGCCTCTTCTTTTCTCGCCGCTGCATCTAATAGGCGCCTTGTGGACGGTCGCGCACCAGGGAAAGGAACTCAGCGCGCGTATTCTGGTTCTGGAAGACGCCCAGCATGGCGGAAGTCACGGTGGAGGAGTTTTGCTTTTCCACGCCCCGCATCATCATGCACAGATGCCGCGCCTCGACCACCACTCCTACACCTTGCGGCTCAACCGCGGCTTCGATTGCCTCGGCGATTTGCCGCGTTAGCCGCTCCTGCACCTGCAGCCGCCGGGCGAAGACATCCACCAGCCGGGAATCTTGCTCAGGCCGATCACTTTGCCCTTGGGGATATACGCCACATGGACCTTGCCAAAGAACGGCAGCAAGTGATGCTCGCAGAGTGAAAACATCTCAATCTCTTTGACTATCACCATCTCGTCATAGGCCACATCAAAGAGCGCGCCGCGGAGAATTTTGGCCGGATCTTCCTTGTACCCCTTGGTAAGAAAAGCCATCGCCTCTTCCACCCGCTCCGGAGTCCTCGCCAAGCCGTCGCGGGTGAGGTCTTCCCCTAGCCGGGAGATGAGTTCACCCAAGAGCTCCTGGGTGCTGAAGCCGTCCAAGCTGCGGACGGAGGTGTCGTTCACGATTGCCGGATAAGCCATGCTATTGCTGCCCTGTATACTCAAAAAAATTGTTAGCCGTCTCCTCGATTCTCACCCTCTCCAGATGAGCCTGAGCAAAATGCTCCGCCAGCAGGCGATAGACCGTTCTGCATAGATTCTCCGTGGTCGGGATCTGAGCCGAGAAACAATCGGAGAGATTGAGATTGACGTGATCGAAGCGATCGAGCACCTGTCTTTGCACGCAGCTATCGAGATCGGCCAGATTACAAACCATTCCCGTTAACTGGTCTACCTGCCCGCTCACCGTGACCTCGATCGCATAATTGTGACCGTGACCATGGGGATTGTTGCATTTGCCGTACACCGAGCTGTTTTCGTGCTCGCTCAAGGCATCCGAGTGGAGGCGGTGCGAGGCGCTGATATGGTAGCGGCGAGAAAGGTGGGCTTTCATGCTTCTCCGTAATAATCGGCGAACAGGCCGGGCATTTCATAGCCCACCTTTCTCGCCGCTACCATATCAGCGCCTCGCACCGCCTCCACTCGGATGCCTTGAGCGAGCACGAAAACAGCTCGGTGTACGGCAAATGCAACAATCCCCATGGTCACGGTCACAATTATGCGATCGAGGTCACGGTGAGCGGCAGGTAGACCAGTTAACGGGAATGGTTTGTAATCTGGCCGATCTCGATAGCTGCGTGCAAAGACAGGTGCTCGATCGCTTCGATCACGTCAATCTCAATCTCTCCGATTGTTTCTCGGCTCAGATCCCGACCACGGAGAATCTATGCAGAACGGTCTATCGCCTGCTGGCGGAGCATTTTGCTCAGGCTCATCTGGAGAGGGTGAGAATCGAGGAGACGGCTAACAATTTTTTTGAGTATACAGGGCAGCAATAGCATGGCTTATCCGGCAATCGTGAACGACACCTCCGTCCGCAGCTTGGACGGCTTCAGCACCCAGGAGCTCTTGGGTGAACTCATCTCCCGGCTAGGGGAAGACCTCACCCGCGACGGCTTGGCGAGGACTCCGGAGCGGGTGGAAGAGGCGATGGCTTTTCTTACCAAGGGGTACAAGGAAGATCCGGCCAAAATTCTCCGCGGCGCGCTCTTTGATGTGGCCTATGACGAGATGGTGATAGTCAAAGAGATTGAGATGTTTTCACTCTGCGAGCATCACTTGCTGCCGTTCTTTGGCAAGGTCCATGTGGCGTATATCCCCAAGGGCAAAGTGATCGGCCTGAGCAAGATTCCCCGGCTGGTGGATGTCTTCGCCCGGCGGCTGCAGGTGCAGGAGCGGCTAACGCGGCAAATCGCCGAGGCAATCGAAGCCGCGGTTGAGCCGCAAGGTGTAGGAGTGGTGGTCGAGGCGCGGCATCTGTGCATGATGATGCGGGGCGTGGAAAAGCAAAACTCCTCCACCGTGACTTCCGCCATGCTGGGCGTCTTCCAGAACCAGAATACGCGCGCTGAGTTCCTTTCCCTGGTGCGCGACCGTCCACAAGGCGCCTATTAGATGCAGCGGCGAGAAAAGAAGAGGCAACGCGGTTCTCGTTAAGCTTCGATAATTCTCCGGACGCAGCAAGTCAGAGCGCGATTGAGCTGCCACTTGGCCGAAATCAAAAGCAGAACGCATTCGGGAACTCGATGGCTGGCGAGGCATCAGCATACTTGCGGTGATTTTCGGTCATTGCTGGGTCTACCGTTTCAGCAGCGCGACCAAACATTCTCCAAAATTTCTGATGCATTTCGCATGGCACGTAGGTGACGGTGGAGTTTGCATCTTCTTCGTGATCAGCGGTTTTGTCATAACCCGGCTCCTGCTGTCGGAGGAGAGGCGAAGCGGCTCCATTTCGATTCGGAGTTTTTATACACGCCGTTTCTTTCGAATCATTCCCGTCTTTTATCTCCTGTTATTCGTCGTCTCTCTTCTAAACCTGCTGCGTGTCATCTCATCCGGCTTATCGCCTACTCTCGCGGCCGTACTCTTTCTACGGGACACAAGGTTAGGTTGGCCTGATTGGTTTACAGGCCACGCCTGGAGTCTGGCCGTCGAAGAACAGTTTTATTTATGCTTTCCTCTGTTTTTGCTGCTCACGAAACCGCGCCATAGACCGCGTTGGATGGGGTTTACGCTGGTTATTTTCCTGCTCTGGAGTTTTCTGGCTCAGTGCGCAGGCCTTACGGGCCTTTTCTTGGGCAGCGCGATTCTCGGATTCAGTTGTATTAACGTCGGCGTTTTGCTTGCCCTGTTTGAGCCTCAGGCCAGGAGACTTGCAGCCTCGCTGCATCCGGCGGTCGCTCTTCTAGCGGGCATCTTTGTTTTCTATCCGCCGTTTCCAACCGTTCCTCTAAGGAGTGCGATTTATGCTCTCCTTCTCCCTTTTTGCATAGCGGCAATGTTGATGTATACGGTCACCCGAAAAGGATGGGCCGCGTCCGTCTTGAATAGCGCCCCTCTACAGTGGGTTGGCCTGGTCTCGTACAGCGCCTATTTGTGGCAGCAGCTTTTCACGGCTCCGCAACAGTACTATGCCAACTCCTGGGGAGGAGCGATGCTGCGCTTTCCTTTGCTCCTGATTCCGATTATCGCCGTTTCATACTATTGCGTCGAACGCCCGTGCATACGGCTGGGGCGGAGAATCTCAGCTTCTGCGCCAATGGTTCCGATCGGCAATGTACACTCCCCCAGACCGGCCTTGAGCGCCGTGGAGGAGTGAGCGACACGTGTTTTTGGGCAGCCGCCTCTTTACCGGCAGATTCAGTGGACCGAGGCCACGATGTCGACCGCAAGCTGATGGGGCGCCCGACACAGGCGAATAGAAGAAAGTTGCCATCTCGACCGAAGTGCTCATTGGCCTGCGACCCATCCAAGAGGACGAGAATGGGTTGAGGAAGGCTTGGTTGGCAATTACCCTACTTCGTCATCTCGGCCGAAGCGATGCGCAGTGCAGAGATCTGCGGTTTCCCAGCGCGCCAGATATTGGGGCACCCTCGATTGGTGGCGGTTTTGGATCCATACTTCAAGCAGATCTAGGGTGCCCCATCCTTGCGTAACCGGGGTCCCCGGCAAGCGAAGGCTTGCTGGGGTGGGTAGCAAGGGTGGGAGACCACAACCGCTGGCAGTCAGGCCCCCCAGAACCATTTTCGACAGTGCTTATGCGCCTGTGCAGCACCGGGTTCGGCTATCTACTGGGAAATCGAGTGGACCGATGCCAGGGTGTTTGCCGCAGGCTCAGAGGGCGTCCGTTGCGCAGCATCGGCAGCGCTGGCCGCCTGGTGCGGGGCGGCGCACCCGCCGGGTGTTCGGTCCCAAGCCTAGGCTGATCAAGGCCCGGCTATCCGGCATAAGCCGGGTTTGCAAACCGTGGTCCGCCTGATATTTCTGCATGGCTGCCTGAGTTTGTGTGTCCCATTGTCCACTGGGGGGGCCGCTCAGATACTTCTTGCTGATTAGAGTTGCCTGGATTTGCGTGGCTCTCTCCGAGTCGATTGCCCGCTGTCCATGTATTTTTTTGACTCTGAAATGGTGATGGCTCTTTCTGGACGAGACCGTATTTGCATGGCCGGAGGTCGCAGCTCGATGAATCCGGCTGGGAAAAAGCAGGGGTTATGGCCAACGCGGCAACCGACGACATCACGCCTGGCCCTACTAGTACAAAGGGCATTCAATTACCTCTCTGGGGGGGATTAAAGCTGTTCTGTAACGCTAATCATTGCTCGACTCGATTGCAACTCCAAGTTAGCTCAAGCGGCAATCTTTTGGAATCCCGGTAACCGTTACTGACTTTCTAATACATACACTTCGCTTGAGCCGGAAATGAGATCCGGCCGCCAACGGAAGCGCGGCCGGATCTCATTCGATTTTTGCTAACTCCAACAAAGGAAGCAGCTTGCCCCAGTTTTAGGGCATGGTCCCTCCAAGGTAGGTACCGCCCGCCGTGGGGTTCCTCGAATCGACTATGCGGAAGGCGACATCCTGGCCGGACTTCAAAGCCGAAACCAGAGAATTGAACTGATCCACTCCAGTTACCGGCTGCTTGTTTAGCTCGGTGATCACGACGCCTGGCGCAAAGCCGATTTCGTCGGCCAGCGAACCAGGTTTCACCTGTGTGACTAGCACACCGCTGACACCCTTGCTGGCCAGGCCCTGAGGCACTGCCTGTACGGTGATGCCAAGCTTGCCTTGGGCCGCGCTGGGCGCGTTTTCAGGTCCATTCGGTCATTGTTATTGGCCGCTTGGGCCCCATAGAGCTTCGCCCGATCCGCGATTGTCAACGTGGCTGCCGCTTGGTGGCCATTGCGCAGGTAGCCGAGGCGGAGAGTAGATCCGGTTTTGGAGGAGGCTCTATCGGTCACCAGGGCATCCCCATCCTCGATGGGCCGGCCATCGACGCTGATGATGATATCCCCGGCCTTCATTCCGGCTTTTGTCCGCCGGTCCGTTGGGGGTGACGGCATTGACCAGCACACCGTTTTTAAAGCCGTAGACCCGTCCCACGGCCGGAGAAAGATTTTCCTGGAATCGGACGCCGATCGAACCTCGAATGACCTTGTGTTCTATCCCGATGAGGTCGTTGTAAACCTGAATGACGGATATTTCGACGGCATGGCGAAACCGATTCCCTGATAGCCGTTGGACTGCGTGTAGATGGCGGTATTCACGCCAATCACCTGTCCGTCCATGTTGACCAGCGGACCGCCCGAATTACCGGGATTAATGGCCGCGTCGGTCTGAATAAAGTGCTGGAACTGACCAGCGGGACCCGGTTCGATGGTGCGGTTCTTGGCTGAGACGATACCCGCGGTTACGGTATGCGACAGGTTGAATGGGCTGCCGATCGCAACCACCCAATCGCCCACCTGCTCTCCGTCGGAATTGCCCAGTTTTACCGTGGGCAGAGGCTCGTTGGTCGTGATCTTGATAACGGCGAGGTCGGTATCCTTATCTACGCCCACAACCTTGGCGGTAACCTCCAGCGCCTTCAGTATCCGTCGAAAGCTTTACGAAAATCCGGTCGGCCTTTTCAACCACGTGGTTGTTGGTGAGGATATATCCGCGGGGATCGACTATAAACCCGGAGCCGAGGGACTCGCGTACCTGATCGCCCTGGTCCCCTTCCCCCCACCTGGACCCTGTCCGAAAAAGCGGTTGAAGAAGTCCTGAAAGTTCTGGTCCGGACCTTGCCCCTGGCCTTGGCCCTGGTCTCCGTTCTGGTTGTCATCGCCGCCGCCATCCGGGCCCATAGGAGGTTGGCCTTGATGAAAGCGTTCTCGCCCGTCCCCCAGCGGCTCCTGCCTGGGGCAGTGTCTCGGTATTGATATTCACCACCGCCGGCCCCACCTCTTTCGCAATCTGGGTAAAGGTGGTCGACAGATTCACGGGATTGGGAATCTTTCAGCGGGGTGGCATCCGAGCTATCCACAGCCGCTTCATCGCCGTGAACGCCATGTACAGCAACAGAACCTATAAGTATGCCGGCGGAGAGTGCGCCGAGGATGGTGAAGGTTGAAGCGAGACGGCGCATGCGTAGCCGTTCGAGCAGTGATTTCATTTCCAGATCTAACCTCGTCATTCAGAGACTCTCAGAGTGTTGGACACGGGTTTGGAGAGCCAAGTCTCAGTATAGAGCGTTTTGTTTCCCGGAGAGCCTTGCAGCCGACAAAACCGCTTTTATACGATTGCGCCGCCGGGCTCCCAGGTTGGTTGAGTTAGCGCGCTGTTTTGGGAAACCCACCGCCACCAAACCGGGGCAGCCGGTAGTCAAAAAACACCCAGGAGAAGAAGAAGAATTCTCTTGAGCGCTAGCTCGCGACCACTTGCGTCATACCATTCACTGCGGGTGTGGATTCTGCCTCCATCGCCTCCCGCACCGATGCTGAGTGCCGGGATGCCCACAGGAACAACGGTATGTTGGCGTCGGTCGAGGCCACGCGCTGCTCGGTGCGAATACCCAGGTGCCGGTCCACTGCGCGCAGGGCCTCGAGCAATGGAGAATCCTCGCTAAGGCGGCCGGCGGGGCGGTCACCAATCCGTTCGATCAGAAATTGCAGCCCCCTTCCCAGCCCCTTGCTGCTGCTGGGCCGTGGTCATATCGGCCGCGAGCACGGCGCCTTCGACGGCGCGGTGGAGTTCCACCTCTAGCCGGACTAGCTGCTCGGCTTCCAGGCTGCGCAGGTCGAAGCCAGCCATGGCGCGTTCGGGAATCGAGTTCACAGAGCTGCCACCCTCGATGGTGCCTATGTTGAGGGTCGTGCGCGGTGAACTCGGGGAGCGCCACTTCACTCATCGCCGCGATCGCCCGGCTCAGGACCACAATGGGATTTGGAGCCCCGGCATCGGTCCAGGAGTGGCCGCCAGGGCCCTGTATGGTGACCAAGTAGCGGCGGCTGCCCAGGGCCTAAATGACTACCACCCCGCAGCCTGCGCCGTCGAGCACCACGTTGGCGCCAATTCTTTCGCGCCACGGGGAAGCTCCATACAGGTAGCGCATGCCGCGCAGATCGCCTTCGCCTTCCTCGCCTACGTTACCGGCAAAGAGCAGGTCACACGGAAGTTTCGCGCCCCCCTCAGCTCTCCAGCGCGGCCGCCACGGCCAGGATGCCGGCCACACCGGCGCCGTTGTCGCATGCCCCCGGCGCACTCCAGACGGTTGTTCTTCTCACCAGGGGCGAGAAATCGGGGTATGGATAGGGAAGACCGTATCGATATGAGCCGAAAGCAACACACATGGGCGACCGTGATGTGACCGGGTTTTTGCCTCGGCAACAAACCAAGCACATTGCCCTCAGGAGTCGATCTCGACCTGCTCCAACTTGAGTTCCCGGAAGCGGTCTGCCAACCACTCGGCCCGTCTGGCTTCGCCAAATGGCGGAGCGGCAATGGCAACCAAGTCCCGTTGCCATTGCATGATCTTGCGCTCCTGCAAATGGAACCAGCGGAAGGCGGCATGGACCACGGCTAGAGATGCGAGTCGATTGACGCGGGAGAATGCGGATTGTGCAGATACGCCCCTCATGCCAAACCCAGAGTAGCCGGGCCTGCGAGCAGAGCGAGTACATCTAGTCGCGGGTGCAGTAGCGTCTTTGTCTTTCTTTAGATCTGGTCGCGGTAGGGATACCAGTCGCCTGGTACCCCCCACACAGATCCGTACGAGCGCTCATTAGCGCATACCAGGCTCTTATCGAAGATGAGTAACGGCAGTAATGCTTGCCGCACAGCCGCCCATCGATGGAACACGCTGGTCTCGCTCGGTGTCGAGGCGTGCTCGATTTGCGGTTGTTCTCCCCGATCAGCAGCCTTCCCTCCTCACTCTCCGCCCTCGGTTTCCCGTCTTTGTTCGAGTGATTCATTGGTACTACGCCACTGTCCGACTCCTCGCAGGCGTACATGCAGGCCGTACAGGCCTGGGCCTTCTCCCGCCGTCCTGCGGTCGGCTGCAACCGCAGAAGCCTCCGAGGTCTCCCGGTTCTCGTGCATGAAGTGTCTAGGCGTGTCTGGGGTCTACAACACGCAGGACTGAACAGAGAATCGCGCTTGCGCCTCTGCCCATGTTGCCTTCCGCTAGACCAACAGCGTCGGCATCCTGATTTGGTGTTTTCGAAGCTCGATACCCAGCCCACCTATTCCCCTGTTTACGCTTCGTCTTACACCTCACGGTGCACTACGCAAAACTCGGGGCCGAGTGGTTCGCTACTCCTTCCTCGTAACAATTTTCCATTCTCTGCTTCATGCCGGTTTATCCCGGCGCACTGGTCTCTCACCCTTGATTGGTGCGGACCCAAGAAATGCCAAAACACCTATTTGTCATCTCGACCGGAGCGAAGCGAAGTGGAGAAATCTGTAGTTTATGTGCGTAACCGTAGATCCCTTCACTCCGCTTTACTCTCACTCAGATGTGGGAAACCGCAAATCTCTCCACTGCGCTCGCTCCGGTCGAGATGACAAAGTTAGGTGTAATTGCCGACCAAACCTTCCTCAACCCGATTTTCATCCCCATGGGTGGGCTGCAGGCCCATGAACACTCCGGTCGAGATGACAAAGTTAGGTGTAGTTGCCAACCGAGCCTTCCTCAACCCGATTTTCATCCCCTAGGGTGGGCCGCAGGCCTAAGAACACTTCGGTCGAGATGACAAATTAGCTTAAGGAAAGTGTCTCAATAATCGACGCTGACTAGGAAAAGGCCGCGGGCCGGGGCTGTCGGGCCGGCTTGTGCACGCGCCCGCGCACTGAGGATTAGGGGAATTTCAGCGTCTATCATCTTTCCCCGTCCTACTTGAAGGAATGTCCCCACCAGGTTGCGCACCATGTGATGAAGGAAGCCATTTCCCCGCACGCGATAGATGAGGAGCGGCACATGATCGGACGCGGCTGTGTGCTCCGGGGCAATCCACTCGGAGGAGTAAATGGTTCGCAGATTACTGGCCGGCTCTTGGGATGCAGCGGGTTCAATCGCTCGCTGCGCCTTTTCCGGATCGCTGGCGGCAAAGGAGGTGAAGTCACGTTCGCCGAGAACCCGCACGGCGGCGCGCTGCATGGCTTCGAGATCGAGCGGCTGATTGAGCGCATAGGCATAGCGGGCCAGCCACGGAGGGCAAATCTCTCGCAAAAAATGCGATATTCATATGTTTTCGCCTTAGCGGAGTGCCTGGCATGAAAGTCGTCCGCAGCCAATTCAGCGCTGAGCACGCGAATGGCGGCAGGGAGTGTCCGGTTGAGGGCGCGGAGCAGATTCGGCTCGGGAATGCGCGCCGATAGAGCAAAGGACGCTACCTGCCCCAGAGCATGGACACCGGCGTCAGTTCGCCCCGAGCCTTGCGGCAACACATCCTCACCAGTAACCCGCTCGATCGCCGCACGCAGCTCACCCTGTATGGTCGGTAGCCCGGGCTGGAACTGCCAACCGCGAAATTCCGTACCATCATAGGCAAGCACCAGTTTCCACATGCGGTTCTGATCGTTCTCTCGCATTCTTCATCTCCGGCTCGGTCCCCGCGCTGCGATATATCTCAACTCTTCCGACGATCTGGAAAGCACGCGTAGAGAACTTCTTACCACCCCCACCGTCTGTCAGCCCGACGCTTCGGGGCGAGAAAACCGGCTCATATGAGGAGTTTGCCGCATCTGCCATGCGAGCACCTAAAATTGGTTCCGCGCCGAGCACATCGAGCGGCAGATCCCCGGTCTCACCCAAAAAGCGCGGAAGCGGATTCCAATTTGAGCTACCAAAGTTACTAAATGGAGAAGGGCGATGGCCTTTTGCTTTCATCCCGAGGATTTTGACGCAAAAATGAAGAATTCGGAGTTCCACCTCTACAACGAACGGATTCAAAAATATCGGAGAAAAGAGCGTGCAAGGAGTGGAAATCGGCTTTTTTCCCAGCTACGCGCCACCGCGGCGGTGGCTTGCATGTTGAGCTCGTCCCTGGTGCAGCCGGTTTTTGCGCGGCGACCGGCGCCGCAGACAGCGCCTCCCGCGCCCAACCTTCCCGCGGAGCCGCAGCCGAATTTCACCCCGCCGTTCGTCCTGCGGCCCGGACAGCGGGACTATAGCAAACCTAATAGTCCATTCCCCAGTATCCTTAAGCCGTACGAACCGATCAACGTGCCTCCGCCGGTCACTCTCAACTCAGGCCGCCTCTCCGATCTGCTGCGGGGAGGAAAGATATACCTCAGCCTGAGCGATGCGATCGTGCTGGCCTTGGAAAACAACTACGATATCGCTATTCAGCGCTACAACCTCGATATCGCCAATACCGACCTCTTGCGGGCGCGCGCCGGTTCGAATCTGCTTGGCGTCTCCAGCGGCCTGGTCGAGGGCACTCTCAGCGGTCTCGCCAGCAGTGTAAACTCTCTCAGCTCGGAGGCGGCCCTGGCGGCACCTCTACCGCGATCGGCGGCGCTGGAGCCGGCGCCGGAGGCATCGTGACCACTACTACCGGGTCGGGCCCAACGCCGGAACAATTGGATCCCACGCTGGCGGGAACGATTTCGGTAGAGCATCAAACCTCTGCCGTCGGCTAGCCCTTTTCTCAATGGCGGCGCGGCGACTTTGACCCAGAACACCAACCTGTACAACTTTACTTACAATCAGGGATTCATCAGCGGCACCGCTTTCCAAGTGGGATTCAACAACAACCGGGTCACATCCAACAACGGATTCAATGTGTTCAGCCCGGAGCTGCAGTCCAACTTCAGGGCGCAGCTTACCCAGCACCTGCTGCAGGGCTTTGGGCCAAAGATCAATGGCCGCTTCATTATCCAGGCCAAGAACAATCGCCGCATCGCCGATTCGGCGTTCCGTCAGCAGATCCTGTACACCATCAACCAGGTTGAGGACATCTACTGGGGCCTCGTCACCGCTTACGAAGACGTGCAGGCAAAGGAGCGCTCGCTGCAGCAGTCACAGCAGCTCGCGTCCGATAACCGCAAGCAGCTTCAGATCGGCACCATGGCGCCCCTTGACGTTGTGAATGCCGACGCCTCTCGTCGCTAGCGACCAGCAGGCCCTGATCACTCGCAGACCGAGCTTGAATATCAGCAACTGATCATGAAGCAGGCCATCAGCCGGAATTTGAGCGACCCCGCGCTCTCGTCGGCTCCGGTGATCCCCACCGACCGGGTATCGCTGGCTGAGACGCCGGAAGAACGCACTCCGGTGGAGCAGCTTGTACAAGAGGCCTACGCCAATCGTCCTGAGATCGAGCAGAACATCCTCAATCTCAGGAACGATGAAATCACGCTCAAGGCGGCAAAAACGGACTCCTGCCTACCGTGGATGTCTACGGGTTCTATGGCGGAGCCGGCCTGGGCGGAGCGGCCAGCCCCTACTGCAACAGGCAGTTTCTCGGATCAGCCTGCGATGCTCCTGCGGTGGGGTACGGCACGCTTTCACAAAATGTATTCAACAACACCGGTCCGGACAAAGGGGCTGGAGTCAACATCAACATTCCCATTCGCAACCGCACGGCGCAGGCGCTGCAGGCCCGTGCGCTGCTCGAATACCGCCAGGCGGAGATGCGTCTGCAACAGCTTTATGTTCAAGTACGCATTCAGGTCATTAACGGCCAATATGCGCTGACCAATGACCGTGCCGCGCTGCAAGCGGCGCAAACTGCTCGCGAGTACAACTCGCAGTCTTACCAGGCTGAAGTCAAAAAGCTACGTCTGGGCGCTTCGACGACAGCAAATGTGCTATTGCAGGAGAAAAATCTCGCCGCCGCGGAAAACAACGTTATCTCCACCGAGGCCACCTACGCCAAAGACAGAGCTTCCCTTGAACAGCTCCTGGCGGATACGCTCAGCCGCTATAACATTCAGCTTTCCGATGCGGTGAGCGGGAATGTAACCGCGCAGCCTACGATTCCCGGCATCGAGCCGGCGAAACCGGGTTCAGATGTGAATGTGCCCGAGCAACAGGAGCGCCTGCAGCAAACCGAGCATCCGCCGGCCGTCCAACCCGGCTTGCCCGCGCAACCGCAGTTGACGCCACAGGAGCAGCGAAGCTTACCGCAGCAGCCGGCACCGCCCCCACCGCCGCAGCCGCAGCCACCCCCGCGGTGAGATAGGAGTATCCACGTCGTTCGAGTAGTCCCAAACCGGGGGGGCAAGATCACGTAACCGTAACTGTCCTCTATCGCTCCGCCACGCGGTCCAAGAGATCGAAGAACTCGGGAAACGAAACCGCTGCCGCATCCGCTCCGCGGATCAGAGTCTCCCCTTCGGCTCTTAGCGCGGCTACGGAGAAGGCCATGGCAATGCGATGGTCGGAGCCGGAATCGATTACCGCGCCATGCAGTTTTTGTCCTCCGGGAACACTGAGTCCGTCCTCGAACTCCTCTAGCTCCGCTCCCATGGCGCGCAAATTACGTGCTACCAGCGCGATACGATCGCTCTCCTTCACGCGCAGCTCCTTGGCATCGCGAATGCGAATTCCACCGCGAGTGTAAGGCGCAATGGCTGCAAGCACAGGCAGCTCATCGATCAGCTGTGCAGCCAGCGCTCCACTGATCTCGGTCGAACCCAAGCCTTCCGCCGGCGCTGTCAACTGCAGCGTCCCGGTCAACTCGCCGTTCTGTTCTTCCAGGTCAAGGACATTAATTCTCGCGCCCAGAGCGGTCAAAACATC
>CAVPKQ010000040.1:0-29346 GCA_963705665.1 uncultured Acidobacteriaceae bacterium | reverse complement strand
TACGGCGCGCTACGGCAGTTTAGGAAATGGTGTAGACCGAAGCCACTATTGCCAAGCCGACGCGACCAGCAGGGCGCGGCGGCCTCGAGCAAATTGGAAAAGACCACAGTATTTCCTAAACTGCCTTAGAGCATTTCTCCTGATGGTGTAAGGCAAGAAGGCAGTAGCCATTCCATCGAAGAATGGCTACACATAGCTACTCCCACAAGATTACGGTATCAGGAGAAATGCTCTAATGGAGATTCGGGTTTGCGCATCTGACGCAAAAACATGTCAGATCCGGAGTACCCGGGTTTCCACTCTGCACAAATCGCAAACTGCTCTGGTTGACCTATGGCGATCATCAATATCGAGCTGCCGATGCTGCTGCTGCTCGCCGCTCTGCTATGCTCGGCGGCAGCTTGGCTTCTGTCTACGTTTACCGGCTTTCTGCGGGAATACCGCTATCGCGTCACTTTAGGAACCACTTCCTTCGCTGTGAGCGGCCTTATGGGTTTCTTTTCCGCGCTCAAACTGGAGATGAGCCTGCTTGGGGATTGGCTTTCCGTACACCCGGTTTGGGTTTTGCTTGCAATCGCTTACTTCGGCTATGTTCTCTTCGGCTTCCTCGGATGTTGGACCGCTGTCCGCATTGCCGCGCGAATGGACCGCAAACATACGCTTTCCATGCTTTACTCTCTGGTCGAAGATCGAAAGAAGCGCGACACGGAGGGGCACTCCGCGCCCAAATGAATCCTTGGAAATTGCCGCTCAGAACTCCACCAAAAAAGAAAAGAGAATAAATTCATGCGCCAGCCTCTTATCGCCGCCAATTGGAAAATGTACAAGACGCCTGCCGAAGCGGATACCTTTCTTCGCGCGTTTCTCCCGCTGGTCCAGGACGACAGGCGGAGTGAGATCGTCATCTGCCCGCCATACGTGGACCTGAGCTTCGTGCTCCAGTCCGTCGCCGGTTCACGGGTCCAAGTGGGCGCGCAAAACATGCATTTCGCCGAAGAGGGCGCCTACACCGGCGAAGTCTCGGCCTCAATGCTGAATGCCTTGGGTGTCACTCACGTGGTCCTCGGCCACTCGGAGCGCCGCCAGTATTTCGCGGAAACCGACCAGACCGTCCACGCCAAGCTGGTGACCGCCCTCAAGCACGGCCTGGTCCCTATCGTGTGCATTGGCGAACACCTTGAAGAAAGGGAGAGCGGTAAAACGGACGAGGTCCTCACCCGGCAAATTTCTATCGCCATTCAGCAAATCGATCCTGTCCAACTGGGTCCTCTGGTAGTCGCTTATGAGCCGGTATGGGCCATCGGCACCGGGAAAACCGCCACCCCCGAAATAGCCGCTGCGGCTCACCTCGTCATCCGCAGTCAAGTGGCGCGCGTGGCCGGCCGTTCGCTGGCCGAGGAGTTGCGCATCCTCTACGGAGGAAGCGTGAAGGCGGATAACGCCTCCTCTCTGCTCAACCAGCCGGAAATTGACGGCGCTCTGGTCGGTGGGGCGAGCCTCGATCCCATTTCTTTCGCCAGGATCGTCAATTACTAAGGCGTCTTTGCGGGATATACTTTTCCCAACGGAGGGCATGATGACTCCCGGCTTCAATGAGACCAATGTCCAAATGCACGATCTAAAGTGGTCGCCGGCAGAAAAGGCGATCGCGCGAAAGGCGTTCGAACAGGCTCTATTGCGAGAGTTCGAAGCGGTCATCCGGAAGACCAAGGAACTGGCTGCGAAGATTCAGCAGCCTTCCGATCTCTGGGAGCTGGAGAGCTATTTAGGGAAGCGGCGCCGCGAAATCGACCAACAATTCGACTACAGGTACTCGGTCCTCCCAATTGTCTTTGGTGTTCTGATAAGGAAGGGCCGCCTCAGCGAAGAAGCGTTACGCGGCTTATCGGACGACAAGCTCAATTGGATCCTCGGGATCGCCAGAGCGAACTATTGAGCTTTGCCCTCGGTTGAGACTCCGCCGTTCCCCGCAGCCCTGACCCGCCCATTCCCTGCCCTCCATCTGCCGAGTGCTACCACCAGCAATCCCAGACCAAGGAAGATCACGAAAAACAATGAGGCATTGACCAGCATTCGTGGATATCCCAGCTCGCCGGCATCGATAAAAGGATAGGGATAGAGCCCGAAGGCCGCTCCTCGCAGTAACAGATAAACGAGGTAGATCGCCGGATAGAGCAACCATACGACCGCATCTTTCCAGCGCAGCCCTCTTTTCGGCGCAAAAATGATCCAGTAGAGCACATAGATCACCGGCATCAGGTCGTGCAGCAGCACATCGGCAAGCTTTTGCGCGCCTTGCGGATTCCATAGGTGACGCAATAGCAAGGAGTACGACACTCCAACGATTGTGATATATACCGCTGCCGCTGCTTGTACCGAAGGCCGGGAAAAAAAGCGCCCCCGTTTCGAGTTGCCGCCCCACAACGCGAAGGTCAGCGTTAGCGTCACGATGACATTGCTCAGGATGGTGAAGAAGCTGAAGTAGCTGACAATCGTCGCGGCTATGGCCAAGGCTCCGGCAGGAGACTGGGCGATCATCAGGTAGAGCTGGAGCAATAACGCCAGCCAGCCCAGCAGCGTGGCTACGATCATGTAGAGTCGCATCGTCAGCAGTATCTTATCCCGGCCGGCTCGGTACAATTGGTATATGCTCCGTGAGACCTTTCCTGTCGGCCCTCTGCAATGCAACTGCACCATCCTGGGCGATGAAGCGACCCGCGAGGCCATTGTCATCGATCCTGGCGATAACGTTTCCGGCATTCTGGCGCGGCTGGCCAAGCATCGCCTCACGGTAAAGCAGATCGTCGTCACCCATGCGCACATCGATCATGTGGGGGGCGCTGCTCAACTGCGGCGAGTGACCGGAGCGCCGATAGTTTTGAATGAGCACGATTTGCGCCTGCTCGCCATGATGGACATGCAGGCGGGCTGGCTCGGGGTTCCCACCCCGGAGGTTGCCGCCCCGGATTTACTCGCCGTAAATGGGCAGCGGGTAGGGTTGCCGCACTTGTCTGCGGATGTTCTGCACACCCCGGGCCACACCCCAGGAAGCATCTGCCTGCACTTCGCCGGGCAGAACTTGCTCCTGGCCGGGGACACTCTCTTTGCCGGATCGATTGGACGCACCGACCTGCCGGGCGGCGATGGAGCACAGATTCTCAGATCGCTCCGCGACCGGCTTTTGGTGCTTCCCGACGCGACATTGGTAGTTCCCGGGCATGGCCCCGAGACCACGATCGGAGAGGAGCGGGAGTCCAATCCGTTTCTCCACCCCGGTGTTCGCCTCTAGCAAGTGGTTCAAAAACAGTTACATACTTAATAGATCCAATGCATCGCTTGAATGACGCAAAGGTGCTATTGCCGAATTTGATTCCTCTAAAAATGGTCCTAAAAATAGTCTAGGATAGCCGCAATTCCCTCGGAAAATTGCTCCTTTGCGGGCAGAAGACTTACTACCAGCCAACCCATGCTCGGGAAACCGAAAAAGTATCCGGGGTGTATGGCTACCCCCTTTTCAGTAAGCAACTTGAGCGCGGTCTCTTCATCAACTCGCAAAGCCGGTACGCGCAGCACGGCGTACCATCCGCCTCCACCTCAAGCCGCGTAACCATGGTTTGGCGGTGCAGCAAGGAATCGAGTGTCTTAAGATTCTGCGCCGTGCGCTCCCGTATCTGCCGTTGCACCGGATGGCGGCCGCTCAGCCATGCAGGCAGCGCATACTGAACCGGCGCATTCACCGAAAGAAAGGTGTCGGCAATCACCTCAAGACGCTGCAACGCTTCGGTCAGCTCCGGCTCGTCGCCGAAACAGGCGATCCAGGCTGCCTTCATCTGCGGCAGCCCCGCGATCTTGCTCACACCGCTGAGGACGAACGTCAGTACTTCATGCTTTCCCAGGCCGAAACTCTTTGCGGGCGCGGAGAAGCCATAGTCCAAAAAGACTTCATCTACGATCAGCGGCAAGCCGAATTCGCGGCAAATCCCTTCCAACGCCATCCGCTCCTGCGCGCCGGTAAAGTGCCCGGTGGGATTGTTGGGATGAACGACCACCACGGCTCTCGTCTTGCCCTCGGAACTGACCCGCTGGCGCAAGGCATCCAAATCAATGTGCCAGCCGTGGTCGTAAAACAACTCATAAGGCGCCAGACGGACATCGTCGAGCCGGGCCAGAAAATCGAAGAGCGGATAGCTTGGCTGGGCAATCAGGATCTCGTCTCCCGGATCGCAGAGCAGCCGGAAGAGAAAGCTGTAGGCCTCGCTGCTGCTAGTGGTGAGCAGCAGATGACGGGGATTGGCGGCGACTCCATGATCCGCGTAATAGCGGCAAATAGCCTCGCGCGCTGTTAAGCTTCCCTGCGGATTGGGATGATAGGCTATCGCTCGCGGATCCGCGAGCGGCGTGAGAATAGAGGCGGCGTCATATTCGAATCCGCAATGCGTTGGGTTGGCAGCCGTCAAATCGAGCACTCTGCCGCCCGAGGCGCGTATCTCCGCAAGTCTGCGGGCCCAAGCCGTCTCGGTCAAATCCCATTGCGTCCGTTTGGAAAACTCCACTGGCCCTCGCTTCCTACAGATTACAAGCGCTCCAAATCCGGATCGTTCTTAAGTCCCGCTGGGACTCACCGGCTGATTCTCATGTGAAATGTTCTAATAATGAGAGCGGACTATACCTTAGAGACAAGAACCGGGCGATATGCCCCAGGAGTTTGAAAACGTATGCAGCTTCGCGCCGTGATCTTTGACTATGGTGAGGTCCTGAGCAAGCCGGCAAATCAATCCATCTACAAGCAACTGGTTGAGATTTCCGGGCTGCCCGAAGATCTCTTCCAGAAATACTATTGGGCCTACCGTCTGGATTACGATGCCGCGATATTAAACGGCCGCACCTATTGGCAGAAGATCGCAGAGGACGCCGGCGCAGAATTTACCCAGGAGCAAATCGAACAGCTCATCGAACGGGATGCGCGGATGTGGATGGATATCAATGAACCCATGCTCGCCTGGGCCATCGAGATCAAGCGAGCCGGCCTGCTCACCGCAATTCTCTCCAACATGGGAGAGGATGTTCTCCGCGCGATGCGGCAGAGCTTTGCCTGGCTGGCTCAGTTCGATGCGCTTATCTGGTCCTGCGAACTGGGGATCGTCAAACCCGATCCCGCCATTTACCTCAATGCTATCGAGAGGCTCCGGGTCAAGCCTGAAGAAGCTCTCTTCATCGACAACTTGGAGGTAAACGTTGTTGGCGCTGAGGCGGCGGGCTTAAATGCCGTGCTCTTCACCAATATTGAACAGCTTAGCCGCGACCTGCGCCAGCGCGGTTTCGATCTCCCTTTACCCCAACCTCAGGTTGCCGTGTAATTCGCTTACTTGTTCCCATGCAGCGACTCCGCCGGGAGAGTGAGCCGTACCTGCTCTACAATTTCCAGGCCGAATCCCTGCAGCGCGGGAACGTGCGTGGGTGTATTGGACAGCAGCCGGATCTTGCGAATGTTCAGATCCGACAGAATCTGCCCGCCTAACCCCACCTGCCTCAGGATGCGCTGGTGGTGGCCGCCGTCATCGCAGTGCTCTCCGGTACGCTCTTCGCGATGGACCAGCAGCCGATGCGGCAGTACACTGCGATCGATAGCGAAGCCTTTGCTTGTATTGTGGAGATAGACCAGAGCGCCGCGGCCGGCTGCGGCGATCGTCTCCAGCGAGCGCTCGATCATTCGCTGGCAATCGCACAATGCCCCCCCGAAAACGTCGCCGGCCAGGCAGTGCGAGTGCACCCGGACCAGCACCGGTTCGCTGTTTATCCCCGCATCCACCTCGCCGCGCACCAGGGCCACGTGGCTCTCCCCCCCGTCCACTTCGCTCTCATAGGCAATCATTTTGAAATCGCCATGGCGGGTGGGCACCACCGACTCGGCAACACGGAAGATATATCGTTCATTCTGTAGCCGGAATCGAATCAACTCCGCTACGGTCAACATTTTGAGCCCGTGCAGGTTACAGAACTGGACCAGATCGGGCACCCGGGCCATGGTGCCGTCATCGTTCATGATCTCGCAGATTACACCCGCGGGAATAAGGCCGGCCATGCGCGCCAGATCGACGGAAGCTTCCGTTTGCCCTGCCCGCACCAACACCCCTCCCCGGCGGGCGCGCAAGGGAAAGACGTGTCCCGGCCGAGCCAGATCGGCCGCTGTCGTCGCCGGCGCGATGGCGACTTGGATGGTATGGGCGCGGTCATGCGCCGAAATTCCCGTGGTCACACCCTCCCGGGCCTCGATCGCTTCGGTGAACGCGGTTCCGAAGCGGGATGAATTCTGCTGCACCATGGGCGCAAGCCGGAGGTGATCCGCCCGCTCTTCGGTCAGCGTCAAGCAGATCAACCCCCGTCCATGCTTGGCCATAAAGTTGATCGCTTCCGGGCTGACGAACTCCGCCGCCAGTGTCAAGTCACCCTCGTTCTCGCGATCCTCGTCGTCCACTACGACTATCATGCGTCCAGCCTTGAACTCCTCGATCGCGCCCGGCACATCGGTGAATGGAGACTGGACCATCATGTTTGTATTCTCCCGCAATTGCTTTCTCTTTGTATATGCGCTTGCAGACGACATCGATGCAGGGCTTGCCGGGCACGAAAAAACCGTCCGATCAGGACGGTTTTTCGTGCCTCTGATGAGTATCCGCTACAAGGTAGACTCGATTTCAAATCCCCAGGCTTCTAGGAGGGCTTCGGGTATGTACTTTGAATTTTTATTGCGGCGGGCCCATTCACGCAACCGCGTCGAACGCACATACTGATCCGGAGTCAGTTTAAATTCCTTCACAACTTGCTCGAAAGATGTAACAGTCGGAACAACCGGGCCAATCGGCTCCGGCTTGCCCCAATTAGGGTTTCCACGACGTTTTGCCATTTATCTTTTTTCCCCTAGCAAGATAAGTTACATTTGGTTCAAGGCGCGCCCAGCCGCTCACCTGTTTGGCTCGCCTATTTGATCCCAAACATCCAATTATAGGTATTTTCTCTCCAGAAATCAATAGAAAATTAAGGTCCCATTCATCTCTTTCTGTATGACGATGGCGCCGAATCCTCGGGAGCGCGCGCCTGCAAATTTTATGGAAATTCTGCTTTTCCCTGTTGCGTTTCGAGACTTTCCAGAAGAAACTGCGAAGAGAGCGAAAGAGATTATATTTTCAAGCTTCAGGGGTTGGGACGGATCTCTTTCCCTGTTTGCTCTCGGCACGCGACGGCTTCATCACAGACAAAGGGACCGGTGACTTATGAAGCAAACGGCTCTGGAGAAGAGTGGATTTACCACAACTCTTAACCTGGCCATGAACTCGAGTCTCGACTCGAGCCTGGACTCGAGCCTTGATTCGAATCTGGATTCGACAGTCCCGCTACGGTCCGCCGAGATGCTCCACCGCCGGCAGCTTGCACGCTTCGGCAAATGGCTCTATCGCATAGGCTTCGTTCCTGGCACCGCAGGCAATCTTTCCGTGCGTCTGGGCGACGACTTCATTTTGGCTACGCCCACCGGTATGAGCAAGTTCCTGCTCAAACCTTCCGACATGGTATTGGTCGACCTTGACGGCCGCCGGGTCGGGGGATCGCGCAACGTCACCAGCGAGATCGGCATGCATCTCGCCATTTACGATCACCGAACCGACGTACGGGCCGTCGTGCATGCCCACCCGCCCATCGCAACCGGCTTCGCCTCCTGTGGGTTGGGTCTGGAAGAACCCCTTTGCTCCGAGGTTGTAATGGCGCTTGGTTCCGTCCCGCTCGCACCTTATGCCACCACTGGAACCGCTGACGTCGCCTCGAGCATCGCCCCGCTCGTCGCCGACCATGACGCAATTCTTCTTGCCAATCACGGCGTCGTGACCGCCGGCAATTCCCTTGAGGACGCCTTCATGCGCATGGAGACTGTGGAGCACTTTGCGCACATCTGCCTGGTAGCGCGTCAGCTCGGCGGCGCCAAGCCTCTCTCCTGCGATCATCTCCGGCAGCTTACCCTGGCTCGCTCCCGCTACCTCAAAAATGCGGCCGGGTGAACAGCGCGCTCCGAAACAAATCCGGGTGCCGGGTGCCCCAGGTCCCGATTCTGGGACCTGGGATCCTCCTGATGCTAATCGTAGTATTCCAGGCCGAGGTGCGTGATCAGCTCCTCTCCCTTGATGTGCCGCAACGTGTTTTTGAGCTTCATCGCCTGGATGAATAGATCATGCTCCGCATAGAGTCCGGGAGCAGTCATCGGTGACTTAAAGTAGAAGCTAAGCCACTCTTGAATGCCCAGGTCTTTGAGCTCCGGTGTGCGCGCGGCCATGTCGAGAAAGAGAACCAAATCGAGAGCCAGTGGCGCCGCGAGGATGGAATCGCGACACAGGAAATCGACCTTGATCTGCATCGGATAACCGAGCCATCCGAAGATGTCGATGTTGTCCCAACCCTCTTTGTTATCACCACGGGGAGGATAATAGTTAATGCGGACCTTGTGATAAATATCTTTGTAAAGATCGGGATAAAGCTCGGGCTGCAGAATGAAGTCGAGCGCTCCCAGCTTGGACTCTTCCTTAGTCCTGAACGACTCCGGATCGTCCAGCACCTCGCCATCGCGATTGCCTAAGATGTTGGTCGAATACCAGCCGCTGACGCCCAGCATGCGCGCTTTGAAGGCTGGCGCCAAAACTGTTTTCATGAAGGTCTGGCCAGTCTTGAAGTCCTTGCCGCAGATGGGGGCGCTATTCTGCCGCGAAAGCTCCTGCATCACCGGCAGATCGACCGTGAGGTTCGGCGCTCCATTGGCGAAAGCAATCCCTTCTTTGAGCGCCGCATAGGCGTAGATCATCGACGGGGCAATGTTCTCATCGTTGGCCTCGAGGCCCTTTTCGAAGCAGGCCACCGATTGATGCACCATTGTAGGCGTAAGGAAGATCTCCGTCGAGCCGCACCAGATCATCACCTGGCGGTCCGTGGCTTTCTTAAAGGCCTGAATGTCGGCGCGAAGCTGCTCCGCCAGATCGCGCTTATTCTTGCCCTTTTTTACATTCGATCCATTGAGCCGCTTGACGTAATACTGGTCGAAGACCGCGGGCATCGGCCGTATCCCTTCAAGAAATGGCCGAATCTGCTGCAGTTGATCGCGATCCAGAACCTGCGCCGTGCGCGCCGCCTCAAAGACGTTGTCATCGAAGATGTCCCAGCCGGTGAAGGTGAGGTCGTCGAGCCGGGCCAGGGGAACGAAGTCCTTGATCAGGGGAATGCGCCCATCAGTGCGTTTGCCCAAGCGGATCGTTCCCATCTGGGTAAGAGAGCCGATCGGCTTAGCTATGCCTTGGCGTACCGCTTCCACGCCAGCGATAAAGGTGGTGGCAACCGCTCCCATACCCGGGATCATGATGCCTAATTTCCCTTTGGCAGGGCGAATCTGTGAACCGTCAGCGGACGCTTGACCGCTGCTGCTGGTTGTTGACATTTCTTGCTGGCCGTCCTCTCGCTTTTGGGGTGTAACTCAAACAGATCAGTCTCATCTTTCGCTTCCGCTTTGGCAAACGGCTGCCGCTCAAAGGAGAGAAAGCATGGCTCAATGGTCGCTAGAGGATGCCGGACTGGACTCCTCCTGGACGCGTTGTTTCCAATGCGACCACAAGAACCAGACAATGGCGATGAGCAGCACCAGCAGCACTGCGGTGTGGAAGCGGTGAAAGATCTCCTTGAACCGCGGATCGGTGTCCCAGGACTGGCCCAGCCGCATCCCCACGTAAGCCAGCACGAAGCACCACGGCCACGAACCCAGAAAGGTGTAGATGTGGAAGCGCGCCTGCGGCATCCTGGCGATCCCTGCAGGCAGCGCGACGAATGTCCGGACGACCGGAAGCAGGCGCCCCAGGAAGACGGTGATCGAACCATATTTCGCGAAGAAGCGAGTCGTGCGTTCCAGATCGTGCTGGCTTAGCAGAACGTACTTGCCGAAACGCTTGATCATCGGGGGGCCGCCAACCGCGCCGATCGAATAGGCCACGACGGAGCCGAGATTGCATCCCAGCGCACCGGCTGTCGCCACCCACAAGAGTTGGAATCTGCCGGCGTGCACCAGATAGCCGGCAAAGGGCATGATGATCTCCGATGGCAAGGGAATGCATGCCGACTCGATCGCCATCAAGAGCGTGATTCCCAGATAGCCCGAAGCTGAAATTGTGGCGATGATGAAGTGCGCGATGAGGGCTAGAATCTTTTCAGTCATTCCGACGCAGTATAGACGACCCAACTATATTGAGAGTGAAAAAGGAATAGAGCCTGCCATGGCGCTCAAGAAAACCGCAGTAAAAAAGAAAATCGCACCAAAAAAGATAAAAAGCAAAGGGACGCTTGGAGATCGGGGCAAGGCCACGGACGGGCGGTATAATCCTTTGGACCCGAAGCGCATCGCGGCAATTCTGGATACCCTGGCGCGAACCTATCCCAATGTCCGCTGCGCCCTGCATCACCGCAATGCCTGGGAGTCTCTTGGTTGCCACCATTCTCTCCGCGCAGTGTACCGACGTTCGGGTAAACATGGTCACGCCCGGGCTGTTCAAGAAGTTCCCCTCGCCTGCCGCCTTTGCGCAAGCGCCCCTGGTTGAAATCGAAGAGGAGATCCGCTCCACCGGCTTCTATCACAACAAGGCGAAATCCCTTGCCGGCGCCGCGCGCACCCTCATCGAAGAATTCGGCGGAGAAGTGCCGCGCACAATGGCGGAGTTGCTGCGCCTGCCCGGTGTCGCTCGCAAGACGGCCAACGTGGTGCTCGGTGTGTCATTTGGACGCGCCGAAGGAGTCGTTGTAGACACTCATGTGCTCCGCCTCTCTCGGCGCCTGGAGCTCACCCAGGCTACGGAACCGAAGGCGGTGGAGCAGGATCTGATGAAGATTCTTCCCCAGGACCGCTGGATCGACTTTTCTCACGAGCTGATCCACCACGGACGGCAGGTCTGCGTTGCCCGCAAGCCCCGGTGCATCGACTGCACGCTGGAGAAACTGTGCCACTCCAGCGATAAAACCTGGGGAGGAGGAGTGGCCGTCAAGTCGGACGCCGCTCCGCAGCCTGTACGTGGCTAGGATTTCTTCTCCTGGCGCGGAGGCGGGTGCCCCATATCTGGCGCGCTCTTTGCGCCAGATGTGGGAAACCGCAGATTTCTCCACTTCGCTGCGCTCCGGTCGAGATGACAAATTAGGTGTAACTAGTTGGGCTACAGGCCCGTCTTTGCTTTTCTTTCTGTCATTCCCGCAGGGAATCTGCTTTCCCTATCCATTCACTCCGTCCCCTCCAACGAAACCGGAGCCATCTTCAGTTGGTCTCCTATTTCCAAACCGCACGCCTCAATCCGTCCGGCGGCCAACTCGAGTACCGAACGTGTCTTCCAACTCAACCCGCTTATCCGCCACGGACGCACCCGAGGGCCGAGCTTGATCACGCGCATATTACGGTCCAGCGCGACGACATCGATGGACATACGCATCCAAAATGTGTGCACGCCGGACGATGGGACGATCCATAGACCTCCATCCGGGTTGAGCGCGCGCTTTCCCATAAGCCCGAGAAAGCGCGATAACGAGGTATCGGCTACCGCTATCGAGTGCGCAATAACGGTAGCCTTGGTCTGGTTCACCGCGGACAAGGTCTTCATCGTCTTAGACTGCTTTGTTCTTACGCCGGGCCACCAGAATTCCGAGCACGATAACGAAGAGAACTCCGGCAATCACACGAATTACAGTTGCTGAAATCATTTTCTTCTTCTCCTTGGGGTAAATACTGGTTAGGGCCGATCGCCAAACTCTGCGACCGGCGTTCTTGACATTCAGAACTCACCGCTTGCGGAGAGCCTGCCGGAGTTGCCAATAATCTTGCGTCACTTCATCATGCCCTTGAGCGCATGCGACATGCCGATAATTGCCGGCCCTAATAAAACAATGAATATGCAGGGAAAGATAAACATCACCAGAGGAAACATAATCTTTACCGTGGTTTTTGCCGCCCGCTCTTCGGCGAGTTGCCGGCGCCTCAGGCGCAGACCATCGGCAAAACTGCTTAGAGCACGCGTAATAGGTGTACCGAAGCGCTCCGTTTGCACCAGCATGCTGACGAACGCTTCTACATCGGGAAGCTTGGTTCGAATGGCCATGCTCCGCCATGCGTCGATGCGCGGCTTGCCCGCGCGCTGCTCCCGGTTGATTTGAAGAAATTCTTCATTAATTTCCGGATGGCTCAGGATGAGCTCCTGCCCGGTGCGCAGCATGGCCTGGTCCAGGCCCAGCCCGGCATCGACGCAGATAACAATCAGGTCAATCGAATCGGGTATGCTTTTGCGGATTCGCTCGCGGCGCTTTTTAATTTTGCGGTCGAGCCAGAAATCGGGCAGCATGTACCCGGCCACGACAAAACCCAGAATCGCCAGCAGCGGGTTCGCCTGGATAAAGCTGCCGCCAAGTATGCCGGCCACGGGAAGAAGCATGCGCGCGGCGAAATAACGTTCGATCGACTGGCTGCTCTTCAGCCCCGCGGCGATAAACCTCTCGCGCAAACGGGCGTCTTCCGAGATGCCGAGACGGCCGCGAATCGCGCGCAGCGCGCCCAGCAGGCGTTCATCGATCTGTCCTTTTTTCCGGATCTCCGGGATCGCCGCCGCGCGGGTAATCTGCAGCACGCGATGGTTGGCCGTCTGCGACGTCTTGGCGGCGGCGAGCGAGAACAAGAGGCCCAGCAGGCAAAATATAGTGCTGCCGAGAGCCAGATCGAAAGTGATGTTCATTCTCCCTATACCTCGATGGCCACAATCTTGCGGATAACCAATCCACCGATCACCAGCATGCCTGCGCCCGCATAAAGCAATTTGACCCCTATAGGATCGTGAAACAACGGTCTTGCGTAGGTGGGATTGATGATGCTGAGCATCACCCCCAGAATCACCGGCAGGGAGCTTAGAATCCACCCGGTAAGCCGGCCCTGGGCTGTCTTGACGCGCACCTCGCCCTGGATGCGAAGACGCTCGCGGATCACGTGTACCGTGCGGTCCAGAATCTCGGTCAGATTGCCGCCGGTATCTTTCTGCACCAACATGGCCGTGATGACGAACTGCAGATCAGGCGAAGGAACACGGCGCGCCATCTGCATCAATGCGTCGCGGAAGGGCAGACCGAAATTCTGCTGCTGATAAACCAGGCCGAACTCGGTAGCCACCGGCTCCTGTCCCTCTTGTCCAACCACTTCAATAGCCGAGGCTACCGAGTGCCCGGCGCGCAGAGCGCGCGACATCAGGTCCATGGAGTCGGGCAATGCATCGTTGAATGCCTTGACCCGGCGCGTGCGGCGGATGCGCAGAGTCATCACCGGCGCGACCGCGCCGGCCACGGCAAGCCCGGCCTGCACAGGGAGTATAGGCAGAAAGAAATAGGGCAGGATAAAGCCGCCGGCGGCCAGTCCAAGCGACAACAGCAGTAAGTTTGCCGAGTTGGTTTTGCTATTGGCCTGTTCGATCAGGAATTGCAAGTTTGCATAGAAAGCAAAACGCGCCAGGAGCCGGTCGAGCCAGGTGAACCCGCCGTTGGCCATCTGCTTCAGCAACTCCTGCGATTCATCCGCGGCGCCCGCCTGCGCCGCAGCCGCCTGCGCCATCAGTCCCAGCCGCTTGTGCACCGCCTTCTCATGCTTGGTCGGCCTGGTGACCAAAGCCACGATGGTAAAACTCAGCACCAGAACGGCGGCGAAGATAAATCCGAGCAGAAAGGTCATCGCCTCAGACCTCCACCGAATGGTCGAGAAGATTCAAGGCGAGAGGAATCCCCGCTGCCTTCAGCTTCTCCGCGAATTGAGGAACAATGCCGGTTGAGAAAAACCTGCCCCGCACCTTGCCGTTTGCGCCCAGCCCCTGTTTTTCAAAGAGGAAGATATCCTGCATGCTCACCACGTCGTTGCTGGTTCCGGTAATCTCGCTGATATGGGTGATGCGCCGCGAGCCATCGCTCATGCGCGAGGCCTGAACCAGGAGATGGACGGCGGAGGCAATCTGCGCGCGGATCGCTTTTTCCGGAAGCGCGATGTTGCCCATCATGCACATCGTCTCCATGCGCGCGATGCCGTCGCGCGGCGTATTGGCGTGGATAGTGGTGACAGACCCGTCGTGGCCGGTATTCATTGCCTGCAGCATGTCCAGCGCTTCCTCGCCGCGAACCTCGCCGAGGATGATGCGATCGGGCCGCATACGCAGCGCATTGATCACCAGCTCCCGCTGCCGGACCGCGCCTTTGCCTTCCATATTGGGCGGCCGGCATTCCAGCCTGACGACGTGCTCCTGCTTGACCTGGAGTTCAGCCGAATCTTCGATAGTGACGATCCGCTCATGTTCCGAAATATAGCCCGAGAGGACATTGAGCAGCGTTGTCTTCCCGGCTCCCGTTCCCCCGCAAACGATGATATTCAGCCTCGCCTGCACTGCCCCCTTGAGCACTTCGAGCATTTGCGGGGTTAGCGCCTGTTTGCGCAGCAGATCGTCCGCCGTCAGCGGAGTGCTGCCAAATTTGCGGATCGAGAGCAACGGCCCGTCCACTGCAAGCGGTGGAATGATGACATTGACCCGCGATCCATCGGCCAGGCGGGCATCGACCATGGGCGAGGACTCATCGACCCGCCGCCCCACAGCGGAGACAATCTTGTCGATGATGTGCATCAGGTGGGCGTTGTCTTTGAAAACCACGTTGGTCTTTTCCAGCATGCCGCGCCGCTCGACGTAGACCATTTTGTAAGTGTTCACCAGAATGTCGTTTACCGTCCCATCCTGCAGCAGCGGCTCGAGAGGGCCAAGACCAAAGACCTCGTCCAGGACTTCCTGGGCCAGACGATCGCGTTCCACCCCACTGAGCGGAATTCCCTGCTCCCCGATGAGCTGCTGGATCACGCTCAGCAGTTGACTCTGTCCACCCCGGTTGTCTTGCAGCACGCCAAGCTTCTCAAGATCCACCCGCTTGATGAGTTCATGGTGGACCAGCGCCTTAAGCTCGTGCCGCACCTGAGCGGAAGCAGGAGCGGGCGCGCGGGAGTCGGATATTGACGGCCGCGGGGGGGCAATCATATGCAAGATAGCGTCAGCCATAAATGCCTCTCCTTATCATTCGGATCATCCGCATCTCCGTTTGCAAGTTTGCAACGTCATCTCCAAAACGCAAATTTGCTTTTCATGACGGAGCCCGCCTCAACGGAATCGGCATCGCCATCGCAGATGCGAGCCGCCCACTTCTTCATCTGTGCTGTAAAGCCGGAACCGCGCTGTGGCGGAACTGGCTCTCCGGCATTGATGGCGCGCATCAGCTCCGCGTAATTGTTGGGAATGTTTATCGAAACCGGGAAACCCACCGCCTGCTCGACCTGCTCCGCACCGATGGCATCGCCGGCCGCGGCGCGATTGACAACGATGCGCGGCTTCTTAGCCGGGTCTCCGCTCAGGCTGAGGTGCTGCACATGGCGCGCCAGATCGCGCAACGCGGCTACATCCGGCGTCGCCACCAGATAGAGTTCATCGGAAAACTGGATCGTAGCCGCTGTAATCTCCCCGTACTCCAAAGATGAATCGATCACAATGCAGTCATACTCGTGGCGCAGGAATTGGAGTACCTGCTCGATCTCTTCCCTGGTGCTGCTGTAGGGAACACAGCATGTATCGGAGGACATCACCACGTTCAATCCGCTGCAATGTTGCACGATAAAGCCTTTTAGCAGATCGGCATCCAGGCGCTCCGCGTTGCGCAGGAGCTCGTCGAAATGATATCGGCTTTCCTTCAAGCCCAAATGCAGGCCAACATGGCCGAGCTGCCGGTGGTGATCGATGAGCAGCGTCTTCTTGCCGTGCCGCTTCACCAAGTAGGCCGCCAAGTGGACAGCAAGGGTGGTGACGCCCACTCCTCCTTTTGCGCCGAAGAGCGATATCACCCGTCCTCCTCCGCTCGAAGGCGCCAGCGTAGAGCGAAACCGGCTCTCCAGACGGCGCAGCGTCTCCTCAAACTCCGCGGCCTCGAGCGGCTTCTGCAGAAATTCGCTGCAACCCGCTCGCATGGCGCGCAGCAGAAGACCGGCATCTAATTGCGAGGAGACGCCAACGGCAACGATCTTCAATGAAGGAAGATTACGCAGCGCTTCCGCAGTCTCCATCGCCTGTCCGGAGTCTTTGTCGAAATCGATGAAAGCCACGCAGCCGGAGGCGCTACTGACCCCAGGGGGGAAGCGGGGGCGGCGGTCCGCCGTAATGTAATCGTGGAACTCACCGGCAAATTCAATTCCTGAGACATGCCGCGGCGCCTGTTGCGCTAGGCGAGCCAAAAGCCCGTCCGCGCATACGGTAAATGTCGCCAGCATCGCGTGCTCGCTCATTTGCTCCCGCCCACTTGCCGATCGAACTTCTTGGGGTTGAGATTCGGCATCACCATGCGTGGCTCAACCGGCGGCGTCGCATCCGTGAGCGGATCGACGATAGTCGGAGTCACGATCACCACCAGCTCAACCACCGATGCGGTGTTGTTCCTGGAGCGAAAAAACTCCCCCAGGATCGGGATGCTGGCAATTCCTGGCATCTTGCTGAGAGCGTTCGTCAGGCGATGATCGAGCAGCCCGGAGATAGCGAAGCTTTGCCCGCTTCTCAGCTCCACATCCGTCTCCGCCCGGCGAGTGGAGATTGCCGGAATCGTATATCCGGAAATTTGAACTTCGTTGGTGTAATCGAGCGCGCTCACTTCAGGAGCGACCTTCAGACGGATGCTCCCATCGGGATTGACCGTCGGGGTGAAGTCGAGCTTTACCCCATAGGGCCGGAATTGTACGGTGACCGAGGTAAAGTTCCCTCCACCGCCCTGCACCACGGGAAAGGGAAACTCTCCACCTGAAAGAAAACTCGCCTTTTCCCCGCTGATCGCAGTGATGGTCGGCTCCGCGAGAATCTGCATGATTTGCTTCTGCTCCAGGTCGGAGATCGCCAGGCCGATATTGAATTCCTGATTGTAAAGAAAGATATTGAGCGGGTTGGAGACTCCGATTCCGCCCGCCGCCGGCGTCGTATTGCCGACAGTCAGTCCTCCAAACGATGAGAACTGCTGCGTGGAGACGGTGGACGCGGTCTTTCCGCCACTTAAAAAATTGATCCCGAACTGCGCCAGCTTCGTCCTGTCTATTTCGACGATGCGCACCTTGAGCCTCACCTGCTTCAGATGAGGCGGATCGACGATCAGCGAATTCGCAATATCCTTGGAGTAGGTCTGGGCAAGCTTTACCGCCTCATCGGCCTCCGGCTGGCTCAATACCCTCCCATCCAGATTGATCCGGTCCTGCAGCGCGGAGACTTCGATCCAGTCTTGCGGAAGAGCGGCCTCGATCGCGCTGCGCAGTCCCTCGACGTCGATATCCGCCGAGACGGTGTACACGCTGCTACGTCCGAAGGCATCCCAAACTACCAGGCTGCTGACTCCGGGGGCTTTTGCCGTCACCAGAACTTCATTGGGACTGGATGTAAGCGAGGCGAGCACCGCGGGATTGCTGATATAAACGCGGTGCAGCCGCGTAATCGTATTGAGAAAAATGGAATGGCCGACTACGACGCGCAGCAAAGCGCTCTGCGGATTGGTCCGGACAAAAGCGCTGTTTGCCGTAATGGGGGGCCCTGCCGCCCCGCTCGCCTCTCCTATAGAAACCAACAGGCCGAGCGCCAGCATCATGCATCCAAGCGGGCGCATGAGCGGTATCGTTCGAGTTGGCCTTGTTCCCTTCATCGCGAATCGTTCATTCCCTTTACAAAGTCGTCACACGGGCGGGTGCCCCAGGTCTCCGATTCTGGGACCTGGGATCTCCGCAGCCAATTAGGGCTCCAACCAGCTCAAAAGCTGGTCACGATCTCTTTATCGCCCAAAATGGTTTCAACTATATACGGCTTTGGTCTATGAATCGCTGCGCCCTTCCGCAGTACTGCCTTACTGACAGGAGCCTGGCCTGCGAATTCCGACAAGCGCACCGGCGGGTCGCTGACCTCGGCGCGATCGGTGGCATTGCGCAGCACGAAATGGATTGATCCCTGCGTGCTGGCCAGGACTACCTTTTCAGCGTCGTCCGGCTTGGCCAGAATCGTAATTACATCCACGCTCGAGGGCTTGCCATTCGGATCCGGCTGGATCTGGTGGCCAACCGCCACTACCTCCGCATCTTGCAGCACCGTGGCTGTTACCGGTTCCTGATTTTGGTAGGAGTGATATGTCACCAGCACATCGACCCTGGAGCCGGGAAAGAGGAATCCGGCAACGCCGACCACTTCATCCGATTTCAGAGCAATAGCCCGCGCTCCTGCTGGAATCTTAGTAGTCAGGCCGAAGCCGGTCCCCGGCGCCGCAAGAAAATGCCCCAGCACCGGCTGGCCTTTTTCCAGTGGATAAAGCACCGGACGGCCGATGACGTCTGCCGTCCTGGTGAATGCGCCTTCCAGTGGCTCGCTGGCCGGCCAGTCAATGTAGCCGACTTCACCCGCTTTGAGAACCTCCCCGGCGGCGACCGGCATGGCGGCGGCGACGTAGCGGCGCTTTGCCGGCCGTGCACCGCCGCGAACCGTTAACTTGCGGCCCAGCATTAAAGTGCATACTCCGGAAATTGCGAGCGCGGCAAGTAGAGCGAGCGTGAGTCTACGCGCGTTCACGCTTTACCTCAGCCCAAGCTGGCTCAGCAGAGTGATCGAACAACCCGCCGCGATGGCCAAAGCGTAAGGAAGCCGCAGACTGTGCGTGTTTGCTAGGTTAAGTTCAGGATGAGGTGTCAGCCCTTCCAAACGATGATGGGTGAACAAACTGCCGAGATTGCGGAAAGTCTCGCGCAGCCTGCCGCGATAGACCGCCAGCAGCAGTGCGAAAATGCCGCCCGTGATTGCGGTCGCCGCCAGCACTTCTGCGACCTGGCTGGTTCCCGCTAAGCAGGCCACCGCGGTCATCAACTTCACGTCGCCGCCTCCCATACCCCCCGCAACAAAGAAGATGAGGAAGACAGCACCCGCGATCAGCCCGGCCGCCGCTGCCAGTCCCATTTGCCGCCAGCCTCCCACAGCCAGGTGCAATAGCAATCCCGCCACTATAGAACTTCCTGTCAACGAATTGGGGATGCGGCGCGTCCTTACGTCATATACCGCGCCGCAGAAGGCGCACAGCAGGGAGGCGCAGAGATAGACAAGATCTGGACGAGAAACCGGCATTAGACCACCAAGGCAAATTGCGTGAAACAAACTCAGTTAAACAGAGCTGCGACTTCAGTAGAAGATCCCTGCGATGAGAGGAGGGATGAGCGCCAATTCCATTTTTTGCTTAGGCGCTCACCTCGATGTCCATCGCTGAGCTTGCTAAGTGGCAGGGGTGGTGAGTTTGGTGCCGAGGTTGGTGAAGAGAGTTACAATATCGCCTGCCACCGTGCCCATGATACTTACCGCTCCAGTGGCGATAATACCCGCAACGAGGGCATACTCGATCATGTCCTGACCAGAGTCGTCCCACAGCAGATTGTGAAAAAGATTGCTAAGATTCTTCATTGCTTCTCTCCTTGCGTGAAGTACGAACGAATTGAAGTACCAACCTCTGGAGCAGTAGTGCGTTCCGGAGGAAGGCAGTAACTTCATTGCTTTGAGAAACAGTAACTCACTCGCGGGAATGTACGGGTATTAATTCTCGCGTTTAATGCAACAAGGGTCACTGCGTTGGCTCAAAAAGCGACATACACTAACGTGGTACACACAATTTGTGATGCCAACGAATACACATTAGAACCGGGACCGGAGTATTCATGGGCCTGCGGCTCACCCAAGGGGATGAAAATAGGTTGAGGGAAGGCTGGGTTGGCAATTACCCCTAACTTTGTCATCTCGACCGGAGCGAAGCGGAGTGGAGAGATCTGCGGTTTCCCACATCTGGCGCAAAGAGCGCGCCAGATATGGGGCACCCTCGATTGGTGGCGGTTTTGGACCCATCCTTCAAGCAGATCTAGGGTGCCCCATCCTTGCGTAGCAAGGGTGAGAGACCACAACTGCTGGCAGAGGAGGCTTCCCGGAATGATTTTCGACAGAGCGAAGCGGAGCGGAGAGATCTGCGGTTTTCCACATCTGAGTGAGACTATAGCGGAGTGACAAGGATCCGCGGTGACACACAAACCACAGATCTCTCCACTTCGCTGCGCTCCGCTCGAGATGACAAATTGAGCGCAGTACCGGGGGATGGTTTGAACCACAAGGAGACCGGCTCACCTGAATGTAGCGGCTTTCAACATATAGACGGAAGGCGCGGGACTCAGAGCAAGGTTGATAGCTCCGCTGCCGGTCAACTTGACCTGGTCCGTCACAATGTTACCGACAATGAAAGTGCCGCTGCTCGAACCGCCGCTTATATTCAACAAATCGGAATAGCTGCTTGAATGGAAATAGATCGAGCCTGCGAACGAAAGGCTGCCCGAACCGGAGAATGTGGGCTGGTTAAGATCTCCGTGGTCCTGAAAGAAGAGAATGCCCCGGCTGCCAGGGTTTCCCGCTGAATCTGATGTATCCCCTCCGCCATCCCAATAGGTCCCGTTGGCCGTGCATTGAGCCCACAGCACATTGCCGGGAAGAGTACTCGGCATGCCCAGCAAAGCACTCGGCGGGTTGCCATCGCAGGTGATGGCGGTTGAGCTCACGTTGTCGATTGAAGAATTCACGCAACCGGAACAACCCGAGACGCTGAACGATCCGGAAAGGAAATAGAACATCACCCCATCCGTCTGGTGTGATGTCAAGCCGGCCTGGGAACTCACCGGCCCGCACGTTGGCGAGCAGGGAGTGGCGTTGCGCAAGGACTCACTGGACTTCGCCACCAAAGAGCCGTTAAGGTAGTAAATTCCTGGCAGAAAAATGGCTGTGGAGTAGCCATCGAGAGACGTGATGCCATTCGGGTAGTAGCCCGGACCGAACTCTATGCACTCATCGGTGGTGGGATAGTGCGTTCCACTATGATCGGGACAACCATCCTGATGATAGTCAACCCAGGTTCCCGCCGTACCCGTGATCGGGGTGAGAGATTTGATGCTGGCCGGGACTGCGAGGGCGGCATAAGGATCGGGCACAGGCAGCCCACCGCTGCGCCAGGCTCCAGTGGTTCCTCCATTGAAACCCGTCGTCGACGCACCGGAGCCGGCCGCCGGCCCTCCCACGACGCCCACATCGGAGCCTGTATAGTTGGGGCCGCCGGCACTGGTGTTGATGATGCCCGAAGAAATCCAGGAAATTGCGGTCGTGCTAGTGGAATTCACCTGCAGCGATCGTTGAGGTCCTCCCACGATGGTCAACTTGCCACCCCCGCTATAGTAGAAGGAGCCGGACATGGAAGGGTGCAGCACAATCATAGGCGCCGCCTCTTTCACCTGGGCCAGCCCACAGGTGCATGAGGAGCTGACCTGCTGGTAGCCGGAGCCGGTGAATACGGGCAAGAACCATGTCGGAACATTCTCCGTGACCGTCACCTGCATGTAAGGCGCGGCAGTCTGGGAAGCCGGCGGCGCCGTTACGCCCGATACCGCGGAAGGAAAACTCCAGGAGACGGTGTTCCATGCAGAGTTGAGGTTATTGCCCGGGCCTGCTCCGCCATAGCCATTGAATTTCGCATAGGCGCACATCGTCGCGGCAGGCGACGCCGCGCAATTACTCCCCGTGCCCGGCGTAAATCCCATTGATTGGAGCTGCATGCCCCCGCTGGTAACCAGCATATCCATAGCGCCGGCCTGGCATGCCGCGTCCGATGCGGACTGTGCCGCCTGGCGGTGGAACCATAGATTCCCCAGGTCAACGGCAAACCCAACCGCGCCAAGCAGAAGAGCGGATAAGACCAGCAGCATAAGGACCGCAGCCTGACCAGACTCGCTCTTGCGGTAAGAACCTTCAGTACACAATACGTCCCTCCGCTGTGGCAGACATCGCCTGCGCTAATCCGGGAAGATTGAGATACGGAACATAGGTGTAATGGATTGCTACGATCACTCTCGATGGCGGCGCGGAAGAGGCGTCAGGATAACTCACACTGACCGTCATCGCGCTCATGTCGTGCAGGGTATTGGCGGCGTCCTGCTCGACAGCCGACTGCACATTGGCCGCTCCGGAGTCGGCGCAGCCGCTGCTCGGCCCGCTGCAATTGCTGCTGTCGGTTCCGTGCACGATCGCATAGCGCACGCCCGTTCTTGCCGCATCCCCCAGCACGCTCAGCGTATAGGTAAACATGCAGATCTCGAAAACCACGAAGATGACTGGAAAAGCGAGCATAAGGGCCAAGGCAGTCTCGATCACAAGAGATCCGCGAACGTCGCTCCACACTTTCATCTCAGTCCATCGCCCTCATGGAAACATGGCGATGGAAAGAGAGGCTTGGCAGCAGCGAAACAGAAAAGAAGCTCAGCGGCATCGGAGGCTGAATAGTATAAGTGACGTCTACGCGGTTCAAATAGAACGTCGGCGCTTCAGGGTCCGTCTGCGCCGCAGTGGCCGTGTTATACGAAGAAGCTGGACCGTAGTCGCTGCACTTGGTCACGTTGCTGCTGATGCCTACGGATTTGGAGCAGACCTGAATGCTGGTTGTCGTTGAAGCGTCCGCCAGTCCGGCTATATCTCCCAACGCCAAAGCTGAGACCGAAGCCGTCGAAGTCGCCGGTCCAGCCGCCGGCAGCGCATTCTGCCCCGGCGCTTGGTAACCCTGAATCGAGTATTCCACCGCATTTCTCGTCGAAGACACCAGATTCGAGCAGACCATGAAGAAGTAGCCGAAATCCACCGCATAGGCGGCGAGCAAAACAAATATGGGAAGAAGGACTGCAACCTCCACCAGGCTCTGTCCCCGGTTGGAATGAGCCAGGTTGGCAATAGCGGATCGCGTACCACGAGCAGATATCATGACAGGCCCGATAATAACCGGCGATTTGCGTCAGTGAAGACTCCTGCGTGCAAGGGAGCAATTACATTGGTGATTAAGTGTCTCAAAACCGCACACTCGGAATGCAATGGCTTAGATCAAGTGATTTGTTAGTTTATCGGCTTCAATCGCTGAGGGATCAGTGCCGAAGGTTACATGCGGTCCATCGATGAAGTGCTATAGACTGGCGCGGATATGATCCAGTCTTCCCTGCCGGATGGTCTTCCTATTCCGCTGCTTGAAAGCGGCCTTACCTTGATTGCTATCGCCGCGGCGTTCCGCTGGCCCCGGCTCGGCTCCAACTTTTTCTCCCGTATTGAACGCGCTTTCGGATGCTTGGCACGGAGGCGCGGCCTATCGATCGCATCCGTCGGTCTTGCCGCCCTTCTACTGCGTCTTGCCATTCTTCCTTTCTCTCCCATTCCCAAGCCATTTATCCACGACGATTTCAGCTTTCTATTAGCGGCAAATACCTTCGCCTCGGGACGGCTGACCAATCCGACTCCCGCCATGTGGCAGCACTTCGAAAGCTTCCACATCGATATGAAGCCGACTTATATGTCGATGTATTTTCCAGCACAGGGACTGGTTATGGCGGCGGGCAAGCTGCTGACGGGTCAGCCCTGGTACGGCCTGCTATGCGTGAATGCCCTGATGTGCGCCGGCATCTGCTGGATGTTGCAAGCCTGGCTGCCTCCCTCCTGGGCCCTGCTAGGCGGGATTCTGGCGATCTTGCGCCTGAGCCTGTTCAGTTATTGGATCGACACCTACACCGGCGCGGCCGCCATCGCGGCTTTGGGCGGAGCGCTGGTGCTCGGAGCCTCGCCTCGATTGATGAGAGCGGCGAAACTTCGCCACGGTTTGCTGCTGGCGCTCGGCGTCATACTCCTGGCCACCAGCCGGACATATGAAGGCCTTCTTCTTTGTCTCCCTGTAGCCGCTGCTTTGGCGTGGTGGATGTGGGCCGGAAGCAATCGCCCCGCCGCGTCGGTACTGCTTCGGCGCGCTGCGGCCCCGCTTATACTGATTGCCGCCGCCGGCGCGTGGATGGGGTATTACAACTACCGTGTATTCGGAAGTCCACTTACTCCGCCTTACAAAATTAATCGCGCGACGTATGCGGTCACTCCGTACTTTGTCTGGCAATCGCAGCGGCCTGAGCCCGCCTACCGGCACCAGGAGATGCGGGAGTTCTATCTCAAGGATGAGCTTCCCTCCTTTGAGAGAATTCATAGCCTGACCGGCTATGTGCCCTACACCCTGTCGAAGGCCCTCCGCGGGATCCTGTTTTTTGCGGGCATCGCGTTGCTCCCCCCACTGATCATGCTGCGCCGGGTAGTCCTCGATCGCCGAACGCGCTTTCTAGTGGTATGCGTGCTGGTATTAATGGCCGGAATGGCGGTAGAGATATTTCTCATCCCCCACTATCTGGCTCCTTTCACCGCCGCCTTCTATGCAATTGGATTGCAGGCCATGCGCCATTTGCGGCTGTGGCGTCTGGGCAGGCACCCTGTTGGCTTGGTATTGGTGAATCTTACAGTTACTGTCTGCATTGTTTTAGCTGGAATCCGCTTATTTGCCGATCCCCTTCATCTCACTCTCTCCGCATGGCCTGCCGCGTGGTCGGCCGAATGGTATGGCCCAGGCCCGCATGGCACTGCGCGTGCGCGCGTCGAGGCTAGCCTGGAGCGGCTCAACGGACCGCAACTGGTGATCGTAAGATATTCTCCCAACCATCTTTCGGTAGACGAGTGGGTCTATAACGCTCCGGATATCGACGGATCCAAGGTGATCTGGGCACGGGATATGGATCCTGCCGAGAACCTCGAACTCATTCATTACTACAAGCACCGCAAGGTCTGGCTGGTGCAACCGGATTTGGATCCCGTAAAGATATCTCCGTATTACCCGGCGGCCCCTTTGACAATTTCGAGTGTGCCGGAGAAGCCTGGCAGCGAGGTACGCCGATGATCAACGGAAAACGCATCGCGGTCGTGATGCCGGCATACAACGCTGAACTGACTGTCGAAAGGACCGTGCGGGAGACTGCCGGAAGTTGTAGATATCAGGATTCTGGTCGACGATTCCAGCAACGATAGGACTGTGGTCCTTTCCGAAAGCCTGGGCCTGCTCACCTTTATTCACGACAGGAATTATGGGTACGGACGCAATCAGCAAACCTGCTACCGCGAAGCTCTCGCCGCCGGAGCCGATATTGTGGTAATGGTCCATCCTGACTATCAGTACACGCCATTGCTTGTTTCGGCGATAGCGGGCATGGTCGCCAGCGGAGTGTACGACCTGGTCCTGGGCTCGCGGATCCTGGGTGGAGGCGCTCTCCGAGGCGGCATGCCGTTTTACAAGTATGTTTCCAATCGCTTGCTGACAGGGCTTCAGAACCTGTTTCTCGGGGCAAAGCTGTCGGAGTACCACACCGGGTTCAGGGCCTTTTCACGAGAACTGTTACAAACTCTACCCCTGCTCGAAAATTCCGACGACTTCGTCTTCGACAATCAGATGATTGCTCAGTCGGTGATGTTCGGCTTCCGGATTGGAGAAATTTCCTGCCCCACTCGATACTTCGAGGAAGCTTCTTCCATCAATTTCCGGCGCAGCGTGACCTACGGAATAGGAGTGCTGAGCACCACCTTCAAATTCGTGGCCCACAAGGCGGGCATAGTGAAGATAAGGATCTTCGATTCCACCGCGAGGAAACTGGCGTTGGAATACTACTCCAAGGGCGCGCTGGCGCGATAAGTGGAGAGAGCGAAACCGCAGATCTCTCCACTTCGCTGCGCTCTGTCGAAAATCATCCTCGGAACCCCGCGAGGATCAGTTTCTAGCTACTACCATGACCTTGTCATCTCGACCGGAGTGTTCATGGGCCTGCGGCCCAGGGGATGAAAATCGGGTCGAGGAAGGGTTGGTTGGCAACTACACCTACCTTTGTCATCTCGACCGGAGCGCAGCGGAGCGGAGAGATTTGCGGTTCAAACGAATCTCCAAGGAACCCTCGCGTCTCGGTACTTGACCGCTGGTTCTTCCGAAGAGTGCCGCTCCTTAGCTCTCCTGTTTGAGCACGTGGTCGATCAGGCCCTGCTCCTTGCTCAACAGAGTGCGCGCTTTGAGCATGGACGGGGTCAACCTGCGGCTTTGCTTCAGATCCTCGAAAAAATCAGCTTCTATAATTCCAGCCAGCTCCGGATCGAGCACGGCCAGGTTGACCTCGTCGTTCAGCGCGAACGAGCGGTGATCGAAGTTGGTCGATCCGGCGACATTCCATTGCCTGTCCACCGTCATCAGCTTGGCGTGAATCATGGAAGGCTGATACTCAAAAATCTCCGCGCCAGCTTGTAGCAAGTGACGGCTGCTGTGGCGGCTCAGTTTTCTTATTATCGGGTGATCGATCTGTGGACCGGCGGTAAGGATCTGGACCTTCACACCGCGTTTCTGAACCGCTTCGGCCAACGCCTGACGCGCGCTCCTGTCCGGCAGGAAGTAGGGTGTCGTAATGCGAATAGTATCGCGGGCGCTCTTGATCAACGCTTGAAAGAGAATGCGCGCTTGAGTGCCTCCGCCATGCGGGGTGCTGGAAACGACCAGGCTCTTTACCCCCTCGGGCAGAGCGCGAAAGGCAAACTGCGCCGGTCCGGAGAGAATTTCGCCGGAAGACTCAAGCCAGTTTTCGCAGAACGTGGAGATCAGACCGGCCACCGCCTCGCCTTCAACGAACAACACAGTATCCCGCCATGCCGGACCCTTTGAGGTCGCATGCAGCCATTGATCGCCGATGCCTGCGCCGCCGATGAAGCCGGTTTCACCATCGATAACTATCAGCTTGCGATGAGTGCGGTTATTGATCTTCTGCCATGTATCCCAACGTATTGGGTGATACCAGCACATCCGGCCACCCGCGGCCCGCAAACGATCGAAGTATCCCGTGCGCGTGCTGAAACTGCCTATTGCATCGACGATGATGTGCACCTCGACACCGGCCTCCGCCCGCTGCCTGAGCGCGTCCAGTATCTCACTGGCTACTTCTCCCTCCTCAAACTCGTAGAATTCGAGGTTGATGGCGTGCTTGGCTCGGCGGATGGCCTCCAGCTCGGCCGGGTAAAACTCAGCTCCGTTTTTGAGCCGGGTTATGCGGGAGTGGCGTATCGTGCCGTCTGTCACTAAGCTTAGGAATTGGATAAATTCGTCTGAATCGAGAGCATCCTGAGCGTCCTCCCGCATGGAATAGGGAAGAACAGGTCCGAAGAAATCTAATAGTATGCGGGACCCGAAGAGAAGAATCGCGCCGGCGCCAATGGTTGCCAGTGTGCGCGTTGCTGTATGCGACTGATCGTTCTTAGCCATGCAACGCCAGAATACAAGACGGCCGGCAAAATCGGGCCCTTCAGGCTCAGACGGCGCTGCGCTTGAGCAGATAGTCCAGACCGCAAAGGCGATACCAACGATATCCGTACGGCTCCAGCAGAATTCGGTGGCGACCGCCGTCCTCCGCCTCATTATGGTCGTTAGAAAGCAGATTGATCAGCGCGCAATCTTTCTCCCCATCGGCGTCCACTGTAATGCGGACCTCTCGCGGCTCCGCGACCAAGTTGTGCATACATAGCACTGAGTTGTTGCGCCACTCGTAGCGCATCGCCAGAACTTCAGGCGTTCCCGCGGAGATGAAAGAAAAATCGCCCCAGCCGATCTCAGGAACCTGCTTGCGCATGCGGATCATGCGTTCCATCCAGTTTAGAAGCGAGTTGGGGTCGCGGTGCTGGGCGGCGACATTGACATGCTGAAAGCCGTATGGGCCATTGCTGATGACCGGCATGACCGGTTTGTCGTTCTTGGTGAAGCCGGCGTTGGGCTCCGTCGACCATTGCATAGGCGTGCGGGCGCAGTTTCGTTCAGGCAGACGCAGATCGTCGCCCATGCCAATCTCGTCGCCGTAGCGGATCACCGGCGTGCCGGGCAGCGTCAGCATCAGGCTATAGGCGAGCTCCAGCCATCGCCGGTCTCCCTGCAGCATGGGCGCCAACCGGCGCCGAATGCCACGCCCGTACAACTGCATATCGGGCTCCGGGCCAAACACCGCGAAGACGGTTTCGCGTTCCTTGTCTTCAAGGCGGCCAAGGTCGAGCTCGTCATGATTGCGAAGAAATTGTCCCCACTGAGCGGTGGCGGGCCTGCGCTTTGTAGCCTTCATCGCTTTCGCCAGCGGCCGGGAATCGCCGCTGGCCAGAGCGAGAAAGAGGTGCTGATTGACTTCGAAATTGAACATCATCTGCAGCCGCTCGCCGTAGTCGCCGAAATATTCCATGTCTGTTCCCGGTAGGACGTTGGCCTCGGCGAGAATGATCGCCTCTCCTTCGCGCCAGGTCAGGAACTGGCTGAAGGTCCTGAGCATGTCGTACTGCTCCTGAGGCTTGGTCAAATTCGGCGCCCTTCTGCTCGATGACAAAGGGTACCGCGTCCATACGGAAGCCCGAAACTCCGAGCTGCAGCCAAAAGCCCATGATCTTGAGAATTTCAGCTTGGACTTCAGGATTGGAGGTATTGAGATCCGGCTGAAATTCATAGAAGCGATGAAAATAATAAGCCTTGGCGATCTCGTCGTAATTCCATGTGGACTTTTGCACGCCGGGAAAGACTATCCCGGAGGCGGCATCTTTCGGTTTCTTTTTTGACCAGACATACCAGCCGCGGTACTTGGACTGTGGATCGCGGCGCGCTTCCTGAAACCACGGATGCTCATTGGAAGTATGGTTCACGACCAGGTCGATCAGCACGCGCATCCCACGCTGCTTGCAGCCGTGGGTGAACTCGACAAAGTCGCCCAGAGTCCCGTAGCGGGGATCGACGCCATAATAATCGGCCACATCATAACCGTCATCTCTGCCGGGAGAGGGCTGAAAGGGCATCAGCCACACGGCGGTGGCGCCGATTCCCTGAAGATAATCCAGACGGCTCATTAACCCTCGAAAGTCCCCAATGCCGTCTCCGTCGGCATCCAAATAGGTAGCGACGGATAGACAATAGATGATGCCGTTTTTGTACCATAGATCGTTAATCATAGGGGCGATCTTAAATCCTGGGAGCAATGGTGAGATGCAGGAGATAGCTTGGTGGAAGCGCGGAATCGTTTACGAGATCTATCCACGTTCCTTTCAAGACAGCAACGGAGATGGCGTTGGCGATTTGAATGGCATCTTCGAGCGGTTGGATTATCTGGTACGGCTCGGACTCGATGCAATCTGGCTCACGCCCATCTACCCCTCTCCCATGGCCGATTTCGGCTACGACGTCGCCGACTATTGCGGCATCGACCCTATCTTTGGGACCATGCAGGATTTCGATCGCCTGCTGGGAGAAGTGCACCGCCGGGGCCTGAAG
>CAVPKQ010000039.1:0-17718 GCA_963705665.1 uncultured Acidobacteriaceae bacterium | reverse complement strand
GGCGGGCTGGTGTTTGCCGGCGAATCTGATGGTAATTTCATTGCTCTCGACGCACGTAGCGCCCCGACTTGTGGAATGTTCAGTTGGGCGCGGCGATTTACTCTACCGCGATCGCGTACCGGCTGGATGGCCGGCAGTACGTGGTGATTCCTGCGGGGTCGGCGCTGTTTGCGTTTTCTGTTGGTCAGAAGCAGAACTGCTACCGACAGCTTGGCGGGGACGTTTTCTCCGACTGTCCTGTAGATGGCCTACGCACTTGACGGCTTTACAGCCTGCGGAAAAGCCCGGTTTTGTATCAGGGCACGGCTTCAGCCGTAAACTGGCTAACGCTCTGAACGGTTTTAGCCTCTGGGGTACGCTTTTCGAACGGATTTTCATGGATTCGCGCCAGAGGAACCGGAACAAATCTCCGCAGGGCGACAGCCTATTTTGAGAGCAGGGCACGATCGATCGACTTTATCGCGGCAGCGCCTTTGCTTTTCTTTCTGTCATTCCCGCAGCGAATCTGCTTCTGGTCTCCGGAGCATACGAAAAGCAGATTCGCTGCGGGAATGACAGAAAGAAAAAGCAAAGGCGACACTATCGAGATTTGCGGATAGGATCTTCGATGGACGGCATTCCTTGAAGTGTTGCCGCATACTTCAGCCGATCCAGAACAAAGACGTTCTCGCTGCCCTCAGCACGGAGCCGGGTAATGGTCTGCATGCCGACGGACGGAGCAGCGTCAGCGCCTGTCGAGCCGCCATTCTTCCAGGTTGGCGCGGTTTCGGCTCGTTATAGATCTCGAAGAGAATTCCTCGGTCTTTGCCGAAGACGGAGTTCAACACCTCCCAGTCGCGCAGCGTTTCCTCGATCGCGAAAGGATGGGTTCCGCGTCTTCGGAGGGCCCTTATTACCGTTGGCCATCAATTCATCTCTGAGTCTCTACGGCTTCCGCGTTGCCACCCATCGCCCAGCGGCTCGTCCTTCCACTTCCGTGCGTCCACTCGCCGCGTCGCCATCGATCCAGCCGGCGAGAGTCGCCATGAAACTCCCAGGTTTGCCCAACCCTCCGTTCGGCCACTCCGCATTGAATCTCAATTCCACGTACCCGTCACGCCAAGTTCCGGTGACGGGGCGAGCATTTCCGAGACCGCCGGACCACGATCCTATCACTTTGCCGCCATCGCGCCGGAGTTGTAGAGTGCCGTTAAACGTCCCGGCATCGGTCAAACACTTCACCTGCCACGTTCCATCAGCGTCGGAGCCATTCTTTACAGGCAATGGAGTAGAAGTTGTGATCCGGACATTTGAGAAATATGCTTCCTCGCCTGCGTAGGGCCAAAGCGCCACACCACCATGTAAATCCTCACCTTTCAGGCCGTCTACTACGAGGCTTGGACTTCCTGATCCATTTAGATAGAGTTTGGCGGAGCGACCCTTGACTTCGATCTTGACGTGCGTCCAGGTCTCCATTTGCAAGTCTGCATATGCCTCGTAAACCGAGGGCCACTCCCGGCGTAGTTGGTACCAATCGAAGTCCGGCTCAGAAACGTACTGCACCGAATGGTTCCGCATCGCCTGGTCATCGGAATCCGCGTTGCCAGGCCGTAGGTAGAAAAGTTCGTAGCGGGAGGCGTCCGGTCGCGCCCTGAAGGCGATGCCGACAAAGCCCGGCATTCTTATGCCCGGAGGCGTGGTGATCTTCAAAGCAATATCCGCCTCGATTGTTCCATCCTGAAAGTCTGCGCCTCGTAAAAGCGCAAACCCGTCCTTTTCCGTCGCCTTTGTGAGCCGCACAGCTTTACGCCCCTTGTATTCGATGGCGTCAGCCTTCACGTTCACCAAAACCAAATCCTTGGCGTCGCTCAGCGCAAACGTTTTGACACCGGGCGCAGCTTGAGTGAAGCCGGCATTGGCGGAAGCAAGTAAGATCACGAAAACAATCAGGGCCCTGCGCCCTAAGCAAGTGCTAGTCGCAACATGTTCCTCTGACCGGGCAACTGGGACGCAACAGATGTTCGCTTTCCTCCAATCCGAAGCAAATGCAAACGGCATTATCGATTTCATTGATCCCTCCTTAAACGTCCGTGGGTAGTCGGCTTGGCCCCGTAGAGTAGCCTCAACCTGAATTGGGTGAGAGCGAATGCGCCTGCGAGCCCGAGGCCCACACCAATCAGCGTCAAAGTCATTCTCTGAGCCAGAATCAGTCCCAGAACGTCGCGCTTCTGTGTCCCGAGCGCCATCAGCTTATTCAATTCGCAACGCCTGCATGGGATCGATCCGCGATGCCCTCCACGCCGGAACCAAGCAGGCGAAAACCGCCACCACCAGCAGCATTGCTGCTACAGCCGCAAAGATCGCCGGATCGAGCGGCCGGGTTCCATAGAGCATCGACTGGATCAGGCGTACCGCTCCGGTGCTGACTGCAAGGCCAAGCACCAGCCCATAGAGCGCTGGACGCAGACCATCGCCCAGCATCAGGCGCAAAACCTGCTTGCGTTCCGCGCCAAGCGCCATGCGAACGCCAATCTCTCCGGTGCGCTGCATCGTCAGGTAAGAGAGGACTCCGTACAGCCCTACGGACGCCAGCATCAGCGACAGCACTGCGAAGGCCAGCACTAGGCTGGCGCTCAGGCTGGCGTTGCCCAATGACCTCTCAATGATCTGCTGCACGGTAAGCACATCGGAAACCGGCAGCTCCGGATCGAGTTCCGCAATCTGTTTCTGGATCGGAACGGAAAGTGCCAGCGGATCGGACGCCGTCCGCACCGCAAGACTCAATCCCATATAGTTCCCCCCGTTGAGCACGGGGAAGTACATGGTCGCCTTGGCCGGCTGACCCACCTGATACAGTGTGTCGGCGACAACCCCGACGACCTGGTAATCGCCGTTTTCCTCCGCAGTCATGTGCAGATGTTTCCCCACCGGATTTTCACCAGGGAAAATATTGCTGGGCCAACAGGTGGCTGATGATGACCGTCTTCGGCTGGCCTGCACGGTCGTCGCTGGTAAAGAAGCGCCCGCTCAGGAGTGGTATCTGCAATGCGCTGAAGTATCCGGGGTCGGCCCAGCGGATGAGCGCGTCGGGCATTGCCGTACCGGGCGCGATCGGTGGATGCTCGGTAATCGTGAAGGCATCGTCGCCCCCGGGTCCCGCTCCGGGAAGGCTGGACACCAGCCCTGCGGCGCGAACACCCGGCATGGGGCGCACCCGCTCCAGCAGCGTTTCGTTGAATGCATTCACCTTCTCGGGAGTCTCGTATTTCTTTGCGGGAAGGCTGTAGCTCATCGTCAGCACGTTGTCGGTCGCGCAGCCCACATCCGTCGTCCGCAGCCGCCAGAAGCTCTTGAGCAGAAGGCCGGCGGCAATTAACAGGACCACGGTCGTCGCAATCTCCACCGTAAGCAGCGTCTTGCGCAACGCCGTACGGGATTGGCTGCCCGCCCCGCTCCGCGACGAAGCTTGTAGCGCCGCGATCGCTTCATTGCCTGTCGATGAGATCGCCGGCAGCAGGCCTGCCAGCAGGGCCGCTGCAATGACGAGCGCGCAGGCAAACGCCAGCACCACGCCGTCGGCGTGGATACTCTGCGCGCTGGGAAGATCCCGCCACGTGCTGACCAGCCATTTCGTGGCCGCCAACGATAACAGCACCCCTGCCACACCGCCGGCAATCGAGACCAGCAGGCTCTCCATCAGTTGCTCGCGAATCAGCGTGACCCTCTGTGCCCCCAGTGCGCTCCGAATGGCGATCTCTTTCTGCCGCGCGGCGGATCTCGCCACCATCAGGTTAGCCACATTCAGGCAGCCGATCAGCAACATACACGCAACAGCACACATCAGGATGATCAGCGGCTTCTTCACATCCCGTGCGAAGTCCTCGTTGATCGTCCGTGAGACCACATCTTCGGCCACCGGGACATTCAGGTTCTGCAAATGCAGCCGGTACTGCACCGCCTCTACCTGGCTCAGGGCCTTTGCCAGTCCAACGTCCGGTCTCAAGCGGGCCACCACACGGCTGAAGTGAAAGTCATGATGCTGCAGGATCGCCAGTGGTAACCCCGACGCATATGGAACCCATAGCTGAACCTTCGCATCGGGATAGGTGAACCACTTCGGAAGCACGCCCACCACCGTATAAGGCTTCCCGTCGAGATGGATTTGCCTGCCGACAATCGAGGGATCCCCGCCAAACCGTCGCTGGAAGAGATTCCACGTGAGCATAACGGCGTTCCCGTCCGGACGATCTTCGTTTTCGGTAAACGTACGTCCGATGGCCGCTTGCACTCCCAGCAGGGGAAACAGGTTCCAACTTCCCCCGCGCGCGCCCACCAGTTCCGGCAACTCCCCGTGTTCTCCCGTCAGGTTGAACTGCCAGTAGCGCCACGCAGCCATGTCTTCAAAACCACGGGTCTGCGCGCGCCAATCGTAGTAGTCGGCCGGGGCAATGGCATTGAAGTTGAAGCCCTGCGCATTCATCCTGGGATCGCGGAAATGCTCATAGATCATCACCAGCCGCGTTGGATCGCGGAAAGGAAGCGGCCTGAGCAGAACCGACCGCACGACCGTGAACAGCGATGTCGCAGCGCCGATGCACAATGCCATCACGAGGATGGCAATCATTGAAAAGCCAGGCGACCGGAACAGAGTGCGGATGCCGATCCTCAGATCTCGAAGAAGATTCTCCAGCAGGTTCCAGTTCCAGACAGCGCGCGTGTGCTCGCGAATGAGAGTGGGATTGCCGAAAGCGCGTCGGGCGGCATACCGCGCTTCCTCCGGTGACAAGCCCGCGTTCCCGCTGCTCTTCCTCTTCCAGTTCGAGGTCAGACTGTAGTTCCCGCTCCAGGTCCTCGTCTCGTTTGCCAGATCTGCCACCATCGCATCTCAGCTTCCTCTGTTGCCGGCAAGCTCGCCAGCGACGCAGCGCCACCGCGTCATTCGCTTCGCAATGCCCGCATCGGATCAATCCTCGCCGCCCGTCGGGCCGGCAGCGCGCATGCCGCGAGGGCAACCGCGATGAGCGCCATCGAAGCCGATCCCAGCGTCAACGGGTCGAGCGCGGAAATCCCATAGAGCAGGCTCGAAAGGCTCCGCGCCGCTAACATCGTTCCCGAAACTCCGATCGCAACACCGGCCAGCGCCATCCGCAGTGCCTGTGATAACACCAGCCACATCACCCCACTTCGTGGCGCGCCCAGCGCCAGCCGGATTCCGATTTCCTGCGTCCGCTGCGCCACCAGATAGGCGATTACTCCATAGATCCCCATCACCGCCAGCACCAGCCCGATTCCCCCAAAACTTGCCAGAATCACGCTTGTCAATCGCTTCGCTGCTGTCACATCGTCGAGGTATTCGCTCATTGTCTCGACCTCCGACAGTGGAAGCCGCGGATCGAGCGCATGAAGCTGCTGTGCGACAGCCTGTTCCAGCGCTTCCGGCGCTACATCCGAACGCACGAGCAGATCCTTGAAGCCGAAATTGACTGCCGGTGTCTGTCGAAACAGAGCGATCAATTGCGGCGCTACCGGGAGCCCCAGCCCCTGATCCCGGTTGTCGCGCATGACTCCAGCGATCGTCACCATCTCGCGTTGCGTCCCCATCCAAAGATCCCGCGCAATCAAACTCGCCGGCGCGCCCAGCTCAATCCGTCGCCCAATCGGGTTCTCATCCGAAAAATACTGCTTCACGAATGCCTGGTTCACGATCGCCACCGGCAGTGTCCCCTCGCGGTCCGATTCCGAAAAATCCCGCCCTTCCACCATGGGTATTCCCGCCGTCCGCAGATAATTTGCATCCACAACTCCAAAAATCGTCGACGCCACATCCTCCGCCCGTGAAATCGGCCGCCCCTCGATCGAAAACATCATTCGCCATCTGTCATACGGCGGATAGATCGTCGTCACCGACACATCCCGCACTCCCGGCAGCTCGCGAATCCGTCCCGTGAGTTGGTCGCAGAAGCGCGTAATCGTCTCCGCCGTCGGATATTGTGCCGGCGGAAGGTACAGGTGCCCGCGTATCAGGTGATCCACCCTGAACCCCAGGTCTTGCCTCTCCAGGCGTTCCAGAGTCTGGATCAACAGCCCCGCTCCCACCAGAAGCATCAGGGACAGCGCGATCTGTGCCGTGACCATCGCCCTCCGGAATCCCTGCCGCGATGCTCCACTGCTCGTGCGTCCGCCCTCCTTCAGCACACCTGCTGCATCCAGGCGCGCACTCAGCAGCGCTGGCGCCAGCCCGAAGAACAGGCACGTCCCCAGCCCCGCAGCCAGCGTGAATACCACCACCCGCCAGTCCAGCGTCAGCGCCAGCAACTGGGGAATCTTCCCGGGATCGGTCATCCGCAACGTGTGCGTAGCTCCCCAAGCCAGCGCCAGCCCGCCGGCACTGCCCGTCAGCGAGAGCACAAGTATCTCGGTCAATATCTGTCGTGCCAGAGCTGCACGACCCGCACCCAGCGCTTTGCGCATGGCGAATTCCCTTTGCCGCGCTGTGTTTCGCGCCAGCAGCAGCGCGGCCAGGTTCGAGCATGCGATGAGCAGAGTCAGGCAAACAGCCCCCATCAGCAGCAATAGCAAAGGACGCAAATCGCCTGTCCGCATTGTCGCCAGCGGTACAACCGCCACAGTCAATCCACGATCGACAGGATGCGTCGCCGCCAGATTCCCGGCGATCCTCGCGAGATCCGCCTGAGCCTTCTCAATCGTTACGCCCGGCCTTAGCAGTCCAATCGCCCCATAGCCTCGTCCACCGCGCCCCTGTTCGTTCGGCCCTGGCAGGAACGGCTCAAAAACGGGTAACTGCGCCTGCGCTCGATGCAGCCAGCCAGGAATCGTAGCCGGCAAAACCCCAATGATTGTGTATGGCTGGTCGTTAATGGTGAGCGTCCGCCCCAGGATTTTCGGATCGCGCTGATAGTGGCTCTTCCAGAACGCCTCTGTGATCAGCGCCACGTGGTTGCGATCCAGTGCTTCTTCCGCCGTGAATAGTCGCCCCAGCAGCGGCTGAATGCCCAAAGCCTCGAAGAATTCCGCCGGCGCCAAACCCACCAGCACCTCCGCTGCGTCATCCCCGCTCGGCGAAGTACTCACGTTCTTCGCCCACTGATCGTAGATCGCCATCTTTTCGAAAGTCTGGCTCTGCGTAGCAAGGTCGCGCCAGTCCGGTCCTGACACACCCACCGGGTTTCCTTCCTTCAGCGACGTAATCTGCACCAGCCGATTTGCGTTTGGGAATTCCAGAGGCCGCAGCAGCACTGCGTTCAGCACGCTGAATACCGACGCATTCGCGCCAATCGCGAGCGCCAAAACCAGGACCACCACCACCGCAAACCCCGGCGATTTCCACATCTGGCGGAGCGCGTAATGAACGTCCTGCAAGAAGCGCTCGAACTGCGCCCAGCCCCAGGCCTCGTGCGTCTGTTCCTTGATTAAAGTCGCATTGCCGAAAACCCGTTTTGCAGCATAGTGCGCCTCCTCGGAGGACAAACCGCGTTCCCGCTGCTCTTCTTCTTCAAGTTCGAGGTCGGAACGAAGTTCCCGCTCCAGGTCCGCATCCCGTTTTCTGATCTGCCACCACTTCATTTCAGATCCTTCTGGAGGTAAGTTTGCGGTGTAACTGGCACGCCCCGGTCATTCACTTCGCAGCGTCTGCATGGGATCGACTGATGCGGCGCGGCGGGCAGGCAGATAGCTGGCGAGCAGGGCGGCAACAACAAGAACGCAGGGTACGGTGAGGTACGAAACGGGATCCAGCGGCGTGATCCCGAAGAGCAACGAGCGCAGGGACCGTGTGAGGGCGGTCGCGGCGCAGATTCCGATGACGGCGCCGATGCCGGTGAGGACAAGCGCGGAGCGGATAAACATCCAGCTGAGGCTGGCGCGCTGAGCGCCGAGGGCGAGGCGGATGCCGATTTCGCGAGTGCGCTGCGAGACTGCGTACGAGATAACACCGTAAATGCCGATGATGCTCAGGGCGAGCGCCATCGAGCCGGCGATAGCGAGCATGACAAGGGTGAACGAGGTCCGGGCCACCGACTGGCCGTAGATGTCCTGCATGGTGCGCACCGCGGCGGCGGGCAAATTGCCGTTGACGGACCAGACGGCCTGCTGCACCTGGCTAATGAAGCTTTGGGTGCCGGCACGGTTGGAACGAATGGCGAAGGTGACGGAGCGGGGAGCGTCGATGGTGGGCTGCTGCGTGTAGGGATCGTTGAGCATGGCCGGCCAGTAAACCGTGGGGGGCGCAACTTCCTCAACGCCGTGCTGACGGACGTCTTCGACAACGCCGATGACTTCCTGCCACGGCATGTTGTTGAACTGGCGCGCGCGTTTGCCGATGGCGGCGGCAGCGGAGCCCCAGCCATCGCGGGCGAAGGCTTCGGAAACAATGAGGTACGGATGGACGCCGTAGATGTCAGCCCAGGTAAAGTCGCGGCCGGCGACGAGGCGCGTGCCCATGGCGCGGAAGAATCCCGGCGAGACGTAATTGAAGAGGCGCAGCGGGGGCTCATTGCCGGGATAGGTTTTGCCCTCGACGCGAATTTCGTCCCAGTTGGGATCAAAACCCTGCATCGGCAGAGCGCTGGCGAAGCCGACGGACGTGACGCCGGGGACGGCGGCGATCTGGTCGACAATGCTGTTCTGCGTGCGGGTAACGAGGAGCGGATCGGAGATGAGCGAATCGGGGATGGAGATGCTGAGGGTCTGGATGTGGGCTGGCTCGGAAAAGCCGGGATCGACGTTGCGCAGAGCGGCGAAGGTTCGAATCATGAGCAGTGCACTGATGAGGAGCACGAACGCCATAGCCGTTTGCGCGATGGTGAGCAGGCTGCGGGAGCGATGACGGGTGCGGCTGGCGCTGGCGGCATGGGTGGACGAGCCCATGGTGAGCGAGAGGCTGGAGCGCGCGTAGCGCCAGGCGGGGATCGCCCCGAACAGGAGACCGGAGAAGGCAGCGAGCAGGAAAGTGAAGGCGAGAGAGCGGGCGTCAAATGTGATTTCGGCGAGACGGGGCAGATTGGCGGGGCCGATAGCGACGAGCAGGCCGAGGCCAGCCCAGGCGACGCCGATAGAGATCACGCCACCTGTGAGGCCGAGGACGACGCTCTCGAGCAGCAACTCACGCGCGATGCGGAGGCGGCCGGCGCCCAGGGCGGCTCGGACGGAGAGCTCGATGCTGCCGCGATTCCGCCCGAACGAGGAGGAGATTCGCAATATTGGCGCAGGCAATGAGCATGACGAGGCCGACGGTCGCCATGACAACCCAGAGAACGCTGCTGACATTACCGATGACCTGCTGTTTGAGCGAATGAAAATTCGGCGTAATGCGCCAGATGCGGTAGTAGTGCGGATTGGAGCCGGGGCCGTTCGACCAAGAATCCATCCACACAGGAATGAGGCGGGCGATATCTGCGTCGGCCTGGGCAATGGAAACGCCGGGTTTGAGTCGACCGATACCGTCGTATCCGAAGGGAGCGAGCTTCTGGTGGACGGGATCGAGGGCGAGCGGAAGAAGGAGGTCGAAGTCGCGGTCTGCAATCCGGAAGTTGCGCGGCATAACGCCGACGATGGTGCGGGGCTGGGAATCGACCTCTAGAAGCTGGCCGATGACCGAGGGATCGCCGCCGAAGCGACGCTGCCAGTAGCCGTAGCTGAGCATGATGGTTTTGGAACCGCGGGGATCCTGGTCCGCGGCCGAGAACCAGCGGCCGGCGACAGCGGGAACGTCAAAGGTTTCCAGCACGCCCCCGCTCACGAGCGCGGTGCGGACCTGCTCGGGGCGGGCGACGCCTGTGACATTCGCCATGCCTGGGGTCCAGATGCCGAGGGACTGGAACGTCCGGTTGTGCCGGAGGAAGGTAAAGTACATGGACGGCGAGAGTTGGAGGCCGCTCGAAAAGCTGGCGAGTTCGCCGGCGCCGGGTGCGTTGAGCCAGAGGGCAACGAGCCGGTCCGATTCCGGATAAGCCAGGGGACGCAGAAGGACGCGATTGATGACGCTGAAGACAGCGGCGTTGGCGCCGATGCCGATGGCGAGAGTCAGGAGAACGGTGATGGCGAATCCCGGAGTCCTCTCCAGTCGCCGTAGTGCGTAGCGAAGATCTTGCCACAAACGCTCTACCATCGCCCATCCCCAGGCTTCGTGCGTCTGGTCTTTGATTAATGCAATGTTGCCGAAGGCGCGCAGGGCAGCGTAACGGGCGTCCTCTTCCGAAAGACCGCGTTCGCGCTGCTCTCCTTCTTCCAGTTCGAGATCAGACTGCAGCTCGCGCTCCAGGTCCGCATCTCGCTTTTTGATTTGCCACCATCGCATCTCAATGCTCCTCCGCCGTGGGCCACATCACTCGTGTCGTTGTGCTTCCGTTTCATTCAATGCGCAATGCCTGCATCGGATCGAGGGACGCGGCGCGGCGCGCAGGTAGGAAGCTTGCCGCCACCGATGCCACCGCGAGCAACAGAGTCACTCCACCCAGAGTCGCCATGTCCCATATCTGTATGCCGAACAACAATCGACGCATCAACATCGATGTTCCCATTGAGCAGGGCAGGCCAATGGCTAGGCCGGCGGCGGTCAACCAGCTCGCCTGCCCCGTTACAAGCCTGTACACTGAGCCACGTTGCGCTCCGAGCGCCATGCGTATCCCGATCTCCCGCGTACGCAGCGACACGGAGTAATGCATTAGTCCGTAAATGCCGACGGATGCGAGAAGCAGTGCAAGGAGTGAAAAGAGCCCCAAAAGTGAGGTTTGAAAGCGACGTGGCGTGAGTTGCCGAGACAGTTGCTGATCCACGGTCGCGATATTAGAGAGAATCGCAGCTGGAGCAACGCTTCGAATCGTGCGGCGAATTGTGGAGGCAATTTCTACGGAGTTGCCCATTACTCGGACCACCAGATCTGGAGTCGCGTTACCGCTCTGTCGGTACCACTCATAGATGTGCGGCGTGGGCTCTCGCTCAAGGCCGTGTGTCCGAATGTCTCGAACCACACCGATGACAGTGAGCCAATCGTCATTCTCGCCACGACGATCCTGGCCTTTGAAGCGTTTGCCGACTGCGTTTTCGCCCGGCCAATAGCGGCGAGCTGCGCTCTCATCGATAACGGCAACCAGGGGGGAGTGCGGGCCGTCCTCTTCGGAGAAATACCGCCCGTGCAACAGCTGAGATCCAGTCACCTGCATCAGGCGATTTGGATCGTGATACGGAAGCGGCCGGAGAATTACCGCCTGAATCACACTGAAAACCGCGGCATTCATTCCGATGCCCAGACAAAGAGTAATGAGACAAACCGCGAAGTAGCCCGGCGATCTCCGCATCTGCCGCAACGCGTATCGAAGGTCCTGCCACAATTGCTCGAAGGTCGCCCAGCCCCAGGCTTCGTGAGTCTGCTCGCGGATGAGCGCGGTGTTGCCGAAAGCCCGGCGAGCGGCGTAGCGAGCCTCTTCTGCTGACAAGCCGCGCTCCCGCTGCTCTTCCTCTTCCAGTTCGAGGTCCGAGTGTAGTTCCCGCTCCAGGTCCGAATCTTGTTTCCTGACCTGCCACCATCGCATATCAGCTCTCCTCAGCGGCGGGCCACATGACGCGTGCCACAGCTTCCGCCATTTGCTTCCATTGCGATTCTTCGACTACGAGTTGTTTTCTCCCCTTTTCAGTAAGCCGGTAATACTTGAACTCCCGATTGCGATCCGGGGCTATCTCCCATTTGGAGACGACCCATCCTCTCTGCTCCAGGCGATGCAGCGCAGGATAGAGCGAACCATGTTGCATCTGCAGGAAGTCGTTCGTGGTCCGCTGAATGTGCTTGCCAATCTCATGACCATGCGCTGGACCATAAAGGAGAGTTCGCAGGATGAGCATGTCCAGCGTTCCCTGGAGTACATTTACGCGTTGCTGCGCATCTCTCGCCATGGTAGATATCCGACCTCCAATGTTGAGGCGATGGTAGACATCCGACTGTCGGTTGTCAAGGGCCAAATTCCGGGTGTGCTTGTCGAATGACGACTCCAGCCCAATGCGCTCATTGAGGAGTTCGCGGCGGTACGTCTATCAAAGAACCGGACCACTCCCGGGTCGTCGGCGAACAGGACCGCCCTAAATTAGCTTCGGGCGCTCGTAGAAAGCATTTTGAATCCTGCTTGGATTTCGTTTTCTCCAATCTTTCAGACGGAGAGGTCGAGCGCATGCCGCTGAAACACAAGGGCAAAATTGCTTTGATAACAGGAGCGAACAAGGGCATTGGGTTTGAAGTGGCGCGTCAGCTCGGCGCGGAGGGCATCACAGTGCTCATAGGTGCACGCAATCCACACTTGGGAGAAATTGCTGAAGCGACGCTGAAAGCAGATGGCAGCGATGCGCATTTTATTGAGCTGGATGTCACACAGCCGGAAACCATCGCGAAGGCCGCGGAAAGAATCCGCGCGCAGTTTGCAAGGCTCGACATCCTCGTCAACAATGCGGGAGTGCACGCAAAGGGCGATGGTCCGCCTAGCGTCGTCGATCCTGACGCCGTGCGCCGCGCCCTCGATGTCAATTTCTTTGGCGCGCTGGCGGTTACGCAAGCGCTGTTACCGCTCGTGCGGAACGCCGCATCGGGACGCATTGTGATGGTTTCAAGCGGGCTCGGTTCGATCACCTGGAACGCCGATCCGAACTGGTCCTTCGCTGCCGTCAAACGCATGGGTTACAACGGGTCCAAGACGCTTCTCAACATGTTGACCGCGCAACTGGCTTGGGAGCTGCGGGACACTCCGATCAAGGTCAACGCTGTCAATCCCGGTTATACAGCTACTGATTTGAATGGCAACAGCGGCACCCAAACCGTTAAGGAAGGAGCCGCAGAAACGGTCCGCCAGTCTCTAGTTCCCGATGATGCTCCTACCGGTGGCTTCTACGAGACCGGAGGCGTTGTTCCCTGGTAATTCGAGCTTTGTACGGTGAGCGGTTGAATGCTAAGGCTTCGAGCTTACATGATCGCTGTCAGGCTGGCGTATTGGAGCTTTGGGTACCAGGCGGCGCCGCGGCCCGCGGGTGTGAGGTCGAGGATCGTCCATAAAGCGTCGAGGTCCGGGGCTCCGCGTGGGTCCTGGCCGGGATCGGCCATCTCGCCGCTCATCTCTCCGCTCCAGAAGTGACGGACTACGCCATCGCTGCGAATGAAGACAGAAAGGCCAGGAACATCGCCGTCATTGGCGCTGACATAGGCGCGGGTGTAGTCGCCTTTGGTGTCGGAGCAGATCTGTAGGTTCTTCCAGCCACGTTCTTTTTTGAAGTCGAGGAGACGCTCGATCGGCGACCGTGCGGTGACGGCGAGGGCGATACGCTCGCGGAGATTTCTGGCGGTGCCTTCCCATGAGGTGAGCATGGCGGTGCACATAGGACATGCTCGATCGCGTTGCGGGCCGAACATCATGCTGTAGATAACGAGGGTATCCTTGTCGCCGAAAAGATGAGAGATGCTGACAGTGCCGTCATGGCCTTCGAAAGCATAGTCTTCGGGGATTCCGCCGCCGGGAGGAAGGGCGCGGCGGAGTTCGGCGACGCGCTCGATGTGGCGCCTGAGGCTCGATCTCCTCGGCGAGGAGAGCGTTGCGAGCCTGGCGGTATTCGGGACTTTCGTTGGGGAAACGTGCTTTGTTTCTGGCGGCGAGTTCTGCTGCGGGGATGAGGATGGTGTTGTTGGCCATTCAGTTCTCCTGGATGAGACGTCACGTGCCTGCATCCATTTTAATAACGCAGAGGCCCGGCGGTCGCGATTTCCAGGCAAGATCATCGATCCTTCCCTTTGTTAGCACTATGTACGTGCTCAGCGGTAGCCGCGCGCGAGGAGGTATTTCGCGCCAGCCTCGAAGGCTTCGGGACCTGGCACGAAGAACCCGAAGGCATCGGCCAACCGACCGATCACATTGAACGAGAAACCGACCGCGAGCGCATCCTCGATCTGTTGGCGCGAAGCGCCGGCAGCGAGGACTGCTCGCATGTCACCCGCATTCACCGTGTGCTCGCGCGTCAGCTTGCCCAGCATGAGCAGCGTCGCCCGCAATGGCTCCTCGATAGCCGTGGTGTCGAGATCGGACAACAACGCGGAGACCGTTTTCCCGTCGCGATATGCCCGTTGCGCGACCGCAGCGTGCGCCTTCGTACAGAACTCGCACTGATTGGTCTTCGCCACGAACGCAGCCATCAACTCTCGATCACCGACAGACCAAGTGGAGGGTCCGCGCATCGCCTCATGGGTCACTCCCCCCATCGGCCCGCCGTAGAAGTCAGCCCGGTACTTGACCAGCTTGACGACGTCGAGCACCGGCTGGCGCGAGACCGTTCGAATCAGCGCGAAAAGTGCCTTCGTACCGAAACCGTGGCCACTATCGAGGATTCGAAGCCGCATGCTCACTCCTTCCCGGTCGCGGCCTCCAGGGCCGCAAGTGCCGCGTCGTACTGCCGAGTGGCTTGCCCGATCGCGGCGCACACCACGATCTCGAAGACCTGGTCTTCACTGAGGCCCGACACCCTCGCAACGTTGATGTCCTCCTCGGCCACCCTATAGGCATGCCTGGCAACCTTGTTGACTAGTGCACCCAGTGGTTCGGCGAGGTCGCTGTTGTTGAACGCGGCCCGGCGCTTGGAGGGTGACGCCTTGCCGGCTCCTTCCAGGATTCGTCTCACCAGCGCTTCTCGCGCCTGTCTAATATCCGACATGTAGTCTCCTGTCTAGGCCGCGGCCGCGCGGGCGAACGCCTCTAGGAGCCGCCCCCAATCGCCTTCGGTGTCAAAGACGCGCCGCATTTCGTCACGGCGAGCGCCATATCGGTCGAGGCGTCGATGTTCAAGCTCAACTCGCGTGGTGTCGTCTCCATTTGCGATGAATCGCACCTCTATTTCTGTTTTGAGAGTCGGATCAGGCTGCCAGTCCGCGCTAATGTCCCATGAAAGTACGAGCCGGGAATAAGGTTCCCACGCCAGCACGGTTCCCCAGTCACAGGTGCTTCCGTCTTCCCCGCGCTCATACCAGCGCCCACCCTGATACGGCTCGATGACAGCGTCAATCGCGTTGGCCTTGCCGATCTTGTAAACTGCCAGTGGCCACCAGGTCCCCATCCTCTCGGTGAAAACTCGCCAAGCAACCTCCTCCGCGGCCCGAACATTGATCGACTTTTTAACGCTGTTGGGATCAAGTGAGCCCTGGTCCACCATCTCAGCTCTCCGATCTATGCTGCTCTTGCTCTGCTGCCTGTTTGAATGCCGCCAGCGTTTCGTCCCAGAATCCGTCCAGCCAATTTCGCAACGCTTCAATGCCATTCGGATCAATTCCGTAAAGGCGGCGTGCCCCATCGACTCGCACCACAACCAAGCCGGCGGCTTTCAGCACTTTCAGGTGCTGGGAGACAGCCGGCCGGCTCACATCCATGCCATCGGCAATCTCCCGCACTGAACGGTTGCCCTTGCGTAGACGTCTCAAGACCGCTCTGCGAGTAGAATCTCCCAGTGCATCCAGCGCCCGCTCAATTCGTAATGCCGTTGCCATCTAGTCAATCATGTACAAACACCTTCCCGATGACAACCGGGAGTGGTGGTGCGTGCTCAACCTGCTAATCCTGGATAGCCGAGACCCTTCCGAACGTAGGCTAATTGACCGGCGTGGTAGGCGTCATGCAGCGCAAAGAAGGCCAGTTCATCCGTCAAGGTTTTGACCCCGGGAATTGGCATAGAAGCAGGCCTGTTTAGCTGTTCGTCCTGCAAGGCCGCGAGGACGGTATGCAATCGCAGGCTGATTTCGCGCATCACACGCGCAACCTCGAGCCCCGAAGGATAGCCTCTAGGATTTCCGATCTTGGCGCCGCGGTCGAATAAGCTGCCCCACCCGGTTTCGGCTTGCTCGCCGAAAATTTGGAGAACCATCGCCCTGGTTTGCACGATGTGACCCGCCACCCAGAGAAGCGGGTTGTTGGAGGTTGTGAGAGGGCGCCACAGTTCCTCATGTGTTAGGCCGTCAAGCGCTTGAAGAACGAAATAATCGTTGAAAGCGAAAATCATCGCAATTGGCGCGGCTGCTGCATTTGCGGTTGTGGTGGTCATCGAATCTCCTTCGAATCCGGCCGGCTTCGATCAGATGGCCGCCGAAGTGGTAAGTTTTCTCTAACGGTAAGTATACACTTACCATACGCTCAGTTTGTCAACAGCAGGCCATTTGCCGGCACACGCGCGTAGAACCCGGCGATATATCAACGAGAGAGCATTCAAAGCCAGGTTGTCAGAACCGGCGCAGCGATAATGATGAGCCGATCGGCTGCGAACCAGGGAGGGCGCTATTCTTCGTCACCAAGAAGATTGCTCACTCGCACGATCGTATCGACTTGTTCCGGGGTGAGTCGCAACAGGAGATTGCGCCTGATCGACTCCGCGTGTACCGGGCGAGCAGCTTCTAGCTTCTCTCGGCCGACTTGGGTAAGCGCTACAAGAACGGCTCCCCCGTTGGCACGCTGGCGCTCAATGAGCGCTCGTTCCTGCATTCGCGTTAGCTGATGAGAGAGCCGGCTCTTGTCCCAACCCATCACCCTGGCAAGTGCTTGTTGGCGCATCTCACCTTTGCCAATAGCAGCCAAGCGGGACAGAACACCAAACTCCGGACCTGAGATTCCGGTCGCCTGCGCGATATCTCGCCCTACGCGACCGAGCACCTCTTCGCCCATGAGCCGGAAGGCATGCCAGACGCGAAGCTCGCGTGGGGACAGCGGTTTTGTAGTCATACCTGTCCCGAGCATAGCAACGTGGAGTTGACATGACAACCCCGGGGAATTTATGGTGGTTGATGTGTCAACCGTAATCAACAATATCGCCTGCATGGGTGAAATCGAATACCACCAGGCACTGCACGCTTTTCTTTGCGGACTGGAAGGCGCGCCCTGCCTCTCCCGGCCAGAGCAATTGGCGGAGCGCCTGATTGCACTGAATAAGCTCGACGCCACAATCGGCAACCTGGATATGGAGGCATTCACGACTTGTTCGGATTCTCGGATCAACGCCCGTGCAAAGGCACTCAGGACCCGGCTCGAAGCAGCCAACGAAGAGCTCTACGAGCGCGCCCGCTCTGAGATCGCCCTCAAGGGCCATTCGTGCATGCTTCGTGAGTGGCTCCAGGGACCGGCGAGCGACAGGGAATCTGGAATCCCATACCGGGGCCTGGGCTTCGATCTACGAGACGAGATCGTGAGCGGTGTCCTTCAGCTTCGCGAACCGGGCGAACCTGGCCTTCTGCGATCTCCAGAGATGGTCCCCTATCAGCCCACGCCGGCGCGCCATATTCTCAATCTGATAGCATCCACCGGACTTTCGGACGGCGATATCATGGTCGATATCGGATCAGGCCTGGGGCATGTAGCTTTGCTCGTGTCGATACTGACTGGAAACCGGACTCTTGGTGTCGAGTTTCAGCCGGCCTATATTGCAAGCGCGCAGGAATGCGTCCGTAACTTACGCCTGAGCCGCGTTCGTTTCGTCGCGGAAGACGCCCGGGCGGCAGATCTGTCCAGCGGTACCGTGTTCTATCTGTTTTCGCCTTTCACCGGCTCGATCCTGACTGATGTGCTGAGCAGGCTGCGAAAGGAAAGCGCAGATAGGCCAATCAGAATTTGTTCTCTTGGACCCTGCACCCGCATGCTGGAACACCAGGCATGGCTGAAGGCGAGCGCACGGCCGGATACGGAGCGGATTACGGTATTTAGGTCTCAATGAGTACATCATAGC
>CAVPKQ010000038.1:0-341134 GCA_963705665.1 uncultured Acidobacteriaceae bacterium | reverse complement strand
TCACCGTGTAGGCAGCGGCGCCTGGCTGTTTTATTGGCCGTCGCTGTCACGCTGGCTGTGCCGTCGCTCGCCGTGGTTGCGGGCGAGCCGCTGATGGTCGCGCTCGCGCCGCTCGCAGGCGCTGTGAAGGTCACCTTCGCGCCCTGGACCGGGTTGCCATTGGTGTCTTCGACTTTCACTTCGAGCAGGGAGGCGAAGGCCGCGCCGATCTTCGCGCTCTGCCCCGAACCGGAGCCCACCGCGACCGTTGCGGCAGAACCGGCTGAGACAGTCTCGCTGGCCGTGGCGGTTGTTATGGACGGATCGGTGGAGATCGACGCCGTAAAGCTATAACTGCCAGCGACGGTCAACGCGGCGCCCGACAGATCGAATGTTGCCGCACCGCTTACCGCCGCTTGTGTGTAACTCCGCGAGTAACTATTTGGCCCGGTCACGGTGAGCGTGATGGTGTCTGAAGCCGTGGTCACGGTCGTGCCGCCCGCGTTCTCTTCGTCAACCACGACTGCCGCTCCGGCATTGCCGCCCGCCGTTATCGTCGCCGCGGGCAAAGTACCGAAGGCTAGTTGCGTCACCGCCGAGTTCACGTTGAACGGGACGCTGGCTTGCGAGACGCTGAGCGCCGAGTTCAGGGGAGAGGGTCGCCGTCAATACATCGTTCGATCCCGGCAGGCTGATGCTTAGCCCGGAGTACGTCGCAATGCCGGTCGTGGTCAATGTTGAAGCCGAACCACCAGTGACGGTGCCGGAGCCGGTGGTCAGCGTGAGCGGAATCGTCATCGTGTCGGCGCCGTCGAAGAAGGCCGTGCCGCTTTCATCGAGGTCAACCGTGGGCGCGGGCGACATGGTGGCGTTCTGTACCACCGTCGAAGGCTGCTGCACGAACTTCAGCGAATAGTTCGTCTGAACAGCGCCGGCGTCGACGCACGGCGTGCCCGCGCTGTAGCCAGGGTAATTAGCGTTGGTGTTGGTATCCCCGCGCTGATCCGTGGTCACTCCGCCGGGGATGTTCGCCTGCAATCCCGCGCATATAGCCGGGCTGCCGGGAAGTGGAATCAAGGTCTGCGTGGGCCCACCATAATTACCCAGCGGAGACAGGCCGATCGCGCTCACGCCGACAAGATTGCCATTGCTACCGTTTGCGGGGCAAACGCTTCCGCTCTCAAGCAGTCCCCTCCGGTATTGCCAGCCAGGATGCTGTTGGCCACCGTAAGAGTGCCATACTCGGCGATTCCGCCGCCGGCCCCAGCAGCGTTGTTCGCGGAGATCGTGGTACCCGCCAGCGTCAGCGTGCCGTAGTCCAAAATGGCGCTGCCGGCCGTGCCTGCGGAATTTCCGGAGAGGTGCCGCCGGCCACCACCGCGGTGCCGTAGTTGATGATCCCGGCCACCGGTGCCGGCGGAGTTGGCGGAAAACGTGCTGTTCATCACGCCTAAAGCCGCCCCATTTCGGTTCCAAATGCCCGCACCACCGACCGTAGCGTGGTTGGCAGAGAACGTACAGTTCAATACCGTCAATATTCCCTGATTGTCGATGCCGCCGCCGTCGTTGTTGCTATTCCCGTTGCTGACGGTAAGGTTGGAGATGGCCGCGCCGGTCACACCGGCCCCGACCGTAAACACCGAGAAGTTACTTGACGAACCGCCGCCCGCAACTGTCACCAGATTCATGAGCGCCGCGCCGCTGCCTGCGGTCAGGCCGGTGACGCCCGTATTCGATGGAATTGTAAGCGTACCGCCGCTGCCCAACGTGATGGTGTTCTGGGACGCCGTATTACCTGCAGAAAAGACCGCCGGGGAGAAATTGATCTGACCTCCGATAGCGACTGACGCGGCAAGCGCATCGCGCAGCGAGCAGTTCGGGCCGCCTCCCGAGGTGCAGTTCGAAGCCGAACCTGTGGTGTCATCCGCCGTTGTCGTCACCACAAACGAAGGCGGGGGAATGACGGTCAGTACGAAGCTTTGCGTGGCGTTCGTACCAACTCCATTGCCGGCTGTGATGATGAGCGCATAGGTGCCGGCTGTGCCCTTCGCCGGAGTACCCGACACGGTTGCCGTTCCGTTGCCATTGTCAGTGAAGGTGACGCCGCTGGGCAGTGGCCCGCTCTCGCTCAGGCTCGCGGCAGGATACGAACTCGTGGCAATCGTGAACGCTGCTGGCGCGCCTGCCGTGAATGTGGTGCTGTTGCCGCTGATGATGGCCGGAGCCTGGTCCACCGTCAGCGTGAAGTTCTGCGTGGCGGTCGAACCAACTCCGTTGCTAGCCGTGATGGCGAGCGGATAGCTGCCGCCAGAACCGGCCGCGGGCGTGCCCGACAGCGTGGCCGTGCCATTGCTGTTGTTGATAAAAGTCACGCCGCTGGGCAGTGCGCCGCTTTCGCTCAGGGTGGCCTTGGGATTGCCGGTCGTGGTGGCTGTGAACGATCCGGATGTGCCGGTCGTAAACGTGGTGCTGCTGGCGCTGGTAATTGCCGGCGCCTGATCCACGGTCAATGTGAAGCTCTGCGTGCCGTTCGGGCTGATGCCGTTATTGGCGGTGATGGCGATTGAATAGCTGCCACTCGTGCCGGCAGCGGGTGTTCCGGAGAGAGTTGCCGTGCCGTCGCCATTGTCAGTGAAGGTCACGCCGCCGGGCAGCGCGCCGTTCTCGCTCAGGCTGGGCGTGGGAGAGCCGCTGGTGGTCACCGTGAATGTGCCCGCCGAGCCCAGGTTGAAGGTAGCCGCATTGGCGCTGGTGACGGAAGGCGCCGAAGTTGCGGTTACGTCGAAGCTGCTGCTGGCAACCGAAATCGCAGGGGATGTCGAAGAGATGGCCGGATTCAGCGCCAGCGTTGCCATCAACTGGTCGTTCGTCCCTGCCGCGCTTACTTGGAGCGTCGAGTAGGTGGCCACTCCGCTCGCGGTTGTGGTCGTGTTATTCGAGAGCGAGCCGCTACCCGAGAGGCTGAGCGGGATGCTGACGGCCGACCCCGTGAACGGGCTGCCGCTCTCGTCCAGCGTGGCCCCGGCCTCGAAGTTGGCGTTCTGATAGATCGCTGCCGCCGGGGAAATCGGCGCCGGCTCGGTGCTGAAGCTGAGCGAGTAATTCGTCTGCACCGCGCCTGAGTCCACGCAGGGCGTGCCTGCGTTGTAGCCGGCATACGTGGTGTTGGTGTTGGGCTGGCCGCGCTGATCCGTCGTCACACCCGAAGGAATGTTGGCCTGCAGCCCCGCGCAAATGGCCGGGCTGCCCGGCAGCGGAATCATGGTCTGCGTTGTTCCGCCGTAACTGCCCAGCGGCGCCAGGCTGGTGGTACCCACCCCAACAACGTTGCCGCTGCTGCCGTTCGATGGGCAGAGACCGGAGCCGCCTGCGCCACAGTCTCCACCGGCATTACCGGCAAGAATTGTGTTCGATGCAGTGAGCGTACCGTAGTTGTAGATTCCACCGCCGCCCGTGGCCGAATTCCCGGAGAACGTGCTATCGCCTACCGTGACGCCGGCGCTCGTATTGATAAAGATAGCTCCACCGGCCCGGCTGTCGAACGCCGAGTTTCCGGAGAATGTGCTGTTCTCGATGGTCACCTGCCCGCTATCAACATCAATGGCTCCGCCCGGCGCCGCCGAGTTCCCGGAGAACGTGCTGCCGGTGATTGTGAGCGTGCCGTCATTGTAGATAGCGCCTCCGCCATTGCCCGAGCCGGCGTAGCCGGCTGCGTAGTTGTTGGAGAAGGTGCAGTCGGTTACCGCCAGGGAGCCAAGGTTGTTAATGGCGCCGCCCTGCGTGTTGATGTGGCCATTCGCGATCGTGAGGTTGGCGATTGCCGCGCGGGTCGTCCCGGAGTTCACGGTGAATACGGAGAAGTTGCTCGACGAGCCTCCGCCCGCCACTGTCACCGGGTTGGTCGTCACGCCGCTCACCGTCGCGGTCAGCCCGTGGATGGTCGTGTTCGAGGAAATACTCAGCGTGCCATTTGTCAGCGTGATAGTCGTCGCGCTGGCGAACTTCGCTGTGTCGAAGTAGATATTCCCGCCAGTGAGGCTCGCGGCCTCAAGCAGCGCGTCGCGCAGCGAGCAGGAGCTGTCTGTTCCGGTCGTGGTCGAAGCCTGCACGGTGCAGTTCGACGCCGTGCCGGAATCGTCGCCCGGGCTTGTTACCACCAGATAGGGCGGCGGATTGATGGTCAGCGTAAAGCTCTGCATGGCATTCGGGCTCACGGCGTTGCTGGCCGTAATGCTCAGCGGATACGTACCTGCCGTTCCCGAAGCCGGCGTGCCCGACAAAGCGCCATTGGAATTGAGGGTTATGCCGCTGGGCAGTGCTCCGGTCTCAGAGAAGGTTGGCGCGGGATAACCGGCGCCGGTAACCGTGAAGGATCCTGCTGTGCCCACCGTAAAGGTGGCGCTGTTGGTGCTGGTAATGACAGGAGACTGATCGACAGTCAGCGTGAAGTTCTGCGTGGCGTTGGAACCCACCCCGTTGCTGGCCGTGATCGTGATGGGGTAGCTGCCGCCGGCGCCCGCCGCCGGAGTGCCTGCCAAAGTGCCGTTGGAGGCGAGGGTTATGCCGCTGGGCAGTGCCCCGGTCTCAGAAAACGTGGGTGCGGGGTAGCCGCTGGCGACGGCGGTGAACGACCCCGGCGCGCCCGCTATGAAGATGGTGCTGCTGGGGCCGCTGATGGCGGGAGACTGATCGACAGTCAGCGTGAAGTTCTGCGTGGCGTTGGGGCTGACGCTGTTGCTGGCCGTAATCGTGATGGGGTAGCTGCCGCCGGTGGCCGCCGCCGGAGTGCCCGACAAAGTGCCGTTGGAGGTAAATGTGAGGCCTGTGGGCAGTGCCCCACTCTCGCTAAAGGTTGGGCTGGGAGATCCTGTGGCCGTTACCGTGAACGAGCCCAGCGTGCCCACCGTGAAGGCTGTGCTTCTGGCGCTGGTGATGGCCGGCGCCTGGTTCACGCTAATCGCATTCGACGTGCCCGTGATCGAAGAGCTGCTTGTATCGGCGGCCGTAATGGTCTGGTTGCCAGCCGTATGGAGCGTGGCCGTGAAGCTGCCCTGTCCGCTGCTCAGAGCGCTGTTGGCAGGCAGCGTGGCAGCGCTGTCCGTGCTGGTGAAATGCACCGTGCCGCCATAGGTGTTGGCGAAATTGCCATAGGCGTCGTATGTGTATACGGTGATGCCGAACGATGTGCCGGCTGTCGCCGATGACGGAGCTGAGACCGCCAGGCGGGTGGCGGCGCCGGCGTTCACGGCGATGGCGACCGAGCCGGTCACAGAGGAAGTGGTCGTATCCGTGGCCGTAACCGTTTGGCTCCCCGCCGTTTTGAGAGTCACGTTGAACGTGCCAACGCCGCTCGAAAGCGTCGAGTTCGCGGGCAGCACCGCGCTCCCGTCCGAACTGGTGAAATGAACCGTGCCGGTGTATCCCGTAGTGAGATTGCCCAGGGCGTCGTAGACCCTCACGGTGATCGACGTCTGAGTTCCAGCGGTGACCGGGCTGGAGCCGGTGACCGTGAAGTAGGATGCCTTGTCGGCGCCCGTTCCCGTGCCGCTCAACGGGATGGTTTGCGTGGTATATGGCGCCGCATTGAGGTTGTTGTCGGTCAGCACCAGCGTGGAACCGGAGTAGCTGCCCGAAGCCTGCGGCGCAAAAGTAACCGGCAGGGTGCAGGAAGCGCCTGAAGCCAGAACCCCCTCTGTAGATGAGATCGAAGTCACCAGCGGGCACTCCCCGCTGCCGCCGCTGGCCAGGGTAAAGCCCGATGCGATGCTGGGATTGTTGCCGGAGCTGGGAACCTCGAAGTCCAGCGCCGCGTTGCCGATGTTATTGACGGTCACCGTTTGCGCGCTGCTGGTCGAGCCCACGTTGACGCTGCCAAAGCTCAGACTGGGCGGATCGGCGTAATCCTCCTTATATACAGCGCCGGCGACCGGATTTACGCCGCCAGTCACCGTCGTAATATCCGCGATATAAAGATCTCCGTTCCCAGCCAGCGCCACGTCTTCAGGAGAAGCGAGGCCGGTGACCAGCTCGGACTGAGAATAACTACCGCCCGCCTGCGGCGTCTCCTGGTACACGATGCCGCTGCCGGAGCCGCCCAGGTTGTGGTCGTCGGCAACATAGAGGATTCCGCTGGGGGTCACCGTCACGGACTCGGGCGTGATGAAGTTGCTGGCGACAGTGCTCTGCGTGTAGCTGCCGCCCGAGAGTGTCTCCTTATACACGGCTCCGGTTACGCCAGGGTTCGTCCAGACAGAGATGTAGAGGTTTCCGCTGCTGTCCACGCTTACGCCGGACACGTCCAGCCCGCTGGCTATCTTGGTCTGCGTGTAGCTGCCGCCCGATAGCGTCTCCTTATAGAGGGCGCCGCTCACGGCCGGCGAGCACCCCAGGGGGCACCCGAAATCGGCGACATAAACATTCCCGCTGCTATCCACCGCCACGCCATCGGCGTCGATGAAACCGCTGGCTATCTTGGTCTGCGTGTAGCTGCCGCCCGATAGCGTCTCCTTATACACGGCGCTGCCACTGGGACCGCTGCCCTCGTTGCCATAATCGGCGACATAAACATTCCCGCTGCTGTCGAGGGCTACCCCCCACGCAATCGTGAATCCGGATGCAATCACGCTCTGGGTGTAGGTACCGCCCGAGAGCGTCTCCTTATATAAGTAGCTGGGAGGGGCGTAACCGGCGGAATCGGTGATGTACAGGTTCCCGCTGCTATCGATCGCCACCCCTTCCGGATCGGTAAAACCGGTGAACGGCGTGCTTTCCGTCCCGGGCATGAAGGTCACCAGCGGAGCCGAGGTCTGCGCCGCCGCGGGCCGCAGGAAACCGGCCAAAATCAGCAGCACGGCCGCAGCCGAAAACAGCGCGCGGAGCAGCCGTGAACGAGGGTTGATTTCCCGGCTTATGGGGTAAGAAATAAGTGGGCTCAAGAGAGAGGGAACCAGACAAAAGCACAGCCGCGAGGACATGAGAACTCCCAGGACACGAGCACCGCTCGATGACGACAGATGAGCAACCACATCGCACAGGTGGCGAACGCACTTGTCCTGCCCATCATGAATTCAAGTGGTTATTTGCGAAATCTTCAGAATTGAGCACACAAGGCAAATCAACAGAAGCTTTGCCGGGGAAAGGCAGCTTTGCTGAGGAAAAACGTGAACAAATGTTATTGCTGCAGAAAACAGGGAAAGAATCACATCTTTGCCGGCTCTCGCAATGCTGTACTACTAAAGTTGCAGGCGAGAACCCTACATGGACCGTTCGCAGTCAATCCTGCCTTATATCGGCCTACTTAGACAGCGTTAGAGTAATTGAGCTTTGTAAGGAACACTGTGACTCTCTCAAAAAATGCAACTTACTGTCAATAGAGAAGAGAGAACGGACTGAGAATGTGGATCATACTTTGGTGGCATAGAGGACTTCCGGCGACGGGGTGGATTCCCTTACATTGATCATCGGCCGACACTAAGTGCCGGACAGCGCCCTGTTGGAGCCTACGCCCAGTTGTTGTGGTGCCGCCTTCAAATTAACACTCCGTTTACGAATGAACATTCCGGAACGTTGACTGCTTGAAGTAGACCGGCAGCCTGCGGCAAGAGCGACTCATGCTCCCGCATTCCTTTTCCTGCGATGTTCAATTCATTTCAACTGACTCAACGCTTCCCGCAGAAGACGCTTTAAACGCTCTTGAGTCTTTTGAGGCAGCCTTGAAAGGCCGGCGTTGTAGTCGTTTGCTCGTGCTCTCGATAAGCGGTCAAGGAGAGCATTGGCCTTCGCGGTAGTTGCGATTCTCTTCCTTCGTCTGTCCACGCCGTCTTCCGTTCGGCTAACCAACTCCATTCGGACCAACCGATCAACCGCCTGACTAACCGCCGACAAAGAGAGTCTTAGCGCAGCTGCCAGACCTGACGCGCTTGATGAACCTGCCTCGTGCAGCCGCGCAAGTAACAAAACCTGCTGTAGAGTGACTTGAGCCTCCGCCATTATGCGCAGCGTCTCACCACTTTTGTGGGAAACGCGATTCACTAGCTCCGATAAAAGACTTCCGGCAGAATCTCTGTTGATCGCCATACAAATTATGATTCCCGTGAAAAATAATTTACATCTATAAAGTATTTTACGCGCAGCACGGTCCGCCGCATTCGCTATTCCTTAATAGTTTATTTATATAAACAATGTGTATGTATAATTATAGTTGGAGTTGACATGTTCGCACATAAAAACGATTCGATTGAAGACTGTCTTGAGAGGATTCGAGCTGCATGGGACGCTGGCGACGCGGCTGCGTTTGCGGCTCAGTTCACCGAAGATGCGACCTACGTCATCTATTCAGGCGAGCCTCTTTGGGGTCGGCCTGAGATCGAAAGAATGCACGCCGATGCGATGGGAAGAGGCACCCGCATGAGGATCAAGGTGCTCTCTACAAGGTTTCTGACGGATGATGTTGCGACGATCGTGACCGCTGGTGGAGTTGGGCAAGGTGCAATGATCCCTTATGACAAAGTGCAGACGTTGACGATGGTTCGACATCCCGATCGGTGGATGTGTACCGCCTTCCAAAATACGCAGATGAGTTCCCATGCGAAGCGCCTCTACAATCTTGAGCGTTGAGTTCCGACGAGATCTCTCGGTTTCCTGGGAAGGACTTCAAGGCGACGATGGATTATGGGGAAGCAGCACCACTTCAAGCGCGGCTGATCTACCGGGGAAACTTGATTCCGGGGCAGGCATTCTCGGAGAAAGTATGGAAAAATTGACGCGTCGGGTCAGCCGGCGTGAATTTATGATCGGATCGGCGGCTTTGGCTGCTGTGGGGGCGAGTTTACCGATGCAGGCCAGCACCCAGTTGGTTGTCTCATCAGAGAGCGTCCAGGAGTTCAAGATTTATCAGCAACGCCGCCGGTGGGAGCTTTGGAACCTACTGGGCGATTTGCCTTGGGACCACAAGGCCGCGTTGCCGCGCTTGATCCGTACAGAGAAGCATAAAGGGTACACTCTGGAGCGGCTAATTCTCGACCTCAACGGAATAGAACCCGTTCCGGCGCTGTTGCTTATTCCCGACCGGCGGCAAGACCGGGCGCCGGGCCTGCTCTTCATTCACTGGCACGCCGGCCAGTACGACCTGGGGAAAGAGCAATTGCTGCGCGGCACAAGTGTGCAGCCGGCTTACGCGCCTGTCTGCGCGGAAAAAGGCCTGGTGACACTCGCCATCGATAGTTGGTGCTTCGGTGAGCGTAAACAGGAACCAGATGGACATCAAGGCGAAGAAGACACTTTTAAACTGATGCTGTGGCAAGGTCGAGTGCTCTGGGGAATGATGATGTTTGATGAGTTTCGCGCCCTCACTTATCTCGCGAGCCGTCCGGAAGTGGATCCGGCGCGGTTGGGTGCCTTCGGCATGTCCATGGGGGCCACGAAGGCCTGGTGGTTGGCTAGCCTCGATCCGCGCGTGCGGGTTGCGATGGACGTTTGCTGCCTGACAGATTATGAATCGCTGATCGAGGCGCACGGCTTGAGGGGGCACGGTGTCTACTATTTTGTTCCTGCGTTGCTGAAACACTTCGACACATTTCAGATTAATGAATTGATGGTGCCGCGTGCGCACCTAAGCGTGAACGGGCGCAACGACCCGCTCACCCCACCCCTAGGCGTCGAGAAGGTTCGCGACAAGCTGCTGCCTCTATACCGGACTTATGGACGAGCCCAAGATTGTAAGATCGACCTCTTTGACTGCGCTCACCAGGAATTACCGGAGATGCGGCGGCAGATTCTCGCGTGGATGGATCAATACCTGGTTGCGTCCGGAAGCGTAGGGCGCGAGGCCAGCTAGGAGTAGCAACCAGGTGGTTTGCCCCGCGCGACCCAACTTCGCGAAACTGACGGGAATTGAGCACATCAACCCGCACGTGTTCAACGTCCCGTGTACAACTCTCCCCATTCAAATCTGATCCCCCTCTCTCCGAATAGAAATTGGGAATGACTCGTTCGAGTCGTTCATGCTCCGTAGCCAGATCAATCCCATTTCGCCTAGCCTTTGGAGAGGGAATGCAGAAAGCCATCGCGGTTTTTCGACTGCGGAATCGAGATATCGTCGCGCTCGCCGAATGCTTAAATCGGACGCCCTCGCCCTTTCCTGGAAGCTGGCCAATTTTGCGCGTCTCGATCCAGCTCTCAGGAAGCGACAAATTTCAGGAGTGCAACATCGGGCTAAACTTGAGAGCGATATTTGGAACGAATTCGCCGACGATCGGGAACGGCCTTCCTTCGAGAGCGAAAGATAAGGAGAGCTTTCCTGAAGAATTATCGCGGGACGCAATGGTGCGAGTGCCTATAAACCAGGGATTCTTTCGGTCGGCGATACTGGCGGCCACGAATCGCGATGCTGTGTAACTGAACTATCCTTTCCTCTCTTGCTCTCTGCGAGCCATATAGTTCCATGGAGCATTGATCTCAGGAACAGAACAAATCCACGAAACGGCCTTTGCCTCAATGCTCTGCATGATCGAACATTCGATTGTGGTCTGATGACTATCAATCCGGACTACGGAGTCCTGATTTCTCCCCAATTAAATGCAGTCGGAGACCGCGCATGGGAATCTCGCATTCGCCCGTATGACGGGGCTCGGATTGAATTGCCGCAGCGCTTTCAGCCTGAACGGATTTCGGTCTAGCCAATGAGCTGACAGCACCGCAGAAATCGAACTTGCAGAACCGTATGGCGACGCATCACACTGCTACTTTGCTCGCGAAGAGACACGGTAAGCTCTGCGCTGGACTTGCGATAATCGGCCACCAAAACGGGCCAGCCTTCCATTTGAGACCGGGCCCAGCGATTTGACGTAGGAGAATTAGAGCTGGCAACTTACGCGATGGATTCCGAACGATGTCTCTAAGCTTCGCACCCACGACCGATGTGCCCGATTTGTCGCCTGAAGCCGATTTAGACAGAGTTCGATCTGTCGAGGCGATGAGGAGCACATGGTTCGCGGTTTTGGAGGCTTGGTAACGGAATATTGAGATCATTGCGTCCCAGTCGAATTCTGCCCCCTCGGGGAAGACGATGCTTGGCCGAATGGTTTCGATAATAGCGAGCGCAAGTTCTATCGGGACCTCTTTGAAGCGATCGGTATCAACGCAATCCTTCGGAATCATCCCATCAATTTTTGACACGCACTTTGCCAGACGACCAGCGAAATCTGTATCAAAGCCGCTGGGTAACAGGAAATCATTGCCTTTCATGGCGACAACATCAGATAGGGATACCTTACTCGGTGAGCATGGGACGATGCCCTTTGAGGCATCATTTTGAATAAATACCACCCCGCTTTCATGGGCCCCGTTTTCAAAGGCTTGCCTAAGCGCGACCTCAACTCCATTGATCTGCGACAGTTTGTCGTATACAGGCCTCGATGTATAGAACCTCGTCACGGCTAGGTCGCGACGGTCGCGGGCACCGTACATCCGTGAATGTTGAAGGACGGTATCTGCCTGCATTTTCTTCGGATTGCGGCCATAGTAAAAGGCAATGAGGTTTTTTATCGTGATGCCGCGATCGAGAATACTTCCACCAATGAACAGATTCGCCTGGGTTCTAAGCTTTAGCTCCGCTGTATCGGGGTCAAGAATAGGTTCGAGCTGCACATCAGAATTCACGCACTGTATGTTAAGCTCACCATCGGAAATTAAGGCCTCAACTGCGTCGTAGGCGTACTCCAATGCTGGCATTTTCCCCCCGTCCGCTGTGACTGAGCGACTGAGATCAGAGTAAGCGTCCTTGACCATCGCTCTGAGTCTGGGGTCATCTTTCTCAGCAGCTTCTTCGAAGGCTTCCCTGAGATTCTTCGTGACGAGTTGTTGCCACCCATGTGCAGCTCGATGAGTGTCGTTGTGCATCACCATCGCGTATTTCTGTAACTGCTGGTTTGCCTTTTCTTGCTGCCAGCGGCGAACTACTACAGCCAAAAGGAAGGTCACGAGGCTTCTGCGGAGCGCCGCAATGTTGACGCTGGTCCATAGGCGGTCCTGGCGAATACCCCGCCCATCGCCCGTTCGCAGAGCATTTTGCTCCTCTTCTTTTACTTCTACGAATAAGTAGTATCTGGGATCAGTGGCAGCGTGACCGCCAAAATAGTCGTCCCCGCCGACGTAGGCATCATGAATGGGAAGCAACTCTGTAAAGGCAGGACGCTTAGGCTGAAATATTTCCGTACCGGAGCCTTGCTCGTAGTTCTCCGGTTGGAGGTAAAGCGCATAAGGTGTTGCGGTTACCTGAAGAAACGACACGCGCTTCAAGTCTCTCCGAAGCTTATCCATCTCCCGGGCGATACTCCCTTGGTCATAGTCCTCTTCACCCTTCTTTCGAGTAAACCGAATGCTCGTCATATCAGCTTCGTCATCGACAATGAGGACACGGCGGTCGAGCATGGTCGAGTACTTTTTGTTAGCAAAAAATTTGTGAATGCGATCTAGGTTATGGACCTCTTTCTTGGAGACTATGACCAGCTTTCGTTTGAGCTCCGCTCGTGTGAGTTCGTCTGGAGCGGTCTTGATGTCGAACACAAATACGTGATCTTGGGCAATGAAGTCGGAAAAATCACGACTGATCCGCTTCACAGTTTGTTGCGCCAGTGTTTTGGTACCCTTAGTGAGAACGATTGCGATGCCATAATCGTGATCAAATGCCTTCGCGATAATTCCAAGGAATGCATTCGTCTTTCCAGCCTGAATTTTTCCAAGAAGAAGGCCAGGGCGATCGGCTGCGTCGGCATGCTCGAGCTTTGCCACCACGTTTTTGACACAGGTTTGAAGTTCTTTGCTGTCGTTCCGCTTCTCGCAAAGTGATTCGTAGAACTTGATCATCCGGCTCCCTCGTTCAAACCTTTCGTCGTCGATAAGCTTACCCTAGGAAAATGCGTACTCTTTCGGCCAGGGCGGGCACGTCGGAGGTCTCGCACTCCCAAATCGTCAAAACCTGCCAGTCATTCGCTCTGAGTTCGCAAAAATTGGCGACGTCGCGATTACGATTGCGATCTATTTTTGTTAGCCAATAGTCGCGATTAGCTTTAGGTATTCGACTACCGCGAGGGCAATCATGCCCATGCCAGAAACATCCATGCACAAAGATCACTTTTCGTCGACCAGGAAACACTAGATCCGGAGTGCCTGGCAGATCCTTGCGGTGGAGTCGGAATCTATAACCAAGATGATGTATGAGTGACCGGACTTTCAGTTCAGGTTTGGTGTTCGTCGATTTGACCGCGCGCATCGTTGCGCTGCGGATCGGATCCACCTGCTTAGTCATCTTCAGCCGTGGTCGCTATGCCCAGAAGAGTCCTGTGATATCGGTTAAGACGCTGGAAATGCGCAGCCATCGCACGGCCGATCTGCTTTGACTGCTTAACCTCAAGAAAGTGCCCGACAATCTGAGCGTAGTGCGCCGCCTGTCGCGGAAGACGCTGCACAGGATCGCGCTTCTCTGTTATTTCTCTGTCGCTCATGACCTGGATTTTCTGAGCAGGCTCGGGTACGTCTGTGACATCCGCCGGCCGCGGGGGAACCGTCCCATTCATCAATTGCGATTGCGGATCGAAGTGGTGATAGAGGAGGGCCTCAAGGGGACCTATCTCTGCGATTGTTTCGAGGGGATACGTCCACACATACGCTATTTCCCAGACGTCGATCTGCCTGTTTGCGATTATGTCAGATCGGGCCGATGTGAGGTGACGCGCTACGCGACCTCTGATGGCCTCCGTCGACTGTCCTACGTAGATAGGTACATTATCCAGATCGCAGAGCAAATAAACGCCGAACGAGGTGGTCAACTGCTTTACGGCATTCTTCCTGAACCGAAAATCTGTCGCCAGAAGATCTCCCCATGATGAACGGAATACATCACGAGTTTACGCGGCGTGCACAGTTGTTCGGGCGATTTCCTTCAAGAGAGGCTCAAGAATGTAATTAGAAATATGCCCGACGACGGGAACCGCAACACCATCACCCATCAGGTGATAGGCGTCATTGTAATTGTCAGGCAGCACGTAATTGTCCGGGACGCCCATGAGGCGGGCCGCCTCTCGAGGCGAAAGCAGCCGAGAGCGCACCTTATTGCCCTTCACAACAAGAATGGACTGTCGACTTGATCCGCCACCGGGCGTTCTCAAACACCCGGCAAGATCATCGAAACGGATCTCCGCACGCTGGGCTTTATCACCTGTCGGAGAAACGCGGGTGCGCTTGTATATAGTTCCGACCATAGGCGAACGCAATTGTTGAGCCGCCTTAACTTTCGCGAGATTTACTGGAGACATCAGACCCAGTAACGCTGCCGTCTGAGCCTCAGAGTTCCAACATACATTCTCTTCAATCAGGTCGGCGAAGTTCGACTGCCGGCGGGGTGGAGTCGGAATGTACCACCAGAGCCAGGCCGCTTTATCGTCGGGCGATAACCTCTCAAAAGCCGTTGTAACTGCTGGAGTGTGAAATGGCTCTTGTGGCTGATTGCACAGAAGATCGGCGTGTATCTTGAGGTCATCTCGAACGCCGACAATAAAGAGTCGCGGTCGCGAGTGGGGAAGAAATAGCGCGGCATCTATCACTATGGCTCCAGCCAGGTAGCCAGTGCTCCGCAAGGTTCCGATAAGCGACTGAAGTCTTTGCCGTCATGCGACGTGAGCGCGCCACAAACGTTCTCTAGCACGATCAAAGCTGGGTTCCGACCCTCAGACTTGAGTGATTCAACGCAATCCCAGAACGGCCAAAATGTTCCCGACCTAGATCCCCTTAGTCCCGCTCCCATTCCCGCGACGGATAAATCCTGACATGGGAAAGATGCCCATATTAGATTTGCTGTTCCCGGAATTTCAGACGTAGAGATTTTGCTGACATCTCTGACAAGTAGTTCCTTTCCGCCTCGGAAGTTTTCCCTATATGAAGCAGCCTTTTTCTCATCTATGTCGTTTGCGAATAGGCACTGCCATCTTGGGCCTAGCCCTGCACGGGCCATTCCCCCGCCGGCGAAGAATTCGTAGAAGTTTGGCATTGATTCACTCACTGCTTGTTCTGGCCTGAAAAAAGAGGCCACTGTTCAGCCACATATCTTTCGGCGGCATCGCGTATCACCCATGCCACCGACACCTTCTTCTGTTTGGCTATGATCTCAAGCGAAGCGTAGACCTCGGACGGCAACGTCACCGAGGTCCGGGTCGACAGTCCGCTTTTGGTCATCTGTGCCAATTTGGGTCTACTTAACTCTCTGCACCACCTTACACCAGTCTGATGCGCACTGGTGTTGAAATCCGGTCATCGGTCGATAGGTCATTCATTCTGTAGACAAAAATGTGAGTTTGTGGTAGTCGGGTCCATGGCATTTTTGCTGTGCTTGTCAACTTTGCTCAAGACCTAGAAATTAGGATAGGCGAAAAGAAGGCGAAGTGACAAGCCGGGGACCATCATTCGGGTCGAGAGAAGGGTTGCTTCATTTTGAAGTATTTAGAAGAACCTCCCTTCCGCGACTTGGTCACGTCTTTGTGGGGTATTCCAAAACCACTCCTTTGACAGGCTTCGCCAGAGGCGTCTCCCCGGTAACTCCTTTCTCGTCCGGAGCGCACCCTGTTCACGATTAACTGCTTAAGCCGCTGTGCGCGTCAGGAATACTGAATTTGCGGATGATGCTCTCAGGATCGACCGCCCGACTACTCCTGACTAGGAAGTAAGGCTGGTTAGACAGATCTTTACTGAAACCAGGATAAATTCCGCTTCCGCCCGCCTCGTGCACCTCGAAATAGTAGAGCAGCGGATATTGCGATTCCGTATAGTCCGCTGGGATGGCGCTGCGGTACGCTCCGTTACCCCAGGTCGTATCTGCCATACGCCAGAGTTGCGACTGATCTGCCTGCCTATACATCAGGGTGACTTTTCGGCTCTCACTGTGAGCGAGCGATAATGCGAACTCGAGCGGTTGGCCTGGCTCAAAGCGCGTTGCAGGCGTGTGCCGAGCGGGAAAGGACGGCTTCCGGGGACGGCTCAGCACTACCCGGACTGCCATACGGACGACGGCGGGATCCGCAGACGTTGCCGGCCCGGCGATTGGCTGCGTCACATGCTTCTCCATGTCTCCGAGATCCGCATCGATGCCGGCGGTCCGATCGCACCAGTGTCCTCGCATATTGGGAATGGGTCCGTATGTGATATCGGCGCGGTAAATCGCTTTGGACTGTTCCGCCATTGCGGCCCAGGCGTCGCGCCCGGTGCGATAGGCCTTCACTGCCTCGGTCAATGCGTCTCGGTCTCCGGTCCGTTGGTACAGGGACCACAAAACCGCGCTGCGGAATTTGTAAGCGAAGAATTTACCGATGCCTGCCTGGATCGCGACATCTGCAACCAGGCGACGTACCTCTGGACTGGTCTTGTCTGTCGCCCGAGCCAAAACCTGCGCCTGATTATCAGAGGCTGCGATAGACCAATCCTCAAGCCATTGCGCCACATCGAGCGGTGTGTATTTGGCGAGGGTCTTCTCCGTCACGAGCGCTTCGGCACACTCATCGATGGTGGCGAATATCTGGGGATCGAGTGAGCTAACCGTGCCGAAGATTCTAGGCACTGGGGTGTCGCGGTATGGCTGGGGCCGGTTCGGATCTACGATCGGCATATTCGTGTACATCTCGGGCCAGTAGCTGTCGTTCGATGCCGAAGGGTCATGCGCGGTTGTGATAACGGCCAAGATCCGGCTGGCGTTACTTAAGGCTGCTTCCGCAGCCGGCGCAGCATGGTGAAATTTGTGCCGCAGATAGCGCCGCCAAATGTCCGGGTCGGTGTCGGGGTTGTACACGAGACGACCGAAGAGGCGGTACTGATATTCGAACTTCTCCCAGTCGGATTTCGTATCGAGCGATTGGTCCGCGTAGCAATTTCGACCGCCTGGCTTGCCGGTCCCTTCCCGGCCCTTAAACGTGAGCGGCTCGAGCAGTTCGACGCCTAAGCTGCCGGCAAAACTGAAGGCACGGCCATAACCGGCCGCAAACACCGGGTCGCCCCATAACAGATGCCGCTGAGTCCCCGGCCAAACACGATGGATGATCCCGAAGCTTCTGTCTTCTTTCAGGTAGTCACCATAGCCATAGCGCAGGAAACTGCGCTCCGCTTCGGTGGTCGGTGGCCGGCCTGCACGGGGCGCCGGCGGCCGCAACTCTAACTCGCGGATCGAGGCCTGCATGTACGCCATCCCGTTGTGCTCGGCCCAGAACTTCGGCACCATGCTCACGGGATTCCCGGTTGACTGCCCGATATCGATGTGCCGCTGATCGGTTCCCTTGGCGTGCAGGTCGAGATCGATCCGGCGGCCGGCGTTCTTGATCCCCTGAAATACGGTTTCCCAGAATGCATAACTCCCGGGGGGAATGCCGCTCTCGCTGTGCATGCGGAAGCTGAGTCCCGTAATGTTGGGACAGGCCTTCAGGAGCGATGTGAGCGCATCCCGGCAATACGGAGCGTGCGTCTCCGGCGTCAGGCCTTGGATCGTATAGTTCGTATCGGCACTCGGCCATTGATATGCGTGCGACCATAAAGCCAGGTTGAACTGCATGCCGCGCATGACCGTCTGGTCGCTGATGAATCGCAGCATCTGCAGATTGTGATCGCGCTCGGCATCTGAAAGCCTGGTGACGCGCACGTTGTAGCCTGGAACGGCCAGCAAGAACGGGTACGCGAAGTAGAAATAGGCGTCGGGAATGTTGTGATTCCCGTTGTAGCCGTGCCCGGTCTGCAGATTGAAACGATTGAACCGGCTGGTGGCGAGCGTCGTGAGATAGTCTCCCCACCAACTGCGATCGTCGAACCACGGCTTATCTTCGACATCGCTTTCAAATCCCCGCCCGCAGCTACGGATCAAGTTGGCCGGCTTCTCGACAACTGCCATCTGCACCTCCAACGGTGTAGCCCCAGCCTCGGCGTACTTCGCACGATCGGCCAACTCGAGCACAGCATAGATCAGCCCCCGCACGTCGCTACCGCCTGCGAGCAGCACCGGCTTGCCGCTGAGATTAGCCGGAACCAGGCATACCGCTTCCGCAGAGGATGGCATCGTTAACTTCGCAGTTTTGAGGAGCTGCTGGGCAATAGGGCTACTGCCACCAGCCACTACAACGTACCGATCGCCGGCAGGCGCCGCCTCAACACGAGAATAAATCTTTGTAGTCACGCCTTGAGAACTGAGTCTGGACTGAAGTTCTCGGATCGCCCAAGCGGCTGGCTCCGCGGACGCGATGGGATCTTGGGGATCGACAATGATGGACACGTTCTGGGTTGCACCCGAAAGCGTACGGATTGCCGACGCGCCGACGACAGCCAAGCCGGTGGTTTTCAAGAAGTCTCGCCGGTCCATATAAATACCCTCGTGAACAAGATTCTAATGTCCGCCAATTAACGGATCCCGGCGTGTCTCAGCTTAGGGGTGCAGTCCAGTTTGTCCCTGGTTTGTCTCACCGGACAGCTTATTTCACTGAGGGGCTGTCGTCCGCTTTCAGATCGCCCAGGGCGTACTGAATCCCAGCTCGAAGGTGTTCCAGCATCGGCGTCATGGCATACACTCGATAACTGTGGCCGTGCCCTTCGTAGAACACTCGCCCCTTGCCCTCGCGGCGAATATAGCTCAAGGCATAATCGCCATCGGTTCGCGGATGCACTTCCTTCGCCTTATCTTCAGCGCTCATCTTGTCGTAGTCGATACTCGTCAACACATGCACATTCCTGCGCGAAAACGATTCCTGCTCGAATGTATATGTCTCGTCATGAATCTCGAACTCCTTGCCATGGAACATAGCCGTCAAGGGACTGTTCGGATCATCGATCTTGACATAAATCAGTTGCGGATCGGGCCAGTGAAATTTGAAGTAACCGCCAATCAGTGTGTTGAACTCCGGCCATTGCAGCACAGGCTTCGATTCCAGGCCTAGACGATGCATGTCCGGCGGGGGCAACAACGAATTGAAGTGGGCCACAAAATCGGCGCGGCTGACCTTCCCGGTATTGCCTGTATCCAACTTTTGGAACCAATCGCCGGCAAGGGCGGTCCACTCCTGCCGGCTGACGGTATCGCCACTGTCCTTGTCCGCTGCTGTGACGAGCCGGGCAGCTAAAACCACCGCCGCTCTATTCTGCCCGGGACTGCCGCTCGCTGCAGCGGCCTCACTTGCCAGGCAATCGGTGTGATACGAGTCTGTCGCCGCGTGGATGGCGGCAACTCCTTTTCCACCTCTCACGAAATTCAGGAACGCCGCTCGCCGCGCAGCCGTCACTGAGGGATCCGGATCGTCAAGGAAACACGCAGTTGTGCTGTCCAGGAAAATGGCGTCGTATTTCTTGAGATTATTGCTGTTGATATCCGCCGCGTCGTAACTGACGGTCGTGGTCCATAAACCGCCCTGGTTTCCTAGTGCTTCCACCGCCTTCGCAGCCAGCGGGATGGAGGCATGCACGAACCCTCCCGCGCCCGTATGCGCCATCACCAGCAGCCTGCGCTCGTGCATCGGCTTCCTACCGGGGGTAGTGGGTAAGGCTGCCATCATGGCGTCCACAGCAACTTGCGGTACGGCGATCGGCGTCGAATTACCGGCCGGGTTGAAAGTGTTGGCTTGCCCAGGCTTGACCGCGGGCGGCGCAGGCAGCAATTTGCCGATTCCGGCCAAAATCTCAGGCCGGGTGAGGGTCCCGCTATGAGTGTTGTCCCAGGCTGTAAACCAGGAGTTGAAGCCAGACTCCAGCTCGGGCCGTGTCAGCGTTCCATCCTTATCGGTATCGAGGGCAGTAAATAGCGCCTGAGCAGTACGGCCGCCGTTCGGTCCCTGCGCTCGCAAGCTCGCGATACCAGTCGCGAGTAGCGCAGCAGCGCCAGCCCAGATACATGTCGTTGCGATTAATCCGGTTTGTCTCATAAAATCCGCCGGAATGAGTCTATCGCGGATGTGGTCTTCGAATCGCGTTAAAAATGGCAGGACGTTTTCGACGGGGTTTGGTCCGTTTGTCCGCGAAACCTTCCAAGCCCTTCCCCTTCAACCCCTCCCACCAGGATTGTCAGTGGGCCACCTGCCCATCTGTGATAGAGACCGACAGTTCTCTCGTTACGCCATCACTATTGTCGATTGAGACGACTCGACGGAGTGTCCCTGTCTGAACAGGTGCCGCGCTGCCCTTAAATCGTGGACTGGCCCGTGCGTGTTCCCAACGATTTTCCCCGTTTTAAGTGCAGCAGTGATGTGCGTTAAATTCCTATCCACGATTTAAGTGATATAAATTCCTCGGCACCCGCAATAATTCGCGATATAAGGGCAGCGCGACCATAGAGTCTCGTAACAGCATCGTTCCGCCCGCACCGCCGCCCCTCATTTCGGATAGTTTTCGTTCGATGGCTGGACCGTCTGAGGCGATATCAGGCGCCATTGAACGCAGTGAAGACCTCCCGGAACATGACGACAAGCCGCTGGTGGCCGGTTCGGCTACGAGTACTGTCACAGAAAGAGGGAAGCATAGGGGGCTAGTATGGCGGCCCCGGTAGCTCGATCAGGGTCACTCCCAAGGGGTATCGCTTCCCCGGAAACCCACATACGTAACCGTCGCGGTTTCTTTATGGGGCCTGACCAGCCGAGCCAGTGATTTCCGGAAAATCGATCCCCGCCTGAGGTCGCTGGCGCCGAGCGGTCAGTGTACAAAGGTAACCATGATTGATTGGGGTGATTGACAGTACTCGTATCCAATGAGACGATTGCCAGCGTAATTCGGTAAGAGGTTACTTTTCACAGATCCTCATCGCCCCTAAGCATTGCATTTGGAGAAGATGAATGAGTTTGCAGTCTGTAATTCTTTGGAGATTTTCACGTCTCGCCTGGTTCTCGAGCGCCATTAAGTCCGCCTCCCCGGTAGCTCTCATCGATCGCTGAGCCGATTGCTGAAGCCGTAAGGGATAACCTACTCCGCATTTCTTTGATCTGTTCGCTATCGCCAGCAACATGCGCATCGGGCGCTGACGCAGTCCGTTGCCTTGCAGACAAGTAACTCACCGGAGAGTTTGATGGCCGCCTTGATAATGAAGCACAGTTCCGCCCGTTCGCGTTTTGCCTCCATCCGCTCACTCAAGGCGCCTGTTCTGCCGATGGCGCTTGTCTTCGCTTGCTGCTCCGTGCTGACGGCACAGGTGTCGGTCACCGGCGTCCAGTCGCAGATTGCCGGGCCGTGGAATGGTCCCGTAGGCGTGGCGTCCGATACGAGCGGCAATCTCTACATTGCACAGTTCAACTCCGGCCCAATCCTCAAGATCGATGCCCAGACGCACGCGACCTCGACGTTTCTTAGCACTGCCGGCGGGAAAGCCTTCAGCGGACCACAGCTACTGGCGATCGATTCCAGCAACAACCTTTACATCGCGGATTCCAATAACAACCGCATCGTGATGTATTCGATTCCGAATGGCTCGCTTAGCGCGGTCTACTCCGCTCCTCTGCCATTTGCGGTCAGTCTGGACGCATCGAACGACATCTGGGTAGGCGGCATTTCCAGCGGCAACGGATATGTTGCCGAGATTCCCGCTGGATCAACGACTGGAACCACCGCTACTCCTGTAATCACCACAGGGCTTGATAACCCCAAGGGAATCACCTTTGACAGCAGCGGTAACCTGTACGTTTCGGATACCACGCTCAACACGGTCTATAAGTACGCGGCCCCTGCGTTTACGTCCAAGGCCACCTTTATCAGCGGCCTCAACGCTCCCGCTGGAATGCTCTTCGATGCGTCGAATAATCTCGATATTACCGAGGTTGGAGGCAACGGCCTCTATAGGTATCTGGCTCCCGGCTATACAACAGCCATCCAAGTGAGCACTGGAATCTCCGAGTCCGAAGGCGTGGCCGCCGATCCGAACGGAAACCTCTTTGTGACTGCCTATGCTGGCTCGAAAGTCCTGGAGATTAGCAACGGCGGCAGCTTCGGCCAGGCGCCGATTGGCACTACCTCTGCCTCGATGGGCGTGAACTTCCAGGTAACCGCGGGCACGACGATCGGCCCGTTCCAGTATCTCGACCAGGGCATCACCGGGCTGGAATTCAAGGCGCTGAGCCCTGACACGAACTCCTCCGTCTGCACCACAGGCGCCCACCCTTCGACCGAGACCTGCACCCTTGATGTTACCTTTACGCCGCAATTTCCCGGTATAAGGTACGGCGCCGTGGAGGTTCTGGATAACAGCGGCAATATCCTTGCGACTGCTTATGTCAGTGGCACCGGATCAGGGCCGGTCGCGGTTGTGTCGCCGGGAGGGTTGTCCGTAGTGGCCGGAGGGGGCGCCACTGCGCCTACCACCACCCCCATAGCGCCCGCCAGCGCACAACTTAACGAGCCTGGCCAGGCAGTGGTGGATGCAGCGGGCAACATGTACATCGCCGACAGCGCCAATGCACTGATCGAGAAGGTATCGGCATCCACGGGTCAGTTGACGGTAGTGGCCGGCGGCGGCAGTACTGTGCCCAGCACAACACCCATGGCGGCCACCAGCGCACAGCTGAGTGAACCCTATAGTGTGGCCGTCGATGGAGCGGGGAACCTGTATATCAATGACTACGAGCCCGATCGACTGATCGAGAAGGTGACTATGTCAGGGCAGATTGTGGTTGTGGCCGGCGGCGGCGGCACCGCGCCCAGCACGACACCCATCGCGGCCACCAACGCAGAGCTCTCCGGCCCTGCCGGCGTGGCGGCGGACGGAGCGGGGAACCTGTACATCGCCGATGACGGCGGCAACGAGGTCGACAAGGTGACTGCATCCACGGGGCAGATTGTAGTGTTGGCCGGCGGCGGCAGCATCGTGCCCAGCACGACACCGATGGCGGCTACCAGCGCAGAGTTGTCAGTCCCTCTGGACGTAGGGTTGGATGGGTCGGGGAACGTCTACTTCAGCGATACAGGAAACGGTCTAATCGAGAAAGTAACGGTATCCACGGGACAGCTCGTGGTTGTGGCGGGTGGTGGCAGCACCGTGCCCAGCACTACACCGGTGGCGGCCACCAGCGCACAGTTGAGCATTCCGTGGGGCATGGCGGTGGATGCAGCGGGGAACCTGTACATCGCCGATCCAGTCAATGGCCTGATCGAGAAGGTGATTGCATCCACGGGGCAGCTGGTGGCGGTGGCCGGCGGCGGGGGGACTGCCCCGAGCTCGGCATCGATCGCAGCCACCAGTGTAGCCATACTTCCCGAGACCGCAACCCTGGATGGAGCGGGGAACCTGTACATCGCCGATCTAGCCAGTGGCCTGATCGAGAAGGTGACGGCCAGCGCAACCGGGTTCGCCTTCCCGACGGCGACGGACACGGGCACTACGGATTCCGCGGATGGCCCGCGGACAGTAACGGTTTCGAACAACGGCAACTCGGCTCTGACGATCCCGCCACCCACGACGGGCATGAACCCGAGCTTGGCTACGGGATTTGTGCTGGCCAACTCCGGCAGCTGTCCGCAGTTAGGCACGTCCAGCACAGACTCGACACTGGCCGAAGGCACGAGTTGCAGCTATGCGGTGGAGTTCATGCCGACAGAAGGGGGGACGGATTCGGGTTCGCTGGCGCTGACGGACAACTCCCTGGACGTCCCGTCGACGCAGACGGTTGCGCTGACGGGGAACGGTATCCAGACCACGGACAACACCAGTACATTGGTGGGCGCCTTGCCGAATCCGGTTACGGCAGGTCAGCCGGTGACGATTACGGCGGCGGTGAGTGACACGACAAACGCGGGAACGGTTCCGACGGGAAGCGTTACCTTTACCGACACGGTGGGGAGCACGATCGTCTCTCTGAATGGCGGCGCGGCGGTGACGCTCAGTAGCGGGACGGCGACCCTGAACGCGACCCTGAGCGGCATAGGCGTGCATACGATTAGGGCAAACTATGCCGGGGTCAGCAACAGGTTTGCAGGCGGCACGGCGACCACGAGCGTTACGGTGGCCGCAATAACGCCGATGCTGAGCTTCGCTCCGATCGCGGCGCAGACGTACGGCACTGCGCCGTTCACGGTGAGTGCAAGCTCGGCTTCGAACGGAGCGGTGAGCTACACGGTGGTGTCCGGTCCGGCGACTATTTCGGGCAATGTGGTAACCCTGACGGGGGCAGGCACAGTGACGCTCAGTGCGAGCCAGGCAGCGAGTGGAAACCATTCCGCGGCCACGGCGACTACCAGCTTCACGGTGGCCGCAATAACGCCGATGCTGAGCTTCGCTCCGATCGGGGCGCAGACGTACGGCACTGCGCCGATCACGGTTGATGCAAGCTCGGCTTCGAACGGAGCGGTGAGCTACACGGTGGTGTCCGGTCCGGCGACTATTTCGGGCAATGTGGTAACCCTGACGGGGGCAGGCACAGTGACGCTCAGTGCGAGCCAGGCAGCGAGTGGAAACTATTCCGCGGCCACGGCGACTACCAGCTTCACGGTGGCCGCCATAACGCCGATGCTGAGCTTCGCTCCGATCGCGGCGCAGACGTACGGCAGTGCGCCGATCACGGTTGGTGCAAGCTCGGCTTCGAACGGAGCGGTGAGCTACACGGTGGTGTCCGGTCCGGCGACGATCTCGGGCAATGTGGTAACCCTGACTGGGGCAGGCACGGTGACGCTCAGTGCGAGCCAGGCAGCGAGTGGAAACTATGCCGCGGCCACGGCGACCACCAGCTTCACGGTGACGGACCCGATCTTCACGCTGACCTCAGCCTCCTCTTCCGCCGCAGTCCTGCCGGGTGGATTGGCGACTTACAACCTGACGCTGACGCCAGGGTCGGGGTCGACCTATCCCGATGCGCTCAGCTTGAGTGCAACCGGTGTGCCCGCAGGTGCGACCGCGACCTTCTCCCCGGCAACGATTGCGGCCGGCAGCGAGACGACATCGTTCACGCTCACCATCCAGACAAGCAACAGCCAAACGGCGCGCAATGAGAAGCCCTCACCGGGCGGACCCTTGGCTCCGGTCGCGCTGGGATTGTTGCTGCTGCCGTTGGTTGGCATGAAGCGCGTACGCAGACGGTTGCGGCAGATGCCGCGCCTGCCGGTGCTGCTGGCCGTCGTGGCGCTGTCCTTGGGCGCAATGGTGGGCTTGAGCGGCTGCGGCACGAGTGGTGGTTTCTTCAACCAAGGGGCCAAGAGCTACTCCGTGGTGGTGACGGCAAAGGATGCGGTCACCGGCGTACAGAACTCGACCAACGTAACCCTCACCGTGCAGTAGAGCACCGCACGGCCGGCGGTCAAAGCCGGCCGCGCACAGCTGAAACCTACCACGCCAGTGTAACTGTAAATGTGCTCTAAACCATCCATCGGAGAATGCAATGCGCAAAGTTGTAGGGTTGGTCCTGGTGATCGGAATGGGCTGGATGCCGGCGGCATCCAGGGCACAACAAGCAACGCCCGCAAGCCCGGTGAATGCAGGAGCGAAATATGCGCCGCTGGAGCTGTCGTTCAGCTACGACTATGCGCGCGCGAATGCCGGGCCCGGAGAGTGCGGCTGCTTCAACATGAACGGCGGCAGCGGAGAGGCCGCCGTTCATGCCTACCGCGGGCTGTCAGTGGTGGCGGATTTGACCGGCGAGCGGGCGAGCAGCATCGGCGCGGCGGCTGGAGAGGGACTCTCGCTGGTGACCTTCACGGCCGGCCCGCGTTACACCTTCCGCTTCTCCGGCGGCAAGCTCTCTCGGTATTCCGTTTTCGCGCAGGGACTGGCCGGCCGCGCCTATGGCTTTGATTCCATCTTCCCGGCGGCGAACGGTTCTCTGGCCGGCGCAGCCAACTCCCTGGCGGTTCTGGCCGGCGGAGGAGTGGACGTGACCGTGAACAGGCATCTCGCCATTCGCGCCATTCAGGCCGACTACCTGCGAACACAACTGCCAAACAACGCCAGTAACGAGCAAAACCTGCTGCGCCTTGGCGCCGGCATCGTGCTCCATGCCTGGTAAAGGCCGCGTCCCGCAGAAGCGCCTTTAAGTGCATCAGTCCCTACTTTGCGTCGATGGTGAACTCATCGCGAACTTCCCAGGAGGGAGTCTGAGCATTCGCATCAACCAGCCTGTACATTTTGGCGTGCAAGGTATTACCGGTCAGGACAAATTTGACGTAGTGGTAATTGGGGAAATCATTGTTCTGATAGAGATCTTCCGGAGCGCGATCAACGGGAACTGGTTTAGCTCCGCCACCACCGGAAACCAGATAGGTGACATCGCCTCTTAGAAATCTCTCGTAGTTGTGAATGTGCCCGGCGCTCACGATAATCTTTGCGTGCAGTTGCGGAGCGATGCTCTCTAGCAGGGTGCTGAAAAAGTCACTTTCATGGCGGGCTGTGTTCATTTAAGACGGAATGATGCGAGGGATTGATTATCAGCAGGGTGACATGTTCAGTTACTTGTCGCCGGAACAGCGTGTTCGGCAGGATCACCCGCTGCGCACGGTGCGTGCGATGACGGACGAGATTCTGGAGCGGATGTCGCCGCTGTTTGCCGCCATGTATGCAGAAGGCGGTCGGCCTTCGATCCCTCCAGAGAAGTTGCTGCGTGCCCAGCTTTTGCAGATGTTGTATTCGGTCCGGTCGGAGCGACTGCTGATGGAGGAGATCGATTACAGCATTTTGTTCCGCTGGTTTGTGGGGCTGAACCTGGATGAGCGGGTGTGGGACCCCACCTCGTTCACGAAGAATCGCGACCGGTCGCCGGAAGCGGCAGTGGCCAAGGAGTTCTTGGCGCAGGTAGTGGAGCGGGCGCGTGGGGGAGGATTGATCTCCGATGAGCACTTCACGGTCGATGGGACGTTGTTGGAGGCTTGGGCGAGTTTGAAGAGTTTTCAACCAAAGGACAAACAGGATCCACCGCCGGATGATCCCGGTAATCCGACGTTGGACTTTCACGGTCAGAAGCGCTCGAACGAAACACACGAGTCGAAGACCGATCCGGACGCACTATTAGCACGCAAGGGCAAAGGCAAGGAGGCCAAGTTGAGCTACAACGGCAATCTGCTGGTAGAGAACCGCAATGGGTTGATCGTGAACGCGGAGTTGCTCCAGGCCAACGGACGGGCCGAGCGCGATGCAGCGCTTTTGATGCTGGAGCAGGTTCCCGGCGACGATCGCATCACGGTCGGCGGCGACAAGGGATTCGACACGGCGGAGTTCATCGACCAATGTCGCCACATGAACGTAACCCCGCACGTGGCCCAGAACAACGGGCGGTGTGGCGGCAGCGCTATCGATGCGCGCACCACCCGCCATGTCGGTTACGAGATCAGTCAGAAGAAGAGGAAAAGGATCGAGGAGTGCTTCGGTTGGTTGAAAGACATCGCGCTGCTGCGCAAACTGAAACATCGCGGACTGTTCAAGGTGAGTTGGATTTTCACCTTCGCGGCAGCAGCTTATAACTTGGTACGAATGCGAACACTGGTTCCGATTCCAGCCGTGGCCTGATTAGGTCGTAGTGTCTCTGCGGGCGCTACAAATCGCCTGCAGGGCAGCGAACCAATCCGGTTTGGGCAAAATCATCAAAGATAGGACACAAAGTGAGATTCAGCAGCTTGCAACACCATTTTTCAGCAGCCTGCTAGATAATCGCGCAAAGCAATCTCATTGGGGCGAGGATTGTGGCTGACGTTGATCCTGGTTTGGAAGTCTGCGACGGGAGGGTGGTGCAGATCGATAAAAACAAACTCTGTCTCCGCGGGCAGGCCCTTCAGCTGCACATCGAGCCACTTCTGCTGATTGCTGCCGGGTAGCAATGATGCGTTGCTGTCGAGCGCAATCATATAAATCGCCTTGCCCAGCTGCACCGAATACCAGCGGCGTTCTCTCAGCTCGGGAAACGCGGCCCACCAGTGTTCCAATGCCTGCTGCGAGTCTCCATGGAATTCGTGATTTCCCAAAGCGGGATAGACATGGATGTGTGCATCCCGCCAGGGGGCTGACTCTGTTTTGTAGACCTCATAATCGCTTACAACGTCGCCGCTGTAAGGGACGTCTCCGTTCAGCAACACCGCATCGGGCTTTTCATCGGCGATCTTATCTACCAGCCAGCGTCGTGCTTTGGGATTCGTGACCCTGGTATTCGCCGGGTCCGTGAAACGCTGATCGCCATAGACAATCACCGTTGGTGTTTTGCTCACCTTCGGCACGCGAAAGCTGGGACCGCTCTTGCTGATGAGATTTGACGTCGGAAGATCTTCCGGCTTCACCCTCTTTGCAGCATGGTCTTCCAGGGCCGAAAGAAAAGGCGCCAGGCTTGCCAGCAGAACTACAGGCAAAATGATTTTTTTGCGACTCAACATAAGCAGGTGCTCCTATCTTGTGAAAGCTCGTTTTATTTCGGAAACGGCGCGAAGCTATAGCAGCATCACGGCAACCGGGAAGAGAATTCCGAACAATACAATCATGCAGGCAATCCGCCGGTCTTTTCCGTAGAGCAGGGCCATGACGATCCCAAGCGCTGTTGTAACCATAAGAGCGATGGACATGACTACAACAAAACACTGCAGAACAACTTTCGATGCCGGTGTTTTCCGAGCTTTCTTCGCCGGGATAGCTTGATCTTCTCCTGAGTCATTGACCGCCTTTTGCTGTTTTGGAGCGGGAAGCGCCAGCGTTTGTTTCTTGTGGAGTCTGCGCCATCTGTTCAATCCAGCGGGGAGGCGCGTAATTACTGCCGCGAGAGGTCTGGTGCCAGCCCAAAACCTGAATCGCGCCGCTAAACGCAAAGAACAGGATCGCAGGAGCAAAAAACAACCCAAGGTAGCGATGAGTAATCCTGATCGTTCTGATTATCAAGCCACGCTGCATCGGGATTCATCCGGGCTGAAGACAGGTTATTTGCCGAGAACCAGAACACAAAAAGTGCCGTTTGTGATTGTCTTTTTGGGTTTTTGGGATGGATCAGACGCGGGCGTGAAAACAACGGTCGCCGCAGGAAGAAAGATTTTCTGCGTCTTCTTGTCAAATACCATCGTCTTCGCACTGCGCTGAGTGAGGACAGGAGCTTCCTCAACATACTCGTCCGCGGACTTCTGCTGGATCACAGTAAGATTGCCTTCGCCATTCGAGAAAAAGATAAGGTGATCTTTGGCGTCGAATCCCGCGGCATCGGTGCCCGAACCTGTCGGCAGGCTTGCAATCTGCTTGCCGGTTGATCCATCGAGCACCACCATGGTCTTGTTGTGGCCGCCGACAAAGATGCGATTGTTCTTCGCGTCGACTGCCAGACCCGTAGGAGCTTTCACCGCGTCGAGCGGAAAATGTTGCTTCACTTCGAGCGTTTTAGGATCGAAGACTGCGACCTCATTTTTGTCTTCGAGTGCGACATAGATAAGACCATCCTTGCCTGCGGCGGCTCCTTCACCGTTGCCGCCGACGTTCACAGTCCCGACAACATTACCGGTTGCCGCATCGATAGCGGTGATGTCGTGAGAGTGATGGTTGTTGGTGAAGACGCGCTGCGATCCGCCATCAAAATAGATGCCATCCGGCCCTTTGCCCACATCGATCTTCCTGATGACGGAGAGATCTCCGGTATCGAACATGGTGACCTTGTCTTCTTTGCCGTTGCTGGTGAAACCATGTTTCAGCTTCGACGCGATCGCAATGCCATGCACCCCCGGCGTGTTTTCAATTGTGCCGACGGCCGCACCGGTATCCGCTTTGAGAACATTGACACGCACACTGTGCGAGACATACAGGCGGCGGGCAGCGCTGTCGATGGAGATGTAATCCCAGCCGCCGCTGCCTTCGATTGAATAACGGGCTTGTACCTTATAGTCCGCCGCTTGAACGCTCAGCGAACCGCCCAAAGCAATTACCATTAGGATTGCGAGTTGTTTCATAATCTTTCACTTTCAGAGCCCATTCAAAACTGACGGATCGGGCTTAGGGCTGATACATCGCGCTCTTACTGGGAATCTGGCGTTGCACTTCATCGCGGATGCCAACGCCGATCTTCAGGGCTTCCTCTTCATTGCCGGCCTTCGAGTATGGAACTTCCATCACAACGAAGCCTCCGTCAAGGTTTCCACCACTGGCATCGGTGATCGGAATGAGCAGATCGAAAGTCTGGTCCTTGTCCAGACGCACCGCGATGGGCTTATTCTGTGCAAGCTTTTCCAGATCGGCGGCCGAGGATTTCTTTCCGATCTTCGCAGGCGCAATATTGGCGATGATGACGTTATCGGTGGCGCCCGGAGGCACTGCGTGCAACCCAAGCTTCACGATATCGTCATGTCGAGACTTTACTTTGACCAGGATTGACTGGGCCAGGGGTGCGCTTACGTGCACATATTTCGCAGGATTCTTAGGGGCGTTCGCAGCATGCGCTTGCATCACAGTAAGCGTTGCGCTGATGCAAAGCGAGCATGCAAGCAAAACTGTTCGGGTGAAATTACACATTTAGCACGACTCCTGAATGAGGGGATTAACACTACCAGCGCTGTTGAAAGCGGCTGCCGTGGAGCCATTCAAGCGGACGAACCTTAGCCCAGCATTAGGAAACAGTACGTGTCACACAACATTCACACAGCGTCAGTGAAATGTTCATATTTTCCGGTTTTGATAACGACTCATGAATGTTCTTGTTATCGAAGACGACAAACGCATCGCCGGCATTCTGCGCATGGGCCTGCTCGAAGACGGGCATCAGGTGGAGCTGTCTTATCGCGGCGACGAAGGGCGCGACTTAGTGACCAGCGAACACTTTGATGTGGTTGTGCTCGACATCATGCTGCCGGGACTTGACGGATTCAGCATTCTGAAGCGTGCCCGTACCGCAAAGTGCGCCGTTCCGATCCTGATGCTGACGGCGAAAAATTCGATGATGGACATAGTTCACGGCCTGGATCTGGGCGCGGACGACTATCTTACCAAGCCATTTCATCTGGAAGTGTTCCTCGCTCGTGTTCGAGCCGTGGGACGCCGCGGGGACATTCCTCAGCTGCCCCGGCTTTCAGTAGGCGATCTGGTTCTCGACCGGAGCAATCGGATGGCTTTGCGAGGCGAAGAACGGATCGAGCTGACGAAAAAGGAATATGTGGTCCTGGAGACTGTTGATGCGGCATGTCAACCGGGTGGTAACGCGCGATCAGATCATCAATGCAGGATGGGGATACGACGCTGATGTGCGGGACAACACCGTCGATTTTCTTATGCATAGCCTGCGACAGAAGATCAGCCGGATAGACCGGCCCAATGTAATCCGAACCATACGATCGTCTGGATATTTACTGGAACACCCTAAATGAAATTCTCTATTCGCTCTTTGCGCGTCCGATTGGGACTTCTGTACATCGTCTTCATGCTGACGTCGATGGTTTGCCTGGGCTTCTTTTCTTATTGGAACATTCAGCGTGTGATTGCCAGCTCAAGGCAGCAGACCATGATCAAGCGCGAGGAGCGCATCATCGCCTTTATCGACAAATGGCCGAAGCATGACACTTCTCTAAGCCTCATCGAAAAACTGCATCAATTAAGCCTTGCAATCGCTGAGAGCGACACGATCCAGGTCTACGACCTTCATGGCAGCCTTCTTTATTCCTCCCCGAGTCCCGACGTGTACAAAGTTGGCTGGCCCGGGGGTGAATGCGTTGAGCCTTGCTACGCGGTTGTCAGGAAGGGATCGTACACAATACGGACCCTCAACCATGTAGTCACGCTTGATGGACAGCCGGTGAGGCTTTCCATCGCAGGCATGACCAATGAGCATTTTGAAACGCTGCGGATGATTCGAGACTCCTATTTGATCTCCTGCCCGCTGTTGCTGATTGCTTCCGTAGCCGGAGGATTCGCTTTGAGCCATCGTGCGCTGAAACCGGTCCACCGCATCACCAGCGAGGCGCGCACCATCAGCATTCAGAGCCTGAAGCATCGGCTGACCATTCCCAAAACCGGTGACGAGCTTCAGCTGCTCGCAGAGACGTGGAACGATCTCCTGGCACGCCTGGAAATCGCCGTTGGCCGTCTGACGCAGTTCACCAGCGATATTTCTCATGACCTGCGCACCACCATCACCGTGATGCTAACCACCGCTGAATTTGCGCTGAGGAGAAATCGGTCTGAAAGCGACTACCGGGAAGCGCTGAGCACGATAGCCGTCGAATGCCGCACCACCTCCCGGCTTCTGGACGATCTTCTGGCGGCGGCGCGCGCGGATATTGTCCAGCGCAAGATCGAATGGGAACCTGTCGATCTCTCGGAGATCGCTTTCGAAGCCTGCGAGCACTTGCGCGCGAAAGTAGAGAGAAAACATCAGCTGCTCAACTTGTCTCTTTGCGGTACCGCATGGACGCGGGGCGATGTTTCGATGCTTCGCCGCATGATCAACATCCTGCTTGACAACGCCATCAAGTACACACCTGAGGCCGGAACCATCGTCGTCAGCCTGGAAAAGCTGAGCGATCGATTCGAGCTTAGGGTAAGCGACACCGGCATGGGGATTCCCCCGGATGCGTTATCGCAAATATTCGACCGTTTTTACCGGGTAGATGAATCGCGCAATCAGGAAGACGGGAGCAGCGGCCTTGGTTTAGCGATTGCAAAATGGATCGTCGAAGCGCACAACGCCACCATTCAGGTGGCTTCTGCGGTAGGAGCGGGCACTACCTTTACCGTCTCGTTGCCAGAGCATTTGCATGTATTCTCTCCGGAAGTTCCGATGCAAAAAGAAGTCACAGTTTGATTCTGTGTTTCCTCCTTATCGGAGAATCACCCGTCCACATGCCTCCGTTTATTTATGTTATGTTTTTGCTGCAATCGCTACTGTGCGGAGTTATCCCCGCGCTTTGCTGCCAAGACCAATTCGAGGCGAAGATCCGGCATAGCGAAGTGTGGCGGACAACACGACCGGGACTGTGAGAATGCTTTTTCCGGGCCGAGCGTCAACCGTAGGTGAGGTCGGTACTCTGTCCGACCTCGATAATATATCCGTCAGGATCGCGGATGTAGCAGCGCGTCTCGCCGTACTTGGGGATCGGCTTCGTGATGAACTCCGCTCCTCGACTTTTCCATAATTCATAGCACGCTTGAATATCCGCAACGCGGAAATTCATAAAGCTGTTGATGTGATTCGGGTCGGGGACGCTGAGCGTTACCGTCGGCTTATCCGGGGTCGGCCCGCCCCCAACGTTCAGAATCATCCAGATATTCGCAAGCTGAAGGTACCCAGGCGCGTTGCCGTCACCCAGGCTCAGAATGCGAGCGCCGAAGACCTTTTCGTAGTAGCGAGCCGATCGCTCGATGTCGGCGACGGTGAGAAAATGCGCGATGCTGATCCCCTCTCGCGGGGGCATCTCATAGCTCTTCTGTTCGATTTGTACGCTGCTCATTGACGACTCCAATTCCGATAAACAGTGCTCATCCGCTGATTCTGGTTCTTTCGTATTCATACCTGCTGCCGATTAAGCCTGACGAAGAAAGGCAAAACAATTGGACCACGGTATCACGCGATATTTTGGTATCGTGTGCAACCAGTTGTCCGATACGGCCGTTATCCGTCAACTTGCCGGCAGGAGGAACCATGGACCCTAGCCGGCTATCGTATAGACTTTAAGTTCATGCGATTTCCGGCGCCTTTTCAACTAGGGACAACCCTCCATCATGCGCGAGGAAACCATTCGCATCAGCGGTTGATGTGGGTTATGGCTGCGGGAATCCGAACATCAACCACGACTGATTGGCTACCCAATGCGGGTATAGCTCCGTCATCTGATCGAACAGCTCCTGGTCGGACGTCGCGGTTTTCTGCACCCGATCGAAGTCCTGCAGGTAACGCTTGGTGTCTTGGATTGTCGAGGGAGAGTCGGGCGCGCCAGGCTTCTTGTGACCGGCGACAACAATCGCCGGGTTCAGCGCCGCTAACCGGTCTAGCGCCGCGATCCAGTTCTTTCGGCTCTCGGGGGTGGTGTCGCCGACGTACATGCGGCATTGGTTGTACACAACGTCGCCAGCGACGATCAGGCCGATCGATGGAACGTGTAGAGACGTCGTATCGCGACTATCGGTGTGACCCTGCTCGATGATGCGCAATTCGTGGCCCTCGAGAGTGAACGTGTCGTGCTCATAGGGCTCAGGTGCAACCAACTTAGTGGCCACTTGCCCAGGAAACAACCGGCGGGCTAACCGCTCCACTAGGGGAGTGAAAGACATCTGCATGGCGTTCACCGTCTTGGGCGTTGCTATCGCCCGAGCGCCCGGGAAACGGTCGAGCAGAATGCTCAGACCGTAGAAGTGGTCGAAATGCGCGTGCGTTATATAGATGGTCTCCAAGTTGCGGTTGTGCAGAGCAACCCAATCCGCGAGAGCCTCGGCCTCAGCCACCGTCGTCATTGCGTCTACCAGCACCGCGTCGTGCTCGCCGAAGATTAAAGTCGACGTGATCGGGTCAAAGCCGAGCGCTTCGCCGAAGGGCTTTGGCCGCTCGCCGACCATAGCCTTTCCCGGGGCGGTAAAAACGTTCACACTAAGCGTGTTCGACGCGACAGGCGCGGTCACGCGCGTGGTCTCTTTCAGTCCATTTGTGCCGTCCATCTGGTACTCCTTCGATGTCAGAGCGAGCGACTGTTCAAGGAAGATTGGCAGAAGCGCGACGACGAATCGATTTGACGAACGTATCGATCCATACCAAAGTATTGGTTGGACGTTGCGGTCACGAACGGGCACCATTATATCCCAAGGGGCGCCGCACGACCTGCGTCGCACCTGCGCCCGCTTCTGCCATGCTTCGGGAGGGGAGTCGGAACAGATCCAGTTCCCTCTGGGGCATGTTTCCATTCAGACGACGGGACGCTACCTGGGTTGCAAGCAGCGAATTCGATCGGCGGTCAATGATCAAATCGGGATCGAGCCCAGTCGTTAACGCCGCGCCAGCTTGAAAAGGTAGTAGCATGGCGCAGGAGCCGAGGGTGGGTCAGATGGAATACGATCTGGACAAAGTAGATGAGATAACTCTTGCACTTCTTTGGCTGACCAGTTTCAAGAACGCTGACGGTGTACGAGCCTGGAAGGGCCAAGACTGGGAAACGATGGATCGACTTTACTCAAAGGGCTACCTCTCTGATCCGAAGAGCAAAGCCAAATCGGTTGTCTTGAGCGAAGAGGGCGAGAAACGCTCAAGGGAGCTGTTCGCGAAGCACTTCTCGCTGAAACACTAGATCTTGCCCAAACAGAGCTTCTTACAAGCGGCCGCCGTAAGCCAAATCCCGGTCAGGGAAGGATTGGCGACAATCCGACCTGAACCCGCGATTTGACCTTCAACCCTTTTGGATGAGTGCGTTGCCCTGTTACTAAGAACCGACAATTATTGGTTTTCGAGCATTCGGAGCCTGGCGGATAGTCTAATTACTTCGCAGATTTCACTGTATTACAGGTATATACTGGGTGGCGTTCGGCTTTCCGTGCTCGTCGTTTAAAGTCACTCACGAGCTGCAGGGCCCCCAAGCAGAAAGATCGACGACCCCGATTCCCTAAGGTTCGCTTCCAAGCCAGACGTTTGACGCGCGCTCTCAAAGATAGGCATGATACGGGCCCTAAGCGTCGAGAACATCAACGACAGAACGGGTGAATTCAGGAATATGATTCGCGGCTCCGCTAGGGGAGAAGCGAATTGACTTCCTGATCATTCCGTGGGAGTTCCTCCAAGCCGCCCGTGAATCCCATTTAGCCCGCATTTCTCATGAGGTGTAGGCGAGGAGTAACGGTGGGGCGAAGAAAAGAGTAGCAAAAGGCCGCTGTTTTCAGGCATAACTGCGTTGTCTATGCGTAGTTGAATGCCCTGAAAAGGAGCAGCCTTTGATGACAGAGTGTACCCAGAAAACGTTCGCATTTACAGCCCATTTTTCGCGTCGCGTGGGGGCCGGGTTCACGGCCGGACAGGTTTCCAGCGATGGCGGAGCGCTGCTGTTGCGCGAGGTGGAGCGCAAGATCGACCTGCTGGGCCGGCTGGCCGGCTGCTTCAGCGACCGCCGCATGCCGTTGCTGGTCAAGCATCAACTGCCCCAGATGCTGGCGCAGCGCATCTATGGTCTGGCGCTGGGCTATGAGGACCTGAACGATCACGAGCAGTTGCGCTCGGATCCGCTGCTGGCGGTGCTCAGCGGCAGGCGCGAACTGGATGAGCCGCTGGCCGGCAAGAGCACGCTGAACCGGCTGGAGTTGACAGGCCGCAGCGGCCGCTACCACAAGATCAGCTACTCGCCCGAGGCGCTGGACCGGCTGCTGACAGACTTGTTTCTGGAGTCGCACGCCACCGCGCCAAAGCAGATCGTGCTGGATCTGGACGCGACCGACATCCCGCTCTACGGCCATCAGCCAGAGCGGTTCTTCCACGGCTACTACGACAGCTACTGCTATCTGCCGCTGTACATCTTCGCCGGCGACCAGTTGCTGTGCGCGCGGCTCAGGGCCGCCAACCAGGACGCGGCTGCCGGTTCGGTCGCGGAAGTCAGCCGCATCGTAACTCAGGTGCGCCAGCGCTGGCCCGAGGTACGCATCGTGCTGCGGGCCGACTCCGGCTTCTGCCGCGAAGAACTGATGGGCTGGTGCGAGTCCAACGATGTCGATTACGCCTTGGGGCTGGCGCGCAACCAGCGGCTGCGCAAGATCGTCGGCGCTGAGATGCATCAGGCTCACATCCTGCACCAGAGCAGCGGTGAAGCGGCGCGGGTCTTCACCCAATTCAGCTATCAAACCCACAAGAGCTGGTCCCGTCCGCGCCGCGTGGTGGCCAAGGCAGAGTATCTCGACAAGGGCGAGAACCCGCGCTTCGTGGTTACTTCCTTAACGGCTGACCAGTGGGCCGCGCAGGATTTATACGAGAAGTTCTACTGCGCCCGCGGAGAGATGGAGAATCGGATCAAAGAACAGATGTGCCTGTTTGCCGACCGGCTCTCCACCGGCGAAATGAAGGGCAACCAACTCAGGCTTTACTTCTCCGCGCTGGCCTACACGCTGCTGGAAGCGCTGCGACGCCTGGGACTGAAGGGCACTGCCTGGGCCCAGGCCCAGGTGGATACGATCCGCCTTAAGCTGCTCAAGATCGGCGCTGTCGTCAGGATCAGCGTGCGCCGCGTGCTGCTCCAACTTAGCTCGGCCTATCCCTGGAAAGACATCTTCGCCCAAGCTCACCACGCGCTGCGCTGTTGAGCAGCCGCCGCTGCTTGCCCCAACTCAGCTTCCACACTGGCCCAGGTCATCGCGCCTGCGGTGCCATGCGCAAAACCGCGCCGGCAAACTCCAACAGGCCATGACCCGTTGGAAATATCCCGACCGATCAGATCCACCACCCAAATCACCGCCCCGGTTCGTAAATCACACGCCAACCCGTCCTGCAAAGCAGTGCGTGTGAGAAATGCAGGTTAGAAGCTCACGACCGGCAGGAGAGGCTCACTTTGCAAAAGGTATCGAACGCCACGCCTTCGGGAACATGTGATTCTGCTGGCTGACGCTCGCATTCAGCGATTCAGTTGAACGCAAAGGAGGAAAGACATGGCAAATACGACGTATGAATTCCAAGCTAACGACGCCGCCAGCGAGGCTAGCGTTGCGAAAGTCGACATGAAGTTCGAAATCGTCGTTATCCCCGTCTCGGATGTCGATCGCGCGAAGGAGTTCTACGCGAGGCTCGGGTGGCGACTCGACGCCGACTACGACAACGGTAAGGATTTTCGCGTGATTCAGTTCACACCGCCTGGCTCCGGGTGCTCGGTCATCTTCGGCAAGAACGTCACCGGGGCGGCTCCCGGCTCAGCCCAGGGCCATTATCTGATCGTCGATGACATCGAGGCCGCGCGCAAGAATCTGCTCCGTCACGGCGTTGAGGTCAGCGAAGTGTTCCACGGCGCTGCGGACGTGTACTCCGGCCCGGACGAGCCCTACCTGTTTGGGCGGATTCGAGTCAACGGCCCTGATCCCGAGCATCGCAGCTACCGCTCGTTCGCCTCGTTCAGGGACCCGGACGGAAACGGCTGGCTGTTCCAGGAAATCACGACGCGGCTTCCCGGTCGCATCGAAGACACGGCGACGACCTTTGCATCAGCGAACGATCTGGCGAGCGCGTTTCGGCGTGCGGAGGCCGCCCACGGCGAGCACGAAAAGCGCATCGGGCAGCGCGACGCGAACTGGGCAGACTGGTATGCCGCTTACATGGTGGCGGAGCAGTCAGGCAAAGAGCTACCGCAATGAACGACCCCCGCCGGGAGCGAGATCACTCCCGGCGGGACGTCGAGGTTCTCGATCGCGGGTTCCTGGAGGAATCATGAAACTCACAGGCAAGAAGGCTCTCATCACCGGCGGAAACAGCGGCATCGGCCTGGCCACAGCCCGCCTTTTCATCTCTGAAGGCGCTGAAGTCGCAATTACGGGTCGCGATCAGCAGAGACTGGATGAAGCGGTCGCCGAGCTGGGATCAAAAGCGCACGGCTATCGCGCCGACGTTACGGTTACGGAGGACCGCAAGAAGCTCTTCGCCGATCTCGCCAAAGACTTTGGCAAACTTGACATCGTCTTCGCCAACGCAGGCATTTCTGGCAGGACGCCGACTGGCACGACCGACGAAGCCATCTTCGAAAAGGTGGTCCACACCAACCTCAACGGTGCTTTCTTTACCGTCAATTCAGCCGCTCCTCTCATGAACGACAACGGCAGCATCATCTTCAACGGATCGGTGCACAATTATCTCGGTCAACCAGGCGTGGCTGCCTACGCTGCCACGAAAGGCGGACTCGTCTCGATGGCGCGATCCATCGCCGCAGACCTTGCACCGCGCAAGATTCGCGTGAACGTGGTGGCCCCGGGAGCGACAGAGACTCCCATCTGGAAGCGCGGGCCGCGCTCCAATGCCACTCAAGAGGAATCCGCAAAACTTTCCGACTTCTTCTCCTCCACGGTCCCACTTGGCCGTTGGGGCAAACCGGAAGATCTGGCCAAGGCGGTGCTTTTCCTTGCCTCGGACGATTCGTCGTATATCAATGCGGTCGAGCTGATGGTTGACGGCGGAATGACCGGCGCTCCCTTCGGAGCCCCCATTCTTCGCGGCTGACCGTAGAGATTGGCAGGGAGGAAACCTATGTCTCATCATTTCGATACCAAGCTTGCGAAGGAGGATCCAAGCCTGAACGTGTGTGATCTCTATCTGTTTCAGGGCCCTCCCGACACAACGGTGATGGCGATGACCGTCAATCCTGATGTTGTCCTCTCTGCACCGGATACCCTTCACATTGAGGGTTTGTATGCCTTCCGCCTGGACCTGACTGGTGACGCTCGCGAAGACGTTGTCTTCAAGTTCAGGTTCAATGAACCGAGACATGTGAAGGGGGACGAGCATATCCATGTTCAGAAGTTTCAGGTCCGTAGAGCCACTGGCGAGGCTATCGGCGGGGACAAGGGCGAGCCTCTGATCGTAGGCGATACGGGCAAGGTCCATAGCAAGTCTGGTATTCGCGCCTTTGTCGGAATCGCTCCAGATCTGTTCGCCGCCGACGCTGTCGCAATGCAAAATCTTCAGAAGGCCTTCTATGACGAACACAGGTATGACGGCGATGCGTTCCTGCGCAGTGGTCAGAACTTCTTCAACAATCGCAATATCACTGCGATTGTCCTCGAAGTCCCAAACCATCTGATCGGCAAGGGAACGGTCCACGCCTGGGCCACGGTGTCACTTTACGGCCATGCTCCCGAGATGCAGGTGTCACGTTGGGGCCTGCCGATGATCACGCACCTCTTTCTCAACGATCCCGCTAATCAGGAGGTAAAAGAGACCTTCAACAAATCGGTGCCATCAGATGACATCGCCTTATTCTCGGGATACATCGCAGACTATACCCAGAAGATGACTACCTATGCAGGATCTGCCGTGAACCCGGAAGAATACGGAAAGCAAATGGTCTCTCGACTATGCCCGAACACCTTGCCCTATCAATTAGGAACGGCAGCTGCATTTGATGTCGCGAGATTCAATGGGAGGCCACTGGGTGATGATGTTCAGGATGTGATGCTTACTTTGGCGACAAACAGGCCCATCCAGGACGGCGCTGCCCCTGATCGCAATCGGATCCGTACCGAGTTCCCATATTTTGGTGAGCCCTACTCGAAAGAAGAACAGAAGGATGTTGTGCCGTGGCACCCACGTCGTAGTCATTGAGATTCCGGAAGGGGGGCTGGGGGTCAACTATAGATACCGAGAAGATCAGTAAACTCATCGGCGCCACCCAGGGCCCAAAACGCGTGGCCGAAGCACGGGAGAACGCAACCAAGCTAAAGGCTACAAGGATCTCGTGATTGGGGACACCTCACGAAACGGAAAGTTATGTACGCTGAGGCGCGCCGAAGCTGTTTCTGGGTATTCGGATGGGTCGGAAGCTTCCTCGACTAGTCTCGCATGAGGATTCCCTTCTGTGGACAAGCAGACTTCGCGGATAAATCGCTCTCCGCCTTGCGATATGAGTTCGGCGGTCACATCGAGAAGCCCGCCGCGAAATAGCCTGTAGGCTCGAGAGGTATTATGGATCAGCCGCACCTCCAATCTATACTCGGTTTTCGGTTGGATTATAGAAAGCGGGGGTATGTCTACGGCAACAATAATCGGCTCGGGACCGAACGGACTCTCAGCCGCAATTGTCCTTGCGGCATCGGGCGTAAGGACGACCGTACTAGAACGTAATGGGCAGATTGGTGGTGGCTGCTCAACCGCCGAGGTCACACAGCCCGGTTTTCTTCACGACCTGGGCTCTTCGACATACCCCCTGGGCGCTGCAAGCCCTTTCTATGGTGCTCTTCCCTTCACCATTCCTTGGATTCAACCGCACGCGGCATTCGCTCACCCGTTGGATGACGGGACCGCGGTCGTGCTTGAACACTCGATTGAAGAAACAATCGACCAACTGGATGCATGTGACCGCAAAGCATACCGATCACTGATAGAACCCTTAGTTTCTAACTTCGCTGCTTTGGTCGAAGAAATTCTCGGCCCCATCCTACATATCCCCGGAAGTCCGTTCGTGCTGGCGCGTTTTGGCCAATCCGCTCTGTTGCCGGCGCTGTCGTTGGCTCGTTCCCACTTTGCTGGAGAACGGGCTCGATCGCTCTTTGCTGGCGTCTCAACCCATTCCATCCTCCCGTTAGAAACTACCGCTTCAGCTGCTGTTGGCTTGACGCTGATAGCCGCTGGACACACGAGAGGTTGGCCGATCCTGCGTGGCGGTGCGCAGTCTCTCACAGATGCCCTGGTCCGACATTTAGAGGATCTCGGAGGCCGAGTAGAAACCAGTCGTGAAGTAACCGAACTACCTTTGTCCGACCTCGTCCTCGCAGACATCACCCCGCGCCAACTCCTTCGCATCGCCGGTTCCCATCTATCCACTGACTACCGAAAGCAACTGGAGCGATTTCGGTATGGACCCGGTGCTTTCAAGATTGACTACGCACTGAATGCAGCGATTCCGTGGACCGCTCGCGAATGTCTGCGGGCCGCCACCATACACATCGGAGGCTCTCTCGAAGAGATTGCTCAGGCTGAAAGGACCCTTTCACCCAACAAACCATTCGTTCTGCTCGGCCAGCCATCGCTCTTCGACTCCAGTCGAGCTCCCTCTGGTCGACATACCGCTTGGGCCTACTGTCATGTTCCTAACGGCAGCACCGAAGACTACACCGAATCCATTGAGCGCCAAATCGTACGCTTCGCTCCCGAATTCCGCGATTGCATTCTGTCCCGTTCCGTCTCTACACCCAAAGATCTGGAGAGTTGGAATTCCAATCTGGTCGGCGGCGATATCTTGGGGGGAGCAATGAATGTCCGCCAGCTACTCTTTCGTCCTACACGGTCGTTGTATCGCACCTCGCGTTCGGGACTCTATCTTTGCGGAGCACCAACGCCTCCAGGTGGCGGCGTTCATGGAATGTGTGGATTTCATGCAGCCAAGATGGCCCTCAAGGATCTCAACATTTAATTCGATTTTCTGCCGGTCATTTCGCTTTGGCACAAGGGAATCCGCGGGGGATATCATACGAGACTCTGGCTCCGGAAAACATAGTGACCAGGGGTGTCAGTCCTGAATCGCCTTCCCCTGTTTGCGCGCCGCGCTCGTCCATATTTCGACCTCCCCGCAGAGTGGTCCGCAAACTATCGCTGACTATCTATTAAGCACAACTCAACTGTTACTACCCGTTGAACGGGAAGCGTCCGGCAACCTTCCCGAATAATGACTCGGGACTCGGTGAGTGCCAAATCGCCGATCCGCTCATCGACCAATCCAAACGGAGAAACGCCAACTGTCCGTGTTCCGGGCGAGTGACCGACAAATCGGCAGTTACTAGCTGATAACATTTCGAGTCGCGGCCCAAAGAATACACCAGTCAGTCTCGACATCGGTGGTAGTTCCGTTTGCAATCCTTTTAGCTCCACTCAACCCTCACCACGGGCAGTCATTCTGAGCCATAGGCGAAGAATCCAGAGAATGCCTCGTAGGCAAATGCTGCCCGCTAGTTTCTATTTTGAGATAACGCTTTGCCGCTTTCGCGGTTTTCAGACAGAGATAGACCGTGAAATTAGAGTAAGAAAGCCATTGGCGTCAATTGTCGATGGTGCATCGAATGGATTCTGACTTCCTGCAGTTCCTCCTTACAGAGAACATCCATGGAGACGCAATCCATATCAGCGAATATGAAATTTCTACAGAAGTAGCGTGAATTCTGAATGACAAGCCCACTTTCCTAAGCCAGTGCTAAGGTTCGTCGGCTTGAATGGCCCTACACTACTCAGCCCGCTACATAGGTTCAAACCCTGCTTGCTGGCTCCGAAGATAGCCCATAAATCAGGCTGTACGGCGGACCGGGACCGTCATGGCCGCATTGCACCAATCGCACAGCTGGTCAAAGGCCAGAGGAAAGAAGGATTTTTTCATGAAGAGGCTGTTGTCGTTCTTTCTACTTCTATTCTTGACATTACCCCTGATTGCGCAGACGAACGACGGCACTTTCACCGGTACCGTCACTGATCCGGTCAGCAGAAGGATCGTGGGCGCGAACATTGTGATCAAATCGCTTAAAACCGGCGTGGAGCGCACAACCAGGACGAATGAAGCCGGCGTCTACACCATCCCCTCTCTCGACTGGGTTCTATCAAGTGACTGTAGAGGCTGAGGGTTTCACCAAACTGCAATTTGAAAGTGTCAGTCTTGACGTGGGCCAGATCTGGACGCTGGACGCAAATCTCACGTGTGGCCGGAGGCACAACGGAGATACAGGTACAGCCGGACTCAGGATTGTCCAAGTCCTCCGGTGAAATCGGAGGCGTGGTCCATGGCACTCAGGCAACGGACCTTCCCATCAATGGCCGCAGCTTCGTCGGTTTGATCTCCCTGATCCCGGGAGCCATCGATTCAGGCACTGGCCAGGGCCAGGATGTAAGATTCGCCGGGTTGTCCGACGAGGACAACACCTGGCATCTGGATGGTGTAGAATTCCGGCATCAATAATTCATTCGTCGATGTCAATATGCGCTTGCAGGTTTCCACGGAGGCGATCGCTGAGTTTCGGGCGAACAGCGTTGCCTACAGCGCGGACCAGGGCGGCGCACCCGGCGGCCAGATCGAAGTCTCGTCGAAGACGGGCGGCGATAAGTTCTCCGGCTCGGTGTGGGAGTTTATTCGGAACAGCGTGTTCGATGCTTCTCCATGGGGCGCGGCCGGTCAGCTTCCCGGCGCTGAAATACAACGATTTTGGGGGGAACCTGGGGGGACCGATTGTGAAGAAGAAACTCTTCTTCTTTGCCAACTATGAAGGTCTGCGGGAAAATATCAATCAGGTTCTCAGCGGTATCGTGCCCAGCCCGGCTTATCGCGCCCAGGTAGCGGCCGAACAACCTATATTGGCTCCTCTCATCAACGCATTTCCGCAAGGCCAGGTGCCTCTCGATCCGGTCTCGATGCAATGGTTCGGCAGCGGCCCTCAGGTTACGACAGAGAACTCGGGACTGGCGCGTGTGGACTGGCACATCAATGACAAGATGAGCGCCTTCGCCCGCTTTAATATGGATGCCTATACGGAGTTCGAAACCCGATCACATTAATCCCCTCACAGGTTTCCACAACGAGAGTCGAGCCGAGTGCGGTCATCGATCTGCAGAACACATTCTCTCCGCGGCTTCTGAACGACTTCAAATTCGGTTTCAACAGAACGGTGTCGCTGGAGGGGCAGACCACGCAGCTTCCCTTTTTGTTGTCCATTCCTCCCTTTACCACGCTTGATACGTCCAGCGGGACGACGCGCAACGACAACACCTTTTCCTTTGTCGACGATGCTACCTTTCAGCACGGGCGGCATACGATCAAAGCGGGCGTCACCTTTCTTGCCATGCAGGAAAATAAGGCATCGCCGAACAGTCCGGATTGGGAGCTCAGCTTTAACAGCACCGGCGATTTCCTTCAGAATTCGATTAACTCCGTCTACTACCGCGGCGCGAATCCGCTGACCGGCGCACGACTGAAAGAGACCTATCTTTACGTTCTGGACCAGTTTAAAGCAAGCCCGACTTTGAACATGAATGTGGGGCTCCGTTATGAATATTTTGGCCAGGACCATGAAGTTCTTGGCCGCGGCATCAGTGTCGATCCGCTGCACTGTCCTAACGTGATCTGTCCCAGCTCATATCCCTGGTATTACCCGAACCGTCTGGACTTCTCTCCCCGAGTCAGCCTGGCATGGGCACCTGGGGCGTTAAAAGGAAAGACGGTGCTGAGAGGCGGATTTGGTATCTACTATGGCAACGGCCAGTTCGGCAGTCTGGGCGATCCCATCGGTAATATAAGTACCGATTACACGCTATATAACGTCAGCTATCCGGTATATCCAAATTCGGGGGTCGGGCAATCGAGTAACAGCCCCACGGGAGCGGACATCCACCGCAAAGATACAGCGGCTAATGAATGGACCGTATCGATTCAACATCAGATTGCTCGTCAAACCATCTTGCAGGCAGCTTATTTTGGAACAGCTGTCGAACATGTCTTTAACGATACGGTGATCAACGGCGCTGATCCTGTCACCGGCCTGCTGCCTTATCCGGCATTCGCCCAAGGCTTCGAGTACAAGGAATTTACGAATCACGCCAGTACCAACGCATTTCAGGTAAACCTTCAGCGCAATTTCTCGACCGGGCTGCTGCTCAGCGTCAATTACGAATTTTCTCACTCCATCAATAATGGAGGTATCGGCGGGGGCGAGTCCGATACGCCGCAGAATATCAAATGCCTGCCCTGCGAACGCGCATCGAGTGACCAGGACATGCGGCACTATTTCACTACAAGCTCCGTCTGGCAGCTTCCGATAGGGAGAGGGCACGCTTTCCTGGGCAATACTTCTCGTCCAGTCGATCTGATCGTGGGGGGCTGGCAGCTGAGCGCGATCGCTTACGCGCGCAGTGGTCTGCCGCTCAACGTCACAGTAAACCGGAACACCAGCGAGCTTCCTGACCAACTGAATCAGAACCAGCGGCCTGACCGTATTCCAGGCGTGCCCCTCTATCCAAGAGACAAAACGCCCGCAAACTGGCTGAACCCAGATGCCTTCTCCTATCCAGCGCCCGGCACATGGGGCAACCTCGGACGCAACGCGGTTCGCGCACCAGGCGTCTGGCAGATCGATCCATCCCTGAAGAAACGCTTTCCCATCACGGATCGAGTCAGCGCCACGTTCCGGGCAGAAGCTTTCAATGTTCTCAATGGTGTGCAGTATGGGCAGCCGAACACCAACTGGGCGCCGCCGAGCGATGGAGTCGACAATCCAAACTCCTACGGCCTCATTACCAACTCGTACAACACGAACCCCACGGGAACGGGAACCCCTCGCGAATTGCAATTCGGCTTAAAGATCGAATTTTGATGGGGAGAGCGTTGGGCTGCATGGCCCCAAGCGTGCAGTCCTTGTCCCCCGATTCAAGCAAATGCGCAGTTGTTATCAGCCGAGAAATATAACTACCGGAGAACCACACGATGAAGATTACAGCTCTGTCAATCGTATTGTGCATATTTGCGGGAACGCCGGCGCAGGCGCAAAAGCCGGTAACTCCGGGAGCACGAACAATAGTATTAGCGCATAACGCTTATCCAGATCACGGTAAGTACGAAGATCGCCTTGATCGCGCGATTGCCGCCGGAATGCCGTTTGCGGTGGAAGAAGACCTTGCATGGATCAACGGAAAATCTCTGTTGATCCACGGCGCCAAAAACGCTTCAGCCGACGATCCGACACTTGAAAGCTACTTCTTTCCAAAGGTCAGGCCGCTTATGGAAAAAGCGTTGAAGGATGGCAACAAAGGAAACTGGCCGCTGATCACCCTCTATCTGGATATCAAGAACGATCCGCCGGAGCACCTGCAAGCGATCAATGCGCTGCTGGATCACTATCAGGACTGGTTAACGACGGCAATCAAGACCGACGATCTTGCAAAACAGTCCCCGCTCAAGCTGCGACCGATGATGGTGCTGGTGGAAGACAAACAGAACGATATCAAGCAGAAGTTCTTTTATGACGATGTGCCGGTAGGCGGAGCCATTCGCGTCTTTGGCACCGTGACCAAGCCCGCGGAAAACCCGAACCACCTGCCGAAGCGGGAGTACATCAACAGCCTGGTCTTAGTGGCTCCAGAGCAGATCGCAACCCAGCGCGCCGATAACTATCATCGTTGGTGGGGAGTGGACTGGTCTTATGTAGAGAAAGGGGGGGAGGCCAGCCGCGAGGAGTGGGATGCGAAAAAGTATGCACGGCTCAAAAAGTTTGTAACTTACGGTCACAAGCTTAGTTATCTGATGAGTTTTTACTGTCTGGATGGTTTTACGGATAGCGAGAATCAGGGCTGGGGCCAGGAGTACAATTTTGGCTCGCTGGACGCTGTAATGCCAAGATGGAAGGCAGCCATCCGCGCACGAGCAGATTTCATTTCCACGGACCATTACGAACGTTTGAGCAGCGAGCTTCGAACAAAGCACTAATGCTTCGAAGTCCAACTGAGGCATGGTGGCTGGATATGGACTCTCGCTGGTGACCTTCACGGCCGGGGCGCGTTACACCTTCCGCTTCTCCGGCGACAAGCTCTCGCGGTATTCCGCTTTCGCGCAGGGACTGGCCGGCCGCGCCCATGGCTTTGACTCCATGTTCCCGGCGGCCAACGGTTCTCTGGCCGACGCCGCCAACTCCCCGGCGATTCTGGCCGGCGGAGGAGTGGACGGGAGCGCGAACAGGCACTTCGCCATTCGCGCTATTCAGGCCGACTACCTGCGAACACAACTCCCAAACAACGCCAGTAACGAGCAAAACCTGCTGCGCATTGGCGCCGGGATCGTGCTCCATGCCTGGTGAAGGCCGCGTCCTGCAGGCGTGCTACCCTGTGCGTACCCAATGGCTGCGATAGCAGCCGTATGATATCCGCGGAATTACTCGCACTATGCCTACGGTTAGAGGATCTATCGTGCCAATGTTGTTGCTGCGGCGCGCGCGACCTTGGCCGATGACGAAATCCAGCCCGGCTCAGTTGGTGTGGCAATCGTTCCGGCTCAGAGAGGCGCAACAGACAAAGTGCTACGCCGGCATAGCCAACCATATAATCTGGACTGATGACTGTCGGCTCCTCCGAGGGCCATACAAGCCGGCCGTTCCGTTCCGAAGCGAATGTTTCTAGGATGCTCCCAAGGGAACGGGCTTCGTTAAGATAAGCTCCATCCCCGGTAGCCTGGAACATGTCGAGCAGCAGCTCAACGTTGCCAGCCAAGCCGTGGCACTGCGTAGGACCAGCCCAACGACCTCCACGAGCAACGCTGCGCGCCGCACCTTGCGCAATGTCTTGAGCATTTGGGAATGCGCCCAGGTGGTCAGCGTGCAGGAAGAAGCGTGCGATTCCACTGGCGCCATGACACCACATTGCGGGGAACAGTTGCTCGCCTTCGTCTGATGGCCATGCGAGCCCGCTGCCATCCTCGAGCGCGGGAACCGCCAGCCGTTGCAGCCAGCGGCCTGCGCGCTGGGCAGGAACAAGGAATCGCTCGTCATGAGTCGCCTCGAACAGATCGAGCAACACGTCCGCGATTCCAGCGGCACCATGCGCATAGCCCAGGTTTGCGCAACCACTTAGCCCCTCGTACCCCGGAGGAATTCTCCATCGGCTTTCGTCCTCCTTCGCGCTTTCGGCAGCAGCCAGCAACATCATTCCAGCATCGATTGCATTCTTGAGGTGTTCTTCGTCGCCCGTTTGATCCCAGAGCAGGAGGTGAAAAAGCAGACGCCCGGCCGTTCCGTTGTATACATCCGGAGACACGTAAGGCAGTTTCGCGATCCGACGTCCGCGGTCCGCTGCAGCGGCGACCAATTCGGCGTCGTCAAGCAATTGGCCGGCACGCAAGAGCGCAGCCCCAACGCCCGCCTCTCCGACGTACAAACCGGGAAGAATCGAACGAGCTGCAGATTGCCTCGAAGCCAGCCAGCGCGCGGCCTCGGCGAGTATTCTCCAATGTTTTGTGTTCCCGAACTCGCCGACCAACTCTGCCAGGGCAAGCAACGAGCCGCCGGCGCCGGTACTAATGTCGCAAGAGAGAAATCCACCCGAGCCCTCATGCCGGCTAATCCAGAACAGGCCGCTGCCATCGGTGGCCGGTATTGCATCTGCGCAAAGTGTGTCCAGCAAACGTTGGGCCTGCATCCGTATACGCGTTCTGGCCCCAGTCTCGCTCTCTTGGAGTTCTTCCAATCCGAAAGCAGGTGAATTTACTGATAACGCCGGCTCGATTCCTCTGAGTGCTGTGTCAAGATCCATCATTGATGAATATCGATCGCCAGGATTTTCACGAAGGCATGTTGCAATGACCTCGGTCAACCCGGCACCGATACTGGGATTCAGCAGGCAAATGTCGCGGCCGACCCGCCGTGCGGGACTGGGCCTCTGTGATGGTTCGGCTCCGGTCGCGATGAAAAAAAGCAGCGCTCCCAAACCATAAATATCATCAGCAATGGTTGGCAGCTCGTCGCGCTCCCGCTGCGGTGACATGTATCCGACGGTACCTTTCCCAAACGGTGGAAGGCGGCCAGATATGTCATATGCACTCCCAAAGTCCAGCAGACGAAGTTGTCCGCTCGGCGCGATGATGACGTTGGCAGATTTCAAATCGCCATAAGTCAGAGCTTGGGCATGAATGGTTTCGAGCAGGCGTACCAACTGCCTTCCCCAGTCCACGATCTGTTCAGGTGTAGCGTAGCGACCTCGCGTGGATAATTCCGCGATGTGCTCTTCGAGCGTCTGGCCCTCCATATCTTCCAGAACCAGAAACAGGTCTCCATCCTGTTCAACTAAGTCATACACGGCCGGAAAACTTGAATCAGGCGCAAGTCGAGATAGAACAGCAGCTTCATGGCGAAGATTGTCGCGAGCATCGCGGCCATCCCGGTCTAGCATCGCGTCGCGCCAAGCTCGCTTGAGCACGCAGCGGCGCGGCGTATCGATATCGATCGCCAGATGAACCGTGCCACGGAAGGAACGATGCAACATCGCAATGGGCAGAAAGCGGCCACAGATGAACTCCGGTGATTGCGTTTTCGATTCTGCGGCAACGCCGGCAGCCAGAAACGGATCTTCTACCCACTCAGGCGACCGGTAGGCCACTGGTCGCTGGTCCTCTACCAATTCACCATCTGGTGTGCTGATTGCCGACACAATCGCACCCATAGAGGTCTGGATATGCCGGCCATCGAATCCTCCATAGCGGTAGAACACCAGCCCGCCCTTGACGAGTGGCCGATCAGACGGGACAGCCGGCCCGCGAAGACCACGAGTGACCCCGTTTAATGTCGTCGCCAAGCGAACAGCTTGCGCGTCGTCCTGCGGATAGACGGTGATGAATTTTCCGATCTGGCTCAGGCCGGCATTTCCTTCATTGAGATACTCCAGTACCCTTAACGATGCGGCGACCTTGAAACTTACTTTCTCAGCCAAGAGTATTGGAAGCGCCGCGCGCAGAACCTCTGTTGCCGAAGAGATGCCGGCCGAGACATGAAGCTTCCAGCCCTGCTGCGGCGTAGCGCCTCGACAGCTCTCGACCTCAATCCACATGTTGGATAACGACGGGGCTGAGCTATGGGTGATCCTGTTCTGGGAGTGCTCACAGGCCTCCCTAATGATGGGCAAGAAGGAGAAGTTCAACTCGTCACGAGTTAACGCGGGAGGGAGACTCGGCTCCGCGAGAGATTTTGGATCATTCAGTGGCACGACGAACCGTCTTTCCACGCCTACCTGATCCATTTACAAACCGTTCCTAGATGAGAGATCCTGGGCCGGAGGTCAGTATCTTCAAGACTCTTCGAATATTTTTTTGTTGCTACCGCCGCAGGTCTTAAATTTCGGACCACAAGTGTATAAGCACGTAATCTTGCAGGTGATGTTGCCTTTGCAGCCTGTCGGCTTCACATCCACGTTGGCTAATAGCTTGGGCGCGTCTTTACTTTGGGTATCCATCACCGCAGCCAACGCTTTACTGGGGCTGTTGACAAGTTGCTGACGATAGCTAGAGTCGCTCTCGATCCTGTCGAGCACTTTCTTAAGTTCGTTGCGGAGTGTATTCACTTCTTTTGGATCGGTCATGGTCAAGCTTCCTTTTGGGCTAATTCTTCCGCTCAACGAAAGCCTCCTTGCGATGACTCGGGAACTTCGACAGCGGAAGTATGGCCGGCAGAGCTACGAAAGACTTCCCTCCACCACTTTTGAGGTATAAGCGCAAGAGTAGTAACAAGTAGTATGTGAACACGAGTGTTTGCCGCAGGTTTGATCGCAGGTCTTCGCGGTCCCGCACTTATTACCTAAGGAAAGGGCGGCGAGATGGGTGGCTTCTTCCTCCGGTACCATTCCCAGTCCCAGAAGGGTTTGCAAAGCCTCCGCAGGATTTTCCAATAACTGCTGACGGTAGGCAGAGTCCTGCGCGATCCGATCCACAACCTTTGCCGCTGCCGCCCGATGTTTTGCTAATACTTGGTCGTCACCTGCCATGGCATTCCCTCCATATTTGGCGGATTTAACCCACGTTGCGATGGGGCCGGGGAGCCGGGGGCCGGTAGAATGCAGCTTTGCGGGACCAACCCTTCCCTTGCGAGTGAGGATCAAACTGGCGCGAGCTACTACGCTGGTTTCCCGATAGCCGATTCTCAAAAGACGACATGCAGTCTAGCGCCGGGCTTTAGGAGGATGCAACACATATTTTTCCGAATTCCGGGGGGGAGCAAATCACTGGATGGGAGCGACCTACCTTCGACATCGGAGTCGCAAATCGCTGCAACCCATCTGATTCACTCGGCTCACACCACGCGCAGAACGGCCACCGTCGCATCATCGGTCTGGCGGCCGCCGGAGAAATCATCCATGGCATTGAAGATTTGCCGGACTAGGTCTTCAGCATCCTTCACACACTGTGGATCCCAGGTGGCCGCCGCCTTCAGGAGGCCCTCGACGCCCCACTCCTCGCCTGCGGATTCGTGGCTTCAACCACTCCATCTGTGTAGGTGATCACCACATCGCCTGGATTCAGGGGGAGGATGCTCTCCCGGTAATTGGAATCCGCAAACATGCCAACGGGAGCGCCGCTCGGTTCGAGCCATTCAACGGCGCCGTTCCGGCGAAGAACAAGCGGCGGATTGTGCCCGGCGTTCACATAGCGGAGCATCCGCGTGGTTCTGTCGAAGACGCCATAGAACACAGTCGCAAAGCGGTCATCGAGGGACCAATTATATGCCTGGAGATTCACGGTCTTAAGCAGTCTGGCCAGATCGTCGCTGGTGAACAGCGCCGCCGTCCGCAGCGAAGACTGCACACTGGCGATCATGAGCGCCGCGGCGAGCCCCTTGCCGGAGGCGTCGCCAATGGCCAGCGCCAGGCGGTCCTCCGCAAGCGGCATAAAGTCGAAGCAGTCGCCGCCGAGGGCTCGAAGCTGGCGGCACCGCGCGCCGTATTCGGCGAAGCGGGCGTTCCGGCCTGCGCCATCCATAAACCGCTGCTGGACGTCGCAGGCGAGCTCCCAGTCCTGGCTGACGTCCACTACTTCCTCATCGATCGCCATTTCTCACCTCTACTGGTATGTCGGATAAGGAAGGTGGAAATCGACATGCCGGCCCCATTCGAGGCTCGAAAATAATTTTTCCGGAGGGATGTAGAGAACGCGAGGACGGCTCCGACTACCCCATGAAAGCGCAGAACGGGTCGGGCAAGGAAGGACCGAGAAAATCAGGTGAGCACACGAGCAAAGGAGAGGATGAGATGAAATACATTTTGATGATGTCCGCCACGAAGGAAGGTGTTGGCGCCTATCACACCTGGTCGCCCAAGGAGGCGGAGACGCACATGGAGCGCCTCCGGACGATTGTGAAGGAGTTGACCGGCTCCGGGGAGTTTGTGGCCACGCAGGGCCTGGCCGAGCCAGCGGAAGCCAAGATGGTGCGCGGGGAGAAGAACGGGCTGCCGGTCACCGACGGCATCTTCCCCGAATCCAAGGAGTTCCTGCTGGGCTACTGGATCGTGGATGTAGCCACTCTCGAACGCGCGTACGCCATCGCGGGCCGGATTTCCGCGGCGCCGGGGCCGGGAGGCGTGCCGACCAACATGCCGATGGAAGTGCGGCGGCTGGCGATGCCGCCGGCGAATGGTGGGAGTTCGAGGGGGAGAGAATGAAGTACATTCTGATGATGAACACGATGAGGGCGGGGCAGGGAGTCCCTAACTGGCGCCATGCCGACCTGCAGGCCCACATCGCTTTTATGAAGAACCTGAACCGGAGTCTTCATGAATCCGGAGAGTTGGTGTCGTCCGAGGGACTCAGCTTTCCCGAGCAGGCGAAGCTGATCCGGGCCGGCAAGGACGGCGCACCGATAACCGACGGTGTGTTCCCGGAGTCGAAGGAGTTTCTTGCCGGTTTTTGGATCGTGGACGTCGATACTGCGGAGCGGGCGTATGCCATCGCCGCCGAGATATCGGCGGCTCCGAGCCCCGGCGGGGCGCCACTCAACATGCCGATTGAAGTGCGTCCGGTTATGAGTGCGCCACCGCAGGAGATGTTGTAACAAGTGCTGCGATGACCAAGCCATGGGATACAGACTCCGAGCAACTGCTGCGCGAACTTGCGCCGCGGGTGCTCGGAGTGGTCGCCCGCCGCTATCGTGACTTTGCATCCGGCGAAGACGCCGTGCAGGAGGCGCTGCTGGCGGCATTCATGCAATGGCCGCAACAGGGCGTGCCCGATAATCCATTCGGCTGGCTGATTCAGATCGCGTCGCGCCGGATCACGGATCAGGTGCGCAGCGAAATTGCCCGTCGCCAGAGGGAAACCACGGTCGCGATGGATGTAGAGCCCGTGGCGCTCCCTGGCGATATCGAGCCCGATATGAGCATGGACCCCGACGACTCGCTGATCCTATTGTTCATGTGCTGCCATCCGGCGCTGACTTCGTCCTCGGCGATTGCCCTGACGCTGCGAGCGCTAGGCGGATTGACGACAGCGGAGATCGCCAATGCATTTCTGGTGCCCGAGGCGACGATGGCTCAGCGGATCAGCCGCGCCAAACAGAGCATCAAGGCGTCGGGAGTGCCCTTCCGTCTGCCTTCTCTTGCAGAGCGTGCTCAACGGCTGCCCGCAGTCCTCCATGTGCTTTACCTGATCTTCAACGAAGGGTACTCCAGCAGCATCGGAATGCGCCTGCAGCGGCTCGATCTGGCGCGTGAGGCCATCCGGCTGACGCGCGGCGCTAAGGCTCTTCTACCCGAAGATGCAGAGGTCGCCGGCTTGCTGGCGCTCATGCTGCTCACCGATGCCCGGCGCGCGGCACGCACCGGACCGCATGAGGAATTGATCCCCCTGGACAAACAGGATCGCACTCTGTGGGACCGGCAGGAGATCGAACAAGGTATCGAGCTGCTGACCGCGGCGCTGTCGAAAGGAGCCGTTGGCCTCTATCAGCTTCAGGCAGCCATCGCCGCGGTTCATGACGAGGCGGCGCGAGCGGAAGACACGGATTGGCCGCAGATCCTGGCCTTGTACGAGCTGCTGAGACGTATAGCTCCGAGCCCCATAGTGACGCTGAATCACGCCATAGCAACGGCCATGGTGCATGGCCCGTCGAGAGGTCTCGAACTGCTTAAATCGCTCGATAGCGATGTCCGGCTTGCCGAGCATCATCGCCTGGACGCGGTTCGCGCCCATTTGCTCGAAATGACCGGCGATCGGGAAAGCGCGGTCCGGCACTTCCGGAGTGCGGCCGGCCTGTACGAGCAAGTGTTCCCGAGCAGGATTACCTGATGGCCCAGGCGGCTCGTCTTGAGGAAGGCCTGCGCGGCGCCGGTGAGGAGACTATCGCTTCCCGATCATGAGGACAAACCTGCTAAAGGGACTGTTCAAGTCTCTTCTGGGGACACGGATCCTGGAAACCTTGGCTGGCGCCCGGATTTACCTCGCATTTCTTCCACGCTGTGGAATAATTGCAAGGTATGATTTGGCGTGCCGCCACAACCCGGCTCATTCAGCTTTTAGGTCAGTTCCCCGCCGTTGCATTGCTCGGGCCCAGGCAGGTTGGCAAGACGACGCTTGCCCTCAGTCTCAACAGTGAGATTGACAATTCAGCGTTGTACCTCGACCTAGAGCTTCCTTCAGATCGTGCCAAGCTTGCTGACCCGGAACTCTACCTTTCCGATTATGAAGACCGGTTCGTGATACTGGACGAGATCCACCGTCTTCCGGGAATCTTTCAAACTCTACGGGGCTTGATCGACCGCAGAAAGCGAAAAAGGAAACGCACCGGGTATTTCCTTTTACTCGGATCGGCATCGATTGATCTCTTGCAGCAGTCTGCGGAGACGCTCGCGGGCAGAATCGCCTACATGGAGTTGACCCCATTCCTGGAAAGAGAAGTAGTTGGTTTCTCCCCCAATGCCAGCCAGGCTCTATGGGTGCGAGGAGGCTTCCCGGATAGTTTTCTCGCAGAAACCGAGCCTCAGAGCTACGAATGGCGCGCGGCCTTCATCCAGACCTATTTGGAACGGGACGTACCCTCGTTGGGTCCACGCATTCCAGCGGAGACTCTTCATCGCTTTTGGCAGATGCTGGGGCACAATCAAGGCCAGATGCTGAACGCGGCGCAGCTTGCGGCGGGGTTGGGGATCAGCGGCCAGACGGTCGCCAGATATCTCGACATCATGGTTGACCTCCTGCTCGTGCGCCGTCTGCAGCCGTGGGCGTCCAATGTCGGCAAGCGCCTCGTCCGCTCCCCAAAGGTCTATGTGCGCGATAGCGGCCTCCTGCATACACTGTTGGGGATACGCGATCAGGAGACCTTACTGGGGCATCCCGTGGTCGGATCGAGCTGGGAGGGAATGATTGTCGAGAACGTCTTGAGTACGGCGCCCGTCAACACACGGGCATGGTTTTACCGCACCTCTGCCGGAGCTGAGGTTGACCTGGTCCTAGAGACCGCGGCAAATGAGCGGTGGGCAATCGAGATCAAGCGTTCTCTCAGCGATCCGAAGCCAAGTAAGGGATTTTATATTGGTTGCGCCGACGTCAAAGCCAACCATCAAATTGTTGTTTACCCAGGCCAGGAGAGTTATAAGCACGACGCAAAGACTGAGATCATGCCTCTGGACACATTACTCAAACAGTTGTCACGGCAGAAGACCCAATGAATCTCACGCAAAAACCATGCGATGTACTTCGCAAACGAACTCACCAAGCGATGCTCCTCCGACACTGGGACAAAATTGTTTGGCGCCGCTGCGCCCAGGTGAATCCAAAGCCTTGCTTGACTGACAAAACCTAGTGAAGTTACCCAAAATACGGATTTCACTTATCTCGTCATCTCAAGAGGTTTGAGAAGGGTCAAAGGAAACGAGTGCGTGCATCACACAGGCCAGAGACCGGCTTCACCATGATCCCGCCGGCTCCCAAAGATTCGCTTGTGGAGGGGAGGCGATTTTGGAGGTCCGACTCTTACCGTTCCGCCCTCAGATGATAGAGTCGTCCACATGGTCCCAGACAAGCCGGCTCCCCGCGAAGTCCTGACAGGGATTGCTGCCGCTTCTCTTTTCTCCAGGGGCTCTCTTAAAGGCGAATCCGCGGCCTCCCCGTTGTGTTTCACCAGCGCAGTCGAGATGGCCCAGCTGATTCGCGCGAAGAAGCTCTCCGCACGCGAAGCGCTGGCCGGGCACCTCGAGCAGATCGACCGTGTCAATCCCAAGGTTAACGCTATCGTCACACTCGTCGCCGAGATGGCCGCCGAAGCCGCCACACGGGCCGACGAGATGCAGGCGCGCGGCGAAACGCTAGGACCGCTGCACGGCCTGCCCGTCGCCCACAAGGACCTCATCGACACCCGCGGCATCCGCACCACCTTCGGCTCGCCGCTCTTCAAGGACTATCTCCCCGCCGAAGACAACATCATCGTCGAACGTATGCGGCGGGCCGGCGCAATCATCGTCGGCAAGACCAACACACCCGAATTCGGCGCCGGCTCGCAAACCTTTAACACCCTCTTCGGCGCAACCCGCAATCCCTACGATCTGAGCAAAACCTGCGGCGGATCCTCCGGCGGCGCAGCCGTCGCGCTGGCCTGCGGCATGGTCCCCGTTGCCACCGGGTCCGACACCGGAGGCTCGCTGCGCAATCCTGCCGCGTTCTGCAATGTTGTCGGCTTCCGCCCCTCCATCGGCCGCGTGCCCAATCCCGAGGCAGGCTTCGGATGGTCCACTCTCAACACCCTGGGATGCCTCGGCCGGTCCGTCGCCGACCTCGCCCTCTCGCTCAGCACCATCGCGGGCCCCGACCCCAACACGCCGCTCGCCATCAACGAACCCGGCGACCTCTTTCGCCCGCCCGCTCGATCGCAGCTTCAAAGGTGTGCGCGTTGCATGGTTCAAAGACCTCGGCGGCGCGCCCTTCGACCCGCGCGTCCGCACCGTCATCGACGCGCATCGCGCTACGTTCGAATCTCTCGGCTGCGTCGTCGAGCAGGCTGAGCCCGACTTCTCTCCCGCTGAAATTTCCTTCCGCATTCTTCGTGCATGGACGACCGCCGCCAACTACGGCACAGCGTTGCAGCAAAACTCCGGCGAGTTCAAGGACACTCTCAAAGAGGAAATTCAGACAGGAATCAAGCTCTCCGGCCAGGAGATCGCTCGCGCCGAGGTTGCCCATACTCTCGTCTGGCGCGCTTCCAGGCTTTCCTCGAGAAGTATGAATACTTCATCCTCCCCACCACGCAATTGCCTCCGTTCGACGTCAACACACCCTATCCAACCGAGATCGCCGGCGTGCACTTAGACAACTACATCGACTGGATGAAGTCCTGCTGGTACATCTCCGCCACCGGAAACCCCGCAGCCTCTGTGCCGGCCGGCTTTACGACCGAAGGTCTTCCCGTCGGCGTGCAGATCGTCGGCCGGGATAAACAAGATTTCAGTGTCCTCGAACTCGCGCACGCATTTGAACAATCAACCGGTTTCGGTTGACACACCCGGCCATCGCGTAGAGCAACACTGGCACAGTGCGCCGGCCTTCTGTATCCGCAGTTGCTTTTCCGATTTGTCATTCCGCAGGGAATCTATTTCTGGTCTCCCGGATAACAGCGCTGCGAATATAAAAAGCAGATTCCCTGCGGGAATGACAGAAAGAAAGGCAAAGGACGGAGAAGAAGGGCAGAGGCGGATTCCTTTGAGCGACCGCCTTCATGCTCAAGAAACTTGAGGAGTGATGGAATCGAGTTCCGCGATCGTCGCAGGGGACAGTTGAAGCTTCGCAACTTCGAGATTCTCGCGAAGATGTTTGACTGAGGATGTGCCCGGGATCAGGAGGATGTTGGGCGAGCGCTGAAGGAGCCACGCGAGCGCTATCTGCATTGGGGTGGCCTGCACTGATGCGGCGACCGCGTCGAGCAGCGCAGATTGCAATGGGGTGAATCCTCCCAGGGGAAAAACGGCACAAATGCTACGCCTCGCTGGGCAAGGTCAACGATGAAGGCATCATCGTTCCGGTGCATCAGGTTGTACATGTTCTGAACGCAGACGATCTCCGTAATCTTCTCAGCCTCCTCGAATTGCCGTGAAGAGACGTTGCTAAGACCGATACTACGAATAAGGCCCTGCCGCTTGAGATCCGCAAGCACAGTCAGCGGCTCTTCGATGGATCCCTCGGAGGGCGCTGACATTCCTCCGACCCGAAGGTTGACGATGTCCAGCGTGTCGAGGCCAAGGTTTCGCAGATTGTCATGAACGGCGTCGGTGATCTCCTTCGGGGAAAGAGCCGGAACCCACGACTTGTCCTCCGGCCGGCGGGCGCCCACCTTGGTGACGATCACCAGGCCGTCCCGATAGGGATGAAGCGCTTGCTTGATGATCTGGTTCACGACATGCGGACCATAGAAGTCGCTGGTGTCGATGTGGTTGACCCCGGATTCGACTGCTTCTTGCAGCACCGAGATGGCGGCCCCGAGATCGCGCGGAGGTCCCCAAACGTGCGGCCCGGCAAGTTGCATGGCTCCATAGCCTATCCGGTTCAGGGCCTTCGAGCCGCTACGGAGCATAAACGTGCGATTGTGGTTTTCCCGATTCGTCATCCTGTTTCTCTCTCTAATCTGTTGAGCACTTGCAACCATCGTACTTTCTCGTTTTAGATGAAGAAAGCTTCAGGTTAGGAGTTCGCATTTGCCGCAGCGTTCACAAGCGCTCTTAGAGCCCCGCAAATTGCCTGTTCAAGCTCGTTCGGCCGCAAGCGTGGAGGCGATTCTTGAAGCGACCATTCAGGTTTTGCTACAGCTGGGAAAGGAGCGGCTGACCACGACGAGGGTGGCGTCGCGGGCGGGTGTCTCCGTCGGAACCTTGTATCAGTACTTTCCGAACAAGAGCGCGCTCTTACAAGCCGCTTTGAAACGCCACCTCAGCGAGGTTAGCGACGCGGTCGCACTTGTTTGCCACGAGCAAAAGGGTAAAACGCTGCCACAAATGGCGACCGCTCTGATCACTGCTTTTCTTGAAGCCAAGATGAGGAGCGCGAAGACGAGTGTCGCTCTCTACTCGGTAAGCTCCGACGTGGACGGAGCGAGGATCGCGCAACAGATGGGGGCCCAATCCAATAGGGCGATCGCCGGGATGCTGGCAACCGCCTCCGAAAAGCTAACGAGAGATCCGCAACTCGTCGCTTCGATGCTCCAGGATGCGATGGTCGGAGTCAGCCGGAGATTGCTTGAATCCGGCGCCCGGAGAAGCAATTCGAGACCGTGCGGCGAGAGACTCGATCTTGCTCGCCTGCGCATACCTGAATGCCTGTTCTGGTTCCCTTTAGGGGGTGTCGATCGAGATTTGCGGAATCCCACGTCCGAGAATCCGGACGTGGGGCACCCGCTCCTCTAAGCAATCCCAGATTCTGATAGGAACAAATCGTCCCGGGATGCGGGACCTCCTCCTATAAACCCACTCTTCGGAGAAAAGACGCGGCGCAGGTAGATATTTTCGCTTGCCCGAGTAGCGGCGTCTGCTCGGGACCTTTCCGTCTCGTTGCACATCTAATGAAGCAGAGGAGTTAAAAAAATGATGTCCAGGTTGAAAACGCTCGTTCTGCTTGGCATGGGCGTTCTTTGCGCGTCGGCATTTGCCGCAAATACAGCCCGGCCAGGCACTGTGAACTATATCGAAGGCGCGGTCTATCTCGCAGGAGAGCCATTGACTCCCCACGATATCGGAAGCGCCGATCTCAATGCCGGTCAGGTTCTCTCCACCGGGCAAGGCAAGGCGGAGATTTTACTCACGCCCGGTATTTTTCTGCGCCTTGACAACAACAGCTCCGTAAGAATGGTCTCGCCCGACCTTACCTATACAAAGGTGGATCTGGAGCACGGCCGCGCGGCGGTGGAAGTGGATCAGATATACCGCCAAAACAATGTGCAGGTCGTCGAGTCCGGACTAGCTACTCAGTTGCTGAACCCCGGCTACTACCAGTTCAACGCCGATAATTCCACCGCAAGGGTGTTTAAAGGCAAGGCGGCCGTAGAGGTGGGGGACGGTAAGTACACCGTGGTGAAAGGTCATCACGAATTTACAGTTGGGGAGAGCGCTACGGAAAAGCCGGTTAGTTTTAATACTCACGCGGCCGAGAGCGAACTTTACAACTGGAGCAGTTTGCGTTCGCAGTACCTGGCCGAAGCGAATAATCAGATAGCGGCCGGGTATGCCGGCGCGCCCGGCTTCTATCCAGGTTGGTATTGGGATCCCTATGCATGGGATTACACCTTTATCGGCATGAATCCATACTGGAGTCCCTTCGGCTTCGGGTTCTACCCGCCGTGGTACGGAGGCTTTTATGGTGGGTTCTACCGAGGCGGTTACTATAATCGCGGCTTCCATGGCGGCGGCTTCCATGCCGGAGAGGGCTTCCATGGCGGCGGTTTCCACGGCGGCGGCGGCTTTCACGGCGGTGGGGGCTTTCACGGCGGTGGGGGCGGTGGCCGCCGTTAACCTGGATTTTCCCAATCGGCTTCGCAAACTAGAAACCCTGGCCTGTTTTTAGGCCAGGGTTTTTTATGGGCCGGCGTCCACAATTTTCTATCGACGATGTCTTGATCGCGTCTGCAGCGCAATCCTTTACACACCAAGCGGGACGAGGACACTGCCGATTAAGAGTTGCGAAATCCCCCGGCCGAGAATCCCGGGCACTCCCAGGTGGCTTCCACCGGAGCTTGCTGCTCTGAAAACAGCCGCTGCGTTATTCGTTTCTTAGCGTCTCCATCGGATCGACGCTGGCCGCCCGCCGCGCCGGAACCCACGCCGCGAACAGAGCCAAGAGGAGCATCACCGCCGGTACCGTGCAGAAGGTCAACGGATCCAGCGGGGTGATTCCAAATAGAAAGCTGCGCAAAAATTGAGTTAGTAGAGCGGCCGTGACTAATCCCATTGCGGACCCTCCCACGGCCAGAATCAGGCTCTGCTTCATAACCGCGGTCACAATCTGCCATCGCATCGCGCCCAGCGCCAGACGGATGCCGATCTCCCGCCGGCGCCAGCTCACGATGTATGCGATAAGGCTGTAGACGCCCACTCCGCCGATCAGCAGCGCCAGGGTACCGAAAGAGAGCAAGAGAATCGCGAGCGACCGCGGAGCCGAGACCGACGCCGCTACCACTTCATTAAGGCTGCGGACACGCGTCACCGGGGCCAGCGGGTCGATCCCCGCCACCACCCTGCGCAGCCCGGCTGCCGCTTCTGAAGCGCTGGCGCGCGTGCGCAGCAGAACATACATTACCGGCTGTTCCGATCTGCCCGTCATCGGCAGATATACTTCATCGCGATATCCGCCTGCCAGACCACTATCGTGCGTGTTTCCTACCACTCCCACCACTACTGACGTCACGTTCATATCCCACACCGTGGGCGTAGGCTCATCGACTACATTGATAATGTGCTTGCCCAGCGGATCCTGATGCGGCCACAGCCTCTCCGCCATGCTCTGGCTAATCACCGCCGCGTGGCTTGCTCCCGATGCATCCTGATCCGTAAGCAGACGCCCTTGGAGCAGCCGCATCCCCAAGGTCGCAAAGTAGCCGGACGAAACCGTCCGTCCAGTCGCCACCAATGCGCCCTCCCGCGCAGCCCTGGGGTGCCCCTCCGCGTCGTAGGCATAGTTGTTGTCCCGTCCGCTTAGCGGCAGCGAATCGGCCAGCGCCACATTTTCCGTCCCCGCGATACCACGAGCGTCATTCAGCAATGTTGTAAAGAAGGCGTTGCACCGCCCTTTTTGCCGGCACGCCACCGCATCCAGCGACACCTCCGCCGTCATCACGCGGTCGGTACGAAATCCGGGGTCTACTTTCGATAGGCTGTAGAGGCTGTGCAGCATGAGGCCGGCGGCGGTAATGACCACCACCGACAACCCGATCTGCCCCATCACCAGCGCCATGGATAGCTTGAACTGCGATGACTTGCCGGCTACATTGCGGCTGCCGGAGCTCATCGTCTCTTGCAGGTGAGGTGATGCCATCTTCAGCGCCGGGACCAGCCCAAATAGAAATCCGGTGATTACCGATGCGGCCGCTGCAAACAGAAATACGGGCCAATGAAGTGACACCTGGTTTAGCCGGGGAGTGTCCGGCGGCAGCAGCCGCACGAGAGCCTGGAGACTCGCAGCCGCCGCCATCAGGCCCGCGATCCCCGCCAGCGCACCCACCGCGACGCTCTCCGATAATAGCTGCCGAAAGAGTCTGGTGGGCGAAGCGCCTAGCGCCCCACGGATCGCCATCTCGCGGCCGCGGCCCGCGGCCCGCGCCAGCATCAGGTTAGCCACATTGGCGCACGCAATCAGCAGGATCAATCCCACCGCTCCAAACAGCAGCAGCAGGCGGGGGCGCGTCGCGCCTATCTCCGACTCGAGCAGCGGCACTACGGTCATTTCCGATGCCCAGGTATCCGGCATGCGCCAGGGAAAGAGGGGCAGCAGTATCCCGTGCAATCGGCGTATTTCGGCCCCGGCCTGTGCCGCACCTACCCCATTCTTCAGGCGGCCAAATGCATAGAGATTGAAGTCCCTCCACGGGTCGATGGGATCACCGCCTTTGAACGCAACCGGGGTTACAAACTGGGTATCGGCATAGGGGAACCGGACTCCGGGCGGCATAACTCCAATGATCTGCCGCGAAATACCGTCGATGCGGATGGTCTGCCCAATCACTTCCGGATTTTGCCCAAAGTGTTGCTGCCAGTAGCCATAGCTCAGCACTACGACGAAATCTTGCCCGGCTGTTCCGTTTTGCCGGCTGAAGAAGCTGCCCAAGGCGGGATGAATGCCCAGCGTGTCGAAGGCGTTCGCCATCACCTCGGCGCCAAACACCCGGTCCGAAGAGTCCGTCTCCGCCACATTCGATTCCGCATCCGCGCCGAATCCACTGATCGAGGAGAAGGAAGCGGAATGCTCTCCCAATGCCCGAATCCATCCCTTTGGAAAGGGTCCGGCCTCGCCCGCGCCATATCCGATCCGTGCCAACCGGTTCTGCTGAGGAAAGGGCAGCGGCCGCAGCATGATCGAGTCTACGAGCGAGAAGATCGCCGTATTCGCCCCGATCCCCAGCGCCAGCGTCAACACCGCCGTCAGAGCGAATCCCGGCGACTTTCGCAACTGCCGCAGCGCGAACTTCAGGTCATTGATCATCGATCATCGCTGTCCTCTGCTATAACGCGAGCATTCTGCCTTCCATAATTGCCCGAATTGAGGTTCTGAAAACAATGTGGTTAGCTCCGGCGGACGCGTACCCTGGTGTTCATTGTTGGAATCCTCTGTTCGGAATCGAACAGCCTCGGACGCGATGCGAAGATCAGCGCCAGATGTGGGAAACCGCAGATCTCTCCACTCCGCTACGCTCCGGTCGAGATGACAAATTAGGAGTAATTGCCAACCAAGCCTTTCTCCTTTCAACTAATCCTGGGTGCCCCATATCTCGATGAACCGTGCTGTAGTCACGCCCGGGGCACCCGTTCTACTTCTCACGCCGCGCAGGGTATTTAGGTAGATCCAGCACATCTTGCTCCAGGATCTAATGCACAATCGCGGATAACCCGAGGGTCAGTAACAGAGCCAATACCGAAATGATGGTCTCGCAGATAGACCAGCTCATGACGGTTTCGGCAACACCCATGTTGAAGTACTCCTTGACCAGCCAGAAGCCGCCATCGTTGACGTGGGAGAAGATGAGCGCCCCTGCTCCTACAGAGATAGCCAGCAGTTCAGGCCGGATGCCCGCGACGTGCAGAGCGACCGGGGCCATGATGCCCGCGGCCGTGCTCATGGCGACGGTGGCGGAGCCAACGGCCAAGCGAATGAGGGCGGCGATTACCCAGGCAAGAAACAAAAGCGACAGATGGGTGCGCAGGGCGAGGTCGATGATGGCGTGGGAGACTCCGCTATCCTGCAAAACGCGGCCGAAGCCGCCTCCGGCGCCGACCAGCAGGGTAATGACCGCGGTGGGCGCGAGGCACTCGTTGGAAAACCTCAGAATCGTGTCGCGGGTGAAGCCGCGCATTTTGCCCAACGTGACAAAGCTGACGATCACCCCAATCAGGAGAGCGATGTCGGCGTCCCCCAGAAAACGCAAGGCTTGATTGATGCGGCCGCCCGGCTGCCCGAAAGAGTCAGCCCAGCTTGCCAGCAGCATGAGCACCACCGGCAGCAGAAGGGTTGAGACAGTAATGCCGAACCCTGGTAAGCCGCGATCCGTTGGATGATCGACGAGTTGGACCGCCATTGGATTATCGGCGGGGAGGTGAATCTTGGGAGCAATCCATCTCGCATAAAGCGGTCCGGCGACTACGGCGCTTGGAATGCCGACCAGCAACCCATAGAAGATAGTGCGTCCAACATCGGCGTGAAAGAGGGTAACGGCCAACATCGCCGCCGGATGCGGCGGCACTAATCCGTGCACTACGGAGAGGCCGGCCACCAGGGGCAAGCCGATAAGGATTGGGGATTTGCCTGTGCGCCGGGCAACGGTGAAGACGATGGGTATAAGGAGTACGAATCCCACTTCGAAGAAAACCGGCAAGCCGACGATCAGGCCGACCAACATCATCGACCAGGGAACCCATCGTTCGCCGAAGAAGCCGATCAACGATTGCGCAATACGCTCCGCGCCGCCGGACTCCGCCACCATCTTGCCCAGCATGGTGCCCAGACCGATGATGATCGCGATGTGCCCCAGCGTGCCGCCGAGCCCGGCTTCAAACGACTTGACCACCTGCGGCAGCGGCATCCCGGCAACCACGGCAAGGGCCAGGGAAACAACAAAAATCACGATGAAGGGGTTGATCCGGGCCCAGGCGATGAGGAGAATCAGCGCGATGACCGCGCACAGGGCAGCGAGGAGCAAGAAAATGCCGTGATGGTCGATCATGTATGGAAACTGATTAGCTCGTGGGTCTTTTGTAGGCGACGCAATCGATCTCGACTTTGCAGTCCACCACCATGCTCGAGGCCACGCAGGAGCGGGCTGGCGGATTTCGGCCGAAGTACTCTCGAAAGACTGCATTGAAGGCATGAAAATCGCGTGGATCGTCGAGCCAGACGCCGCAGCGGACCACGTCTTCGGGTCCATATCCAGCCTCTTTGAGGATCGCTAAAAGATTGCTGATGGCCGCATGGGCCTGGACAGCTATATTCCCTGTAACCAGCTCACCGTTGAGCAGGGGCACTTGACCGGATACGTACAGCCAGCCGGCAGCTTCGACTGCGCGGGCAAACGGCAACTGCCGGCTGCCGGCGCCCTTGCCTTCAGCGCCGTACCTTTGAATGCTCATTGTTTTCACCTTTCGTATGTTGCAGAGTAGCGATCAGACTCGGAGGAAAATTTTCTTACGATAGAGCACCAGCACGGGCAGCCAGCAGACCAACACGAACGAAATTGAGTAGAACAGAGCGCCGACGGCAGGCGGGTGAATGGGCGCAAAAAGATTCTTGTAGAGAAATGGGCCTAGGCTTCCTCGCGAACCGGCGCGGATCTCCCAAATCGCCGCCGACAGTAATTCGGAAAAAACGTACGCGGTGATGGCATTCATGCCAAACACCAGCCAGAACGTTGTCCACTTGCCCTTCCACCCTTTGATCTCCACGGCCCAGTAGCAGAGCGCCCAGCAGACCAGCGAAACTCCTGCCGTGAACAAAACAAAGGAACTCGTCCAGAGCTTCTTGTTGATCGGGAACCAGGGGTTCCAAAGCTCTCCCAAGGCGATACAGACGACACCGGCGACCAGCATTCCGGCGCACTTTCTGGCCTTGCTGCGCCCGCTTCGCAGCCACATTCCGGTAAGCATACCCATGAGCGTGGTTGCCATGGAGGGCAGGTCGCTCAGCAAGCCTTCCGGGTCGCTTGTGTGCTCATAGAGCCGTCCAGGGAAGATATGGCGGTCGATGTAGGCAACCAGGTTGGCGTCTTTATCGAGCAGCGGGATATCGCGCCCCGGAAGCCCATAACCGGGAACCGGAACCCAGCGCATCAGGATCCAGTAGCCTATGAGCGCCACCGCCACCAGCACAACCTTGCTGGCAACTCCGCGGTCCCAGAGATAAAGGAGGCTTGCCAACAGGAAGCAGATAGCGATGCGCTGCAGCACCCCATAAATGCGCAGCGTGCCCAAGTGGAAGAAAGGGAACCCATTCACAACCAGTCCGAGAAGAAACAAAAGGCAGAAGCGCCTGATTGTGCGGACCAGCAGAGCGCCTTTTGACACGCCGCGGCTCAGGCGCGCATCGAAGGAGAAGACGATGGAAGCGCCCATAAGGAAAAGGAAGGTCGGGAAGACCAGGTCGGTCGGTGTCCAGCCATTCCAATCCGAATGGTGGAAAGGCCAGTATGCATACTTGTTGCTGTTATTCACCAGGATCATGAGCGCGATCGTCATGCCCCGCAACACATCCAGAGAGACAAGCCGTCCCAGCTTTAACGCCGCCGGCCGCTCAAGAGTCACGGAATGAGCCATGGGAATCCTCGCCGCTTGAGCCTATCAAATGCGCCTACAAACAATCCACAACGAATGCGAGCAGGATTACAGAAAGAAGGGCAAAGACGGATTAGGAAGACCAGAAGCAGATTCCCTTCGGGAATGACAGAAAGAAAAGCAAAGACGGATTGTATTTGCAGTTGCCTTTCTTTCTGTCATTCCCGAAGGGAATCTGCTTCTCCTCAGAATAGACGGCGCCGCAATCGCACGAGCCTGGGGCGCCCGCAGTCATGCCTATTGGTAAAATGCCAACGCAAGGGAGAGAACCTGCAATGAGATTTTTGCTGCTAGTAGCTGTCGCGATCGTTGCCGTCGGTTTTACCTCCGCGCAGGGGCAGCAGGCGAGCCCTGCCGAGACCGCCACCGGCACGATCGGCGGTAAGACCATCACCGTCAAGTACTCCGCGCCATCTATGCGCGGACGCAAAATCTTCGGAGAGGGCGGCCTGGTGATGCGCGATCCTACCGCTCCGATCTGGCGGGCAGGCGCCAATTCAGCGACTGCCTTTCACAGCGACGCCGATCTCGACGTCGGCGGGTTGGCGGTGCCGAAGGGCGACTATACGCTTTTTGTCAACGTCAAGGATCCCGATGCCTGGGTGCTGATTATCAACAAGCAGACCGGACAGTGGGGACTTCAGTATTCCCCGGACCAGGACCTTGGCCAGGTGAAGATGGATATGAGCAAGCCGGCGGCGCCGGTGGAAACGCTCAAGTATTCGATCGTCAATAAAGGTGGCAATAAGGGCGAGCTCCGGCTGGAATGGGCAGACCACATCGCCTCGGTTCCCATTACGGTGAAGTAGGCAGATGACGGATGATCGTGCTCCACTCCCTGAGGACACATTTCTGGCGTAATTGCGTTCTCTCCATTCTGGCCGCAGTGGGAGGAACGATGAGCTCCTATGCGCACAACGGTCCCCCATCTCCCATTCTGCAAAACAAGAGGATAGGTCCGGCAATTGTCTCCGTCTGGGGTGATCCCGACGTTGGCGCGGGAAGATTCTTCGTGCTCGTAGACTCTCCTGGCGGTGGATCGGTTCCGGGCGACCTTGGAGTTGAAATCGCCGTGCGACCCATGAATAGCCATATCCCGGAAGCGAGTTACGGGGCGCAGCGTGAAAAGCTGCACGGACGAGTCGAGTACAGGGCCACGATTCCTTTCGATGCGCAAGGGCTATGGCGAGTCCGCATAATCCTCGCCAGTTCTCAGGGCGCGGGCGAGGCGGCAATAGATGTGCAGGTGAAGCCGCGAGAGGCTGGCGGTTGGGATCTTTGGCTATTCGCGTTGCCGTTCCTTGCCCTCGGGATTTTGTGGCTCAAGGCCATGGTAAGCAAAGGAAGGCGTGTATCGCCTAATATCAACCAAAAGGTTGATGCGAATGCGAAGTCCGGACTTTAGTATCCCGGATGCCGGAGAAGGCGAACGAGGGAGTTACCTATATCCGGCGGGGGCTTGTCTCCGATCAAAACCGAAAGATTCGCATGAGACGAATACTGATCTTTTTGGGCCTTGGGTTAGCATTCAGCGCAGTCTATCTGTTTGCTTTCCCATCCCCGACGCTGGTCTATGAGGGAGCCGTCATTCTCCATATCTTTCTGGGGGCCGGTTTCCTTGTTTTGGGAGCGCCAGGGCTGGTGCGTCTCTTGCGTGGACGCAGCCTGGTTGAAAAGCTGGGCTGGGGCATCTTTTTTGCCGGGGGCATACTCGGCGCGGCCCTTATCTTTACCGGCGCCCGGCGCAGTGAATGGCCGCTGCTATATTCGCATGAGTTGGTGACCGCGCTGGCATGTGCTGTCTTGTTGGGGGTGTGGGCGGGCCATCGCGGCTGGCTGCGGGGCGGAAGCTTGCGTAGTATTGTTCGCTTCGCCACATGCCTGCTGCTCGTCGCCGCAGTGGCGGGCGGAGCATGGTGGGTGCGCACAGTCCCTTGGCAGCGCAGCTACACCATCAACAACCCGAAAATCGCGCCGGCCAGCATGGATCAGGAGGGAGACGGTCCCAGTGGGCCGTTCTTTCCAAGCTCCGCCCAAACATATACCGGCAAAGTTGTGCCCGAGGACTATTTCCTCGATTCCTCAACTTGCAAGCAATGCCATTCGGACATCTACAATCAATGGTCGAGTTCGGCTCACCATTTTTCGTCCTTCAATAACCAATGGTACCGGCAGGCGATCGTCTATATGCAGTCGGTCGATAGCGTGCGGTCGTCGAAGTGGTGCGCGGGATGCCATGACGCCGCGCTATTCTTTCCCGGCAACTTCAATACGCCGATCAAAGATCGCATCTTTACTCCGGCAGCGCAGGCGGGTATGGGATGCATGGTGTGCCATTCGATTCGCAAAGTAAAGAGCACGATGGGCAACGGAGACTTTGTGCTGGAGTATCCGGCGCTGCAGAAATTGGTGGCGAGCAAGAATCCCCTGCTGCATGACGTGATCGACTTCCTGATCGAAGAGAATCCGGAGCCGCACCGGCGCACTTTCCTCAAGCCGTTCATGCGCACCACTCCGGCAGAGTATTGCTCCGTCTGCCATAAGGTGCATCTCGATGTTCCGGTGGACAATTACCGCTGGGTGCGCGGCTTCAACGACTACGACAATTGGCAGGCAAGCGGTGTTTCCGGAATGGGCGCGCGCTCCTTCTACTATCCTCCCAAGCCGATGAATTGCGTGGATTGCCACATGATGCGCGTACCGTCGCACGATGCCGGGAATGTGAATGGTACGGTACATTCGCACCGCTTCCTCGCCGCTAACACCGCGCTTCCCTTTGTCAATCGGGATAAGATTCAACTGGCCGATACGGAGAAGTTTCTCGAAGACAAGAAGGTGCGGGTGGACATTTTTGCCATTTCACCGGAAACATCGCCGCTGAAATCAGAGGCCGCGCCGGTGGCTTCTTCCGCGCCACAACTGGAGACGACTTTCGCGGTGGGAGAAGAATCGGCTATGGAGTCTCCCACCGGAGCGGCGGGAGGACCGGAAGCCGTGCCGGTCACAGCGCCTCTTGACCGCGTGCAGGCCGCGGTCGTCCCCGGAGAGACGGTTCGCGTCGAAGTGGTGGTCCGCACGCTCGGTGTGGGGCACTTTTTCCCCGGCGGCACTGTCGATGCTTTCGATTGCTGGCTTGAATTGAAAGCAACGGACGACGATGGCCGTGTACTGTTCTGGAGTGGAATGGTGGAAGACAACGGCCATGGACCTGTCGAGCCCGGAGCGCACTTTTACCGCTCTCTTTCGATCGATGCCCATGGAAACCCCATCGACAAGCGCAATGCCTGGGCGGCGCGCGCGACTGTTTACGCCCACCTGATTCCGCCAGGCGCGGCAGATACAGTACACTTCCGCCTGCACGTACCTAAGAATGCGCATGGACACATTCATCTGGAAGCAAAGCTCAATTACCGCAAGTTCATGTGGAAAAATACGCAGTTCGCTTTTGCGGGAGTCTTCGAGCCTACCGGGCCTCACGACGTAACCCCCAATTACGACGATCGCCGCATGGTCTCTTCGGGCAACACCAGTGAGGTTTCAGGAAAAATCAAGGCTATTCCCGATTTGCCAATCGTGGTGATGGCCAGCGCAAAGGCGGAGTTGGCGGTTTTGCCGCCGCGGTCGCCCCAGCCCGAGGCCAAGGCGATTGTGCAAAAGGTGGATTGGCAGCGCTGGAACGATTATGGTATCGGCCTTTTCCTGCAAGGCGATCTGAAGGGAGCGCAAGCCGCTTTTATCAAAGCCACGGAGGCCGATCCTAACAATCCCGATGGTTGGGTAAACATCGGCAGGGTTCGGGTGCAGGAGGGAAATTTGGCGGGAGCGCGGCAAGTGCTGGAGACAGCGATGAAGCTCTCGCCGAGGCTTGCTCGCGCTCATTACTTCTATGCCCGCATGTTACGGCAGGAGGGGGATTATGACGGTGCGATCGCCCATCTGAAGCTGGTGCTCGAGCAATATCCGAAAGATAGAGTAGTTCACGACGATTTAGGGCGGGTATTTTTTCTCAAGCATCGGTACGCGGATGCTATCGCCGAGTTTGAGAAGACCTTGGCCATCGACCCTGAGGACTTGGAAGCCAACTATAACCTGATGCTCTGCGATAGGGGACTGGGCAATGCGGCGCAGTCAAAGGCCTATGAAGAACGTTATCTGCGCTTCAAGGCGGATGAGTCGGCACAGACGCTCACCGGTCCCTATCGTGAAAAGCATCCTGACGACAATTTGGAGCGCCAGCCAATCCATGAGCATGTCTCGGCGCCGCTCCCCGCAGCTCTGACCAGCGCTCTGAATCATGCCTCCGGCTCTATAGTTGCTCACAGGAGTGGCGATTGAAGTTTGTCTGGTATGTATTGGCTGCGGCCGCATTTGCCCTGGCGCCCGCCGCTCAGCCGGCTTTGGCGGAGGGCCCTGGCGCCGCTCATAGGACAAGCCAGCATGTGCGTTTTGAGGATATTACGCGGGCCGCGGGCATTCGCTTCGTCCATAATAACGGAGCCTTCGGCAAGAAGTATCTTCCGGAAACGCTGGGGCCGGGTGTCGCTTTCATCGACTACGACAATGATGGATGGCAGGATATCTTCCTGGTAAATGGGACCAATTGGCCGGGTCACGGCGGACGCGCAAGCACGCCGGTCCTTTACCACAACAATCGCGATGGGACATTCACAGACGTTACCAGGAAAGCAGGTCTCGCTATCCCTATGTACGGCATGGGAGTTGCCGTCGGCGATTTCGACAACGATGGCTATGACGACCTGTTTGTGACCGCTTACGGGCAGAATCATCTCTTCCACAACAATGGAAACGGTACGTTCACCGATGTAACCAGGAAAGCCGGCCTGTGGGGACCGCAGGAGTTAAGCACCAGCGCCGCCTGGGTTGACTACGATCGCGACGGGCATCTCGATCTCTTGGTGGCGAACTACGTTCAATGGTCGCCTGCGACCGACTTATATTGCACCATGGACGGGAAGACGAAGTCGTATTGTACGCCGGAATCCTACAAGGGAACTTCTGTACGCCTATGGCGCAATCGCGGCGACGGCACGTTTGAGGATGTGACCAGGAAGGCAGGGCTCCTCGATCCGACGTCGAAGAGCCTGGGAATTGCAATTTTGGATCTAAACCAGGACGGATGGCCCGACATCGCGATCAGCAACGATACCCAGCCGAACAAGCTCTACGTCAACAACCGGAACGCAACCTTCACCGAAGAGGCGGTCCCGGCGGGAGTAGCCTTCAGCGAGGACGGAGTTGCGCGCGCCGGCATGGGCGTCGATGCGGCGGACTACGACCGCTCGGGATTTCCCAGTCTAATCTTCACCAATTTTTCTAACCAGATGATTTCCCTCTATCACAACGAGCACAACGGCATCTTCGTCGATGTGGCGCCCCAGTCGGAGATTGGTCGCAGCAGCTTACTAACTCTTGGTTTTGGCTGTTTTTTCTTCGATTACGATCTGGACGGGTGGCAGGATATCTATGTCGCGGACGGTCACCTTGATCCGGATATCGAGCGGATTCAGCAGCGGGTCCATTATGCCGAGCCGCCGCACCTCTTCCACAATCTAGGCAAAGCCGGATTCCGCGATGTTACCTCCGAAATGGGACAGGCGTTTGCCGCGCCGCGTGTCGCGCGGGGCGCAGCTTACGGGGACATCAATAATGACGGCGCTCCCGACATAATCGTCACCACCAACGGCGGTCCGGCGATTCTCTTCCGCAATGAGGGCGCTACGAATCACTCTTTGCGGGTGAAGCTGGTTGGGACCAAGTCAAATCGGGACGGCATCGGGTCTGTCGTTTCCGTCCAGACGGGGGGCGGAACGCAAAAGCTTATGCTACGAAGTGGGTCGAGTTATCTCTCCGCCAGCGAATTGGTGCTGACCTTTGGATTGGGAAGCTCCACTAAGGCGGATCGGGTAGAGATTCACTGGCCCAGCGGAGCTACAGATCGCTTGGCCAACGTGAATGGCGACCAGATTATTACGGTTAAAGAAGGATCGGGCGTGATTCAGGCCAAGCCGCTGCGGAAGAGGTCGTGAATTCAGGGAATCTGCCTTGAAAATTCATGCGGCTATGGGTGTAAGCCCCTAGCAATCCGAATACCATTTTCATGTTTTCTGAGTGGAACGTCAGTTCCATTCGAGACTGCTTTTGGTTTGTCGGCATACTCGAATACGAGAAGCAGATTCCCTTCGGGAATGACAGAAAGAAAAGCAAAGACGTCCGAGTGGAGAGATCTGCGGTTCCCACATCTGGTTCGCGGCGATAATCGATATGCAAGAAGGAGCGGTCGAACCGATGAGGGTTGGGCGGAGATATTTGCCGGGAATTCTGTTGCTGGTGCTGTGCGTTTGCGCGCCGGCGGGTTTATCGGCCACGCCCGAGACGAGCCTGGCAGCGGCTCGCTCGAACAACGTAGGAGTCGCTCTGATGAACCAGCAGCTTCTCGACAAGGCTCTGGCAAAATTCGACGAGGCTCATGCCGCCGATCCGGCTTCCGCCATTCCTCTTGTGAATAAGGGCATTGCGCTGCTCTATTTACAGAAGCTGAAGGAGGCGGAAGAGGCGCTCACGCAAGCGGCGGCGGCCGACCCGAACAACCCCCGCGCCTGGTATTGCCTGGGGCTGACTCATTTCGATGCGGGCACTCCGCAGGCCGCGGTTGAGGATTTCAAGCATGCCATCCGCCTGGATCCCGCCGATGCGAATGCCCATTACTTTCTCGGTTCGACCTATCTCAGTTTGAAGGACTATGCTCACGCAATCGAGCAGTTCGAAGCCGCCGCGAGCTTAGATCCGCTGCATGCCTCGGCGCAGTTCGGTCTGGCGAAGGCATTGCAGCGCGCCGGACGGACCGATGAGGCGCGTGAGCACCTGAAGCGTTTCCAGCAGATTACGCAGACCAAGGTCGGCGCTCCCCTGAGCGTCGCATACGGAGATCAGGGCCGCTATGCCATGGCCCAAGACATGCTCGCTCCTGAGCTGCCTCCGCCTCCGATGATTCCAGTGACTTTCGTTGCCCAGAATAGTCCTGGCGCGCCGTCAGCCAACGTCTCCGCCCCACAGGCTTCCATGGGCGGCGGCGCCTGTATCCTTGACCTTGAAGGAACCGGTGAGAAAGACATCGTCGTCATGGGTGAGGGCGATCGGGCGATCCGTTCCTATAAGGGGCTTGGCGATGGAAAGCTTGAAGAGATTCCCGCGCAACAATCCGGACTCGAAGCCGCCGGTCATGGAATCTCCTGCGCCGTCGGTGACTATGACAATGATGGACTGCCCGATCTTGCCGTCGCGCTGAGCGGCCGCATTGCACTCTTCCACAACCTCGGACACGGAAAGTTTGCCGACGTCACTGCGGCGGTTGGCATCAAGCAATTGAATCGTCCCGCGGGACTGACCTTCATCGATTTCGATCATGATGGCGATCTGGATCTCTTTGTCACCGGCGCTGCGCTCGGCGACGGTACCGGCCCGAATGTCCTCTGGCGGAACAACGGCAATTCAACCTTCACCGAATGGACAGGCCCAACCGGCCTTGCGGGGAGCGGCAGCACGGCCAATGCGACGCTCTCCGACCTGAACAACGATCGAGCCGTGGATCTGGTGGTTACCGGCTCAGGCCATTCGCCATCCATCTTCCTGAATCCGCGGGAAGGCCGATTCAAGCAGTTGCCGCTTTACACCGACGCGGAACTGGGGGCCACGCGGGGCGTCTCCGTCTTCGACTTCAACAAAGATGGTTGGATGGATGCCGCGGTCACGCACGCCGGTTCTCCCGGAATTACTCTTTGGCAGAATGTCGAGGGCAAACGCTTCGAGCGCGTGCCGCTGCCCATTACAGGCGTGAAGGGAGCCTGGGGACTTACCCCGATCGATATTGATAACGACGGCTGGATCGATCTGGCGGCCATCGTAGAAACTGCGAAGGGAACCGGGCTGCGCATCTTGCGCAATCGCGGAGCACGGGGATTTGAAGATGTCAGCGATGCTGTAGGTGTGGGCAAGCTCAAGTTTGAGAATGCCCGCTCGGTGATAGCCGCGGATGTGGATGGCGACGGCGCCGCAGATCTGATTGTCACCCAACTGAACGCTCCGCCGGTTGTGCTGCGAAACGTGGGAGGCAATCGCAATCATTCGCTGCGCATTCAATTGAAGGGCCTGGCCGATAACAAAACGGCTCTGGGCACGAAGGTCGAGGTCCTCGTGGATGGCCGAACTCAAAAATTCGAGATAGCGGGCGGTTCCGGATATTTGAGCCAGGGTTCTACCGAAATACTCGCAGGGCTGGGGCAAGCCGAGCGCGCCGATGTCGTGCGCATGTTATGGCCCACCGGGGTTCCCCAAGATGAGATCGATGTAGCGGCCGGCAAATCGATGGCTATTACCGAACTCGACCGCCGGGGCAGCTCCTGTCCGGTCTTGTTTGCCTGGGATGGCAAGCAGTATCAGTTCATCTCGGATGTGATTGGCGCCGCGGTTGTTGGCCACTGGGTATCACCGACTGCGACAAATCAAGCGGATCCGGATGAATGGATCAAGGTTGACGGTTCCAGGCTCCGGGCGCGCAACGGGTATTTCAGCTTCCGCTTCGGCGAGCCGATGGAGGAGATCAACTTTGTCGACCAGCTTCGCCTCGTGGCCATCGATCATCCGGAGGGAACCGAGGTTTATCCCGATGAGCGCTTCTTGAGCGAGCCGCCGTTTGCCTCGGGCGCGCCGGTATTGGCTTCTCCTGAGACACATTTACTTGCCGGGGCATGGGACAGCCAGGGCCGCAATGTGCTTGCTTTACTTGCCAAGCGCGATCACCGCTATGTGCGCGGATTCACCAATCTGAACTATGCCGGCTATGCCAACATGCACACCCTGACCTTGGATCTGGGCGAGTGGTCGCCGCGGAATCCGCTCCGTCTTTTCATGCACGGATACATTGAATATTTCAGTGCCAGCTCGATGTATGCCGCCTGGCAGGCGGGGATTTTACCGGAAGCGCCCTCCGTGGAAGCGCAAATGCCGGACGGAAGCTGGAAGAAGATCATTGAAGATATGGGATTCCCCGCTGGTCTGCCGCGAACCATCGTTGTCGATCTTACCGACAAGCTACCCCCAGGCGCGCGCCGCATCCGTCTCAAAACCAACCTGCAAATCTACTGGGATCAAGTGTTGGTGGACAATGGTCCCCAGAACACGAAGAACATCAGGCAATTCGAACTACCCTTAGCCGATGCGCATCTTGCGTTTCGCGGGTATCCGCAGCAGATCGAAGGCGCGACACCGGGCGACCTGACGTATCGCTACGACCGCATCAGCGCTACGGGACCTTTTCAATGGCAGCGAGGAGATTACACCCGCTACGGCGACGTAACTCCGCTGCTCAAAGAGCCGGACAACCAATACGTCATTTTTGGCAGCGGAGAGGAGATTGACGCCGAGTTCAGCGACCGGCTGCCACCATTGCCGGCTCACTGGAAGCGCGACTACTTTTTCTACGCGAACGGCTTCGTAAAGGATATGGATTTCTATGAAGCCCTGCCATTCACCGTGGCGCAGATGCCGTTTCATCAGATGAGCCGGTATCCTTACCCGGCCGGCGAGCATTACCCGGACAACGCTAAGTCGCTGGCCTACCGGCTGGAGTGGAACGATCGTTTTGAGACAGGCATGCGCATTCAAGCCGATCGCTTCAAGTACGTGCCCACGGATTCCGAACCCATCCAGCCATAAACCGGGATATTACCCTAAGAATATTAGGAGGAAGACTTTTGGCGAGGAGTTTTAAACCGGTCTGTCATCGGGTTATGCGCTGGTGTCGATCCGCTCTCCTGTTGGCTTGCTCGCCCGGGCGCTGGCTTGAAGGAAAGCACTCCTGAGGTTGACTTGTTCGAAAAATAGTTCTTTAAGTCGGCTTTCTTGATCAGGCTCATAAATGTCTCCAGTCGTTGGTTATTTGCTTGAGAGGTGCTCGTCTGGAGCGGTGCGGCGAAGGCTGAAGGCGAGGAGAAGTATCCACTGTATCCAATCTAGCATACGGCAAACTAGAGCAAGCGCGCTAATGCAGTACCCAGTGAGTTGCCGCCCATCCCCTTCAGGATAGTTCCCGAGGTATGCCAAGTCGGTGCAAGTAATAAGGTTGCCTTCTGCCTATCTTGTCCGTTTTGGTCTTTCTTTCTGTCATTCCCGAAGGGAATCTGCTTGTGGTCTCTCGCGCATGCTCGGTGGACAAGAAGGGCAGAAGCAGATTCCCTTCGGGAATGACAGAAAGAAAGACCAAAACAGGGAGGCAGAGGCAGATTGCTGGACAATTAAACTAAAGCTAGCATGAGCGGTTACACTCTTACTCCCGCAGACACCGTTGACGCTCACGGTGGTGATGCCTTGCCTGAACGAGGCGGAGACCATTGAGCACTGCGTGCTGAAGGCGAGGGGCTTTCTTGAGAGCCACCAGATTGCGGGGGAAGTCCTGGTTGGCGACAATGGTTCGACAGATGGTTCCCAGGCGATTGCAAGGCGATGCGGAGCGCGGGTTATCGACGTCCCGGTTCGCGGCTATGGCGCTGCTCTTTATGCCGCCTGCCAGGCTGCGCGGGGAAAATACATCATTATGGGCGATGCGGATGACAGCTATGACTTCTCCGATTTGTCTCAATTTTTGCAGCTTCTGCGCGCCGGCAACGACCTCGTCATGGGCAACCGCTTCGCCGGAGAGATTAAGCCGGGAGCCATGCCCTGGAAGAACCGTTATATCGGCAACCCTATCCTCTCGGGAATCGGAGGAGCTTTGTTCCATAGCCCGCTGGGAGATTTTCATTGCGGCATGCGCGGCTTTTCCAAGGCGGCGTTCCTGGCTATGGATTTGCGAACCACGGGCATGGAGTTCGCCTCCGAAATGGTAGTCAAGGCCACGCTGATGAAGATGAAGCTTACCGAGGCTCCAACCACGCTCAGCCGGGACGGCCGCTCCCGGCCTCCGCATCTGCGGCCCTGGCGCGACGGCTGGCGTCATCTGCGTTTCATGCTGCTGTTCAGCCCCAGTTGGCTTTTTTTCTATCCTGGAATGATCCTCATGCTGGCGGGTATTGTTTTTGGAGCCGTGCTGGTGCACGGGCCTGTCTCCATCGGACGAATACAATTCAGCGGCGATACGCTCATCTACTGTTCCTTCGGCGTTATCATGGGCCTTCAGGCGGTGCTGTTCTCTTTCCTGTCGCATGTCTATGCGGTATATGAAGGTCTCTATCCCAAAACGAGCAGGTTCGACCGTGTCCTCTCGAAAATTGAGCCGGAAGGCGGCCTGGCCGCCGGCTTCTCTATCTTTCTAGCTGGTTTTGCGGCCACGCTCTACGCCGTCTTTGATTGGAAGATGCACCACTTCGGGGAAATGGTTTTCACTCACTTGGCCCGCTGGGTTATACCCGCGGCGACCGCCATGGCTGTCGGTTTTGAGCTGATTCTCTTCAGCTTCTTTTTCGGTACTCTGCAACTGAGTAAGCGGCAGAACCAAGATACCGCAGCGGATTAGGAGAGTTGCACCGGGTTGTGAGCTTACGAGCCAATGCATTTGTGCATCCTACTTATTTGGAGGGTCACAAATGGCTCGTTCTAAGTCCACATGGAGTGCTGCATTGTGCATGATTGTTATAGTGGCTGCCGGATGCCACGCCAAGAAAGCACCGGACACTTCAAACTTTAAGGCAGCAATCAACGATTACTACACCGCCCGTCCTGTGTGTGTTTGGTCTAGCCCGGTGAAGTTTCCGGCGCAAGCAGATGCTTCGAACGATACCCAGACGAAGGGATTCGATGCGCTGACGGATGCCGGTTTACTGACTCGCCAGGCGGAGCAGAAGAAGCGCTTCTTGATAGGGTCCAAACAGGTGACCGATTACGACATCTCGGACAAGGGCCGTTCAGCATGGACTCCCGACCAGTCGCAGCCAGGGTATGGCAACTTCTGCTTTGGGCATCGAGAGGTAACTTCGATTGATTCCGTTACCACCGCGGCTAACCAGAATGGAGCGAATACTGCGACGGTAAATTATCACTACGTTATGGCAGGCGTTCCGGACTGGGCTAAGTCACAGGAGACGCAGACGGCGTTTCCCAATGTCCAGACTGGTCTCGCCGGGCCGCAAGCGGCGACCGCGACACTGGTGCAGACACAAAATGGATGGCAGCTCTCCAAGCCTTAGAGCATCTTTACTCCGGGAGTAGAGGGCGGAAAACGTATCCGAGAGAAAGAGATTCGGCTTTGAAAATAGCCCGTCCCTCAGCGGAGGTTTGTGGTTTCCCACATCTGGCGCAAAGAGCGCGCCAGATATGGGGCACCCGGCTACTGTTGTTGGGTCTTGGTGAGCGCAGTTTCTAGCCTTTCCGCAATTCCTGGGTGCCCCAGGTCCCGATTTTGGGACCTGGGATCCACAAATCTCGAAAAAGCCCCGGGTTAGCTGCGCGAACCTGGGGCATTCCGGCTCTGCACCCAGAAACGAAAGTAGCGAGTTCGTAGGGACGACTGATACAGCGTTCCCGGTATTTCTGAAGATGGTTGGCTTAAGGTTGGCTTAAGGTTAATTCGGTTTTCATCGGCCAGGCAGGGCAAATCTGATAGAGTTAAGCCAACCGCGAAAGATGAGCACGCATCTTTGCCTACGGGGGCGAAGCACCGGGTTTAGTCGACTGTCAGGCTGAACTCGGGGGTCATCACGCGCTTCTTGATAACGGCCGAAACTGGGGGAACGACCCCGGGTGACGATCCCGGCGACCGCTTGCAAAGGAAAGCAGCCGGAGTAGAGTTGTTTCCCGGTTCAACTACAGGCCGTATCCAAAAAGGGAACTTCAATCAATGCGCGTACACCTGGTCAATCCCAGCGACTCATCTTTTGGTATCGGAGTAATTACACCTCGTTGGCTCTATGTGCTGGCCGGCGCCATGCCGGCTCGCTATGGGGATCCCATGATCACCGATGAGACCTTGGAGCAGATTCAGCCGGATCGTATCGAGCGGGGAGACATAGTTGGGATTGGTATTCACACCGGAAATGCTCTACGCGGCATGGAGGTTGGACGGCTCGCGCGCGAACGTGGAGCATACGTCGTCTATGGCGGGATTCACGCTACTCTGTATCCGCAAGAGGCGCTCCAATTGGGCGGGGCCCATGTTGTTGTCAAAGGCGACGGAGATGTGGTTTGGGCGCAGGTTATCTCCGATCTGATGAACAACACCGCGCGTAACATCTACGATGGCGGACGCATTTCAGGCGACGAGTTTGTACCCGCACGCTGGGATCTGGCGCCGCGCGACCGGTATATGTGGGCTTCAGTACAAACCGTGCGCGGATGTCCAAAACATTGCTCTTTCTGTTCCGTTTGGCGCACAGACGGTCAAAAGCCGCGTCCCCGAGCTACCCAGATTGTTCTCGAAGAGATCGTCGATCTGCGCCGACGAGGCTTTCGCTTTATCGCTCTGGCGGACGACAACTTCTATCCGGTGAGTCTGGAAGACCTTCGACTCGCGGAACAGCAGGGAAACATGGCTCGGGTGGCGGAATTGCAGGCCATCCGCTCGGAACGCTTCAGCTTGATGCGCAGCTTGGCCGCGCTGCCCAGGGACATGGTGTTTTTCACGCAAATTACCATGGAGGCCGGGGAGGATACCGAATTTCTGGACGCCATGAAGAAGGCCAACATCAAAGGCGCGCTGGTTGGCGTGGAGTCGGCGACCGAAGAGGGGTTGAAGTCGGTGTTCAAGAGCTTCAATCTGGCGGGCGCCCCCTGGCTAAGAGACTGCAGACTTTCAAGCAGCACGGAGTTCACGTGCTGGGATCGTTCATCTTCGGACTTCCATCCGACAGGGAAGGCACATTTGCAGCCACACAGAAGCTAGCCCGGCAGGCGGACATAACGTTTGCGCAATTTGTGATGCTGACGCCGTTTCCGGGAACGGTGGATTTCGATCGATGGGAGAAGAAAATGAATGACGATCCCATCTATGTGAATGACATTCCGATCACCCGCTACTGGCTGATTCCTGCCTCAATCCGGCCCAAGATGTTCAGCCCGCACGACACCATGTCCACCGATGAGATCCGGGAGCGTACACAGGGTGTCTGGGACGATTTCTACAGCCTGCCGGCAATCTGGCACCGATCCAAGTGCGTGAACAGCCTGAAAGGACGATTAGCCTTTCTGTTTATATCCAAGCTCTACCGTCAGATGTATGCGAATACCGGTATTTCTACCGACAGCGCACGGCGGCAAAAGGCTACCCGCGTGGCGCGTTTGTTGGCGATACCTTGCCGCAAGCTGTTTGACGCCAAGCCAATGCCGGGGCTCGAACTTCCCGCGGTTGGGGACCCCGCAACACTGCTGTCGATCTCGAGCGCCGGCTTTGATTGCGATAGCAGAGTTACTGCTAGGTAGTGCAATTGGCCGTCTGCATTTCTCACCAGAGTTGAAAAAACCGTCTTCGCTGATCTGGGGAAAAATGCAGGCTCCATAATTATTGATAATATACTATGCAATATGGTTCAAGCCCTTTTCTCCTTTCGTTGGATCGCCGGGTGGGCGGTGGTCATGTTGGTTTGCGGCAGCCGACGTGCGCTATCCCCACATTCGTCCGGCGACCTCAGTCCGATCTTTGCGAATGGAACCGAGGGCTATGCCTGCTACCGCATTCCGGCGATTGTGCGGACGCCTGAGGGAACGCTGCTGGCCTTTGCCGAGGCGCGCCTCAATAGCTGCGCGGATTTTGGCAATGTGCGCATCGTAATGCGCAGCAGCCACAACGCCGGTAAAACCTGGAGCCCGATCAAAACCGTGGCAGAGAATGGAAGCTTGCAAGCGGACAATCCTGCCCCGGTGGTGGACACGCTCGATCGACAATACCCGCGGGGGCGTATCTTCCTGGTCTACTCCACCGGAGACGCTCCGGAAGTCGAAGTATTGCAAGCGAAAGGCACGCGGCGCGTCTGGTACCGCAGCAGCGCGGATGACGGAGCAACGTGGACAGCTCCGGTGGAGATTACCGCCAGCGTAAAACTGCCTTCCTGGCGCGACTACGCTACGGGCCCCGGACACGCACTCGAACTGAGCGAAGGACCGGAGAGGGGCCGCATCATCGTTGCCGCCTATCACTCCGAGGGCCCTCCTCAGCCGGGGGGCCGGAGTTACCAGGCCAACACATTCTTTAGCGACGACCACGGGCGCACTTGGCGCCTGGGAGCGACGGTGGCTGCGCCGGGCAGCAACGAAAGCACCGCCGCGCAAGGTGAGGGCGGCGCAGTGGTCATGAACAGCCGCGACCAGGGCTTCTCCCATGCGCGCATCCTCTCCATCAGCAAGGATGGCTCCGAGCACTGGGAGACGACTTTCGTGGCCCGCGATTTGCCCGATCCGGTTTGCGAAGGCAGCATGATCGGCTACACCCCTGCGAAGGGCCGGTCCGTGCTGCTTTTCAGCAACGCGGGAAATCCGGTGGCCAGGCGGGATCTAACCATCAGTATCAGCCTGGACGGGGGAAAGACCTGGCCCAAGCATACGGTCATCTATGCTGGACCGGCGGCCTATTCAGACATCGTGGTTATGCCCAAGGCGCGTTTGGGGATTCTCTGGGAGCGGGGGAACGAGGGAGGCATCGTCTTCTTCACGCGCCCGATCAAGCCGCTACTTTGAGAGCGATGGGCCTGGGTGGCTGGTTTGTTTTGGAAGATCTTATTATCGATAAAATATTATGGACAGTAGTAAATCGATTCTGCTACTCTGTCCCAAATTCGCCACCGGAGGGGGAAGCGATGGGCCGCCACACATTCCGTTTTCTGTTGTGGATGCTTTGCTCGAGCGTCCTGGTCACCGCTCTCTGGGCGCAGGACACCACTGGGACCATCTCGGGAGTAGTGGTGGATTCCGCCGGCGCCGTGATTCCGGATGCCACCATTCGCCTCTCTTCATCCCAGACCGGCTTTACCCGGGAGATGCAGACCGACTCCGCCGGAGCCTACAAATTCTCACTCATACCTATCGGCTTCTATACCGTCACGGCCGAGAAGGACGGTTTCAATACCACCCAGCAGTCGAAGGATATCCGGGTAGAGATCCTCTCGACGGTGGTAGTGAATCTCACCATGCAGGTAGGCCAGACCTCACAGACGGTGAGCGTAAATGCGCAGGGCGCCCAGCTTCAGACCGAGACCTCGGAGGCGGGGACAGTCATCAAAGGCGAGCAGATTAATAACTTGCCTTTGAATGTGCGTCAATTTATGCAATTGATCTTTTTGGCGCCCATGTCGACGCCGGCCACAGGCGATTTTCGCTCGACCGTCATACCCCGGAACACCTCGGTCCCCGCATCCGCCGGCCAACGGCCGGACCAAAACAACTACCAACTCGACGGATTCAACAACCGCGAAACCAGCCGTAACAGCTTTGCCATCTCGCCGCCGGTCGATTCGGTCGGCGAATTTATAGTTCAGACCGGATTGGCTCCCGCCGAATTCGGGCGCGGAGGCGGAGTTATAGTGAACGTCGTCACTCGCGGCGGCACGAATAACTATCATGGGGCCGCCTATGAATTCTTCCGCGACAACATTTTTGACGCCAAGCCCTATTTCGCCTCCAAAACAAGCCCATTGAAGCGAAATCAGTTCGGCGCGGAGGCAGGCGGCCCGATCCTCCACCAGAAGCTCTTTTTCTTCGCAAATTACGAAGGGCTCAGGCAGGCCGCGACTGGAAATCCGCCGGTAGGCTTAGTGCCGACCGTAGCGGAAAAACAGGGTATATTCCCCACCACCATCAAAGATCCGGCCAATAACAATACGCCTTTTCCAAATAACACCATTCCTTCGAGCCGAATCAATCCCATCTCCGCCAAGCTGCTCAGTCTTTTCCCTGACCCCAATACTCCCAACCAAGGCGGATATAACTTCATCTTCAACAACGTTCCCAGCGGCCATCTCACATATAATTCCGCTCTTGGCAGGGTGGATTACAACAAAGGACCGAAGGATACGATCTTCGGCCGCTATCTCTACGATCAGGAATCTACATCGACTCTCCCACGCTGCCTCTCCCGGCTCTCTCCGGTGGAACGGTTATTCAATTGAAAACTCAGGGCATGGGCGGAGAATGGAGCCATGTATTTAATCCCCATCTGGTCAATACTGTTGGCTTGAACTACACCCGGTATCACAATCAGCTCGGAACCTTGAACTCCAATCGCGCGGACTTCATCACCACTTCCGGAATCACCAATACCTTGTCCGCGACCGACCCGCTTTTCTGGGCGGCGCCGAATATCAGCATTCCAGGACTGCTCACTCCGGGTGACGTGACGCCGAACTTCGCCACCATGAATGAATACCAGTTGCTCGAAAGCGGGGTGTGGACTCACGGTCAGCACACCTTGAAGTTCGGTGGAGATCTTCAGAGGACTCAAACCGACATGTTTTATACCGGCGCCAACGGAAGCTGGAGCTTTGCCAATGCGTATACCGGCAATAATTTTGCCGACTATCTGCTGGGAGACGCATCTTCGGTTGCTAAAACGGCGAGAGCCACCAACTGGAACACCTGGATTTGGTACCTGGCGAGCTATCTGCAGGATGACTGGAAGGTTTCCAAGAGCCTGACCTTAAATCTAGGTCTGCGTTATGAGGTCGAGTCCGCCATCAGGCAATCCGACAAGTGCGGGCTGGGGATGACTCTCGAAAACGGACGTGCTACTGAGATTGTGTCCGATCAATGCACGGATGTGCCAGACATCCTTGCTTTCTCGGCGAATATTCGTCCCGACGTGCTGGTAACCACAACCCACCACGATGCTCCTTACAACTCAGATACAAATAACATTGCGCCCAGGATTGGATTTGCCCAGGCATTGGGAACAAAAACCGTCTTCCGCGGGGGGTTCGGCATCTTTTATGCCGCCCCGGAGGTCTCAAATCTGGCGTCTTCGAACGACTTCGCTCCCGACACGCTGCGTCCTACCTGGACCTCAAGCCCTACCGCGCCTACCTATAGCTGGAATCCGGAAGGGTCGACCAGCGCGGAACAAAGCCTGAAGAATGCCGCGTTGACGGTGTTCCCGTTGTTATCCCGCACCATGCCGTATGGAGTGGTAGAGGAGTGGAATCTGAACATTCAACGGCTGCTTACCAATAGCCTGAGTTTGCAGGTGATGTATCAGGGTAGCCACGACCTCCATTTGTTTGGCTTTGATAATTCAGATTTCCGCGCGCCCGGGCCGGGCAATGTCCAGGCGCTGCTTCCTTATCCGCAGTATGCGAGAATCCAGAACTTCGCCACATGGGGGGCAGGCAGTTACAATGGCGGCTCGGTGACCCTGCAGCAGGCGACGTCGCACGGCCTCTCCTATTTACTCGCATATACCTACTCGAAATCGCTGGACAACGGCTCCGAGGAGGAGCAATCTCCGCAATGGTCGGATCCCTTCAACCGGGCCACCGCGGACGGTCCATCGGATTTCAACGCAACCAACCGATTCTCCGCCGCATATACTTATCAACTCCCGATCGGCCATGGAGGGATGTTCTTGGGCAATCTAAACAGCGTGGAAGACAAGCTGGTGAGCGGCTGGGGCATACGGGGCATCACCCAGTATCAAACCGGACTTCCCCAGACTCCAACGATGAATCTGTCCCGTGAAGGTATCTGCGCCACAGCCTGTATTGCCCGGCCGGACCGCATCGGCAACGGCAATCTATCTCGCAGCCAGCGAAGCATTAAGAAATTCTATGATGTGAATGCATTTCAAGGGCTTCCGGCGGGCGGTGTTTCGAGGCGCGTCGGCGATGCGGGACGCAATATCCTGACCGGTCCTCCGATCAATGATTTTGACTTCCAGCTCTTTAAGCAAACGGCCATACATGAAAACCAGACGGTGGAATTTCGCTGGGAGATGTACAACGTCCTCAATCACACGCAATGGAGCGCACCCAGCGTCAATATGGAGTCGCCTTCGACATTTGGCGTGATAACCGGAACAGCGCCGCCACGCATCATGCAATTCGCCTTGCGGTATGCTTTTTGAGGCTGCCGAGCTAGTATGGCCGCTTCTTGCTGGGAAGGTCCGAGGCTGTTACGAAACTCTTATAAGCAGGAACTGCTCGAACCTCGACCTAGAGCATTTCTCCTGATACTGTGGCGTGGCAAGACCAGCTATGTGTAGCCATTCTTCGACGGAATGGCTACGTTTAGTTTTGCTCTTTCCTTTACACCATCATGAGAAACGCTCTAGTCCGGGATAATGTGGTGTCAGATCGAGGTTGAGCGGCTTTCGAGATCACGCAAGTTCGAAACGATCAAGGTTCATCACTTTGTTCCAGACCGCTACAAAGTCATGAACAAACTTCTCTTGCGCATCCGAACTCCCGTAGACTTCGGCCAAGGCCCTGAGCTGGGAATTTGAACCGAAGACAAGATCGGCACGCGTGCTCGTCCACTTGAGTTCCCCCGTATTGCGATCGCGGCCTTCAAATACGTCCTGGGTGTCCGAGACCGCCTTCCACTCCGTGCCCATGTCGAGCAGGTTGATGAAGAAGTCGTTGGTCAGCGCCTCCGGCCGCTTGGTGAAGACACCATGGTTGATCTGTCCGACGTTGGTGTTCAGCACGCGCATGCCACCAACAAGCACCGTCATCTCAGGCGCGGTCAGTGTTAGCAATTGTGCTTTATCCAGCAGCAACACCTCAGCCGGCACGCCGTTCTTGCTTTTGAGGTAGGTGCGAAAGCCGTCCGCGACCGGTTCGAGCACGGCGAAGGAGTCCACATCGGTCTGCTCCTGTGAGGCGTCCGTGCGTCCCGGGGTGAAGGGAACGGTCACATTGCAGCCGGCATTCTTCGCCGCATGCTCGATGCCCGCGTCGCCCGCGAGAACAATCAGGTCGGCGAGAGAAACCTTCTTGCCACCCGGCTGCTTGGTGTTGAATTCGCTCTGAATACCTTCGAGCGTCTTCAGCACCTTCGCCAGTTGCTCCGGCTGATTCACCTCCCAGTTCTTTTGCGGCTCCAGCCGGATACGCGCACCGTTTGCCCCGCCGCGCTTGTCCGAACCGCGGAAGGTGGAAGCCGACGCCCACGCCGTCGAAACCAGCTGCGAGACCGGCAGTCCCGAAGCCAGGATTTTTTCCTTGAGCGCCGTAGCGTCTTTCTCATCAATCAGCTTGTGATCGACCGCGGGGATGGGATCTTGCCAGACAAGGTCCTCGGCTGGAACCTCCGGGCCGAGATAGCGTGCTCGCGGGCCCATATCCCGGTGCGTCAGCTTGAACCACGCACGGGCAAACGCGTCTGCAAACGCGTCCGGATTCTCGTAGAAGCGCCTTGAGATCTTTTCGTAGGCCGGGTCTAACCGCAACGAGAGGTCCGTGGTCAACATGGCTGGTGCGTGATGCTTTGACGGATCATGTGCATCCGGCACCGTACCGGCGCCCGCGTCGCCTTTCGGCTTCCACTGGTGCGCGCCCGCCGGGCTCTTCGTCAGTTCCCATTCATAGCCAAACAGGTGCTTGAAGTAATCATTGCTCCACTTCGCCGGCGTGCTGGTCCAGGTGACTTCCAGGCCGCTGGTGAAAGCATCGGCGCCCTTGCCCGTGCCGAAGCTGCTCTTCCAGCCAAGGCCCTGCTCCACCATGTCGGCCCCGTCCGGCTCTAGTCCCACATGAGAGATGGGGCAGGCGCCGTGGGTCTTGCCGAAGGTGTGTCCGCCCGCAATCAGCGCAACGGTTTCTTCATCGTTCATCGCCATGCGGCCAAAGGTTTCGCGGATATCTTTGGCTGCTGCGATCGGATCAGGCTTGCCTTCCGGCCCTTCCGGGTTGACGTAAATCAGACCCATGGTGGTCGCGCCGAATGGATTTGCGAGATCGCGTTCGCCGGAATAGCGTTTGTCAGTACCCAGCCAGGTGGTCTCCAGTCCCCAGTTAACATCCTGGTCTGGCTCCCAGACGTCCTCACGCCCACCGCCGAAACCGAAGGTCTTGAAGCCCATCGATTCCAGGGCGACGTTGCCGGCGAGGATCATCAGGTCTGCCCACGAGATCTTCTTTCCGTATTTCTGCTTGATCGGCCATAGCAGACGGCGCGCCTTATCGAGGCTCACGTTGTCGGGCCAGCTATTGAGGGGAGCGAAGCGCTGCTGGCCTCTGCCACCACCTCCGCGGCCGTCGTAGATGCGGTAGGTGCCCGCGCTATGCCACGCCATGCGAATGAATAAGGGGCCGTAGTGGCCGAAGTCCGCAGGCCACCAGTCCTGCGAGTCCGTCATCAGCGCCAGGAGGTCCTTCTTCACAGCGGCCAGATCGAGGCTCTTGAACTCTTCAGCGTAATTGAAATCCTCACCCATGGGGTCGGACAGGGATGAGTGCTGGTGCAGAATATTCAGGTTCAACTGGTTGGGCCACCAGTCACGGTTCGATGTGCCTGCGCTTTTGGCTTGATGGAACGGGCACTTCGTTTCGGTTGACATGCAATCTCTCCTTTTGGCTGTTTGAATCCAACGATTGGGTCCGCTTGGAACCGAGGCATCGATCAGCGCGTGTTCTTCCTCATGGCATCGACCACGTTCCCGTTTGTCTCGACTCAATGAATGTAGCATCATAGAGAGGCATAGCTCCAATACATAATTCCCATCCCGAGTATAGGCATCATCTATGGAATTTCACCAGCTACGTTACGTCTGTGCGGTCGCGGAAACAGGCAGTTTCAGCCGCGCCGCCGAGGGCTGCCAGGTCGCTCAGCCCTCGCTCTCGCAGCAGATTCTCAAGCTCGAGAAAGATTTGGGCGCAAAGCTCTTCGACCGCTTGGGCCGCAGCGTCCGCCTCACCGAGGCCGGTCGCGCCTTTCTGCCCCATGCCCGCTCAATTCTGAGCCAGATGGAGACGGCGCGATCAAGCGTGGCCGATAAGTGCGCGGATGTTCATGGCAGCGTAGCGGTAGGCGTTATTCCGACCATTGCGCCCTACTTAATGCCACGCTACACGAAAGCCTTTGCAAACAAGTATCCCGAAGCGAAGCTGCGCATCGTTGAAGAAACAACGCCGATCCTGGTCGAAAGCCTGCGAGACCTGTCGATCGATCTTGCGATTCTTGCCCTCCCTCTGCGTCACAAAGATCTGGAGCTATTTCCCTTTCGCACCGAACCGCTCTTCGCCGTGCTGCCCATCGATCATCCCCGCGCCGCTACCGAATCGCTTGCCCTCAAGGATCTCCGTGGAGAATCCTTCGTCATGCTGCGCGACGGCCACTGCTTCCGCGATCTCAGCATTACCGCCTGCACCCACGCCCGCGTCACGCCGCACATCGCGTTTGAGAGCGGCCAGTTCAGCAGTCTCTTGGGAATGGTGGCCGCGGGCGTCGGCATCTCGCTGGTTCCCGAAATGGCCATAGACCGGCACGCTCGCTGCCGCTATGTGCGCCTCAGCGATGCGCGCGCGACGCGTACCATCGTCGCGGCAATTCTGCGCGGGCGCAGCTTCAACCGCGTCCAGCAGGCTTTTTTGTCAGGAATCACGAATTAGTGCAGCGGGTCAATTGGCGCGGCGCGACGCATTTCGAGGGCTTCCGGCGGGCGGTGTTTCGAGGCGCGTCGGCGATGCGGGACGCAATATCCTGACCGGTCCTCCGATCAATGATTTTGACTTCCAGCTCTTTAAGCAAACGGCCATACATGAAAACCAGACGGTGAAATTTCGTTGGGAGATGTGCAACGTCCTCAATCACACGCAATGGAGCGCACCCAGCGTCAATATGGAGTCGCCTTCGACATTCGGGGTGATAACCGGAGCAGCGCCGCCACGCATCATGCAATTCGCCTTGCGGTATGCTTTTTGAGGCTGCCGAGCTAGTATGGCCGCTTCTTGCGGGGAAGCTCCGAGGCTGTTACAAAACTTTTTGGGCGCCATTTCCGGACAACTACTACCCGCACGGAATTCGAAAAAGAAGAGATCGATATCGCGCCTGCTTGACGTTTCTTGGCGTGGTGGTTGTGGAAACGCGCGTTGCCCTGTTGGCGTCAATCGAGAATCATGCGCAATCCGAATCGGCGGACACTGGCCGACTTGCGGGGAGTAATCGGCGTCGGTGAGCGCCTTGGCGAAGATAACCGGCCAAAAATCTGAATCAACTCTCAAGAGCTGTTCGTAAGAAGCTATATTTTCTTTCAGTTGGATTCTTCAGGAGGCGGGGCTCTGTTTCCAGCTGAGATCTTGGCGGGTCACGCCGGAGCAGAACCCCTGTGCGGTAACGATCCTCTTTGTCCCAGTTTCCGTCTCGCTGGACGAGGCTGTAGCCGGCTGGGCGGAAGACTGCGACGAAATCATCTTACGCCATTGTCCGGTTTGTGAGAGCGATACAATCATCGGTCACGGGCGCCGCCGCAAGCAGGCGCACGACGAGCATCACGACTGGATCAGGATTCGTCGGGGCCGCTGCATCAAGTGCGGAAGGACCTTCACCTTCCTGCCGGTGTACTCACTCCCTTACACCCATTACAGCCTGGTGGGGCGCTGCCAGACATTGCTGCGGCGCTTTGTGGAGCACTGTTCGTGGGAAAGAGCAGTTTCCAAATTCAAGGATGCGGATCGGGTGCCGGATTCCTCGACCGTTCGTCGCTGGTCGAAGGGTCTGGACTGTTCTGAGCCGGCACTTTCGTTTCTGCCCCACACTTTAACTCGCGTGGCTCACTGGCTGGAGCGTGGTGGCGCTGGCGCGCAGAAAGCAGCACCGTTGCCCTGGATCATCTCGGCTCTCGAAGTCCTGTGGCCCATACGCGTATAAAAGATCCGCTCGCCCACCATCCTTGCCTGGGAACCGAAGAGGAGTCGTCCCAGACTGGGTTCCAGAGGCGGAAAAAGAGCATGAGCCAAGATGTCGAGACACGCAGACAGCGAATGTCTCTGCTGGAGTACCTGCGGCAACAGAACTGGATTGGCCGGCCTGCGGGCCGTGGGGAGTATGTGGGTCTCTGTCCGCTGCATGAGGAGAGCCGGCCCTCGTTCTACGTCAACACACACAAGGATGTCTTCTACTGCCACGGCTGCGGGCAGGGCGGCGATCTGATTCGCTTCCTGCAACTCTCGCATCACCTGGCCTTCCACAAAGGCCATGCTTATCTCTATCCAACCGCCACTCGAGAAAAAGATGCAATCGCAGTGCTCGAACAGGCGGCCACTTTTTATCAGCACCAACTGGATCAGTATCCGGAGGCGCTCGGCTATCTCTGGCAACGCGGAGTTTACCATCCTGCCTTGATTCGAGAACTGGGTATCGGCTATGCGCCCGGCGGAAATCTGCGTCGTCATCTCACAGCGCAAGGTTATTCCTTCGAACTTTTGCAGATAGCCGGTCTTATCAACGCACAGGGCGCGGATGCTCTTTATCAGCGCATCGTCTTCCCGTTGCGTCAGGGCGAGCACATCGTCAACCTCTACGGCCGTAGCATCGGCTCTGCCTTCGCCCATCGTTTCCTGCCCGGCTGCAAGGGCGGCTTGTATGCATGGGAAAAGGTGCGCCATTATGACGAAGTCATCCTGGTCGAAGGACTATTCGACTATGGCTCGTTACGGCAGGCCGGTTTTCAGAACGCGACCTGCTCGTTGGGCACCCATCTGAATAACGCCCACTTCCACCAACTGTGTGATGGCCAACGCACCGTCTATCTCATCTTCGATGTCGACGCCAACCAGAGCGGACAGCGGGCTGCAGAGCGACTGGCCCATCGCCTTGGCGCACACGGCATCATGGCTCTTCGCGTCCTGCTGCCACAGGGTTACGATCCAAACTCGTTCTTCGTTGGGGGTGGGAACGCGGAAGAGTTCCGGTCTCTGCTGGAGGCTGCCCAGCCATGAAGTTCCGCGTGATTCGTCAGCCCGCACCATCAGGCGCGCACAGCCCCATTCGCGTGATCGAGCAGAATACCGGTCGGGAAGTGGCGTGGATCAATCAGTATCTCGACCGTGAACATGTCCGCCGGCTGGCCGACAAATCCCTGTACAGCTACGCGCACAGCCTGCTGCACTTCGTGCGCTGGTGGGAGAGCGTTCATCACACTGGCGATATCTCTCAGCAAGACCTCACCGAATCGACTCTACTTGATTACCTGCGCTACCAGTCCAGCCTGGAACGGCGCCCCTCCGCATCCACCATCAACGACCGTGTTGCAACTGCCGATCGCGCCATCCGCAACCAGTTCCCCAATGCTCCCTGCCAGGTGGCGCACGGGTTCCACCAACCCTTCCTGCATCGCAGGCCGATGGGTCTGGGACGCCCTCGCTTCGAGCTCAGCAGATTGCGCATCAAGGAACCACGGCTCAACATCGTTCCGCTCTCGGTCGATGAAGTGGCACGCTTCTGGTCCAGTTTTCGAAACGCCCGCGACCTGGCCATCGTCGGTCTGATGCTCCTGCACGGGCTTCGCTCCGTCGAAGTCATGGCCTTGAATCGCGATGATGTGTTGTTATCCGAAGGGCAGCTTAGGGTGCGCGGCAAGGGGAACAAGCTACGCTTGCTGCCAGTCGCGCCGGAAACTACGCAACTGATCGATCACTATCTGCGCGTGGAGCGGCCCGATCCCTGCTCGGCAGCCTTATTCGTCGTGTTGAAAGGGCCCGCTCGTGGTCAACGCATAACACCGGCAGGTTTACGCTCCCTGTTTCGCCATCATCGCCGCACTACCGGCGTCCAGCTGGCCAATCCGCACCGGTTCCGACACACCTTCGCCTCCGATATGGTGCGCGCCGGCATCAGCCTGCCCGCACTGATGCAGTTGATGGGGCATGCCGACATCGAGACCACCATGCACTATGTGAAGGTCTCGCCGCAGGACGTCTACCTGCAGTACGCCCGCGCGACAGCACAGTGCATCCATCCTCAACCGAGGATCCCGTGATGCGCTGGCGCCGTGCTCCACTCCAGCATCCGCTGGCGCCGCTGTTCGCGCATACGGTCGAGTCTCTGTGCACCGCACTCACCCCGTCCAGCAAGCGTAACTACAACATCGTGGTGCGCAGCTTCCTTGTCTATCTCGGCGCAGAATATCCGAAGATTACTCGTCTCGAACAACTGCACCGCGATCCTCATATCCTCGGATGGATGGCGCACCTGCGCGGACAGACTCCTCCTCTGGTCGCGGCAACCTGCATCGGACGCCTCTTTGCTCTGCGCACCATCTTCCATGAACTGGCTCGCACCAGCCATCTCCCGGAACTGGCTCACTTGCTGCTGCGTGAGGATATTCCGCGCTCGCCTCACACTCTGCCGCGGCCGCTCACCGCCGAGCAGGATCAACTCCTCCAGCAGGAGTTCATGCGTCGCAACGATCTTGGCGGAAATGTCTTCCTCCTGCTCCGCTCGACCGGCATGCGTATCGGCGAATGCGTCGACCTGTCCTATGACTGCCTGCGCGCCACAGGACCCAACCAATGGGCCATCCATGTTCCCCTCGGCAAACTCAAGACCGAGCGTATGGTACCCATCGATGCCTTCGGCCGTGATCTCGTCCAACGGCTGCGCTTCTTCCGCTCCCTGGATCCTCTGCCTGCCGATGGACGGCTTTTGGCGCGCCCTGGAAGCAAAGTGGCTCTGCTCGTTCCACTCCGCGACTACCTTCATCAGGTCTGCCACTCCCTCGGACTCTCTACTCGGATCGTCCCCCACCAGTTCAGGCATACCTACGCCACCGAGATGCTTCGCTCCGGGGTCAGCTTCCCCGTCCTGATGAAACTACTCGGCCACGTCGATCCAGGTATGACCATGCGCTACGTCGATGTCGCCCTCACCGATCTCGAACGTGAGTTCCAGTTGGCTCGCTCCAAGCCTCGACATCTGGCTCCACAACCCAAAACATCTACCGCACCAGTTCGTACAGGCATCGATGGTCTCATCGACTCCTTGGTCGCCGCTCAGCACGTCATGGAGATGTTCCGCCGTTCCCTCCCCAACGGTAATGCGCGCAATCGTCTCCTCAGACTCTCCATCCGCCTCATCAAGATCCTGACCGAGATAAGAAAAATCCAGACCACCTGAGTGAAAATGGGAAGCGATTGGCCGGTTATGGCGATTGTGCGCTCATTGACGCCCGGTGAAAGATGGAAGGATTTAGAGGCGTTTCTCGTTCTTAGTTGTGGATGTTCCCGCCAGTTACCAGCGCAATCTTCTTCGTGATTGTCATGTGACGGGAACTCCTCCTGCCTTCATTGCTTCATCTGCTTTGCTAAGGAAAGGTATAGATCCCATCCTTATGCCTGATCCGGAGTCCCATGGGCCAGTTGCTCGATCCACGAGGCCATCGATTTCTGCGGCTCGCCCATCGCCGCATTCGACACGTCCTCCCACGCTTCCCACGTCTCCAGCCGCTCCGCATACGCGGCGCGGGCCCTGGGCAGAATAAAAGTGCCTAGCCCAAATCGCAGCGGCGGGTTTTCCGCGTCCACGAGCTTCAGGATGGCTTCCGCCGTCGCCTCTGGATCGCCGCGTTCAACATTCGCCAGATGCGTCAGAAACTGCTTCCGGAACTCCGCGTATGGTTCCAGAACATCCGCGATCTGTGAGGACTTTCCGAAGTCGGTTGCGTAGGCTCCGGGTTCAACGAGTGTCACCTTCAACCCGAACGCCCTCACCTCCTGCGCGAGGGATTCGTGGAGCGCTTCGACAGCCCATTTCGTGGCGCAATAGAAGCCGATGAACGGCAATGCCGTTATCCCAAGTCCGCTCGAGACACCGAGAATGTGACCGCTCCCTTGTTTCCGCAGCAATGGCAGAGCCGCTCGGAGTACTCGGACCATGCCCAGGTAGTTTGCATCGAAGAGACCGCGGATCTGCTCGTCGCTTGCTTCCTCTGTTGCCGCGAACAGGCTCATGCCAGCATTGTTCACAAGGACATCCAGCCTGCCGAAGTGCGCGTATGCCCGATGAACCACCTCATGCACCTGCGCGGAGTCGGTGACGTCGAGCGCGAGAGGCAGCACCGCATCGCCGAAACGTTCCGCGAGATCGGCGACGTCTGCCAGTTTGCGGGCGGTCGCTGTAACCCGATCACCGCGTTTAAGAGCAGCCTCGGCCCAGATGCGGCCGAACCCGCGCGAGGCGCCGGTGATGAACCATGTCTTTTTCATGTCGATTCCTCCGTGATTGTGGGGTTATGTTCAAACCTCGGAATAGCGCATGTTCCCGAGATCGGTGAGAAGCGAGGGGCCGGTGGGGTTCCATCCGAGCTTTGCGCGAGTCTGCGCACTGGAGGTCAGAGGGTCCCTCCCCGCGAAGAACCCGAGGAAGCCGAAATGTTCCTGAGCCTGTTCCTGCGCAATGGAAATGACCGGCACATTCAGGCCGCGGCCGATAGCCGCGGCAATGTCTTTGAGCGGCACACCCTCTTCGGCGACGGCGTGGTACCGGGCTCCCGCTGTGCCTTTCTCCAAGGCGAGCCGGTAGAGCCGGGCGACATCCGACACATGCGCGGCAGGCCAGCGGTTGTGACCATCGCCGATATACGCCGAAACTCCCTTTGCGCGTGCCACCGCAATCAGCGGGGTGACCAGGCCCTGCTTTACGGCATCGTGCACCTGCGGCAAGCGCATCACAGATGCGTGGACTCCGCGCTCCATCAGTGCAACAGCCGTCGCCTCTGATACACGAGGAAGGGATGGGGAAGATAGCGGCGAATCGTCCTCGGTCGCGGCGCGGCCCTGAGCCACTCCAACTCCGGAGCTGACGATGAACGGACGGCTTGAGCCCTGGAGCACGGCGCCGATAGTCTCGATGGCGCGCTTGTCCAGCTCGCAGCTCTCCGCAAACCTCGACCAGTCATGCCGGAAGGCGGTGTGGATGACGGCATCCGTCGCTGCTGCTCCGCTGCGCAGGCTTTCCAGGTCCTCCAGATCGCTTCGATGCGCCTCGGCGCCCGCGGCCTCAAGCGACTTTGCGCCCGCATCCGACCGCGCCATTCCAAGGACGTGGTGGCCCGCACCGACGAGTTCTTTCACGATTGCGGAACCGATGAATCCGGTAGCGCCGGTAACGAATACACGCATATGTGCCTCCTGATCTCATTCCAACTAAGGTTGACCAAAGGACGCCGTCTCGACTAAAACGGAGATAGCCTCCGAATGAATAGATAATCGGAGACAGCCTCCGGTTGCAAGAATTTTGGAGATGACGAAGAACCGTTCGACGACCGCCCGGAAACCACGCATAGACGCGCTGCGCAACCGCGAGCGTATTCTTGAAGTCGCAAAGGCAGCCTTTACCCGACAAGGCGCCAATGCCAGTCTGGACGAAATCGCGAAGCAGGCGGGCGTTGGAGCAGGTACCCTGTATCGACATTTCCCTACTCGGGATGAGTTGATCGAAGGTGTTTACCGGAATGAAGTGGAGAAACTTGCGGCTGCTGCTGCCCGCTTCGCCGAGACCATGTCTCCGCTCGAAGCGCTTCGAGCCTGGATGCTGCTGCTGGTCGATTACATCGCGGCAAAGCACATCATTGCGCCCGCTCTCAATAGCGTAGTCGGAGGCCCGTCGAGGCTCTATGAAGGTTCACGAACCATGATCCAGGGCGCGATCGATGAGCTGGTCAAGCGCGCTAAGAAGAGTGGCGATCTGCGCAGAGATCTCGATGCATTCGACCTGCTTCGAGCCCTGATCGGCGTCTCGCATGTGGGCTCCGGCGCTGATTGGCAGCAAAGCGCCAGGAGACTGGTAGACATCCTCATCGCAGGCTCACGCCCCCTCAAATAGACCGCGTCTCGCAGTACCCAATCTCTGGCAGTGGACACCCGTGCCGTCCTCATACCACTGCATCAGCAAAAGCCAACCGGCCTCACGCTTTCGGTTGGGGCCAACAGCCCATAAGCACTCATTGAGCTTGCTTTGCCCTTCGAAACAGGAATAGGTCCTCGAAAACGCCGCAGTATCTGGAGATAGGTTTTTTGCCTGGATTGTCGGCGATCCGGACAGAACCCCCGCCTTTCAGCTCAATGCCCGAGGTTCGACGTGATGAGGGAGCCGGTGGCAAGCGACGTTGGATACGGGAAGTAGAGCTCGTTGCCGTCCGGGTCCGCGATGACCATGAGTCGGTAGCTCCACTGCCCGTCCATCACTTCCACGCCGCGCCCTTCCAACTCAGCGCGCAAGGCATCCAGCACGCCGACATCGAGCGAGATGAACATCAGGCCCTTGCCCACTTTATCGGGCCATTGAGAAGAGAGAATGAGCGCGCAACCCTGCCGGTCGACTTGCGCGACCCACGCTTTCCCCTCCTCCTCATATCGCCACGGTTGCGTGAACCCGAGCTGCTTCACGTAAAAATTGACGGACCTGTCGATATCCGCTACGAACAGCACAGGCCTCGCGAACCATTCATTGCTCATGACGTTCTGTTCCCCGTTTGCCGTGATCGAATTCGACGTTCCGCCAACGGCGAGTCCTAAGAATAACTTCGCGAAATTGGCCCGCGCAAACACCGATTGCGACGGCGACCCTGCCCCGAGGACAGGTCGTGAGATTCCAGTCGCCATGCCGACTTCGCGGTATCAACCAGAGGCCCAAAGAATGCTTGATCACTCGCAGCGAGATCGAGTAGCATCAACGCAGCGTGAAGGACGCATCCGGTTCGCGGACAGGGTAGAAGCCCACCTTTGCTAGATCAAATCTGCGCGTAACTTCTTTCAGCCCGTAATGCAACACCGGGCGCTTACTGAAAGGAGTTCGCATGTCAGAACCTCGTCCTCACGCGTCTCAGCTTCCAGCCGAACCGGACCTCCGTCACCTGAAAGATCAAGCGAAAGATCTCCTGAAGTGTGGCAAAGCGCCATCCTTAGCGGCAGCGCTTCTTCAAATCGCTCGGCTTTATGGCTTTCCGAGTTGGCCGAAGCTAAAGTCGCACGTCATCGAACGAACAAACGCCGGAAACCTCAAACAGGCCAGTAGTCGAGATGATCTCGCTCATGTACGGCTTCTTCTGTCTGAGTATCCTGGACTCAGGACTGCCCCGATCGGATATGGCGGAGCCGGACCGCTGACCTGGGCGGCGGAATGCCGCGGGATGGTACAGCCATCTTCGGCACGGCTTGAGATTGTAGAGTGGCTCATCGGTAGCGGATCAGATGTTCATGAGGACGGCGATGCGCCGCTCATGCGAGCAAGCCTCAGCGGCGCACGAATTTCCATGATGGAACTACTTGTCAGCTATGGATCGGATGTGAACGCTGCTTGGCATGGTTCCTATCCAATCATTTTTGCCCCATGCGAAACGCTTGATCCAACTGCTCTCGCATGGCTCCTGCAGAATGGCGCTGATCCCAACTGCCGTGATGAGTCTACCTGGCAGCCTGTAGGCAGGCCACATCCTGGAACTGCGCTCGACTATTTGCTGGGAACATACATCCGGAACAAGGAGGCTCTGAATGCATCCATCAACCTCGTGCGCGGTGCCGTGGGTCTCTCGCGATATGACGAACCGGGTGTCATCGCCACGATTCGCGGTGATTCCGATTCCGTCAAAGAACTATTGCACGGAGATCACTCTCTTATCGAGAGGAGATATCCGTCTCTCAACATCGGAAACACGGCTGGCCGTATTCTTACTCTCAAAGGCGCGACTCTGCTGCATGTAGCTGCCGAGTTTGGACAGGTTGACGTTGCAAGACTGTTGCTAAATGCCGGCGCAGATGTGAACGCACCTGCACTCATAGACTCAGACGGGCAAGGCGGCCAGAGCCCCATCTTCCACGCTGCCACGCAGAATGCTGACTTTGGCATTGACGTGGTGCGGCTCCTCATCTCCAGAGGAGCCGATCTGAACCTGGGCTGCCGGCTTCCGGGCCACTATGAACGTCCAGAGGAAGTGTTTGAAGGCACCGTTCTTGATTACACGCGTCTGTTTCCTGGAACCGAAAATCAGACTCTTAAAGAGCTAGATCGTTCGGTGCAAGGACCCTGAACGCCAAAATCCTCGCAAACGCTCCAGCATCGGGTAACCCCTCCGGGGCTGCGCCCTTCGGAATTCCTGGACTTCGACGAGCTCACCAGCTAGTTGCAACACGGTCGAACTTTCCGGGAGCGGTGATCTTGATCGTGATCCACTTCATCGCGACAAGGAGCTTCTAGTTAACCCTCTCAGCTTGTATTGGCTTCATATTTGGTGGGGCGCCGATCGGATGTATTTCCGCATGTGTAGCGTCCTTCAGGGTCATAATGAACTCGAAGCCATCCTTAACCGTGACGTGTAGCGCATTGCCCTCCAGCTTCGTCTTGGTGATCGGTGACGGCGCGCTGTTGTCGGAGGGGGCGGCCCGGCTCAGTTCTCCATCATCGTCCAGCGCAATCCCCGATGGAGTAGCAGATCCGGTGATCTCTGAGCCGTTCTGAATTAGAATCATAGTGGCGAAACTTTGTCCATGGAACATCCAGTGCCAGGTTCCGGCGAACTTCTGCGCGGTGTCGGTGGATGCAGAAACTTCTTGCAGGCTGACTGCGTGCGCGAGCACTGCGCTCGAGCCAAATAGAAAGCTTGTTGCCAAAACCAGCCCAATCAGACCGGAGCGGGATAGCGAAGTTCTCTTCTCAGTCAGCATCATGATGCGAGCCTCCAGGTTGTCGCCGTCGAAAATACCCAGCCCCATTGCGTTGCTACGAGGTACTTGCAAGCACAATGACGCCAGGCGTAAGAGTGTGCGGGCATACACTATTCGCTTTCCAAGGCGAACAGCGGCGTAATCATCGCAGGCAAGCTCACGCGTCTGCGAAATCTTTGACATCAGGTACTGAATGCCGGGGTGCCAGGCCACAGGCAGTGCGGTCAACTGACACAAAAGGTGCACCAGAAGATCTTTCCTGCGAATGTGACCGTATTCGTGCGCAAGGATCGCCGTGAGATCCGGCTCGTCAAGAGCTGGGATCACTTTGCTGGGCAAAATGATCGCGGGATGAAACAGACCAACCGTGACCGGATCGTCAATGGCTGTCGATTCAAGAAGGACAACACGATGCGGAGGCTCGATCATTGAGCCAGCCATCCCAATTTCGCTGGGAGAGATCAAGAAAGCGTCTCTGCGCAGCCAATGAACTCGATAGATGCCGCGGCTAAAGTGGATCAGCTGATAAAGAAAAAGCACCTGCCAGATAACAAGGAGCGCAGTTTTCGCTCCAGGCGCCAGGATGATCGACTCGTACGCATTAGAGTGCCCGTTCCAGACCCAGAAGTGATGGTCAGTGTGTTCGGTTCCCTGTATCAGGTGCTGCTGAGATCTCTTTGCGACCACATTCGGACGGGTTTGCCAGAGGGTGTTGAAGACAGGCGCAGCCAGACAGAGGGCGAATATCGCGAGATAAAAGCAATGTTGATACTTCGCTTTGGCTTTCGCCATGAATGGTGAGAGTACGGCCGCCAAAATCGCAAAAAGTCCAATCTGGACCAACGCATTGAACAGCCAGTCGAATACGAGTCTCTCGAATCGTGCTCATTTTGCTTCCTCTTCGGCATCCCTGGCGGTTTCCAGTTTGGCCTGCAATTCAGCAAGTTTTTGCGCGTTGAGGTGCTTGCTCCGTACCAGAGAGAGAAGGAGGTCATCCACTGACCCCTGAAACACTTTGTGTAGGACATCCTTGATAGCGTGGGAGTCAGCTGCCTCTTGAGAGACCGTGGCACTATACTCAAAAGCGCGCCCAACGAGCTTCCTCTTCACTCTTCCTTTACGATGCAGGACATTCAACGTAGTCTGGACGGTCGTGTAGGCGAGTTGAGGCTCCCCCTTCAGCCCCTGCAGAACCTTCTGTACATTGCCCGCGCCGTCATCCCAGAGCACGCGCATGATTCGTCGCTCCAGAGGAGTCAGGACCTTAACAGGTTTAGGCATCGACGAATCCTCCTATACGCATAGGAGACTATCTCGCGAATACCGTTTTGTCAACTATATGTATAGGAGTTAATTTTTGACCGATGCGCTTCGTGGGAGCCAATCCTTCCGGATGAATGGCCAGCTCTTCCGTGAGTGTCCAGCTGGCGGCGCCCACGCTGAAGCACACGTTCTGCGCTGTTTTACCAGCTCCTCAGATGAGTCCGGGGAAACGCGCAAGCATCAAGTAATCACTGCGGCGGCGCTGCATTTTAAGATTCCTGCCGCCATGCCGACTTATCGGTACTGATCGGATCTCGATGAGTGCAATCGATCATGCACTCACCGAGATCCGCCGATATCAGATGGCCGACAAGCCGCCGTCGACGGACAACTCCACCCCGTTCACGAAGCTCGAATCGTCTGAAGCAAGAAACAGCGCGACCGTCGCGATTTCCTCAGGTTGACCCATCTTTCCCCGCGGGATTAGGGACTCGAACATCTCCTTCGCCTCCTTGGTGAGAACTTCTTCCTGCATCGGTGTGGCGATCGGCCCCGGGCTCAGCACGTTCACCCGGATATTCCTGCCCTTCAGTTCGTTGAGCCACGTGCGTGCGAAGGAGCGCAATGCCGCCTTGCTCGCCGCATACACGCCGAAACCAGGAAAACCCTTCACCGAAGCAACTGATCCGGTCATGATGATCGATCCGCCATCGTTGAACAGCGGCAACGCCTTCTGAACCGTAAACAGCGTTCCGCGCGCATTCAGGCCGAAGGCCGCATCGAAGTGCTGCTCGGTAATCTCGCCCAGTTTGACGGCCTCGCCCTTGCCGGCGCTCGCGAACAGGACGTCGATCTTGCCCTTTTCTCGCTTGACCGTATCGAACAGGCGGTCGAGGTCGTCGAGATTTGCCGCGTCACCGCGCACGCCGGTCACATTCCGGCCAATCAACTTGACGGCCTCATCGAGCTGCTCCTGCCTCCTACCCGTGATGAAAACGTAGGCACCCTCTTCAACGAACCGCTTGGCGCTGGCCAGTGCCAGGCCGCTCGATCCACCCGTGATGACTGCAACTTTACCTTCAAGTTTTCCCATAATTACTTCCTTTCGGTAGATGTGTAACATTCCGTACAGGAGAGTAGAGTTCTTTGCCGGTGGACGAGAACTGCTCGGGAGTCCTAATCTTTTGTCCATTCGTCCAAAAATGGGAGACTAAGTTGGATCCGATAACAGACATCTTTAGAACGATGCACGTAACCGCTTTCGGTCTGCACAGGCTCGAAGCCACAGCCCCGTGGGGCGTGAAACAGGAAAATCAGGCCGAAGAAAAAGTCACGCCTTCCGGCAAAAAGACTTCCCCAACAGATTTGGCGCACTTCGCCATGCTTTCGCGCGGCAACTGCTGGCTGAGTGTTGAAGGGATCGCGGAGCCGATTCCCCTCACCGGTGGCGATTGCTTTTTACTGGCTAAGGGGACTTCGATTGTTTTGCGCGACAGCCCGCGGACACGTCCAAAGTGGAGTTTCAGCGAGATTGGGGCCAGGGCTAACGGCAATGTCGCTCTTTATGGAGGCGGTGGCGCACCGACGACAATCGTCTGTGGTTCCTTGAGTTTTGATCACGCCAGCCTGAGGCCGATCACTCAGTTATTGCCGAGCTTCATTTTGATGAAGGCCGATGAGGCACGCACGCTTGCTCTTCACAACACAGTGCAGGCGCTTGCTTCGGAAATGGCAGAACAGGCGCCGGGATCTGAAGTCGTCGCGACTCGGCTCGCCGAGGTTCTGTTTATCCAAGTGCTCCGGGCGCATATCGCGTCGGGACCAGAACGTAACAAAGGATGGCTTCGTGCGGTTTTTGATCCTCAGATGGGCACTGCCCTGAGTGCCATTCACGACAGTGTGAAGACACCCTGGACGGTGGAATCCTTGGCCGAAGCGGCGGGCATGTCTCGCTCCGCATTCGCAGCACGTTTCAAAGAGCTACTCGGACAAACGCCGCTGGAATATGTCACCGAGTGGCGGATGCAGAAGGCGATGCAGTTACTCCAGCAGCGGGAGAAGAAGCTCATGGACGTTGCTCGGTTGGTCGGTTACGAGTCTGACGCTGCGTTCAGTAAGGCGTTCAAGCGAGTTGTCGGGGCCAACCCCGGGGAATACCTCAAACGTGGTTTTGAAGGCCAGGGTCATGCCGGAATGGACGCATCGGTACGATGAGTCGGGCCGAGTATTCCTGGCAGGTTGCTCTCCAGCAGAGCCTGCTTCCGCTTCCTCGACTCTTGTCAGGATATCAAAGACGGTCCACTTTCCGGTCACCGATCGTTGAGGGCATAACCCTCGAAGGTGGCAAACCGACAACGATTTTTTCACCTTTTCTTCACTCCCGGCCGAGGCCAGAGTGTAAAGGGTGTGACGGGACTTGACAGCGCAATGAGCGCGCCAGATGTGGGGCACCCTGGATTGGTGGAGAGTTTGGATACTTAAGTCCCACATCCGAAAATCCGGAGGTGAGGCACGAGGAGATTCAGTCGGCGACGCTTGCTGGAATCGTGGACTTGGGGCTGAGGTGTTCGCGGATGCGCCGGGAGATGAGCTTGGGGTCGCGCTTGAGCAGCGCGTCCAGTAGAACTTCATGAGAGACCGGAGCCAGCCGTTCGCCTGCTGTGTTTTCCTCTTTAGGATCATGCACCTTGCGCGCCACAAGGATTCGGGATCATATGCCTGAAAGCAGGGTAGCTGTCCATTGCGTGACGATAATGTTCAAATCTGGACAGGGGCCTGCGCCACTCGGCTTGCGTAGACCGTCAATGCGTAATCAAGGCCGATATTTGGAAACGCGCATTGCCCCGTTTGGCAACAGACCACAGCAGCCGTTACCGCAGCAGATTCCATAGGAGAGACCTATAGCATTTTCACAATTACTGTGTCCTGGTGAGAGTTGGCTATGTGCAGGCGTTCTTTGATGGAACGCCTGCGTGGAGTGTGTTTCTTGGGATACACCGATTGTGAAAACGCTATAGCCGTCAATTGGGTGGAACGGCCAGTTTTAGCGTGCGCAGACGAGCAGGATCGGCAATTACATCCATTACGGCGATTTTTCCTTTCCTGACCGTGCAACGGATCGCAATCCGCAGCCGCCCCCGAGGGGCTATAACGAAGCCCACTGATTCATCGACGAGCACCGGCCGCGCGATGCGGGCAGCGTGAGCGTACGTTAATGCTTCTTTAGCAACGGCCGCCGCACCGTGCAACTCTCTGGCTGCCCCGGGAGGCACGGCAACCCCGTCGGCCCGACGCACCACGTCAGGATCCAAGACGGCCAGAAGCCCCTCGACGTCGCCTGCGCGCAAGGCGCCGAGGAATGCTTCAACTGGTTGAAACTGTCGGGAGAGATTCTTGTCGTCCGGCGCGCGCCTGCCGCGTACGCGGCGACGAGCGCGGCTCGCCAGCTGCCGAGCGGCTGCAGGCGTGCGTCCCACGATAGAAGCGAGCTCGTCGAACGACACGCTGAACACGTCGTGCAGCACGAAAGCGACACGTTCGGCAGGGGTAAGTCTTTCCAGAACCACCAGCAGCGCCAGGCCGACGGATTCCGCAAGCAGCGCCTCATCCTGCGGATCGCGGTACCCGCTGTCCACTACAGCAGGACGGGCGGCGTCCTCTTCGAGTGGCTCCTCGCGCCGCGACTTTCGCGAGCGCAGGATGTTCAGACAGATTCGCGAGAGGACGGTTGTCAGCCATCCTTCTAGATTCTCGACGGCACCCGTATCCGCGCGGCTCACGCGCAGCCAGCATTCCTGGACGGCATCGTCTGCCTCTCCCGTGGAGCCGAGCAGGCGATAAGCCACCGCTCTCAAATGCGCTCGGCTCGCCTCAAATCTCTCGGCTAGCCAGTTATTGCCGCTCATCGGTCACATTCTCCCCTCGCCAAGTGTCAGTGTGATGACACGCGAAAGCCATTCTTCGTGACATGGAGGAGATTCCAACATGCATTCCGCTTATCTGATTGTCATTGTCTTGGCCGCCGCAGCGAACATTTATGCCGGCATATGCGACTTCACGCGCCCGAATTGGCTCCTCGCCAACATAAAGAGGCTGGAAGTCGAGGAGCGGTGGCTTCCGATACTGGGCGTACTGAAACTACTCGGCGGGCTTGGACTGCTCGCCGGCATCGCTGTCCCGCGGATCGGAGTTGCTGCCGCCGGCGGGCTCGTCCTCTATTTTGTTGCCGCTATGGTCACGGTTCTGCGTGCTCGCTGGTACGCGAATCTGCCCTTTCCGCTGACGTGGCTCGCACTGGCGGTTGGCTCATTCGTGTTCTGCTTGCGCGCTGCCTAAACACGACCAGACGCAACCAGTCGAAGCCCAGTATTCGCCGCTGACGCCCCTCGCTGCTTTGTGGCGACAGGCGAAAGGCGAAGGAATTGGGAGAATAAGCTAAGCGATGCCCTGATACAAAGCCTGTCGCGCTGTGGAGGTTTGTGGTTTCCCACATCTGGCGCAAAGAGCGCGCCAGATATGGGAAACCCTGGATTGGTCGAGAGGTTTGGATCCTAACCGGAGTTTCAGTCGGCGACGCTTGCTGGAATGGTGGACTTGGGGCTGAGATGTTCGCGGATGCGCCGGGAGATGAGCCTGGGGTCGCGCTTGAGCAGCGCGTCCAGCAGAACTTCATGAGAGACCGGAGCCAGCCGTTCGCCTGCTGTATGGCGCTTTAGACTTACGAAGGCATAGATGGAGACGCAGAGCTGATCCAGTGTCTTGGCCAGAACCGCGTTTCCGGAGGCATTCCACACAGTCTCATGAAACTTCAGGTCGGCCTCGGCAACGCTGAAATGATCGTTGGACTTTGCACATTTCTCAAGATCGCGCAGCCGGGCGCGAAGTTCGGCTTCGAGTTCAGGGGTCATTCTCTTGGCCGCCAGGCGGAATGCGAGATCTTCCAAATGACAGCGCACGCTGAGGAGTTGCTCCATCTCCGCGCGGGAGAGAGTCGTGACGTAGGTCCCGCGGTCGGGCACGCGGATTACCAGACCCAGGTGTTCCAATTGAAGAAGCGCCTCCCTCACCGGAACCTGGCTCACGCTCATTTGTTTGGCGATATGCGCTTCTTTGAGCGGGGTTCCAGGGGGAGCTCGCCGGACCTGATAGCATCGCGGAGCCTCTGAAAGACCTGAGAGGACTTGCTGATATTGCGGACTGGAGCGAATTCGCTGATCGCCACAGGTTCATCATACCGAGGCTACAGCTACTGATCAATAATCGATTTTAGATAGTATTTGTGCGCTTTAGAAGGGAAACCGCAGATCTCTCCACTCCGCTGCGCTCCGGTCGAGATGACAAAGTTAGGCGCGGTTGCCGATGATGCTTTGTAGTCCCATGCTACATCCAGCTTCGGCCCCCATTTTCATGGGTGGGCCGCAGCCCCATGAGCGCTCCGGTCTAAGTTAACAGTGAAAACGGTACAGTGGGAGATTTCTTCGTTGGCTTGATCTTCAAAGCGGTGAGGCAGAAGGCGCCGGCAAGCAGGAAGAGGCCGGAGAGCTCGAACGCGGCGCTGAGGCCAACGTGTTCCTTCAGCACTCCTGCAACAGCCGCCATTATGCCCCCGGCCACACAGGAAGTGAAATTGAGGATCCCGTATGCAGTGGCGCGCAGCCTTTCCGGAACGATTTGGCAGAGCACCGGCATCAGATTGCAGTCGAAGAATCCCCGGCCTAGTCCGAAGCCAACCAGACAAGGCAGCAATATCAGCCATGAAGCCGTGGCGCCCAATAGAAAGAGCGCCGGGCCGGCGAGCAGAAATCCGATTGCCTGGGTGCGGATTCGTCCCCGCCGGTTGGTTCGATACCACGCATCCGCCAGCCATCCTCCGGCGAGGATTCCGGCGAAGGACGCTGCCTGAATGTAAAAGGTGGAAGAGAAGCCGGCAACGGTCAGGCTTACACGGAAGCGTTCGAAGAGAAACACCGCCAGCCAAGTATAAACACACCAGAAGGCGATGGCGGCGAAAGAGTTCGCCAGCACCAGAAGTCCGAAGTCGCGTTCCGTTGCAAGCTCGCGCAAAGCGCTCAAGAAGGGAAGAACGGAGGCTGGCAGTTGCTGGATTTTCCGGCGCTCCGGCGCATCTTTCAAGCCCAGAAGTAACACCGCGAAATAAAGCAGGCCGAAGGCTCCCAGCACAAAGAAGACGCGATGCCATCCGTAATGCTGTCCGATCCAGCCGCCGCCCAGGCCGCCGAGCGCCACACCGGCGTATAAGCCGCTCTGATGCAGCCCAATGGCGCGCGATCGAGTGGCTTCCCCGTGATAATCGGCAATCAGCGCCAGGGCCGCGGGTAAGTAGCAGGCCTCGCTGATGCCCATCAGCGCCTGCGCCCCTAAGAGCTGGGCATAAGTCTGCGCCAGGCCGGCCAGGAAGGTGACCGCGGACCAAATTCCAAAGCTCAATAGAATGACGTTGCGGCGGCTGAACCGGTCGGCCAGATATCCGCCGAACGGGCTTACAACTCCGTAAACCCACAAGAAAGCGGCGCCAAGAAAGCCCAACTGCACATTGGTTACATGCAGTGCGGAGTGCAGCAGCGGGAACAGCGCAAAAACAACCTGGCGGTCCACATAGTTCAAAGCGGCCACCACCCAAAGCAAGGCAATCACGGCCCATGAATAAGTGGATTTCTTCATGTGTTCATGTATGCGGTCAGCAGTGCGCTGCCAAGCTCCGTCTCCAGCACTCGTGCGCGTAACTCGGTTTGCTCGGCCGATGTAAGGTCGCGGCGTGGCGGAATGCAACTTCCGTATTCGATACCGCTCCAGGAAAGCAAAAGCTTGATTACCGGATGAACCGGATAGCGCAGGATCGCCTGGAGGAATTCATTGATCTGCTGCTGGGTGCGGCGCGCCTCTTCCCAGCGTTGACTGGAAGCCTGCCGGTAAAGATCGACAAAGCTTCGCGGGATCAAATTATAGGTGCTCCCGATACCGCCATTGGCGCCCATGATAAGTCCGGCGACTAACATCTCGTCACTTCCATTGAAGACTACGGCGCCGGACTGGCGGATAGTCCATAGGCGGAAGAGATCGCAGTCGGTAAATTTGAGGCCGATGACGTTGGGAATGGAGCATAGATCCAAAATTTGCTCAGTGGATTGGATGGCCGGGGCGATCGACGGGAAGTAATAGATCAGAAGAGGCAGGTCCGATGCATGCGCCAGGGTTTCGTAGTAGCTCCGGATTTCCGCAAAGGAGTAGTTGCCTGCAGGCGGCAGACTGCTGATAGCCTGAGCGCCTGCTTCGGCCGCGTGGCGGGTTAAGGAGAGTGCATCGGCGGTGGTAGGCGCTCCTACATGAACGATGACCTGTGCCCCGCGCGGCGACGAGTGTACTGCGGATTCCACCGCAGCCCGCCGCTCTTTGAGCGGCAACTGAAAACCTTCACCGGTCTGTCCGCAGACATAGACGCCGTCGACGCCGGCGCGATAGACACGGTCGAGCAACTGCTCGAAGGATTTGGCTTGAAACTCCCCAAGCGCATTCACTGGAGTGACTAACGCGGGTATTATTCCTTCCACTTCGCTCATTCCAGCCATTCTCCTTCGTTTTCGAGCGGCTGCTCTCAAGACACATCCGTCTATGCTGATAATTATCTATAATATACTATCAACGACACCTGGAAAAAGCGGACACCCCGGCTGCTCCCGGAATTAATTTACTCGTCTGTTCAATCTTGTTTGTTGCGGAGTTCACATTCCAAATGTTTCAAAACTATCTCGCCCGCTATCGAGGGGAACTGCTGGAATCGGTGGTTCCATTTTGGCTGAGCCACTCCGTCGATCGCGAGTATGGAGGATATTTCACCTGCCTCGACCGTAACGGCAAGGTATACGACACGCGCAAATATGTCTGGCTGCAAGGGCGCGCCGTTTGGACATTCAGCCGGCTTTACAACCAGGTAGAGCAGCGGTTGGAGTGGCTGGAAGCTGCCGCATGCGGCATAAATTTCCTGCGGCGGCACGCTTTCGACCCGCTAGGCCGGCCCTACTTCAGCCTGACGCGAGAGGGGCGGCCCGCCTTCTTCCAGAGAAAGCCCTACGGCGCGGTATTCGCGGCCGCCGGAGTTCTCGAATATGCCAAGGCGGTGAATGATTCTCGCTGCTGCGCGAAGGCATCGATCTGTTCTGGAAGATCAAGGCTTGGATCGGGAACCCTCAATTGTTGGACCGCCCTGTGCTGCAGGGAGAGCTCACGGCCAGCAAACTAGCCGACGTGATGGTGATGATCATGCTCCTGCTCGAGCTAATGAGCGTCGATCATGATCCACGGTATGCGGCATTGTTATCGGAGTATATCTGTGCAGCCCTTAGACATCGTGAACCTGGCCGGAACGTCTTTTTGGAACACGTTGGACTCGATGGCGCCCTGCTGCTTGATTCGCCTGATGGACGACTTCTCAACCCGGGGCACTCTATTGAAACGGCGTGGTTCCTATTGCTGGCGCTGCGCCGGCAGCCCGATGCCGCGCTGCAACAGCAAGTGCTCAGGACGCTAGAGAGCACGCTTGAGTTCGGGTGGGACAAGGAGTACGGCGGCATCTACTACTTTATGGATATCGAAGGCCGCCCCACTTTGCAGTTGGAATCGAAGATGAAATTGTGGTGGCCACATACCGAGGCGCTTTATGCCGTCATCCTCGCCTACACTCTCACGCGGGACAGGCGGTGGATTGCATGGTTGGAGCGGCTCGATGCCTATGCTTTTAGCCATTTCCAGGATCGGTCCCGGGGCGGTTGGTTCGGGTACTGCGACCGGCAGGGGATTTTGTCGAACGAGTGCAAGGGAAATCACTACAAAGGCTTTTTTCATGTGCCCCGATTTCTTCTTATGAGCATTCAGGAGATGGATGCATTCGACTCTGCTACTGCCTCCAACCCGGAGATGCTGTAAGCCGGCGCGCAGGCTTCTCCTCTTCCGTGCGCCGCGCAGTATGGTTATGGCGCTGCGGATACGAACGGCAGATTCCCTTCGGGAATGACAGAAAGAAAAGAAGAAGCGACTTTGTTTTGTGTTAGTGTGTTTCCCGCATCTGCAGTTGGTGGTTCGGGAGGGCGATTATGACCAGGGCGTGGAAACAAACCTTTTCAGTTATGGGTGGGATCCTGTTTTTTGGGGGTATCTCCGCCACGGTGGCGCAGATGCACATGGCTCAGACAGCCAAGCCCAAGCGGCTCAATCAGGCCATCGAACTGCTGGCGGAAGGCCAGCCGGTCTACTATACCGGCTCGCATTCCGGGACCAACGGCACCTATGAGCAAGGGGTAAAGGACGCGCAAACCTATGCCGATTACATCAGCTACGACATGGAGCATGCGCCATACGACATCCGGGGATTGCAGGAGTATATGCGCGGACTGGTGGCCGGCGGACCCGACCGGAGTGGACACCGCATTCCAACCGTAATCGTGAATGTTCCGGTTAACGGGATGGATTATGCGGCCGTGCATGCCAACGCCTGGATGTTCAATCAAGTACTGGCCACCGGAGTGATGGGGATCATGTTGACCCATGCCGACGAACCGGGCGCGATCCGCGCGTTTGTCGAAGCCGTGCGCTTCCCTATTCATCATCAGGGGGTTGGCCGGGATGGGCTGCCCGAAGGCCGGCGCGGCGTTCACGGAGTTCCTACCGCGGCGCAAATCTGGGGAGTGTCGCAGCAGGAGTATGAAGACAAGGCTGACGTTTGGCCGCTCAATCCCCAGGGGGAGCTGCTGCTTGGGGTCAAAGAGGAAGATAAATACGCGCTGGCAAATGTGAATGAGAACCTCAAGGTCCCCGGCATCGGCATGGCGGAATGGGGTCCAGGCGATATGGCGATGTCGCTCGGCGTCCGTATCCAAGGCGCGGCGGCCGTAAAGGACCCCCGGATGGTGGCGGCCCGGGCGAAGGTTCTGGCCGCCTGCAAGGCGAATCACGTCTTCTTCCTCAACTCCTTCGCTCCCTCCGATGTGATCGCAATGATCAAAGAAGGCGTGATGGTGGGACCGGCGAGTCCGGAAACTGCGGCCATTGGGCGCAAATTCACCAAGCGTCCGCCTCCTTTTTAGAGCACTTTGACCATGGTAAAGGTGAAAACCAGAAGGACCGCCTGCCCCCTCGTGCCGTGTTACTCTATGATAGATCATCAGGGCAGAAGCAGATTCCCTTCGGGAATGACAGAAAGAAAGGCAAAGACGCCCTGGCGTGGTTGGAGGGGAAGACGTGAAGATCAATCCTGAGAAATGCGTGGCCTGTGGAAATTGCACCTATGTGTGCCCCATGGGCGCCATCTACATCGATCCCGCGCTGAAGCGTGCGACGATCGATCGGGATCAGTGTGTGGAGTGCTACGCGTGCTTCAACGGGCTGAGCCAGGAACATCTCAACCCGACGATAGTGCGCGCCATGCGAAGGGTTTTTTCGCTGATGCGGCTGCGCTTTGAACCTGAGCCCGATGTTTGCCCTACGGCCGCTTTTGAGCCGGACGAGCTGGTCTGGCCGCGCGTCGTGAGGCGGGCCTTTTCCGATCCCAGCGTGCCCCATGAGTCGACGGGCGTGGAGGGCCGGGGCACGGAAGAAGTAAAAACCAACGATGTCACCGGGCGGGTAAAGGTGGGGGAAGTGGGCTTCACGATTGAATTCGGCCGGCCCGGCGTCGGAGTCTGGTTTCGTGAGATCCAGCAGATGTGCTGGGCTTTGGCCAAAGCCAATGTGAGCTTCGAGAAGAAGAATCCCATCACCTCATTGATGCAGGATGTGCGCACCGGTACGCTGCGCGAGGACATTCTGAATGAAAAGGTGATGTCTGCGATCGTAGAGATTAAGGTTCCGGTAGAGCGCACGGAAGAGGTCATCCGCCTGGTCTGGAAGGTGGAGAAGGAACTGGATACGGTGGTGGCGCTTGGAGTCGCGACCCGCTGCGGCGAGCACGGACAAGAAACCGTCGTGGCGCCCATTCTTAAAGGCTTGGGATACAATCTGGAGCGCGCCAAGACGAATATCGGCTTAGGCCGGGTGAACCAACCTACGAGTGAAGTTTCCCAGGAGACGGTCAACGCATGACGAACTCGCTGCATCGCTTTGGCAAAGCCGAAAGCTTTCAGGATGATTACATTGTTTTCGCCATCGCCAGCAAGAAGAAGAACGATACCGGCGCTCTGCCGAAACTCCGGCGCTTCCTCGAAATCGCCATCGAATACAAGCCTGTCAACCTGGGGGATGCCCGCCATGGCGGGGCTCTGCGATCTTCGAAGAACCTCGGCCCGTTGTCGCATTGGAAGCGGGATATGACGCCGGATTTTGAGGCCGTGGTTCGCGGTCTTACCGCTCCCACTACCTGTGCGGCCGTCTTCGACAATCTCCCAGCGGCGGAACAGTTCGTCAAGCGTATCAAGGAAGAGGATCTGGGATTGAGCGTGAATGTCTCGACCTCCATCGAGGGCGCCGAGCGCTGTTGCGAGTATGCCTGTATCCAGCGGCACAGCGTGGGCTATTCTTTGGGGTTCGAAGGCAAGACGGAGAAGATTCCCAACTCCCAGGTAGCGTCGCTTTCGACCATGTGCGGGCATGGCATGATCAGCCATTCCTTGGCCAAGAAAATGATCGATTTCGTAAAGGAGAATCGCCGCACTCCGGAGCAAGCCGTGACCTATCTCTCCCGCTTCTGCTCCTGTGGAATCTTTAATCCATCGCGCGCCAAGAGGATTCTCGAAGATGCCCGGACGAATTCGAAATAGCTTTGCCGCCTGCCTCCTTCTGCTGTTTGCCGCTTCTCTTCACGCAGAGATTACAGTTCTCAAAAACTTTACCTTGATCGATGGGACGGGACGTCCGGCGGCTCCCCGTTCCGCAATGATCATCGACAACGGACGCATTCAATGGGTAGGGCCGGTGGCGCGGCTCAAGTCTCCCGCTTCCGCACACGTCCTCGATCTTGGCAACAAATACGTGATGCCGGGCATCATCGACCTGCACGTTCATCTGGGCGCAACCATCGGCCTCAAGCAGAGCGCAGACTTCTTTACCCGGGAAAATGTGGAGAAGGACCTCAAGACCTATGCCTCCTACGGAGTTACGACGGTGTTGAGCATGGGTACAGACAAGGATCTGATTTTCAAGATCCGTGATGAGCAGCGAGCCGGGAGACCAACCGAGACGCGGGTCTACACCGCCGGCCAGGGGTTTGTTTTCAAAGGCGGCTACGGCGGCCTGGCGGGAGTGAACCACCCTATCTCGAGCGTTGCCGAAGTGGATCCCATGGTCGCGGCCCAGGCTGCGAACAAAGTGGACATCATCAAGTTTTGGATGGACAACGAATTTGGTACATTGCCGAAGGAAATGCCCTATCCCATGGCCAAGGCGATTATCGACAGCGCCCATAGGCGCCATTTGCGTGCGGTCGCGCACATCTTCTATTTCAAGGATGCGCAGCAATTAGCCAACTTTGGCGTCGATGGCTTCGTGCACAGTGTCCGTGACAAACCTGTCGACCAAGCGCTCATCGACAGCATGAAGAGACATGGAACCTGGCAGGTGGCCGCGACCTTGTCCCGTGAAGCGTCCTTCGTGTGTGAGACGAATGCCGATTTCGCCAACGATCCTTTCTTTACGCGCGGCGTCTCGCCGGATGTCGTCAAGACTCTGAAGAGCGCTCAATACCAGAGGACGATCCGATCCAGCCCGCGTTGTAAGTTGTATCCCGGGGTTCTCAAAACTGCGGAAAGCAATTTGAAAGCAGAAGCGAACGCGGGCGTGAAATATGGGATGGGCACGGACAGCGGGCCTCCCGGGCGCTTTCCCGGATATTTCGCGCATTGGGAGATGGATCTCATGGTCCAGGCCGGTCTGACTCCCATGCAAGTCATCACCGCCGCCACGCGAAACGCGGCTGAATTCCTGCGCGCTAAAGATCTGGGCACGCTCCAAGCATCCAAATGGGCCGATCTGGTCGTGCTCGACAAGAATCCCCTGGACAACATCAAGAACACGCGAACGATCGACGCCGTTTATATCGCCGGTAAGAAGGTCGATTAACAGTGAAACCACATAGGTGGTGCATCTAACGCATCACCTGTGCTAGAATCTTTGTGTCCTTCTAATGGATAGACGGGGCCGCGTTCGCAAGGAAACCGATTACGAAACCCGCTTTCGGTGCGCCGGCGGGATCGGCATTCTTCGCGAAGAGGTTTGGGTCAACGAAAAGAATGAAGTCGTTCAATACAATCTCGCCTTCTTTTTGCCGCATCTCTTCAGAGCTGATAAAGGCCGCGTACTCGGCTTCGACAACGCGCAAGGCGTCCATGAGCGCCATTCCATCGGCGAACTGAAGGCGGTGCAGTTCAGAGGATATCTGGCGACAGCCAAGCGCTTTTATCGGGAAGCAGAGGCGCTCAGGAGAAGCGATGAAAGCTAAGGTATTTCACGACGGTTTTGAGGGCCATGTACGGCGTTCCCTGGAGCGCGCCAGAAAATTGGAGAATGGCGAGCGGCTGGAGGCCGAGAAGGTCATCACCTTTGCAGACCCGCTGGATATGGTCGAATGTCTGACGGTGCAACGGGTCCGGCTTTTCCAGATTGTTACGAAGAAACGGTTGAGCATTTCAGCACTCGCAGAGGAACTAAGCCGCAATAGAGGTTCGGTGGCTAGAGACGTGAACAAGCTGAAGAAGTTTGGACTGCTCCGTCTGCGTCAGCAGGTCAACCCCGGACACGGAGTGGTGCAGATCGTCGAGCCGGTCGCACAGAAACTCGAGATGCGTATCACCTTATAGGAACTTCTGGGCGGGATCGTCGAGAGCTGGATGCCTCAGGCTCGCTGGGTCTTTGTCTCTGAACTCTAGGCAATGCTTTCGACCGCAAGAGAGACGACATTGTCTATCGAGATCTGTGGAATCCCAGGTCTCAGAATCGGGACCTGGGGCACCCGGCGAAGCTTCATACGGTGACGAGATGTTTGCCGGCGTCGATCTTCAGGTAGAGAACGGCGGCCACACAACCTAGGGCCGACATGACCAGAAAGGGCGCATCCCAGCCATAGAGCATGACCAGGTAGGCGGAGAGAGCCGAAGCCGTCGCTCCTCCCAAGTTCCCGCAGGTGTTCATCACGGAAGAAACCGAACCTGCCCAATCGCCGCCGATATCCAAAGTGATCGCCCAGGAGACGCCTACCGTCGATTCCAGCGCGAACATCGCCAGGCAGAAGCACCACACGCTGGCCACAGAATTTGAAATCAGGCAGGCAGGAACGATGCTGATCGCGGACAAGACAAAGCCTGCCGCTCCCACCGTGCGGCGAGCCGTCTTCAGATTTCCGAATCGCTTCACCCAGAAATCGGAGCTCGCGCCTCCGAAGATATCGCCCGCGGTTCCCGCAAGCAAAGGCAGACTCGCATAAAACCCCATCTGTTCAAGATTGAACCCTCGATGGGCATTCAGATATTTCGGAAACCAGACGAGATAGACGGCAAGGTTGTAGGCATAGCAGAAATACATCGAAGAGAGAACCCACATCTGTGGATTGCTCAAAATCTGCCTCCAGGGTACGGAAACGGCAGCTTTGCCGCGGGCATCCTTGAGCGAACACTGAATGAGTTGGCGCTCCTCGAAATTTACCGATCGATGCTCGGCAGGGGTGTTGCGGTAATACCAGAACCAGACGGCCGACCAGACCAATCCCAGACAGCCAAAGCTGACGAAAGCCGCGCGCCATCCGAAGTGGGCAATGATGATGACCACCACGGCTGGGGTTATCGCTCCTCCTAGCCGCGAGCCGGCGTGGGTAATGCCTTGCGCGAAGCCGCGCTCCGAGGGCGGAGTCCAACGGGAGAGGGATCGGGTGGCGATAGGAAAAGCGCCCGCCTCCCCCATGCCAAAGAGAAAGCGGATCGCCGCCATCGAGCCGGCTCCCCAGGCAAGGGTGGTCGCGGAGGTGAAGATTGACCACCAGGTCATGATCAGCGCCAGAGCGCGCCGGGGTCCGAATCGATCACCCAACCAACCCCCGGGGATTTGAAAAACCGCATAGGCCCATTGGAACGAGCTGAGAATCCAGCCCATGGTGACGATGGAAAAACCGAATTCCTTTTGAATGGATGGAACGGCGGCGGAGATAACCACGCGATCCATATAGGTGATCATGTAGGCTGCGACGGTAAGGCCGAGGACCACGTGCCGTACACGAGTGGGCGCGGCTCCGGTGGGTGCGGGAGGCTCGGTGGACAGCGGACTTATATCGACTCGATCTCCAGCCGCCATTTCACGGTAGGTGATAATTGATCTATCATCTTCTCAAGCCCATGAAGTGTACCACGCGGAAAATCCAACCGCCAGCTTCCCTGAGATTAAGCATTTTGCAATAGTAAAGGTCTCAGATCATAGGGCCTGCGCTCGACCCGTAGGGATCAAAATCGGGTTGAGGAAGGATTGGTTGGCAACTACACCTAACTTTGTCATCTCGACCGGAGCGAAACCGGGGCCTCCGGCAAGCGAAGGTTGCTGGGGTGGGAAGCGAAGTGGAGAGATCTGCGGGTGCCCCACATCTGGCGCAAAGAGCGCGCCAGATATGGGGCACCCAAGATTGGTGGCGGTTTTGGACCCATACTTCAAGCAGATCTAGGGTGCCCCATTCTTGCGTAACCGGGGTCCCCCGGCAAGCGAAGCTGCTGGGGCTTCAGCGTACCAGGAAAATTTGGCCTGCCACCCCTGATTTTAATATTCGCAGATGCGGGCAGCTCGTTTAAGATCATCCCCTCCCCCACATCTCATCTGTGCTCTCAGCTCAGGAGGAAAACCAATGACCAACATTGGATCCGACCCGCGCACTTTGCGTGCTTCTTCACAGCATTTCCTGCGGATTTCCCGGTCTCTTCCTCTCCTGGCGACTTGCTTCGCCGCCGTCTCGCTCATGCTCTCAGCCGCCTCAGCGCATGCGCAGGCTGTGCGTGATGCGGTGTTCTCGCTGAAGGCCGATTGTTCGCTCGTAGGTCCATTTGCGGGGTCCTACGAGAAAGGCTGGACGATCGAGTACGAACCTGACAATACGGCTTGGCTTACGCGGGGCCAGAACTATCGTGCGCAACTGCGGCTAATGGCGCGCGGCTACCGGGTGGGAACCGGTGAGTACCGCGGAGCAGACTGGTTTGTGACATTTGAGCAAGCGGATGACGCGCGGCAGGTTCGCATCACGGCATATCCGACGAACGGATCGAAACCCTATCTTGTGGACCTGCTCACCCAGACGGAGGCCCAGTCGGTCTCCTGCCCGAACGCCGTGACGGAGGAAAAACTGGAGGGGGCGCTACCTCAACTGGAGGGCATGATCGATAACGCCATTAGCGAAGGGCGCACGCCTGGTTTGGCGGTAGGAATCGTCTATAAAGGGCAGGTTGTCTATCTAAAGGGCTTTGGCGTTCGCGAAGTTGGCCAGCCGGATTTAGTCGATCCGGATACGGTGTTCCAGCTGGCATCGGTGTCGAAGTCAATCTCCTCCACGATCGTTTCCTCACTGGTGAGCGATGGTACGGTGAAGTGGGACGATCCCGTGGTCAAATACGATCCCGGATTTGAGTTATCGAATCCAATGGTCACCTCGGAAGTGACCATTGGCGACTTTTTCGCGCACCGCAGCGGATTGCCTGGGTCGGCGGGAAATGACCTGGAAGCCGTCGGCTATAAGCGACCGACGATTTTGTACCGATTGCGTTTTCCGCCACTGGCCTATGTCTTTCGGAACGGTTACGAATACAGCAATTTCGGTCTGACGGAAGGCGGGGTGGCTGCGGCCAAAGCGGCAGGGGAGGAGTGGGCGACCCTCGCCGATCGCCAGCTTTTTGAACCCCTGGGCATGACGGAGACCAGCATGCGCTATGCCGACTTCACCGCGCGCGCCAATCGCGCCCATCTGCACATTTTGATAAACAACCAGTGGACGCCCTTATTGACGCGGGATGCCGATGCACAAGCCCCGGCCGGCGGTGCGAGGCTCGAATGTGCGGGATATGGTTCATTGGCTGCTCATGGTCCTGGCCGACGGGCAATATGAAGGCCAGCAACTTATTCGCAAAGAGCCACTGGAAATCGCCCGTACACCGCAGTCCATTACTCCAGCGAAGAACCCCGAGACGGGACTGGACAACTTCAATGGCTTCGGCTGGGCGCTGCAGTATCTGCCAGACGGGGTTTTGTCCGTATCCCATTCGGGCGCCTTCGCGCGTGGGGCGGGCACCAACGTTACGCTGCTTCCGTCTCAAGGCCTGGGAGTTGTCGCGCTTGGCAATGCCTTTCCTACGGGGGTTCCGGAAGCGGTGGGATCAATCTTGTTGGATTTAACGCGTTATGGCTATGTCACGCGGGACTGGTTTGCTTATTGGAAGAACCTATTCGATCAAGGTTTCACGATTCCGGAGCAGAAGAAGATCGAGGAAGACGCCAATCCTCCCATTCCCAACCAACCGCCCCTGGACTTAGCCGCGTATGCGGGAACTTATCGGAATAACTACGTCGGCAAGGTAAAGGTTACGGTCGAGAACGGCGTCTTGTTGCTGACGCGCGGCGTGCAGCAGGCGCCCCTTCCCTTGCGGCATTGGGATGGCAACACCTTCCTATCCTATCCATATCCAGAAAGTCCTGGCCTTCCCTCTTTAGTCGAGTTTAAGGAAGGCACAGATGGCACAGTTTCGCAAATTGTGCTGGAAGAGTTCGCGGGTAACGGGCCGGGAACTAACACTGTTACCAGAACCGGAAAAGGAGATTTAGCTCCGATCATCCCCCCAGCATAGATGCGTGTGGGTTGTTCATGAGGCAACGCACTACCTGGTGGAGCGTTTCGGAGGGATTTCGTTGCGCGAACTGGGGACGTTCAGGCATCCCGCGCCTGGTGCCGACATCAAGGCCTGCGATCAGCACCACCTGCAGCGTACCCGTAAATCTCTTTAGCCCGCATTCTTGTTGTCCGCGGTGAACGCGGAGAGCCATCTGGCGGCAAAACCGGACAGGGTCTTGCGGATGGCCGGCGTAAACTGTGGCTCTTCCAGATCCTGCAACGCGTTGATCAGGTCGTAGTGCTCCCGGCCCATGGATGCTGTCAGGGAGGCGCCGCTAGCGAGGACCACGAACGCGAAAAGAGGAGCCATCAGCCGATCCAACGTTTCAGCCAGATAGGCATTGCCGGAAAGCGCCCAGCAGCGTTTGTGAAATGCGTAATCACGTTCGAGAAATTCGCGTCTATTGCCGGTCTCTCCGGCTTCGACGACCAAACCGACCAGCCGCTTGAGATCGCGCAGTCCGCCTGGGTTAAGCGCGGACGCGCCCACTGCAAGGCGAGGACCTCGAGCTCGATGCGCAGAGTATAGAGTTGGCGCACCTCTTCGACGGTGAACTGGGTCACGAAGGTGCCTGTGTTGGTGATCCGCCGTACAAAGCCCTGTCCCTGAAGCGCAATGAGAGCCTCGCGGACCACGGGGGTACCGACTTTCATCTGCCGGGCGAGTTCGCGCTCGACGATCGGGTCGCCAGGCTTCAGGTGTCCGGAGAAGAAGGCATCCTTGAGCGCGTTTATGACGCGATCGCTTAGGGAAAGCGGCTCAATTTCAGGAAAAGTCGGCGCCATAGGCTCTGAAAAACAACCCCAGGGAAGAAGGTGGTAGACGATCTATCATCTTAGCACGCCGGCGCGGGGCTAAGAATTCGATATACAGGGTCCGGCCATTTACGAAAGGACAAAATGAGATTGATCACGAAGCTGTTTTTGATGGTTGGATTGGGAATTGGAGTCGCGGCTGGTCTGGGAAGCGCTCAGGCCCAACAGAATACTTTGACGCATAAGGAAACCGTCCAGGGCTGGAAGCTACTCTTCAACGGCAAGAGCCTCGACGGCTGGGAACCCCTTGCGACCTCCTCGGCTGCGGCGACGGGAGACTGGACGGTCGAGAACGGCTCGCTCGTGTGTCCCGGAACCAGCGCAGGCTGGCTGGCTAACAACGATACTTTCACCAATTTCGAGCTTAGATTGCAATTTCGCGGCAGCGAAAAGGTTAATAGCGGTGTCTTCCTCCGTTCGGCGAAGGAGGGCGCGCCGCACAAGACGGGCTATGAGTTGCAAATCTGGGATTATCAGCCCCAGGGCTATGACACGGGCAGTCTGGTCGGCTCGCTCAAAGCGTCTCCCGCGAAGATCTTTGAGGGCAAGTGGAACAGCTACGACATCACGGCTGACGGCGACCACTACGTGATCGTCCTCAACGGCAAAACCTTGCTCGACGATCACGACTCGAAACACACTTCCGGCCACATCGGATTCCAATGCCAGAAGGACAACAGGATCGAATTCCGCGATATCCGCATACGCTCCCTTGGAAGATGAGCGTTGGAGAGAGGTGTACCATGATGCGGTCGTGAGTATTCTAGAGCCAATGCACCGTGACAGCGGTGCTCCGCGCGTTATTGCCTGAAATTGATCCAAGACCTGTTAGCGTTGCAATCGAAAGGGAGAATCGAATGAGGAAAATGATGTTGGCTGCCCTGATGGCCTGCACTGCATTGGGAGGATGGCCTGGCTTTGCTCAGGTGAAGATGACCAAGGAACAGATGATGTTTTACACGTCAGGGTGGACTGGCGCACGCTTTCCCGATGGGCGGCCGAAGGTGCCCGACGATTTGCTCAAACGGGCTCTAGATGTATCGATCGAGGATGTGTGGGGTTATCTGCGCAGCCAGGGCTATCAAAATCAGTTTGAGGGGGGCTGGAAGATGCTGCACAGCGATAAGCCGTTTGCCGGCCGCGCGCTGACGGCGCAATATGAGCCCCTGCGGCCTGATATGGCCAAGGCGATCGCTGCTGAAGGGAAGGCCGAGGGGCGGGTGAGCGGGAACAACAGTTGGCCTATCAATGAACTGCAGATCGGAGATGTTTATGTGGCCGATGGTTTTGGAAAGATCATTGAAGGCACCTTGATCGGGTCCAACTTAGGAAACGGCATAGCCGCGCATACCCATACGGGTTTCGTATTCGACGCCGGCATAAGGGACCAGGAAGAAAACCGGGAGATCCCGAATTTCAATGGATTCTATCGCGGATATGATCCTTCGGCGTGGGCGCAAATGGAGTTGACGGCGATCAACTCTCCAGTCCGCATCGGACGTGCGATCGTGTTGCCCGGAGACCTGGTGCTGGCCAACCGGGACGGCGTTCTGTTTATCCCCGCGATCCTGGCGGAGAAGGCAATCGCTTCAGCCGAATTCACCAACCTCGAAGATGCTTACAACTTCGAGTTGAACCAGGAAGGCAAGAACGGTGCTGAATTCGAAGGCGGTTGGACGCCGGAAAAATACGCGGGGCTGCGCAAGTGGATCGACGCTCACCCTGAAAAGTTGAAAATGCCGCGTAGCGAATTCGACGAAATGCTGGCGCAGAGGAGCCGGCCTCATCCACGCAGGACTCCTCCGGGATCGCCGGAACCTTAATGTGGGGTGATTTCGAAATCCCAGGTCCCAAAATCGGGACCTGGGGCACCCGCAAACCGCTGGATAACTAAAACCCACACTTTAAGGCAGATCGGGAAAAGAGCGCCTGCCGGGGCGCGGCATCCTTTCTCACAGAGAAATAATCGATGGCGACCAAGCTGAATCGGCTCCTCGAGGCGCTCGAAGGAAACTGGCGAGCCGAAATGACCGGTTTCCACACCTACAGCGCGCTTGCCGATAGAGAAGTTGATCCGCAGCGGGCGAGTGCGCTGCATGGGCTGGCGAAAGCGGAGAAGCACCACGCGGAGTTGTGGGCGAATCGCATTCGTGCATTGGGAGTCGCCAGCCCGGTCTACAAAGGATCGACAGCCGGTGAAGCGAATACGCTCACTACTCGCGTGGGGGGAGACGCTCTAGCGCTTCGCCGGCTCGAGCTCGACGAAAGCCGGGACATCGCAAAGTACGGCAAGCAACTTCGCGAGCTTGGCGATGAACCCAGCCTCGCCATTCTGCATGAGGTGATTGCGGATGAGCAGGAGCATTATCGGGTTCTGGGCAACCTGATCCGCGATCGCCGCCCTTTGCCGCAGCTCACACCTGAAGACGCGCAGAAGGCGCTCGATGAGCTTGTCTCCGCCCGGGATAAGGGACGGCCGCGAGCCGCGAGCTGGATCGGAGATGCGATCTACGGGGTCAACGACGGACTGGGGTCAATCTTCGGCATTGTTTCCGGAGTTTCCGGAGCGACACTGGGCAACAGTCATTTTGTCTTGATCGCCGGACTGGCGGGGATGGTTGCGAGCGCCCTCTCGATGGGCTCCGGAGCTTACCTCGCGGCCAAGAGCGAACGCGAGATTTACGAGGCGGAGTACGCCAGAGAAGAGGAGGCGGTGAGCCTCAATGAGGCCGAATCGCGTGAACTCCTGTCCCTTACTTATCAGGTGCGGGGGCTTTCCACCGAGGATGCCAACCGCTTCGTGGAACATCTGGCCAAAGATAAGAAGCGGCTCGTCCAGGCTTTGGCTCGAGAGCGCCTGGAGACCACGGAAGAAGGACTGAGGAGGCCATGGACATCGGCGATCTCCGGGGCGCTGTCGACGGCAGTTGGCGCATTCATCCCCATCGTTCCGTTCTTCTTCGCCTCCGGAGTTCCGGCGGTGGTTATCGCCGCGATTGTTTCTCTGCTGGCACACTTCGCGGTCGGCGCCGCCAAGTCGCTGATCACCATTCGCTCATGGTGGAGCAGCGGTATCGAGATGACCCTGGTAGGCGCTCTCGAAGGAGTGGTGACTTACGTCATTGGAATGGCGCTGGGGCGCATCGGTAGCTGACCGGAGCATTTCTCCTGATACTGTGGTGTGGCGAGAGTCGCTATGTGTAGCCATTCTTCGATGGAATGGCTACGTCTAGATCCGCTCTTCGCTTTACACCATCAGGAGAAATGCTCTATGACAGCAAATAGCGATTTCCGGGTGGGCGCCATCATTTTGGCTGCCGGCGGTTCGGCGCGCATGGGAGAAGGCAAGCAGTTGCTCCGCCTGGGCGAGAAAACCGTGTTAGAGCAGACGATCGAAAACGTTCGCGGCGCCGGAGTGGATGAGATCATTCTCGTTCTCGGCTCTTCGGCCGAAACCATCCGGCAGCGGCTTCCGGTCTCCGCCATCGAGGGTCTTAAGGTCGTGGTCAACCATGCCTATTCTGAAGGAATGGCGAGCTCATTGCGAGAGGGGCTTTCCGCTTTGGATGCGCGCATAGACGGCGCGCTCATTGTGCTGGCGGACCAGCCATTTATTCGCCCCACGACTCTCAACTGCATCGTTGACCGCTACCGCTACTCCAATGCGCAAATCGCAATCCCCGTGTACACAGGCGTGCGCGGCAATCCGGTTCTCCTGGGCCGCGCTGTCTTCCCCGAGATCATGGCGCTTCATGGAGATATCGGCTGCCGGGCCATTTTCGCAGGCCACCTGGAGAAGATCGTCAAAGTAGAAGTGGAGGATGTTGGAATTCTGCTCGACATCGACAACCGCGACGATTATGAGCGGCTGCGAGGCTTTGACCACTCCACGCCAGAGGAAAGGGCGCAGATCGAGGCGGAGATTATTTCCCGGAGATCGGATGACTGAACGGCGAAGGGAATCCCCCAGCGGCTAAACAGGCTGCGTAAAAACTCGCTGTTTTGGGCCTGTTTTCGTTCTGGTCAGGTCTTTTCGACGTTCCGAGCCTGTTTTGGAGTCGGTTTCTTGTTCTTGTTTTGTTTCTGAGCCGTTTTCGCGGCTTGCAGAGACACTTCTCCTCTATGCGGCCACAGCCTGAATTGGAATCAGAATCCTCATCCGCACCAGATTGCAGCCAACGATCGCCAGCCGGTAAAACCAATCCACCCATTTCAGCCCACGCAACTTCATCTGGCGCAGCCCGGTCAGCGTGGCCCAGTCAAATAGGCGCGTCCGATTCCGGACGGGCGTTGTTCAGCAGTGGACAGACTTGGCGCGTCGAGCCTTCAAGATGGCCCAACGACGACGCTTAGCTCCGAGTTGCCGACCAAGAATCTGAAGTAACCGGATAACCCCGGGCTGCTGGACAAACAGGAACTAATCCCGCCGGCCATGGCCGAATAAGGGGCAGATCAAGATCCTTAACGGAGGTTTTCGGTTGGATGTGGCTACTACACATTACGGCGTGCTCATTCTTTCGCCGTCTGCGAGAGAAGCTTTGCTTTTCTCGCAGGCCTTGCTGTCGCATGTGAAACATCGAGGAAACGCGGACGTAGCTCGACCGCGATCGGGTTGACCTCGCTGGGGCTATAGCTAAATTCAGATCATTTCGAAACAGAGAAGAATAAATAGTTCACTTGGTGATTGTTTCTGAACTATTGTGGTGATACACTCCGGTCCGTAATGAATTTAAGGATTAAGTTATTAGGCCATGTTGGGTGTTGGGTCAGGGTTTTGGCGGAGGCCGATCCGGCGCGCGTTCGTGCCGGGGAACTGCCAATTTAGGGACGGGATAAGGAATACAAATTCCTCTCTCGCTCCAGCCAATAAAAAAACATCTGTATAGCTCTTATTTGGAGGACATCGCAAATGAAACAGTCTGCCGTAAGCTCAAGATCGATCGCACTGCGCTTTTCGCAACTCGAATTCTTCAGTGTGCTGCTGGGCATACCGCTTGTGCTAATGTCCTGCGCGGCGTATGCCCAGCTTTCGTCCGCGTCGGTGAACGGCACTGTCAAAGATCCGTCCGGCGCAGTTATTCCGGGAGCAAACGTCAATATTCGCGCAACCGCCACTGGAGTGAGCCGGACGGCGGCGACAAATAACGCAGGGGATTACGCGTTTGTCGATCTGGATCCGGGCAGCTACACTTTGGAAGTTTCCAAGAACGGCTTCTCCACCGCTCAACAGAGTGCTGTAACCCTGAGCGTGAATCAGACAGCCACCTTCAACTTTACGTTGAACGTTGGTTCAGAGGTGGAGAAGGTGACCGTCAATGCGCCACCGTTCAACTGGAAACCGCCGTCTCGAACCTCGGAACGGTATTCAATCCTGTGGCCATGAACGATTTACCACTGAACGGCCGCAATTTCACTCAGTTGCTCACTCTTACTCCTGGTTCAGGAGCGAAGAACACCTCCCAGAACTCAGGAGCAGGAGGTGTGCAGGGAATCTTCACGGGTTCGCTCAGCTTTCCTGCTGTGAATGGGCAGTGGAATCGCAGCAATCTCTTCCTGCTGGACGGGATCAACAATCAGATGGCTTTTTATAGCGAATATGCGGTGCCACCTATTGTGGATGCCATCGAAGAATTTAAAATGCAGTCGCACAACGATCAAGGCCAGTTTGGCGGAGGCTCTCGGGCGGGATCGTTAACGTGGTAACGAAATCGGGTTCAAATCAATTCCATGGAAATGTCTGGGAATTCCTGCGCAACGATGCATTCGACGCGCGAAATCCCCTGCTGACCAAGAAGACGCCCTTAAAGCAAAGCGTCTATGGCGCAACAGTTGGCGGCCCGGTGATCTTCCCTCACTACAACGGCAGGAATCGCACATTCTTTTTCGGCGCGTACGAAGGAACGAACATCAACTCCGCCAACGAAACGCTCTATAACGTTCCCACGCCGGCCGAACTCAACGGCAACTTCAGTGGAGTGAGCACCCAGCTTTACAATCCGTTTTCCACCAGACCCGATCCCGCGCGTCCTGGCCAGTTCCTGCGCACTCCGTTTGCGGGGAACAACATTTCCAGCAGCCTTGACCCCAACATGGTGAAACTCGCGAAGGATATTTTCCCGGCGCCAATCGCGACAACGTCAAATGTGAATGGAGAGGACACGCAGGCGACTGAGGTCCGGCAGAATAACTACAGTTTTCGGCTCGATGAACAGCTCAGTCAATCCAATCTGATCTGGGGACGCCTGAGCCAGGTTCACACCACGCAGACCTCGGGGGCAGGTTTTGTCGGCCTCGAGACAAATTCAGTCAGCAACGCACAGAACTGGGCGGCGAGTTTTGTACATACTTTCGGAGCCTCAGCGACGCTGCAAATCCAGGCGGGTCACGTGTGGCAGCGCTACAAAACAATTTCCACTCTGACAAACGCGCCGTCGACCGTTATTGCCGACAGTGGCTTCAATAACAATTTTGTTTGCAATTACATCGGCTCTCTGCCCTGCCAAATACCAGTCCTTGCTATAACCGGCTATCTGTCAGGAGGCGAAAATTACGGCGATGCGACGGGCAGCGACATCTATGAGTACAAGGCCGATTACACGAGGTTGCTCGGTGGCCACGTGATCGAGCTTGGAACCTACATTTCTCCGCAAAGCAATCGCGTCATCCAGGCGAATCCAAATCTTGGCTTCTCCAGCTTTCAGACATCGAATCTAGAAAGCTCTGCGAACAGCGGCGATGCGATGGCATCCTTCCTGCTGGGGGTCCCGAGCACAGCCGAAAGAAGAAATCTCCTGAAGCTCCTCGGCGGCGGACAAATCGATGGATTCTACTTTCAGGACCAGTGGAAGATAACCCCCAAACTTACAATGAACTGGGGATTTCGCTATGACATGCTGATCCAAGAAGGGCTGCAAGCCAGTCCTACGTTGTCTAACTATTCTGGTTCGTATAACATGCGGACGGGCACATATATCCTGACAAAGGACGCCGGCAAGGCGCCTTCTTGCAGTGTTTCGCCGGCTTCTCCTTGCATTCCGAATGGAGTTCTCCCGGCAAACGTCACCGTGGCGAAAAGCAATAAGCTCATTAACAACGACTATGACAACATTCAGCCTCGACTCGGGTTCGCATATCAACTCACACCGGGGAGGGTTCTCCACTTATCTTATGGGAGAGTGTTTGACACCTGGTCTTCACTGACGCAGGCTGTACAAAACGAAGGGGCGCTCTGGCCGTCGGTAGGGCTTCAGACAGCAAACAACCTCAACTCAACGACCGTGTCTCGTTCTGCAGAAGATCCTCTCGCTCTAGGAAACCAACCTACAGTGCTGCCCGCGGCGACTCCCTTTGGACAAGTTGCATATTTTGTGGCGCCGTATTTAAGAAATCCTTATTCGGACCAATGGCTGGCAGGCATCCAGCAACAACTTGGCAGCAGCGTCATCTGGACGATCAATTACGTCGGTTCCCGGACTACCCGGCTGCCTTGCTGCGATTACTACAACGTGGCTTTGACTCCCGGGCCTGGGGCGCCTCCACAAGCCAGGGCGATTTTCCCGTACATCACTCCCACGCATTACGAACAGAATAATGGTTCCAGTAGTTATAATTCGCTGCAAACTCAGCTCCAGCGCCAATTCACAGGAGGGTTATCTTACACAGTAAACTACACGTGGTCCAAAGCTATCGATGTCGCTTGTGACGGAGCTTTTGGTGTAGAAGGCTGCTTCGTCCGTAATCCGTATAACCCAAAAGCAGATCGCAGCGTGGCGGGGTTTGACCTTACAAACATGTTTACAGGTACTCTCCTCTATCAGTTCCCCTTTGGAACCGGTCAGCGCTTTCAATCAGGAAGCCGGGTAGTAAACGCGATCGCGGGCGGTTGGCAGTTGAATACCATCACCACTTTGACCTCAGGAGCTCCATTTACAGTAACCTACTCCGGCGACCGGGCGAACACCGGCAACGATTTCCAGGGCGTCGATCTGGTTGGAAATCCCCATCTGGCGAATGCAAGCCAGAAGGAATGGTTCAATACAGCGGCCTTCCAGACTCCAACGCAATATACCTATGGAAATGTCGGCAGGAACATTCTCCGATCGCAATGGGTCCGAGATGTGGATTTTTCGCTCTTCCGCACGTTTTCTGTGGAAAAGGCGAAAATCGAATTCCGCGCGGAGGCGTTCAATGGGTTCAACCTGCCGGTTCTTGGCGCTCCACAAACGACGCTCAACAGCGCGACTTTTGGCCAGGTGCTCACTACGGCAAGCACACAACGTGAGCTGCAATTGGCACTGAAAATTTACTTCTGAGGCAGGTAAGGGTTCGGGATACATTCGCTGGCGCTGCCGCCCGCATCCGGACGGCAGCACCAGCGACTCTGTTGGCGATTGACTTTGCGGCTCGTATATTGCTCGGGGTATAGAATTGGACGCGTTCACTCGGCGTAGGTTCCTTTGGCTGATGGCCGGAAGCGCCGGCACGGTCTCGCAACCATTCGGTCAGAGGGTTTCTAAGACTCAGGTTCCTTCTTATCTTAAAAACTACGCAAGTCTCTACTATCGAGACCCTCGATCGGCTGCCCTCTCGTGGTTCCGTGATGCCAAATTCGGACTCTTCATGCACTACGGACTCTACAGTCAGCTAGGCCGTGGCGAGTGGGTAATGCTGAAGGAAAAGATCCCCGTAGCGAGATACGAAAAACTCAAGAATACTTTCAATCCCGATAAGTTTGACGCGAACGCAATCGTTAACTGCGCCCTCGCGGCGAATATGAAGTATGTAAATTTGACGGCCAAGCATCATGAAGGATTTTGCCTCTTCCGTACGCGTCAGACCTCATATAACAGCACCGAATCGCCGAGCCGGAGGGATCTGGTAGGCGAGCTTGCGGGCGCGTGCAGCAAAAAGGGGCTGGGGCTTTTTCTTTACTATTCTTACGGGGCGGACTGGCATCACCCCTATTTTTTCGATCCGAGCGCAGGTTGGAAGTTTGCGCGGCCCGACTACGCGCAGAAGCCGCCGGAGTACCTTTGGAAAAAGGATGCCGATTTTCAGATTTATATCGACTACGTCCACAGCCAGTTGCGGGAACTTCTGACGCAATATGGAGCCATCGCGGGTATCTGGTTCGATCCGGTTCTGGGCTACTATGCGAGACCTGATCTCTTTCCGTTGAAAGAGACTTATGCCTTGATTCGTCAGCTCCAGCCCAACTGTCTAGTTTCTTTCAAGCAGGGAGGCACTGGAACCGAAGACTTCGCTGCCCCTGAAAGACAGGCTGCGGGACTCGGCACATATGGCAGTATTGTCCCCCAACGCAGGGCGCGGGCGATGCAAGTGGAGAGAGAGGCGTGGGATCATAATCGCGCCAAGCATAAGGAAATTTGCGACACGTTGCAGCGGCAGAGCTGGGGATATAACGCAAGCGACAACGGCAAACATCGGAGCGCTCAGGACGTGCTGTCGCTGCTGAAATCCGCGTGGGCGGCAAATGCGAACTTGCTGTTGAATACAGGATTGCTTCCGGATGGATCGATCTCGACCGAGGACGTGCGATCGCTGCAATCCGTGGGAAAAATGATTTCCTCTTCCGCTCGAAATGGATGATCCTTCGAGGTCGCGCGAGGAAACGTCTGACCGTACTTGAAATCAAGGAAGGGACAGGACGTGGATCGTCGCAGGTTCATCGCGTTGGCAGCCGCTGGAATCATTACGTATCTGGATCACCAGATCGGCCGTGTCTTGGATGCCCTGGAAAGATCAGGGAAGGCATCGAATACATACGTCATCTTCACAGCAGATCATGGCTTGGCTGTAGGTGAGCATGGGCTCATGGGCAAGCAGAACATGTACGACTGCATTGTGAGCACGGGAAACGAGAGAGCATAGTAGCGCGCAAAGCGTGTGACGTCCCAGCACGGGAACAAAAGCCAGAGATGAGCACCAGCGGCAAAACGGACCGTATCTCACGTCGAGCCATGCTCCAATTCGCCGCACTCGCCGGCGCGGGATGGTGGTGCGCGACGGCCGAACCTACGTCCGACTCCAAATCACCGCTGGCAGAAATTGATCTACAAGCAGAAGGCCGCGATGGAGTTCATGTGTTGGGTTCATTCCGAGCTGAACCTGACTCCAGGGGGAGGCTGAAGTCCTTTCGGATTAAGCTACCGGAATACCGTCAGAGCGTTTACTACTGCAGTCTTTGGTGGCCCGCCGGCGGAAATCGTGTTTATCCTTTCGTCGTAGATGGCTTCGGCGGAGTTCCCGAGGGCGGTATTTTCTCTATCGTCGAACTGAATTCCGGAGAATACCTTTCTGTTCTGCCACTCGCGAGCCCGCAGGCCTATGCATGGCTTCGAGGTGGAACGGGCGGCTTGGCCGTGACACTAGGAACGCACGGAGCGGCTGCGGTCCATGGCGACATTCCTCTGCTTGCCTGGGCGAAGGCCAAGAGCCCTTACGCCGCTGCCTCTCGCGTCTGGAATTCCGGTTTGGCCGCATCGGGAAGGGCTGCTCAACTCCGCGAGCGGAAAACATACCCGGAGCCATTTGAATATCTGGGCTGGTGTTCTTGGGAAAGCTACCGGACCGAGATCGATGAGGAAAATATGCGAGCGGCGGTTCGCGGGATCGAACAATCCGGTTTGCCGATCAAGTATTTCCTGGTCGATGAGGGGCATGCCGACCCTCAAACTCTGAACCCGGACAAACGAAAGTTTCCTCGTGGCTATCGTCCTCTTACCAATCTTCGTAATTCGGACAAGATCAGATGGTTCGGGCTGTGGTGGGGATTTCTGGGGACAGCTCACGGAATCGAAGCGCCTGGTAATTTGGGGAACCTAGGCAATGCGATGATGACCTGTGCGAATGGGACACTTCTCCCTAGAGCGAAGATCGACGATGCGAAGGCGTTTTATAACCAGATAATTCAGAACAGTCTGGAAGGAGGCTTCGATTTTCTTAAAGTAGATTTCATGGTCGATGCGCTTCCTCTCTACTCAGGACTGGTGAGGACTATCCCGACATTAGGGGGCGAACCACCGAACACCGGCCATGCCACAGCTAATCCGTTCGCCGCTTCGGCGCTCCTCATGGATGTCTTCCAAGATCTTGCTGCCCGTCACATGAAAGGTGTCCTCAATTGTAATTGGCACAATGCGTCGTGTCTGTTCAACTCAGGCAACGCCGTCGTCGGCAGATGCAGCGAAGACTATCAGGCGGAGAATCTGGACCGGGCGAAGGCACATCTGTATCACGCCTACGCCTCAATTCCATGGCTGGGGCAAATTGCCTGGGGGGATCACGACATGTTCCACTCCAGCGACAAGCTCGCCGGTCAAGTGATGGCTGTTTCGAAAGCCGTGGCCGGAGGTCCCATCTATCTTTCCGACAAGCCGGACAGATTTGTCAAGGATGTAATTGTCCCACTCGCGTACAGAGACGGCCGGCTACTTCGTCCCTTGGCTCCGGCTAGTCCGGTCAGTGAAGATATCTTCTATCAGCCGGGCTCGGGTCGGCTGTATAGGGTTGCCGCACCTCTAAGAAATAACGCGGCTGTGATCGTCGTCTATAACTTAGGCGGGGACATCGGACCGAAGGAGAGGAAACTGACGACTTCGATACTTCCTGAGCACTATTGCCAAGCGTCCTGTATGGTTCAGCCCTATCACGGAGAATGGGAGATTCCATCTGGCGGCTTAGTGGTCTACGACTGGTATGCAGAAACGGCGACAAGGTTCGAGGAACGTCACGATGTTTCTCTTCGAGGCTTTGATCATCGGCTTTTGCAGATAACTCCAATCTACGAAGGCTGGTCTGTCATTGGCCGAGTCGATAAGTATTTGCCCGCCGCGGCAGTCGATCATATTACCTATACACGGCATGAGATCAGATTGACTCTGATCGAGTTTGGACCGCTAGCGATCTGGTGCGAGCACGGGATTCCCTCGGCGCCGGGAATCACGTTTGATCATGTCGGCGCAGCACTGTATAGAGTCAACCTGACGGTTGGACATGGACCTACCCGCTTAGTAGTCACATCGACAGGAGCATAAAGGGCAAACAATCTGTGAGGACAGTATGCATTGCTGCTTTTGCTAAGTTGTTCCCAAGAATTGGCACAGGTAGGCGACGAGCCAGTCTCAGTGAGTGCCGATCTGTTTGCCTTGCAACGAATCCTGGGTGCCCCATATCCGACGCGTTCTTTACGTCAGATGCGGATTCCACGAATCTCGTTTGGATCTCGGAGAAAAGACCCAGCCTAGCTTCGCGAGCCTGGGGCACCCGGCTCTGCACCAAAAATGAAAAAGGCTTCAATCTGCTTCGCACTGCTGAATAACGGCATCCGTCCCGGAGTTGCGCATAGGCATTCGGGCCTCTTGCTGATGGAGCAGGACGATGCTGCCGCCGCGGCGGAGCGCGACCATTTGACTCATGATGCTCAAGGCAATCTCCTCCGGTGTAGCCGCGCCCAGGTCGAGACCTGCGGGGGCCCACACGGTGGCGATCTTCTCTTCGGGAACTCCTTCTGCGCGAAGATACTCCAACACTAAGTTGGCGCGATGACGGCTGGCAATAAGAGCGACGTAGGCCGCGTGGCCTTCCAGAGCCTTTCGCAGCCAAAGATGATCCCTCTTGTGCTGGGTGGCGATCACGACAAAGGATTTCGATCCGATGGGAGTCTCGGTGAGATCGAAGTCTTCAGTTACGATCTTCTCCGCCTGCGGAAAAGACTTGCGGTCGGCAGCAGGATCGTTGACAGTGATGGTAAAGCCCATCAGATGCCCCAGCGTGGCAAGCGTTTCGGCAATGCGCCCGTGGCCCACGATGAGGAGTTCGGGCGGGGGCAGAACAGGCTCGATAAAGATGTCCATGGTCCCTCCGCAAGGCATGCCCACGCCCAGATGCTCATCGCTCATGTCCACGGTAATCATCCGCGGATTCTCGGTTTCGATGCACTTCAACGCTTCGTTTCGTACTGCGCTCTCCGCGCAGCCTCCGCCCACCCATCCCAACAGGAGTTTGCCCGCTTCATCGACAATAGCCTTGGAGCCGCGGCGAGCCGAGGAAGAGCCTTCAACGCGAACCACGGTAGCGATGGCGAAGGATTTGCCTTCGGAGGCGAGCTCGGCGGCTTTGTTATACAGGTCGGAGAACATCTACAAATTCCTATGATATGCTGCCGCCGTTGCACCCTTCAAGCCGGGGATGAGCTTTCAAGAGCGGGCAACTCCGGATTGATCACCACTGATGCAAGCGGTTTTGGATATACTTATCTCACGTATATCCAGGAGCGGCCATGCAGGTATCCAAATGGGGCAATAGTCTCGCCATCCGTCTGCCCGCAACTGTCGTCGAAGCTCTGGATCTCAAGGCTGGCGATCAGATCGAGGTGCGCATCGCAGGTGATCGGGAGTTCGAGGTAAGACGCGATCGAAGCCGGAGGGAAGCGATCGAGCGGCTGCGCCGGCTGCGGCGTGCACTTCCACCCGGCTTTACCTTTGACCGGACCGCCGCGCATGAGCGGTAAGGTTTTCTTGGATACCACTGTCATTCTCTACGCCATCTCTGCGGGAGACCCCCGCGCCGTGAAAGCGGAGAGCCTGCTCGCCTCCGGCGGAAAAATAAGCGTACAGGTGCTGAACGAGTTTGTGGCCGTTGCCCGGAGGAAGCTCAACATGCCTTGGCGGGAGATCACGGAGACTCTAGAGGCGATTCGCGCTCTGTGCGGGCCGCCTGCGCCTTTGACTGTTGAGATCCACGACGCTGCGCTTCGCATCGCCGAACGCTACGGCTACCATATCTACGATGCGCTCATTCTCTCCGCCGCGCTCGACGCCGGCTGCGGTCTGCTTTACTCCGAGGACATGCAGGATGGAGATAAGATCGATTCGCTCACCATCCGCAATCCATTCAAGACGCGTTGAAGTTTCGAGTTCGTTCCGGCAACTCCAGTACATCGGACGGCGCCGGAAGAGAGGTTGAAATTGCTCCCCAGACGGCAAGCAATCATCACTGGCGGAACCAGCGGAATCGGCTATGGCATCGCCAGAGCGATGGCCGATGCGGGTTACGATGTGACCGTGACCGGGCTCACCGACCAGGAAGCCGCTGCCGTACCGCCGACCCCACATGTATCGGCTGTCCGGCTCGACGTCACTTGTGCTGAATCCATCGCGGCAGTCCTGGAGCCGTTCGAGGAACTGGCGGCGCTGGTCAATTGCGCCGGTATTATTTTTCGCGGCGGCGCCGAATACGAGATCGAGACATTTCAAAGAGTGATCGATGTCAATCTCACCGGAACAATGCGCATGTGTGTCGGCGCTCATCGAAAACTAGCCGCGGCCCGCGGCGCAATCGTCAATACTGCATCGATGCTCTCATTTTTTGGCGGCCCGCAGGTTCCGGCCTACACTGCTTCCAAGGGCGGAGTGGCGCAACTGACCAAGGCGCTCGCGGTTGCCTGGGCTGCAGAGGGCATAAGGGTGAATGCTATCGCTCCAGGCTGGATCGCAACCGGGCTAACCCGGGGTATTTTTGAGGATGAGGACAGGTCTGCCGCCATTCTCGCTCGTACACCGCTTAAACGTTGGGGCGAGCCGGCGGATGTTGCTGGAGCTGCTGTCTTCCTTTGTTCCGAGGCGGCGCGCTTCATCACTGGTACGATATTGCCCGTCGATGGCGGCTACACAGCAGTTTGAAAGGGGGGTCAAGCATGAACAATCTCACCGTGAACCGTTCGGATATAGAGCAAGCCGAGGCGCGCATTCCCTACAGGCACCCGCAGCCGAAGGAATGCTTTCCCGAGCTCGTCATTCCCCACGCCATACCGGAGGACGAGCGCTTGTGGGTGCCGCAGCAGGAAAATGTCGCCTTTCGCCCGCTGTGCCTGTCGGCGAGCCGGGGCTATTGGATGAACCTTTTGCGGGTGCGCAAAGCCGGTGTGCTTTCGCGCCACCGGCACCCCCAGCCGGTGCATGGATTGGTGCTGAAGGGTAGCTGGCACTATCTGGAGCATGATTGGACGGCCACTGAAGGAGCTTATGTTTACGAGGCTCCGGGCGAGACGCATACGCTGGTAGTGGAGGCTGACGTTCCGGAAATGATCACCTTCTTTCAGGTGAATGGCGCGATGATCTACGTCGATCCCGATGGCCGCGTTCTCGGCTATGAAGACGTGTTTACCAAAATCGATCTTTGCCGCCGGCACTTTAAGAGCGTCGGGCTTGGGGAGAATTTTGTCGACCAGTTCATCCGCTGAAGGCGCAGCCGGCGCAACAGGATTTGGGAGAGATGAGGGATGAGCCGGATTGTCGAGGTTTCGATCATACCGTTTCAATTCACGGTTGAAGGCCTGGAGCTGGGCGAGCATGCGGCGATGGGGGTGAGCAATGTTCAATCCAAGCCGGGGGCGCGGATTCAAATCATGCGCTACGGAGTCGAGATCCGGTGTGATGACGGAGCAGCCGGCCGGTATGTGACCCATTGGGTGGGAACCGAGGGCTCGCTGGGACAGACGATTATGTTGGCGCCGCATCTTTTAGGGCGGAATCCGGAACGCCGCGAAGAGATCTATGACGACTTCAAACGCGAGTTGCGGGCCTACGACCACATGGGTCACGGACCGCTGGACATCGCTCTTTGGGATCTGGTTGGCCGTAAATACAACATGCCGATCGGGACCATGCTGGGCGCGTATCGAGAACGATTGCCGACCTACGCCAGCTCGCACCACGGACAAGATGGCGAGTATGGGCTCAATTCTGCCGATCGCTTTGCCGAGTACGCGCTTGAGTGCCGTGAAATGGGCTTTGCCGGATTCAAGATCCACGGCTGGCACGATGGCAATCGTAAACGCGAAGCCAACAACATCCTCAAGGTGCGGGAAGCGGTAGGGCGCGAGATGGAGATCATGGTCGATCCGGGCTGCGAGCTGCGCACCTTTGCCGACGCGCTCTATGTCGGCCGCGCATGCGATGAAGCGGAGTGCTTCTGGTATGAAGATCCCTACCGGGACGGATCAGTATCCGCCTTCAGCCATAAGATGCTCCGCCAGCGCCTGAAAACGCCTCTGCTGATCACCGAGCACATCCGCGGACCGGAGCAGAAAGCTTCTTTCCTGGTCAACGGCGGCTGCGATTACATTCATGTAGATCCTGAATACGACATGGGAATTACCGGCGCGATGAAGATTGCCCATATGGCAGAGGCGCTCGGAGTCGATGTGCAGGTTCACGCCTGTGGCCCTGCGCACCGGATCTGTATTGCGGCGATACGAAACACGCATTTCTACGAGATGGCCCTTATCGGACCTGGTATGCCGAACTTGATTCCACCGGTGTATGCCTGCGGCTACAGTGACCAGCCGGACGCCATCGATAAGAACGGCACCGTACCGGTTCCAAATGGACCCGGACTAGGCGTCAGCTACGACTGGGATTTCCTGCTCAAGCACAAGCTGGCACATCACCGTTTCAAGCTATAAGCGAACAGTTGTGGTTTCCCACCCTTGCTATCCACCCCAGCAAGCTTCGCTTGCCGGGGACCCCGGTTACGCAAGGATGGGGCACCCTAAATCCGCTTGAAATATGGATCCAAACCGCCACCAATCGAGGGTTCTATAAAGGGGGATGTCAAGAGAAAAAACTTCGGCGCGAGCGCGGCGAGGGGAGTTTCTTTTGACATCCCAGCCCTCCCGGCGAGGCCGCGCTGTATGGATCGAAGTGTTGAGTGCGGCGCGATCCGGTCCCGAGTCGAGTTGATAGTAGCCGTAGGCGCTGTGGGAAAGCGGAAATCGCGGAGCGATTTCCGAGGTGGCGTAGCCACCGGCTTTTCCATAGCGCACCAGCTGGCAGCGCCAGCCCGGCTGAATTAGATCAGCATTTCTCATAATGCGATCACAGACGGCCAACAGTACCTTGCACCCATCAAGCAGAGAACGATTGGTCCAACGGAATGGCCAACCATGGTTCTATCTGAGACTCGTGGTCATATAGCTTTTTTCGGTTATCCGAAGGGGGATATGGTGCCCCATGAAACTGCACGCTGTTGGCAATGCGTCTATCCCTCGTTTAGATCCTCACCCTCGAACCGAGAGCGCAAGAACCGATCGCCCTATCGCAGCAGAGAAGCTGAAGACTGGGCCTGGATTCTAAGCGCGCTCAAGCTGCTTGTGTTTGCAATTCTGTTGCGTCGAAGCGTTCTCCTCTCTTCCATAGGATTAAAGCAATCGTTGCTATCTTGCGCGCCAGGGTTAGACGAGCCATCTCCGGCTGCATTCCCTTGGCGATCAGACTCTCGTAATATTCCCGGAATGGCCCGGGACGAATGCTGGCGGTGGTGGCCGCTCCCTTGAAGATGTTCTTCAGCTCGTGATTGTGATGGAAATTCAGTCCGGTGATTTGCACCGGTTTCTTGCTGCGTTGGATCTGGCCCTTGACCATGCGGTAATCCGCACTGCTGCGCGTCTCTAATCCTAATCCGCAGTAGCTCCAGAACTGCCGCTTGGTGCGAAACCGGTAGGGTGTCTGTACGCGTCCGATTAAAATGGCTGCGCGAATTGGCCCCAGGAAGGGGATGCTACGCAGCAGTTCGACGGCCTCGAATTTGCGGCTCTCTGTTATCAGCCCCTGGCGTGCTCGGTGCCGTACTGTGCGCAAGCTGTCGAGTTCTTCAAAAAGATACTCCGCACGCTGTTTCAGAGCGCTGTTCGCCGATAGAAGCTGCAACTGCTCCTCTCGCCGCCGCTGCCCATAAAGCGCCTTGCCCGGCGTGCTCACCACCTGGCCGCGATAGATGGCCTTCAGGCGCGCCATCACACGGGTCGTGTCTTCGGTCAGTACCGTATAAGCACGGCCTAATTCCTTGAGCGCCCGCGCGCTGTTCTGCCCGTGATAAACCGGGGATAACTGGTTGCCGCGCAGCAATTCCGCCAATTTCCTGGCATCCAGTTTGTCGTTCTTGTTGCCCACCTTGAGCAGCGCATTCTTGCGCGGATTGCAGACCACTACCTTGCTCACATGGGGCTGCAGCAAATCGTACAACCATGCCGATTGGGTCGTCTCTTCCAAGGTGATCTGCACCGTCCCCCGTAATCCCTGCACCAATTCCAGAATCACTGCTCCATCGGTCGGCACAATACACTGGCTCACCTGCCGCCCCTCTTCGTTTAAGACCGCGATCGAAACACAATCCCGGTGCACATCCATTCCCACGTACTTGGTGTTAATCTTCTTGGTATTCATCTGGGCGCTCCTTCGCTGTGGGCTTCTGGTTCTTTCCCAAGCAACCAAAGCTTACTCCCGACTGGGCGCCCTTTATTATGCGTGCCCCATATCTGGCTCGCTCTTGCGCCGAATGTGGGAAACCGCAGATCTCTCCACTTCGCTTCGCTCCGGTCGAGATGACAAAGGTAGGTGTGATTGCCAACCAAGCCTTCCTCAACCCGATTTTCGCCCTCTTGGGTGGGCCTAGCATTTGCGATGCTCCGGCCTTCTGTATTTGCAGTTGCTTTTCTTTCTGTCATTCCCGCAGGGAATCTGCTTTTCGTATTCGCAGCGCCAGAAAGAGCAGAAGCAGATTCCCTGCGGGAATGACAGAAAGAAAGGCAAAGACTGTGCCTGCTGCATTTTCAGTCCCGGGCCACGTGTTGTCTTGAAACAGAGCGGGTATGGAAGTAATGCACAGCAAGTGCTATGTACCGGCTGAGCCGGCGCGGTTAAAGTCAGCCCAAATCATCAAGAATAGGCATGGGCATGATACCTCGCATTTTGATCATCGACGACGAGGCGGACATTCGGGAAGTAACCGCGCTGTCGTTAGAGACGGTAGCCGGCTGGCAAGTTATTGTGGCTCCGTCGGGAGCAACGGGAATTGAGCGGGCATCGATTGAACAGCCGGACGCCATCCTGCTCGATGTAATGATGCCTGATATCGACGGGCCCACCACCTTTCACATTCTTAAGAAGAATGACAATACCGCGCACATTCCGGTGTTGCTGCTCACCGCCAAGGTACAGGGCGCGGACCGGCGCAAGCTCGATGCGCTCGGGGCGGCGGCGGTTCTCGCCAAGCCCTTTGATCCATTAACTCTCGCAGATCAGATCTCCGGCATCCTGGGCTGGGGAGAGAACTCTGCGCCGCCGATCCTCCCCTGCTAACGGCCTTAAGTGGTTGGACGCGGCTTGACCGCGAGGAATACAGGCGCCACCGGGTTGCCATTGGCATCTGTGAGCTTGGGATTGATTTGCCGGGTATCTGTCAAAGTCGTGGTGTCGATCAGATGTAACTGATCGTCGCCGGTGGTACTGGCGAAGAAGATGGTATTGTCCGGCGAAAAGATGCCGGCAATTGGAGCGATCGCGCCTCCTGCCAGCTTGACGTTAGTAAGCGTCCCAAGTGTGCCGGGTTGCGTGGAGGGTTTGTAAAGCGGAAGCAACGCGCCGCCTGCAGGGGAAGTCGTAGCATCGCTCAAGTAGGTGATGAATGCCTCCAGCGAATTTGTAGAGGCGATCACCTGATTGACGTTGGTAATGCCATAGGCGGCCAGCGAGGTCTGGTTGAAGGAAGGCGCCGGGCTGAAGGTGAAACCCGTAGTCTGTCCGTTGGCGCCCGTCGGGCAAGAGCCTATAGGAACATTTACGGAAACATCCGTGAGCACCGGCGGATTGGCGGTAGCCCCGATGATGTGCTTCCCGTCGGTAGTGGCGGCGACATGATCGGATGCCGCGGCTACAGTGGCCGCCTCGGGGTAGGAAACGACCGGAGTGACTGTCGTGTCGGGGCAGATGCCATAGGCCGAGGTGGGCGAACCGGAGACAAAGACCGCCGAGCTGGGCACAGTGACGGCGAGATCGGGAGAGCAGAAGGAGTTATAGGAGTTGTTGGGATTCGAAGGTGTGTTGGGAGGATCGCTATTGGGATCGTTGGGTAGGCTGCTGGAATTATTGACCGGGCAGATTCCGGTTGTAGCACCCCCCTGATCCCCGGGCAAGTTTTCTACCGACCAGCCGGTATAGGTGTTGTGTATGTAGAGAATGTTTTTTCCAATGATATAAACCGTCTGTCCATCCGGCGAGAAGACGGCCCTCTGGCCGATTCCCCCAAAAGATGTAGTGCTCGCCGGGGTAGCTGGAATGGCAGTTGAACCGGTGCCGCTGGCGGGTGTGGCCGGAGTGTAGAGATAGATGATACCGCGCTGTTGATCGTTGATGACGACGGTGGTGTTGTCGGGGGAGACGGCGAGCACGACACCAGGCACATTGGGCGCCTCTGTGGTTAGTGTGTTGCCGGCGGTGCTGTAAATCATCATCTCCCGATAGCTTCCGAAATACAGGTTGTTCCCCCCCTGGTCCAGGACCATGGAGTTGGGGGTGTAGGGCAGCTTGATCGGGTTGCCCACGGTGCCGGTCGTGAGATCGGTAGGCACGAAGTAGGGCGAGCTGGGGCTGGCCGACCAGATATAAGTGCTGTTTTGACCGGGGGATGTGACCTGCACCAGATTGCTGACGACGGGCGCTCCCGTTCCTAGCGTGCCAATTTTATTGATTGGCGCCGGATTGCAGGTGCTGGGCTCACAAAGAGCGGTGACGGCTGACGTGGAGGGAAAGCTCGCGGTAATCGAGCCGGCGCTGCTGACGGCAATGCTTCCCGGATTGGTCGAGACATAGGTGAGCTGCAGGCCATTGATAATGTTGTTATTCACGTCGGTTACGGTGGCGGTGAGGGGCTCCGGGGTATTCGGAGTGACGTTCACGCTGGTGCCGCCGGAGGCGGAGAGGGCAATGCTCTTCGGCGGACAGGTGTAGAAGTATCCCGAGGTGGCTCCGGTATTCGAGATGCTGCCGGAGATCACAGTAGAGCCGGGAGCTTGGGCAGTAGCTACGTCAGTCGAGTTATCGATGGTCACCACGCTGGCATCCGAGGCGCTGTAGTTGATGTGCCCGATCACATTGCTGCAGGCAGGCGTGCTCGAGGTGCCGCAGAGGGCAACAGCCTGGCCGACGGGAATCGTCTTACTGGAACACTGGCCCGTTGTCCCCGTCGAGGCGCAATAGGCAGTGGCGACCAGGGGAGCGGTCTGATTCTGGGAAAGGCACTCGGTTTGTCCGGACGAGTTGGTGGGGGTACTTACCGAGAGGTTGGTAATCGGGGCGTGGGAGTAGACGGCGACTTGATTGCTGGTAAATCCGGAGGCTGAGGCGGTCAAATATGCGATGCCCTGCTTGTTCGTAGGGATGCAGGTGGTGTAGGAAGCTACGCCAGGGGTATTGAGATTCCACGTCCCGCCGCATACCTGTCCGGTAGGGGAGACATCGGCGATGGTGCGGTCTGTGGTGCCGTAGGTGTAGCTGGATACGCTGGCACTGGCTCCAGTACAGTTCGCGGCGGTGGGTCCGGAAAGCTGTCCCTCCTGCCCAAAGGCGACGGAGATACCGGTAGCCTGCGGCTGCAGAGTGATGGAAACCGGCTGCGATTTCAGGTAGCCGTAGCCCGAGCCGTTGCAGTAGTTGGAATTCTTGTTCGCGCAACCTTGGATGGATAGACCTACAGGAACAGAGAGAAGGAACAACAGACAAAAAGTCAGATACCGCTGCATGAAACCTCCCCGCCGGGGAATCGCTCGTCCTGGCGGTTAATGAACTGCCAAATACCTGAAAACGTACTAAAAAACTACTCTGTAGGGGGCTTTCGCGCAATCTCCCGTGGCCAGCGCCGGGCGGAAGGAACACTGCACGGCTACGATCTCCGCTACGCCACGCTAATAAGGCGGCATGAATCACCCGGGGCAGCCATTCCGGCGAGGAATGACCGCACATAGCTAACTCTTACCAGATCACAGTAACGGTGAAAATGCTTTGTAGGAGTCCTTTCATTCCCATCGTTCTGCCGTTCAACCTGGTTCTCCATCGCAGCCGAGGAACGCAGCCGAAAATAAGAGTTTATACCGTTTCTTCCATTGCCGTAGCCCACTCAATGAGACTCATCTCGCGATCCAGCGTCATCCTGAGAGGGCATATATTGCTCGAACCATGCGAGAGCCCGCTCCAGCACGTCGCGGCGGTGCTCGGGAGCGGCGAGCCTGTGGCCCTCGCCGGGATAGACCACCAGACGGGCAGGCACGCGTTGCGCGCGCAGCGCATGCCAGAGCTCGAAAGACTGCGGCGCCGGGCATTCGCCGTCACGATCGCCCACTACCATCAGGGTAGGCGTTTTTGCGTTGTGGATGAAATTGATCGCCGAGCTGCGGGCATAGACGGCGGGATCGTCGTAGACCGAAGCGCCAAAGAAGGGAATCATCCACTGGTCAATCGAGTTCTCGCCATAGTAGCTCTGCCAATTGGAGATGCCCGCGCCGGCCACCGCCGCACGAAAGCGCTGAGTTTGCGTCACCGCGAACATGGTCATGAATCCGCCATAGCTCCAGCCGGTAATACCGATACGCTCGGGATCGATAGGCAGCCTGGCGCTTACCGCCTTCACTCCGGCAAGAATATCCCTGAGATCGCCGTAGCCGAAGTCCCTGCGATTGGCCAGAGTGAAAGCCTCTCCCTGGCCGTAGCTGCCGCGGGGATTGGGCTCAAGAAAAAATAGCCGAGCAGGGAAAACGCGACGGGATTGTAGCTAAGCCCGGGCCAGCGAGGCGTTACCGCGCTCGAAGGGCCTCCGTGCACGCTCACGATGAGAGGATATTTCCTGGCGGGATCATAATTTGCCGGGTACAGAAGCCAGCCCTGGATGTCCAGGTTCTCATTGCGCCAGGCGATGGATTCGGCCTCGCCCCAGGCAGGCTTGAGCTTGTCGTTGATGTGGGTGATCTGGAGCGTCGTCTCTTTTTGCGCCCAGGGCCTTGCCGGGTGAGCATCACCGCGGGCGGAGACTTGTAGGAGCTTTGAATGTAAGCGAAGGCGTTTTCGTCGCGGGAGACGGAGAGCGCGCCTTCGACTGTGCCGTCTCCGACCGTGCCGGCGAAGTTCATCTTCTTATCCGAACCATCTAAATCCGGCAGGTCCTGTCCGCGAAGGTTGACCATCGCCAGGCGCATGGCGCCGCCTTTGATCTCGACCATTTGTAGCCGGCTGCCGGGCGAGGTGGCGGGGAGTTTCTCCCCTGGGCCGGAGCATCCAGCGAAACCAGACGGGAGTTGCCTTGCGGCCCGCTGTGATGTCCTGGGCCGGGCCGCCCGCCGAGGGCAAGGTGTAGAGATCGCCGCCGGTGACGCCTTGATCGCTCATCAGGCCGCCGATGAAGGCAATCTCGCTTCCATCCGGCGACCAGCGGGGAAGGGCAATCTGCAGACCCTTGAGCGAGCCTGGCGCCGGGCCGGCTGCGCCCGGGTTGAAGATCGATCGCGGCGGCCCATCGGAGAGAGCTTGGGTGTAGAGTTGGGCTACCCACCAATTGTCTTCCCCCGGTGGCGGAGCGGCGATGTAGGCGATCCGCCGCGAGTCCGGCGCCCAGTCGAATTCGTAGGCGTGGAGGCTGTCCGGGGTAATCTCGCGCATCTCGCCCGAGGCGACGAGCAGCGAAGCGACTCGCTGGATTTCAACATGGTCGGCGCCGATGACGCCGGAGGGCGGGGTCATTGCATCCAGCGCGCCAGGGTGGCGGGTAGCGCCCGGAACATAGAGAAAGCCGATCTGCTTGCCATCGGGAGAAAAAGCCAATCCGCCCACCGCGCCGCGCAGATGGGTAAGCCGGCGCGGCGCGGAGATTTCAGGTGGGTACCCGGCGGCAACGCCGGCGACGTAGATGTCGGCTTGGGAGTCTTCCCGGCAGTCGGAAGTGAATGCGAGTTCCTTCGAATTCGGCGCCCAGGCGAGGTTTTCTTCGGTGCAGGCTGAACCCGGTCCAGCGCTGAGCCGGCGGAGCTTGGATGGCTCCGATGTCGAGGCTACTTCAATATCGCTTCCACCGTCCTCCGCGGTTACCCAGGCTATGGAGCGGCCATCGGGCGAGAGAGCGGTTTGCGGTATGCTCCGCACCTGCTCGAGCTCGCTTACGATGCGGCGGATTCTAGGGTCGGGCGCTATGGATGAGGACGCGCTCTGCGGGTGAAGAGCGGGAGGGCTGATCATTTCGCCCGAGATCAGCAGGGCAAGGCCTGCTCCTAGCAGGCCGCGAAGCAATGCGGAGGCGCGCAGGGACATCTGCTGGCCATGCTAGCATGCCCGCTTGCTTGGAACTATGGAAGGGGTTGACCGGTAAAACGAGTCAAGAGAATAGCCTTGGGCGGCGCAGGGATGCGTGGAATGATTCAGCCGTCCCTGCGGGACTTGTGTGGCAAAAGCGCGCGATCAGGGCGACGCCCGTTATCATATCCCGGGGTGATATGGAAGAGGATTACGGGATTGAGTTTCTGCTCAGCTCCGATCGCCGTATTCACCTTCTCAAAGAGGGCTATTGGTTGAAATTTGAAGTCAGACGAGAGCAGGCGACATCCATGCGGCCACATGGACTCCGCTATTCATTTACTTTGCATGCTCCGAATGGTAAGCGGCTGGCCGGTTGATAATGCGCATGTCGCGCCTGTGAAGGTTTTCAGATGAAAAATTACAAGGTACAAAGCCTCCAGTCTCTGCGCAAAGAAATGAAGGCCGTATCTCGCGGTGAGATGTCAGCCCCTGCAGACGCGGCCCAACCAAGCGTTAATTCGGTTGAAGCCCTGGTTCGATTGCTGACTCCAGAAAACAGGAAGCTGCTTGCGCTGGTTCGCTACGGCAAACCGGCGCTTGATTGGTCTCAGTGTGAGGCTGTGGAAAGCGTTCCCGGAAAAGTGAGTGGCGCCTGGGTATTTCGGGGAACGCGTATCCCGGTCGCGACTGTCTTTGAAAACCTCGAGGATGGACTTGGGATTGATGAAATCGTGCGTATGTTTGATGGGCTTACCCGCGAACAGGCCCGCGAACAGGTAAGAGCGGTGCTAGACTTTGCCGCCCAGAGCCTAATCCCTACTCCCGCCCATTGACTCAGGCCATTCCTCTTGATATCTTTAGAGGGTTCCGCCCAAATCCCTTGCAAGCGTATCTGCCGGGGTGATTGTTTGAGTCTTCTCATCGGTTTCAGGGTGGGAGCGCGGAATGAAAGTCCAAGGCTAGTAGAGTCAATGCTCGCATCGGCGCCTGCGACACCTTCCACCTAGGAAGGCTATGCGGGCCAAAACTTGGAAACGGAACTGGCTTCTTCTCGGGCGCTAAAGTTCAAGCGCCGGGCGTAAATGCGCGAAGTGACGCGAAAACGCCGAGATTGATTCATTAATCCAGAATCAATCCAGAGAGGAAACGCGCGGTCACCGTCCTGGTTTTCGTCCGGTACTGGGGAAGTAAGCCACGAAGCAGTCTCAATCTTCGTGTGCATTGAAGCTTCGCATTGGAGGCTTCGCGGGAATGGAGCGCCGGCTTTTGGGCGCTGCCGGGGATGGTGCGGGATCGTTCCCGGACTGGAAGAGTTTTTTGCAGTGTTTGCGGAGTTTAAGGAGTCAGGTTTGCCTACATTCAGTCAGCTTGTGAGGAAGGGCCGCACGGCGCCGCGATATAAGACGGCCTCGCCCGCGTTGCAGGGATCGCCGCAGCGGCGCGGAGTCTGCACCCGTGTCTACACGCAAACGCCCAAGAAGCCGAACTCGGCTCTGCGCAAGGTCGCGCGCGTCCGGCTGACCAATGGGGTTGAGGTGACGACCTACATTCCAGGCATCGGCCACAACCTGCAGGAGCACTCGATTGTGTTGATTCGCGGCGGCCGGGTTAAGGATCTTCCCGGGGTGCGCTATCACGTAGTGCGCGGCACGCTGGATTCGGTGGGTGTGGCCAACCGCAAGCAGAGCCGTTCGAAGTATGGCGCCAAGCGGCCCAAGGTCGCGGCGGCCAAATAGGACTTCGAGGGCGGGATCGCCCGGAAATTTTGAGGAAGGCAAAGGTTTCATGCCCAGAAAAGGTCATATCGCGAAGCGGGAGGTTGCGGCCGACCCGGTGTACAACTCGTCGCTGGTTACTAAGTTTGTGAACTCGATGATGTGGGACGGCAAGAAATCGACCGCCCAGGGCATCTTTTACGAGGCGATGCGGAACCTGGAGCAGAAGGGCGGCGATGAGGCGCTCAAACTGTTCAAGAAGGCGGTCGAAAATTGCAAGCCGCTGCTTGAGGTCAAGACCCGCCGTGTGGGCGGCGCGAACTACCAGGTGCCGATTGAAGTCAACCCCGAGCGGCGCACCTCGCTGGCCATCCGCTGGCTGGTGACCTATGGCCGGGCGCGCGGGGAAAAGGGAATGATCGACAAGCTGACCAATGAATTGCTGGATGCAGCCAATGGCCGCGGGGCGGCCATGAAGAAGAAGGAAGATGTGCACCGCATGGCCGAAGCCAACAAGGCGTTTGCCCATTATCGCTGGTAGGGCGGCGCGCTGAGGGCCGAGTCGAGGAGCAGTGTCCGTTCCCGGTTGGGAATGGGTGAAACCGAAACAGCAAGCAAAAACCGCGAGCCTTTCATCGGCTTGCGAGAGTGAGAGACTACCGTGCCTCGTTTAGTACCGCTGAATCGTTGCCGGAATATCGGAATCATGGCGCACATCGACGCCGGAAAGACAACGACGACGGAGCGCATTTTGTTTTATACCGGCATTACCCATCGCATTGGCGAGGTGCACGAAGGCACCGCGACCATGGATTGGATGGAGCAGGAGCAGGAGCGCGGCATCACCATCACCTCGGCCGCGACCACCTGCACCTGGCGGGATATCCGCATCAACATCATCGATACGCCCGGCCACGTCGATTTCACCGCCGAGGTGGAGCGCAGCCTGCGCGTGCTGGATGGCGCGGTGGCCTGCTTTGACGCGGTGCACGGGGTCGAGCCGCAGTCGGAGACAGTATGGCGGCAGGCCGATAAGTACGGCGTGCCCCGGATTTGCTTTATCAACAAGATGGATAAGATGGGAGCCGATTTCGAGCATGCCATCGAGACCATCCGCAAGCGCCTGAACGCCAAGCCTGTGGCTATCCAGATCCCGATCGGCCAGGAAGCCGGCTTCAAGGGTGTGGTCGATCTGATCGAGATGCGGGCCATCTTGTGGCACGACGAAACCATGGGCGCCAAGTACTCGGTCGAAGAGATCCCGGCGCCGCTCGTCAAAAAGGCCGAGGCCTTCCGCATGCAGCTGGTCGAGTCGGTGGCCGAGAATGACGACGAGATGCTGCACAAGTTCCTCGAGGGCGAGACGCCTACGGCGGAGGAGTTACGCAAGGCCCTGCACTCGGCGACCATCAGCATGAAGCTGTTCCCGGTGCTCTGCGGCAGCGCATTTAAAAACAAGGGTGTGCAGACTCTGCTCGACGCGGTGGTCGATTATCTGCCCAGCCCGCTTGAGATTCCTCCCATTGTTGGACTGAATCCCGACAATCCCGAGGAGCAGGTGGTGCGCCATACTGACGACAGCGAGCCGCTGGCCGCGCTGGGCTTCAAGATCATGACCGACCCCTTTGTCGGGCAGCTGATCTTTATCCGGCTCTACTCCGGACACTTGAAGACCGGCGACACGGTGCTCAACCCGCGCACGGGAAAGAGCGAGCGCATCGGCCGTTTGCTCAAGATGCACGCCAATAAGCGCGAAGAGATTACCGAGATCTATGCCGGTGACATTTGCGCCTGCGTGGGTTTGAAGAACATGGTGACGGGCGACACCATCTGCGCGGAAAAAGCGCCGATCGTGCTCGAGTCGATCGATTTCCCGGCGCCGGTTATCCATGTCGCTGTGGAGCCAAAGACCAAGGCCGATCAGGAAAAGATGGGCATGGCCCTGGCCAAGCTGGCGCAGGAAGATCCGACCTTCAAGGTGCACACCGACCCGGATTCAGGGCAGACCATTATCAGCGGAATGGGCGAGCTGCATCTGGAGATCATCGTCGATCGCATGATGCGCGAGTACAAGGTCGAGGCCAACGTCGGCAAGCCTCAAGTGGCCTACCGGGAAACCATTCGCAAGTCCGCCGAGGCCGAAGGCAAGTACATCCGGCAGACGGGCGGCTCAGGCAACTACGGCCATGTGAAGCTCCGCGTAGGGCCTAACGAAGCCGGCAAAGGCTTCGAATTTGTCAACGAGATCAAGGGCGGCGTAGTGCCTAAGGAGTACATCAAGCCCACCGAGCAGGGGGTTCGCGAAGCGCTGCAGGGTGGAGTGCTGGCCGGCTACGAGATCGTGGATGTCAAGGTTGCCTTGTACGACGGCAGCTATCACGAGGTCGATTCGAACGAAATGGCTTTTAAGATTGCCGGATCGATGGCGTTTAAGGAAGCGGCGAGGAAGGCCAGCCCGGTGCTGCTGGAGCCGGTGATGTCGGTTGAGGTGGTGGTCCCGGAGGAATACATGGGCACCATCATCGGCGATCTCAACTCGCGCCGGGGGCGGATTGAAGGCATGGAACACCGCGCCGGGTCGCAGGTCATCAAGGCCAATGTGCCCTTGAGCGAGATGTTCGGCTACGCCACGCACATGCGCTCCTCGACCCAGGGCCGGGCCAATTACTCGATGCACTTCAACCGTTATGAAGAGGCGCCGCGGTCGGTCTCAGAGGAGATCATCGGACGCAACCAAGGAAAGTGATTCAGGGTAAGTAGTTCCGGGAAAAGTAATACAAGAAAAGCAGTTTCTGCAATCGCAAGGATATAGAGAGGGACGAGATGGCGAAGGAGAAGTTTGACCGGTCGAAGCCGCACGTAAACGTAGGGACGATCGGGCACATCGATCATGGGAAGACGACGTTGACGGCGGCGATCACGAAGGTATTGTCGAAGCACAATCCGAAGATCGCGTTTCGCTCGTTCGATTCGATCGACAATGCGCCGGAGGAGCGGGAGCGGGGGATCACGATAGCGACGGCGCACGTGGAGTACGAGACGGCCAACCGGCATTATGCGCACGTGGATTGTCCCGGGCACGCAGACTACATCAAGAACATGATCACCGGGGCGGCGCAGATGGATGGAGCGATTCTGGTGGTGGCGGCGACCGATGGGCCGATGCCGCAGACCAAGGAGCATGTGCTGCTGGCGCGGCAGGTGGGCGTGCCTTATATTGTGGTGTTTTTGAACAAGTGCGATGCGGTGGAAGACGAAGAGCTGACCGACCTGGTGGAGATGGAAGTGCGCGAGTTGTTGTCCAAGTACAACTTTCCCGGAGACGATGTGCCGGTGGTCCGGGGCTCGGCGCTGGGGGCGTTGAACGGGGAAGCGCAATGGGAAGCCAAGATCGATGAGCTGATGGAAGCGGTGGATAAGAACGTGCCCTTGCCGGCGCGGGCGATCGACCAGCCGTTTCTGATGCCGATTGAGGATATTTTCTCGATTTCGGGGCGGGGCACGGTGGTGACAGGCAGGATCGAGCGGGGCAAGGTCAAGGTAGGAGAAGAGGCGGAGATCGTAGGCTTCCGGGACACGCGCAAGACGGTGGTGACCGGGGTCGAGATGTTCAAGAAGCAGTTGGACGAGGGCTTGGCGGGAGACAATGCGGGGCTGCTGTTGCGCGGCATCGCCAAGGAAGATGTAGAGCGGGGAATGGTTTTGGCCAAGCCGGGCTCGATCACGCCGCATACCAAGTTCAAGGGCGAGATTTATGTATTGAGCAAGGAAGAGGGCGGGCGGCACACGCCGTTCTTCAACGGCTACCGGCCGCAATTTTATTTTCGGACGACGGATGTGACGGGGACGGCGAAGCTGCCGGAAGGCACGGAGATGGTGATGCCGGGAGACAATGTGTCGCTAGAGATCGAGCTGCACACGCCGGTGGCCATGGAGAAGGGCCTGCGCTTCGCTATCCGCGAAGGCGGACGCACGGTAGGCGCGGGAACCATTACCGACATATTGAAGTAAAGCAAGTCGGCTTGAGGTCAGCGAGTCAGCGAAAGTAAAGCGAAGGCCCCTACATCGATGAATCGCGTTAGAGCAGGGATACGCTGCTCTTTGAGAAGGTAAAAACATGGTAGGACAGAGAATTCGCATTCGCCTCAAGGCTTACGACTATCGCGTGCTCGATACCTCGACCGGCGAGATCGTGGAGACGGCCAAACGCACCGGCGCGCAGGTCGCGGGTCCAATTCCGCTGCCTACGGTGAAGAACAAGTATTGTGTGCTCCGTTCGCCGCATGTGGACAAGAAATCGCGCGAGGCCTTCGAGATCCGCACTCATAAGCGGCTGATCGATATCCTCGAGCCCACCCAGCAGACGGTCGATGCGCTGATGAAGCTGGATCTGCCCGCCGGCGTGGATGTCGAGATCAAAGCTTTCGAGAAGTGAGTGCAATTATGAATGTAGAAAAATGATGGCAAATACTTATAGTGGTTGGCCTACATTCGGTGCGCTTGAAGGAGATTGAAATGGCGGTAACAGGAATTCTGGGCAAGAAGATCGGCATGACGCAGGTGTTCGACGATAAGGGTGAGGTCCACCCGATCACCGTGCTTCAAGCCGGCCCCTGCGTGGTGACCCACCTGAAGACATTGGCAAAGGATGGTTATGACGCAGCGCAGATCGGCCTGGTGGGATTTGTCAAAGGCTCGAAGATATCGAAGCCCATGGCCGGGCATTTCGCCAAGAATAACGTTGCCCCGGTCAGGCTGGTTCGGGAGGTAGGCCTGGAGACCGTCAAGGGAACTTCTGAAGCGGATGCGGCGGCGGATGGAGTGAAGGCCGGCGACAAGGTCCTGGTCGATATCTTTGGCGATGACAAATACGTCGATGTTGTGGGCACCAGCAAAGGGCGCGGCTTTGCCGGCGTGGTGCGCCGGCATAACTTCGGCGGTGGTCCCAAATCGCACGGCCATATGTTTCAAGTGCAGGGTTCGATTGGGGCATCGTCTTTCCCATCGCGTGTCTTTGCCGGGCAGCGCATGCCGGGCCGCTTCGGCGGGGATCGGGTCACGGTGCGCAATCTGCGCATTCGCGGCATCGATGTTGAAGAAAATCTGTTGATGGTGGAAGGCGCAGTGCCGGGACCGCGCGATGGCTACGTTCTGATCTCGAAATCGAAGGCGCCCCCGCGTGAGCGGCGCGGCTTCGGCGGTGCGGGAACGGTGGATCCGCTGAAGGCCTCGAAGAAGGCCTCGGGCGGCAAGGCGACTCCGAAGAAGAAGTGAAGAAGTAAAGAAGTAGAGAAGTAAGGTGAGAGATGGCACAGATTGATGTAGTGGATCTCGGGGGACAGAAGGTAGGCTCGCTGGAGCTGGCCGATGAGGTCTTTGCCCCGAGTCAGATCAACGAAGCGCTGCTATGGGAAGCGGTGAAGCATTATCGCGCCGCGATGCGGCAGGGCACTGCGGCCACCAAGAACCGCAAGCTGGTTGCCGGTTCAGGCAAGAAGCTGTGGAAGCAGAAGGGGACCGGACGGGCGCGGGTAGGCTCGGTGCGCTCGCCGTTGTGGCGGCACGGCGGCACGGTGCATGGTCCACAACCGCGCAGCTACGACTACGCCTTTCCCCGCAAGAAGCTGTTGGGGGCCCTGCGCTCGGCGCTGGCCGCTAAGCTGGCCGATGGCAAGTTGACTGTGGTTGAGAGTCTGGAATTGGCCGAGCCGAAGACCAAAGCCTACCGTGAAGCGCTGGATAAGCTGAGCGCACTCAGGACCACCTTGCTGGTCGAAGGCGGATCGGCTCCTGGAAGGTCGCTAACCCTGGGCTCGCGGAATTTGCAACAGGTGGAGCTGGTGCTGTCCAAGGAAGTGCATGCCTACGATCTGCTGCGCAACGAGCGTGCGATTTTCTCCCGCGCGGCGATTGAGCAGTTGCAGGAATCGTTGAAGAAGACGGTTTCCCGGCGCAAGCAGGCGGCAGGCGAAGAGACCGGAGCGGCGAAGAAGAAGGCTGCCGGCAGGAGGGTGGCGTAATGGCGAATGTTTATACCCTGATTCGGCGCCCGATGATTACGGAAAAGGGCTTAGGGGCCAAGGAAACGGAAGGGACGCTGGTGTTTGAAGTGGCCGCCGACGCCACCAAGACGGAGGTTCGTCAGGCAGTCGAGACCCTGTTCAAGGTCAAGGTCTACGCGGTGCGCACGGCGAACTTTGCCGGCAAAGAGCGCCGCCGGGGCAAGTTCACCGGCTATCGGCCTGATTGGAAAAAGGCTTACGTTCGCCTGAAGGCGGGCGAAAAGATGCCGGACTACGTCAACAACCTGTAGCAAGAGAATGCCTGGAATAGAGCGTCCCCCTAACAGTGAAGACTAAGAGATGGCGATTAAAACATACAGACCGGTCACACCCACGCTGCGTTTTCAAACCTCGCTGGTGAACGACGATATCACGACCAATCGGCCCTACAAGCCGCTGGTGGTCATCAAGCAGCGCACCGGCGGGCGCCGCAATTCCGGCGACATCACCATCCGGCATCACGGCGGGGGCCACAAGCGGAAGCTCCGCCTGGTGGATTTCAAGCGGGACAAGTTCGGCGTTCCGGGCAAGGTCGCGTCTATCGAATACGACCCTAACCGCTCATCGCGGATCGCCTTGGTGAACTATGCCGATGGGGAGAAGCGCTACATCCTGCAGCCGGTCGGCCTGCAGGTGGGGCAGACCATCATGAGCGGGCCGGAGGCCGATATTCTGATCGGCAACGCGCTGCCGCTTAAGAACATTCCCTCCGGAACCACGGTGCACAATGTCGAGCTTCGTCCGGGCAAGGGAGTCAGATGGTGCGCTCCGCCGGGTCTTCGGCCCAACTGGTCGCCAAGGAAGGCGATTACGCGTTGCTGAAACTCCCCTCCGGCGAAACCCGCAAAGTGCTGGTTGAATGCATGGCCACGGTGGGGCAGGTGGGCAATACCGACCACGAGAATGTCGCCATCGGCAAGGCGGGACGCAATCGCTGGAAGGGCATTCGCCCGACCAATCGCGGCGTGTCGATGAACCCGGTCGATCACCCGCACGGCGGCGGCGAAGGCAAGACCTCGGGAGGCCGCCACCCGGTTACCCCATGGGGTCAGCCGACGCGGGGATATAAGACACGCAACAACAAGCGGACGGATTCTTTTATCGTCAGCCGCTCGAGCAAGTAAGCAAGAGTCAAATGGGTGCGCGCCTTTGAGGCAAGCGGCCCGGGAATTTCGGGGAGTTTAGGAAGTTTAGGAGCGATCGGCAATATGGCACGTTCGACGAAAAAAGGTCCGTTCATCGATACCCACCTGATGGTGAAGATTGAGGTGATGAACCGGGCGAATGACAAAAAGGTCCTGCGTACCTGGTCGCGCCGGTCCACCATTCATCCGGACATGGTGGGACACACCATCGCGGTGCATAACGGGAGGAAATTTGTTCCCGTATATGTGACGGAAAACATGGTGGGGCACAAGCTGGGTGAGTTCGCGGCAACGCGGACCTTCAAGGGGCATTCGGCGAGGTCGGCGGAGACCTCCGCCAAGCCGCGCTAGGATTCGCCGTCAGGGCTAAATATCAGGAAGGATTGAAGGCCAAGCCAATGCAATTGGACACACGAGAGTTCCGAGCCGAAGCGCGCTTCCAGCGGGTATCGCCGCAAAAGGCGCGGCTGGTGCTGGAGCTGATCAAAGGCCGCAGGGTAGGCGAAGCGCTGGAGACGGTTGCTTTCACCAAGAAGGGTGTCGCGCCGCTGGTCGAGAAGGTGCTGCGCTCGGCTATCCAGAACGCGAATTATCTGAGTGAGGAGCAGGATCTCGACCTGGACGTGGACGACCTCTACGTGAAGACCGCGCTGGCCAACGAGGGACCGCGCATGAAACGTGTTCGCCCCGCACCCATGGGCCGGGCCTATCGCTACCAGCGGCGCATGTCGCATATTGTGATCGCGGTGGCGGCGAGAAAGCGCGCGGAGCTGGCGGAGACAGCGGAGCCAGGCAAGCCGGGCGCTCGCAAGAAGCTGGTCAAGGGCCGGGCGGCGGCTAAAAAGGCCGTAGCCAAGAAGAAGGCGCCTGCGAAGAAGACGGCGCTAAAGAAGTCATGGAAGACCGGGAAGAAGTAAAGCTCCGGAGCAGAGGTTTCGAGGAAGATTATGGGACAGAAAGTCCACCCTTACGGATTTCGACTAGGCGTGAACAAGCCGTGGAGGTCGCGTTGGTTTGTCGAGCGCGACTATGACAAGCTGCTGATTGAAGATGTGCATTTGCGCCAGGAGCTGAAGGAGAAGCTCAAGGCGGCGGGCGTCAGCTCGGTTGAGGTTGAGCGGCCGGGCAACAAGCTGCGCTTAATTATCCGCACGGCCAGGCCGGGCATCGTGATTGGCCGCAAGGGCGCGGAGATCGAAAAGCTCAAGGCCGATCTGCAGAAGCGGACCAACCGGGATGTCTTCATCGATATTCTGGAGGTCAACAAGCCCGAGCTGGATGCGCAACTGGTCTCGGAAAACATTGCCTTGCAATTGGAGAAGCGGGTTGGCTTCCGCCGCGCGATGCGCAAGTCGGTCGATTCGGCGCTGCGCTTCGGCTGCAAAGGGATCAAGGTCCGCGTCTCCGGCCGCTTGAATGGCAATGAAATCGCGCGCTCCGAGTGGTATCTGCAGGGCCGGCTTCCGTTGCACACGCTGCGCGCCGATATCGATTACGGATTTTCCGAAGCGCGCACCACCTATGGCGTGATCGGGGTGAAGACCTGGATCTATCGTGGTGACATCTACGAGCAGAAGCGCCGTCAGCCGCAGCAGGTAGGCGCCGGAGTCTTTTAGGCGTCCAGGAACTCTTTTATTGTTTTTTACCGGCGGGCTGAGGCCCGTCCGTTTTGAAGACTAGGACTTTTTTATGTTGATGCCAAAGAAAGTGAAGTACCGCAAGCAGCAGCGCGGCCGCATGTGCGGCAAGGCGTGGCGCGGCTCGGAGTTGTCGTTTGGCGACTACGGACTCAAAGTCTTGGAATGTGGATACATCACCGACCGGCAGATCGAGGCCAGCCGCGTCGCCATGACGCGCTTCATCAAGCGCGGAGGCAAGATCTGGCTGCGCTTGTTCCCCGACAAGCCGGTGACCAAGAAGCCGGCCGAAACCCGTATGGGCAAGGGCAAGGGCGCGCCGGATCATTGGGTGGCGGTGGTTCGTCCGGGCAAGGTCCTGTTCGAGATGGAAGGCGTGACCGTCGAGATGGCGCAGGAAGCGATGCGTCTGGCCTCACACAAACTGCCGCTCAAGACGCGCTTTGTGACGCGCCATGCAGTGAAGCCGGCGGCCGCGGCTAAATAGCCGTTGCAGCCTGGAGATTGAGAGAAGAAGAGCGATGGAAACGGAAAAGATTCGCAATCTGAGTGACGGAGAGCTCAAGCACCAGGAAAAGCAGGCCGCCGAGCAGCTCTTCCGCTTGCGCTTCCAGATGAAGCTGGGGCAAAACGAGGGCGTGAAAAAGCTGCGCGACATGCGCAAGGACATTGCGCGTATCAAGACCATCGAGCGTGAGCGGGAGATTCAGGCGCGGAGTGAAGAGCCAGTGAAGACGGCCAACGCAGCAGCGGAGCCGGAGAAGAGAAAACCGGCAAAGCCGGCCAGGAAGGGAAGGCGCTAAGCGATGAGCGAGACAGAGACTAAGCCGGAAGGCCAAGCGCAGCAATCGCGGCGCAACGAGAAGGTGGGCAACGTGGTTTCGACCAAGATGCAGAAGACCATTGTGGTCGAGGTCGAAATGCGCAAGGCGCACCCCAAGTACAAGCGCGTGATCAAGTCCAGCAAGAAGTTCTATGCCCACGATGAGCAGAATTCGGCCAGAGTGGGGGACGTGGTGCGCATCAGCGAGACCCGTCCGCTGAGCAAGCTGAAGCGGTGGCAGCTCAAAGAAGTGATTCGCCGCTCCGCGCTGGCGCAAGTGGAAGCCGCGGAACTGGCTGTCGCGGAGTAGCTGTCAGGTTGGCAGCGGCAACGCTGCCCAGAGCAAGAGGGCCGCGTCGTAAGGCGCGTGACGCACTAGTAGCGGCAAATACCGCCGAGCCACTGAACGTTAGGGAGAGACGAGTATGGCAGTACAGATGAGATCGATGCTTGAGGTAGCCGATAACTCCGGCGCACGCAGGCTGCAAATGATTCTGCCTCTGGGCGGTTCAAGCGGAAAGAAGGCCGGCCTGGGCGACGTGATTACCGCGTCGGTGAAGGAAGCCTCTCCCGATGGCCAGGTGAAAAAGGGCAAGGTGGTCAAGGCCGTAGTTGTCCGCACGCGCAAGGAATATCGGCGCCGGGACGGGACCTATATCCGCTTCGATCAGAATGCCGCCGTGCTCATCAACGAGGTGGGAGAGCCGGTGGGAACTCGCGTCTTCGGGCCGGTAGCCCGCGAGCTGCGGGAAAAGAAATTCCTGAAGATTGTTTCACTGGCTCCGGAAGTGCTGTAGATCGCTTTTTGAGAATGGGCCGGAAGGTGAGGAAGCTGTGAGCTTAAATATTCAACGGAACGATACCGTGGAAGTGATCACGGGCAGCGACAAAGGCAAGCGGGGCCGCGTACTGCGGGTACATGAGGATAAGAAGCGGCTGCTGGTGGAACATGTGCGCGTGGTCAAAAAGCACGTTCATCCCAATCCGCAGCGCAATATCCAAGGCGGCATCGCAGAGCAGGAGGCTCCCATTCAAGTTTCGAATGTGATGCTGGTCTGCGGCTCCTGCGGTCCGGTGCGCATCGGGCATAAGTGGGAAGGCGATACCAAGGTCAGGGTTTGTAAGAAGTGCGGGCAAACGCTGCCGCGTCCTAAGAGGAAGTAAGCGGAGTTTTAAGAGTTAGGCATCACGCAACGGTAAACGGGTGTTAGAAAATTTCGAACCCACTCCGGGACCGTGAAGGAAGAGACGAGACAATGGCGATCAAAGCGAGACTCAAAGAAAAATATCACAAGGAGATCAAGCCGGCCCTCCAGAAGGAGCTGGGCTTGGACAATCCAATGGCGGTGCCGCGGCTGGAGAAGATCGTGCTCAACATGGGTCTGGGCGAGGCTACGCAGAATGTGAAGGTGATGGATCCGCTGGTAGCCGACCTGGCGTCGGTTGCGGGCCAGAAGCCGGTGACCACGCGGGCCAAGAAATCCATTGCGGCTTTCAAGGTACGTGAAGGCATGCCCATCGGCGCCATGGTGACCTTGCGCGGCGACACTATGTACGAGTTTCTCGACCGGCTAATCTCGGTCGCCTTGCCCCGGGTGCGTGATTTTCGCGGCGTATCGACCAAGAGTTTCGACGGGCGGGGCAATTACACCCTGGGCATGCGGGACCAGTTGATCTTCCCCGAGGTGGATTATGCGCGGGTGGAGAAGCTGAAGGGCATGAATGTAACCATTGTGACTACAGCTAAGGACGATAACCAGGCCCGTGCGCTGCTCCGGCAGTTTGGCATGCCGTTTCGCCAGACCGCTTAACCGGCGTTCGGGCAGCACCTGATAAAGGGCGCAAACGAGAGGATTACAGAAACAATGGCAACGACAGCAAAGAGAGTCAAAGACGCGCGCAAGCCGAAGTTTTCCAGCCGCCAGCACAATCGCTGCAAGCTCTGCGGGCGGCCGCGCGCGTACCTGCGCAAATTCGGGGTGTGCCGCTTGTGCTTTCGTCAACTGGCGCTCAAGGGAGAGATCCCCGGAGTAGTCAAGTCCAGTTGGTAGGGGCTTTGCCGCTTTGCCCGGAGTGAAGGGCGCGGGATTTTGCAAACGTTCCCGCAGGTTCTTTGGCCGTCCAGGCCGGAGCGAACGGGGAATGAAGGAGAGAGAATGAGTTTGACCGATCCAGTAGCCGATTTTCTGACGCGTATTCGCAATTCGATTCGTGCGCGCCACCAAAAGTTGGACATTCCGGCTTCCAAGCTGAAGACGGAGATAGCCCGCATCCTCAAAGAAGAGGGCTACATCGCCAACTACAAGGCGGCGGAGGAAAATGGCCGCGCGGTACTGCGGGTGTATCTGAAGTACGACGCCAACAATGAAGCCGCCATCCGCGATTTGTCCCGGATCTCCCGTCCGGGCTGCCGGGTGTATGTCGGACGCGATGAAATCAAGCGGGTGCAGGGCGGTTTGGGGATCAGTATTCTGACCACCCCACGCGGAGTTATGACCGGGCGGCAGGCGCGGCGCGAAGGCGTCGGCGGCGAGATCCTCTGCGAAGTCTGGTAGAGCCCGCTCGGGAATGTTTGTTGTGGCTGCAGTGGAACGGTAGCGGATCTCCGTACACAGATCTCCGTAACCGGGACTCGCAAGCCATCGAGGATTGAGAAGAGTATGTCGCGTATAGGAAAGAAGCCGATTCCCCTGCCCGCGGGAGTGAAATACACCGTCCAGGGCGCCACCGTGCTGGTGGAAGGGCCAAAGGGAAAATTAACTGCGTTGTTGCCCAAGGGCATCACCCTGGCGACGGAGAATGGACAACTGATCGCTGCGAGAGAGAACGAGTCGTTGGCTCCGCTGCATGGGTTGACGCGCGCTCTGGTCTCGAACGCGGTTGAGGGCGTGACCCAGGGATGGAGCAAGGAGCTGGACATCGTCGGTATCGGTTACCGCGCCGAGCTGAAGGGCAAGAATACAGTCGTCTTCACCCTGGGCTATTCGCATCCGGTTGAGTTTCCCTTACCCACCGGGATCGAGGTGGCCATCGATCCCAAGCAGACTCGCTTGACGGTGCGCGGCATCGATCGGCAAAAAGTGGGGCAAGTGGCTGCGGATATGCGGTCGCTGCGCAAGCCCGATCCTTACAAGAACAAAGGCGTGCGCTACGTGGGCGAGCGTCTGAAGAAGAAGGTTGGCAAGACGGGCGCAAAGTAGTCCGGCTATAGGCGGTAAAACCGAACGGGGCTGCAGGGCAGTTCCGCCTTTAGGAAGGAAAGAGCGAATGATTCCGCAGAGACAGAGAAACGTAATCCGGCAGCGCGTGCATGCGCGCATTCGCCAGAGGATGCAGGGCACCAGCGAGCGTCCCCGCCTGAATGTGTACCGCTCGTTGAACCACATCTATGTACAGATCATCGACGATGCGACCGGGCAGACCCTGGTGTCGGCTTCCACCCTCTCGGCCAAGCTGAAGACCGGCGGCAACGTGGCGGCGGCCAAGGAAGTGGGCAAATTGGTGGCCGAGCGAGCCCAGCAACAAGGCATCAAGCGGGTGGTCTTCGATCGCGGCGGCTATCTTTATCACGGGCGCATCAAGGCTTTAGCGGAAGCAGCGCGCGAAGGCGGCCTTGAGTTCTAGGCGGTCCATGAGTTTTTCGGCGGCAAGGGTTCTTGAGTTGGGGTACGGCCCGCAGGGCGGGACCGAGAAGGATTAGGCGAGAGAATGGCAATACTGAAACGGAAACTGGATGCCGGGCACTACAACCTGAAGGACCAAGTAGTGTCCATCAATCGCGTCACCAAGGTCGTCAAAGGCGGCAAGAATATGTCGTTTGCGGCTCTGGTGGTGATTGGCGATCCCTCGGCCGGAGTGGTGGGGTATGGTTCGGGCAAGGCTAAGGAAGTCCCGCAAGCAATCCGCAAGGGCATCGAGGCGGCCAAGAAAAATCTGGTGCGCGTGAACCTCAGCCAGACCACCATTCCGCACCAGGTGCTGGGCCGGTTCGGATCGGGCCATGTATTGTTGAAGCCGGCGCCGGAAGGAACGGGTGTCATTGCCGGAGGGGCGGTACGCGCGGTGATGACTTCGGCCGGCGTGCAGAATGTCCTGACCAAGAGCCTGGGCACGGCCAATCCGCATAACGTCGTCAAGGCCACCTTTGACGCGCTGGTGCAGCTGCGCGATCGCGCCGAAGTGGCGGCCCTTCGCGGTAAGCAACTACAGGAGCTATAGTGATGGCAGAGCAGCAAAGCGGGACCCAAACCGGCAGCAAGGCTAGAATTCGCCTGCAATACTTCCGGTCGAAGATTGCGACGCCGGAGAAGCATAAGAAGGTGATCAAGGGATTGGGCTTTACCCGGCTCAACCAGATTGTGGAACGTGAGGATACTCCTTCGGTTCGGGGAATGGTGAAGACTGTTCCGCACCTGGTGAGGATTCTTGAAGCTGGGGAGGGAACAAATGGCTAAGAACCTATCGAATTTACGGGCGCCGAAGAAGGCGAATGCCGGCCGCAAGCGCGTAGGCCGGGGCATGGGCTCGGGTATGGGAAAGACCTCTACCCGCGGGCACAAGGGCCAGGGTTCGCGTTCCGGCTCAAGCCTGATGCGCGGCTTTGAAGGCGGCCAGATGCCGCTGCACCGCCGCCTGCCCAAGCGCGGCTTCACCAATATCTTCCGCACTGAGTACACGGTCTTGAATCTGGACCGGATCGCCGAGCTCTATGCCGAGAGCGGCGGCAATGAGTTGACTCTGGAGGGGTTGGCGGCGAAAGGGATACTTAGCAAGCGTAAGGGTTTGCTCAAGGTTCTGGGCAATGGCGAGCTGAACGTGGCTGTGACCGTGCATGCTCACAAGTTCTCCAAATCGGCGCAGGAGAAGATTGAGAAGGCCGGCGGCAAAGCAATTCTGGCCGGCTAGAGCCAAGGCCATTGGCATTGTTTGGCTTTGTAGCAAGGCATGGCTTCACGGATTGCGAAAAGAGGACGGTTTTGTATCAGGGCACGACTGAAGTCGTGCCCTGATACAAAGCCGTAGTTTTTTCGCAGCTTGTAAAGCCCGATGATGGTTTGGAGAATGCCGTTGCTGCCCTAGAATATTGGTAGTTTCAGCTTTTAAGCTCGTGACCGCGAATACCATAGGAAATGTATGTTTGAGAAGGTTGCCAACATCTTTCGTATCCCCGACCTGCGCAAGCGGGTTTTGTTTACCCTGGGCATTCTGGCCGTTTACCGGTTGGGCTCGCAGATCCCAACGCCCGGGGTCAACCTCAAATTGCTGGCGCAGTTCTTCGATCAGCAAGCGGGTAGCGCGCTCGGCTTGGTTGACCTGTTCAGCGGCGGAAACCTTCGCAAACTCACGGTCTTCGCCCTGGGCATCATGCCCTACATCACCGCCTCCATCATCTTTCAGTTGCTGACCGTGGTCTATGAGCCGCTGGCCAAATTGCAGAAGGAAGGCGAGTTGGGGCGGCGCAAGATTACCCAGTGGACCCGCTATGTGACCGTGATCCTAGGCGTTATACAGTCGCTAGCGATCGCTCTAACCCTCTCGCACAGTGGCGGCAGCGGGGGAGTTTCTTATGTGTTAAATCCCGGCATCGGGTTCATTCTCATGACTGTGTTGACGCTCACCGCGGGCACGACCTTTGTCATGTGGCTGGGCGAGCAGATCACCGAGCGGGGCATCGGCAACGGCATGAGCCTTCTCATCTTTGCGGGAATCGTGGTCGGGCTGCCGCGCGGTATTCAGGATTTAGTGGACAAGGCGCGCAACCAGGCTTGGGGAGCCTTTACCGTTCCTGCTTTGGTCATATTGATTGTGGCGATGATCGTGATTGTGGCCTTCATCTGCTGGGTGGAGCGCAGTGAGAGGCGCATTCCGGTGCAGTACGCCAAGAGAATCGTAGGGCGCCGGCTGATGGGCGGTCAATCCACCCATCTGCCGCTAAGAGTGAACTCGGGTGGCGTCATGCCGGTTATCTTCGCCAGCTCCATTCTCTCCGCGCCCATGCTCTTCGCCAGCTCGAACTTTGTCCGCAACAGCGGGTTTTTGACCCGTATCTTCGACGGCTTGGCTCCAGGGGAGCCCTGGTACGAAATACTCTACTGCGTAGGCATTGTTTTCTTCGCCTACTTCTACATCTCGATCATCTTCCGTCCCGACGATATTGCCGACAACATGCGGAAGTACGGTGGATTCATCCCTGGAATCCGGCCGGGCCGCCGCACTTCGGACTTCGTCAACGACATTTTGACTCGCATCACGCTGGTGGGCGCGATTTACCTGGTCATCATTTCACTGATTCCCCAGATTCTGATCAGCGGGATTCACCTGAACGATCTGTGGCTGGTAGGTAACTTTTTTGAAAAGCTGCCCACCTGGGTGACCCACGGGTTGAATGTCAACTTCTATTTTGGCGGCACTTCGCTCTTGATTGTGGTGGGCGTCGCCATGGACACCATCAACCAGGTCGAATCGCAGTTGATCATGCGCCACTATGAGGGCTTTTCCCCGCGCAGCGGGCGGGTGAGGGGAAGGCGGGCGTGGTAGCACCCGTGTTCTTGCCTGGATCTCCCCAAGCTGAACAGGATCAGGCTGCGGTGGCTCCCGGGCCGCTGCTGCTCTTGGGAGCGCCGGGATCGGGGAAAGGGACGCAGGCCAAAACCATCATGGCGGCTTGGGGCATTCCTCAGATCTCGACTGGAGATATTCTGCGGGATAATAAGGCGCGGGGCACCGCTTTAGGACTCGCCGCCCGCCAATTGATGGATCAGGGACTGCTGGTTCCCGACGAGTTGGTCAATGAGATGGTGGCCGCACGGCTGGCTGAAGAGGATACCAAGCGGGGTTACATCCTGGATGGCTATCCCCGGACCTTGGGCCAGGCGCAGTGGCTCGACCGGTGGCTGGATCGAAGGCTCGAAGCGTTTCCCGACGGTCTGCCGGTGATTGCAGCGAGTATTCGTGTCAGCTATAATCAATTGTTGTGTCGCATTACCGGTCGACGCAACTGTCCAACCTGCCAGCGCATTTACAACGTTTACCTTCAGCCCCCCAAAGTGGATATGGTATGCGATGTGGACGGCACACCGCTGGTAGCTCGCGCGGATGACGTGAAAGAGGTCTTCGACGAGCGAATGCGCGTCTACGAGGCGCTAACCGCGCCGGTAGTCGAGCATTACCGCACCGGGGGCCGGTTTGTAGAAGTAGATGGCGAGCAGCCTGTGGATCAGGTGGCGGATGCCATAATGACCGCCGTGGTTCGTCTTCGGCAGCGGAATTAGGCCGTATATTCCCCGGTCCATCGGTTAATCGCGGTTTTCCCGTGAATGGTGATTTTTGCGGTAGCAAAGGGTTGGAATAGACCGATGGCGATTGTGATTAAGACGCCGCAGGAGATTGAAAAAATGCGGCGCAGCGGCAAGGTGGTTTACCAGGTTCTAGAGCATATGAGAACACTGGTCGAGGCGGGCGCGACCACGCTTGACCTTGAGGCCGCGGCGGAAGCGAAGATTCGCGAACTGGGTGCGGTTCCGGCGTTCAAAGGATACCGTGGATATCCCTGCGTGCTATGCACCTCGGTGAACGAGCAGGTGGTCCATGGCATTCCCTCCGGAGAGAGAGTTCTGGCCGACGGTGATATCGTTTCGATCGACTGCGGCGTGGTGCTGGACGGATATTATGGAGACGCGGCGATCACGTTGCCTGTAGGCAAGAAGATGGCGCCCTGCGCGATGCGTTTGCTCGATGTTACTCGGGCATCACTCACAAACGCCATTCAGGCGGTTCGCGCCGGAGCGACCCTGGGCGATATCGGGGCGGCGGTGCAAGAAGTGGTCGAGGCAGGCGGCTTCAGCGTGGTGCGGGACTTTGTCGGGCATGGGATTGGGAAGCGGATGCACGAAGATCCGCAGGTCCCTAACTATGGGCGGCGGGGGGAGGGAACCAGGCTGCGCGAGGGAATGGTTCTGGCCATCGAGCCTATGGTCAATGTGGGTAAACCGGGCGTACAAGTGTTGAGTGACGGCTGGACAGCGGTGACCGAGGATGGCAGCTTGAGTGCTCATTTCGAGCACACGGTTGCGGTGACCGCTGAGGGAGCGATGGTTTTGACGCAGTAGAGACTCGCGCGGCCGGTTACGGATGGCGAGCAGCGCGAGCGGGCAAAAGCGGTAAAAGCGCGAAGCCTGGAGATACTTTGAGGTTGGCCTTTGCGGCAAGATCGCAGGCAGAATTGGGATGAGGCTTGTCGAAGGAAGACGCGATTGAAGTAATGGCGACAGTCGTCGAGACGTTGCCTAACGCAATGTTTCGGGTGGAGCTTGAAAATAAACATCAGGTTCTGGCGCACGTCTCGGGACGGATGCGCAAGAACTTCATCCGTATTCTTCCCGGCGACCGGGTGGCGGTGGAACTGAGTCCTTACGATTTGACCCGCGGCCGGATTGTTTACCGGTACAAATAGGCGCCCTCGCGCGAGTTCAGGAGACGAGTTCAGGAGAGTTATGAAGGTTCGGGCATCGGTCAAAAAGATTTGCGACAAGTGCAAGGTCATCCATCGCCGTGGGGTGGTGCGGGTGATCTGCGAGAATTCCAAGCATAAGCAGCGGCAGGGCTAGGCTGCAGGAAGAGAAGGACGAATCATGGCACGTATTGCTGGGGTCGATCTGCCGCGTCATAAGCATGCGGCAATCGCCCTGACCTATATTTTCGGTATCGGCAACTCGCGCGCTCGGCGCATCCTGGGGGCGGCAAACGTCGATCCGCTGAAGAAGGTCCAGGATCTGGGCGAAGACGAGGTGAACCGCATCCGCCAGGTGATCGAGAGCGAAGGCCAGGTGGAAGGCGACCTGCGCAAAGACGTCTCCATGCACATCAAGCGGTTGATCGATATTCAGTCTTATCGTGGATTGCGCCACCGGCGAAACCTGCCTACGCGCGGCCAGCGCACCCACACCAACGCGCGCACCCGCAAGGGACCGCGTAAGGGGACCATTGCGGGCAAGAAGAAAGCGACGGCGAAGACATAATGGCGAAACCACAGCAGGCGGCCGGCAAGGCTACGAAGAACAAGAAGTTCAAGAAGCGCGAGCGCAAGAATGTTCCCTACGGTCTGGTCTACGTTCAGGCCTCCTTCAACAACACCATCGTGACCATCACCGACGGTCAGGGAAATACGCTCTCGTGGAAGAGCTCAGGTTCGCTCGGCTTTCGCGGATCGCGCAAGGGCACACCCTTCGCGGCGCAGCAAGCCGCGGTCAACGCGGCAAACCAGGCGCGGGATCACGGCCTGCGCTCCGTGGATGTGCGAGTGAGCGGGCCGGGTTCCGGGCGTGAGTCGGCGGTGCGTGCTTTGGCTGCCGCGGGTCTCGACGTACGCTCCATTCGGGATGTTACGCCGATTCCTCACAACGGCTGCCGGCCTCCGAAACGCAGGCGCGTTTGAAATAGATTTCCGGGGCTGGAGAGATCTGCGGTTTCCCACATCTGGCGCAAAGAGCGCGCCAGATATGGGGCACCCAGACTTTAAAGACCGCAAGAGTTATGAGCTGGAAGTACAGGGTGGAGCGGGACGAAGGAGGCTTGAAGAAAGCCATCTGTAAACCGCTCGGCCTCCGAAGCAAGGAGATAGAAAGTGGCACGATATACCGGACCAGTATGCCGCCTTTGCCGGCGCGAAGGCACCAAGCTTTTTCTCAAGGGCACCAAGTGTTTTTCAGAAAAATGCCCCATTGAAAAACGCAATTTTGCGCCCGGCCAACATGGACGCGCTCGCAAAGCGAAGATCGTAGGATACGGTCTGCAACTACGTGAGAAGCAGAAGGCGAAACGCATTTATTTCACCTTGGAAAGCCAGTTCCGCGCCTACTACGAGAAGGCCTCGCGTGCTCCCGGGGTTACCGGCGAATTGCTCTTGCAGCAGTTGGAGCGGCGCCTCGACAATGTGGCCTTCCGTCTTGGCTTCGCCACTTCGCGGCGGCAGGCGCGCCAGATCGTGCGCCACGGGCATGTCGAAGTGAACGGCAGAAAGGTGAATATCCCCTCCTTTCAGGTAAGCGTAGGCGATGAGATCAAGGTTCGCGAAGGCAGCAAAAAGCTGACGGTTCTGGAGACCTCGACCGAGTTTGCCAGTCATCAAGTCGCCCCGCAATGGCTTCAGGTAGACCACGCCAATCTCTCGGGAAAGGTTGTGGCCTTACCTAAACGCGAAGATGTTAACCTGCCCGTCAACGAGCAGCTGATCGTCGAACTTTACAGCAAGTAAGCGAAAGCGCTGTCGAATTCAACCTACTTAACGAATGGAGAAACGGGTGCGGCCGTTGCAAAATGCTTCGCGACGCTAGCCGCGCATAGAGAGGAATATGGATATGCTTTGGAGAGGATTTCAAAAACCCAAGCGTCTTGCAGTCGATACGGAAACACTCACCGAGAAGTATGGAAAGTTCAGCGCCCAGCCTTTTGAGCGCGGCTTCGGCACCACCATCGGAAATGCGCTGCGCCGCACCCTGCTCTCCTCGATCGAAGGAGCCGCAGTTACGGCAGTCAAGATCGAAGGCGTGCTGCATGAGTTCCAGTCAATTACCGGGGTGGTCGAAGACGCCACCGACATCATTCTGAACCTGAAGCAGGTTCCCTTCAAGCTCAACGGAGAAGGTCCAAAGGCGCTGTATCTTCGCGCCGACCAGCCAGGGGTGATTACCTCCGGAATGATCGAGGCCGATGGTGATGTGGAGATTCTGGATAAGGAGGTCTATATCGCGACGGTGAGCGAAGGCGGCAAGTTGGATATGGAAATGCGCCTGAAGCGCGGCCGCGGCTACATCTCCGCCGATAAAAATTTTGACTCGGACCTGGGGATAGGCTTCATCCCCGTCGACTCGGTCCACTCGCCCGTGCGCAAGGTGAATTACACGGTAGATGCGGCCCGGCTGGGTCAGATCACCGATTATGACAAGCTGACGCTGGAAGTCTGGACCAACGGCTCGGTTTTACCCGCCGATTCGCTGGGGTTGGCGGCCAAGCTGCTGAAAGATCACATGAGCATCTTCATCAACTTCGAGGAAGAGATTGAAGCTGAGCACGCGGCCGATGAAGGCCGGTTGCTGATGCGTAACGAAAACCTCAACCGCTCCGTCGAGGAGCTTGAGCTAAGCGTGCGCAGCTACAACTGCCTGAAGAATGCCAACATCCAGACTATCGGCGAGCTGGTGCAGAAGACCGAGCCGGAGATGCTGAAGACTAAGAACTTCGGGCGTAAATCCTTGAATGAGATCAAGGAAATTCTCGCCCAGATGGGCTTGTCCCTGGGCATGAAGATCGACGAGCAGGGCAATGCGGTGCCTGGACCGACCAGCGTGCTGCCGGCGGCGACTCTGGCGGCGAGCTACAGCCGCTTCGAAGACGACGACGAAGACGACGAGGATCTCGAAGGAGCGGATGTTCCGCTTCAATCGGAGCCCGAGAACTTTTAATTTGGCAGTCACTTGAGGGTGGCCGGGTGTTTTGAAGGTGCCGTTCCCGGCCACCGTTACTCGCAAGGAAAGAGACAGGTCATGCGCCATCGCAATGCAGGATACAAACTGGGAAGGAACACGAGCCATCGGCGAGCGCTGCTGCGCAACCTGGTGACCTCGATTCTCCTCGAGGACCGGGTGGAAACCACCATCACCAAGGCCAAGGCTGCCCGTCCTCATGTAGAAAAACTGATCACGCTGGGCAAGAAGGGGGATTTGCACTCGCGCCGGCAGGCACTCTCGTACCTGCAGACGCGGGATGCGGTTTCCCGGCTTTTTGATACCGTCGCGCCCCGCTATGGCGATCGCAACGGAGGCTACTTGCGCATCATCCGCACCGGATTCCAAAAGGGAGATGGCGCCGAGAAGGCTTTTATCGAACTGCTGGGCGCGGAGCAGGAGCTGGATGAGAAGCGCCAGAAACGCGCCGAGGCGCGCGCCAAGCGCCGCGCGGAAGTTGACCAGGCCATGACCGAGCAGCCGCCAGGCGAGAACGTCGACGGCGAAAAGAGCTAACCTCGTTCGATACAGAACCAGGTTGCGTGGGTGCCCCAGGTTCCGATTCCGGGACCTGGGATGCCACCGGCTCCGCACCAGAAATGAAGACTCTTAATTTGGAAGTATGAATCGTAGAACAGCTAGCAATCATCTAGGAGCCTATGTAGGCAAAGGAAGCCAAGGCCCTTCGCATGGCCTTGTTTCCTACCAAGGGTAGAAAAAGACAAATCGCGCCGGCGCTTATTTTCACGAGGCGCGGCGGGACGTGCTATTGTAGCTACGCCACTCACTGTCCTCATATCGGCTGCTAGTTTGGTTACTGTGCTCGTTGCAGCGCTTCATCAAAGCGAGCCTGCATAGGGTTACCTCTCGCCGCGCTGGTAGCTGTGAAGCGGTACTAGAAAGGGACTCGATGTCCTCGCTTCCGGATTCGCAACTGCTAAGCCCACCCGCAAATTCATCTCTGCCCGTGCTTCCCTCCGGCCCCGTCTCCGAATCTTCTGACGACCCATCCTATACCTCGTTTCCGCCGTTAGGACCGAAGGTCAAGGCGCTGATGGTGTGGCCGAGTTTCCCGCCGTCGTTCTGGGGGTTTGAGGGCGTGCTCAAGATTATTCCCGAGCGCGCGATGACCCCGCCTCTGGGCCTGATCACGGTCGCTGCCCTTTGTCCGCCTAGCTGGGAAATTCGCCTGATCGATCATGCCTTCGAGGAACTGCGGGATGAAGACCTGCGTTGGGCCGATCTGGTGATGGTGAGCGCCATGCACGCCCAGAGGGCAGATGCGCTGGTCGCTCTCGCTCGTGCTCGCGCCCTTGGAAAGCGCACCTTCGTGGGCGGCCCGTGGGCCAGCACCGATCCGGAGAGCGCGCTTCGTGTGGCCGATCACGTGATGGTGGGTGAGGCGGAGGAGGCATTTCCCAAAATTGCCGTTGATCTCGAGCTGGGTACCGCTCATGCGCTGTATCGCGTCGTCGACAAGCCCGACATGACGCACAGTCCGGTGCCTCGCTTCGATCTATTGCATCTCGACAAATATACATCGATGCCGGTTCAGTTCTCCCGCGGATGTCCCTTCCAGTGTGAGTTCTGCGACATCATCACTATCTATGGGCGCCGCCCCCGGGCAAAATCGCCCGCGCAACTCATCCGCGAGCTCGATGTGCTGCGCGGTCTGGGCTGGCGCAACGAAGTATTCATTGTCGATGACAATTTTATCGGCAACCATCATCAGGCTTTACAGCTGGCGCGCGAGCTCATCGAGTGGCAGAAACTGCACAAACAGCCGTTCTCGTTTTATACCGAAGCTTCAATCGATCTGGCGGCCCGGCCGGAGCTCATGGACGCGATGGTCGAAGCCAACTTCATGTATGTCTTCATCGGCATTGAAACGCCCTCCGCCGACGCTCTGAAGGAGTCGCGCAAGTTCCAAAATCTGCGCAAGAATAACGTCGAACAGGTGCGCATCATTCAAGAGAAGGGTCTGTGGGTGCTCGCCGGGTTTATTGTCGGCTTCGACTCCGACGATGAGACGATCTTTGCCCGGCAATTGGAATTTATCGACCAGACCAAGATCGCCTGGGCCATGGCGGGCATGCTGATGGCGCCTCCGACGACTGCCCTATTCGATCGGATGAAGAGGGAAGGGCGCCTCATCGAGGATAGCCAATCTACTTCGAATTTCGGGGTTCCCAATTTCCGGACTATCCTGCCGCTGCCCGTATTGTTGCGCGGCCTAGCCACCTTGCTTGACGGCTTGTACCAGCCCGAGGCTTTCTTTGAGCGCGCGTATAACTCCTTGAAAGTGTGGCAGCCGCGCCCAACGCAGAAGCCGCCCAGCCTTCCCTTGTCTTATAACCTGCGTGTTCTTCTTTCTTCAATGTGGCATCAGGGGATCAGCTCCAGTTACCGTCGCAGCTATTGGCGGTTCCTCCGCAGGTTTATCTCCTCCAGTTGGCGGTCGCCGGCAAAAATGTGGCTGGGATTCATGGTCTTGCTCTCCGCCCATCATTTCGTCATTTACTCCCAGGTAGTGATCAAGCATCTGGAAGAGGAGCGTGAGATCTTCGAGCGGACCGCGCCCAAGGCCGTAGGAACGCCGGCGAGCCAATTAGCCGGGGTATCAGCGGCTAGCTAAAGGACAGACGCTAACGGATAGGCGGGGTTGGCGGGGGCGGAGCAGGTTGAGTCTCCTCGGAATGCTGGCCGCCCGAGCCCGGGCCTGAACCCGGCGCGGGCACCAGCTTATCGGCGTCGAATTTGGGGATGCCAAAATGGCCGCGCAGGTGGAGCAGGTCCAGCGGACTGAGATCGCCGGTGATAGCGATCAAGTCGATGTCTCTCGAGCCCACCAACAGCACGGCCATTCCGGTGACGTCCATGTGAGCGAAGCTAATCCAGAGGTCTGTTTCGTTAGGGCTGAAGGGATCTCCCTTGGGGTGGGCTGTCACCATGTGCTTCCATCCCGTCCCGTCATATTGGGAGCGCACAATTTGGAGCGCTGCCGGGTCATAGAGCCCCGGGGCTGAGAAGTGGAAGCTGTGCACTGAGATAGCATCCAGCTTGTTGACTGCGCGCTGTGTATCCTGATCCTCGTTATCCATGAAGTTGCTGGCAAATCGCAGCATCGACCGGTCTAACGTAAAGTTGGTATGGAACGTAGCATGCTGAGCGAGCGCTTCGAGACTCGGGGGCACCCATCCCGGAGACTGCGGGCCTTGCTGCTGCGTGGTCTGGGCAAACAACGTAAGAGACGTTGTAAGCAAGACCGTCAAGAACATGGCGCGCAGGCGGTGCATAGCTATTGGGACGCTTCAGGCGCAGAAAAGTTGTAAGAAATCGGGAGGCCGGGAGTTGTGGTCTCCCATCCTTTCCCCGGAACAGTTCAGGAGCGCCCATGGAGGGCGGCTACTTTCAGAGCAGCCAACTGTGCCTACTTTGTCATCTCGACCGGAGCGAGGCGGAGTGGTGAGATCTGCGGTTCCCACATCTGACGCAAAGACCGCGCCAGATATGGGGCACCCGGCAACTGCACCTACCAGGCAGCTGCACCTACCGGGCAACTGCGCCTACTTTGTCATCTCGACCGGAGCGAAGCGGAGTGGAGAGAGATCTGCGATTTTCCACATCTGAGTGAGAGCAAACGGAGTAACGGGGATCCGCGGTTATGTATCCACAAACCGCAAATCTCTCCACTCCCCTTCGCTCCGGTCGAGATGACAAGGTAGGTGTAATTACCAACCAAGCCATCCTCAAACTCAATTTTTCATCCCCTTGGGTGGGCCGTAGGCCCATAAGCGCTAAGGTGAGGAAGAGCTACTTCCGTATGGCCCGTGATACGCCCAGAACAAGAAAGAAGCCCGGCTCGACCATGGTTAATCTGCGAGTGTGAGCGCCGTGCGAGACATTTGCCGGGCTCCCGGGGGAATTCCTCCTAAGAACCTGAATTTACGCTTTTGGCGCAAACGCGTCGAGTTGCATCATGAGCCCGAAGATATCCATGATGATGCGCGTGTCCTTGATTCTCCCGTCCTCTAGACGGTCCAGGACCATCCCCCAAACCTTCACGGATCGCCCTGAAGCGGGTACACCCAGGAAATCGCTCCGGTGCGTGCCTGTCCACTCGAACCGGGTCAGCACTTTGTCGCCCTCGGCAATCTGCTCATCGACAGAGAAATGCAAGTCTGGAAACGCCGTCCGCATCCCTCGCAGAACATCTTTCAGTCCTTCCAGGCCGGGGCCCTGGTCTGGAAACGGAACCTGCTCCGCCACATCCTCCCAGACGAACTGCGCGATGGAGTCAATTTTCCCAAGGTTGATGCCTTCTTCAATGAAGCGGTAGACTACAGCACAGTTGGATTGTGTCGACACGACTCTCCTTTGCAGGCACGCTTTCGCTGGAATTCTACCGTACGCAGTGTCCTCATGGACGATCTTTCCATTAGGACTGCCTAGCGGCGCATTTCCATCCGATTCTAAATTCGGCCGCGCAATTGGATTGTTTCCAATCCTGGGATTCAATGGATGCCGTCAGCCCAATGGGCTCAGCAAGCCACCCTTTGGAAGTTCCGCTCGGATTGTCGGCAATACGGAAATTATCGTCCAGGAATTGAATTTCACGATCCAATTATTTTATTCCATGAGGCCAAGTGTCCGGAGCGGCTTATCTTAGCGCTTATGGGCCGTAGGCCCACCAACACTCCGGTCGAGATGACAAAGTAGGTGTAATTACCAACCAAGCCTTCCTCAAACTCAATTTTCATTCCCTTGGGTAGGCCGCAGGCCCATGAACACTTCGGTCGAGATGACAACTAGGTGGAGTTGCCGACGAGGCCCAACGTTCCGCTTACTGTGCGAGGGATGCTGTAACTACTGATTCCTGCGATCGGATGCCGGTCTTCAAAATCGCGGCTCTCAGCGGAGACTCAAACAGGTAATGGCTGAGGATGCTGGCGAGGATGCAGGCCGCGATATATACGGGATAAGCGGCGAAGCTCTTGTCCAGGTTCGCGGTCTCGAAGAGATGCCAGAAGGGAATGTGGATGAGGTACAGCCCGTAGCTCGCCTCGCCCAGAATGACCAGCCAACGAGCTGAGAAAAGACCTTCGATAAGCCTGTTGCCGCTGGCGAAAGCCAGAATGACAGCGATGAATACCGGGAGCATAACGCCGGCATTAAGTAGAAGATCTCCGACCCAAGGCACCCATACGACCACAGCGAAGAAGGCTGCTATCGCGGTTGCGGCTATCCAAGGCGCAGCTCTTCTGAGAATGCCGGGCCGCAAATCCTGCTGAATGCGTGCGGCCAATAATCCAATCAAAAATTCGTGCAGATGGAAAATTGGCGAGCAGCGTAAGAAGATGCCCGGCACACCCGATCGTGCCGCGAGATAGCTTGCCGCCAGTCCCGCCGCATATAGCGCGATGGATAGAACGACAGCGCGGCGCAGGGACGAGCGCCAGAGAACGGCTCCTAAGAAGGGGAACAGCAGATAGAAAAATGCTTCTACTGCAACCGACCATCCAGGATCGTTAATCCCTTGGAATTTGGGCGCCCAGGCATTCAGCATGAGGCAGTTTGCCAGGAATGTTGCACCCGTCTTCCATAGTGCGGAAAACGGTCCGTAGGCGGCGATGCGAGAGCCTAACAATTGCGGCGTATCGAAGACCAGCATAGCCAAGAACAGCGGATAAATGCGTGCGAAACGATTTAGCCAGAATCGCTTTTTGTTCACCGGCGCACCCGCGTGAAGGTAGACGATGGCAAGAATGTAACCGGAGAGAGCGAAGAAGAAACTTACGCCCACGTAGCCAGTCTGCTGAATGCGAAGCACCCACTGGGGAAAATGCTTCGCCTCAAGGAAGAATCCCGCCGTATGGAAGAACAAAACATACAGAGCAGCCGCGAAGCGAAGAGAGGTAAGCGGGCGAATTTGCGAATCTTTGTCTCTCACTTCTGCCGCCCGGTGATTTCAATAGTCAACGGTTGCAGCGGGGCAACCTTTCGCGCCGTTCTCCACTTCTCCAGACGATCGCGAAGCCGCAATGCAGGACGCTCGACCACCCAATACGACAGCTCAGCCACCGCCAGCAGAGCAATCAAATCCCATGGGAAATACCGCTCCCCTTTGCCGATAATGATGTTCTGCCACAGGTACAGGCTGTAGGAGACGATGCCGATATGCCGTACGGGCGCCAGGTTGAGCATCCGTCCGGAGACGGTTCCAGGCCGCCTGACGACGTAGAGCATCACCAGGCAAATGGCGATGCCTTCCAGAGTCATTCCGGCCAGCAGGTTATAGCTGCCGTGCAACCGGTAATCCAGAATCGGATCGAGAACCAGGAGGAAGAGAGCAGAACCGGCCATGATCCAGGAGCTGCTCCATGAATCTATCCAGGGACTCACGAACCGGTTGAAGCGCTCGCTCTTCCAGAGAAGCGCGAGCAGGCATCCGAACATGATGGTGTCGATACTCGAGTGGAGCATTCGATTCACCATGGCGCGATGCGCCGGGGCGAGCATGTCATAGGTAAGCAAACGGGAGAAAGGCGAGAGAACGATGAGAAATCCCGCGAAGTAGATGGATTTGCGCCGGCCGAATAGAAGAAGCGCCGCCGGCCACAGAAGGTAGAACTGTTCTTCGACGCTCAGGGACCAAATGTGCTGGAGACCCACGAAACCGCCGCCGGGGCCCAGATAATAGTTCATGGTGTAGATGCCGGCGAAGAAAAATGCGCGAAGCGGGGTATGAAATACTCCCGCCACTGTGAGCAGAAAGATAATGCCCAGGTAGACATAGAAAGGCGGAAAGATGCGGAAAGCACGCCTTAAATAAAAGCGCTTGAGATTGATGCCACCGGTCGAGTCGAGTTCCTTGAGCAGCAGATTAGTGATGAGAAAACCGCTGATGACAAAGAAAACGCAGACGCCCGTATGCGCGAGGAAAAGATAGGAGCGCGCGGGAATTTTGATCCAGCGTGAAAAGCCTTCATTGGAATGGGCAACGATGACCAGAAGAATGGAGATGGCGCGAAGGCCATCGAGCGAAGGGATATTCCGGGACTTGTCGTGGATTTCCATGCCCTCAACGCTTCCATCTTATCCGCTGAACTAACGTCCGCTAATCTAGCGGAGGATAAGGCCAAAGTGCGATTCCACCGCTTCGAGCAATGAGCCGGCCACTGCGTCGGCTGCTTCCGCCGCCGTTCCTGACCCGGCTTTCTGCAGGGCCGCTTCGCCCAGCACGAAGATGGTGCGCATTCCGAGACGCTTTCCAGCTTCGATGTCGGAGAGAGAATCTCCGATCACAACGCTGTTCTGTGGGCCGGCTTCCGGAAAATCCCCGAAAGCCTGCTCAAACAAGCCAATCTCCGGCTTCCGGCAATGGCACTCGCCATTGTCATGGGGGCAATAGTAAATCGCGTCCAAATGCGCGCCATGCTGCGCCAGATCGCCCTCCATCTTCTCGTGTATGCTCCGCAGTTCTTGGTGGTTGAGGAAACCCAGGGCGATGGCCCGCTGGTTTGTCACCAGGATAACCTTCATCCCGGCGCGGTTCATGCGGGCGATGGCCTCCCCAGACCCCGGCAGCCATTCAAATTGCGCCCATTGGGTGACGTAGGCGCCTTCCGGCCTTTTGCGATTCAGCACGCCATCGCGGTCCACGAAGACATAGCGTACCGCTTGAGGATCGAGTAGCGTCATGGAGTCTCTTCTTGAGGGACCGTCCTGTTCAGGATAATCCGAGATGCTGCTGGAGTATCGATCCAAAATCATCACAGATCCCGCTGGACGGTGTCGAGGTCAAGCCCGCAGTTCGAAGGTTCCTGGCAAGGGAAGCTTGCTGGCGTGGAAAGCTAGCTGGGTCTTTTTTCCTCTGAACTCTTGCAATCCTTTGCACCGCAGGCGTGATCAGGGCACTATCCATCAAGATTCGTGGAATCCCACATCTGGTGCAAAGAGCGCGCCAGATATGGGGTACCCAGGATTTGTCGAAAGGAGAAGCTTCAAGAACCAAGAGTTTTTGGGATTGTCCCTGCAGAACTTGGCGAATGATTTTCACCCAAAAGAATTTACAGCATTTTTGAGAATGCTTTTTAGAGCTCGCTAAGGCCCATCGCCGCTGAACGCCGCACCTCGACGCTCCGGGCCAACCGCTGTGCCGATGATCGCGAGGACGATCGCAATGAATGCAGTTTCCGCCATGGCCCGCGAATAACTAATGTGACTTGCCAAGGTAGCCTCGATGTAGACCACAGAGCTTGATAAGAGGACGCCACACTGGTATCCGAATCCAACTAGAAATCCTCGTACCGAGTTAGGAGACAGTTCGGAGAGATGGGCAGGCACGATGCCCAGAGCGCCCTGGATGAAAAACTGCATAGCGATGGCTCCGGCCAGGAGTCCGAGTTTGGTTGGCGCGAATGCCCAAAGCGGGATGGCGAGTATAGCACCCATCATCGCGACGATAATCATACGGCGGCGCCCCCATCGATCGGAGAGAACGCCGAAAAGGATTCCTCCCAGAATCGCTCCAACCATCGAAAGGGCGGTAATTGAGGCGCGACCGGCGGGACCGAAGTGCCGGAAACGCTCGAGGAAGGTTGGGTACATGTCCTGCGTCCCGTGCGTAGTCAACTGCAGGCAGGCCATGAACAGCGTGATGTAAATGAAGAGCTTCCAGTGGATGGCTACAACCTGAATGAAGTCCTTCATTGTCGCCTGCGCCGTTTGCTTCCAGACATCCGACTCCTTGACGTGGAAGCGAACGAACAGGGCCAGTAAAGCCGGCAGGCCACCGAGGAAGAACAATGGCCGCCAGCCGAATCTGGGAAAGACGGCAATGTAGCCGAGGGCGGCCAGCAGATACCCGGCCGAATAGCCCTGCTGGAGCACGCCGGAGAGGAAGCCGCGCTTCTTTTTTGGGGCCGCCTCCATGGCGAGCGAGGCGCCAACGCCCCACTCACCCCCCATGCCAATGCCGAAAAGAGCACGCAAGACGAGGAAGCACGCGTAATTCGGCGCCAGCCCGGAGAGCACCTCAATGATCGAATAGAACAACAGCGCCAGCATCAGCGGTCCGCGCCGGCCGAAGCGGTCGGCCAGCATCCCGAAGATGAAAGCTCCGACTGGACGAAAGGCAAGGGTAAACGAGATCGAAAGAGCAATCGCGCGGTCCGATTTATGGAAGTCGTGAGCAATCGCCGTCAAGCAGAACACGACCAGAAAGAAATCGAAGGCGTCCAGCATCCAGCCCAGGAATCCGGCCAGCACCGCGGCGCGATGTCCCTGCCCGCGTTTAACATCCGCTAAGTCATTTTCAACTGCTGCAATCACTCTGCTCATTCATTCATCTCTTCCGATTGCATTTAGTTCCTGAGCTTTAATCTCTGAGCCGCGCGATGCAATCGATCTCTATTTTTCTTCCGCTGCGCAAGACGGCCTGCGTCGTTGTTCGAACGGGATAATCCGCCGGAAAAAATTGTTTGTATACCTCATTCATTCCATCGAAGTCATCCAGGTTTGCCAGGTGTATGCTCACCTTGACTACGCTGGCCAGATCGCTCCCGGCCTCTTCAAGGATGTATCCGATGTTGGCGAGCTCGAGACGAGTCTCCGAGACGATATCGCCCAATTCGAATTCCTGCGTTAGGGGATTGATGGGAGCCTGTCCCGCGACGAAGACGAACCCGCCTGCGACCACGGCCTGCGAGTATGGACCCAGCACCCTGGGAAAGCGGGACGAAGATACTACTTTGCGGTCGGCAACTGAAGGGGGACTTTCGGCTGGAGGGCCGGACTCGGCGCAGGCGTGAGCGGCGAACTCACGCGGGGATTCACTGGTCATAGTCTCGCTCCTTGAAAGATATTTGGAAAGATATTTGGAAACATATTTGCCAGGTGACAACTTGCTCGATCGCTCCGGCCGTGCTGCCGGTCCATCCGGAGGACAGCGGGCCGGGGGCGATTTCTGTCTAACGAAGTCTACCCAGGTGAGGGATGCATAACTAGGCTTGTAACAGATCGGAACCTGTATCTCCTCTGAATGCACCGTTGTTAGGCGGAGGTTACGAACCTCTAGCGCGTGATTGGCACGACATTAGTAGTAGTACCTGGGATTCCGCAAATCTCGAGGGACAACTCCCTGATCACGCCTGCTGTGCAAAGGATTGCCGCTAGTTCGGAGAGAAAGGACCCAGGCAAGCTGTACGAGTCCGGGCACCCGATTCTGCCCCAGAAAGGAAGAAGTCTCCAACTATGCACAACTTTCCTGTTGGAGCATCTATCTGAATCGTGTTAATTTGTAATATGGGTCTAAAAAGGCCTGATGTCTCGCTTGAAACAGCCGAGATGGCCAGGCAGATACAAGTAAGAGCAGAGCTTGAACGTGTCCTGACGAGTGCCGGATTCCGGACTTCAAAGCGTTCACAGGAGTTTCTCCGATACATAGTCAATACGGCGCTCGACGGCCGATATGACGACTTGAAAGAGCGCGTCATCGGCAATCAAGTTTTCCAGCGCTGTCCCGACTACGACACCGGGGAACATTCGATCGTTCGCGTGAAAGCGAATGAACTTAGAAAACGTCTGGCGCAGTTCTATAGTGAGTCAAACGATCCTTCCAAAGTACAGATTCATTTGCCCAGGGGATCCTATACCCCTGAGTTTCGCTGGCCCGATGCGGCGGGTAAGGCCGAAGTCCCGGTGGCAATACCACTCAAGCCGGCGCCTATGGCGTACTTCAAGCTGCGGCTCAAGCTGAGGATCCTGGCAAGCGGCTTGACCTTGATTGCGCTGGTGTTCGCGACCTGGTATTTCTTCCCTGGCCGGCGCGCGAGCGGGATCGAAGCGCGGTTCTGGAGGCCGATACTACAGGATGTAAACCAGCCTCTCATATGTGTCGCGGACCCTGATGTCCTGAAGCTAGACTCAAGATATGACGCACTGGCGTTCAACGGCAGACTCCCTCCCTATGTGCCGGCATCAGAACTGGTTCGGGATTCCGGCCATTATGTGGGCTGGGGAGATGCGCTTGCCCTGACCCAAATCTCGACCTTCTTAGTTCTCCATCACAAAGCGCCCCACGTCCGCACCGGGAACGACGTATCGTTCGCCGACCTGAGCCAGGTTCCACTCATCCTAATTGGCGCTAGATCCAATCCGTGGACCATGGAGTTAGAAAACAATCTCCGTTTCATCTTCGATCGAACCGAGACGGGAAGTTACATTCGCGACAAGAGCGATGCTGGCAAGAAGTGGTCATTTGAGCTTGGACCGCCCAAGGTGGATTACATTGTCATAACCCGCGTGTTCGAACCCAAGACGGGAAAGATGGTTGTGCTTGCGGCGGGACTCTCCCACTTCGGAACCCAGGTTGCTGGAGAGATCCTGACTAACCCCGCATATCTGAGCAAGGCGCTGCGCAATGCTCCCCGTGACTGGGACGAGAAGAACATGCAGTTGCTGTTTCGAGTTGAAGTATTTGGAGATACCGCCGAATCTCCCGATCTTGTAGGAAGCTTCTTCTGGTGAGTTTTGACCATGGCGCAACTGCTGCAAGGCTATGACAGGCGGGGGTAGAGACGAGGCTTGAGTACTCGACGGATTCAGTTGCCGGGTGTCGCCGAAACTATGCTTCCTTCTGGGTGACCTGCCGGAACAAGCGCAACAGATTGCCTCCCCAGAACTTGTCGATTCTTTCCTCCGAATACCCGCGGCGCACCATCGCGTCGGTGATCATTGGCAGGTCTCGCGTGTCGCGCATGCCGCGCGGCAGATTAGGGCCGCCATCGAGATCGGTGCCGATCGACACGTGATCCTCTCCAACCAGTTGAATCACTTTATCTACGATTCCCACCCACTCATCGACCGTCATTCTGACCGAATTAGGGACGGCCATCCCGACCCTGGGAAACTGAGGCCCAACCACTTTGTCGATTTCGTAGATAGACATGCCTGCGACTTCCTTGTGAACAGTTGAGGTGTCCCAGAATGAATGCTTCGCGTGCTCGGTCTGGTACGCATACTCCCTCGGACTATGAAATTCGTTGCCAATCTGGAGGCCGAAGACGCCGCCTTTGGCGGCCATTTTTTTCACCAGCCAGTCGGGCATGTTTCTGGGGATATCGACGACGCTGCGCAGGCCGTGATGCGTGGCGATGACTGGATCGGAGCTGGCATCGATGGCCTCCGAGGTGGTGTCGTCGGAGGCGTGTGAGACGTTGATGACTACGCCGAGCCGGTTCATCTCGTGGACCACTTCACGCCCGTGGCTGGTGAGGCCATGCGTTTCCGGCGGCGAGCAACAAGCATCGGCGTAATGTTGGCTCCAATTATGCGCGGACAGTTGTGCCGAGCGCACCCCCAGGCGATAGAGATCGCGAAGAACGCCCAGATCTCCGTCCAGATCGTAGCTGCCTTCGATATCCAGCACTGCGGCTATTTTGCCCTTGGCGTGAATCCTCAGCACATCGTCGGCATTCAGCGCGAGCTCCACCCGGTCGCGATTCAATTCCAGTTGCAGAAGGGCATGATCGATTCGCCGCAACGCCTGCTTTGTCTCGAATCGGCCAGGGTAATACTCCTCGGGTATATAGACGGAGCAGAAGAAGGCGCCTTCGCCGCCTTCGCGCGCACGCGGCAGGTCCCAATAGCCGTTTGGCTTGCGGTCGCCCATGCTGCCGCCCTTATAGAACTCGCGATCGAGCGCGTGTACATGACCGTCGAAGACCAGCGCGCGCTTATGAATTGCCAGAGCTTTTGCGGAAATGTGCGGCGCGGGCCCGCTCAGATCCTGGGCCGCAATCGAGCGGGGCAGGGGATCGAAGGCCATGATAGCAGGCGTCAGGGCGGAATAGCCGAGGAAGCGGCGCCGGGTGAGCATTAGGTTCTCCTCAACTTCAAGTCTCAAGTGCGCGCGTACTGCGATTCAGTGGGAGCCTCATACCTTACTGCCAAGTGCGGAGTTTCGAGACGTTCGTTGAGGCGATGGCGGGAGAGCAGGCCGGCTTCCAGAATGCCGCTGGTCAACAAAGTACGGCGCACCGGATAGGGCGCGCCGCCGGTTATCAGCATCTGCTCGATCTTTGCCGCCAGGCAAGCTGTGTAGTTCACGTTGGGAGCAGGCGCACGGAAAAACTGTGTGGAGACCAGTCCCGTGCCTGCGACGCGCGCCGAGAAGGTGAAATCGTTAGTGGCGCCGTCGAGCATGAGCAGTGCGGCGCGTGTTCCGTCGTTGTACTCGATGCAGTATGCAGCAGGATCCTTGACCAGTTGGGGCAGCACATCCGCGGCCACCATATCCTGAGGGCGCCCGTCGAGCACGGTGAGGCCAAGGGGTGAGTCGCTGCGAGACAATGCGGAGCTGAGCAGTTCTTTACTCCAGCGGCCGGATTCGCCGGCGTTCCAGACGTCATCCCCCTCCAGCAGCTGCACCGCCTTAACGCCACTCTCGCCTCCTTTGCGCCGCTCCAGCATGGACTGCATGGCTTCAAGGGCATCGAAATCCATGCCGTCCAAAGGACCCATGCCGACCATCACCGCCTCGTGAATCTGCGCGCCCAGCGGCATGTCGATGTCGGGCAGGCGCCACGTCAGCGGTAGCCAGGAGCCGGCAAGCAGGGGAAACTTGAGGCGCTCCGCAGTAGCGACCATGCTTTGCGCTTCCTCGAAACTGAAGGAGAGACTCTCGTGATTGAAGTAGGGAACGGCGCGGCCCTCGTCTTCAAAGACCTGGACGCATTGCTGAAAGTAGTCATAGCGCGGATAGAGGATTTGATCGCGGTCGTTGCGCGGATAATCCCCCTGCTCGACGATGGCGAGCACGGCGTCAACGGCAAGACGGTCACCGCCGCAGCGCAGCGCTTCAGGGATATCGGCGCATAGACGGAAGCCGAACTCCTGCGATCGCCTGGCGCTCAGATCGGCCGGCGCACCGGAGTCTTCATGAGGGGCGCGGGGAGCTTCGCGGCCTTGAAGGGGCGCAGGGGGCTGCACGCTTTGCGCGATCTCAGGATGCCAGTCCGCCTGGTTCTTCGCCGCCGCGCGCGGCCTGTGAACGACCGATGCGGCCGCACTAACCTGCGCCGGCCGAGGTTCGATATACATGGAAACCACCTGCACGTTGGGCATGTGCCAGTCTCCGTCGTGCGGGTAGCCCACCAGGAAGCGATCCGTTATGGATTGCAGATTCGATCCATGGCGGTAGGCATTGCCGATGATCGCAAGGCGAAGCGGGCCGCCAGCCGGCCGGCTTTGCTGAGCAACGGCGGAGCGCAGAAGCGAGCGGTACGCCAGCATAGCCGGCGTCAGGACGGAGTAGCCGAGGAAGCGGCGGCGAGTCAGCATTATGTCCTCCGAAGAGTCGATGGACCGGGTTGATAGTGGATGTCAAGCTGCGGCGTCGGCAGGCGTTGCTGTCCCTGGAACAAGCTATCGATCCCGGCGCAAAGCAGGCCGGTGGTGAGCAGCGTGCGCTCCACCGGGTAGGGTTCCTTGCCGGTCAGCATCATCTGCTCGATGTAGTGCACAAGCGGATCAAAGTAATCCTCGAGCGTCTCGCCGTGGTCCCTGCGGGAGAGGTACATCATGGTGGAGAGCGGGTGCGCGTGGCCTGCGATGGAGGCGGAGAAGGTGAAGTCCTCGACCAGGCCATTCATGAGCATGATCGTGCAGCGCAGTCCGTCCGTGTGCTGATAGTGATAGGCGACCGGGTCCGATGCGAGGGCCTTCGTTGCATCGAGCGTCGGATAGATGCTGGTGAAGCCCGCTCGACTGGGGACTAGCGTTTGACTGCGGCACAAGCATGCCTTGAACAGCGCCTGCGACCAGACGCCCTGCTGGTGGGCCTTCCAGAAGTTCTCGCCGCGGTAGGCCTGCAGCCAGGCAACTCCGGTTTCGCCGCCCTTGCGCCGCTCCACCATGCACTGGATCGTCTCCAACGCATGGATGTCGTAACTATCGAGGCCTCCGAAAGCGACGCTCATGGCCTCATGGACTGTAGCTCCCAGAGGAAGATCGACTGCGGGGATGCGCCAGGTGACGGGAAGGCTCGAACCGGCCATGAAGGCAAACCCCATCTGACGCGCCGTATCGTACATTTTTTTTGCATAGGTCCAATTCCAGGAGAAGTGTTTGTCGAGATAAACGGGAACGCAGCGGCCGCTGGCGCGGAAGACCTCGACGATTTCCTCGAAGAACCGGTATCGCGGATACTCCGTCTGCCCTTTTTCGTTGCGCGGATAGTCGCCCTGTTCGCCGATATAGATCACGCCGTCCACGGCGAGTTTGCCCGTACCGCGCGTCAGGGCCTGTCCTATCGTGGGATAGACCTTCATCTTGGGATGACGCTCTGCGCGCTCGGGAACGAGATCGCCTTCGCCTCTTTGCTCGACAAAGATGGAGACGACATCCATCTGGGGATGATGAAAGACGCCTCCGAAATTGTAGCCATCGAGAACGCGGTCGATGATGTGCTGCGTGTGCAGATGGGTTTTATAGATATTGGCGACGACCGCGATCTGGGGCCGTTTCACTGTTGTTGCGGTTTGCGCCATGCGAGAGATCCTTTTCTGCGCGTCTCCGGCAGAGACCCTCCGGCCGAGCCAGAGGCTTTAAAAAAAATAGGAACAAGAGCAAGCGGCTGAAGCAGGATTTCAGACATATCCCCGACCAGGCCGCAGGTATCGCGGGTTGATTTAGAAGGACAGCCGCCCTTGCAATTCCAATATCCGCATCGGGCCGGCGGTGGTGATGTTGCCAAAGGTCGGCGAGGTCCAGACTCCGTTGGGAGGACCCCAATCGACATGGTTGAAGGTGTTGTAGGCATCGGCTCTGAACTGGAAATTGAGGCGCTCGTAGATGTTGAAGGTTTTGGCCAGAGCCGAGTTCAAATTGATGGTTCCAGGGCCGTAGAAGGGATTGCGCGCCGCGTCGCCGTAGGTGTATTGCGCTGGAAGAGCGAATGCATTGCTGTTGACGCAGCCAACCAGCACCGAGCCGCAGCTTCCCGGCGTGGATCGGGCCGATCCGGTCCGGCCGCTGATTTGCCTGCCCGGTATTGGCCTGATCCGAGCTGATCGTCGCATTCACCGGATTGCCCGTCTGGATGGTCCCGATTCCGCTGAACGACCAGCCGCCGAGCACGGTGCGCAGAAACCTATTCGAAGAATTGCGCAAGTAAGGAATCTCCCATACAAAGTTGCCGACAAAACGATGGCGCAAATCGTCGTTGGAATTTCCGTAGTCGGATTTTGGATCGTAGGGATTGACGATCGCGCCGCCGCCGGTCGAATAGATTCCCATATCCAGGCTGTGCGACCAGGTATAGCTCAACTGAGTGCTCAAGCCCCTATGCATTCGCTGGGTGAAGACGATATTCATGGCGTTGAAGTTGGAGTTCTCCATATTGCGGATGTCCTGAATATTTCCAAAATTCTGGTTGGGGCGGCGCGCCTGGATGGCGCCCGGCCCGGGGAACGGCGCGTTGAGCTGCAAAGTCGTATCCAGGTGGGAGGTGTGATTGCCCGCGTATTGGATGTCGATGCCTGCGTCGGGCCAGAGACTCCGCTCCACGTCAAGGCTCCACTGCACCATCATCGCCGACGGATAATGAGAATCGAGGGTGCGAATGTCGGGTTTGGCATTGGTTCCCAGGGCGGATGCAGGGTTGGGATTGTTGAACGTGATTACAGGGTTGGCTCTCGAGGTGTTGTAGGTAAAGTTGTTGGCAAACGGCGGATTGAGCGAAAGGATGGTGATCGGGTTCAAGGTGTCGGGGCTATAGTAAATGCCGCCTCCCATGCGGACCACCCAGTCAGGTGTCAGCCGATAGACTGCTCCGATGCGGGGCGCGAATTCTGCGTGGTTGGGCAAGGTAAATTTGTACGGCGCCGGAGGATTGGGAATCAGCGCGGTCCCGGCTGCGTTGAGCACGTTGGCAATGCCGCTGGGACTTGTCGGCACGGTCGGCAGCTCATAGCGAAGGCCGATATTGAGGCTGAGCTTGCGCATGGCGTTCCACTTGTCCAGGACGAAAAAGTCGTCCTGCCACTGCAAACCCGAAGACTGCGGCTGCGGAACCGGCGTGGTATCGCTGATAATCAGGCCGCGCATGAAATCCGCCGCGGCGTCGCCGGTCATGGTGCCATTGAAGGTAAAGCTGCCGCGAGGACTGTTTTGCGCATACCGTGTGGTGTAGACACGAGCAATGTCGAGGCCGGCGATGACGTTATGCGAGCCGTGGTTCCAACTGAGCGTGTCGTTGCCGCTCCAGTATTCATCGGTCTGCGACGAGTTACGAGCGGCGCTGCCGGTCCCCGTGTAATTGCTGATCGTAACCGAAGGATCGCCCGGATTTCCCGGTGGGTTGGTGTAGCCCGGAATAGTAAGGACACCAAGTTGGCTCTGGAGCGACGGATTCCCGTAGTAGCCATTCGCGCTTCGGATAGAAACCTGGTTGCGGCCGATCAGAAATTGGTTGACCAGGTTGGGAGTAATCACCTGGGTATAGCCCAAGACGAAGTTCGCTTGCCGGCTCGGTGTATACGAAGAGTCGGGGAAGAAGACTGCGCCAATATAGGGGTCGGCCTTCATGTAAGCATAACGGAAATAGAGCCGGGTATTGTCGTTGATGGTTTCGTCAAGCCGGCCAATGTACTGATCCCATGGATCGGCGCTGCTGGTCGAGTAGTTCAGGTTCTGCGTCACTCCAGCCAGGTTCGGTGTGGGCGGCATGAAGTTCAATAATTCGAGCGAATGCGAATTGATACATTGCGGCTGAATCACATTGCCAACGATGCAAGCGGGATTGACCGGATCGGAAAGCTTTACCGGCTTGGGCGCGGTCAAGAGGGCACGAAAGTCTCCGCTCCGCTCCGGCCCCGTCATAACGGTATAGATTCCCGCCGTCTTGGCGATCTGGCGCCGGCCCTGATAATCGAACATAAAGAATGTCTTGTTCCTGCCGTTGTACAGCCGGGGCACAATCACCGGGCCTCCGATCTCGCCGCCAAACTGGTTTTGATTGAGTGGATTCTTGGCGCTGCCCGGCTGATCGAAGCGCCCATGCGCCGCAAGAAATCCGTTCTGGTTGGCTTCGGTGATCACACCGTGAAAATCATTCCCGCCGGCCTTGGAAATTGCGTTCACGTGAACGCCAAGATGGCCGCCGTATTGCGCGGAGTAAGTTCCCGTCTGCACGCTGAACTCCTGAAGCGCATCGGGGGAGGGTGGAAAATCCACGGTAACGTGAATGCTGTTCATCAGCGTCACGCCGTCGAGCGAGATGTCCTGCTGTTCGCCGCGGACACCAGGTCCGGCGAAGGATTCGCCCGGCGGATCGCCGACGGTAACGTCGCCGGATTGTTGGACTCCAGCAGTCGTGAGCGCCAGCTTCAGCGCATCATCGCCGACTACGGGTAGCGAGGCGATCGCCTTGGTCGACAAAGTTTGAACCAGCGAGGCATCGTCGGTGGCGATCGCCGGAGGTGCGCTGCTCACGGTCACTTCGCTTGTGACCGCTCCCATTTGGAGTACGAAGTCGGTACGAACCGTGTGATTGACTTCAACCAGCACGTTTGTATGCACTTGCTTTTGAAATCCGTTGGCTTGGACCGTGATCGTGTAAGTGCCTACCGCGACGTAAGGCAGCACATAGTCGCCCGTAGCGCTGGTAATGCCCTTAAAGGCGACTTTGGTGGCATCCTGAACAGCGATCACGCTTGCCCCTGGAATGACAGCGCTCGAGGCGTCGGTTACGGAGCCTACCAGCGTGGTTGACGAGGCAACTTGCCCCCACATCGGCCTGATCACGATCATGCAGAGGCCAACTACCGAAAAGATTAACTTTCCCTTCATTGGGAAACCTCCTGAAATGTGTCACTGTTTTTCGCATGGGCAACTTTGCCCTCCAATTTGCCAATCGAATCTCGCAGGGTGCGCGCCAAGGGCGACGATGCCCTGGACGGATCACGTCGAATTGAGAAGACTTCCCAGCGAAGGAAGAAATCTCTTCGGAATTCGCAAAAGCTATAAATTTTCGCCGTTTGGGGTGTGCTGAATGCGAGTTTGGAGCAAGCGCGGTGTCTTCGCTACGTTCCGTACAGGATCGTAACGGGAGGCTATGGGGCCTCGTAACATCCAGTTACGCCTTCGCTATCAACCCCATCTCGCTGAAAAACGCGGCTTAGAGGCTTTCGTCTTGCGCGCCCTAACCCGAAACTGCTTGACCGCCGGCGCGCCTCCAATGTGGGGTTTGTGGTTTCCCACATCTGGCACAAAGAGCGCGCAAGATATGGGGCACCCTGGATTGGTGGAGGGGTTTAGTTCTTTAGATCCCATGTCCGAAAATTCCACGTCCGAAAATCCGAACGTGGGGCACCCGACATGCTGGGCTACTTTCGTGTCGTCGCCGTGGGACTGGTTTCGCAGCAGATCCGGAGGCATGGTCCCCAACGATATAATTTAGATACTTTGCATTCGCTCCAATCTCGATGATGGACAACCTCCATGAAGTAATGCAGCTGATCGAGCACGGCTGGAGCCGTGTACACGCCCTGGTCGTAGGCGACGTGATGCTCGACAGGTATATCTGGGGGAAAGTAGAACGCATCTCGCCGGAGGCCCCGGTGCCGGTGGTGCGCGCATCGCATCGCAGCGCTCAACCGGGCGGCGCGGCCAATGTGGCCATGAATCTTGCTGGGCTGGGAGCAGGGGTGACCCTGCTTGGCTTCGCCGGCGGTGACAGCGACCAGCAGGCACTGGAGGAGCTGCTCGAAGCCGCGGGTGTGTGCTCCATGCTTACCAGGACTAGCGGCATCCCCACTACATCCAAGCTGCGTATTCTCAGCGGGAATCAGCAGATGCTTAGGCTGGATACGGAATCCCATGCTCCCCGCCCTATGGATGCTTATGCTGAGCTGCTCGATCAATTTGAGAAAGCGCTCCCCGCCGCCGGCGTCGTTATCCTTTCCGACTATGCTAAAGGCGTGCTGACAGACGATCTGTGCCGCACGCTTATTCAAAGATCGCGCGCTGCCGGGATTCCCGTGCTGGTCGATCCCAAGAGCCGGACCTTCGAACACTACCGGGGCGCGACGACGATCTGTCCCAACTTGAATGAGCTTTCTCTGGCCACGCAAGAATCTTCGGGAGATGTGGAGCGGATTCTGACCGCGGGCCAAGGGATGATTGCCCGGCTCGATGTTGAATATCTGACCGTGACCTTGAGCGAAAAGGGCATCGCTGTTCTCTACCCGGAGCGGCGAGCCGTGCTGCCCGCGGTGGCGCGTAACGTGTATGACGTTTCCGGCGCCGGCGACACCGTCATTGCCACGCTGGCCCTGGGCATAGCCGGACGCTTGCCGATCGAAGCCGCGGCGCAACTGGCCAATGTAGCCGCGGGCATTGTCGTCAGTAAAGTTGGGACGGTCCCCATTCAAAGGCATGAACTGACAGGAGCGCTTTCTGAAGACATTGGATTGCATGCCGAGGAGAAGATTCTCTCTCTCGACGATCTACTGATGCGCGCTTCCTTCTGGCGCTCTCAGGCCAAGAGGATCGTCTTTACCAACGGCTGCTTCGACATCCTCCACATCGGCCACATTGCGCTCCTGGCGGAAGCCCGGCGCCAGGGAGACAAGCTGATTGTGGGAATCAACAGCGATCGATCTGTCCAGCGTCTCAAAGGCCCATCGCGGCCGATGATCGGCGAAAGAGAACGGGCACAGATGCTGGCCGCGCTTGCGGCGGTCGATTCCGTAGTGATTTATGAGGCGGATACACCGCTGGCCATCATTGAAGCCATTCGACCCGATGTACTGGTGAAGGGTGGAGATTACACTGAAGCCGAGATCGTCGGGGCGCCCGAAGTGCAGGGCTGGGGAGGGACGGTTAAAATCATTCCCACCATAGAGGGCTTCAGTACGACAAAGATTATCGCCAAGGCAATCGCTTCGTCGTCTGCATAAAGATGGCTGCCGACATCCCTACGCGCCGCATTACCCTCTTAAGTTTTCGCACCTATGGCGATTACGTGTTGAAGGCGCCTTTTCTCTACGAGCTCTACCGGCAGTATCCCGATGCCCAGGTGACTCTTCTGACCAACAGGAAGGGCGGCGATGTCTATCCCCTATTGGAATCGCGGCTGAAGGTGGTTGTACTCGATCACGGGCAGCGAAGATCCGAGCTGGTGGGCAGGCTCTTGCGAATTCCCGCGGCGGATGTGGTCTACGCTATGGACGACAGCCGCACGTCATTGGTCTTGGCTCTGCTGACCCGGGGCAAGCGCAAGACAGGATGGGTCCAAGGGCTTAGCCATCTCTACGCTGAAGGCGGCTACTTTGAATGGAAGAGTGTTCGCCCGTGGCTCTCCTCACTCGTCCGCCTGGCTTTCGATCCGGGTAAAATCAGGCTTCCCGAAGACAAGTACGAGGCTGAGGTAGAGCTCGAGTTATTAGGAATTGCCGGGAGCGGCCAGCCCCTGGCCAAATACCGCAGCAGCTTCGCATATCCGCCCGCACCGCGCCCCGATGCGCCGTACATTTATTGCGCCGCGGAAGCCGGATGGATCGCGCGCCAGCTTACCGATGAGCAGTGGACAAGCATCGTGACCGGGCTGTTGCAGGCGTTTCCGAGGCACTCCATCGTTGTCCATGGCGCCGCGGCGCAGATCAACAAACTTGAGGAGACGGGGCGCGTTATCCCTTACGGGCAGAGATCGATCAGGCAGCTCTTTGAACAGATTTCGGCGGCGGATTTGGTGATCGCTCCGGATAGTTTTGCTCTGCATCTGGCTTCGCTGTATGGCGTGCCGGCGGTCGGCTATTTTGGACCGGCTCATCCACACCGCTTCCGGCCAACCGGGCCGGGAAGCAGCAGCTTATTTCGCCAACCCGAGTGTTCGCCTTGCCTGCAGAGGCGAGGTTCTGCCCTCTGCGCGAAGGGCCTGACGCAATGTGTATCGCTCGCCCAACTCTCCGCGGCCGACTTTGTCGCTGCCGCGGAGGCGGCGCTTGTTTACCAAGAAGACTAGGAAGATTCCATGCACATCGCCGCCCTCACTCTTGAGCTCCGCATCGAACATTCTCAGTCTCTGAAGGACCGCCGGCAGGTTGTCCGCAGCCTCAAAGACAAGCTTCGTCATGGCTTCAACATATCTGTCGCGGAGTTGGATGAGGCCGTTACCTGGCAGTCGGCTACGATCGGCGTCACCGCGGTCTCAGGTTCCAGGGATTATCTCACCGGGCTGATGCAGCAGGTGGAAAGAGCAGCTAACCGGATTGCCAACGATCTGGGCGCGATTGTCAGCGACTCCTGGTATAGCTTTGTCGAAGAAGAATCGCTTCAAGAGTAGCTTGGGCTGCGGTGGAAGTCTTCTGCCCTTCTTGTTTGTCTTTCCCTGAAATTCCCGAAGGGAATCTAGTTCTGCTCCTGTTGTTTGTCCTTGCCTTTCTTTCTGTCATTCCCGAAGGGAATCTGCTTCTGGTCTCTCGGGCGTACTCGGCTTCTGGAGCCTCGGGATTAGTTTACTTCCAGTGCTTGAGTTGCTTCTTGCGTGCGATGGCGCTGCATAGGTAGCGAAAGTGTTCAGCTGCATGCTAACAGCAGATTCCCTTCGGGAATGACAGAAAGAAAGGCAAAGACAAACAAGAAGACTGCCTGCCGATTCTGATATTCTCAAAGGTTTAATGCATTTCCCTTTTTTAGCTGAGGACCGTCTTTATGCCAGAACCTAGGGCCCGCAAGTATCACCGGGATCGAGTCGCTGAGACGCTGCGCGAAGAGATAAGCACCATGATCCAGGGCGAACTCTCCGATCCACGCATCAGCTTCGCCTACGTCAGTGAAGTGGTGCTTAATCCCGGAGGCAAGTCGGCGCGGGTCTACATTGCCGTCGATGGAGGCGAGGCCGAGGAAGAGCAGACGCTGCTTGCCTTGACGGCGGCCCGCGGCTTCATCCGCCATGAACTGCTCGAGCGCCTGGGGGTTCGTCACGTGCCCGATCTCAGCTTTCAAATCGACAAATCCAAACATCTCAAATTGCGCATAGACGAGTTGCTTGGACGCGTCGAGAAGCGCCGGAAAGCCAGCGGAGCGTAGCCCTACACTCAGGGCCGGCGCGAAGAATTCCATGTCGACATTCCAACCCGCTCTCGAATCCGTACTTAGCTCGCTGAGGCAAGGCGATCGTTTTCTGGTCACCGCACACGCGCGGCCGGACGGCGATGCCGTCGGCTCCGTGCTGGCCTGCTGGATGCTGCTGGAACAAATGGGGAAACGCGCGGAGATGGTATGCAGTGACCGGGTGCCGATCATTTACCGCTCGCTCCCCTGCTCGTCGCAGATCGACCAGCGGAGCTGTGTGGACGGCGATTACGACGCCATTATTCTGCTCGAGTGCGATAATATCGAGCGCTCCCGCTTGGAAGGACTGGAAAACCGCTTCCTCATCAATATCGACCATCACGCCAGCGGCCGAGCCTTCGCCAATGTCAACTGGATAGACCCAAACGCCTGCGCTGTCGCCGAGATGATTTACCGTCTCGCAAAAGCGGCTGGGGTTTCGATTACCCCGGCGATGGCCACCTGTCTTTATACCGCCGTGCTCACCGATACCGGCTCTTTCAGCTACGGAGGGACTGGCGCCCACACCTTCGAGTTGGCCGCCGATCTGGTTCGCCGCGGAGCCAATCCATCTCTGATCGCGCAGGATGTTTATTTCTCCAACCCCGCCTCGAAGATGCTCCTGCTCGGGGCCGCTCTGCGCAACCTGCGCCGCGATGGGGTTATCTCCTGGCTTTGGGTTACGAATGAAGACATGAAGAGCGCCGGCGCCGAGGAGGAGGACTGCGAGGGCATTGTCAATTACGCCCTTAGCATCTCCGGGGTCGCGATCGCCGCCTTCCTGCGTGAACTTCCCGATCGCCGAGTCCGGCTCAGCCTCCGTGGCAAAGGGCAAATCAACGTTGCGGCCATCGCCGAGCGCTGGGGCGGCGGTGGCCACAGGAATGCCAGCGGCTGCACGCTGGAAGGTCCGCTGCCGGGAGCCATGGAGCGCATCCTGCAACAGTTAGGAAATGAGATACTCGCGCCCTCAGAGGGTGATGTCATCTAAAGCAGTCACCATCCGGACGATGTTATGTTTTTCCTCTCTCCATCGTATAAAAGAGTCTCATCGCACGATCTGATAGCCTTGTCCCCAAGGGCATTGAGTTGTAGCACCAGGCTGAATGAATGGCTGAAAGAAAGGTAATCCCCAGCGCGGCGCATCAAGTTCCCCCGCCGGGCAAACTTCAGCAAATGCTGATGTCCCGCTGGCCGTCTTCGCATGACGCCATCGAGGGTGCTGTACTTTTCATCACCACCGCTTTTTTCTTATTCTATGGACTTGTTCCGTTTTTTGGCGGAGATGGTTTAGGCCTGGTGGGCGCCGATGAGCCTCGCTACGCGCAGGTAGCGCGCGAAATGCTGGGCCGGCGCGACTATATAACGCCCTATCTATGGGGGCATCCGTGGCTGGAGAAGCCGGCACTCTATTATTGGCGCGCTATGCTCGCCTTTCGGGAGTTTGGCGTCCATGATTGGTCGGCACGGCTCCCCTCAGCCAGCTTCGCCTTCATCCTGATCGCATTGATTTACGTGCATATCCGCCGCTTCCGGCCGGGAGCCCAGCTTGATGCCGCGCTGATTACCGCTTCCTGCGCCGGTATCTTGAGCTTCGCCCGGGGCGCATCCACCGATATGCAGCTCGCCGCTCCCTTTTGCATCGGCATGCTTGGCTGGTACGCATGGTATGAGACGGACAGCAAATTCTGGCTCTTCGATCTCTATTTTTTTGTAGGAGCAGCCACTCTGGCCAAGGGTCCGGTCGCTCCATTTCTAGCTATCGCCATCATCCTGACGTTCTCCGCCTTGCGCCGGGAATGGTCCTTGCCGCGGCGAACTATCTGGATACCGGGCGTCGCCCTCTATCTCGCCATGGTGCTGCCCTGGTATATCGAGGTGCAGCGGCGCAACCCAAGCTTTTTCCGGGTTTTCCTGCTGCAGCACAACCTGGAAAGATTTGCCACCGACCGCTATCTTCATGAGCAGTCGCATTGGTATTACATCCCCATCACGCTGCTTGCTCTCATGCCCTGGACGGTCATCGCCATTCGGGCGCTGGTGGAGGCTATTCAGCAATCCATCGCGGAGTGGCGCGCGCGCCGCTCGAAGCACCACTATGTCGGCCATACGCGGTGGGGTGATGCCTTCCCCGAATTTCTGGTCCTCTTCGCCCTTTTCCCCATCGCATTTTTCTCCCTCTCCCGCTCCAAGCTCCCGGGCTATATCCTGCCCGCAATTCCGCCTCTTACCATCCTGACTGGCGACTATCTCAACCGCATCCGTCTTAAAGGGCTGAGCTCCTGGCTGCTCATCCTGCACGCTTTGCTTACCGGCGTAACCGTCTTTATCGTGCTGCTGGTGCCGTGGCACATCGGGCACGGGGCGCCATTCCACCGATCAGTATTCTCTTGTCCGCGGCATTGAGCGGGGGCGCCTCCGTGCTGCTTATTCTGATCATCGTGGCCCGTTTTGGCGTTGCGCGGCTGCGGCTGGCCACCATCATCCCGCTGCTCATGATGCTGTTGTTTATCTTCGGCATCGGCCCGTTTTTCGGCCTGCCCGCGCTCTCCGCAAGCAAAAGGAACATCCGCCTGCTGGACGCGGCTTACTCCGCTCGGCCCCTGGCCTCGATCATCAGCCAAATCGCCCAACCGGGAGAGGAGGTTGCGGTTTACCGGGTGCGCCGCGACGCCGAATATGGGCTTTCCTTTTATCGCGACCGCCGCGTCGACGATTACGATAAGGATGGCGTTCCTGCGGAGGAGCACATCCTGGTCACCCGGGAGGCCTTCATCCACGATCTGCCCCGCTTCCTTGCTGGCCGATCGTACGAACCGCTCTTTTCCTACCCAGCGCAAAACCTCGCCGTCTATCAGGTTTTTGCCAAATAATTGATTGCCTCCAACCGCACCCGCTTTCCATGAAGCGGTCTTGTGCCGTACACTCCACTCCAAACCCCTACTGGCATCTCATGCTCGTATAGGAGGCCAGGCGGCGCTTGACTTCAGCGGAAATGACACCAGCGCTCCAACTGGAAATTCTCGATCTGCGCCACTTCTCCGCCGGCAATCTCAAGCCGGTTTTGGAGGCGGAGAGCCGCGTGTGGAGCGAGCGTCTTCGCTGGGATTTTCATGCATCGGCGAACCTTCTGCTCCAGTATCTCGACTCGCGCGTGCTACCGGGCTACGTCGCGCTGGAGAATGGGTGCGTTCGAGGCTATGTCTTTTGCGTCTATGAAGGCAACAAGGCCGTGGTCGGAGACGTATTCGCGCTCCCGTCACCCGCCAACCCCGAGTCCGCCACCGATGTAGAGCGCAGCCTCCTCGAACACCTGATCGAAATGCTCCAGCACTCGCCCGGGATCGACCGGATCGAATCGCAACTGTTGCTGCATCCTCACGGGACTCACACCGGAACGCTCCTCCATGCCGGGTTCCGGGCCTACGAGAGACTTTTCATGGAGCTTGATCTTGCTTCTCGGCCGCCAAGCCAAGGCCCGCGCCCCCCTCAGCCCGGCGATCTGGAATTACGCGCTTGGCAGGATAACGACTTCGCCGCCGCCGGCCGCCTGATTTCGCATGCCTATCAGGGTCACCTGGACAGCCTTATCAACGACCAGTACCGCTCGGTGTCGGGCTCTCTGCGGTTCCTGCACAACATTGTCCGGTTTCCCGGCTGCGGCATCTTCGATCCGGCCGCATCCCGCGTGCTTGTAGATCGCAACCGCGAGGAGCTTGCCGGGCTACTGCTTTGCTCCAGGGTGCGAGAAGAGGTCGGTCACGTCACGCAAATCTGCGTTGCACAGCGTTATCGGCGCCGCGGCTTGGGCGCGTGGCTTCTCGCCGAATGCTCCCGTGAGCTAGCCGGCCGTCATTTCCAGGCACTCACGCTGACCGTTACCAAGGAAAACGCAAACGCGATTGCGCTCTATAATCGCCGCGGCTTTACCATCCGGCATACCTTCGATGCAATGGTTTGGGACGAGCACCTGCAACCGAACAGGTAGGTCTGGGTCAAGATGCTTTTTCGAGAGTTGTGGAATCCCAGGTCCCAAAATCGGGACCTGGGGCACCCAGGATCTGTGGTTTATGTTCGGAGAAACCGCAGATCGCTCCACTCCGCTGCCCACCCCAGCAAGCTGCGCTTGCCGGGGACCCCGGTTGCGCTCCGGTCGAGATGACAAATTAAGTGGAGCCGTTGGCAGCACCGGACCTCAGCGGCGGATGAAATACATTAGCCAACTGGCCACGATCACCGCTCCCAGGAAGAGAACAAAGCAATAGATGCCGTAGCGAACCATGGCTTTGGGTGTGGTGCGCTGGGTGATGCCAAAAATGATCGAAGAGAAGCCGGCAAACAGAATCACCGCGGTGAAATGAGAGGGCGTGAAGGTCATGCCTTTCTCCCCACAGCGATATTGTGGGCGTCTACCGCGGAGATTAAATTCAACAGGCCCGCGACCACGATGAATTTCGCGCCATAATCAGCCGTTACTACCTGAACCGGCGCCTGCCCCAGGCCCATGCCGTGGCCGATAAAGTACAAAAGCCCTGTGCCCAGATCGCCAAGAAATCCCAAAGCATCCAACAGGTCGGTGGTGTTGGGCACGTAAAGCTTGCCCTGCATCATGATGCCGAGCACGAACATAGCGGTGATAGAGAACAGGATCAGAAGACCCCGCCCCCAACGCTTGAGCAGCAGGTGGCCTGCTCCCGGAATGAGCCAGCCGGCAATCGTAGCCATATACCCCAGGCCATTCGACTTCGCTCCTGCTGATTTCTTTGTTGTTTCTGTTCTCTGCGCCATCTTTCAAGAATATACAGGGAGTATCGATATCAGGGCCAGACGCGAGCGGCCGGCAAGCGGTCATTGCCGTACGAATGCGCCGAGCGGCGCCCGCTTGCGTTCGAGGATTGGCTTTTCCAGGAAGTGCCAGGACAGCGCCGCATAAGTGAGCATAATCGCAGCGGATGCTAGAGCAATTGCTGCTCTGCTGTGCAGATAGTCTTCCATCTCGACGATCGCCGCGACTTGAATCAGGTAGACGGAGTAGCTGATCCGTCCGAGATATACCAGTGGCGGAAGCATTAGCACTTGCACCCATCGCCCGCTCAAGGCCCATAGAAATGCTCCGGCGCAGGTGAGGAGGCTGAACTCGTAGATCCACATGTTTCCGGCCGGGGTATCGTTGAAGGTCGAAAGCCCGAAGACCCGGGAGCAAACGATAAGAGCGAGAACTGCGGCTGCGGACAGGAGCAGACCGTATTGGGCGAAACGCTCCATCTTTTCCCGATCTCTGCGCCACAGAATCGCTATCAAGGCGCCAGCCGCCAAAGTATCCATGCGGAAGGGAGTGAGCGCATAGATCGCAAAATGACTGGAAAACCATGGCGTGCAAATCCATCGCAGCGACGGCGCAACAATCATGAGGGCGATCGTTAAACGGAAGAGGTGCGACTCGCTCAGGAAGTAGACGGCGAATGGCCAGAGTAAATAAAACTGCTCCTCAACAGCGAGAGACCAGAGAGGACCAAATGCCGCTGGTGTCCCGACGTGCGTGGCCAGGATCACGTTCATAAGAAACGCATATAGATACCATCGATTCAGCCACCAGGTACCGTACAGAAGCAGACCAACGCAAAGAAATAAAATGTAAGGAGGAAGGATACGCCGGGCGCGGCGCCCATAGAAATGCTTGAAGTAAGCCCCCAGGCTCTTACTTCGCTGATCGAGGAGAATGCCGGTAATCAGAAAGCCCGAAAGGACGAAGAAGAGGTCAACGCCCATCCACAGCAATTTGATTTCGAACATGTGCTGGAGGAAGACCGCCGTGACGGCAATTGCCCTCAGGCCGTCCAACTGGACAATGCGCTTAGTCATGGTCTTCATCGCTGGTGCTGAATTCGAAAGATTGACTGGCGGCGCTGACAAGTGGGGTCAGTTTATCAGATCAGAACCAGCTCGCTCTGGATGCGCCCCGTAACCATCGCCTGGCCAGGCTCGGTGATCATGTTGACCTCGCTGCGTACGCCAAATTCCGGCAGATAAATTCCCGGCTCAACTGAAAAACAGGTGAAAGGAAGGATGAGCCGCTCATCGTGCGTCTCCGAATTGTCGAGATTGGCGCCGTTCCCGTGCAGTTCCGTAGCAATGTTATGGCCGGTGCGATGGGTAAAGTATTGCCCAAGTCCTGCCTCGCAGATGACGCTTCGCGCCGCATCATCCGGCTGCCACCCGGAAATGGGCTCATTCGATCGAAAGGCATCCTGTACTGCCTTGATCGCTGCATCACGAGCCTGCGCGACAGTCGCAAAGACCTGACGTTCGTGTTCGCTTGGCTGGCGTCCCACGACTCCTGTCCAGGTGATGTCATAAAAGCAGCTTGCAGGCTGGTCCTCACGCCCCCAAATATCGATCAGCACGAAGTCACCCTTACGAATGGGCTTGGCCACCTCCGCAGTGGGTTCGTAATGAGAATCCGAGCTGTTGGCATTGACCGAGACGTTCGGCCCATGCTCCCACAGCAGGCCTGCTTGCCGGAGCGCTTCGCGCAGCCAAACGACAATATCGTATTCGCTGACTGCCGCTCCGTCGCGAGTTTGATCGGGAGGGCGCACTCGAGCTGCGATTTCTTTCCAGGCGGCAGAGAGAATGTCGTCGATCTTGCGCTGGGCCCGATAGTGGCTGGCTATCTGTTCCGGCGTCAGCACCGCCTCAAAGCGGCTCACCAAGTCGGCCGAGCTTATGATTGTCTTGCCCATCTCACGCAGAAATTCGACTGTTCCCGCATCCACAAGAGAGATGTACATGATCGCGTTCCGCGGCGAGTACTGCATCGCAAGCCGGGTCGAGGAGGCGAGCATGGCGCCAAGTTCCTGCTCCAGTTCCGGCCACGAGGAGTAGACGCGCTTGGCTCCGGGAAGTCCGTCCAGTCTGGACTGTTCGACGCGGTGGACCAGCTTGCGAGGCTCACCCTGGGCTGGAACCAGGTAATACCAGCGCCGGGTGACGTGAAGAGAATCGCTTAGCCCAAGAATGCGATAGGCGATGGGATCGCGATGATGATGGTCGTAGAAGAGCCAACCATCTAACTGCTGCTCGCGGAGGGCGGCTTGGATTTCGTCAAGCTTCATTACAGGGATCGCGGTTCAGGTTTCACGGGTCAGGGATCAGGAATTAGCATTCGGAGTCTTTCTGACCCCTGACCCCTGATCCCTGTTACTGTGCGGTCAATTCCGCGGCCACCCGTTCTGTCACAAATGCTTCGATGGTGTCGCCGACCTTCACATCGTTGAAGTTCGCGATACCCATGCCGCATTCCATGCCGTTGGTGACTTCACGGGCATCATCCTTAAAGCGCTTCAGCGAAGCGAGCTTACCCTTGTAGACTTGGGCTCCGTCGCGCATAAGGCGGACTTCCGCGTCACGCTTGATTGAGCCATCGGTCACGCGGCAGCCGGCAATCGTGCCCACCTTGGGAATCCTGAACACCTCCAGCACCTGGGCACGGCCCTGCGGAGTCTCTTTGATCGTGGGCTCAAGCAGTCCAAGCATTGCCCGCCTGATCTCGTCCTGCAGCTCGTAAATGATCGAATGCAGCCGGATTTGAACTCCATCCTGCTCGGCCAAGTCTGCGGCCTTGCGCTCCGGACGCACATTGAATCCGATGACGATCGCATTCGACGCCGAAGCCAGCAGGATGTCGCTTTCCGTGATGGCCCCCACTCCGGTATGCAGCACTTTGATGCGAACCTTTTCGGTCGACATCTTCTGCAGCGAGTCGGCCAGCACTTCGACAGAGCCGGTGACGTCGCCCTTTAGTATCAGTGGCAGTTCCTTAACCCCGGCCTGCTTGATCTGCTCCGCCAAACCCTCCAGCGATACGCGCGAGGACTTCGCCAGCTGCGATTCGCGCTCCTTCATCTTGCGGTATTGCGCGATACCTTTTGCCTTGTCGCGATCCGCCACCACGAGGAATGTATCCCCGGCATCCGGCATTCCTTCCAGGCCCAGGATTTCAACCGGCGTCGAGGGCCCGGCCTCCTGCACCGCGCGGCCGCGATCGTCGAACATGGCCCGCACCTTGCCGAAGGTGTTGCCCATGATGAAGCTGTCGCCACCACGCAAGGTGCCGTTCTGCACCAGGACGGTGGCCACCGCTCCGCGTCCACGATCCAGTTTGGCCTCGATGGTCGTGCCCACCGCCGGACGGTCGGGAGTAGCTTTCAGGTTGCCCAGATCGGCCACCAGGCAAATCATTTCGAGCAGCAGGTCGAGGTTGATCTTCTTCTTCGCCGATACATCGACGAAGACGGTGGAGCCGCCCCAAGCCTCAGGCACCAGCCCGCGGTCTCCCAACTGCTGTTTCACGCGGTCGGGCTGCGCATCCGGCTTATCGATCTTGTTCACCGCTACGATCATCGGCACGCCCGCGGCCTTGGCATGGTCGACGGCCTCGAGCGTTTGCGGCATGACGCCGTCGTCCGCCGCCACTACGATCACCACGATGTCGGTCACCTTGGCTCCGCGCGCACGCATGCGGGTAAACGCTTCGTGACCCGGGGTATCGAGAAAGACGATCTCGCGGCCGAATGCCGGTGAGTCGGGCTTGGCAATGCGGACCTTGTAGGCCCCGATGTGCTGGGTAATGCCGCCGGCCTCGCCTGCGGCGACGTCTGTCTCGCGAATCGCGTCCAAGAGAGAGGTCTTGCCATGATCGACGTGGCCCATCACCGTGACCACCGGGGGACGGGTTACTTCGATCTCGCTGACATTCTCCTGGCTCATGAGACTTTCCAGCGCCTCGTTCGCCATCTCGTCTTCAAAGGTAATTACCTGCGTGCTGGCTCCGAACTGGGCAGCGACATCTTTGACCAACTCAGCATCGAGCGATTGGTTGACGGTGACAAATACGCCGCGCATGAGCAGCGTTGCGATCAGATCCTTGCCGCGAACGCCCAGTTTTTCCGCCAAATCTTTAACACTGATGCCTTCGGTGACGGTGATAGCGCGAGTGATCGGCACCGGTTCTTGCGGAATCTGTGCTCCCCCGAAACGTGGCGGCGGAGCAAAGCCCTTCATCGGCCCTTCCTTGGTCTTGGGATACTGCTGGCGTCCACGCCTCTGCTGCGGGCCGGGCCGCTGCGGCCGGGCTGCTTCGCCAGGGGCTGGCATCAATCCCGCGGCGCCCGCGCCGGGACGGGGAGTGCCAAAACCAGGACGTGCGCCAAAGCCGGGACGTCCGCCAGGACCGGCGGAGCCACCCGTCGGCTGGGTTCGCGTTGGGTGCATTGGCCGGCGAGCGCCGGGTGGTCCGCCCTGCGGCGGACGGGGACCAAAGCCCGGTCCTCCGGCGCCGGGTCCGCCGCTCGGTCTCCCACGATCGAAAATCGGGCGTCCACGCTGCAGGATGCCGGGCGGAGCTGGGGTTGGACGAGCGGCCACCGGCGGTGGTGGTGGTGGCGGCGCGGTATATACGGGCCGCGGTCCGGTCTGCGGCATGATGACTCGCCGCGGCGGAGGCGCTGGGCTCTGTGCCGGTACGTTTTGCGCTGCGGCGGTCACGCTTGCGGAAGCGGACGGTTGGTCTCCCGCCGGGGGAACAGGCATTCCACTAGATACTCCCGCGGCTTCGGGGGCATTCGTCACCCCGAAGGTTGGCTGTGCGGAGGGGGGCGGCTGCGAGGCGACAGGCGCTTTCACGGGGGCAGCTCCATGAGCTGCGTGAGCAGGTTGCAAACCGGGCTGTGGCGCCGGCTGCCGCGCTTCAGCGCCCGGCGCTTGAGTTTGGACAGGGGGTTTGGCCACCACCGGACCGGCGGGGGGCTTGGCCGCAATCGCCGGGGCCGCAGGTGGAGGCGCAACTACAATCCTTGGCTCTTGCCGCGGTTGAGGCACAATTCTCCTTGGCGCCGGAGGCGCTGGGCGGCGTGGAGCGCCCTGGGCCTGTTCCGGCGAAGCGGAGGCAAGGGGTTCGGAAGGGCTCTGACTGGGGATGGCGGAAGGCGGCCTGTGCTGGGTTTGCGGCTCAGGCCGAGGTGTTGCGGCAGGCGCTGCCGGGGAGAAGGAAGCCACCGGTGTCGCGCTTGGTCCAGGCTGCGCCGGCGCCGCAGATGGCGGCGCAGTTGGGCTGGCGGCCGCCGGGCGAGGCTGTGCCGATATTGGAGGCGCAGGCCTGCGCTGGGACTCCGCAGCGGCCTCGTCTTTCCTTTGTTGAATGGCTTTCAGCACATCCCCTGGCTTGGATACGCGCGACCAATCGATCTTGGGCTTTGGTTCGCTTTCGCGCGCTGCCAGTCCGGCCCCGTTCTTGCCGGTACGGTGAAAGTGAGCGCGCACGCGCTCTGCTTCGTCCAGCTCGAGCGAGCTGGAATGGGTCTTTTTCTCCGTCACGCCAACTTCGGTCAGGGAATCGAGTATAGCCCTGCTCTTAACTTCCAGTTCGCGCGCTAAATCGTTGATCCGAACTTTGCTCATCCGTTCCTTTTATGTCCAACTTGCTCAGCCGTCCCTCAGGTCTTCATAGCAACCTCACGGCTGGAGCGTTGACAGCTCGTCTTGTTATTATCCTCTGAAACCGGGTAATGTGCGCCACCCGAAGCCGGAGAGAGCTTACACGTCACCTTCATCCACCTTCGGAACTCCCGCAGACTCCTCGAGGATATCCGGTCCCACTTCTTCAAGCTTATGGCTCGTATCCTGCTGGCCTGGGGCTACGTCCTGCACGCCAATCTCACCTACATCCCGACCCGACTCCGTCAGCTCCTCCATCCGCTCCGCAGCAACATCGTCATAGATCTCGCCGGAACCGTCCCGGGTATCGGGAATTTCTTCTCCGCCGGTTTCGTTGAGTTCGAGGGCCTCGATCTCTTCCTCCGACTGCGCGGCCTCGATGGCTTCGGCCGCAGCCGCGGATTGCTCCGCCGGCCTTGCAGCCGAGCCCTCTGGGCCAACCGTGACCGGGCGTTCTTCGCCAGGCTCGTACTCTCCGAAATAATGCCGCACGGCCACGCTGATTTTCTCCAATGTTTTCTCGCCGATGCCGGGAATTTCCTCCAACTGTTCCGGCGTCATATCGGCCAAAGCCTCGACTGTAGTGATGCCGGCCACTACCAGCTTTTGGATAATCTGCTCGCCCAGTTCGGTTACCTGCTCGATGGGAGTGGACGGGCCGCCGCTCATGGCTGCGATCTGCTGCTCGACTTCCTGGCGTTTCTCTTCTTCGCTCTTGATGTCGATCTTCCAGCCCAGCAGCTTGGCCGCCAGCCGCACATTCTGACCCTTCTTGCCGATAGCCAGCGAAAGCTGCGAATCGTCGACGATCACCTCGATCTGCTTATCACCGAGATCGGTGATGCTTACACGGCTGACCTTCGCCGGCTGCAGGGCCTTCTCGGCAAAAGTTGTGATCTCATCGCTGAACTCGATGATGTCGATCTTTTCGCCGCGCAATTCGCGAATAATGGATTGTACCCGCATGCCTTTCATGCCTACGCAGGCACCCACCGGGTCAACATCCTTATCGCGCGACATCACCGCGATTTTGGTGCGCTCGCCGGCCTCCCGCGCAATCGCCCGGATGACCACGGTATTGTCGTAAATCTCCGGCACCTCGCTCTGGAACAAGCTCTGCACCAGCTCCGGTACGGCCCGGGAGACGATGACCTGCGGCCCTTTGGAGGCGCGGTCCACCCTTTGAAGCACGACGCGGACCCGCTCCCCGATAGCGAACTGCTCTAATCGCGACTGCTCGCGCTTGGGCATGCGGGCTTCGGCTTTGCCCAGATCGAAGATGACGTCTTGCAGCTCGATCCGCTTTACGGTGGCGTTCAGCACCTCGCCCAGCCGGTGCGCGTACTCGTTGTAAACCGTGTCCCGCTCCGCCTCCCGCACCTTCTGGAAGATGACCTGCTTGGCCATTTGCGCGGCGATGCGGCCGAGCACGTCGGTCGGCTTGTAATAGCGGATTTCGCCGCCAACTTCCACTTCAGGAGCCAAGGTCCGCGCATCGCCCAACGTAATCTGATTGACGGAATCTTCCAGCTGTTCACCGTCCTCGACTACGGTCTTGTACACATAGGCTCGAATCTCGCCCGATTCCCGGTCCAACTCGGCGCGCATGTTCTCCTGCGTCTTGTAATACTTGCGAGTCGCCAGAGCAATGGCGTCCTCTACCGCCGTCACCACGATCTGCGGATCGATTCCCTTGTCCCGGCTCAATGCCTCAATACTCTGGTACAGCACGCTTGCCATAGTTTTTCTCTCTTATGACGTCTTCATGGTTACGGTGGCCCGGCAAAAGGAATTTCGCGGCTTCAAAACTCAGGGACTAGATTGGCTTTTTCGATATTGGCAAACTCAATCTCGAGCGTTTGCTCTGCGGCCTTCCCATGTTTCCCGCTTTTCTGCTTGGCGGCGGTTAAATCGAGCACAATACGATCGGCGTTTACCTCTGCCAGCTTGCCCTGCCAGTGGCGGTTGCCCGCAACCGGCGAGAAGGTCTGCACTTTCACCAAGCTTTTATTAAATCGTTCAAAATCGCCCAACGTCGTCAATTTACGATCCAGGCCGGGCGAAGAAACCTCAAGCGTATATTCGGAGCCCGGAACCAGATCTTCTACATCCAAAAGTGCGCCAAAGTCACGGCTGAAGCGCTCGCAGTCCTCATGGGTTATCCAGGCCGCCTGCTCAAGCGCGATCCCTCCATCGCTTGCCAGCCTTTGCACGGCATCCTCGCCGCCGATCGCCTGCGGGGATAGCGAAACTGTTGCGGCGGCCTCTTCCGCCCTTTTGGCGCGCTCCTCCCGGTTCTTTTCAATAAAGATGCGCAGTACCCGATGCTTGCTGCCCCCAAGGTATTCGATATCCACGATATCCAGCCCCTGGGAAACCGCCACCCGATCCGCCGCACGACGGATTTGCTCCAGACTCAATGCCATAAATGCCGTTCGAGCAGAGAGAATTGCCGCTGGGCCGCGATAGGCCCGCTCAAAAGAAAAGTGGGCTTTCGCCCACTCATTTCTCCGCATCTCTCCGCCGCGCGCCCAGGCCGGAGCAAAAGGACAAACTCGTCTGCCATAATCAGAATACGCCCATCGCATATGAAATTCAACGCCTGTAAGCAGGGTCAAAACAACGGGCCGCGCTCAGGCCAAAGAGGAAAAAATCTTCATACCCGTTACAATTGGTTAGCAATTTCCTATGATTGAAACACCGGTATCGGAAGCGCTTACCTTCGACGACGTCCTCCTGGTGCCTGCATACAGTGACGTGGTTCCCGCTCAGGTCAGCACGCAGACCCAGCTTACGCAATCCATTCCGCTCAACACCCCTCTGCTCTCCGCAGCCATGGACACGGTCACCGAGTCTCGCCTGGCGATCGCCATGGCCCAGCAGGGCGGCCTGGGCATCATCCATCGCAATCTTTCGATTGAGCAGCAAGCCAGCGAAGTCGACAAGGTCAAGCGCTCGGAGAGCGGCATGATCGTCGATCCGGTGACCATCGGGCCAACCCAGCTCATCTCCGAGGCGCTGGAGGTTATGCGCCGCTACAAGATTTCAGGTGTTCCCGTCACCCAGGGCAAGAAGCTGGTCGGCATTCTTACCAACCGCGATCTGCGATTCGAAACTCGCACCGATATTCCCATCGGCGAGGTGATGACCAAGGAGAACCTCATCACCGTTCCGGTGGGCACGACGCTCGAGAATGCGGAAAAGATACTGCATCAGCACCGGGTGGAGAAGCTGCTGGTGGTGAACGGCGATTACGAGCTGAAGGGCCTGATTACGGTCAAGGATATCCAGAAGAAGCTGAAGTATCCCAATGCCGCAAAGGACGATCAGGGCCGCTTGCGTGCAGGCGCGGCCATCGGAGCAACGGGCGATTTCCTGGAGCGGGCTCACGAGCTGGTGCGCTTCCGCGTGGACGTTCTCTCCATCGACTCGGCGCACGGCCACTCCTCGCGCGTGCTGGAGGCCATTCGCGCCATCAAGCAACACTTTCCGCAAGTGGCTCTCATGGCCGGCAATGTTGCCACCTACGAAGGCGCCAAGGCGCTCATCGAGGCGGGCGTCGATACCGTCAAGGTGGGCATAGGCCCGGGATCGATCTGCACCACGCGCATGGTCACGGGCGCGGGAATGCCGCAGATCACCGCCATCAGCGAATGTTATCGCGCCGCGCGCGAGCACGGCATTCCCGTGGTCGCCGATGGCGGCATCAAGTACTCCGGCGACGTTACCAAGGCGATCGCCGCCGGGGCAAGCGTAGTCATGATCGGCTCGCTCTTCGCCGGAGTCGATGAGAGCCCCGGGGAAACCATCCTCTACCAGGGCCGCAGCTTTAAGGCGTATCGGGGAATGGGATCGCTCTCCGCTATGGCGCAGGGCTCCGGGGAACGCTACTTCCAGGGCAAAGACGACATCGAAGATCAAATCTCGACCGAGGGCGTGGTGGCCCGCGAGCGCAACGGCCAGAATCGTTTGGCCAAGTTCGTGCCTGAGGGGATTGAGGGGCGGGTGCCCCATCGCGGCCCGCTTGAATCCATGGTCTATCAACTGGTAGGCGGCCTGCGCTCCGGCATGGGCTATCTCGGCTGCGGCAGCATCCAGGAACTGCAGGAGAATTCGCGCTTCATTCGCATCTCCAATGCCGGCCTGCGCGAGAGCCATGTGCACGACGTCATCATTACTCGCGAAGCCCCCAACTACCACGTGGAATAGTGATTTGCCATTGATGTGGATTGGCTAAGCGGAATCCCAGGTCCCAGAATCGGGACCTGGGGCACCCAGAATCTATTGGACGGGGAAGATTCAAAAACCGAAGCTGGCCGCCGCACCTTCAGGGCTCTTGACTCAGCAATGTTTCCAGCAAAGGATGTCTGGATTTCGCAAAGGGATTGATGACGGTGACTCCCTTCCAGATAAATCCGTCCTGCATATCTTCTGAAAGAAGCAGCCGGCAATCCGCCTCTGCTGCGGCGCAAAGAATGACAGCATCCCAAATGCCGAATTGATGATTGACTGCAAGATCTGTGGCCGCCAGCATGACTGCAGTCGAAGTCTCAATCAGAGCAAAAGCATTGCGCCAACTAAGAACGGCGGAGCGGGCGTCCACTGGCCGCCATCCGGCCTTCCGGACAAGCACCTGGAATAGTTCTCCGAGCGTTTGCGCCGGCAAAGCCACTAATTTTTGAGGCACTTTATCCACCAGGTCAAGCGCCGCCTTTTTCCGCAAGACGCCGTTTACTCCTTCAGCGTAGGCCAAGATATTCGTATCCAGCGCGATTCTCACTGCGCATCCTTATACAATTCCTCTCTTGTCCAGCGACCGGCTCTCGTCACAGGTTGATGCCGCAATCTGGTCAGCAGCATCTGCCGCGCGCCGGCCGCAATCTTGTCAGGTCCCTCGATAGGGGAGATCTTCGCAACCGACTCTCCGTGACTCGTCACGATATAACTGCGCCCTTGGCGAACGCCATGAAGGAGTTGAGAAAATTTCCGATTGGCATCTGCTGCCGAAACCGCCTTTTCCATGCCTTTTCTCCCATTCCTAAATGTAGTGATATTACCTACTATGTTAAAGCATTTTCAGTGACGCCGTGATTTGGTCAGAATCGACCAGGCGCATCATTTCTTGATGGAGAACCCCGCGCAACGCTTCAGGCTTTGACATTTTGGACGGCCTCCTCCAAGACTCTTGCGACCTGCCGCCCATAGTGGCTCCAGGTATAGTTCTCGGTCACCGTCTTCATTGCGGTCCTGCCTAAGGAGCAGCGCAAGGTTTGGTCGGAGGAAAGTTGCCTGATCGCGTCCGCGAGCGATTCCGCATCGTTGACCGGCACGTAGATCGCGCTCTTCCCATGCTCCAGAGGCAGGCCGCAGTTCCTGGTCGTGATGATAGGCAGTCCCGCCGCGGCGGCTTCCATTCCCGACCGCGAAGAGCCCTCGGCAAACGTTGGAAAAACAAACAGGTCGGCATGGGCGAACGCCTGAGAGAGTTTTTCGGGAGGAACGAAAGGCGTCTGCCGGAAAAACTCGGCGTCTGAGGGAATCAGGCAGCCTGCTCCGTTTCCCAGATTGCCAATCAACTCCAGCCGAAGATCTATCCCAGCCCGCCGGCAACTGCGGATGGCCTCCAGCAGAAGGCGAGTCTCCTTTGCGAATATCGAAGTTTCCGGTGAACAGGATCTTCACCGGTCCGTCAATGCGGTAATCACGCTTCAGGTCAAAGAAGATCTCGCGAACTCCCAGATATGCCACGCGAATTTTGCCGGCGGGATACCCTAAGTCGACAAAGGTTTGCTTTACGAAATCGGAGTTGACCAGCAGCAGATCGGCCCCGGCGCAGTCTCTCAATACCAGCTTCCACAAGTCAGACTTGGGATCATAGCCAACACTCAATCCAAAGCGCTCAAACTCCTGGCGCAAGACGGAATGGATAAACGCCGGATGGGCAATGGAGTGATCGGTTACGATCGCCAGCCCATTCTTGCGAGCCACCCCGATGGCTCCGGATTGCCCAGCCCCGCTGCGCACCAGCAGCACATCTGCATGGTTGAGATACTTCCGGCTTGCCCAGGCGGCTGTTCGGAATTGCATTCCATAGGCCAAATCCAGGGGAACAAGATGAGCTCGCTCGATGAGGGCAATCAGCGTGCCGGCAACTTCAGCCCATGCAATGGGCGTAACTCGAGCACCGGGTATGTCGATCCGGCGAGCCGCTAGCCGTTTGGCGAGGTGTTTCTCTCCGAGGAGTCTTCCCAGCAGGTCAACCACCGCGGTTTGGTCCCGGCCGGGGACCCAACCGGTTAAAAAGTCTATCTCAACCCCGGCTTCGGCTAAAGCCCGGGCGGTCTCATGGAAGTGGAGTTTTCCCCAGCCAGTTGAAAGAATTGCCCTCAACGGAGGCCCGCCGCAAGAGGCGATGGCAGCCTATTCCTCGACATCCACATGGGACTGATAGTAATCGTGATAGGCGCGGCCGTAGTACTCGGCGTAGTCGGAGGAGCGGAGGTCGACCACATTCAGCACCACTCCCAGCAGGTGCGCTCCGGAACGGAGCAGAATCTCGCTGGCGCGCGCCACTACGTTCTTCGAAGCCTGGCCATAGCGCAGGACCAGCACTACTCCGTCGCTGACCGAGACCAGCACCGCAGCATCCGTGACCGTCAGCACCGGAGGCGTATCGATCAGGATGAAGTCATAGGACGGGCGAAGGCTCTGGATCAGCATCTGCATTTGCTGCGAGCCTAAGAGCTCGGCTGGCATAGGGGCAACGGGGCCGGCGGGCAGAACGTGCAGGAATGGCACACTCGGGATCGAGACGATCGCATCCTCAGTGGGAGATTTGCCGGTAAGCACCGAGGTAAGACCGACTTTATTCGGGATCTTGAACCGCAGGTGTACCGACGGCCGCCGCAGATCGGAATCGATAAGCAGCACGCGCGCTCCATTCAGGGCAAATACGATCGCCTCCAGAGTGGTAACAGAGGTCTTGCCCTCAGACGGCTTGGCGCTGCTGACGAGAATGACCTTTGGCGGCGCGCCTGCTCGCGAGAGCAAAATGGTGGTGCGCAGGGAACGGTAGGCCTCCGCGAGCCTCGACCAGGCTCCGGGAGCCGCTGAAGTCGCTTCGACGACGAAGGAATCCGGCGAGAACTGCCTCGTGTCCACCTCCGGCACCACCCCAAGCATGGGCAATCCAAGCTTATCTTCGATGTCGGAGATCGACTTAACGTTGGTATCCAGAACTTCGATGACTAAGGCCAGCAATAGTCCAACGCCGAGACCTGAGGCCATACCCATCATCAGGTTCTGCGACTTGCGCGGGGAACTGGGGAAATCCGGAGCATCCGCCGGGTCGATTCGGCGAATATCTGTCGAGTGCAGGCCGGCGATGATTCCCGCCTCTTGAAGCCGCCGTTGCAGGCCGTCATACAATTCACGATTGGCTTCGTAATCCCTGCGGGCGAGGGAATATTCGACCGCTTTCGAGTTGCCCTGGTAGGCAGAGTTTTTTTCCTCGTTCATCCTGGCGCGCAGATAGTTTTCATTCGTGATGGCCGCATTTACTTCCTGCTGCGCCCGCTCGATAACGTTTTTGTTCTCCTGCTTCATGGCCTGCGAGACTTCGTTCATTTCCGATTGAAGCTCGAGCAGGCGGGGATTGCGCGCTCCGTATTGTACCTTCGAGCTGGCGTACTCCGCCTGCAACTCGTTGACCCGCTGCTTCAGATTGAGCAGAATGGGGTCGCCGCTCAAGGTGGGAAGCACGGTAATGGGAGCGGTCTTGTAGGTGAGCAACCTTGCCCGGGCGACCAGCAGCTGCGATTCGGCCGAAGTCATATCATGGCCCAAGTCCACAAGGCGGGAAAGCACAATGCTTTGCGTCTGGTCGATACCCACCAGGCCGATATCCTTCTGTACTTCCAGCATGTGCTCCTGACTGGCCTCGAGGCGATTCTTGAGGTCGCCCAACTGGGCTTCCAGCCATACCGAGACTTCCTGTGTCGCGGCGTAATTTTCGCTGAAATTGTGCTGCACGTAATTTTCGATGAGGGTGTTGCAAATTCTTGCGGCAAGCTCGGGATCGCGTGCTGTGCAGCTCAGGTCGAGGATATTGGTATGCCCGGAGCGATCGGCCGAGACTCCGGCCTGAAAGAGCCCGATCAGGCCATGCCGGTCGTGAATGTTGGAGAGATCGAATTGATGGGTGTTTCCGACCGGCAGGAAGTCCTTATTGCTTTCCAGATGCAGCGAGCGGATCGTTTCCATCGCCAGGGTCGAGCTTTTCAGAATGGCGATTTCCGTATCCAGCCGGGCAACATCAATATAGCCGCTGTCATAGCCGCCGTTGTCCAGCCCGAACCGCTGGGCTGTGTCCTGGGTGATCTCGATGTTGGCGGTAGATTGGTACTCGTTGGGCGAGGTCCTATTTTTGATGACTCCAGCGCCTGCGCCCAGCAGGGCGCAAGTAATCACTAGCCAGATGTACTTCTTTCCAACCCGGACGAAGTGCTGCAGGGTCTGGCCTTCCGACATTCCCAAGCTCACAAGGGACCGTTCGGCGCCCGGTTGTTCGAGCTCTTCCGGTGCTGGGAGCTGCTCCGTTTGTGGGGGGTATGGGTTCATGCTCTTGGGAGTTCACTCAATCGCGACATTCAAAATATCCATTGGCAATCGACGGAGCGGAAGTACACGCCCTCGACTCGATAGTTTCATATAAATTCATCTCTGAAATGGGGACTCCCGGCAAGCGATGCTGGTTCAAGTGGAATCTGGGCTGCAAAAAACACCCTTCGCCAGAGCAGCATGGACAATGAGCTAGCGCAGTCCCTGATCGGGATGAGCCGAATTGCCCCATCTCGTTTTCACTGTAGGTGTAGACCGGAAAAGGCCTTCAGATACAGCACTTTCGCGAGGAAAAGCTGTAGCTGGCCCCTACGGAGGAACAGTCATCGTGAAAACGTATAAACGGGTTGCGGAAAATTCTCCTTTTTCTATAAGAGACGGACAACATACCGCCCGGTAAACCATTGAAAATCCGATTGGCTCAAATGCTCTATCGCGCTAGCTCCGATCGTGCACTAGAGCATTTTCTCTCGATGATTTGCAGGATCGAACCGAAGCCGGCCTGGTGTTTTCATCCGGGACAGCTCCTATGGCCCTCCATCCACGCCGCAGTATCCGAAAGAAATGTGCTTCAGATTATAGAGTGCTACACTGCCCTTTGACCAACCTTTCCCAAGCGTGCTCTGTGTAGTTACTCACGTCTCCTTGGATGCTTCGGGGGATGCTTCGGGGATGCTGCACAGAGCGCCCGCCTCTGCACACCTGGCAAGCAGCTCCGGCCTCATATCCGATAGAACCTGGCCTTAATAGCGGACTCCAAGGCGCCCGGGTGTTTGAGGATCCTCATGGCCCGGAAAAACCAGGAGCGGATGGCGTCCGCCGTCGTCCAATTGCGTCCTGTAGCACGCGAAAACATGCGAGCGGTGTCCGCCTTGATCATCTCCTTGTGACGTTTTGATCCGGTGATTGACTGCGCGTGTACCCGAAAGAGCGAGAGATCGCGGTCCAAATAAGTCACCCTTGCCCCCTTCGACACCATCTCCACGATCAGTTCGCCGTCCCAGCAGGAACGATTGCCCGGGTTGAACCCTCCAACCGCTTCGAATGCCCTCCGTTTGAAGAATGTCGATTGCTGCAGCCAAGCCGCCGCGCCATAGAAGTATCGAGGCACGGTGAAGTCCGCCGCCCGGATACGTCGAATGCGGCGGCCCTCAGCATTCACCATGAAGCCATTGCCCATCACGATGTCGCAATCCGATTGCTCTTTGAAGATCCGGCTGACTTCCAGGAGGGCGCCCGGCAGTAGCACATCGTCGGAGTTCAAGAATCCAAAAATCTCTCCAGTTGCACGCCGGAAACCCTTATTCAGTCCATCCGCGGCTCCCTGATCGGGTTCAAACAAAGTATGGGTAAGACGGCCAGAATAGCGTTCGATCAATTCGCGGCTCCCGTCGGTAGAGCCGGGATCGACCACGATGTATTCAATCTCCGGATAATCCTGGGTCAGCACGGAGTTCAGCGCCTCCTCCAGATATCGGCCCTGATTGAATGAAATTGTGACCAGGCTGAACTTCATCCGAGATTAGCCGCCTGCCAACTGGTCAGCAGAAGGGTCAGCACGAAATGCTTATATGTAGAGCGCACCGGAGCCTTCCTTGGGTAAATCGATAGGGAAGCACCTCAGAGATCAATGGAGGTAGAAGTAGGCCTGGGTGGCGAACCCGATCATCGATCCGAGGGCTATTTTACTTACTGTCTTCAGGCCGCTCGGCGGAACAAAGATAATGTCGTCCGGCTGCAGGGTGATGTCGGCTCTCTTTCCGCGCAGAACGTCCTCCACCTTGATTTTTGCCGCCACGCGAGTTCCCGCCTCGGTGGTTCTCAGCAGGAGGGTACGCTGTCCGTAGGAGTTGGGCTTGATGCCCTGGGCCAACGCCATGACCTCGGAGATAGTTGTGTGGTTTGATTCGCACAGGGGGAAGGCCCCCGGGCGGCCCACGTTGCCGCCTACATAAACCACACCGCAGCGGCTCACCAGAACCGTCTCGCCGGGTGTAAGCTTCACCTCGGCATTGTCATTTTCACGCAAGGTGGGGTCCCATAACAAAGTGGTTGGGTTCTTCATGGATCCGGCGGCGAAGATCTCGATGATATGGCCTGCCCGGTCCGTTAATCCTCCCGCTTCAGTGACTACATCGATGAGACGCTGCCGCCCTGCGAGGGGATAGATACCTGGACTGCGGATTTCGCCCAACACTGTGACGCTGTAGCCGTATTGCTGCGTGGTCACGATCACATGAGGATCGGTCAAGATTTGGCGATCCCGAAAAAGTTTGGCAATCGCCTTTGCGGCCTCGATGGACGTCATTCCGGAAATATGAAATAGCCCGGCATAGGGAATGGCGATATCGCCAGAACCCGAAACCGGCATTCTCGTCCCGTATTCCGGGGCATCGAAAATCTGCACCTCTACAATATCTCCCGGATGTATGGGCCCGTAGCCTAAGCCGGCGCTGGACGAAGGACCCACGGGGATAGCGGTCCTGGAGAAGGAACGGCCTGAAGGCATGGTCGGTACATTGGACTCGGGAAAGATCAGCTCCGGCGGAGTGGAATTGGCAGGGACGCCTGGAGCCGGCGTGATCGGGGGCTGCTGCTGAACTTGTCCGGAGCCCAGGCCTTCATCCTGTGCCTGGACACGAGTGGGAACGGAGCAGAGCAAGCAGAGGCTACCCGCCACCACGCCTCGCAATGCGGCGGTACGTACCAGCCTCCAACCACGCCTCTTGCCAGCGCTCTGGGCTGGGCGGTGGATTCGAGAAGAGTTGGAATGCATCGATAAAAGCATATCACCGCGGTTTCGGTCCGCATCTCTGCGGAGTTTCATCTATAGGAGCTCCGGGTTTTGGTGGAAGCCCTCTGCTTCAAATCAGGTGTAACTGCAAGGCCAGCATTCAAGCAATTTTCATCCCTTGGGTGGGCCGCAGGCCCGGCCTTCTGTGTATTTTCAGTTGCCTTTCTTTCTGTCATTCCCGAAGGGAATCTGCTTGCGCTCTCTCCGGCATGCAGCAAGCAGATTCCCTTCGGGAATGACAGAAAGAAAGGCAAAGACTCCGGTCCAGATGACAAAATCGCTAGGAGCGCTGCAAGTGCGGAAGCTCACGTGGCTCTCTTAATTTCATCTTTCTGGCCGGGACTCCGGCGTACACTGTCCACGGTTCGAGATCGGAGGCGGCCACCGAGCCCAGCCCGAGAACCGCGCCCTCTCCCACCCGTACTCCCGGAGCGACTGAGGCGCGCGCGCATATCCAGGAATACGCGCCTAACTCGATAGGGAACGAGATGAGAGGGAATGCCGGATCGTTGTAGTCATGGGTGGCGCCGCACAGATAAGCTCCCTGAGACACGATGACGTGGGATCCCATTCGTATGGTTGCAGGATTATAAATCTCCGCGTCGTCGCCCAGGGATACTCCGTCCGCGCAGATCAGGTTCCACGGAGCCCATACACGAGATCGCGGATAGAAGTGACAATGCGGTCCCAGCTTTGCTCCGAAGCAGCGCAATAGGAAAGCCCGCCAGAAATGGAAGGGGCGAGGCGAAAAGCGATAAGCAAGCGCCCAGCAGATGTTCCATGTTTGCCTTCGCACCCGGCTCGAGACAGAGAACGCAGGTTTGAGATAGGGGTCGCGGGTTGGGGCAGATGAATACATCTCGGCTTCAGCCATGGCGGCACGGAGACGCTGAAAAATTGGTCAAGGACAACAAGAAAGAATGGAACTGCCGTCTACGCATATAAGTTCAGGATTCTTGCAATGGCCCTGGACTCGCATGCTTGCCCGGAGTGAGGCGCCCAGTCTATCGCACGCGGAAGGTGAGTCCAAAACCGAGAGTATATGGCCTCAAGTTAGTGGAGAAGGAGGTCGCGGGCTGTCCCGGCAAAAGTCCTGCGGGATAGTTATGCGTCGACAGATTCCAGAATTGATACTGGAAATCAACCAGGCGGACGCTGAACCTGGGGTTCATGTGATAGTCCACGCCGCCTCCTATCTGATAGACAACGCTATTGTCCTTGTACCCGTTGCCACCCCAGGTAATATCACCGTTTCCCAGCAGAAAACCCCCGTAAGGGCGAAGTCTGCCGAAGGAGTAATGCAACTCAGGCCCGAACATGTAGGTATTTTCTTTTGCGGAATTACTGGAGGAAAATGTAAGACGGGCTGCGATTGCAGGTTGACCGAAGACAAATCGGCCCAACCGAAAATCCGCTCCGATAGTGCCTGCCAGCGCATTCCACTGGCCATAGCGGCTCACGACGCTGGGAGGGAAAGTGGTTCCCGGCGGGTAATCAAGACCGGCCTTCGCATCGGGGTTCATCAGCGAATACAGGCCGATAATATTGATCTGGCTTCCTCCGCCCTTGATCGCGGGCACTACTTGTGACTGGGAGACATTCGGCAAGATAGCTCCCGCCAACAGAACTGCGAAAGCCGCTGGTCTTGAAAGAAGTCGCATGTTAGCCGCCCGTGAAGTGATTGATGTTGATAGTTCGGTGTTGGATGTATCTGAGTTTCAGCGTAGCGCGAGTGCACAGGAGCCCGGCATTCAAGCACAGCATCACTTTGTTTGTACCAAGTGAGCCGGCGATTACGTATCCAACAAGAGTTGCAGGGGTACCACACCTATAACCCTCAGATCCAAAAGATCTCGCACGAAACCGGGGCCGGAAAGACGCGTCGAAAACTCAGACTCGAGTCAAACCATAAGCGAAGCCCGATGTTGCCATCGACGCCAGAACGCAAACCTCAGGTCTGGCCCCGTCCTCACATGATGAATTTCAGGGTAACCAAAAGTCCTCGGTCTGTCTAGAAAAGAAACAGAAAAGAAACAGGAAAAGCGATTGCCGCCAGCGACATCGATGGTTACCCGACCGCTTGCGCCATGCGGCGGGAGGACTAACACAAAAGCGTCATGGTAGGCTTAAACATACTTGTGAAGGCAGGTTCAGAGTGCTTGGCGGGTGTGCCGATGAGCGCTGAATTTTTTGTGAAAGTCAAGAATCCGCGTTAACTTTGTGGTAAACATGAGGCCGGATCTCGAAATATCTTTTCCTCGCATCTCGCGTCTTCCGGCTCGGCCATCTTCTTTTTAAAATTTCGATAGCGCGGTGAGAGTTGGTCATCTGTTTGCTAGAGTCTTCTGAGCCTGTTGTGATAATTGTCTAAACCGCTTGGCTGATATTGTGTCCTTTTGCAGAGGATCTGCGCGCGGTTTTCTTCGCGGAAAAACTGCGCCGCCGGCGTTTTCTTCGCCCACATTTTGCGGTTAAGCCGTTTTTCCCCACGCTATAGTACTGTAAAGATCGAATTGCATGAGAGACCGCATCCCACCGCCGCACGCTTCAGAGATCTTCGGCTTCTATGCCTGAAACTGCCCTCATTATTGGCGCCGGGCCTGCCGGCTTGACTGCGGCCTTGGAATTCTTGCGCCGCTCGGATGTGCATCCTATGGTGCTTGAGGCCAGCCGGGAAATTGGCGGCATTTCCCGCACTATCCGGTATAAGGGCAATCGCATGGATATCGGGGGCCATCGGTTCTTTTCAAAATCCGATCGGGTGATGAACTGGTGGATGGATCTGTTGCCGCCGGAGTCAAGCGAGGACAGCCATCACGCCTTGCAGTATCAAAATAAGCGGCGGACTCTCAGGGCTGGCGTGGGTCTTTCCCCTCAGACTGCGGATTTGGTCATGCTGGTGCGGCCGCGCAAGAGCCGCATTTACTTCCTGCGCCGGTTTTTCGACTATCCCATCAAGCTCACAGGGAAGACGCTTCGCAATCTGGGTCTGGTGCGTACGGTCAAGGTGGCGGCCAGCTATATTCTGGCCAAGATTTTCCCGCGCAAAGCGGAGAAGTCGCTGGAAGACTTCCTCATCAATCGCTTTGGGCGCCAGCTCTATCTCACTTTTTTTAAGTCTTATACGGAGAAGGTTTGGGGCGTACCCTGCGATCGAATCAGCGCAGAGTGGGGGGCTCAGCGCATTAAGGGACTCTCGCTCACCACGGCCGTTTTGCACTTTTTCAAGAAGGCCTTGGCTTCCAAAAAAGATGAGGGAATTCAACAGAAGGGAACTGAGACCTCTCTGATCGAGAAATTCCTGTATCCGAAGTATGGCCCCGGCCAGCTTTGGGAGCATGCGGCGGACCAGATTCGCGATCAAGGCGGAGAGATTCTCCTGGGTTGGCGCGCTACGCGGCTCTGCGTGGACGGCAATCGCATCGTGGCTGTCGAAGCCGTCAGCGACCGCGGAGAACAGCGCCGTTTTGCCGCCGACTATGTCTTCTCCACAATGCCGGTGCCTGCGAGCTGATCAACGCCCTGGACAGCCCCATCCCCGGTGAGGTCCGCGAAGTAAGCGATGGCTTGCAATATCGCGATTTCATAACCGTGGGACTTCTCGTCGAGAGTTTGAAGGTGCGGGAAGCGGACGGCGGTCCCCTCAAAGACAATTGGATCTACATCCAGGAGCCGGATGTTCTGGTAGGACGGCTGCAGATCTTCAACAACTGGAGCCCCTACATGGTGGCCGATCCGGCGAAAACCTGGATCGGACTCGAATACTTCTGCTATGACACCGACGACTTGTGGAAAATGTCGGACGAGGAGCTGAAGAAGTTTGCCATTGCCGAGGTGGAAAAGATCGGGATCTTGTCCGCGAAAGACGTGACGGATGGGCATGTGGTGCGCGTTCCCAAGACATACCCGGCGTATTTCGGCACCTACGACCGGTTCGACGTCATTCGCGGCTTTGTCGACCGTTTTGAAAATCTGTACCTGGTGGGCCGCAACGGCATGCACAAGTACAATAATCAGGACCACTCGATGCTCACCGCCATGACTGCCGTCGACAATATCATCGCCGGCGATACGGATAAGGAGAGTCTATGGTCGATCAACACGGAGATGGAATATCACGAGGAACACGGGGATAAGACTGCTTCAACCGCTTGCTTACACTCTGAAAAGGCGGATAAGCCGGGGATGGTTGTTTAAGAGTTTGTTGAAGAGTCTTTTTTGCTTGCAGGGGCACGGCTGCGATAGTTGATAATAAGTGCGGCTTCCCAGGCGGCAGAATAGGTCTGGGATCGGTTTTTGATAGTCCCGCAGGGACGGCTGAAAAGCGGATTGAGGAACGATTCAGCCGTCCTTGCGGGACTTTTCTCTTAGGGAACTCTACTTCGTGCTGGACTATTTTTTTCTTGTTTTACGCGGAACGGAGAGGTCAATAGGAACCGATGAGCGAGTCCATTTCCATTACCGTAGTCGGCTCGGGATATGTGGGCCTGGTCGCAGCCGCATGCTTCGCTGAAATAGGCCATCGCGTCTTTTGTGTTGACAACGATGAAGCCAAAGTGACGATGCTCAACCAGGGCGGGATGCCGATCCACGAGGATTTTCTTCCCGAACTACTAGGACGCCATCGTCTGAGCGGCCGGGTTCAGTTCACCACCGATCTTCGCCAGGCCACCCAGGCATCCCAGGCCATCTTCATTGCCGTAGGCACCCCGCAAACCGAGACCGGCAATGCCGATCTTTCCTATGTCGATGCGGTGGCCGGAGAGATTGCGCGATCCATCGACTCCTATAAAGTAATCGTCGAAAAGAGCACTGTCCCGGTATACACGAACGATTGGATTCGCCGCATCATCGAACGCAATGGCGTCTCGCGCTCCATGTTCGACGTGGCCTCAAACCCGGAGTTTTTGCGCGAAGGCACCGCAGTCAAGGACTTCCTTCATCCTGACCGGATCGTTCTCGGCTGCAACAGTGAATCCGCCGCCCAGCTTCTCGGGGCGATTTATCAGCCGCTCTCGTCGGGAGAGTATTACGAGCGCTCCGATGCTGTTCCCGGGGGCCGGACCGCCGCCGATCCGCCGCCGGTCCTGTCCACCTCGGCCAAGGCCGCTGAGCTCATCAAGCATGCCTCCAATGCATTCCTGGCGATGAAGATTTCCTTCATCAACGTAGTGGCGAACCTCTGCGAAGCGGTGGACGCCGACGTTGAGGAGGTGGCGCGGGGAATGGGCCTCGACCGGCGTATCGGCATGCGCTTTTTACATGCGGGCGTGGGCTATGGAGGCTCCTGTTTTCCCAAGGATGTCGCCGCGTTTCGCTATGTTGCGCAGCAACTGAGTATCGATTTCAGCCTGCTCCGGGAAGTTGAGAAGATTAACGAAAGCCAGAAGGATCGCTTCTTCCAGAAGGTCCGGTCGGCGCTGTGGACACTTCGCGGCAAACGCCTGGGTGTGCTGGGGCTGGCTTTTAAGGGCGGTACGGACGATATCCGCGAGTCTCCATCGCTGAAGATCATCGGTATGCTGCGCGAGGCAGGGGCTTCCATCTATGCCTTCGATCCTGCAGCCAGGGAGCGAGCGGAGCAGGTTCTGCCTCCCGATTCATGCCTGCACTATGTCGATGACGCTTTCGCCGCGGCGGAAAATTCCGATGCCTTGCTGATTCTTACCGACTGGCCCGACTTTGGCCGGCTTGATCTGCCCAAGCTGCGCTATACCTTGCGCTATCCGATTATTATCGATGGCCGCAATCTTTACGATCCCCGGCAGATGCAGGAACTAGGCTTTACTTATCTCAGCATGGGCCGGCCGGCGCCACATGCTTCGATTGAATCTGCCTCGACGAATCGCTGGCCGTGAGGATCTTTTTCTCAAGCGGGGTGAGACTCCAATTTTGACCAATCAACGTGTTCTGGTAACCGGCGCCGCGGGATTTCTCGGATCGCATCTGTGTGACGCACTGTTGGGCGAGGGCTATAGCGTCGTCGGCATCGATAATTTCTCCACCGGGCGCGCGGTGAATCTCGCGCACCTGTCCAACGAGCCGAGATTTCTATTGGCCGAGCTGGATATCTGCCAGCCATTCGACCTGGGGCCGGTGGCCTGGGTCTACAACTTCGCTTCACCGGCGAGCCCGCCCGGCTATTTGACCCTTGGCCCGGAAACCCTGCGCGTAGGCTCCTCCGGGACCAGAAATGCCCTGGAGCTCGCGCGCAAATACCAGGCGCGCTTTCTCCATGCCTCCACCTCCGAGTGTTACGGCGATCCCGTTGTCCACCCCCAGAGCGAAACCTACTGGGGACATGTCAATCCCATCGGCCCCCGCTCCGTCTACGATGAAGCCAAGCGGTTTTCCGAGGCGCTGATCATGGCCTACTACCGCTACTACCAGGTCGACACGCGGATGGTTCGCATCTTCAACACCTATGGCCCGCGTTTGCAGCCGAACGATGGGCGCGTGATATCGAATCTGGTGGTCCAGGCACTGCTCGACGAGGACCTGACAATCTACGGCGACGGAAGCCAGACACGAAGCTTTTGCTATGTCTCCGATCTGATTTCCGGCATCCTCCTGCTCGCCCGCTCGCAGGAACACCTTCCCGTCAACATCGGCAACCCGGGGGAATGGACCATCCGCGATTGCGCGCAGGAGGTTCTCTCCGTCACCGGATCGCGCAGCAAGATTTGCTATCGGCCTCTTCCGGAGGACGACCCGATACAGCGCTGTCCCGACATCACCAAAGCCAAGAAGCTTCTTGGATGGGAGCCTAAAATCGATTTGCGCCGCGGCTTGGAGCTGTCGCTCGACTATTTCCGGGCAAACCTGCCCACCCGGAACTAGTGGGAAAGTTTGTCATCTCGACGGGAGCGTTGATGGGCCTGCGGCCCACCCAAGGGGACGAAAATCGTGTTGAGGAAGGCTTGGTTGGCAACCACACCTACCTTTGTCATCTCGACCGGAGCGAAGCGCAGTGGAGAGATCTGCGGTTATAGCGATGCCAACTCCAGCACTAAGCCTGCAAATTATCATTGAGGAAGAATGTTGAATCATTCATCGCCCATTCTGGTCACCGGGGGGGCCGGCTTTATCGGGTCCAATTTTGTCTTGGACTGGCTGAAGCTGGCCGGTTCACCCGTGGTGAATCTCGACAAGCTCACCTACGCGGGAAACCTGCAGAATCTGACATCGATCGAGCAGCACAAAGGGTATAGTTTCGAGCACGGCGACATCTGCGAACGGTCCTGCCTGGATCGCGTGCTGGAGCGATACCAGCCCCGCGCCATCGTGCACTTCGCCGCGGAGAGCCATGTCGACCGCTCGCTGCTGGGGCCCGAGGCCTTCATTCAGACGAACATTCACGGAACCTTCTGCCTGCTCGAAGCCACGCGCGCCTATCTCGCGAAACTCACAGCGCGCGACCGCGAGGCTTTTCGCTTTCTGCATGTCTCGACCGATGAGGTCTACGGCACGCTCGGTCCCGAAGAGCCGCCCTTCGAAGAGACAACCGCGTACGCTCCCAACAGTCCTTATGCGGCGTCCAAGGCCGCATCCGACCACCTGGTTCGCTCCTATATCCATAGCTATGGTTTTCCCGCTATTACCACAAACTGCTCTAACAACTACGGCCCATATCAATTTCCCGAGAAGCTTCTACCGCTCATGATTGCCAATGCGGTTGCCGGCAAGCCGCTGCCGGTCTACGGAGATGGCCTGCAGGTGCGCGATTGGCTGTATGTGGGCGATCACTGCTCCGCGCTGCGCGTCGTGCTGGAGCGTGGGCGGATCGGCGAAACCTACAACATCGGAGGGCGCAACGAGCAGTCCAATTTGAATACGGTTCACCTGCTTTGCCAGTTGCTGGACGAGATGCTGCCCGGCTCCCGGCACCGGCCGCACAGCGGGCTGATCGCATTTGTCAAAGACCGGCCAGGTCACGACCGCCGCTACGCCATCAATGCGTTGAAAATCGAGCGGGAGCTCGGCTGGCGCCCGGCGGAAACCTTCGCCTCCGGCCTGCGCCGCACGGTGGAGTGGTATCTCCAGAACCAGGCGTGGGTTGGGCAAGTCACCAGCGGAGCCTATCGCCAGTGGATCGACAGGAACTACTCCACGCGCGGGGAGGCGGTTCGATGAAGGGCATTATCCTCGCGGGCGGCTCGGGGACGCGCCTTTATCCCGTGACCCATGTCGTTTCCAAGCAGCTGCTTCCCGTCTACGACAAGCCGATGATCTACTACCCGCTCTCGGTGCTTATGCTGGCCGGCATACGGGAGGCGCTCATCATCTCGACTCCATTGGACACCATACTCTTCGAGCGTCTTCTGGGCTCGGGCGAACAGTGGGGAATGTCGTTTCAATATGCGGTGCAGCCCTCTCCGGACGGACTGGCGCAAGCCTTAATCATTGCTGAGGAGTTCCTCGCCGGCGAGCCGAGCGCGCTGATACTTGGAGACAACATCTTCTACGGCCAGGAGCTTGCCCGCACCCTGAAGATTGCCGCGCAAATAAGGGAAGGAGCGTTGGTCTTTGCTTACCAGGTCTCCGATCCCGAGCGTTATGGAGTGGTGGAGTTCGACGCCGCCGGACGCGCGCTTTCAATCGAAGAAAAGCCGCCCAAGCCTAAGTCCCGCTACGCTGTCACCGGCCTCTACTTCTACGACGGTGGAGCTCCTGAGATAGCGCGCCAGATCAAGCCCTCGGCGCGCGGCGAGCTTGAAATCACAGACGTCAATCGTCATTACATGAACAAGGGGGCACTGCGCACGGAAGTCTTAGGCCGCGGCGTAGCCTGGCTGGATACGGGCACTCACGATTCTTTGATCGACGCCTCGATCTTTATCGCGACCATTGAGAAGCGCCAAGGACTGAAGATAGCCTGCCCGGAAGAGATTGCCTATAACCTGGGCTGGATAGACCGCGCGCGTCTGGAGCAACTTATTACCAAGGTAGGTAAGAGCGGCTACGGCAGTTATCTCCGCACCTTGCTAGAAGACGGAAGGCGATAAGTTACGAATCTTACCCTTGATTGGGGCCCACCAAGGATGCCAGCGGACGGCGAAGGCTTCATCGATAACCGCACCTAATAATTTTGTCATCTCGACCGGAGCGGAGAGATCTGCGGTTTACATTTTTCCAAACGGCGGGTGCCCTGGGTTTCTTTACAGCAACGCCGGAAAATAGAGGGTGCCCCACGTTCGCACCAGCGTATGTGGGATAATTCAGTCTGGCTCCCAATGCATTGTCCAGCAAGACGCAATTCTCACCCTAAACGGCGACCGATTCAATTAGCCTTTCTTCGCGGAATACCTTCTATTTCCTCACGACTCACCACAAGTCGTAAAACGCATATCGGTAATATCGGGACTTGGCGTGAGTCCCAGCGTTGAGCAGTTTTCTGGGAATAATTCTCTCGCTTTATCCCGAGTAAAGGTAATAATAAGCGTCGAAATAGATACTAAGGTAACTCCTGCTATGCAGGAATAAACCATGCCTCGTGTAACAACGTTACTGCTCTTCTACACGTAATCTATCTACATATTTTGAGTCATCGATGAGACAGGCCGAGTAAGCTATAGTTCCCGCACATCTCGATAGGCTACGCCGAAATCGGGTCAGGGTGACAAAATGGCAGGCAAACTGTTGGCATCGGTCCTCACCTGTTTGTTATACGGGGCCTCAAGTCTGGCCCAAACCCAAACTGCGCCGCCATCCGGCTTAGCTGGCATTCTCGCGCAAGCCTCTACGGCATTTTCTCCCGATCAGCCCATCTCCAGCGTCGAGTTGCAGGGAACGGCGACCTGGCACATAGGTGATACGGAGGACTCCGGCGCAATTGACCTCAAAGCGTTCGCAACCGGGGCCTCCACGGTTCAGATGTCCTTAGCTAAGCGGGGGCAGCGCACGGAGTCTCAATCCGCAATTACGGATGACCGTAGCTGTTCCTGGACAGGCGCGGCGGCCGCAACGCACGATGTAGCTCAGTCAAACTGCTGGACGCCGCTGCCATGGTTTCTTCCGCAGCTCTCACTTCAGGCAGCGAGTATGCCGAAGAACCTACTGCTTCAAGATCTCAGCTCGGCAGCAACCAGCGCCGGGAACTATCAAGTGCGTTACCAGATCAGTAGCGCACCCGGCAAAACCGCGGCGACGGTCACCGATACAATTCTGCAACTCAGCACTGCCGATCTCTCTCTGGATCGTACGACATATCTGCCAGCGAAACTCGACTACAAGCAACACGCCGAAAACCTTCCAAACGCGAGCCTCACCGTAGAAATCCGCTATAGCGATTACCGGAAAACATCAGGGGTAACAGTGCCGTTCCACATCGAGCGATACGTCAACGGAGTTCTTGAACTCGCAATCGATGTCAGCAACATCTCCGTGAATTGATCTCCACGCGCAGTCTTCAAAGGAAGAAGATCATGGCTTCGAAAGTCTCGGCTCTCATCGCGTATTTCATGTTGGGAAGCATGGTTGCAGGTGCACAGGTGACCGGTACGGGCAAGTATACTTTCGCGCCCTTGGAAACTCATGGCTTCGACAGCATTAATCTCGGCAACCTAAACATTCACTTCGAGATTCCGATCGTAAACAAGCCTGGCCGGGGAATGCCTTTCACCTATACGCTGGTATACGATGGACTCGTCTGGCAGGTGGGTGGCGATTCCGGTCTTCAATATTGGGTGCCGGACTCGAGCTTCGGCCTCAGGGGAGAACTAACCGAAGGCTTCAGAGGATATCTGAGTTACAACAGCACCACGCACAAGTGCTACAACGACCCGCCGGATTTCTACTGGACAACCATCAGCGACAGCTACGTCTACCATGACCAGTTTGGCGCCCAGCATCAGTTCTATTACAGATTCAACAGTTGCGGGAATGTCACGACCGGCGATGGTTCCACCTACGACGACTCCGGATTTACCTTCGATGGCGCTCAGGTTCATTCCCCAAGTGGAGCAACCTTGAGCCTTCCGGTCGAGAACGGCACGGCAAATGGCACGGTGACAGATTCGAATGGCAATCAGATTACCAACGATGGAACTGGGATCTTTACGGATACGGTTGGCACGCCCGCGCTGACGATTAGCGGGACCGGCGACCATACTCAGGGACGTACGTTTACCTACAACACAGTCGGCGGAACTGCGAGCGCTGTAATCACATACGTAACCTACAACGTGCAGACGGCTTTCGGTTGTGGAATCTCTGAATACAATCAGCCGGCTGACCTGCCCGATAGAGTGACCCTCGCCGATGGGAGCTTTTACCAGTTCAGCTATGAGCAGACCCCGGGAGCGCCCGGATATGTTACCAGGAGGCTGGCGTCGCTCACCCTGCCCACAGGAGGCACCATCAGCTACGGATACTCGGGAGGGTGCAACGGCAACGGCCTGAATCCCGATGGGACGACCGGCAGCCTCACCCGGCTCACCTCCGACAGCCCAAACCCGACATCCTACACGCGCGCGCCGGTCAACGCGAACAGCACCACGACGACTGTGACAAATCCTACGGGAAACCAGACGGTCTACGCCTTCACCATCGCCAACGGGCTGATCTACGAGACCCGCCGCCAAGCGTATCAGGGTACGGCTGGGGGCACTCCGCTGCTTGATCGCTCTTCGTGTTATAACGGGGCGTCGGCCCCTTGTGACAACGCTCCGGTCGCGCTGCCCTTCTCGACCGCCGATATCTGGGAGTCCCTCAACGGAGGCCTGCAGAGACACACCCAGAATACCTACAACACCGCGAATGGCACCTTGGCGCAAACCAGTGAATACGATTCTGGCGGCACACTGCAGAGGAGAACCGCATATTCGTATGCGGTCTTGCAAGGTTATCAGACCGACCGCGTTTCCAGCGTCACAGTCTTTGACGGCGCCGGCAACCAGGCTGCGGGAATCGGTTATTCCTATGACCAATACACGCTCGCGGGAACGCCAGGTATCCCGCAGCACGTTGCCGTCGGCGGTCCGCGTGGAAACACCACGGCGGTAATACAATACGCGAGCGCCTCCAGTCTCGATCGAGACCGACATCACCTATGACGACGCCGGTTCACCGCTGACAGCAACCGACCCCAATGGGCAGACGACGCTGGGTCACGACTCTACAGACACATTCGTCACCAGCCTGACGCCGCCCACTCCATCAAGCGGAGTCTCGCTGCCGCAATCGGCGACCTATGACGCCAATAGCGGGTTGCTGCTCACGACTACCGATCCGAACGGGGCAACAACCACGTACAAGAGCTACGATCCGCTGCTGCGGCCGACCGAAATCGACTATCCGGATGGCGGTAAGATGACTGCCAGCTACACTGCCGTGCAGACCGGCGTGTATCATTATCTGGATTCAAGCGTTCACACCAACACGCAGACCCTTCTAGACGGCTTTGGGAGGACGAGCCGGATTGCGGTTGGAAATGGTCAAGCAACGAACGCATACTATCAGACGGACCATTGCTACGATACGAATGGCCGCCTGCAGTTTCAGTCCTACCGGTACGAAGGAAACGGATGGTCGACGCCCAAAGTCTGCTCCGGGGCAGGCGATTCTTACAACTATGATGCGCTCGGCCGGGTCACGCGAGTAATGCATGGAGACGGCAGTTCGGTGAACTACAGTTACAACGGGCGCGCGACTGAGGAGACAGACGAAAACGGTGTTCAGCGGATTACCCAGGTGGACGGTTTGGGACGCACGGCCGCCGTATGTGAGATCTCCTCGAATGGCAACATGCCGAACTCAGGCTCGCCTGTGAACTGCGGCCTGGACATCGCCGGGACCGGCTTCCTCACCACCTATGCCTACAGCCTTGCGAACCATACCACCACTGTTTTTCAGGGCGTGCAAACGCGCGTCTTCACCACGGATTCACTGGGCCGCACGGTGGCGATACAAGAGCCGGAGGACGGTCCCACCAACTACGCCTACGCCTACAACTCGACAGGTTTGCAGGTGCAGCGCACTCGGCGCCAGGCCAACTCATCGGATATCAACGCGACCACGACCACCACCACGCAGTACGATTCCCTGGGTCGCGTGGTCAGCGTGAATTACATGAATGGCAGCACGGACTTGACCGCCTTCGATAAGACGTTTAACTACGATACCCCATGCTGCTGGCAGAGCTACGACGGCGCCACCTACCCCAAGGGGCGCCTAGGGAACCTCTGAAGTACTCGCCGGTCCACAGCCGATGCGGTTAACCTGGGTTGTGGAGGCAAAAGGCGAGTGAGACAGCAGAGTCTGGCAGCGCAGAGCGGGTTTGAGAGATACGGGAAGAAGACACGGCGGGAGCACTTTCTGGAAGAGATGGAGCGGGTAGTGCCGTGGGCGGAGTTAGAAGCGCTGATTCGGCCGCACTATCCGAAGGGCGAGAACGGGCGTCCGCCGATGGGCCTCGGCATCATGCTGCGCATTCATTTTCTGCAGCAGTGGTTCAACCTGAGCGATCCTGCGGCCGAAGAGGCGCTGTACGACTCGGCTGTGCTGCGGCGGTTTGCGGGCGTGGACCTGGGACAGGCTCCAGCGCCGGACGAGACGACCATCCTGCAGTTCCGTCATCTGCTGGAGAAGCACGATCTGGGCGGGGCCATGCTGGACACGGTGAACCGCTATCTGGACAGCCGGGGCATCCGCATCGCGAGCGGCACTATTGTGGACGCCACCATTATTCATGCGCCCTCCTCGACGAAGAACGCGCAGGGGGAGCGCGACCCGGAGATGCACCAGACGCGCAAGGGCAACCAGTGGTACTTCGGCATGAAGGCGCACATCGGCGTGGATTCTAAGTCGGGCATCGTGCACTCGGTGTGCACCACGGCGGCCTCGGTGGCCGACGCGCATATGTTGCCCGACCTGCTGCATGGAGACGAGCGCAAGGTATGGGGCGACGGCGGGTACCAGGGGCAGAGCGAGACGATCCGCCAGGCCGCGCCGCACGCCCAGGATATGACCAGCCGCCGGACAAGATATAAGGACTATGTGGACCAGTTACAGAGGGCGAAGAACCGGGTCAAGGCCCGAGTAAGAGCGAAGGTGGAGCATCCCTTCCGGATCGTGAAGCGCATCTTCGGATTCGAGAAGACCCGCTACCGCGGGCTCAGCAAGAACCACCAGCGGCTGTGCGTGAACTTCGCCCTGGCGAATCTGTATCTGCACCGCAGACGGCTGGCTCGGCTCGCGGCGTAGTGTCTTCGGAAACCGCGAAAACAGCGGGTTTCGACCAAGCAAATCACTGAAAAGCATCCCACCGGTCGATAGCTCCGACGCTTCCGCTCCGATCTGCCTAAAACAGCTTCACGGCGACCGGTTGCGCAGAGCTTCCCTAGTCGTGATGGGCGCAGGAGACGGCACTACATCGCAGACTGGAGCGCTGTATGGCTATGACGTCATGGGCCGGGTCGTCAACATGTGGCAATGCACATCGACTACCTGCAAACACTGCCCAGCGGAGCCGTCCGCTCTCGTTCGCCTATGACGACTTGGGCGACCTGACCAGCGAATCCGATCCGGCGGCGGGGACCATCGCCTACACCTATTCTCCGGCCCAGGAAGTGACCTCGATCACGAACCAGACCTATAACGACGTTTACAATCCTCAGAATCTGGTTTCCAATGTGACGAACGGGCCGGATGGCCCGTTGAGCTACCAGTTGGGCAATGGCGTTGGCATCGCACAGCTATACGACGGTCTGGGGCGGCGGACCGGCTATTACGTATGCTCCGGTTCTATGCAGGTGGACTGCGAGGGAGGGGCGGGGTTGGGCGGCTGGTGGATCGCCATGCAGGGCCAACACGTGACCGAAGCCTGCACGGGGCCTGGTTGCACTGTGTATGGCTATGACGAGTTTAGTCGTCTGACGTCAAGCAATCTCAACAGCGGCCAGCAGGGCTTCAGCTGGGGTTACGACCAATATGGCAACCGCTTATCGCAAACGGTGACCGCGGGGAGCGGGCCGTCATCCAATGTCAATGTCAGCCCCGTGAACAACATCGTTTACGGCAACGGCTACAACAACGATGCGGCGGCCAACATGACCGCCGATGGCGTGCACACCTATCAGTTTGACCCGGAAGGCAATGTGATCAGCGTGGATAACGGGCAAACGGCGACGTATGTCTATGACGCCCTGAACCGTCGCGTACAGGTGCAGACGCCGGGCGGGACCAACGAGTTCACCTACGACTACGCCGGGCGGCGCATCTCCACCTGGGTCGCGAGCAACAACTTCGGCACAGAAGCGCGGATTTACTGGGGCAACCAGCAGATCGCCTTCAGGGACTACGACGGCACGACCTACTTCGATCATCAGGCGTGGAACGGAACGGAGCAGATGCGGACCAACTATGCGGGAACGGTGGTTGCAACATATCAAGCCCTGGCCTTCGGAGATGGCTCGACGCAGACCGTCGGCGCTTCCGGGCCCGACCACGACAACGCCGGCTTCGCCTATCTGGAGTTTGACCAGGAGTCGTACACGGACCACGCCCAGTTCCGCCAGAACAGCCCGGGCACCGGCCGCTGGATGAGCCCGGACTTCTACACCGGCTCCTACGACTTCAATAACCCCCAGAGCTTCAACCGCTACAGCTATGTGTTAAACAACCCTCTGACGCTTGTCGACCCGTCGGGTATGGAGCCCGATTGCGGATGGGACCCGCTGACTGGCAACATAGAATGTACGTCTTATTACGGTGGTTCGGGCGTCAATAACGGGGGCTCCAATGGGGGGAACGGCATGGGCTCCGGAGGTGGCGATGCTGGAGGTGGCGGTGGTGGGGGCGGTGGCTCAAGCTCAGCCCCAAATAACGTGAGCAAGCATTACGGAATCACGATCCCGTGTACTTCGAGTGCGGCTGACGTCATGAATTTCGTCGAAACCAGTTTTGGTACTTTCGGGAACTACGCAAGGTGGGCGGACGAGGAGAGTGTGCTCTTTTCGCCACCGAATGGTATGGGAGTTGGGTCTACGATTCCGATCAGTATTGGGACCTTCGGCATTTTCCAGACTCTATCCGTGAATGTTGCGTCAATGAATTCGCAGAACATGACGTTCACGACCAACCCCGGACATCTTCTCTATCCAGCAAGCATTACGTTTTCGGCCACGCCTGCCGCGCAGGGTTCAATCAATTTCAATATCAACCTGGGAGGCACCATCGCAAACCCATTCGAGTTCTATATGGGCGGCGGGAATTTTGAAGATGCTCAGTGGAACCACTTCCTGGGGCAGGTCAGCAGTTACTGCCAGCAGCAGTGACAGGAGGAGCCGTGATGATGGGTACAGTTGGCGGGGCTGTGCTAGCCGCGATCAATTTATTGCTGGCGGCGGTTCTTGGAATCGGTGCCGGGGGGCTTGCCAGTCTGGGGTTCCGACAGGCTTGGGGCCTCAAGGTGGCGCTACAAGACGGCCTACTCGCCGGGCTTGTTGCAATTGTCGCTGGGTATCTAATTGGGACCTTCGAGGCAGCCCACGGTGCCTGGGGAGCCCGCGTGGTTGTGTGGGTTTTCGCAATCGCCTTGAGCAGCGTTGTGCTGAAACATCTTCTCCGGTTTGCGCTTCGCTCTGCCCATTAGCTGTTCAGGACACAGCGTTCGATCCGTGTGTGCGAATCCCTTGTGAAGCGATGCTGCATCGTTCGTGAGAAAGGGCGGGCGATGCGGGCAAGAACGTGCCGTGGACGAGATACTGCTTCGATCAGGTAGGATACGGCCTTGGTCGATGGATCGAACTCAACGACGAACCGCTCTTGTCCCTGCTCGACATGCAGGGCCGTGGTGGCGTACATAAACCCGAAACGGTGGGGAGTATCCACGGTCTCAACGATACGGTTGAAGCTCACTGACCACAGACAAGCCGCGTGAACTTCGACCCCTACCAGTTGCCCCGGTGCGATCTCAGCGCTGGGGTCCAGTACCTGTACCCATCCCAGATCGAACTGCTGCCAACGGAGGAAGGCGTCTCGTGCGGACTCAAACGTCTGCGTCCCTTGCCCGAGGTTGGATCGGGAAACGTCATGAGCGAACCCGGGGGGCGGGGTGCTACTCAGCAAGCCGTCCGCTAGGGTGAGCAGGTGGGGGCTGGAGACCGGAGCCTTGCTGGCGGTCGCCAGAAGTTCTTGCCTCTCAGCTTCGCTCGTTCTGAAGAGCCGGAACACACTTCCAGTATCGCCGGTCGTCGTCCTCTGGCCTCGGTGCAGTCCGGTAGCAAAAACCGACGCTGCCTGCGCGGCGGGTGGAGTAGGGACACGTCACCCCCGAGTGGGTGCTGCAGAGTATACCGGGCGGTAACTCTGCGGGAACGCTTGCGGAATGAGCGCCATGCAGCGCGCGACCGCATAAACACTGGCGTTTCCGTGTTTACGTGCGTCAACGCGAGTGGAATCAAGCAGTTAACGGTGAAATGGCCTGTTCGTGGTTACCGGCGCAGTAACCGAGGTTGCTCGCGGCGTCAACGTGTTGAAAACAAAAGATCGGGGCTGAATCGGCATCCCGACACGGCTGACGCCGTGTAGCCTCCGCTGCGGTGGCCGTCAAGGGGCAGGGCCCGCTTCGCGGCGACACGGAAGAACATGCGCCCTTGACGGCCATCCTCGCTGCGGCTGTTTTGCAGCTATGAGAAAAATGTCTTTTTCTCATGTTCCACATGGGCCGGCCCACGGGACCGGGGGCAGCAGCGATCCGCGCGGTGTGCCGGTGTAGCATCCGAGCAGGAGCCAGGGGGCATGGAGTACGACCGCGACAAGGTGGACGAGGTGGGACTCACCGAGTTGTCCACGCCATCTATCGCGCGTCGAATCCCGTTCATCGCCAGAACCACGAGCGTTTTATCGCCGACCTTCTGGCCGACATGGACGTGGTTCCCTACGCCAAGGCTACGGCGTTGCTGGCCGGGAAGATCGACGGCGAGCAGCGCGCCCACGGCGTGACCATCCCCTTCGCCGACCTGTTGATCGGAGCTACTGCGCTGGAGCATGGCTACGCCGTGGCGACCGTCAATCTCCGCCACTTCCAGATGATCCCCGGCCTCCAGATCATCCAGCTTTAAGCGGGCAAATCGACGTTCAAAGAGCCTTCCTCTTAGCCGCCCTTCCGCCTCCGATCCCGCACAGAAACCGCTCGGCTTCCCGGCCCCTCACGCCGTACAATCGAGGCAAACATGCAGCCTGCCTTTTCGACGCCGTTCCCGGAGCCGCTTCCAGTTGCGATGCCGCAGCTAAGCGAAAAACCGCGTCATGGGGTTCGGAGTTGGAATCCTGCACTGCATCCGGGGCAGTTCGTCTGTAACTCCAGAACCGCAATAGGCTTGCAGATCGGGTGCTCTGGAATCGTGTCGGGCACGGTTGTTGCCCCAAGTAACGCGCCTGTCGTTGCCACGCCCTCAACTGGTGTATGTACCGGTGCGGGAGCGGTCGCGGGAGCCAGTGCGGGTGCCCTGATCGGCGAAGGTGTTGGTGCGTTGGTCGGCGGCGGAGTCGGCACACTGGTTGCACCGGGTGTGGGCACGATCGGGGGTGGAGCCTTGGGAGGTTCGGGCGGGGCTACAGTTGGAGCCGCTATCGGTGGTCTACTTGGTGGGATCGTAGGTAATGTTCTTTGTTCGAGCGGCGGCGGATCAACCCAGCATGGTGGTGAGCGATTAGGCCAAAGAAATATTTCGCAGTCCGATGTCGATACCGCTGTGAAAACTGCGGAAGAGACGGGGCAAGTAACAACTCGAATAGGAAAATATGGCACTCCCCAAAACGTATACAACGGCACGAATGGCCTGACCGTTGTTATTGAAACCGCAGGCAGAAATGCAGGCAAAATCATCACTGCATGGTGGAGGTAGACGATGATGATCCCAACGTCAACGATTGATTCCATCTTGCAGGAAGAGGACATAGAAGGTCTTCTTAACTTGGGGGCACCAAAGGATGAATACGCGCATGAAGCGGCAGAAATTCATGCTGGTTTAGAAGCAATAGATGAGAGCAAGGTCACTTCGGATCGGGTTGCCACTGTGGTTATGACTGTGTGGGAGCACTCATTCGGTCCATTTTCTCCAGATGATTTCCAGAAAAGGTCTCCCGTGCTCCAACAAGTGGTTCAGCGCATTTTGGATAGCCGAATATCGCTACGATGAACCCCGCCATTTGTACGACGCAGTTCGCCGCTAGTGCATTTGGTATTGCCCCAAGTAACGCTCCCACGGTTGCTGCACCTTCGCCTGGCGTGTGTACTGCTGCCGGAGTAGCGGCGGGCGCAAGCGCAGGCGCTTTAATCGGCGAAGGCCTTGGAGCGTTAGCTGGTGGAGGCGTCGGAACGTTAGTCGCTCCGGGCGTGGGTACTATAGGCGGCGGAGCCTTGGGAGGTTCTGGCGGAGCCACAGTTGGAGCCACTATCGGCGGTGTACTTGGCGGGATCATCGGCAATGTTCTGTGCGCTAAAGGAACAGGGCCTAGTTTTGGCGGAAACTCAAGGCAAAACCAACAAGCGAATGATGCTAAGAGAGACGCCGAAAAGGAGGTCGGAAAGAAAATGACCAATGCACAGGAGGATCGATTCCACGACGAAGTATCTCATCAAGGTCTCGGATACTGGGAGATGCGCGAGATAGCAGTTCAAATCCTGGAGGGAACTATATGAGCGAAATACCTTCGATTGAGGGGACTTTTACTTTCTTAGAGAAAAGACCTGCATGGGGACTTGTAAGAACACATGGTTCGATGTTTTTTTTGGAAATTGGTAAACCGTTGCCTCAGGAAAGCAGGAAAAACGTACGAGGGGAATGGCATTTCCTAGTTGAAATGTGTCATTGGAGACTAGCAACTCGGGAGGCTATTATGGTTGGTTCCGAAGACGATGAAGAACTAATTGATCGCGTGTTTAACGAAGTGAATCTGGGAACGCTTGACAAGGCTACCACTTCAATCCCATCGCACGACTTGCACCTGTTGTTCAGTTCTGGCGTGACGTTGAGTACCTTTACGACTTCAGCCTCTGCGACAGATCAATGGACTCAATGGCGACTCTTCTGTCCTGATGACAACGTGTGGGTCGTCGATGGAGGAGGCCATCTTGCCAGCGTGAACGCCCACGAACAGCGAGCCTAAGTCTACGATTATCTTGCCGTACGGCTACGACGAGTGGTGACCTTAGATGCAAATACACTGATTTTGTCCAATGTAAGCCACTTTATTGCCCCAAGTAACGCGCCTGTCGTTGCCACGCCCTCAACTGGTGTATGTACCGGTGCGGGAGCGGTCGCGGGAGCCAGTGCGGGTGCCCTGATCGGCGAAGGTGTTGGTGCGTTGGTCGGCGGCGGAGTCGGCACACTGGTTGCACCGGGTGTGGGCACGATCGGGGGTGGAGCCTTGGGAGGTTCGGGCGGGGCTACAGTTGGAGCCGCTATCGGTGGTCTACTTGGTGGGATCGTAGGTAATGTTCTTTGTTCGAGCGGCGGCGGATCAACCCAGCATGGTGGTGAGCGATTAGGCCAAAGAAATATTTCGCAGTCCGATGTCGATACCGCTGTGAAAACTGCGGAAGAGACGGGGCAAGTAACAACTCAAATAGGAAAATATGGCACTCCCCAAAACGTATACAACGGCACGAATGGCCTAACCGTTGTTATTGAAACCGCAGGCAGAAATGCAGGCAAAATCATCACTGCATGGTGGAGGTAGACGATGATGATCCCAACGTCAACGATTGATTCCATCTTGCAGGAAGAGGACATAGAAGGTCTTCTTAACTTGGGGGCACCAAAGGATGAATACGCGCATGAAGCGGCAGAAATTCATGCTGGTTTAGAAGCAATAGATGAGAGCAAGGTCACTTCGGATCGGGATGCCACTGTGGTTATGACTGTGTGGGAGCACTCATTCGGTCCATTTTCTCCAGATGATTTCCAGAAAAGGTCTCCCGTGCTCCAACAAGTGGTTCAGCGCATTTTGGATAGCCGAATATCGCTACGATGAACCCCGCCATTTGTACGACGCAGTTCGCCGCTAGTGCATTTGGTATTGCCCCAAATAGTGGTCAAGTTCCTGTACATGGACTTTGGACCTACGGGAACTTCTGCGGTGCAGGGGGAATGGGGACACCGATCAATTCGCTGGACTCTGCATGTATGACTCATGATGCTTGTTATGCGCAAAGCAATCTTTCGCCAGGATCAAACTTCGGGTTGTCGCACAATTCAGCCTTGCAAGCCTGCAATCAAGCCCTATGCAATGCTGCGCAGAGCGTTCAATCACAGATCATGGCAAAGGTAACAGCAGCAAGGAATGCCTTTATTGCTCGTGGTGGCAATATCGCCGCTAATCCAAGTTTTACCTCTTCAGCCGAAGATAGCGAATACAGCGCGGCTGGCCAAATTGTTGGCTATTTCACTATCGCGCCCATAATTGGGAACAATGGGTGTCATTAAGATGACTCAATCAATCAGATTTGCAAGATGGTCTTTAGGCGTAGGCGGATTTGTTCTTCTTATGCAGACTTTGTTCGGCCTAATTGCAATTTTAGGCCTCGGCTTCGACTCTATCCGAGACATTACGACTGCTTTATGCTTGACATTGGCGTTTCCAATTTATCTTGTGGGACTAAGATCGCTGCGAGCTACAACCATTTTCTTGTGGCTATTCTTTGTCGCTCAGTGGGTAAACGCATGTCTATTGAGCCATCCTCCTGTGCTTGGAAGTCCCTTTGACTGGCCCCACGGCGACACACTATTTGCCGCAATTATTTTGGTGCAGTGCGGATATTGGCTTACTTCCAAGACCTCAGGTAAGGAGAAGCCTCTTCAGTTGAGCGATGTCTTTAACTATCGCCCCAAATAACACGCAGAAGGTAATTAAGATCGCTCAGTGTGCGGCCAAGCTAGCAAATCAATTCAGCATTGCAGGCGTGCTCGGACTAACCGGAGAGGGCGGCGGTATTGGCTCCACGATTGGCACTGCCTTCTTGGGGAACACGTTCTCGGGAATTTCAGACACGATCACACACGTTGCCACGGGACACTTCGGGGCGGCCTACGGTGACTTTGCATTAGGGGGAACGAGGCAAGGTATTCCTGGTTCCACATCAGCTTCAGGAAGCGGCATAGTTGGCGTCTTGACGGACGCGGGAGTAGGCGCTGTGTCCGCTCCCGGATCGGTTCTCTCTGGCGTTACGGGAGTTGCCACTTCATTGGGTGAAGAAAGTCTAGCTGGCCCCGTTGGGATAGCTAAAGTTGGCATCCATTTAGGGATTTATTTAGGGGCAGCGGCGTACTGCGCCAATCACCCGTAAGACAGAGGGAGAAAATGGAAGCACACATCATGAAGGAAGCTCCGGTGCTTCTCATCGACTTGGTTGGCGGTGTCGTTGGCTTTATTATCGCGCTGGGATGGTGGAAGGTATCTGGAAGGACAGTGGATCGTGACTCCACGATTTTTCTAGCCAAGATATTCGGTGGGATCGCTCTGTTCGGAATGTTCCTAGCGTTCGTCATGTAAAGCCAAGCGCCGCAGGCCGTCTCTTCAAGATTCTTTATCACTACGATGCAAGGCGCCTTTATCTACGACTACACGTCACAATATGTGTGTTTGTATAGTCACGCTATTGCCCCAAGTAGTGCGCCGACAGTCTCCTCAACCGTTTGTACAGGGGCTGCGGTTGCAGTGGGTGCTAGTGCAGGGGCATTAATTGGGGGTGGCATTGGCGGAGGTGCTGGAGCAATTGTTGGAGGCGCAGGCGGAACGCTTGTGGCCCCTGGAGTTGGAACCGTAGGTGGCGGAGTTCTCGGTGCCGAAGGCGGTGCCGGTGCGGGAGCTACAGTAGGTGGTTTTATCGGGGGAGCCATAGGCGGAATCGTCGGGAACGTCCTATGTTCTAAGGGTGGCGGCCCGAGCTTTGGAAACAATCAACGGCAAAACAAACAAGCAAATGACGCTAAGAATGCAGCCGAGAGACAAACAGGGAAGCAGTTCACCCCAGCCTTAGAAAGAATGTTTCACGATGAAGTTACCGGTATGAACTACTCATACCAAGAGTTGGTCCAGATTGCCGTTGAGATTTTGGAGATGCATGGATGAGCGATAAAGATACGATTGAATCTACGTTCCAATCATTGAACGGAAAACCAGCATGGGGCCTTACTAGGACTCATGGATCGATGTTCTTCTTGGAAATCGGAAAGCCTCTGCCAAGGCTTAATGAAAAGAAGGTTCACGGTGAATGGCACTTCCTCGTCGAGATGTGTCATTGGAGGCTCGAAACGCAGAATTCGATCTTGCTCGGGTCTGACGATGAGCAAGAATTGATTGACAGCTGTTTTGCCCATTTAGAACTGGGAGATGTTGAGTCGGTCACTGCTCTGTCTCCATCCCATGACTTGCATATAGGCTTCAGTTCGGGCATTCGCTTTACTACGTTTACGACCTCAGCGGCGGCGAAAGAACAATGGAAGCAATGGCAGCTATATGGTCCAGATGATAACGTATGGATCGCGGACGCGAGCGGGCGATTAGCCCAGAGGAATGCTTATGCTTGAGTCTACGATTGGTCTGTAATGCGACTAGGACGAGCGTGTATGAAGGTACGATGCCATTTGCCGTTAGTGCATTTGGGCGGGTGGCCCATTCAAGCCTTGTGTTGGCTTGAATGGGGTAGTTTCTCTGTTTCCCTGTTGGACTGAGTCTTGCCGCGGAACCGGAAACTCCGTCTGACGCGCTCAAGCGCAACTTCAAAGGTATGCTTTGCCGACGCCCCGATGAACGACTCTCAGCTACGATAGCAGCAGAAGGTTACAAAGTGAGTCTGCCCGGACTGCTGGAATCTCTTAAGTCCCCAAGGCATAGCGCAAGCTCAGGCTGTAAATCCACCCCGCTCAAGCCAAAAAACGGCTTGGATGGGCCACGGCCGGACAGTTTCCGCTGCGGCTCCGGTGCTCGAGCGAAGCGCGGTGACATCTCTGGGAAGCGCTATACGGAGTTCAATCCTATGCGGGCGGGATATGCGGTCTTAGGCAGCAAAGAGCTTTTCAAGCGTCCTCATCGGCAGAATCAGCCTCTCAGGCTGCGAAGGCAATGGAACAAAGTTGTGCTTCAGATAGAAGTCACGCGCTCCTGCTTTGGCATCCAGGACGACTGCCCAGGATGCTACCCGCTGGGAACCAAGCCATGCCCGTTCTAGCGCGTGCATCAGAAGGAATTCTCCCAAACCCCGGCCTTGCATCGATTGGCCTACAGCCATCCGCCCAAGAAGTGTTACCGGGAGAGGAAAGCGCGGCAGTTTCTTGGCCAATTCCTCCGGCAACTCGGAGGCTTGGATCGAAAGTGCCGAAAGCGTGTAAAAACCGGCGACGGTCTTGCTGTCCAAAGTGAGAATAAAGACCGCTGCCAGATTGCGTTCCATATCCTGTCTGGCTTGCCGCTGGAGATAGATATCAAGCGCCGAAACGCCACAGGAAAAGGCCGCTCGATCATGACATGTTCCGAGTGGCTCAATTTTGTATGGGAACCCCGGATTCTCTTTGGTCACCGGCCGCGCACACGATTCTTATAACGGCGGACAGCAGCCTTCAATCGGCTATTCGGTTCAGGCGGATGGATCAGGGCCTGGACAAAGAAATCGCGATCCTTATTTTCCAACGTCCAACTGGTATGCTGTTGAATCGTTCGGATAGCTGCCTCGTCCGCATGTTGAACTATGAAGTCGGAGAACGAGAGCCCCTTGATATTGGCCGCTCGTTCAATTCGCATTTTTTGCTCGGGAAGAAGACGGGCTTCCGTCCGTTCCGTGCGCCGCTTGACAACTGCCATAGCTCTTCTCCCTTGTACGGAAGTCCACCGTACACTTCGAGTATACCCGGATAATCAAGCGTTGTCACATCGGCAGGTGGCCCACTCAAGCCTTATGTTGGCTTGCGTGGGGTAGTTTCTCCTGCTGAGTCTCCCGTAGAAGCGGAAACTTCGCCTGACGTGCTCAAGTGCAACTTCAAACGTATGATTTGCCGACGCATCGATGAACGACTCTCGGCGACGGTAGCAGCAGAAGGTTACAAAGTGAGTCTGCCCAGACTCCTGGAATCTCTTCAGTCCCCAAGGCACAGCGCAAGCTTAGGCTGCGAACCTACCCCACTCAAGCCAAAAAACGGCTTGAATGGGCCACCCGCCAAGGCACAGCGCAAGCTTAGGCTGCGAACCTACCCCACTCAAGCCAAAAAACGGCTTGAATGGGCCACCCGCCACTCAAGCCAAAAAACGGCTTGAATGGGCCACCGCACTACATCCGCTTCAGAAACCGAGTATGCACGAGAGCTCAGAAGCAGATTCCCTTAGGGAATGACAGACAAGAAAAGCAACTGCAAATACAAGTGCTGGAGCATCGCAAATCAACGGTCGCTAACTCGCCGGTTTCGACCGTAGCGACGCCAGAAACTGATCCATAGGCAGGGTATTCAATACATCGCCGCTCTCCAGCCAGGCGCGTTTCAACTGAAGTACTCCATAGCGCATATTGTCTAAGTGGCTGATATGGTGCGAATCCGTGTTTATCACGATCTTCGCGCCTGCTTCCTTGGCTTGGCGTAGGTGAACGTCGCAGAGATCCAGGCGGTCGGGATAAGCGTTGTGCTCGATCGCCACTCCGAGCTTTGCCGCCTGCTTCAGCACTGCCGCCAGGTCCATCTCGTAGGCGTCTCTTCTGAGCAGCAAGCGTCCCGTCGGGTGGCCGAGAATCCGGACATAGGGATTCTCCAGAGCCTTGAGCATGCGTTCGGTCATCTGCCCTTTATCCTGGCTGAAGAGCGAGTGTACGCTGGCGATGACCACGTCTATCTGCGCGAGCACCTCGTTTGAGAGATCGATCTCTCCGTCGCCCAGGATGTCGACTTCAATCCCAGTGAGAATGCGGATGCGTCCTCCCATCTCCGCATCCACTTCGCGGATACGTTGCATATGCTCAAGCGCGCGCTTGTCATCGAGTCCGTTGGTCATGGCCAGATTCTTCGAGTGGTCGGTGATGGCGATGTAGGCGTAGCCGCGCGCCACGGCTGTCTCCGCCATCTCGAGGATAGTGTTTCGTCCGTCCGTGGCCTGCGTGTGCATGTGTACGTCGCCGCGCAGATCGCTCTGCTCGATGAGCTTTGGCAAACGGTGTTCGGCGGCGGCTTCGAGCTCGCCCTGGTTCTCACGCAGCTCCGGAACAATCCAGTCCAGCCCCAGCGCGGAGTAGATCTCCTCTTCCGTCGCCCCGGCCACCGGCGCTCCATCCTCCAGCCTGGCCAGAGAATATTCGCTCAACGTGTATCCCCGCTTCAACGCGCGCTGGCGGAGCGAGACATTGTGCATCTTCGAGCCGGTAAAGTATTGCAGCGCGGCGCCATAGCAGCTCACCGGCATCAGCCGCACGTCGATTTGCAGGCCGGTGCGCAAGCGGAAGCTTACTTTGTTCTGGCCCTTTGCCAGGAGATCCGCAATCGGCGGGTAGGCCGCCGTGTATTCCACCGCGGCAGCCACCTTGTCTTCCGAGCATGCCGGCCCGGTTACCAGAAAGTCCAGATCGCCGATGGTTTCGCGCCCGCGCCGCAGGGAGCCCGCCGGGGTCACGCGATCGATTCCTGCAAACTGCAGCAGGTAGAGCGTCAATCGTTCGGCGGCCTCCTCCGCTTGATCCACGCGGAAGCGGCCGCTGTTCTTGCGGTACTCGGCGACTCCGCGCTTCAACTTTTCAATCAGCTTCTCGCCGAATCTCGGCAGAGACTCAAGCCGGCCCTCGTCGATCGCGGTTTGCAGTTGCTCTACGTTCTCTATCTGCAGCGCCTCCCACAGCAGCGAGACCGTCTTAGGCCCCATGCCGGGCAGCTTGAGAAGCTCGAGCATGGTAGGCCGGTATTTTGTGAGCAGTTCATCGCGCAGCGGGAGACTCCCTCGCGCCTCGATCTCCTGTATATTCGCCGCCATGCCTTTGCCGATGCCGGGTATCTCCTGCAGGCGCTTGGGCTCATGCGCGATGGCGCTGAGCTGGCTGGTGGAGTTCTCCACCGCTTCGGCGGCTCGCCGGTAAGAGCGGATGCGAAAGGGATCGCCGCCGCCGATTTCCAGCAGGTCGGCTGTCTCGGCCAGCATCTGTGCGATAGATTTGTTATCCACCCCGGCCCTCTTGCTATGCGCGAATCGCGCGCTTCGTGCTCTAGGCCGCAGAATACATGATTGGAGTGAATGAGGAGAACGCTTTGGACGCTGGAGAACAGGTTGGACGGAGAATGAGCCGGTCGCATGGAGGCGCGCAGCACGCTGAGCACGGCGAACCAACGGCAGTGGGCGGACTCGCTCTACAACACCATGAACGAAACAAACCCCAAGCTGGCTTCGCGAAGCCTGGGACGCCCGCATCCGGACGCGCAAAGGAGCTGCTACGGTTGCAGCACCCGTCAGGCGACTTCCCGAACCCTGGTTACTGAATCGGCCTGAGGACCCTTTTGGCCCTGGACAATGTCGAACTCGACATCGTCTCCTTCCTTCAGGCTTTTGTATCCGTCAAGTTGAATCGCGCTGTAATGAACGAACACGTCAGGTCCGTCTTCGCGCCCAATGAAACCATAGCCCTTAGCGTTATTGAACCACTTCACCTTACCTTTGTATGCCATCGCTGGCTCTTCAACCTTCCTTCGAGCAGATCGAGGTTGGGGGAAAGCCCAACCTGCCATTCTCTAAAGACGCGGCAAGGGGTGGATTGGTTTGCACGGAAAGCCAGGGTTATTTTCTGTGGCGAATTGGGACGGAGGCGGTTCGACGGCGCGAACGATCGTAGAGCATGACCGAGATCAGGGTTTTTCCGTCTTGGATCTTTCCTTGCTCGATCATGCGCAGCAGTTCCGAAAGCGGGATCATGCGCACATCGATCTGCTCGTCGTATTCGGGCTTGGCGTCGCCCGCGGTCAGAGATTCGGCGACGAAGACCTGCATCCACTCGCCCAGAAATCCAGGACTGGCGAAGTAGCGCACCATTTTGCGCCACTTCCTGGCGCGAAAGCCTGTCTCTTCCAGCAGTTCGCGCTTGGCGCCCGCCAGAGCGTTTTCATCTTCTTCGAGTTTTCCCGCGGGGACTTCGAGCAGGTATTTTCCCGCCGCGTGCCGATATTGCCGCTCCATCACCACCAGCGGATCGCGCTTGTTCTTTGAATCGTCCAGAGCCAGAATGACCACCGATCCACTATGCCGAATCACCTCGCGGCGAAGTTCTCTGCCGTTTTCCCGAATCTGGTCGGTGAAGACGCGGAAGAGCGGACCATCGTAGCTCAGTTTTGATGAGATCACTTCTACTTTGGCGGTTGCTTTCTTTGCCGGTTTCGCAGTGCTCGCCGTCAATGCCTTCCTGGTTGCCATTCAGACCCTCGCTTAAGGTGGTTTTCATTTACCCTACCATTCGGATCTCACAGACTTGGATAAACGAGAATGAATCAGCACGCCACAAGCGGGAGGCCGGGCAGCCGTCCTATCCCTGGAATATCCATCGTCGGGCTTGGCAACTGGGGCAGTTCGCTGGCGCATGCCTTGCGAGCGGCCGCAATACCGCTGCGCGAAGTGATCAGGGTTTCTCCTCTTGGGGCGTCTCGTTCCTCCGGCCCGCAGCGCGGATTTCCGGTCACCACCCTGGATCGGGCCCGCCTCGATGCCGCGGTTCTATGGCTCTGTGTACCCGATTCCGCAATTGCTCAGGTTACCCGTCTCCTGCTGGAGCGCAGGAGCGGGCAAGTGAATGGCCGCTGTTTTCAAGGGCAAACCGTGGTTCACTCCAGCGGAGCCTTGAGCGCCGCCGTTCTTCAGCCGGCCGCTTTGGCCGGGGCGCGGATAGCTTCGGTTCATCCGCTGATGACCTTCCCAACTCGCGCGCCTGTTTCCTTGGAGGGGGTTCCTTTCGCAATCGAAGCGGATCAACCCACGCGGCGCAAACTGAACGCCATCGTTCGCAAACTCGGCGGCCGCCCATTCGCGATCTCCGGGCAAGGGAAGGCTCTTTATCATGCAATGGGCATGCTGACTTCTCCGTTGCTCGTCAGCCTCATTGCCGCGGCGGAGCAAACCGCGCATCTGGCGGGACTTACTCCGCCGCAGGCTCGCCGGCTGATTGAGCCGATCGCCCAGGCGACGCTGAAGAATATCTTTTCCCAGGGGCTGGTCAACAGTTTTAGCGGACCGATCGCCCGCGGAGACAAGGCAGCGATACATCTGCATCTTGAGGCGCTGCTGCCGCATCCGATGTTGACGAACGTGTACCGCTCGCTGGCGCTTTATGCGCTGGAGGTTTTACCGGCGCAAGACCCTGAAAAGATCCGCCGCTTGCTTGCGCGAGCCAAGCGAAGGCGCGCAACGAACGCAACTTCAAGAATCTCCACGCAGCATGAGAAACTGAATCCGCGGGCTTTGAAACGGAAGAGTGCAACGCTTTGAAGACAGAGTGTTATCCCATCTCGATTCTGCCCCACCTGAGCCGGCTGTTTCTCGATTTTGCGGAGCGGCGTGAGGCTCTTTCTCCCTTCTATACGGCGAGCGCCTACTCCACCACCTGGATGACGGACCCGGTCGTCGTTCCGCCGGCTCATCGGTCTGCCCTTTGCGATCTGCTGGAGCGGGAGAATCGCCGCGGCCGAGACGAGGCGGGGAATAGCCCGACTCTCGAGAACATCAATCGCCTGCGCAAGGGCGCCGGCGCGGTGGTGACCGGCCAGCAGGTCATTCTGCTTGGCGGTCCGCTGTTCACGCTGTTGAAAGCGGCCACGGCGATTCGCAAGGCCAAGGACGCGTCAGTCTCCGGTCACCCTCATGTGCCGGTCTTCTGGTTGGCGTCTGAGGACCATGATCTGGCCGAGGCCGACCAGGTCACGTTGCCGGCCGGGGATGAATTGCAAGTGCTGCGGCTTGCCGCCGATCATTTAACGAACGGGGCGGCAGGCGGGCCGGTGGGCCGAATCCCGCTCGGCCAGGGCATTGAGGAGGTTTTGCGGCAGGCGGCCGAACTCCTCGGCTCCGGCCCGCTGCTGGACGATCTCGCTGCCTGTTATCGCCCTAACGCTACTTTCAGCCAAGCCTTCCGAGAATTCATCTCCCGCGTGTTTGCCCCCCAAGGGCTGATCGTTCTCGACCCTTCGTCCAGGAATTGTCACTCGCTAGGCAGCGAAGTACTCCGCGAAGCCATCGTGCGCGCGGAGGAGTTGCAGGTTGCGCTCGCCGACCGCGATCGCGAGCTTCAAGCCTTTGGCTATCACACTCAGGTCCTGACGCAGCCGCATTCGAGTTTGCTTTTCCTTATCAGCGGCGACTCGGGCGCTCGCCTGCCGCTGCGGCGCAACGGGAGCGGTGATTGGCAGGCAGGCAAGCAGGTTTACTCCACCTCCGATTTGCTGGCCATTCTCGATGCGGAACCGGAACGGCTCAGCCCCAACGCGCTGCTGCGGCCGGTCTTTCAGGATTCCATCCTGCCCACTTCAGCCTACATTGGGGGGCCTGCGGAGATTGCCTACTTTGCCCAGTCTCAAGTACTTTATGAGCGCATTCTCGGCCGCACCACGCCGGTTATGCCGCGTCTTAGCGCCACGCTTATAGAACCCGCGATTGGAGACTTATTGATCAAGCATGACGTGTCCCTGCCCGGCGTCGTCGAGGCAGGGTTGAGCGATCCTCGGGAGCTGGCGCAGCGGCTTGGCGCCCGCGCCATGCGAATCGAGACCAAGCGCAAGCTGGCCTCGGCAGGCAATGCTCTGGATGCCGAGATCCAGGCGTTGACCTCTCACATGCGTTCTCTCAATGAAGACCTTGGACGCGCCGCGGATGTGGCCGCCTCGAAGATGCTCTATCAGATGAACCGCCTGCGCCGGTTAGCGGCAAATCATGAACTCAATCGGGAGCAAAGCCTGGGCCGCGATGCCAATACAATTCTCCTCAACCTGTTTCCCGGGCGCCATCCGCAGGAGAGGGTATTCGGTGCGGCTTGGTTTTTATCCCGCTATGGTGAAGGGTTGATTGAAGAGTTGATCGAGCAGGCGGGACAGCAATGCCCCGGCCACAAGGCAATCTGGCTTTGATGGGAACCCGAGGGCGGCGCGCGGCAGCGGGCAAATACTGTAAAATACGCGGTTATGACCGGGAAATCGAGCAACGCGTTTGATGTGACCTGCCCGGACTGCGGAGCCATTCTCAAGATCGACCCCGAGACGCGCGCCATTCTGTCTCACACCCCCGCGCCTCGCAAGCGCACCTTTGAAGACTTTGAGACGGCCGCTCGCGCCATGCACGAGCGGGATGAGCGTAAGGAAAATATCTTCCGCCAGTCGGTGGAAGCGGAAAAGAACAAGCAGCAACTGTTCGATAAGAAATTCGAAGAGGCGCTGCGCAAGGCCAAGGAGACGCCGGACGAGGGAAAACCGCTGCGCGAGTTCGATCTCGACTAGGCGCTTACTCGGATGACTGACTCAGGCCACTAGGATATGCTTCCTTGCATCTGATGCATCCAGATATAGGGAGAGGAAGTCAGGAGTTATGGCCATCGAACAGATTCCGCAGGAGGCTGCGTCCGCAGCCAGGGCAGCCGCAGAGGGATTCAGAAATAAGGTAGGTCAAGTCTCGAACAATCGAAGGTGCTGGGCACGTAGCTTGGCTGTGGGATCTCTGATCACGGGGCTGGTTCTGCTCGCGCGCGGCAAACGCAAGGCGGGAGTAGCGGTGACCGTCGCAGGCGCCACGGCCGCTCTGCTTGAAGATCCGCAGGATGCTACCGAGCTGTGGAACAGTATTCCTCGCTACCTGGAGAGCGGGAGGCGGCTCATTAGCCGCTTTGAAAGCTTTGTCGAAGAGCTGTCTGCGCAGGGCTCACACATCAGGAGCTTCCTCGAAAACGCAAAGAAGTAAGTTCTGGTTCCGGAATGATTCCACAAATCGCGAAAAAGACCCAGGTTAACTTAAGGTTAGCTTCGCGAACCTGAGGCACCCGGCTACCATCCAAACAAGGTCCGCGGTTACACACCTAAACCGCAGATCTCTCCACTCCGCTACGCTCCGGTCGAGATGACAAAGTGAGTGTAATTGCCAACCAAGCCTTCCTCAGCCCGATTTTCATCCCCTTGAGTGGGCCGCAGGCCCATGAACACTCTGTCGAAAATCATCCTGGGAAGCCTACTCTGCCAGCAAGGATGGGGCACCCCAGATGTGCTTCGAGTATGGATCCAAAATCGCCACCAATCGAAGGGTGCCCCATATCTTTCCACTCCGCTGCGCTCCGGTCGAGATGACAAAGTTAGGTGTAGTTGCCAACCAAACCTTCCCGATTTTCATCCCCTTGCTAGCCGATCCCAAGCCGCTCGCGGGCTTCCTGGCTAATGCGGTTCGGCGTCCAGGGCGGCTCCCAAACCAGGTTTATCGTGGTTGCGCCGATCTCCGGCACTCCGGAGAGCCGGTTGCGCACCTGTTCGAGAATGATGCTGTGCGAGGGGCAGCTTTGCGTAGTCATGGTCACGTCAATTTCGACGCGCTGCCGGGGAAAAGCGGATGTCGAGGCCTCGTCGGGCGCCAGCCTGATGGAGTAGACGAGGCCCAGATCCACGATGTTGACCGGAAGCTCCGGGTCATAGCAATCCTTGAGCGCAGCCAGAACGTCTTCTTCCGTCAAGCTGTTCTTCAATGCTTCCGCTCCACCAGATACCGCGCCAGGGCGTTCAAGGTATCCGCCCGCTCTCCATAGGTTGCAAGTTGGGCCGAGGCCTCATCTATCAATCTCCGCGCATCATCGACGCTCTGCTCGATGCCGTAGACGGCAGGCCAGGTCGCCTTCTCGGTGGCAACGTCCTTGCCCGCGGTCTTACCCAATTGCGCGGAATCCTGGGTTACGTCCAGCACATCATCCATGATCTGAAATGCGAGGCCCGCTTTGCTGCCAAACTCGCACAGGCGGTCGATGTCGCCGGCGGCGCAACCGGCATAGATCCCGCCGCTCACTATGCTCACCCGGATCAGAGCGCCGGTTTTCGAGCGATGGATTGCCTGCACCAGCTCCGCCGTGGGCTTGTGCGCTTCTCCTTCCAGATCCATGACCTGGCCGCCGATCATGCCATCCAGCGTTCCTGTAGCTTGCGCAATGCGGCCGATAATCTCAACCGATTGCGCAGCGGGGCATTGCATCCGGGCAAGGACCTGGTAGGCCTGCGTCTGCAGCGCATCGCCGGCGAGAATCGCTATCGCCTCGCCATACGCTACATGGCAAGTGGGCTTTCCCCGCCTCAGGTCGTCATTGTCCAATGCCGGCAGATCGTCGTGGATCAAGGAATAGGTATGCAGCATCTCTATGGCTGACCCCAATTCCTCGACACCCTCGGGCAGCCGGCCGGCAATCATTCTTGCCGCTTCCATGCACAGCACGGGGCGCAGCCTCTTTCCTCCAGCGAATACGCTGTGCCGCATGGCGCGGTGGATCGATACTGGTTCCTGTTCCGGGCCGGGAAGCAGACGATCCAACGTCCGATCGATTCGTTCTGCGCCGCGCTCCAGAAACTCGTGAATGTTGGCCGGCATTTGCCCCATCATACCTGACGTTTGAAGGGTTCTTCCTGCCCCCTGCTGTGCTGCCGGTGTTCCCCTATACCCAACAGGATGAGCAAGAGCAGGGCGGTTGCCGAGACGGCGCGTCCGGCGATTACGTCGCTTGTTGTGCGCCAGCGAATGTCGATGTCGTTGGCCCCGGCGATTACCGGCACAGCCATCAGCCCGTCGTCGCGCAACGGCCGGTCTTGAACCGTTTGATTATTCAAGGTCACCCGCCACGCTGGATAATCCATCAGCCGCAGCACCACAAAGCCCGTGGCTTTGGTTTCCACACGGATTGTCCAATGCTCGCTATTCTGTCTCGCCACTGTGACATGCGCCGGGATGCTGGCGGTTGTTTCGGGTCGCCAGGCCGGATTATCCGTCTGACCGCTATCGGCAACATCCTCCTGCGCGCCGCGGAGGACACGGACCAAGGGGAGATCCTGCTGTATCTCCGAGTTGTCCGCGCCCAACCGGGTGTACTCGTCTGTTCCCTCAACTCCCTGGCCGGCGCGGAAGGCGGCAACTTGGGCGGTAACAGCATCTTCATCGTCGCAGGGTTGAAAAAAAAGCAGTGTACCGGCGAGCACCATTGCCAACACGGCCACGCCCGCGGCGAGTCTTCGCGAGCGCCTGCCGGTTGCGAGCGCCACCAGCAGGCAGGCGGCCACGCTGACGAAGAGGAGCCATCGCCAGGGAAACTGCAGGAACTTCAAGAAAGGAGCGTGACTCCAGACGATTCCACTGATCGGGAACTGCAAGAACAGAATCAGCACAAGGGGGCAGGCAATCGCCAGGACCGCGCTTGACCGGGGCTTTTTTCGCAGAAGGCGCCAGGCTGCAATTCCAGCGATGACAATCTCGAACACCACAATAGCTGACGCCGTCCCCAGCACCTGGTTGTGATAACTATCGGCAGTGCGCTCGAAGAGGTAGTTATCCTGAATGCGCAAACCAGGCTCAAGTGCTCGTATGGATTCGATCCAGCTCCGCTCAAAGTCCGCAGGCAAGATGTAGAATGCCGCCAGCCCCAGTCCCAACGCCATGCCGCCAAAGGCTCGCAGCACCGGCCACGCCTTTCGTTCCGCCAGGGCCATTCCCAAGGCAATCATTGCCAGCATATAGCTGGCCATGACGGCTGCCGGTAGATCGGTCAGCCACACCGCCGCCAGCACCAAACCCAGGCCGCAAATAGACGAGCGTCTTCTAAGCGCAAAGAGGACTACCAGGGGCAGCCACACGCCAGCCAGCAACTCGCCAAAGGCGGAGCGCTCATAGATTACGAAGAGCCCATAAGGATTCGCCATGTAGAGGCACGCAGCGAGGATCGCCCTCTCGCCCGGCAGCCATTCCCTGGCCAGAAGATACATGCTCCATCCCGAAGCCAGCAAAGCCAGGAGCACGAACAGTCCCGGAGCCGCGTGCCATGAGGTCATGCTGCCTAACAGGGCGCCCAGCATCCAGGAGAGTGGAGGATAGAAAACCAGCCGCGGCTCACCCGCGCCAAAATTGGCAGCATGTATCCAGTGTGGATACCAAACCCCTGTGCGCCAGGCCCGTGCCGTTTCCATCCAGGAAAGCAGATGAAAATCGAAGTCGTGTCCGCAGGAACAGCCCCGGAACACCAGGGGAGCAACCACTAGGAGCGCGGCGCCCGAGATCCAGATCGCCGGCTTCCATCCGGCTGTGTCTTCGAGCGGCGATGGAGCGTGACCCATCCCGATAAAGAATCTCCTTGGAAATTTGCCGCGCCGGCTTCCGCCCATTGTCTCATCGGAGGAGATTTATCGCGGAAGGGTTCTTGGCCGGGGCTTGACATGTGGACGACTCCCGGCAATCCTAGTCATTCCTCGATTGATGTTTGGTTGGGCTGGGGGCATCTATTTGAACGTTCGCGTTTTGTATCACGATAAGTGTTTCGACGGAGCCTGCTCCGCTTCACTCTTCACGCGCTTCCATCGCGAGTGCATCCGCCCAGACGCGGAATATGGATACCAAGGCCTGGTCCACCGCGCGGGCGCGCTGTTCAGCGACTCGGATTTTAGCGGCGACGAAAATGCGATTGTGGACTTCAAGTACTCCTCTTCGCCCCAGGTTACCTGGTGGTTTGATCATCACCTCAGCGCGTTCCTTACCCCTGAGGACCAGCAGACCTTCCTGCGCGGGCAAGAGGATGGCGCCCAGCGCAACCGTCACTTTTACGATCCCAATTACGCCTCTTGCACCGGGTTGATCGCGCACATCGCGGAGAGCTGCTTCGGATTCGATCCGGCTCCTGTCGCCGAACTGGTGCGCTGGGCCGACATCGTGGATGGAGCGTTTTATCCAAGCGCCCAGGCCGCCGTCGAAATGGCGGAGCCGGCGATGAAGCTAACCTTGATCATCGAGTCGAACCAGGACCCGAAACTGATACCGCGGGTTATTCCTTTGCTCACGTCAATGAGCTTGAAGGAAATTCTCTCTCAGCCGTTTGTCGCCGAGCTGCTTCCCCCTTTGCTCGAACGGCATAGGAAATCGCTGGCTCTTATTGGCGAGCGGTCGGAGTCGGTGGATGGAGTGATCTATTTCGACATCACAGACATGCCGTCGGAGGGCTACAACAAATTCATCCCCTACTTTCTACATCCTGAAGCGACCTACAGCGTTGGCCTGAGCAAGTCGAGCTTCCGCACCAAAGTTGCGGTGGGCACCAATCCATGGACCAAGACGCGTACTGAAGACCTGATCAATCTCTCCGCGATTTGTGAGCGATATGGCGGCGGCGGGCACGCCCGTGTAGGCGCCATCTCCTTCCCGCCGGACAAAGAGGACATGGCGCGCGCCGCGGCGGCGGAAATTGTTCGCGAATTGCGCAGCCACAATCCGTCCGCATGAAAGGAAGAGGCGCCCGGCTTTGCTTTGAAAGTTTGTGGTTTCCCACATCTGGCGCAAAGAGCGCGCCAGATATGGGGCACCCCGGATTGGTAGAGGGTTTGGATCCCTAAAGAAGGGCAAAGGCAGCCTTAGGCAATTAGAAGCCGCGCTGCGGCCTGGCCGCAGCGCGGTTCTTTTGCTTTCGCTCTAGACGGTGGCGATCGTGCCATTGACTCCATTGGGGAAGAATCCGCCCCTCGACGTGCCGGGTGTGCTGTTGTGGTAAACGATTGCAAGCACCTCGCTGGTGGTGCGCACCACGGTCAGCCCCTGCAGGTCAGTCTCAAAGTACTGCAGTCCGGACGGCGGGGGAAGTTTATCCAGGCTGTCCAATGGGGAGGTCCGGATGTTGTTTCCCGCTATAAGCAGCCGGAGGTTCGAGGAGTGCAACGCTTCGGTGAGAGCAATTTGCACCGCTGCGCCCAGATACGCCTTGCTGGTTATCAACGGAGCCGCGCCGCCATAGGCGGAGACGCCAGTATCTTCGAAGGCGCGCGCCAACTGCAGGAACGATCTGAAGTTTGCGAAACCGATCCCCAGAGCGTCGAGATTGATGGCGGGTTTGGCGACAGCGTCGCCTCCCAACGCGTTGCGAAGAAATAAAACGTGTTCCACTTCGTCATACGCGATCTCAGTGGCGATGGTGTTCAGTCTTCTGGATAGCTCAGCCCGATCGTTGAAGTCTACCTTCATCCCTCCAGTGGTTGGGCCCGGTGTCCCGCTGTTGCCGCTGATCGGGACTCCGACTTCTTCAATCGTCTTGCCGAGCAAAGCCATAACGTAGAACTCCGCCTCAAGGTATTCGAGGTTAAGTGCGAAGTTGAGGATATCGACGTCGGTTATGCCTGCCGCATGGACTGAGGAAGGCTTGATGCCAAGCGCGCCGGCGCCGGGTAATTTGTCCATCATGCCCAACCTGCCGGCCATCAACGAAGCTGCTGCTAATCCAAGTCCGGTGAAACCTGCGCCTTTGACGAATGCCCGACGGTTGACGGGTGATTCCGTCAGGCTGGCTATGTTCTCCTGTTCGCTGTTTTTCATGAGATCTCCCTTGGTGTAGGTGATGATGGATGGATAGAGCCCTAAGGGATTGCGGTGCGCCAATGGCTCCGGGGCGGAGCAGATCGCGAGACAGGACAAAAGCTCCTGCCGTGGTCCTCCAAACCGTGTACGAAAGGGCAATCGAGCTTGGATTGGTCTGTCGCGAAATAAATCTGAATTCGAATGGAACTTCCCAGACGCAAGCCAACATCCTGAAACTTCGCGGCTTTGACGGGAGCTATACTCGAACGGTAAATAGCTGGATCAGGAAGGCAAAGACGGCATGAAGCTTTATAGGACGGCCAGCGGTTACTTGGTTGAGCGGGATAATCGGTACTACGCAGGAAGCGATCCAACCTGGGATCGCCTGGTCACGCGTGAGGCTCTTGAGAGCTATCTCGAGCAACGCATTCCCCAGCTCGATGCGCTCGACGCAACCGCCTTCGAGGATATCGAGCGATTGCTGCTGCCTCCCATTCAGAGTCAGGAGGTCTGGGCCTCGGGAGTCACTTATTTTCGCAGCCGCAATGCTCGAATGGAGGAGTCAAAGTCGTCCGGGGGAGGGGACTTCTACGATCGCGTATATTCCGCCCAGCGCCCGGAGCTCTTCTATAAATCCGCTCCTCAACGGGTTGTGGGCCATCAGGGAAAAGTCGCCATTCGCCGGGATTCGGCCTGGTCCATACCCGAGCCGGAGCTTACGGTGCTCGCCAGTCCTGGCGGAAAAATCGTGGGATACACCATAGGCAACGACATCGAGCTCGCGGGACATTGAGGGCGAGAATCCGCTCTATCTGCCGCAAGCCAAGGTTTACGACCGCAGTTGCGCACTAGGTCCGGGGATCCTGATCTCCTCAGCCCCAATGCCGGTCTCGACCGAGATTTCGTTGCAGATTTTGCGCAATGGGCGGGTTGAAGTTTCCGGCTCGACAACTCTGGCCGAGTTGAAGCGACCGGTGACCACATTGCTGGAGTATCTTTATCGCGAGAACAGCTTCCCGCACGGCAGCTTCCTACTTACCGGCACCGGTATTGTTCCACCGGATGCTTTTACCCTGAATCAGGGAGACGAAATTCGCATCGCAATCGCTGGTATTGGAAGGCTGGTCAACACTGTCGGCTAGAGCCTCCGGTCGGCTGTAAGGCGCTATTCCTTGGGCGCGTTGATTTTATAGGTCAGCTTTTCGGACTGGAATTTTCCGATGGGCGCGGCGATCGATGCATCCTTCAACTTTTGCACGTCTTCATCGGTGGCGCAGGGGCCGTCGTAGACGACCCACAGGTCGTACGTTCCATGAGCGTTGGTATCCACGCCCATGGCCAGGGGCCGACGTGCTTCGTATTCCTGTCCTGCTTTAAGAACCAGCCAGCTCTGGGCGCGCTCGCGGATATCGGGAAGTCCGCTGCCGTCCACTTCAAGGCCGCAGTCGGCGGTCGAATGGGACTGGCTCGCATTTTCCGGGACAAACTTCACTGTGAGGGAGAGTGCGCCTGGAGCCGGCTTGCATAGAAGCGGCGGATCGGGTATTCGCAGGGTGTGGCCGGACTGGTTGATGATATGCACCACCAGGATCGGCTGCTGCTCGGGCGCTGCCGTATCGATCGAAGCAGTCAATTTAAGATCGGGTTTGTTGGTCTGCTTGGCAGATGCTCCGGACCCGAGCAACAGTCCCGTCATCAGTAGCGCCAGCAGGGTTCGCATAGGATCCTCGAGCGGCAACCTCTCAAGGTCAATCCTAGATCATTTCCTAAATCATTTTCCAAGTCATTTTTGGGCCATTACCGCTGTTCGCGCTGTGCTCGTTCCAGCTCCAAGGTGTCCAACAGACCCTTGAGGTTATTATCCCTCCCGAAGCTCCGGCTGCCTTTGCGCTGGATGATTTCAAAGCATAGAGTCGGCCGGTCCTCTACCGGGCGGGTGAAGACTTGCAGGATATAGCCGTCGTCGTCCCAATCCACTAGAATGCCAAGTCTCTCAAGCTCCCCAAGCGGTTCGTCGATCCGGCCGGCGCGGCTTTGCAAATCCCTGTAGTAGGAATGGGGTATTTTGAGGAACTCAACGCCCTGCTGCCGCATTTTGGCGACGGTGTACAGGATGTCGGTGGTGGCCATCGCGATGTGCTGGACGCCGGGGCCGTGATACGACTCGAGGTACTCCTCCACTTGGGACTTGTGCCGGGCTTCACATGGCTCGCTAATGGAAAGCTTTACCCTGCCATTGCCGCTCGCCATCACCTTCGCCCGCATTGCGGTCGATTCCGCCGCGAGCTGCTTATAAACACCAAGGCCCATTACGTTGGTATAGAAATTGGCCCAGCGGTTCATTTCATCCCAGCCCACGCTTCCGGCAATATGATCCACATGGGCCAGCCCGGTGGGACGCGCCAGAGGATCGTCGGGCGCCGCTTTGTATCCCGGTAAAAAGGCTCCGCGATAGTTGTGCCGCTCGACAAAGGTGTGGATGGTGTCGCCGTAAGCCGCTATCGATGCCATTTTCACGGTGCCATTGCCGTCCTTCAGTTCAAACGGCTCGCGTATGCTCCGGGCGCCGCGCTTGGTGCTCTCTTTCCAGGCGCACCGCGCATCATCGACCCAGAGCGCCACATCGCGAACCCCATCCCCATGGCAGTGAATGTGTTCCGCTACCTCCGTATCCGGCCGGAGGGGCGTAGTCAGGACAAAACGGATTTTTCCCTGCTGAAGAACGAAGGAAGCGCGATCGCGCTGGCCCGTCTCCGGTCCGGCATGTGCAACCAGACTCATACCCATCGCCATGCGGTAGAAGTAGGCCGCTTGGCGCGCGTTGCCGACGTAGAACTCGATGTGGTCGGTACTGTTTAAGGGGAGGAAATCTTGCTTGGGCGGTGCAATTTCTTGGTGCAGAACGGTGGACATACTATCCATGCTCCCGGGGGTCCAGTGAATACGGTATTAAAAGCGTCTTTGAGCGCAACGACTAAACAACATATACCTTCCTGCAGCACTTGACTATGGGTGAAAGGTAACCCTTGTTTGGCACTGTTGTTCACCTTCGGATCACACTCTTGTTGTAGAGATGCAATCTTGGGTGGTTTAGCCGCTAGCCATTTTCACTTCAGACGTAAGCGGAATTTCCCTAGGCCACAGGTTTGACGAAGCAATTGAGAAGGGAGCACAGGATGGGCGATCGTTTCCCCAAATTAGGGCAAGCGGAGCCATTTTTAGCCCAGCAAGCCCGGTCCGTGTACAGCGGAGCAGCACGCCGTGTGGGCTAATTTTATTCAAATTGTCATAAGCAGTGATGCACAATTCCTAGTGAGGGGGAAATTTGCCTCGGATCCATTTTCAGCAGCAACTCGCAGAGCTTAAGGACAAGCTTTTGGCCATGGCGGCGCTTGCCCAACAGGCCGTCCAGGCGGCTGCGGATGCCTACCTGCAGCGCGATGCCGGCCTTTGCCAGTATGTCAGGGAAAACGAGACTGCGATCAACTCGGCGCAGCGGGAGGTCGACGAGATGGCCTATGAGCTGCTGGCGAAAGAGCAGCCCATGGCCATCGACCTGCGCTTTATTCTCGCCGTGATCAAGATCAATGGCGACCTGGAGAGAATTGGCGACCAGTCGATGAGCATCGCCATTCGAACACAGGACCTGCTCCGATACCCCGAACTGGAACTGCCGGTGGATATTGCCGGGATGTCGGAGCATGCATCGCGAATGATTCGTTCCGCCATTCAGGCTTTGCTCGATGCCGACGCCAAAACGGCCGATTCTGTAGTGATGATGGATGATGAGATTGACCGCATGAACCGGGTAGCCTATAGAGAGTTGATGCGGGAGATGCAGGAGAATCCTGAAACCGCATTGCAGGCGCTGAATACGATTCTGATAGCCCGCAACCTGGAGCGGATCGCGGACCACGCCAGCAACATCGCCAAGGACGTGATCTTCTGGGTGCGCGGCGCCGATGTGCGCCATCAGATCAGCACCGCGGATTAGGGGCTACAGAAGGGAATCTGCTTTGCCTCTCCAGAAGCGCGGAGTCCCTAGGCTTTCCTGTTCTCCGCGCCTTTCTTCTCCAGAATCAGCGAGGCCTGCAGCATCGCTTTGGCGTATGCGATGTCGAAAACCATGCCGGTGTATCCGCCGCCTTGAGGATACTGGTTGTGAATGCCCACTTCCCGGTCCGCGTCCAGCGCCCGCTCGTGTTCCGGATAAACCTCCCGCGTGTATTTGACCCGCACCAGTTCCTGCATTACCGCCAGCATGTTGTTGTCGCCCTCGTCGATGAATCCTTCCACGTAGTTTACGTAGGGGGTGAAGACGGTCGGATTGCGATAGTGCACGTGGTTAATGCGGTCACGGGTTCCAAAGTAGCGGCAGACTTCGACCGGATCATGGCCCATCTCGCGGGTGACGCCGCAGTCGAAGGTGATGCCGTTGGAGGGACTGTTCACGATTGAGATCAGGTGTTTCCAGCCCTCGACCGTGGCCATAATCTGTTGCGATCCGCGGCTGAGCGGCACGGGCGGATCGTTAGGATGAAGGGCTAACCGGACGTTCGCTTTTTCCGCCGTCGGGATGACGGCCTTCAGGAAGTATGTGATGTTGCGCCACATCTCTTCGAGGGTGTGGGTGCCTTCGTCAGGAAGCGGCGGCAGGTTCTTCATGCGGTCGTAGTTCATGCCGGTCAGCCCAGCGCCTCCTCTGCCGATTTCTCCGAAATAGCCTTCAATAGCGCGATGCGCGTAGAAGTTGTACTCGACGACAGGAACCCCTACCTTGCCCGCCGCCTCGATCGATTGTTTGACCTTCTCAATCTCTTCGTCACGCCCAGGCCGGCCGTAGATTGTCTTAGGAAAGCCGGCGATCATCAGATTGCCGAGAGTGACGCCTTCGGCCTTCAACTGGTTCACCATCGGCTGGAGTTGCTCTACCGTCCAGGGAATCCGCCCTCCGCCACCCAGGACATGAGTTACCCCGAGTTGCGTGACCCGGCGAATCGCAAGGGTCATGTCGCCGCCGCGGCCAGCGCCGATCGGAGCAGCGATCTTGGGCGTATCCGGACCCTCTTGCGGCATGCCGTGGCCAAGCCACCATTTGCCTCTTTTTGCGTCCGGCACTTGCGCTTTTATCTGTTCCGGCGATTCCGGCCCTGCCTGCCGCGCGCCCGCCGTCTGCGCCTCGGCAGGGGCGTCTTTCAAAAGTGCAGGCAGTAGAGCGCTGGATGCCATTCCCTTGAGAAGGCTTCTTCGCGAAAAATCAGAGTTCATAGAAATGCTCTCCTTCCCGTTCGAGCACGGGATTGTTGTAGGTCGTAGTTTTTGTCTGCTGCCGGATGGGCACATCACGATGGGCAAATCATGGCAGGTCTTGAGCTAAGGGACGGGAACCCTCTTATATATCCCCGGTTGTTGAGGTGTGTCAACACAGGGAACTGGGGTTCACTTGACTTCCATCCGGTCTAGGCATAAAGTGCAAGTATGTCCTTATCTTGTCACTCGCGCACGGAGTGTTGTCGCATGATCCCATCATGCCGCGCGGGCCGTTCCTAAGGATCCTCACACAGTCAAATTTTAGGAAACCAGGGTGCCTGCTCTAGCGCGGCGCACTATTTTCTGTTTTCACACGTTATTTCCTGTTCAAGGAAAGGATGAGATGACCGAGGTCAAGGAAACCAAGGCGCAGCGAGCGGAACGGATCAAGCGGGAGAAGAACCCGTGGGAAGCTATGGATGAAATCCGGGCCTTCGCGCGCGACGGCAGAGCCTCCGTTTCGCCGGAGTGGGCGTCTTCATATTTCAAGTGGTGGGGAATCTACACTCAGGGGGATGGTCTGGGAGCTACCGGCGGCAAAGGTGGCGAAGGGAATGTGACCGAGTACTTCATGATGCGCATCCCTCTGACCAACGGCTTGGCGACCTCGGCGCAGCTGCGGGTGATTGCAGATATAGCGGAGAAGTACGGCCGCGATTTAGCCGATATCACAGTGCGGCAGAGTATCCAACTGCATTGGCTCACCATTGAACGTTTGCCGGAGATCATACAAAGGCTGGAGGCGATAGGGTTGTCACCGCGGGGGGCCTGCGGTGACGTGGTTCGCAATGTGACCGGGTGCCCTCTGGCCGGCTTGGCCGCCGATGAGATCATCGATGCTTCGCCCTTTGCTCTGCAGATCGCACACGGGTTGCAAGCGAATCCGGAGCTTTACAACCTGCCCCGGAAGTTCAAGATTTCCATTACCGGTTGCCCGGTTTGGTGTTCCTACCCGGAGATCAACGATATCGGCTTTACGCCCGCGGTGCGCAAGAGCGGCAGCCGGCAAGAAACCGGGTTTTCGGTGCGTGTGGGCGGCGGCCTCTCCAAGGAGCCCCACTTGGCCGTGCGTTTGGACGCTTTCATTCGTCAGGACCAGGTATCCACTGTCGCGCTGAAGATTGCCGAACTCTTCCGCGATCAGGAAAGCCTGCGGGAACACAGAGACCGGGCGCGCATGAAGTATTTGTTTCTTCGCCAAGGCTGGACTGCGGAGACCTTTCTCGACGATCTCAATTCACGGCTTGGCTACAGGCTCGACGAGGCAGTTGAGGAAACTGTTCCTGACGACATTGTCCGCGACCACGTTGGGATTCACCCGCAGAGGCAGGAGGGGCTCTACTCCGTGGGAGCTTCCGTACTGCGCGGGCGCATGACGGGGGTGCAGTTGCGCGAAGCCGCCAATCTGGCGGAGCGGTTCGGCAACGGCCACGTCAGCACGACCATCATGCAGAACCTCATCGTGACCAACGTGCCCAAAGCGAATGCCCAGCCGCTCGCTCGCGAACTCACGGCCATCGACCTGCCGGTTGAGGGTTCCAGCTTCTGGCGCGGCGGCATCGCCTGCACAGGTACTGAGTTCTGCAAATTGGCGATTACCGAAACCAAGGGATTTCTGCGCTGGCTGGTGGACGATCTCGAAGAGCGGCTGCCCGGCTTCGATCAGCAGATCAAATTGCACGTCACGGGATGCCCCAATAGCTGCGGGCAGCACTGGATTGCCGATATAGGCTTAGAAGGCAAGAAGGTGAAACACGAAGGCAAACTGGTGGATGCATTCAATTTTTACGTGGGCGGCTCCGTCGGCCTGCACCAGGCCACGGGCCGGCCTTTGGGCTACCGCTGCATCGCGAGCGAAGTGCCCGAAGCCGTGGAGCGGCTTTTGCGCGGCTACCTGGAAGAACGGAAACCGGGGGAGAACCTGCGCTCCTTCTTTGCGCGGCAGAGCGACGACGAGCTGCGTGCTCAGTTGGCCGGAGCCACCCTTGCTTTGGCGGAAGAAACAGCGGCCGCCGCCTGCTCTTAGCGAGGACGGAATCTCTGTGAATCTGTTTCCGTTGTTTCTCAAGCTCGATCGAAGAAAATGCCTGGTGGTAGGCGGGGGAACGGTTGCTCTGGAGAAGATCGAAGCATTGATGCGGTGTGGGGCCAGAGTCTCCGTGGTCTCTCCGCAGGCAGCGCCGGCGGTTAAGGCGCTCAGCGAAAGAGGGGAGATTGATTGGATAGCGCGCCGCTTTGTGCCTGACGATCTAGACGGAGCTCTGCTGGTGATCGCCGCTACTAACGATCGGGAAGTGAACCGCAGCGTGTTTGAAGAGGCCTCGCGCCGTTCGATTCTCTTGAATACCGTGGACGATCCGCCGCTCTGCGATTTTTTCTGCGCTTCGCTGGTTCAGCGCGGCGACCTGCAGATCGCAATTTCGACAGGGGGAAAGAGTCCCGCGCTGGCTCAGAAACTCAGGCGGGAGATCGATCTCCAACTGGCGCCCGGCCTGGGGCAGTGGCTGGATGACGTTGGGGACCTGCGCCGGGAAGTGCTCCAGACCGCGCCTCCGGGCGAAGCACGCAAGGAACTGCTGCACCGCTTGGCGCAGCGCGAGGTTTGCAGCGCGGAGTCCTGTCCAGCGCGGCAGGAAGTGCTTGCCGCCGCAGTGGAGTTAGCTGAGGACGCGCGCCGGTGAGTGCCCCATTGAGAACCGGGGAAGCGAACGCAGGCAAGGTTTACCTTGTTGGCGCGGGTCCGGGCGATCCGGAGTTGCTTACCGTGAAAGCTGTCCGCCTGCTAGCCGCGGCGGACATGGTGCTGCACGACGATCTGGTGCCCCAATCCATTTTGAAGCTCAGCGGCAAGCAGGCTCTGATCATGAGCGTAGGCAAGCGTTGCGGCCGCAAGAAGATCACTCAGTCCGCAATCCACGATCTGATGATCTCCGCAGCCCGGCGGGGTCTCCTGGTCATTCGACTGAAGGCTGGAGACCCCATGATCTTTGGCCGGGCCGGAGAAGAAATGGACGCGCTGCGCGCAGCCGAGGTGCCGTTTGAGGTTGTGCCCGGAGTGACGGCGGCCTCTTCCGCGGCCGCATGGCTGCGTGTCTCGCTGACCGACCGGCGCTTTGCCTCCAAACTGATTGTGATCAGCGGACATCATGCGGCGGGAGAGCCGCTGGAGCGATTACCGGCGAATCTGCCGCAGGACGCGACCCTGGCCATCTATATGCCAGGAAGCAATCTCGGCGAAATAACGGTTTCTCTGCTGCGAAGCGGGGTGGCGGACGGCACGCCTTGCGTGGCGGTTAGCGACGCTTCCCGTCCCGAGGCTAACTACCTGGCCTTCCGGTTGGGCGAATTCGAAGAGCTTCCTTCCTCCGCGGGGCCTCGTTTATTGCTGGTGGGAAGAGCCTTGGAGCCTGTGCTCACCAGCGATACGCAAACCGGCGCCGTCGGTTTAGAACGCATCGAAATTTTCCCGGCTTCGCTTTCCCTTGAATAGATTTGTGAAATCCCAGGTCCCAGAATCGGGACCTGGGGCACCCTAGATTTGCTTGAAGTAGGGATCCAAAACCGCAGATCTCTCCACTCCGCTGCGCTCCGGTAGAGATGACAAATTAAGTGGTTGCGAGGGGCTCTATCCATCGGCGTGCATGCGGGGTCTTTTGCGGAATCCTGTCGTTTTGTATCAGGGCACGACTTCAGTCGGGCCGTAAGCCCTTGAAAGGCGATCGGCTTTAGCCGCTGCTTGTACCGCGTCAATGAATCGCTCTTTGATCTGTGATCTCATCAAGCAGAACCGGGAGGAAGCCGCATCGGAGCATGGAGCAGCTAGCATCAAACGATAGTTTGCATCAGTGAAGAAGACTCTGAATTCAATCGAGAGTGCATGCGAATTGTCACCACCGCGACCGCCTATCCTCCGTATTACTTCTTACAAGACGAAGTCATCACAGCGCTCAAGACCTATTGGGACAAAGGACTTGAAAATGCCGCGGTACTGGAGCGGCTCCATTCAAGGACAGGAGTGCAGGGAAGGTACTTTTGCCGTCCCCTTGAGCAATACGCCGGGTTGGACACTTGGGGAAAGTCGAACGACGTTTGGATAGAAACCGCGGAGCGGTTGGGCGAGCAAGCGATTAACTGTGTGCTGAGCAAGGCGGGCGTGGATAGGGAAGAGATCGGCGCTTTATTTTTCGTCTCCGTTACAGGAATCTCCAGCCCCTCCATCGACGCGCGGCTGGCGGACCGGATGAGACTCTCCCGCAAAGTGAAAAGAATCCCGATTTTTGGCTTGGGTTGCGTCGCCGGAGCCGCAGGCTTGGCGCGAGCGGCGGATTACGTTCGCGCCTATCCGGATCAGATCGCTGTGCTGCTCTCAGTCGAGCTCTGTTCTCTCACTTGGCAGCGCGAGGACGTCACTGTGGCCAATCTCATTTCCTCGGGCCTGTTTGGAGACGGCGCCGCGGCCGTGCTGGTGGCCGGCGACCGGGTGCCGTTGCCGGGGCCGAGAATCCTGGGAAGCGCCAGCTCCTTTTATCCGGGTACACAGAATGTGATGGGCTGGAGTATCTCGGAGAAGGGATTCAGGATTGTTCTTTCGCCCGATGTCCCCAAAGTGGTGCACGAAAATCTGGGACGGGATGTCGATGAGTTTCTTGCCGAGCATGGGATGACCCGCGCCCAGGTAGGCTCGTGGATCATGCATACCGGCGGTCCCAAGGTGTTGCAAGCTACGTCGGAGGCCTTGGGCCTGAAGGATGGGGAACTGGATGTGTCCTGGGAGGCACTGCGGCGGGTAGGCAACCTGTCTTCGGCTTCGGTGCTGGTGGTGCTGGATGAGATTATGACCCGCCGCAGACCGGAGCCGGGAAGCCGCAGCGTGCTGGCCGCCATGGGTCCAGGATTTTGCGCGGAGATGCTGCTGCTGGAGTGGTAGATGAAACAGGCGAAGGGGATTGGTTGCGATGTGCTGGTGGCGGGCGGCGGCCCCGCGGGCTTGGCGGCAGCGATTGCACTGCGCCTCAAAGGCCTGGATGTCCTGGTTGCGGACGCCTTGCTTCCGCCGATCGACAAGGCCTGCGGCGAAGGGCTGATGCCCGACTCGCAAAGAGAACTTACCGCATTGGGCATATCCATTTCGGAAAGTGACGGCGCTCCCTTTGAAGGCATAGCATTCCTCTCCGGTAATGCTCGCGTGGCCGCGTTTTTTCCTATCGGCGGGGGCATCGGCATTCGCCGCTTGCGCCTGCATTCGCTGTTAGTGGAGCGCGCAGAGCGAGTGGGCGTCCGATTGGCTTGGGGCGCCCGCGTGGCGTTCAACCGCGGCCAACCTGTGCTCTTGAATGGTGAAACCTGCGCCCATCGTTATCTGATTGGGGCTGATGGCCAATCCTCCAGAGTGCGCCAGTGGAGCGGGCTTGATGGCGGAGAAGATTGCAAGCGGCGATTCGGAGTTCGCCGGCATTTCCGGATCAGGCCCTGGAGCCGCATGGTGGAAGTGTACTGGGGAGATGCCGGCCAAGCCTACGTTACTCCTACCGCACAAGATGAAGTATGCGTGGCCACTCTTACCCGCAATCCATCTATAAGGATGGATGCGGTACTCGAGAGCATGCCGCTCCTGAAGAGGCGTTTAGAGGGCGCCGCGCCGGCTACCGCGGCGCGGGGAGCAATGACCGCGACCAGGAAGCTGCGCCGCGTGACCTCGGGAAATGTGCTGCTCATCGGCGATGCGTCAGGGTCTGCGGATGCGGTCACCGGCGAAGGGCTGGCGTTGTCTTTCCGTCAAGCTCAGTTGCTTGCCGAAGCTGTCGATGCGAACGATCTCGCCATTTACGAGGCCGGTCATCCAGCGATTTTGCGTCTCTCCCATTTCATGTCCAATCTCATGCTGAGCATGGATCAATGGCCGGGGATACGGGATCGCGCTATGGCGGCGCTGGCTGGAGATCCCCGCTTGTTCGGCCGCATGCTGGCCACCCACCTTGGAGAAATGCCACTGAGCGATTTTCTGCTTCGCGACGGAGTCCGTCTCGGATGGCGTATGTTGATGGCACAGGCTCTGTGACAGATCGGAAAAATAGGGAGTCCCGGACGCCCAATAAAACAGACAACCCCACGCTGCGCCCGTGGGGGTAAGCAGTTTTGCCGTACATTCTTGGTGCAGCTCTCGCTCGCTGCTACCCAGGCCCAACTACATGTAGAACTGGCGAATGGCATCCCATACGTAGAGGCCCAAAATAGTCGCCGTCAAAACGCATGTTGCTCCGGTGCAAATTCTTACGAAGGGTTGAATCTTCGCAACCCTGCGCAAGACCAGGTCATTCTCCTTATGTTGGTGATCGGAGGCATCGTCCAAGAACAGCTGGTCCTCTTCATAACGGGTCAGCGTACCGCGGTAGGCCAGGAGAGCGAGTAACGTGACGGTAAATCCGGCCCAAACGATCCACATCCACATAGGGGGTAGGGAGGAATGCATAAAGCACCTCTGGAGTCGGTCTAAGGCAGTCCCAGGTACCCGAGCGGGTCCGGATTTGGCCGGGCTCGGGGGTAGGAGGGGCCGTTTGGGTAGCCATCATAGTCCCGCAATGACGCCACGCGCTACAGTTTTGAGTAGAAATATTTCTATGTCACGGTTCGAGCAACTCCAGAGGACAGGAAGAAATGCTAGAAATGCTGGCAACTTTAATTACAGCAATGCATTCCACCTACCGAGCTTTGCTGGGCCTCTCCCGGACTGCCCAGGAAAGCGCAGAGGAGAATAGTATGAATTGCAATAATTTAAAGCCACTTCAGGGATGTTTTTTCCGCTTGGTTCCAGCCCTGGTGATCCTTGCTGGTACTGGATTCGGTTGCCTCACTGCCTGTACCAATGGATCGCAACGCCGTTCCGACGAACAATTGCGGCAAGATACAGCGCGGACAACGGAGAAGGCGAAGCAGCAGTCGAAGGAGGCTCTGGCGGATGCCAGGGTGGCTGCGGGCCGTGCAGAGCAAAAAGTCAACGATATCGCCGATGGTGTGAAGGACGGGCTCCAGAGCAAAACGCCCTCATCCGCGCCTCGAATCGACCTGAACACCGCGTCGCAGAAAGAATTAAGCTCTTTGCCGGGCATCTCCGAGCCCAAAGCCAGGCAGATCATCCGCCACAGGCCGTATGCCTCCGCGCATCAATTAGTGGATCGGGGATTGTTGTCCGAGTCCCAGTTCGCCGGCATCTCGTCCGATGTGACCGCGCATTAGAGCTAAACGGAGGAGTCCTTCGGCTTGCGGCAGACATCCAACCTAAAGCGGTATAAAATAAAGTTAGCCCAAACGAATGGAGACAAAATCGGATGGCAACCACAAGCATCGGTGAACCGGTAACAAACCTCAATCCAACGGTCGCGCCGCTTTCGCTCACCCCTCAGGCGGTCACGAAAGTGCGCGAGATCATGGCCAGCCAGGATCCCTTGCCTGCCGGTCTCCGCATCGGTGTAGTGGGCGGCGGATGCTCAGGGTTCCAGTATTCCATGTCTTTTGAGAATCAAGCGGGCATGATGGACAAGGTCTTCACCTTCGACGGACTGAAGGTTTTCGTCGATGTGACCTCCCTGATGTATCTGAATGGCTGTGTGGTGGATTACCTGGAGACGCTCGAAGCCGCGGGCTTCAAGTTCGAAAATCCCAATACCAAGAGCACCTGTGGATGCGGATCTTCGTTTAGCGCGTAAATATCAGGGCTGACTCCCGGAGAGAGCCTCGCCATCGGCGAGGTTTTTCTCGTTTGTTGCTTTTCTGGTCCGTTACGGACAGAAAGGGCCTTCCGGTGCCCCAGGCCCCGATTCTGGGACCTGGGATTCTGATTAATCCCCCTACGGATTAACAGCAGAGACGCTTTCCCGCTCGGCCGACGGTCTACCACTGCTTAAGCGGACCAATCCCGATTTGAGAATTACGTAAAGCACCGGGATAAAAATCAGATTCAGAATGGTTGAGAGCAGCATGCCCCCAACGATGGTGGTGCCTACAGAGCGCCGTCCCAAGGCACCTGCGCCGGTTGCAAAACACAGTGGCAGGATGCCGAGTATGAAGGCGAAGGATGTCATCATAATCGGCCTTAGACGCAACTCCGCTGCTTCAATCGCGGCTTCGGCGACGGATTTTCCCTGCTCGCGGATCTGTTCCGCGAATTCGACGATCAGGATGGAGTTCTTTGCCGAGAGTCCGATGAGCATCAGCAGACCGATCTGACAGTAGACATCATTCGCCATGCCTCGCAAGGAGACTGCTCCCAGCGCGCCTAGCAGCGCCATCGGTACTGCCAGCAGAATGATGAAAGGCAGAGCGAAGCTCTCATACTGTGCCGACAAGGTGAGGTAAACGACCAGAATTCCCAGGCCGAAGATAAGGATCACCTTGCTGCCCGCTTCAATTTCTTCGAGCGAAAGGCCGGTCCAGGAGTAGCTCATGCCCTGGAGCATATTCTTCTTCGCCAGGCTTTCCATTGCCGCGAGGCCTTGACCTGTGCTGTAGCCGGGAGCGGCAGAGCCGTCGATCTCCGCTGCCCGGAACAGATTGTAATGGCTGATGACCTGCGGTCCGGAAGACTGCTGGATATCTACCAGATTATCCAGGGAGACCATCTGGCCGGAATCGGATCGGACGTAGAACCTGCGCAGATCGCTCGAGGTTCTGCGAGCAGGTTCGTCAGCTTGCGCATAAACGCGATACGAGCGGTTGTTAAAGTCGAAATCGTTCACGTAAGACGATCCCATGAAGACGCTCAAAGTCGAGCTGATCTGGCTGAGCGATATTCCCATGGCTTTCGCCTTCTCGCGGTTGATGGAGACCAGCAATTGCGGGTCGTTCGCCGTATAGCTGGTGTAAAGATTGGTGAGTATCTTGTCCTGACGGCTTGCTCCGATGATCCGTTGGGCGACTTGAGCGAGATCGCTCAGCGTGTTGCGGCCCAGATCCTGCAGCTCAAATTGGAATCCGCCGAAGTTGCCCAATCCCTGAATGGCAGGCGGCTGGAAGATGACTACCAGGCCGCCGGGCACCCCGAAGAGCTTGGGGCTGAGGTCGGCGTAAATAGCCGCAGCCGAGTGGCCATTTCCTTCCTTTTGGCGAAGCTCGACGGATTTGAGAGGCACAAAGATAAGTCCGTAGTTAGAGCTGCTGCCTCCGCTGAGGCTGAATCCCATCACCGCGAAGGTTCCATAGACATCCTTATCCTGCCGGATTATTTTGACCGCGTTGTCAGCCACCTCGCTGGTATAGGCCAGCGAAGCGCCGGGAGGCGTCTGCACAATGCAGATAAGGTAGTTTTGATCCTCTGTAGGCAGGAAGGCGGAGGGAACATGGGTATAGAGGTATACGGTGGCCGCCAGTCCGGCGATGAAGAACGCCAGCACGATGTAACGGACCCGTAACACCTGGCGGACGAATCTGCCATAAAGAAGCGTGCTGGAGTGGATAGTGCGATCGATCCATCCAAGCAGCCCGCGCTTATGCTTTTCCGAACGCAGAAGCAGTGCCGCCAAAGCCGGCGAGAGCGTCAACGCATTGAATGCGGAGATGGCGATGGAAAACGCAATGGTCAGGGCGAACTGCTTGTAGAGAATGCCCGTGGTTCCGGGGAAGAAAGAAACCGGCACGAATACCGAGATCAGCACCAGCGATGTAGCGACGACTGCGCTTGTGACCTCGGACATGGCCACCGAGGTCGCGGTATGTGGATCGGAATGTTCCTGGTCGATATGGCGCTGAACGTTTTCGATGACCACAATGGCGTCGTCGACCACCAGGCCGGTGGCGAGCGTTATCCCGAACATGGTCAACGAATTGATGGAAAATCCGAAGGCTTTAATAAAGGCGAAGGTGCCCACCAGCGACACCGGGATGGTGATTGCCGGAATAATCGTGGCGCGCCAGTCGAGCAGGAAAAAGAAGATGACGACAATGACGATTACGATCGCTTCGCCCAGCGTTCCGACTACTTCCCGGATCGAATCGCCAACCACGGTTGTGGTGTCGAATGGCACTTCATAGGTAAGCCCCGGAGGGAAGGACTTCGCCAATTGATCCAGCGCGGCCTTGGCGTCGCGATCTACCTGGAGCGCGTTGGCGTTACTCAGTTGTTGAACGCCAATGCCGATCGCATCCACGCCGTTATAGCGGAGATCGGTGGAGTAGGTTTCAGCGCCTAGTTCGGCATGGCCAACATCCTTGAGCAGGACGATGCCGCTAGCGGTGTTCTTGACGATGATCTTGTCGAATTGCGCAGGATCGGATAGGCGTCCAATGACGCGGACCGGAATCTGATAAGACTGTGCCGAGCTTGCGGGCGGCTGGCCTACCTGGCCGGCCGGGATCTCCACGTTCTGCTCGGTGAGCGCGTTGGTCACATCAACCGCTGTGAGACCGCGGGCAGCGAGACGCGCGGGGTCAATCCAGACCCGCATCGCATATCTCCGTTCGCCGAAGATGATCACATCGCCGACTCCGGGGATTCGCTTCAGAGCGTCTTTGACATAAACATCGACGTAGTTGCTGATAAAGAGATTGGAATAGCGATTTCCGGGTGAGAAAAAGGCGGCGGCGAACACGAAGTTGCTGTTCGCCTTAGTGATGGTGATTCCTGTAGTGGTGACTGATTGCGGCAGGCGGCCCTGAGCGGCGGAGACGCGGTTCTGCACATCGACCGCCGCAATATCCAGGCTATAGTTTGTTTGAAAGGTTACGGTAATGGCGCTGGTTCCGTCGTTCGAGCTGGTAGAGGAGATATAGCGCATGCCCTCCACGCCGTTGATCTGCTCCTCCAAGGGGATGGTCACAGCGGACTCGACGATTTGCGCGTTGGCGCCTATATAGTTGCTGCTTACGGTAACCTGCGGGGGCGCCAGTTGCGGATATAGGGAAACCGGCAGCGTTGGAATGCAGACCGCGCCGGCGAGGATCAGCAGCAGCGCGCACACGGTAGCAAACACGGGCCGGCGTATAAAGAAATCAACCACAGTAACACTCCCTTGCGCGAAGCAGAATCAGACTGCCGGCTTCGTGCTTCATCGTTGTTATCGTGAGTGCAGGCCGCGTCCGCCCCGCGGCAGCCGCCAAAAAGGCAAGAGCGGGCTGGACAGGAACGGGAGCGGCAAAACTTGTCTGGAATTCCTTATTCCGTTTTCACTGTTACCGTGTCCTCTCCGAGAGGGGTTATGTGCAGCTTTTCTTAACGGAAAAGCTGCGCCGGCAAACTCTGCTTCGGCCTACACCTACAGTGAAAACGGTCTATCCCAACGGCTGCACAGGTGCGCCATCCATCAGGAATTGTGTACCTGAAACGATGACCTTTTCGCCATTTTGTAATCCATTCAAGACGGCATAGTTATTGCCCACGGCGTCACCTATGGTGATGGCCCGCTGCCGGGCAAAGTACTTTCCATCCTGGTTCTGTGCTACGTATACGAAGGTCTGGCCGCCCAGCCGGGACACAGCAAGGATTGGAACCACCGGCTTGGGCAGCGTTGTCCAGATCACGCGAGCCTGTACCAACTGTTGGTTGCGTAGCGATGTTCCATGCACCGGCGCTTTTGCCAATATTCCTTGCAACCCGTTATCGACCTGGGGTGAAACGAAATCGATCGCGGTACGCTCCAGTAATTTGCCGCTATTGTCGGTAAGTTCTACGCTCAGACCACGGCGCACCAAGCTGGCGCGTTCCGTCGGAATGTAGATATAGGCCTCCAGGTCGCGGTTTTCGTCCACCGTGGTCAGCATGGTGGTTGGAGAGACATAGTCTCCCAGGTGGACCGGGATATCACCCACGATTCCGTCAAAGGGAGCCGCGATGCGGTAATAACCCAGTTGTCTTTGCTGGGTGGTGGTAGTAGCCGTCGAAGCTTCGTAATCGGCTTTGGAGTTCTTGTAGGCCTGCTCGGCTTGATCCAAAGCGTCGCGGCTGGTAACGCCCTGCTCGAAGAGCTTGCGTTGCCGTACCAGTTCGATCTGGTTGTACTGGTAAACCGCGAGTTTTTGCTGTTCCGTGGCCCTGGAGGACGCGACAGTTGCATCTTGCTTGGAGGGATCGATCTCCATCAGCACCTGGCCGGCCCGCACACGATCTCCGGAATGGGCATTGATCCTGACCAGATTGCCATCTACTTGCGGATTGATGGTGGCCGAACGCCGCGACTTGATGGTGGCGATGTATTGGTCGAATTGGGGAACGGCGGCAGCCGCAACTATTTCGACTTTAACAGGCATCGCCTGCGGTGCTGCGGCAGCTTGCGGCGCAGCCGGCTTCCCGCAGGCGGTAAGCAGCGGGAAGGCAAAAATCAAAGCCAAAGGGAGCACGTGGCTCGCTGCAAGCTTGTGGGGAAAATAAAGTTGGGACCACCGGCGAAAGCTTTTCAAAACGAATTCCTCGGAGAAGTTGTCTCGGCTCAGGAATCGTCCCGGATACGTTGTCCAAGGCGATCCTGAATCCCTTTTCAAGCCAGATGGAAGGTGGAGGAGAATCCCGCGCAGCCTGTGCATAACCAGCCTTCCACGTCAAAATTACGGCAACAGTGCAAAGAGAAAACACCTCATTCTAATCGAGAACGATCATCTTTGCTGAAAAGCCCTGGGACCTGAGGTGGCGTAATTTGGATGAGGGTCCATTGCGAGTTGCTTCAGAATATTCAGCGTCATTCGACCTCCAGCACCAGCTTTCCCATATGCTCGCCGGATTCCATGAATCGATGCGCTTCGCCGGCTTGCGCTAAGGGAAAGACTCTGGTTACCGTGGGGTGTAGGCGCCCAGCCTCGAAAAGTGGCCAAAGATGCTGCTCCACGGCGGAGGCCAGGAGGGACTTTTCCGCAACTGGACGGGAGCGCAGCGTGGAACCGGTGATCAAAAGGCGTTTGCTCATCACAACGCGAAGGTCGATGGCCGCCTGGCTGCCGCCAAGAAAGGCAATTTGCACCAGCCGGCCGCCGGCCGCCAGGAGTTCCAGGTGTTTGGCAAAGTAGCTGCCGCCCACCATGTCCAAGATGATATCGACACCATGGGGCTTGGACCACCCCGCGATCTCCGCCGCCCAGTCGCCGGTGCGGTAATTGAAGACCTGTTCGGCCCCCATGTCCATGGCGTAGCGGCATTTGCCGTCGCTGCCGGCGGTAGCGGCAATGCGGGCGCCGAAGCAGCGCGCGATTTGGATGGCCATCGCGCCGACTCCGCTGCTGCCGCCGTGAACCAGGAACAAGTCTCCGGAAAAGAGCCGGCGCGGCTCGAACAGGTTCGTCCATACGGTAATGGCAGCTTCTGGAATGGCCGCGGCTTCGGTTAACGAAACACCTTGCGGGATTGGCAGGCATTGGCCGGCCGGAGCGGCGCAGTATTCGGCGTAGCCGCCTCCGGCGATTAAGGCAAGCACCTCGTCTCCTACCTGCCAGCGGCCTGAGTAGCCAGGACCCAGCTGCGCGACGTGGCCCGAGACCTCCATGCCGAGGATTGGGGAGGCTCCGGGTGGAGGAGGATAGTGTCCCTGCCGCTGCAGCAGATCGGCGTGGTTGATTCCCGCGGCCTTCACGCGGATGAGCAGCTCTCGCGGGCCAGGCTGAGGGACCGGGACGACCGCTAGGACGAGCGTCTCAGGGCCGCCTGGGGAGGGCACTTTTATACTGCTCATTGAGTCAGGTATCGGCAAAATCTCTCCTTTATCAAAGGCTTGCGCGGTCGATGCCGAGGGCGAAGGGACTGAAGCTGGTTCCTGTATCGAAGACATCCACTCCTTCGGCGCGCTTGAGCCAGCCGACGACCGCATAGGTGAGCGGCGTCGCCAGCGTCTCGTAGATAACCTTGATGAGATAGGCGGAGAGCATCAGACGGACCATGGTGCTCCAGGAAATTGTTCCGGCAAAGGCTATGGAGACGACCAGCACGGTGTCGATGGCCTGCCCGACTACGGTTGAGCCGATAGTGCGCGTCCATAGCCATCGTCCCCGGGTGAGGATTTTGAGCTTGGCCATGGTGAAGGAGTTGGCGAACTCCCCGGCCCAGTAGGCCAGCAAGCTGGCGGCGACAAATCTGGGCACAAAACCGAAAACGGTGGCGAAGGCGCGCTGGTTATGCCAGCCGGGATCGGCGGGAAGCGCCACGGCGATCGCGCCCATAAGGCTCAAAAGGGCGGAGGCAAAGAAGCCGAGCCAGATAGCCCGTCGCGAGGCCGCATAGCCGTAGACTTCGGTGAAGACGTCTCCACATATATATGTAATGGGGAAGAGAAGTTGAGCGCCACTGATGGCGACCGGTCCGAAGCGGCAGATTTTTTGCGCAACCAGATTCGATACCAGCAGGACAACGACGAATCCGAGAATGAGCGTTTCGAGATACTTGTACTGGCGCATAGCAACAGCGTAGCTGGGGAAGGGCAGTAAAGGAGCACGCCGAGTCTTTTGACACCCGATTTTTGAGTTGATAGATTGAGGGCTGGCCCTTTTTCAATCGACGGCAGCTTCGCCGGTGGGGTCATTCCAGGTCCCCGTCGTCTAGCCCGGCCTAGGACACCGCCCTTTCACGGCGATAACACGGGTTCAAATCCCGTCGGGGACGCCAAATAGAATCAATAGCTTAGCGGATGTTTCGCGTATCGTTCGTAGGCACAAAAAATGATACGTAACTATGACAAGAATCGGTCAAGAGCCGCATCTTCAGCAGCTTATACGACTCCTTTTCGTGGGCACACAGCCTGTTCCGTCGGTTTCGTTTTCTTCGTCACGCCCCATATATAAGGTCAACGACACTGCTCTGTGCCTCCCGCTTCTGGGCCGTGATCGCCTGCGTGTAGGTTTCCAGCGTGACCCGACTGGATGCGTGACGGAGCAGTTCCTGCATCACCTTCACGTCGGCGTGGTTGAAGCGCAGGAGCGTGGAATATGTGTGGCGAAAAGCGTGCCATCCGATGGATGGTATGATCCCAATCTCTCGGGCTCGGGGTTGGATTATGTTGCGCATAATCGATTGACCCCAATATGGTTTGTACCCATGATAAACAGGACTGGCGAAAACCCAATCCTCAGGCCTGTTGTACTTCGCGGTGCTTTTCCAGATCAACAACGCGTCCGCGAGGCGCTGGTCCAGGGGAACTGGCTTCTCCGACGCCTCGGTTTTGCACGAACCCACGATTTGCTTCACGACCGAGCGTCGAACATCTAGTTCTTTGCTTTCGAAGTTCACGTCGAGCCACTTCAGCGCGAACAACTCGCTCATACGCAGTCCGGTGCACACATCGAGCAAGACAAGAGTTCGCTCGCGCACATCAAGCGCAGACAGAAGTGACTGAATCTCAGAAGCGGATAGCACTACTGGCGTCTTGGTGCGCTTGGCGCTCTGGCGTACCCAGCGAATCGGGTTGCGGTCATAGAGGTCGTGCCGAATCGCATGATTGAAAAGTACGCTCATGATGTTGCGGATCTTGGCGCAGCTTCCGCGCGCCAAGGGAAGCGAGCGAAGCCACTGTTCAACCTCTCCGGCGCGAACTCGCGCGAGGGGGAATGCTCCCCATCGAGGACAGATCCATTTTGTGATGTAGCCCTCGTATGCGCGCTTCGTCGACGAGGTCTTTGATGTGTTGTCGGCTCGAAGTTCTCGCTGACTGTAGTGGTCAAATAATTCTCGGATCGTAATCACCGCGCTCACTTGGCGTTTGCCAGCGTGATTATTGATCCGGCCTATAAGTAATGGATCTATTCTGAGATGGAAACATCTGTAGTGTATGGAACGAGTGGATACGCGGAGTTTGCCGATAGAGGCGATCAATGAGCGGCGGCGGCGAGCGGTGAAGCTGCGGCTGGGAGGTGCAACGGTGCGCGAGACAGCCAGGCAGTGCGAAATGGCGATCGGTACGGTGATCAAGGCGCACAAGGCTTATCTGGCAGGGGGATGGAAAGCGGTAGGGGTGAAGCGTGGGCATCGCCCGGTGGGCTCGGGCAGAAGGCTCAGCGCGGAACAGGAAGCGGAGGTGCGGCGCATCATCCGCGACCATACCCCGGACCAACTCAAGATGGCTTACGCGTTGTGGACCCGGCAGGCAGTGAGCGAATGGATTGCCGGACGCTGGCAGATCAAGCTGCAGGTTCGCACCATGGGCAAGTATCTAGCGCGCTGGGGCTTTACCCCGCAGAAACCGCTCAAGAAGGCTTTTGAACAATCCCCCGCTGCAGTGGGCAAGTGGCTCACCGAGCAATATCCAGCGATCGCCGAGCGAGCCAGAAACGAGGGTGCCGAGATCCAGTGGGGCGATGAAACCGGTCTGCGCACCAACGATGTGCGCGGCCGCGGCTACGCGTTGAAAGGGGAAACGCCGCGGGTGCGTATCAAGAGCAAGCATGAATCGCTCAGCATCATTTCCACCGTCACCAATAAGGGCCAGATGCGCTGGCGCATCTTTTCCGGGGCGCTCAATGCCCGCATCCTTATCGATTTTTTAAAACGGCTGATCCACCATGCCGGACGGAAGATTTTTCTGATCCTGGATAATCTCAGAGTCCATCACGGCAAGCTGGTCAAACAATGGCTGGCCCTCCATGGTGAGCAAATCGAAATCTTTTACCTGCCCAGTTACTCGCCGGAGTTGAACCCCGATGAGTTGCTCAATGCCGATTTGAAACGGGCCGTCACCACCAGAGCGCCCATGCGAACCAAACAGGCTCTCACCCACACCGCATCCCGGACTATGCGCAGCATCCAGAAACAACCCGCTCGCGTCCGCAAATACTTCGCTCAGAAAGATGTCGTCTATGCGGCTTGACTCCATTGCTTATAGGCCGGATCAATAATATCGTGCCGCAGAGCCGAGATTGCGCGCAGCGCATCCTCTCTTTTTTCGAACTGCGAAACGGGGCCAACGACAATGCGCCGATGCCTGCGCGCTCCGTCGGGACCTGGCTCTCGCCACCGGTACTCCCAGACTGGTCCTCCTTGCCTCCGTTCGGCCCAAATCAGGCTTCCATATTGCATATCGTCCTCCTTGACGGCCAATGCGGCCGATGGAGGTCGAGCATAGCCCAAATCCCTGCCGACACAATTCAGGCACAGATCGGAGCTAGAAAAGGCCCAAAAGACGTTTTGCTCGCGATTTTAGGAACAGGATGTTGCTTTCCCGCAGCAGCGTCGCGGATCAAGAGGACATCTGGACGGAGTTTCGGAGGCGCCGAACCGCTTCTCGCGTTCCTGGCGCAGGCCAGAAGCCTTTAGGGAGTGACTCCGATCAGAACACGCGGGAGCGGCGCTACGGAATTGCGATTAGCAAACCGCCGCTGATGCCAGCGGACTGCTCGCGCCCGGCGGCGAAGCTGAATTCGTAGCCTGGCTCCAGGTACTCTGGCGAATTAAAAATTCTCCGTCTGTAAATATCGCTTGCCAATTATCGATAATTTTCGTTAAGGTTTTATGTCGTGCCAGCAAACGCGATCTGCGCAGGTGTCGCCTGATCCTTGAATATCAAGGATCGTTATGTTCGCGAGGATTCCGGCTTGCTGGCTGTGCGCTTGAATTAGGAGGTCTATTTGTGATGACTCATTGTGAAGTTCGTGTCAGAAATTGTGTTATCCGTGTTGGGGCCGGCCGTGGTGAACAACCTCAACGTCTCTGTAGGGTAATCGCCTTCCTCACTCTCCTATTATCCTGCACGCTATGCGCTTGGAAACCGGCATACGCCCAGCTTTCCGCGGCCGCGGTTACGGGCCTGGTTCACGACTCCAGCGGCGCAGTCGTCCCGAACGCGGACATTATTCTCCGCAATACAGCTACATCCGTTGAGCAGCACGGCCAGTCGAATTCAGTCGGGAACTATTTCTTCAGGGACGTGCTTCCTGGTACATACACGATTCAGACAAGCGCTCCCGGTTTCAAGAGTATTCTCATCGCTCCCTTCAATCTTGCGGTAAATCAGACCGCGACGATCGATATCGTGCTTGAAATTGGCGCGGTACAACAAACCGTGACCGTCCAGGCGCAGGGTGCTTCGATTGAGGCTTCAACCTCCGAGCTTGGGACAGTTGTCGGCGAAAAGATGGTTCAAGATCTTCCACTCAATGGCAGGAATTTCACCGCGCTTCTTGCATTAACGCCAGGCGCAAGCCCGATTTCGGTGGCCCAGAATTCCTCGGGTGGCAACACAAAAATTCTTCCAGGAGCGTCATTCTCATTTCCGGCTCTTAACGGTCAGACAAACCGCAGCAATCTGTTTCTCCTGGATGGGCTGAATAACCAAGAGGCGGAAGGAAGCACGTACGCTTATCCGCCGGTTATTGACCAAATTGAGGAGTTCAAAGTGAATTCCCATAACGATGAAGCGCAATTTGGCTCAGTATTAGGAGGCACCGTCAATGTTGTGACCAAAGCCGGCACGAATGAGCTGCATGGCTCGCTCTTTGAATACGTGCGCAACGATGCCTTCAATGCCAGAAATCCTTTTGCCGCGACAAAGGTGCCGTTCAGACAAAATCAATTTGGCGGATCGCTCGGCGGGCCGGTTTATATACCGAAGGTTTATCACGGAAGGAACCGGACATTTTTCTTTATCACTGCCCAGGGATTCAACTATTCGACGCCTGCGCAGGCCTATTTTCGTGTACCCACCAATGCCGAGTTGAGCGGCGATCTGAGCGACGTTACAACCCAGCTCTACAACCCGTTCACTACGCGCCCTGACCCGAATAATGCAGGAAAATTCCTTCGCGATCCATTCCCCAACAATCAGATCCCCTCGACTCTCTTGAACAGTGGCGCCGTGGCGTTCGCGAAAGCAGTTCTGCCTCAGCCGGTCGCTCTTCCGGGCAGCATCGGTCTAGTTGACAATGCCGTAGACAATACGCCGACGGGAATAGATCAGGAGGTCTATTCGGTGCGTATTGATCATACTTTCGGTTCAAAAGACCAAGTATGGGGTCGTTACAGCGGGTTGCAATATACGCAAACGGGATCGGGCGGATTGGGGGGCCTGTCAGCGACAAGCACATATCCGACAAAGAACTATGGGGCAAGCTGGGTTCATACCTTCAATCCGACGCTCGTGCTGCAGGCGCAATATGGGCGCAATACTGTTCTGACAACCAGCGTTGATAGCTTTTCACAATCAGGATTGAACGGGGTCTATGGGCTTACCGGATCTTTCGCTGATTCTTATCTGAATACTGGCTCTCTGTTTCCGAGCCTAATTGTTACGGGTTATTGGTCCGGTGGAGAGCTTAAAAATATTGGTTATGCCAGCGACCTGCACCAATACAAGGCCAGCGTCACCAAAATCCTGGGGAAACATCTGATTGGTTGGGGAGGAGAATGGAACGAGTCGAATCGGAGCGGTTTTACCCGGGGTTCTTCCATCACTTTTACAGCCACACCAACTGGAAATCTCGAAAATACAGCGCAGCCTGGCAATGCGCTGGCCGCATTCCTTCTAAGCGTACCGACGGGTGCATATTATCGGAATATTCAAATAGGTCTGCGTCCTGGAGGCGAGGGGGATGCCTATGTGCAGGATCAGTGGAAGGTAAACAGAAAACTCACACTCAATGTGGGTTTGCGTTACGATCTGACGGCGATACCACCTCCGGGGGCGTCTGCGGCGTTGGGGCAGCTCGGCGGCGGTCCCCAGGTTGGAGAAATGGACTATGGTACGGGCACTTACATTGTGCAGGTGTTGCCCCCTGCATGCAACGTAACCGGCAGAGCCCCGTGCATCCCGGGCGACGGTACTTTGCCGGCACATGTGGTTATTTCGCCCGATGGAAAATTGCTTCACAACACGTACACAAATATCGGTCCGCGCCTCGGATTCGCATACCGGTTGGCAAACAATATTGCCATACGCTCGGGTTTTGGCATTGTTTACGATAACTTTGCCGCTGTTACCCAATTGGCTCTCAACGTAGGAAATGGGACGTGGCCTAATCTTGGGGCGCAGCAGGTTGTTATCAATTCTCCAACCCCGGCTCAACTGACGCCGAACGTTATGGCACAAAATCCCGTTTCGTCGGGCGGGGGATTGTTACCCGCAGCTAATCCCTACAACCAGACCGGGTACTTCGCGGATCCTCATATCAAGAACCCCTACTCGGAACAATGGAATCTTGATATTCAGTACGAGATGGGTCCGAATACCGTCTTTTCCGCATCGTATGTCGGTTCTGAGTCGCATCGCCTTGATGTAGGTGGTCTATTTAACGTGGCGCCGACCCCGGGCCCTGGAACTCCATCGGCCCGCTATCCGTGGCCGTACTTAGTTGCGACGAACTATGATCGAAGCGTTGGAAACGGAAGCTATCACTCGCTTCAACTATCGGCGACTCGCCATTTCATGAATGGTTGGGGGTATCAGGTGGCATACACGTGGGGGAAGTCGATTGACGAAGGCGCATCGGGATGGTTCGGCGTCGAAAACCAAGGGCTTCAAAACCCGTATGATTTGAAGGGCAGCCGCAGCGTGTCTGGCTTTGACGTGACCAACCAGCTCACGTTTAATACCATCTACCAGCTTCCTTTCGGGAAAGAACACCTGTCATCAGGGAATGCTGTGATTGACTACATCATTGGGCATTGGCAAACGAACGCTATTTTTAGCGCGCACACTGGCCAGCCCTACACGCTCAAAGCCGACGGGGATATCGCAAACACAGGTAATAGTGGCTATATGCGCCCAAACATTGTGGGGAACCCCAGTCTCGCACAACGCACACCAGCTGAATGGTTTAATACGGCGGCGTTTGCAATTCCGGCCCCGTACATGTTCGGCAATGTCGGAAGAAATTCAATGCGCAGTGAAGGGTATTGGAATCTGGACGGTTCAGTCTTTCGCCAGTTCCCGATTCATGACCGGATGAATTTCGAATTTCGCCTCGAGGGTTTCAACGTGATGAATACGGTTATCTACGCTGCTCCCGGAGCCGACATAAGTGTTCCACTCTCTTTCGGCCATGTCACGAGTACAGCGAACAATCCTCGCGTCTTGCAATTGGCAGGAAGGATCACCTTCTGAGCGGACAGTCTGATGCTTAGACGACGGTTGTAAGGTTTCTATTGAGGATGTCATGAAGAACTGGCTAAGCCGCAGAAGGTTTTTGCAATCAGCTTCGGCTGCCATGTCGTTGCGATCGGCAGCACAGTTAGCACTTTTGCATGGAGCTGAGACAAAGATCGAATTAAGCGATGATCACATCGCAGCAGTCAATCGCCGCCGCAGAATTGTGGTTCAGGAGGATCCTGTTCTAAGTGATCCTCTTAAGCCAGGAATCAGTTTTGAACAATGGCGAGACTATTTGTTCAATTACGCGGACGAACGAGATAGCCAGATTGACAGTTTTTTCTGGGATATCGGTTCAGGATACTGGGCTATCTACAGAAGCAAGTTACTGCCTGCTTCGGAAATACCCATCGTAAAAGGCTGGCGAGATCAAGGCATCGACTTTGTGGAGCTGCTGATTGGGGAGTGCCGCAAGCGGAAGATTGAAGCGTTCTGGAACCAACGCACGAGCGAAGTAGACATGCCTGCAAACGGGGTAGGGCTGAGCATGGATTCGATGAATCCAGTGAAGCAGGCCCATTCGGACTGGGTCATTCGCTCATGGTGGTGGCAGGGCTTGTGGAATCTCTCGAACCCCGACGCGCGGCACTATCGGCTGCAGGTATTGCAAGAGCTGGCAGCGAACTACGACTTTGATGGAATTCAGCTGGACTTTGCGAGGCATGTGCCGTGCCTTCCACCGGGTCGCCAATGGGAGCTTCGCGAAGGAGTGACAGAGTACGTCCGGCAGGCTCGGTTGATGTTACTCGACCTTGAAAAGAAGAGAGGCAGACCGTATCTGTTGGCCGTCCGGGTGCCGGAGTCTTTACACGGATGCCATCTGGATGGGTTCGACGTCGAAGTGTGGGCGCAGCAGAACCTGGTCGACATCTTTACGTTGGGGGAGCGATCGTCAGAGGTTAACCTGGCAGATTTTCGTCGCGTCGTTGCCGGGAAACATATCAAACTGCAGCCGTGCCTAGACGACCACCACGCAACGGATGGCTACAGATCTCCGCCGGTGGATTTTTTCCGCGGTGTGTTCGGTAACTGGTGGCAGCAGGGCGCTGACAGTGTTGTGACCTTTAACTGGTCGTGCGCATCTCCAGAGGTGTCAAGCGCTATTGGAGCCAAGCCGGGGCCTATTTGCCAGCGCCAAGGCTATCACTGCATTGGTAGCCTGGAAACCCTGAGATACAAGGACAAGCTCTTTACAGTACAACGGAGGGGAGGGTATCCGTGGGCGGAAGGATACTTTTGCCGGAACGACTTTGCCCCTCTCCCAGTTGCGTTGGCCAATGAGGGCACGCCTGCAGTGCTGACAATCGACGTCTGTGATCATTTGAATGTGGACACCGTAAAGGATCTTGAGCTGTCTTGTATTTTCTACGGTGTGAGTGAAGGCGATCGGTTTGAAGTGAAGCTGAACGGAGTTGACTTAGATCACGGAGTTCAGGATTTTCAGTGGAAGGATCCGCAGATATTCACTCCGAAACCTCAACCTGCTTCTGGAGGAGGACCATATGAGGTGGACCCGAATCAGAGGTTGATGAAAATGGCTTTCAAACCTCTTCCGACGCAATTACGGTTGGGGCGGAATGATGTGACTATTCGCATTGTCGATAGAGTTCCCTATAAGCCGGGCGCTAACATTCAGTTGGAAAAGCTTGAGGTAGCGGTCAAGTATGGGTGAGCCGGTTAAGTAATCGAGAATAGAGCTTACAGCAGAACTCAAGTGATCCGAATAAATCGCGAATTGAACGTGGCACTTAACTGTCGGAGCCGGGTGTGCTGGATAGGCAAGGGGAAGATTTTGCGGCAACCCTCATGCTTATGAGGAGAAAGACAGGCGCTGCCAGCAAGACGGCAGAGACTCGGAAAGCGAAGTCAAGGCCAAATTGATCTTTCGCCATACCGGCAACAACCGACATCAAGCCGCCTGAAATGCAGTTGGCAAAGTTAATGATTCCGTATCCGGTGGCCCAGAGTTGCGGCTTTGCTATTTGGCAAAGGATCGGCATGATGTTGCAGTCAATGAATCCGCGGCCAATCCCAAACAATACCAACCCGCAAAACAGAGGCACTTTGGAGTTTGCCGTCCCTACGAGGAACAGGGCCGGAGCAGCTACGGCGAAACCAATAGCTGCGGTCAGCAGGCGGCCGCGATCATTGGAACTGCTCCATCGATCGGCCACCACGCCACCAATCAAGATGCCTGCGACACTCGCTACCTGGATGTAGACCGTGGCTGAAAAGCCTGCGTCAGCGACTGACATGCGAAAACGCTCGTAGAGAAATGTAGGCAGCCACGCATAAATAGCCCAGTACGCAGCCGCTCCGAGAGACCCGGCGAGAACGAACAGGCGAAAGGCGCGCAGCCGAGACAAATCGGACAGTGCGCGCAGAAACTTGGGGCGGTCGACAGCTTCTTTGCTGTTCGGCACTGGCTGTCGAAGCAGACTAGTCAGCACAACACTGTAGAGGATGCCTGCGGCTCCCATGTAGATAAAGACTGATCGCCAACCGTGGTACTGACCGATCCATCCCCCGGCCACTCCTCCGAGCGTGATGCCAATATACAAACCGCTCTGGTGAATTCCAATCGCCAACGAGCGCGTGGTTCCGCTGTGATAGTCAGCAATCATCGCAAGAGCAGCGGGCACATAGCACGCCTCGCTAATTCCCATCAAGGCGCGCGTTGCGAGCAACTGCGAGAAGCTCTGTGCGTAGCTAGTCGCATAAGTGACCACAGACCAAACGAGCAAGCTGAGAATGATGATCCGAACACGACTGTAGCGATCGGCCAAGTAACCGCAGAATGGACTCAACAACGCGTATACCCATAAGAACCCAGTACCGAGAAGGCCGAGCTGCGCGTTAGAGAGGGCGAGCTCGTGTTGCAGGAGGGGAAACAGGGTAAAGATGACCTGCCTGTCGAGGTAATTCAGAACGGCAACGACCCAAAGGAGGCCAACGACCATCCAGGCGTAAGGTATACCCCGGGGCTGTCTGAAACGCCTGGCGCCGGCCAATGCTACCTTCATTCCTGTCACCTCTAAGTCGCGTCCTGAATTTATCGACAAAAGTCCCAAAACGATGGGCCTGAAAACGAGATGATTCTTTTCGCCGATCAGCGGTCGTGAGCTGGCTGGAGTCGATGTGACTGGACGTTGCCGATTTGCGATCTCGTATTCGCAACTTCAGAATTCAGCCGGTACCTCGTGCCGATACTTTGCTACCTGAACTGCATCTCGCCATTATCCGATGCGGGGACTGTGAGCACGGGTATTCGGGGGGAAAGCGTCTGCAGATTCGAAAGATCTATTACTTTCGATTATCGATACTGCATGATACTATACGCCCATGTCAATATTTCGAGGGATTATTCCGGCTATCGTGACGCCCTTCAGCAGCGACGGCAATTTCAATGAAGATGCCTTCTCCCAGTTAACTCAGAAGCTGTACTCCGCTGGAGTTTATGGGCTCTATGTCTGCGGCCAGACTGGAGAGGGCATGCAGCAGTCTACCGAGCAGCGTATGCGAGTGGCCGAGGCGGCCGTGCGCCTGTCACCTACAGGGAAAAAGGTAATCGTTCATGTGGGAGCGGGCTCTACACGCGACGCGATTGCGTTGGCCAAACATGCTTCAAAGCACGGAGCTCACGCGGTGAGTGCGCTGCCGCCAGGCCCGGCTTACTCGTTCAAGGAGATTCGCGATTACTATGCGGACCTGGCCGCTGGTGCGGAGATCCCGTTGCTCATCTACTACTACCCTGCGCTGGCACCGAAGATCGAATCGATTGATCAATTTCTTGAGCTATGCAGTATTCCAAACGTCGTTGGCCTAAAGTTCACGCATACGGATTTGTTCACCATGCGCGAGGTCCATCGCCGAGAGAACTGCATCCTATTCGGTTTTGACGAAATGCTTCTTGCTGGATTGCTGATGGGCGCGGATGGCGGAATTGGGAGCACCTACAATTTGATTCCCGAAGAATTCGTCCGCCTGTATGAACTTTCGCAGGCAGGCAAATGGCAGGAGGCACTCGCTGTGCAGGGGCGAGTGAATGAACTGATCGACGTCGTTTTGAGATTTCCGCTCAATCCTGCGGTAAAGCTACTCTTGCAATGGTCAGGCATCGATTGCGGGACTTGCGCTCGACCCAGGCGGGATTTGAATAACGCGGAAGTGGAAGAGTTGCGACGGCGGCTGGATAAAACGGAGATAGGCCGCGAAAGATGGTCTGCGTCGATCGCAAAATAGGGGTGAAAGCAGAAGGGCTCACGTGTGGCAAGGATATGAGCGGCCATGGCTGCTCCAGGTGTGTGGCGGTTCGCTCAAAAAGATCCGCGACAAGCCCGTCAATTCTGCGAATATAGGGGGGAGCTTCCTGGTAGTGCTACGAAGTGACTACTTCGGTTATCGAATCTGTGCAAATGGATGAACAATGAAAAGCCTGACTACGCCGTTAAGGTCGGAATCGCTTGCCGTGCAAGTATTCAAGATATTGCAAGAAGCAATCTTCAAAGGCACGTTGCGGCCTGGAGAGACGCTGCGGGAATTAGAGCTGGCGCGCAACCTTAATGTCAGCCAAGCCACTGTCCGTGAAGCGATGGTGCAGCTTGAACATTCGGGCCTGGTGGTACGCCTGAGAAATCGAAAAAGCGAGATCACGAAATTCACAAAAGAAGAGGTGCGCGATCGGCTTTCCATGCGTCTTGTGCTGGAGGAAATGGCCGCTATCAGGGCATCTCAACAAATGACTAAAGCTGATTTTGCGAAACTGGATCAGCTTTCGAAAGATATTTCAAAGGCAATCGCGGGCGGGGACCAAATGGAAGTGACCGACGCCGATGTGCGGTTCCACCGATTTATTTGGGAGAAAACCGGCAGCGTTATTTTATTCAATACTCTCGATCAATTGGCAACACCGCTGTTCGCCTTCCTTGGCATCCTCGCCAAGGTTGGAATGGCCGACGTTCGCCGACTAAGACCTCACAACGATCTCGTCAAGGCGATCCGCAGCGGCGACCCTGAAAACATCCGTAAATCAGTTCAGAACCATATCGGGGGGTCGTACAAGGAGTTTTTGGCGTCCGGCGCACCGAGTATCAATGCCTTGATGCAAACAGTCTCGCGCGAATCACTGCCTGCGATACGCCCTTCAGGAAGCGCAGTTTGATTTGGCCGCTCCAGGCTGGACAGTTGGTGCTGGCGGTTGTTTATGACGAAGAATCTGAAAAAGACGGAGTTTGTTGCGGGCCGCAGGGAGCTGCTTCGTTCTGTCGCGGTGCTGGCTGTTATGCCGGGAGCGATGAGTTGGCCGGCACTTGCGCTTGATGGCAGTGGTTCCAAATCAGACACCGGCACCGCGGAGTATCACGGCTATTCGATGAGCAACTTCGTTGTGGACGGCTGCAACGCTCACCTTGTTGAACCCAAGGTGCCGCTGGCTGGGAAGCCATGGGTCTGGCGCACAATGTTCTGGGATGCTTTTCCCAGCGCGGACCTTGCTTTGTTAAATGCGGGCTTTCACCTTGCCTTCATAGACGTCGGGAACACATTCGGATGTCCTGATGCAATGAAGCACTTCGATGCCTTTCACGCGGCGATGACCGCGCAATTCGGACTTGCAGGCAAGCCGACGCTCGAGGGATTGAGCCGCGGGGGGTTGTATGCGTACCGCTGGGCCTATGTCAATACGGGCAAAGTAGGGTGCATCTATGGCGATGCACCGGTCTGCGATATGAAGAGCTGGCCTGGCGGCAAGGGCAAAGGGCTCGGCAGTCCTGCAGACTGGCAGAAGGCGATTGAGGCGTACCATTTTACGAGCGAGCAGCAGATGATGGATTTTAAGGGCAACCCGATCGACATTCTTGCGCCGATTGCGGCGGCTCACATTCCTATCCTTCACGTCTGCGGAGATGCCGACAAGACGGTTCCGGAAGACGAAAACACCGATATTGTTCGAACGCGCTATCTGGCACTGGGCGGTGATTTCGCGTTGATTGTCAAAGAGGGATGCGATCATCATCCTCACGGTCTTGCGAATCCGGAACCGATTGTGGATTTCATCCTTTCGCATTGCGCAACCGGAGAGGCGGCACAGAAGGCATCCAAGACCGCTCCCAAGCCCGGCTCGGTTATTAGGCTCGCGCAAGGCGAGTGGTAGTCTCTGCTTGTTCTGTTCTGTCGGACATTCAGTCGACTCAGGCGCAGCACCTGGAAATCAGCTTGCGTCAAATCCAACTTCGATCTGACTCGTACCTCTGCGATCCACGTCGGCCATATTCGCAAAGAATCACGCTCTGAGGCCGGTTTGGACAAAATCGGGGACGACACATGTGAACCCGTACGACGAGCCAGTCACTCTTCCTTGGGGCCTTCGTTGACCTGCAAAGAATCGGTGCCATCTTGCAACTGCGCGGTGCGATTCGGAAATTCGAGAAGGCGCTGTCCGGTGAGGACGGCAAGAAGATAGCCGGGTAAGAGACGAATGCCTTCGCCCTCAATCTCGAAGTAGGGGACTTCGATGCGCAATTGTTCGATGTAACCGACCTTCCGACAACGGAGTAAATAGAGTTCCAACTCGCTCAAGGGATCATCAGCTCGCCTTCGATTGGGTCCTCGACTTTGCGGAGGGGAACTTCATCGCCAGAGCTGATATCCAGCCAGAGATTTCTGGCGGCCTCGCAAATCCGCCGGCCCAGGCGGCGGATTTCGGCCAGTGAGGATCTCGACGGCCCCGTCCAACGTGATCAAACGGTGATATTGCTCCAACCTTGCTATTGCCCGCAGTCTGAATCGAACCGGGCATTGGGTTTCCTCCAATTCTCCGTTCTGACGTACGATCTGCAGAAGACCTTGCGAGACGTTTCTGACGTCCGCCATAGACAAACCAGCGCTGATGCGGCGATGCGAATCAAGGCACATCGCCGTCCAATAGCCGTCCAATAACGTGAGCCGAGGGGGATTTTAAGGGACTGAGGGAGCCACCCGTTCCCTTAAGTTTCAAAGAGTTACCTCAGTTGGGCAGACTTTCACGGCGATAACACGGGTTCAAATCCCGTCGGGGACGCCAATAGAATCAATAGCTTAGAGCGGTGATCTAATTCGGCGTCGCTGCCGTCGGTGATTTTCACCGGCCCTCCTTTGGGACAAGCCAAGTATTATGAAAGAAAGAATTGTTTGAACCCGTTCTTGCTTTCGCCTACCGAGAGCTCACGGGTGGCGACTCTTGAGACCAAGGCTGATCGTCAAGGGGCAGCGCGTGGATGCGGGCGCAACGAAGACTCTAGATCAAAACAGCGAAATGCCTTTGCCGGTCGTAGAGAGAAACGACCCAAAACTGCGGATCCAATCCGCCGTTCGCACGATCTCAATTTTGCTTGCCATCGCTGATAGTCCCACTGGGTTGAAAGCCAAGGAGATCATGCAAAAGCTTGGTCTCGCACGCCAAGTGACGTATCACCTCATTCACACCATGCAGGGGACAGGCATTATCAGGAAAAATGAGAGCAACAGGTATGTACTCGGTCTCGCCGTTGTTTCGATAGCGGAGGGTTTTCGACGCCAGTTGGCGCCTCCGGAGCATCTCGCTCGCAGAGTTCGCTCGATTGTCGCGGCTACCGGGGAGACGGCTTACGCGGGTGGTTGGGTTGATGGTGAGATCGTTGCAATCGCTACTGCGCGCGGTGAATCTCCAGTAGGCGCCGCCGAGGTTCCGCAAGGTTATAGCGGCCATGCTCATGCCCGGGCATCGGGAAAACTACTGCTCGCGATGGTTGAACCTTCTGTGCGTGAAGACTATCTCGCAAAGCATCCTCTTGAAGCCAGGACCAACAGGACCATAACCGACCCCGAAGAACTCAGGCGGGAATTCGAGCAAATTCGCTCGCGCGGCTACGCGGTCGATGAGGAAGAGTTTCATGAGGGACTGCAATGTCTGGCCGTGCCGGTTGAGGGTCTAGGCGGTCGTTTCGTACTGGGTATTTCAGTACCCAAGGGACGTTTCGAGACCAATTTCGAACGATATTTGGCCGTCCTGTTCAAGGCGGCGCGGCTCAACGATTAATGGGCCGATGGCTGGTGATGAAATGCCTCCGCCGGACCCCGTTGGGCTGTTATAGGCTGAATGCGCGTGGATGCAGGTGAAATGAAGGCGCTAGTTCCGAACATTGAGATGCCTCTGCCGACAGGTGACAGAGACGATCCAAAGCCGCGGATTCAGTCCGCCGTTCGCACCATCTCGATTTTGCTGGCTGTGGCCGAGAGCGCCGATGGTTTGAAGGCCCGGGAGATTATGGAGAAGGTGGCTCTCTCGCGGCAGGTGACTTACCACATGATCCAAACAATGCTGAGCACCGGCATTATCAGGAAGAACGACAAGAATAGATATGTACTGGGCCTTGCCGCCGTTTCATTAGCTGAAGGTTTTCGCCGTCAATTGGCCCCCCCGGAGCATCTCGCTCGTAGGGTTCGATCGATTGTTGCGGCTACAGGCGAGACTGCTTATGCGGGCGGTTGGGTCGACGGTGAGATTGTTGCGCTGGCTACCGCGCGAGGTGAATCTCCTGTGGGCGCGGCCCAAGTTCCGCAGGGCTATAGCGGCTATGCGCATGCTCGGGCCACGGGGAAGTTGCTCCTCGCGTTGGCGGAACCCGCGGTTCGTCAAGCCTATCTGGCAAGGCATATTTTGGAAGCGAGGACGAGAAACACCATCACCGATCTCGATGAACTTCATAACGAGTTCGAACGAATTCGAGCCCGTGGCTATGCAACTGATAATGAGGAGCTTAACGAAGGATTGCAGTGCCTCGCCGTGCCCGTTGAGGGCCTGGGCGGCCGGTTTGCGTTAGGAATCTCCGTCCCCAAGGAGCGTTTCGCCGCAAATTTTGACCGCTATTTGGCGTTCCTGCTCAACGCCGCAAATATCAATAGTTAACAGTTAACGAGGATCCGCGAGGTTTGCCTACCGCGTAGGTGGTTGACGGCTTCGTTGGGTAAATGTTTTCTTATTCATAGGAAGATTTGCGGCTCATATCGAAAGAAAGTTGCTTAGATTGACCTCCGGGTTATAGAAGACGTTTCCTACAGAGCCTAATTTCCAAGAACAATTCCTTCCTTATGGTGCCGCCCACAGCCCCGTCTTACCAATAAATCATCATATTCTTGTCATTTTCTCAACATACGATATTTTTATTGACAACCGTATACCGGGAAATCTATAAGGGTGCCGCCTGATCAAGTTGCATTTCAGTTGAGCGGTCAGCAGATTCCTGTAAGCGCAACGGATGTCCGGAGATTACCGCCTGGTTTCTCTGCTATCCGCGAGCCGAAGGGTAATGAGTTCCTGTCCGAGGAAGGTTGCATTTGAGGAGAGAGTGAGATGAACAAATTCAAGGGGGCATATCTCTTTTTTCTTGGTTTGATCGTTGCTGCAAATCTTGCCAATGCACAGAGCAGCGGAACTATTGAGGGAACAGTCACGGATTCGACCGGTGCGGTTATCGCCAACGCTACCGTTTCCGCGCAAAACACGGCTACCGGAGTAGACACGACTCTCACAACAAACAGCGCAGGTCTGTTTGTACTCCAGTTGCCTCCCGGCGACTATAGAGTCCAGGCGAGTGCGCCAGGCTTCAAGTCGGTCGTTCACGAAAAGGTTACAGTAGACGCGTTGGCAGTCGTGCCCTTGGATCTTCAACTGACTGTTGGAGCCGCGACCTCCCAGGTCATGGTCAATGCCACCACTGCGACGATTCAAACCGAAGACGTAACACTCGGAACAACGGTGCGCAACGAAGTTTATGCCGCTCTTCCCCTGGCGATGAACCTGGGCGTCCCGCGCGATCCCACGTCATTTATCGGGCTGGCCCCCGGGGTAGCCACGGTAGTCCTCGAGTCTGCCGGCCCCTCGTTTACCTCGTTCAACGGTGCGCAACAGGAAGTTAACGGGTTGTATTTCGAAGGTCTCCCAATAACCTTCTCCAATCAGCAGGGCGATACGCGGCCAATTGCTTTGGCTGTAGCTGTGGAGGCGGTCAACCAATTCCAGGTCGAAATCAATGGTGAGAAGGCGGAATATCAGGGACAGGGTTTTCACAACTACGTGATCAAGAACGGTACCGGCCAGTTTCACGGAACGGTGTTCGAATTTTTCCGTAATACAGATCTCGACGCACGCAACTACTTCTCCGCCACGATTCCTATTGATCACCAGAATGAATATGGCGGCAACATCGGCGGCCCCATCAAGAAAGACAAGCTTTTCTTCTTCGCTAACTACGACGCATATGACTTCAACACGTCTACCGCTCCGACTATTCTTTCGATTCCCAGTCTTGCGGAGCGCGGCGGCGACTTTAGTGCATTACCGACCGCCATCTACGATCCTTCCACCCAGGTGTGCTCTGGAGTCATTTGCACTAAAACCCAATTTCCCGGTAATAAGATTCCAGCGAGCAGACTATCGCCTGTCGCTCAGTCCCTTCAGTCCTATCTTCCCGCTCCGACGGGATCAGGTTTCGTGAACAACTATCTCAATCCATTGTCCCGCCGCATCTGGAATAAAAACGTGACCGCGAGAGTAGATTACGATATCAACGACAAGCACCGCCTGTATGGGGTCTTTGCCTATGGAGAATGGCGCACCGATTACACCGGAAATCTTACACCCACAGGAACGGCATTACCTCTTCCTTATACTCAGACGCCGGGTATCGTCGTGGAGCGCCCTTTGATCGCGCAATTCCATGACACTTATATGTTCTCGCCCACTTTGTTCAACACCTTCGGCGCAGGAGGAACGCGACTCTCGATTCCGATTTTTCCGGTCACTACTTCAGGAAACTATCCGGAAAAGGCCGGCCTGACAGGGCTACCGGGGCACGGTCAGGCGGCGAATGGATTTCCAGGCGTCACGTTTACAGGCGCTAATATTCCGAATAGCTGGGCAGGTACCGGGCCCTTCAACGAATGGGAGAACGATTACGTTGTGCAGGATAGTTTGGATTGGGTGCGCGGCAGCCATGTTTTTAAGTTCGGTTCCACATATCAGTGGACACAAGACAACCTAGGAAGGCCCGCCGACGGAACATCCGCGACCTTCACCTTCTCCAACAATGAAACGGCGGGTTTCTCCTCAACGGGGACCTTACTTACGGGCACAGGAAATGCGTATGCGAGTTATCTTCTCGGTGCCGTCGATTCTGAATCGATAGTCAACAATAACGTCGTTGAGGCAGGATCGCGATTCTCAAATTTTTCGCTCTTCGCTCAGGATGACTGGAAAGTCAACTCCAAGCTAAATCTGAATCTAGGCCTACGCTGGGACGTATATTTTCCCTATCAGGAACAGTACAATCGCTTTTCGTATATGAATCCGAATATTCCTAATCCGGCAGCGGGTAATATCGGGGGAGCGCTAGCTTACGGCGGCCAGCCCGTCGATACTCATTGGAAAGGCTTCCAGCCACGCATCGGTTTGGCGTATTCGATAGACAGCAAGACGGTATTTCGTGCAGGTTTCGTGATGGCTGATACATTGGGAGCCTTGGGCATCGGAGGCAACAGTGGCGCTGGGCCGGGCCGAACCGGGTTCGATCCACCGAGCGCCATCGCGACGACGACAACCGGTCAGCCGGCCTATTACTGGGATCACGGCGTGCAGTTGCCAACGAGCCCATTTCCGCTATTGACTGCCGGATTCGGAGCCGGCAACTCGACCGTTAACCCGACCGGTGCGGTGACTCCGGACTACATTGATCCAAAGCTCTCCGGCAGGTTCCCAGAGTATATAAACTGGAGTGCTGGTTTTCAACGTCAGCTTCCTGGCTCATTCGTCCTTGGAGTAACTTACTCAGCCAGCGTCGGTCATTTCTTGCCTCGCTACACCGCTTTGGGTATGTGGACCAATTCGATGCCGCCGCAGTATCTTGCCCTCGGCAGCCTATTGAACGCACAAGCAACACCTGCGAATGTGGCCGCCGCACAAGCACGCTTCCCGCAGATCACCCTACCTTTCAGTAATTTCAAGGGAACCATCGCTGCCATGCTGACGCCGTTCCCGCAGTATGCCACACCAAATGGTGCAACGGCTGGTATGGTCTGCTACTCGTGCGATGAGGGTAATTCAACCTATAATTCCCTGCAGATTACTGTGGAGCGGCATCTTACTCAGGGGCTTACCACCCAGTTCGCTTACACCCTCTCGAAGGAAATCGACGATTTGAACAACTCTGCAAGTCAGATAGGGGCCATAACTGGCGGCACGCGCAACCCATACGATCCAATCGCCGATCGCGGGCTCGGTGCAACTGATCGTCGCCATAATCTTCACTGGTACGGGGTCTATCTTCTGCCGCTTGGAAAAGGGCATTTGGGTGGAGGGAATCCCTGGGTTAGCAGCCTGGTAAGTGGCTGGTCGGTGACCGGCATCTATACCTTCGTTACCGGTATGCCGCTTGGCGTCACGGGCAGCGCATGCACGACACCGGGCATTGTCTCTACCTGCATGGTGAGCTATAACCCTGCATTTAAGGGCCCTATTTATAAGGCAAAACTCGGCTCCGGTATTGTCTATGGATCCGGAGCGACCAGCTACATCAACAAGACAGCGTTTATGGACCCCGCTCCATACACCTTCGGCAATAGCGCGCGTTCAGCCCCTTATGGTCTTACCGCTCCTACTTTGTGGGAAATCGATTCAACCCTGCGGCGGACGATTCCTATTCGTGAAAGGTTCAGGTTCGAAATCGCGGCCGACTTCTTCAATCTGCTCAACAACGTGATCTTTGCGGCTCCTGCTACAGGTATCGATTCGGCCAATTTCGGTCAATTGTCGACAACGCAAAATATGCCGCGCCATATTCAGTTCAGCGCCCGGTTCAGTTTTTGATTGGAAGACATTATGAAAACTATCGTTGGATTTCTGCTCGTGCCGTTGCCGTTGCTTGTACTTGGGTGGGGGGGCGTTTCCGCCCAACAGCAAGCGGCTCAACCGCAAGCGTCATCACCGTCATCTCCGCCGCAAACAAACCAGGTCAGGAGAGGGGATACAGAAGGCGCGGGGTCCACAATATTCGGGAACTATTGTGAGACCTGCCATGGCAATCCGAAGGTGGAGGCAGCTCCCCGCTCCCGCCGTCCTCAAGAGGATGACTCCGGAACGGATTTATATGACCCTCACTAAGGGTGACATGGTCGCGATGACCCAGAACCTTACCGATCAGCAGAAGCGTGATATTGCCGAATGGGTGGGTGGCCGTAAATTAGGCGCAACCGAAAGTGGAGACGCCAGCAAGATGTCAAACGTCTGCTCCAGCAATCCCCCAGTTCAGGATGTGGATTCAACTGCATCTTGGAACGGCTGGAGCCCGGGTCTGTCGACAATGCGCTTCCAGCCGGCAAAAGAGGCCGATTTATCGCCTGCCGGCGTCGAAAGGCTCCAATTGAAATGGGCTTTTGGATTACCCTCCGCAGATTCAGTCTACGGACAACCAACCATCGTGGATGGAAGGGTCTTTGTTACCTCCGATGCGGGCTACGTCTATTCTCTTGACGCCAAAACCGGCTGCGTTCACTGGTCGTTTGCAACCGGCATAGGAGTTCGTAGCGCGATCACGGTCGGCCCCATCAAGCCAGGTTCAACCGATTACGCCGCGTTCTTCGGCGATATCCGCGGGAACGTCTACGCCGTTAACGCCAGCACCGGTAAGTTGATTTGGAAAGTGCCCATCGATTCACACCCGCTCGCGCGCATCACCGGGGGCACGACGCTGTACAAGGGCCGTCTCTATGTTCCGGTCGCTTCTCTCGAAGAACCTGAATCCTCAAGCGCAAATTATCCCTGCTGTTCGTTTAGAGGCATGGTGGCCGCATTGGATTCGGAAACCGGGAAACAGGTTTGGAAAACCTACACGATTCCGCAGGCACCGACAAAGCAAACTACTCCTGATGGCAAGACGTTTACCGGTCCCGCAGGTGTCGGAGTGTGGGCTCCGGTGACGATCGATCCAAAGCTGAATGCTCTCTACACGGTGACGGGTAACACGTTTTCCGCACCTGATGTGGGCCGTTCGGATGCGATCATCGCTCTGAATCTGGATACCGGTAAAATCCTCTGGGTGCAGCAGGACGAGCCGGACGACGTTTGGCACACCGGGTGTCCGCAAGGTCCCGGACCCGCTGGCTATCCACCGAAGCGCGTTCGCCCCCGTAATGCTGCCGAGGCTGCACGTGCCGCACAAATGCGACGCTCTTATCAACGTCCTGCTATGCCGGCTTCCTATTACTGCCCCGATCCGGAGGGACCTGATTATGATTTTGCGGCCGGAGCAATGCTCGTGAACCTACCCGATGGCCATAGGCTTCTGATTGCCGGACAGAAATCGGGCCTTGTCTGGGCGCATGATCCGGATAACAAGGGCGTCTTAGTTTGGAAATCCGACGTTTCCCGCGGGCAAATTGTCTTTGGCGGCGCAACGGACGGTCATGATGCCTTCTTTGCTTTTCGTGGAGGCGGCCTAGCATCGCTCCGCCTGTCGGATGGCCTGGAAAAGTGGTACACACCGATTCCTCCGCAGGAGTCCATGGAAGGTCATGGTGGTTTTAGCGCGGCCGTCACTCTCATTCCAGGTGTCGTGTTTACCGCTGGGCTGGACGGAATGCTGCGCGCATTTAATTCGTTCAATGGGAATCCCATATGGGACTACGACACGACGCAGGAAGTCACAACTGTGAACGGGGTAAAGGCTCATGGCGGCTCGATCGGCTCGGCAGGTCCAACAGTCGCAAATGGGATGGTCTTTGTCACGTCGGGATATACCGGATTTCAGAATGGCTTGCCAGGAAATCTGCTTCTGGCGTTCGGGGAGTAGGCGGGACATGGGTTACCGGACCTTCTTCTCATTTCTTGCGTTGCTGCTAGCGGCCACTGTTCCGCCTGCTCTGGCACAATCACCCGGGCAAGCGTCTCCGGCCACTAGCAGCAATGCTCCGAATGGATTCCAGGCCGGAAGAGCAGGTGGACCGAACGCTCCGCATCCAGGACGCGAAGCGAAACGCTGGGAACCCTGGTCGGCAATGCGTACGGCCGCAACGCCGATCCTGGGTTGGAAAGTGGGGATCGCAGCCGACAGCTTCCCGCATCTGGACCTATCCGCCGCGCTTGATCGCACCGACGAACTGGGCTTGTCCTATATAGAAGCCTCCAGCGGCCAAAAGGTCGACGAAGAGATCCCAAAGACCGTTGACTATAATCTCCAACCTGGGGAAGTCCAGGCAATCCAGGAAAAACTCTTTGCCTTGAACATCAAGATGGTCGCCTACCGTGTTCCTAATATCGGACCGGACGAGACCTCCAGCCGGAAGGTATTCGAATTTGCAAAGGCTCTCAAGGTCGAGACGATCGTATCCGAGCGGATGCCGCAAAACCTTCCGCTCATTGACCAACTGGCGGCCGAGTATGGAATCAATGTAGCACTTTGCGGAAATCTAAACAGTGTGCTGGCGGCAGTTCAGGACCGCAGCAACCGGTTGGGAGTTTGTGCTGATACTAGTGCCTGGCTGCAGGAGGGGATCAAGTCGACCGAAGCTCTCTCTCGGGTAAAGGAGCGGCTACTTGTAGTCGGATTGAGTGACCGGAGTGCACTCGGGGCGAATGGCCACAATGTCGCGTTGGGTACGGGAGTAGCTGGTATATCGCAATTTCTTCAAGCGATGTACCAGATGCAAATAAAGCCATCTCTCATTACTGTGGATGCGGCTGGTGCGAACGGGACGATGGCCGGCCTGTCGCACTCCCTCGATGATTTTGAGAGCGCTCTCAGGCCGATAATGGCTGAGCGGGTGGATGAGATATCCCGCACCACGGAAATCCGCGGACCCGATCGATTAAGTTCGGAGGAAAAGCAGGCAATTGACGCAGCATTGCCTACCGAAGCTCCCGCGAAACCGAAAAAGCCACGCAAGCTATTGGTTATGGATCTGAACGTTGCTTATCCCGGGCACCGTTCTATTCCGGCTGAGAACTACGCGATTGAGAGGATGGGCAAGAAAACCGGCGCTTATGAAGCAGTGTTCAGCGACGACTTAGACAATCTTAAATACCCAAAGATTAAGCAATACGACGCAGTTTATCTGAACAATACCGTAGGAATGATCTTCGTCGATCCGGCGGTTCGGCAGGGATTAGTCCGCTTTATCCGTGAAGGCGGAGGCTTGGGTGGAAATCACGGCACCAGCCACGCCTCTATGGACTGGCCTGAGTTTCACGAGATGATTGGTGTTACGCGGGGTGTACATCGTCAAAACACTGAGAAATTCTGGGTAAAAATCGACGATCCTCGAAGTCCTTTGACCGCAGGGTTCGATGGGCAGGAGTTCGAGTATGAGGATGAGTTCTTCCGCTTTGTGAATCCGCCTTATTCTCGCGAAAAGTTGCACGTTCTGCTGAGCATGGATGTAGCTAAAACCGACATGAATCAAGGTACGCCTTTCATGCCCGGCTCATTGGCGCGCCCCGATGCCGATTACGCAGTAAGTTGGATTCGCAGCTACGGAAAGGGGCGGGTGTTCTTCTGTATTCTGGGACATAATCCGACCCTCTTCACAACGCCCAAGTTAGCGCAGTTTTTCCTTGCGGGAATTCAGTTTATGCTTGGTGATCTGAAAGCTGATACGACGCCCAGCGCTAAACTTACTGTATCAAGCACGTCAGGAGAAAAACCCTAATTTACCGCATTGATCTTTCGGCCGTTCGCTCTGGACAATTCCTTTTCTCCGTTCTTTGGAGCGGCGACGCATAGACAGAAACGATAGAACGAGGGGTTGCTGCAAAAAATGGTTCACCGGGGTTCGAATCCTCGCAGAAGAAATCGACGGTTTTTCGCGTCCGAGAAGCCGGAACCATTGATGCTGTTGGATAAGATGTGAGGAGTTAATGAATGACGTCTGCCCCGGGTACTTCCACCGATATGGATAAGAACGAAAAAACGGTCTCCGTTGCACTGCTCAGGCAGATGCTCCTCATCAGGGAGTTGGAACAGCGATCGCTCAATTTGAGCTCGACGGTTCCGCCGCAGGTCGTCGGTTCTGCGCATCTCTGCGCCGGCCAAGAGGCGGTGCCGGTGGGAGCGCTCGCGGGGCTTGGCGACGGTGACCAGGTGGTCGCGACCTATCGAGGGCACGGATGGGCGGTGGCCTCTGGCCTGTCTCTACTCGAAGTGTTGGGAGAGATCTGTCATCGCAGCATTGGAGTCAATGGCGGCCGTGGCGGTTCGGCCTACATGATGGCGCCCGATCGCCGCTTCATCGGCGAAAATTCGATCGTGGGGGCCGGTCTTCCGATCGCTTGCGGAGTGGCAATCTCCAACGTTGCCTCCCGCAATGGCAAGGTAGTTGCCGTTTCCGTTGGTGATGGAGCATTCAACCAGGGATCTACTCATGAAGGGCTCGCCTTCGCTGCAGCCCGCAAACTGCCTGTCCTGGTTATATGTGAGAATAACGGTTGGTCAGAATTGACTCCTACTTCGGTGACCTTCAAAGTAGAAAGGATCGCTCAGCGGGCCAACGGTTATGGAATCCACGGAGTGACGATTGACGGTATAGATCCGCTCGTTGTCCGTGAAACCATATTGCAGGCGGCGAACCGCGCCCGAGAAGGTGGCGGCCCGATATTGGTTGAGTGCCGTGTGCCACGGCTGTGGGGACACTACAACCGCGATATCGAGCACTACCGGCCCAAAGAAGATCGCGATCGGGCACGCGCCCGGGATCCCATCACCACTTTTTCCAACAAGCTGATTGCCGCCGGGTTGCTGGATGACGATTCATTCCGTGAACTCGTGGCGAGTGTTCAGGCCGAGATGGATGACATCGAGGCGCGCGTTCTCAGTTCGCCGGCTCCAGACGCGGCGATCGCTCGTCGGCACGTGTGGGCGGACTGGACCATGAAGTTACCTCCCGCGATCCTGATAAAGCTGATTCAGAGGCAGCCCCAGAAACAAAGACCGTCAGTTATATCCAGGCAGTGAACGAAGCGCTCTCCCGCGAATTGGCGACACGGCCGGAAGTGCTTGTTTATGGCGAGGACGTTGGGCAAGCCGGAGGCATCTTCGGCGCCTCACGTGGATTGCAAAAAAGCTTTGGAGCGGACCGGGTCTTCGACACGCCGATTTCCGAGAGCGCGATTCTCGGTTCAGCGGTGGGTGCGGCTTTGATGGGAATGAAGCCGGTCGTAGAAATCATGTGGGCCGACTTTATGTTGGTTGCGCTCGATCAGATCATCAACCAGGCTGCTAACGTTCGCTATATCACCGGGGGCCGATCGGGTGCGCCCATCGTGGTTCGCACCCAGCAAGGTATTACTCCGGGATCATGCGCCCAGCATTCTCAAAGTCTGGAAGCGCTTCTCACCCACATTCCGGGACTAAGAGTGGCCATTCCAGCCACAGCTCAGGATGCCTACAGTATTCTGCGCGCCGCCGTTGCGGCATCCGATCCCTGTATCATCTTTGAATCCCGGGCACTCTATCAGACAACCGGAACCGTCCATTTTTCCGATATCATCGAGCCCATCGGTAAATCCCGTCTACATAGGCCAGGCCGTGACGTGATGATTGTTACCTGGGGAACCATGTTGCAAGTCGCTCTAGAGACGGCGGAGCAACTGGCGAAGGACGGTCTGGAGGTGGGTGTGCTTGATCTTCGCTGGCTCTGTCCCTTGGATGACGAAGGCTTGCGGGCTGCTGTCAAGAGCGCCTCGGGGCGAGCGATTGTGCTGCACGAGGCGAATCGGACAGGCGGATTTGGCGCGGAAGTTGTCGCGCGGCTGCACGAGTTTTTTGATCGCGATCTCTCCCTCAATGTCACTCGTGTCGCAACTCCCGATGTGAAGATTCCCGCTGCACCGGTTCTACAGCAAGCGCTGCTTCCTACCTCCGCACGGCTTGTCGAGGAGGTGCGTCAACTGCTGGCTCTAAAATGACCAAAGTGTATGGTGGCAACGAGAAGAGATTATCTATGGAGTTTCTTGTGCATATGGAGGTCGGCCGCATCGATCTCCTCCCAGAGGCAGAAAAGCGATTGCGAGAAAGGGAAGCGGCGCGTAGCCGTGAGTTAGCGAAGGATGGCGTATTGGTCCGCATATGGCGGGTGCCCGGACGACGGGAGAACTGGGGCATATGGAGGACAGATGATTGCGACCAACTCCACACCGCACTCACTTCTTTACCGCTTTTCCAGTATTTGAAGATCACTGTCCATCCCTTGTGCTCACATCCCAACGATCCGGTAGTACCGGAAAGATTGGGGCCGGCAGGACCGTTTCCAGCAGGTCATGATCCGCGTGAAAGGGAATAGCTCAATGGCGTCTATAGATAACTTATTCCGGCTAGACGGTAAGGTTGCTTTGGTTACCGGAGGCTATGGAGGAATTGGGGAAGCCGTTTGCCGCGGCCTGGCGAGCATGGGAGCCAAGGTTGGCATCGCTGGCCACGATAGTGCGAGGGCTGCTGCGTGCGCGGAATCCCTCAAAGGCGAGGGTCATGAAGCATGGTCCACTTCGTTTGAAGCGGTCTCGATATCCGACACCCGCCGCATGGTGGATGAAACTGCCGCTCATTTTGGACGCTTGGATATCCTTGTGAACTGTGTCGGCCTTAACCGCGAGGAGAAGGCCGAAGTGGTCACCGAGGAGATGTTCGATTATGTCTGCGACGTAAATCTTAAGAGCGCGATGTTCCAGGCGCAGGCGGCCGCGCGCCACATGATCGAGCAGGGAACAGGCGGCAAACAGGTTCATCTCGGCTCTGTGCGCTCCCTTTTGGCATTGCGCGGAAGGGGTTATGCAGCGTATTGCGCCGCCAAAGGCGGCTTGATCACTATGTGCAGGCAGTTATCAATAGAATGGGCGCCAAACAAGATCAACGTGAATGTAATAGCTCCGACCTTTATTCGCACCGCGCAAGTCGGCAAGATGCTTTCGGACCCGGCCTTTCATTCCAGTCTTATCGCTCGAATCCCGCTTGGTCGAATTGGCGAGCCGGAGGAGGTTATGAGCGCAGTTCTGTTCTTTGTGTCCCAGGCTTCCGATTTTATTACCGGACAGACGCTCTATCTGGATGGAGGATTAACCGTAACGCAGTAAAGACGCATTCACTTCACGAAGGATCTTGTTCTATGGCCGCGAAACTTATCGATCTAAGCATGCCTGTACACAATGAGATGGTCACCTTCCCACGGGTAGTGCGCCCTGCTCTTGTCATGTATGAAACCTGGCAGGGTTTTGCCCAACGTATTGGAGCGGCAAAATACGGTGTCGATTCATTGACCGCCCACTATATGGTGGTCATAGGCGACCATATAGGCACCCACATGGATGCGCTCCGCCATCTGCGCGAAAATGGGACCGGACCCGAAACAATCCCGCTGGAATACTGCTATGGAGATGGCATATGTCTGGATTTCCGTCATCTGCCAAAGGGATCGGGCATCAGCATCGACGAGATGAAGAAAGCATTGGCGAAGATTCAGTATACGCTTAAGCCGCTGGATATTGTTCTCATCCACACTGGAGCGGGGAAGATCCAAGACAGCGATAAATATCTTACCGACCACGTCGGCATGACTGGCGAAGCGACAAACTGGCTGCTCGATCAAGGTGTAAAGATGACGGGGATTGACGCCGTTACCTACGACCCTCCTATTTGGGCAATGTTTGAACGTAAGAAGTTTTGGGAAGCCCACCGCGTCATGCTGACCCGTGAATACTATCACCTCGAGAACATGACTAATCTCGATCAGCTTCCGGGCCATGGATTCAAACTCAGCTTATTTCCGATAAAGTGGGTAAACACAACTGCGGCTCCGGTTCGTGCTGTCGCGATTATCGAAAGTTAGTGAAGGCTGTTAAGTTGTTCAGGACCGGGAATTCTATCGAAGGGGCACGAGCCGAACGGACGTCAGGATGCAATACTTATCTATATCCAACATTCGGAAGGGTCTGACCGAAGCCGATTATTCCGCTCTGGTCGAAGGCGAGATTCAGCAAGCCCGCCTCCTATATTCAGAGGGTTTCATTCGCCAGATATGGCATCGTGCGGACGTTCGCGGAGCCTGCTTGCTGTGGGAGGCGGAGAACGAACAACGGGTCCGGGATATGTTACAAAGGTTCCCATTTGTTCAAGCGGGTCTTGTAGAAATCTCGCTTGTTCCATTGATGCCCTACCGAGGGTTTCAAGTGTGACGCTGTTTGAATCGCAGGAAAGATCGCCTTGCTCAGAGTTGAGACTTTTCCTCTTTTAGATTGGCAAAGGCAGTACATGACCCCGATCACAAAGATACAAATCGCCGAATGTCCTATACCTCTCCCGCAGGTGCTACGCTTAGGCCCAGTTGAAATTCGTACAAGAGATTACGTCGTCATCAGGATCGAGACCAAGTCCGGGATTTTTGGAGAGGCTATTGGATATCCGCGCGGCACACCTCTGCTGGAGACGCTTGGCGGCATGGCACGGAGAATTCTAGGTACGGACGTGCAAATGCGGCGGCGCATCATGTTTGATCTGGAGCAATCAAATATTCCAGCGCGCGCCGCTTTGACGCGAGTCTCAGCCTGATTGATATTGCCCTCTGGGATATTGCCAGCAAAGAGGCGGGGCAGCCGCTGTTTCGACTGCTTGGCGGTCTCCGAAAAGCTGCTGAGGCGACGATAGTAGCGGGCTACTATATGGATCAGCGCTCAATTTCTGACGTTGTTGATGAGATTGGCCGGCTTGAAGATGAGGGTTGCCGCCGCGTAAAAATTATGTTGAGAGGTGACGATGCAGCCTTCGATCAAGAGTATGTCTCGGCTGCAACCGGGAGAATGCCCGGGCGCATCGCCGCTGACGCCCACTGGAGCTGGACTACTCTAACCGAGGCGAAGAGGGTCTGCCGTCGTCTTGATGGATTTGGATTGAGCTTTCTCGAAGACCCATTCGCCGCCTCAGACTGGCGGCTCACCCATCAGCTGCAACGCGATCTGATTACGCCAATCGCGGCTGGAGAGGATATTTTTGGGTCACGCCCCATCTCCGATTTGGTGGATGGCATCGACATTTTACGTGTGGATGCTACTACCTGTGGAGGACTTACCGGCGCTATCGAGGCAATTAACCTTGCAGCGGCGGCTGGGAAAACGGTGTTTCCTCATGTCTTTCCGCCGCTCCACATTCATTTGGCTTGTGCCTTTCCCAATGTAGAGGCAGTCGAGGTTATCCCGGAAGAGTCCGGTGCGGATCCTCTGCATCGATTGCTTCGGAATCTTCCGATTCTCAAAAAGGGCGAGATGAGCCCTGTTGAAGAGCCAGGCGTTGGAATCTCAGTCAATTGGGAAGCGGCGGAACGCCTGGCGCGGCGTCAAGTTGTCATCGCACCAGAGACGTAAGTGTCTTCCGGGCAGAAACCCGAACGCGTTATAGAGTCGCTTAAGACTTCGCGTGCGGGGTCCACGACTGCGCCGGTTGATTTCACGGAAGATTTCATACTCGCCATCGCAAAGGAGGAGACTTTGTCATCGACATCCAGTAGCTTGCCTTCCAAGGGATTGCCTGGCCTGCGAGGTACGGAGCATGTCGGCTTTACAGTGCCTGACTTAGAGCAGGCCACGGCATTTTTTGTCGACGTCATCGGCTGTGAATATATGTTCGAAATCGGCCCCTTTGCCGCTGGAGATGATTGGATGGCAGTTCATCTCAACGTGCATCCTCGAACGGTAATGCGTAAATTGCGTTTTTTCAGGTGTAAATACGGACCTAACTTTGAGATTTTTCAATATGAGGCGCCTGATCAGAGTCTAATTCAGCCAAAGAACAGTGATATCGGTGGTCATCATCTTGCATTTTATGTCGATGACTTCGATGCGGCGCTCCACTATCTCAAAGAGAAAGGAGTCCGGCTCTTGGGCAAGCCTACGCTCAGGACAGAAGGGCCAAACGCGGGGCAAACGTGGATCTACTTTCTTTCCCCTTGGGGTATGCAATTTGAATTGGTCAGCTTCCCTCACGGCAAGGGATACGAGAAAGAGACCACGTCGCGCTTGTGGCACCCGGCACATCCCGCTTCCTGATTCGGCTATTTCCACCGGATCCTGGGGCTGCGCGCGCATATTGGCGCACCATGTAAGGCATCTTCTCTGTCTGTCAAGCCCGCGGTGCGGCGAATGAAACCAGTTTCCCTCACATCACGATGTAATGCGTTACATTAATTCCAACCTTTTGTCAAGAGCGAGGACATCGAAGGGAGGAGGAAGAAAGCAAACGTTGCACACGGAGAACATGGTGGTGCGGCGCAGCGCGTGAGGGCACCGCCGGCGCGAGAGCGCATGACGGACTGTGCTTGACAGGAATCTCCGCCACGGTATCTTCTATGTAGCTGTAATCCATTACATCAAGTGCGGAGTTCGAAATTTGACGAGGCAGCTTTTCTCGATTCGGTGGCTACCGGTCTGGTTTTTCCTCGCATACACGGCTTCAGGGACGGCCGGAGCGCAGATCACGGAAACGACCCCGAACCCCGGCACGGTTTCGATCGTGATCGGAGCTCCCTGTCCGGGATTCCGAGGTCATTCCGGCTAAGCTCTTCGGGAGCTTCCTCGAGCCGATCGGCAATTCGATTAATCATGGTCTCTCCGCAGAAATCCTGACGAATCCCAGTTTGGAAAGCGGGCTGTGGAACCGTGCCAATCTTGAAAAGATGTTTGACAGTCAGCCGGAGTTGACCGCCTCCAGCAATTCATTCAATTTGCCCTTGCCATGGGAACCGTTGGATCCCAAAGCAGGAAAGCGCTTCGCGGTGCACTATGGTGATGCGGCGAATACCTGGCAGTCGCTTAAGATCATGGGCGTTCAGGGTTTCGATACCGGAATCAAACAGCAGGTCTACCTGCCGGTACAGCGCACTCTCGTCTACAAAGTCTGTCTCTATGTGAAGCACCTGCAGGGGCCGGACCGAATCACCGTTATGTTTCGCTCACACGATGCGGGCGAGGTGTATGCGAAGGCCGCGATCACGGCAGACAGCGACACATGGACCAGGTACACTACGACGCTGACACTGACGAGCGGACAGGTGAAGCCACTGCAGACTGGTGGACTTTGGGGTTGCAGTGGAGCCGGATGAACGAGTCGATGTCGACCAATTTTCCCTGATGCCTTCGGACGCAATCGACGGCTTCGATCCGGATGTGGTTGCTATGGCGAAGGCAATGAACTCGACCGATCTCCGTCTCGGAGGGAATTTTACCTCCACCTACAACTGGCGCGATGGGATTGGCCCCAAAGACAAACGTCTCACCATGCAAAATCTGGCCTGGGGTATTCCGGAATATAACGCCTTCGGCACAGATGAGTTCCTTGCCTTCTGCAAATTGATCCATGCGATTCCACAATTTGATCTGAATATGGGCAGCGGCACACCGGAGGAAGCAGCGGCCTGGGTCCGCTATATCAGGCGGCACTACGACGGCACAGTGGAATACGAGCTTGGCAATGAATTGTGGGGCAGATACCAGATGGGCTGGGTGCCGGTCGATCAGATCGCAGCCCGCACGCTTGCCTTCAGCAAGGCGGTGCGCTCGGTAAATCCGAATGCCGAAATCATCGCGACCGGGGAAAGGCCGCAGAGCTTTGAAAAGTGGAATGCAGCGCTTCTGTCCGCCCCACCTGGAACTTATCACTATATATCGACTCATTTCATTCGAATAACCAATCAGGTCGCACTGCCGGACGCATCGCCGGACTTTATGGCCGAAGCTGCGTATGCACTTCCGTTTGCCGTTGGGCGGAATTTCAAGCGGATGCAGGATCAGGTGAATGGAATCCAGGCACTAAGAGATAAGGTGCACTTTGCCCTGACGGAGTGGCTCTTCAATAGCCGGGAGAAAGACAAGCGGATATCTTCGAACAGCAGCCCCAATTCGCAAAACGAGGGCGGGGCGCTGATGGTGGCCGGCATCTTCAACACGATGATACGAACGACCCCAGATATATCGCTGGCCGATATGACCGGATTGATGGAATTCGCCGGTATCCAGAAGCAGAAGGAACAGGTCTACGGCACTCCAGCGTACTACACCTTCCGCCTGTATACCTCGGTGAAGGGGGACACCGTTCTCCCCGTCAGGACAGATTCAGGTAGTTATGACGTCCACGGGGCGGTCCAGTCCTTCGAGAACATGAAAAGCATTCCATACATCGACGTGGTAGCGACGCTGAGTGCAGACCGCAGGACGCTGACGATCTTCTGCATCAACCGAGACCTGAAAGCGGACACTCCGGTGACATTTGATATTGGATGGTTCCACCCTGAAGGCCGGGCGGAGGTCGAGAGGGTAAGGGCTGCGAGCCGTTACGAAGTCAACAGCGAAACCGATCCCCGGCATGTCGTTCCGCAGGCATCATCGCTGGACTTCTCAGGAGCCGGCCTCGTTTCCTGCACCCTATCGCACGAGAGCGTCACCGAACTCCGCTTCCATCGAAGCAGGCTGTGAAATCGGCGGAAAGAGTGCGGTTTGAATATACTGAGGGCGGCACATCAGACCATCAAATGGATATTCAACAGGTCGCCAAAAAGGCCAACGTCTCGACCGCAACGGTGTCGCGGGTGCTCAACCGCTCACCGCTTGTGCGGCCGGCAACTGCGGCATACGTCAGGAAGGTGATCGAGCAGCTTGATTATGTGCCCAACGTGAGCGCGAGATATCTTCGCGTTGGTCACACAAAGCTCTTCGGACTGATTGTTTCAGACATCAAGAATCCATTTTTCCCGGACCTGATTGATGCTTTTGAAGCCATGGCGGCGAAGCAGGGAATCGACGTGATCTTTAGTCATACGAATTACGACCCGAGCCGATTGGACCATTGCCTGCGGCGGATGGTGGATCGCAATGTGGACGGCATTGCAGTGATGACCTCGGAGGTCGATCTAGCGGCGCTGGATCGCGTGAAGAGAAGCAAGGTTCCACTCGTGCTGCTGAATCTGGCTGCACTCAAAGCCAAATTCAGCAATGTGATGGTGGACTACTCAGGCGGCTTTGAAGAGGCGATACGCCATCTGAAGGAGCTGGGCCATCGCAACATTGCTTTTATAGCCGGGCCGAAGGATCTGGATTCTGCCAGGCGCAGAAGGATGGCATTTTTGGCGGGTCTGAAGAAGTGTGGCCTAAAGCCACGACCGGACTGGATTGTTACGGGCGACCTGCAGCTCGAAGGCGGCTACGCAGCTGCTCAGCAACTGCTGAAAGGGAAGATTCGGCCTACGGCTGTGATGGCCACCAGCGACCTGATGGCCATCGGCGCCCTTCAGGCAGCGCGCGAGGCAGGTGTTCGCGTGCCTCATGACCTATCGATCATCGGATTCGACGATATTCCTTTCTGCACAATGCTCGATCCCGCCCTTACTACCATCAGCCTTTCCCGGAAGGAGATCGCTGAGAGAGCTTTTGCACTCTTATCCAAAGCCGCTGGCATGACAGGCCGCGCGAAGATCTCCAGCCACAGCGTTTTGCCACGATTGAAGGTGCGCGCATCCACAGCCCAGGCTGCCAGGCAGGCTGGCTGAAAAGGCTCCATTGGCGTTACTTTATCTGCTGCGTTACCGTGCAACTTTTATGATGCTGTATTTGAGGCGATTCGTGTCGTCGGAAGCGGTTTAAGAAACTGCTACTTACCGGTGAGGAGAGCATATACAGTGTCCATCGTTCTTTCGCTCCAATCCTCTGCCACGGATATTACTAAATTGACAATCAATGAATGGCGGTGATAGAAAGGCAGTTCGCCTACCACCGCCATGCAATCGACTTTCGACAGGGAACCGAGCAGTGAAAAGAGTGCTCGATCCATAGAGCCCAGAAGAGAACGCGCAGAATTCCGGGATCATCTCAAGGAAGTCACCGAAAGTGCTGCATTTCGTGGCAGCCACCGCAGTGCGCAGTTTCTGAAATACATTTGCGAGCAGGCGATCGCAGGGCATTCCGATTCCCTGAAAGAACGTGTGATCGGCACAGAACTATTCGAGCGGCCTCCGGCATACGATACTGGCGAGGACGCAATTGTAAGGGTAACGGCCAGCGATGTGCGCAAGCGGCTGTCTCTTTATTATCTAAGCACTGCGGGATCCGCATCAGAGTTACGCATCAGTCTTCCTGTTGGGTCCTATGTCCCGAAGTTCACCCGCGACATCCGGGAGGTCGCTGAGGCAGAGATTGCGGAGACGATTCCGGTATCTCTCTCACCACCGGTCCCTATCGCGGTTACGAACCAACCTGCGGCGCATCTCGATCCGCCAGTTCGGTTCCCGCGAACAGGAGTTTCATGGTTCGTGATTGCCACCTGTATTGCCAGCTTGTGTCTCTTAGCATGGGGAGTATTTAGAAGACCCTCGGTCCAGGCGGCTTCCTCTCGAACATGGGTTCTGCCTTGGTCGGTGCTTTTTGCCGACAAACGCAGCCCATTGCTGGTAACCAGCGACCCAAATATCGCGGAAATCCAAGGTCTCACGGGCGAGCCCGTTTCGCTGTCGGACTATGCGAACCAGGAATACATCCCGAATGCCGCTCCGCTTTCGCCAGAGATTATTCACTTTTGCCGCAGTATCCTTCGCGGGGACAAGGCTGCAAGCGTGGACACGCCGATTGTAGCGGGCGTTGCCGAGTTGGCCGCGGAGAATACAAGCCGGATCGATGTACGTACAGGCCCGGAGCCTTCGTTTCGCCGACCTTGATACAGACGGTAACCTGATTTTCCTCGGAAGTCCCCGTACCGACCCGTGGACGTCCTTATTTGATGACCAGCTCGATTTCAGGTTTATTTACGACAATCGATCCCGCCAGGAAATTATTCAGAATGTTCACCCACATGCTGGCGAGCCCGGGGAATATGTTCCGACCGCGAAGGGTTTTGCCACCGGTCAATCCTTTGCAATTGTCAGCTTCGTCAGGAACCCGAACCACGGCGGCAATATTCTGACTCTGGCAGGCTTAAATGCCGAGGGCACCAAGGCGGCAGGCGAACTCGTAACGAATCCCCCGAGCTTATCCTCTGCGCTGCAACGTTGTGGCATTCGCTCCTCATCCGCTACTTCGGACACCGTGGAACATTTCCAGATCCTGTTGCAATTGAGGATGATGGCCGGTTCACCCACAGCCTTTGATGTCGCGGCCTGCCACATCCTACCCTAAGTCCTACTCCAGGGCGCGACTCCTAGTGGCGGCGTAGATCGCTGAAACCGCAGATCTCTCCACTCCGCTGCCAGGGCTTTTGTGTTCGCCTTTGCCTTTCTGGTCTGTCATTCCCGCAGGGAATCCGCTTCTGGTTTCTGGGGGTATGCGAAAAGCAGATTCCCTTCGGGAATGACAGAAAGAAAAGCAACTGCGGTGCTGCAGCCCCAGCCGGGAAACCGCAGATCTCTCCACTGCGCTTCGCTCCGGTCGAGATGACAAAGTTAGGTGTAATTGCCGGTCAAACCTTCCTCAACCCGATTTTCATCCCCATGGGTGGGCTGCAGGCCCATGAACACTCCGGTCGAGATGACAAATTTGTCGGCGAATTAAATTTCAGAAACAATATCTACCGTTAACGCCTGTGCAGAACGGGCGCCGCACCGTTAGGAGACGTTTGTAACGTTGCAAGAACCTTCCTGCCGTGAAGTAGCCTGATGCGAACAAGCTGCAGTCCGGCTCCGATGCACTGTCTTGGAAGGCAATATGTCCCAACGTTGTGTTTATGCTGTCCCTCGTGTGGTGGGAAGAACACTCTTCGCAGTCGCATTGTGCGGCTCTTTCCTGATTGCCTTCGGAACTTCGCCAGGCTACGCCGCGAAATCGAAACATTCGAGTTTACGCGGCAAGGTGCTGGTGGGATATCAGGGATGGTTCCGTTGTCCGGGAGACGGTTCTCCGAGGGACGAATGGAGTCACTGGTCAAAAGGAATTCCCTCTCCCGCGACCATGTCGGTGGACCTTTATCCCGATACCAGCGAATTAAACGCTGCTTCCCGATGCTTGCTGCCGGGAGTGACCATCGGCGGCAGACCCGCTTATGTGTTTTCCTCCTTTTCTAAGGATACGGTGGAAAAACACTTCGAATGGATGCGCAGCTATCAGATTGACGGCGCCCTGCTGCAGCGATTCATCAATTCGATTCCTCCGCAACACGCGGAAGGAGACATTGTGCTCAAGAACGTCCGCTCCGCGGCGGAAGCCAATGGGCGCGTGTTTGCCGTCGAATACGATTTGAGTGGAGCGAATCCTCAAACCGCGCTCCAAACGCTTCAGGACGACTGGAAGTATCTCACCGGCACATTGAAGATCACCTCCAGCCGCGCCTACCTGCGGGATCACGGAAAGCCGGTGGTTGCGATCTGGGGCCTTGGTTTTCGCGACCCGAGGCGTATTCAGGATCCTGCTCTTGGGCTTGCAATCGTCAAATGGTTTAAAGATACGGCGCATGTGCGCGTAATGGGCGGTGTGCCATCCGGATGGAGAAGCTTGAGTGCCGACAGCTCTTCGAATACAGGATGGGCGGCTGTCTATTCCGCGCTCGATATTGTGCAGCCATGGACCGTAGGGAGGTACCGGACCATTGAAGCCGCGGATCAGTGGAAGGAGACTCACCTGACTCCCGACCTTGCCCTGACACGTAAACGAGGGCAGGCTTATATGCCCGTCATCTTCCCCGGTTTCTCCTGGCACAACCTGAACCGGAATTCTGCGGAAAACCAGATTCCCCGCCTTGGCGGCAGGTTCCTGTGGAGACAGGCCTATAACGCCAAGAGCGCTGGCGCCGCATTTGTGAAGATCGCCATGTTCGACGAGGTGAACGAGGGGACTGCGATCTTCAAAGCCGTTTCTTCCCGCAAAGATGCTCCGGAGCCGGGCTATTGGTTGACGCTCGATGCGGACGGATACGATCTGCCCAACGACTGGTATCTAAGACTCGCCGCGGCTATCTCGCGGATGTTCCACGGAACTGCCCCGCTCGCGCCGGATATGCCACTTGCAATTCCCAAGCCAGAAAATTCCGGGAGATAAGGCGATGCGGCCTGACATAGATGAGATTGAGAGGAGATCAGCGGTGATTTCAAGACGGAGTTTTGTAACCGGTGCTTCTGCACTCGCTGTATCTGGTCTGCCAAGGCTGCATGCAGGCGCTGCTCAAATGCTGACGCCGGCGGCAACGGAGCCGGACGCAACAGATATTCTGCAATTCGTGAAGCCGAGCATCGGCACAGGCGGTCACGGACACACCTATCCGGGCGCAACGGTTCCTTTCGGCATGGTGCAGCTCAGTCCGGATACTTACAACCGGGACTGGGATTGGTGCTCCGGCTATCACTACTCCGATGAGTCCATCATGGGGTTCAGCCACACGCATTTAAGCGGCACAGGCATCGGCGACATGCTGGACATTCTTTTGATGCCCTGCACCGGCGCGGTGAAAACAGTCCCAGGAAGCCGCTCCAATCCGGAGGAGGGTTATCGGTCGCGGTTCTTGCATGCCGAGGAGCAGTCCTCGCCCGGTTACTATTCCGTGATGTTGCGGGATTATCAGGTTCGTGCCGAGCTGAGCGCCACAGGACGAGCCGGTGTCCATCGCTATACATTTCCCGGCAGCAGCACAAGCCATTTCATTCTTGACCTGGATCACGGGTATGACGACGGTCCGGGCGTAGTGCTCTGGGCGAATCTTCAGATCGTTCGCAAGGACACTATTCTGGGCGGCCGCAGCACAGCGCGCTGGGCGAATGGCCGGCAAATTTACTTCGCGATGAAATTTTCCCGGAAGATCGAAAGGATGGAGGTCCTGGTTGATGGCCGTGCATTGACTGATCCGGCTGAAAAGATCGAAGGACGATCCTTGAAATGCGTGATCCATTATCCAACCGGATCGGGAGAGACCATTCTCGTAAAGACAGGGATCTCCGGAGTCAGCGCCGAGGCAGCTTTGCGCAATCTCGATACCGAGATTCCAGGTTGGGACTTTGAGCGCGTTCGTTCCCAGGCATCCGACCTGTGGCGAAAGGAATTGTCGCGGATCCGCGTGGAAGGAGGGACGCAAAAGCAGAAGGAGATTTTCTATACTGCGCTCTATCACACCTTCCTCGCGCCCACGCTCTTCGAAGATGTGGATGGCGGCTATCGTGGCATGGATGGGCAGATCCATAAGCTTCCATCCGGAGCGCATAATTACAGCACTTTCTCTCTGTGGGATACCTACCGCGCCACGCATCCGCTCTTTACGATTGTGCAGCCGGAGCGAGTGCCTGGGCTCGTGAACTGCCTGATCCGAATGGCTGATGAAAGTTCCCTGGGCATGCCCATTTGGCCGCTGCAGGCAAAGGAAACGCAGTGCATGACCGGGTACCACTCGGCGAGCGTGATCGCGGAGGCGGTGCGCAAGGGCTTTCCCGGAATCGACATCGAGAGCGCATACGCTGCAATGAAGCGCGAGGCCAGCCAGAACGAAATTCGCGGGCTGCCGCTTTACCGCCGCTATGGCTATATACCCTGCGATCTCTATCGAGAATCTGTGAGCACGAGCCTTGACTATGCATATGACGACTGGGCAGTCGCGTGCGTTGCCAAAGCAGCCGGTGCGCAGGAAGATGCTGAAGGGTTTCGCAAAACGCGCGCTGAGCTATCGCAATTTATTCGACAGGTCGACCGGATTTATGCGGCCGAAGCTGGCTAACGGAAAGTGGGCCGAACCCTTCGCCAGCAACGAGATGGGATACTCCCGCAAGTGGAGAGATTACACCGAGTCCAACCCCTGGCAGGCGAGCTTCGCAGTTCAGCACGATCCGGTTGGTCTGAGCGAGTTATTGGGCGGGCGCGAAAAGCTGGCGGCGAAACTCGACGGCATCTTCAGCGCCAGCAGTGTGCAGCCGCGGGATGCTCCTTCGGATATCGCGGGATTGGTGGGGCAGTACGCACATGGCGACGAACCGAGCCATCATATCGCCTATCTATACGCCTATACCGGACAGGCGCATAAGGCGCAGCACCGGCTTCGAAGCTTGATGGAGACTATGTATGACAACCAGCCGGACGGCCTGGCAGGCAACGAGGACTGCGGCCAGATGTCGGCATGGTATGTCATGAGCGCGATGGGCTTCTACGCGGTAGACCCGATCAGTGGCAGCTATGTTTTTGGCACGCCTCTGTTCGACAAAGTTACGATCGATCTGGGGCAGGGCAGGCAATTCGTCGTGGAAGCCGACCGGTCCGCGCCGTCCGATATTTATATCCGAGGCGTCGAGCTGAACGGCAGAAAGTATGACCGGCTGTGGTTTACTCACGAGGACCTGGCGGCAGGCGGAAGATTCGTTCTCAAGACGTCGAGCAAACCGAATCTGAGTTTCGGAAGCGATCCCCAACTTGCGCCTCCGTCGGCATCGCGATACCGCATCTGATCCAGCCTTCGGGAGTCGGGATGGCGTTCTCGGACTGCAACGGATTCAACACTGAAGAATTCGTATTGTCGCCAAATCGTTGGAGACCCCAGGTAAGAGAAAGCGATCAAAAGACCCAGGTTATTGATCCGGCCTATAAGTAATGGATCTATTCTGAGATGGAAACATCTGTAGTGTATGGAACGAGTGGATACGCGGAGTTTGCCGATAGAGGCGATCAATGAGCGGCGGCGGCGAGCGGTGAAGCTGCGGCTGGGAGGTGCAACGGTGCGCGAGACAGCCAGGCAGTGCGAAATGGCGATCGGTACGGTGATCAAGGCGCACAAGGCTTATCTGGCAGGGGGATGGAAAGCGGTAGGGGTGAAGCGTGGGCATCGCCCGGTGGGCTCGGGCAGAAGGCTCAGCGCGGAACAGGAAGCGGAGGTGCGGCGCATCATCCGCGACCATACCCCGGACCAACTCAAGATGGCTTACGCGTTGTGGACCCGGCAGGCAGTGAGCGAATGGATTGCCGGACGCTGGCAGATCAAGCTGCAGGTTCGCACCATGGGCAAGTATCTAGCGCGCTGGGGCTTTACCCCGCAGAAACCGCTCAAGAAGGCTTTTGAACAATCCCCCGCTGCAGTGGGCAAGTGGCTCACCGAGCAATATCCAGCGATCGCCGAGCGAGCCAGAAACGAGGGTGCCGAGATCCAGTGGGGCGATGAAACCGGTCTGCGCACCAACGATGTGCGCGGCCGCGGCTACGCGTTGAAAGGGGAAACGCCGCGGGTGCGTATCAAGAGCAAGCATGAATCGCTCAGCATCATTTCCACCGTCACCAATAAGGGCCAGATGCGCTGGCGCATCTTTTCCGGGGCGCTCAATGCCCGCATCCTTATCGATTTTTTAAAACGGCTGATCCACCATGCCGGACGGAAGATTTTTCTGATCCTGGATAATCTCAGAGTCCATCACGGCAAGCTGGTCAAACAATGGCTGGCCCTCCATGGTGAGCAAATCGAAATCTTTTACCTGCCCAGTTACTCGCCGGAGTTGAACCCCGATGAGTTGCTCAATGCCGATTTGAAACGGGCCGTCACCACCAGAGCGCCCATGCGAACCAAACAGGCTCTCACCCACACCGCATCCCGGACTATGCGCAGCATCCAGAAACAACCCGCTCGCGTCCGCAAATACTTCGCTCAGAAAGATGTCGTCTATGCGGCTTGACTCCATTGCTTATAGGCCGGATCAATAGCTTCGCGAACCTGGGGTTACCCGGCAATCCGCCGCGTTCGAACGATGCCTGTAACGCAACAGGCCGCAGATCGGTTAGAAACGGTCTTAGAAGGCAACTTACTGAAAAATAGATGGTTAATCCTGGCGTTAGCGGAGGAGCCTAACGTTGACACTACTCTCTTGCACGCGTTCATAATCACTGGCGGATGGTAAAGACCATGATGGATCTTCGGATTCGAAGAGACGGCTCGCCTTCAGGAGGAAAGTTTATGACGCGACGGAGTCCCCTGCACGATACCCATGCGCGTGGTAGCGCAATTCTCGAAGAGCCCAACTCCGGTCAATGGCTTTACTTCGTTGTGGTAGTGGCTCTGTTTCTCGCTGTCATGACCCTTCCGCGGCGAGCGTTCGGACAGGCGGAACAGGGCACCATCACAGGGACGGTCCGAGACAGCTCGGGCGCCGTGATTGCGAACGCCAAAGTGACCGCGCTCGAAGTTTCAACCCGGACCCTCAGCTCCACCGTATCGAATAGCCACGGATACTACACAATTCCGTATCTTGCTCCAGGAACATACGAAGTGGCGGCTGAGGCCAATGGTTTTGCGAGGGCCGTCGTTTCTGGCGTCCACCTGACAGTGAACCTGGCAACGAGTGTAGATCTCACGATGAAGGTGGGCACCGTCTCGCAGCAGGTTACGGTTCAGGCAAACGCTATTCAATTGGAAACTGAGAATTCAGAGCTTGGTCAGACGTTCAACCGGCAGCAGATTCTCGAAATACCAGGCCGCGGCGGCTACAACCTGGATCTTTTGTCGCCTGGTGTTCTTCCGGAGCAGAATTCCGCGCTACAGGCTCAGATCAACGGGGGCATGGCGAACACCAGCAATGTTCTGTTGGATGGAGGTACGCAGGTCAACAGTTCGACTGGAGATATTGCCATAACTCCGCCGACGGAATCGCTGGGAGAATACAAGCTCATCACCAACAATTTCTCCGCAGAATATGGCATGTCCGGCGGTGGTGTCATTACAGCCACGACCATGTCCGGAACCAACGCGTTTCACGGCAGCGCCTACGAATACAATAGCAACACCGTCTACAACGCGAATGGCTGGTATCGCAATTATGTCCATCTGCCCAGGGCGCCGTCGCACGCCAACCTGTATGGATTCAGCCTTGGTGGTCCCCTTCGCATTCCCAAAGTGTATGACGGGAGAAATAGGACCTTCTATTTTTTCAACATTGAATGGAACCCCACCGTCGCCCCCGACGCAATCACCAATTCCGTTCCCACGGCTGCGATGCGCATCGGAGATTTCTCCGGTCTGCTGGACCAGAACGGGCACCAGATCAAAATCTACGATCCGAATACGACAACACTGGTTCCGGGAACGACGAATCAGTGGACCAGAAAGCAGTTCTCGTGCAATGGCGTTCTCAATGTAATCTGCCCGAGCCGCATCGATGGCATAGCGCAGAAGGTGCTTTCGTACTATCCTCTGCCCAACGCGACCGGCGTTGAAGGGATATATAACAACTATGTTCTGTCGCCGACTCGCACCACCAGCCACAACAATTTTCTGGCTCGTGTGGATCAGAATATCGGAAGCAATCATAAGGCATTTGTGCGTGTCGGCCGTGTCTCATCGAACGGGAGCACGCCGACGGTCACTTTGGCTTTTCCGCAGGCGGGGGGCAATGGCGATCCCGGCATAATTATGAATACCGCGTGGACCGGAGTCGTCAGCGACACGTGGACAATCCATCCCAACCTGGTGGGCGAGTTTCGCGGCAATTTTGACCGGACCCTCAATCAAACCCGGATGTACAGCCAGGGCTTCGATTCAGGCACCCTTGGCCTTCCCGGTTCGTTTGTCGATCGTGTTGAATCCCCCATCTTCCCGGCTTTCACCATTACCGATGAGTCGCCGCTCGGGCCTACCTCATCGGCCGACTTTACGGATGGAGAAGGAAGCTATGAAGGCCAGGCTCACTTTAGCTGGGCCAAAAGGTCGCACCTGCTAAAGGCCGGATTTGATTATCTCTTTGTCTATTTCAACGAGTTCCGGCCCACTTGGCCGGCGGGGAATTTTTCTTTCAGCAGGGGATTTGTGCAAGGCCCAGACCCAAGCGTTGCCTCAACCGACTCGGGATGGGGCTTTGCATCATTTCTTCTCGGTCTTCCCGGAAGCGGACAAATAACCAAGGATCCATCGCTGGCCGCGTCGCAGAAGAACATCGACGGTTATGTCGAGGATAACTGGAAGGTAAGACCCAACTTTACGCTAAACCTCGGCTTACGCTATGACGTTCTCACCGGGTTCACGGATCGCCATAATCAGTTTGCATGGTTCGATCCTGCAAAGCCGGACCCGGTGCTTGGATTGCCGGGAGCGCTCCAGTTTGTCGGTGTAGGTGCCAATCCCCGGAACCAGACAGGCACAAACTTAACCAACTTTTCGCCGCGGCTTGGCTTTGCCTGGCAACTGGGGCAGAAAACGGTAGTCCGCGGCGGATATGGGCTCATTTATACGACCAACAGCGGCGGTAGTGTGCTCGGCTCGGGACCGCAAGCTTCGACGAGTGTATATCTTGGATCGCCCGCGGCCGCCCCAAATACACCTCCGACAGGCGGCTCACTGGATAACCCATTTGTCTCCGGCTACCTGGATCCCCCGAACTACTCTGTGGGACAGGGTATCAGCGATCCTTTCCGGCCCGGGACTCTTCCTTATCTCCAGCACAGGACTCTGAGTGTTGAGAGATCGTTAACGGGAAACACCGTCCTCACGGTAGCCTATGCCGGATCGCGTGGTGAGCATCTGTGGTATAACCTTCCGCGGGATGTAGCTCCGATTACGGCATTGAGTTACGGTGCAAAGCTTTATCAGCAGGTCCCAAACCCTTATGCCGGCAAACTGCCCGGATCGCTGGGAGCGTCAACGATTGCGTTCAGCCAGACGCTTTTGCCATTTCCTCAATACACAGGAGTGAGTTGGAACCGCGATCCGGTTGGCGACTCGTATTACGACGCCATGACTGTGCAGTTGCAGCATCACGATACGCATGGCCTCTACTATCAGGTAGCGTATACATTGAGCAAGGAACTCGACGATATCAACGAGCGGTATAACGGCCGCAGCGGCGCAATTATCGATCCTAATAACCTGGGCTTGAGCCGCGGACTGGCCGAGTACGATCGTCCGCACTTTCTCAATGTCAACTACATCTATCAGATGCCCTTTGGCCCCGGACACCGGGTATTTGGCAAGGGGCTTGTTTCCCAAATCGTCGCTAACTGGCAGCTTGCAGGCGTCACCGCCTACGGAAGCGGGCTGCCCATTGTCGTTACCGCTCCGGGAAGCACGTATCTTCCAGGAATCAGCGCCGTGGCGGATCGTCTTCACGACCCTCACCTGAAATCAGGACAGAATCCGGAGCACTGGTTCGACACCACCGCCTACGGCGTCCCCGCTCCGTTTACCGTTGGCACAGGCAATCGAATAGAACCCGATCTCCGCGGTCCGGCCTACGGCCAGTGGGACATGGGTTTGGCGCGGCGTCAGACATTCAAAGAGGGCGTGGCTCTTGAGCTACGCTTTGACGCCGTCAATATCTTCAACAACCGGCAACTCACTGCCCCGAATGGCGTGAGCGTTACCAGCGGCACCTTCGGGCAGATCACAGCAAGCGGCCAGGCACGCAGTGGACAGGTCAAGGCGCGATTGACATGGTAAAGCTGGGTTAGAAGCTATCTGCGCATGGATGTGCGGTCTGTAAAGGGATCGGTCTCTCTGTCGATCTTAAAAAGGCGGTTATGTCCTCTCTTTCGAGACGAGATTTTCTTCTACGGAGCTCCGCATCCTTTCTCCTTACGCTGACGAGCGAATCGCGCGCGGAAGCAGGAGACATACTGCCGTCATCAACCAGCTCGTACTTGGATTCGGGAGCACAGTCGATCGGTGCATGGCAGCGATTTGGACGCCTGAGCCTGCGGCGAGAGCGCGATTCCTTCATTCTCCGGGATGGCTTTCTGGCTTCAAGACAAGCATGGAGAAACGTTGACTTCTCGTTTGCTGCGCGCACTCCGCATAACGTCGATCAAGTGCAGATCTGGGCCGGTATAAGATGCCGGGACCGGGATAGCCGTTATGCATTCGGCCTTCGCGGGGGGAATAACGACGACATCTATCTTGCGCGTTATGCACCCGACGGTGGGGCAAGGTTTCTGGGTATTGCGCCCCTTGATTTCCATCCTGAGCCGGGACGCTGGTACTCAATCCGCGCCGTCGCCCGGGAAAACAGATTCCAGATTTATCTCGATCAGGACAAGCTTCCACGAATCAACGTCGAGGACAGGGAACCGCTATGGCAGGAGGGTGGGGTTTCCATTGGAGCCGGCTGGCTTCCGGCGGAGTTTCGCAACCCTTACCCGCGGCCAATTCCTGCGGACGATGCGGCCGTTCTCGATCTGGCCGGCAACAGAGTGTATTCCTTCGGATCGTTCGATGCGGAACAGAAACGTGTCAGGCAGCGGGCAGCGTACAAAGGCTTCCATGTAGCCTCGATCAAGCTTCCCCGATCAGAAATCTCTCTCGATGGAGACTGGTTGTTTCTCCCTGACCAGGAGCAGCGGCAGAGCGGACGTCAGGAAGCAATCGATTGCGACGATCAAACCTGGCATGTAATGGGCGTGCCTGACTTTTGGACGCCGACGCTTACCTGGCTTCACGCAGAAACCGGGTTTCCGAATCTTGAAGGAGTATCTGCAGGGAAAGGGCTGTCCGACCGGTTATTCGAGGCCGAACTCGATCGTCTGAACGGGTACACCTTTTCATGGAAGAAGACAAAGAGCGCCTGGTATCGGCATCACATCGAGCTTCCGCAAGAGATTGCAGGCAGGCACGCAGAGCTTTGCTTCGACGCCGTTGCCAAGGCCTGCGAGATATGGGTGAATGGCGCCAGAGTTGGAGCGCATATCGGCATGTTCGGCGAAGTGCGCTGCGATATCACCTCGGCGGTAAAACCAGGGGCCAACCTCATCGCTGTGCATGTTCATGGGCGATTGGACACGGAGGAGTCATCCACGGCGATCGTGGGCATAGCAGTCACAGTGCCGGTGACCGCCTCCATGCTCCATTCTCTTCCTCACGGCATGTATCCGGAGGATGCGAGCGGAATCTGGCAGGGCGTCCGATTGATCGTGGCCAGCCCGGTGGCTGTTGAGGAAACCTTCATTGAGCCGGGGCTGGACAGCCTTTCCTTCCGGTTGAAGGTGCGAAACGCATCCGCAGAGGCGGTAGACGCGCTCATCGGTTTCTCTATTCGTTCCGTCAAGGACGGAACAATTCTATACGCTTCTTCTCCGCAATCTGCGCAGAGGATCGAGAAAACCGGCGCTGCATTGGATTTCACAACTCCAGCTCTGAAGCCGGAGCTGTGGTCGCCGCAGAATCCGAACTTATATCTCCTCGAAATCACGCTTGCCGTGGGTGGCGTCCTAGTGGACCGCATGAGCACTCGCTTCGGCTTTCGCACCTTCAGAGTAGATGGGAACAAGCTGTTGTTGAACGGCAAACCGTTGTGGCTTCGCGGAGCCAACCATTTTCCCCATGCGCTTCGGCCCAATGACAAGATGCTTGCGCGGCGATTCATGCAGATGGCGCGGGATGGGAATGTGCTTGCAACCCGCTCGCATACGGCTCCTTTCACTGCCACCTGGCTCGACGCCGCAGACGAGGCTGGCATGTGCGTCTCCTACGAGGGGACATGGCCTTGGCTGATGCTGAAAGGCGAGCCACCGGAAGAAAATCTTCTCCAAGTATGGAAAGAGGAATTTGCCTCGCTGATCCGCAAGCACAGAAACCATCCCTCGGTGATCTTCTGGACTGTGAACAATGAGATGAAGTTCGAGGAGTTTGACAGGAAGAGTCCCGACCTCCTGCGGAAAAAATGGACAATCCTGAGCGACATGGTAAAGACGATTCGCTCCACCGATCCCACTCGTCCGGTTGTGTGTGATTCCAGCTATTGCCGAAAGGAGGTTGCTGCATCGTACGAGAGCCTGATTCGGCCTGAGGGTTTCGATGACGGGGATATCGACGATGCGCACAGATACTACGGCTGGTACAATCCTTCATTCTTCCACCTCTTTCATGGAGAGTTCGGCGGGGAGGCATCCTGGCCAAACAGACCGCTGATCAGCCAGGAGATGGCTACCGGATATCCACGGAATGACGATGGACATCCGGCGCGATTTTATCTGTTCAAGCATTACACGCCTCAAGCTCTTGTCGGCGACGAAGCCTATGAGCATCGCGATCCGGCAATATTTCTCAATCGCCAGGCATTGATGACCAAGGAACTGGCGGAGGCGATCCGAAGGACAAACCGCGATACCTGCGCCGGCATTCTCCACTTCGCGTATGTGACCTGGTTTCGTGACCCCTGGAGCACGGAGAAGATTCAGCCATTTGTAACTTATCACGCACTCAAGAAAGCGCTCCAACCTGTGCTGGTAAGCGCAGAGCTTTACGTAGACATTTTTATGCCGCCCAGCAGATCCGCACCCGGGTATGCGTTGTGAACGATTCAGAGAGTGGAGAGGCATTGCCCCCCTGCACGCTGCGATGGGAACTGCTTGCCGGAGCGGAAGGGATCGCCAGGGGAGAGTTGTCTGTCTCCGATGTGCCCTATTACTCCAACAGATGGATCGATGTGTCGATGCCGGTGCCGGAGAAGCTTCCGGCGTCCAGAGTCGATAGCGTGCTGAGAATCCGGCTCATGAAGAACGATGAGGTGCTTTCCGCAAACGATTATGATGTGACGCTGGCGACGCGCGCCTGGGCGGAACAGGGCCTGACTCAGATTGCCGGAGTTGCACTGCTTGACCCCGCTGGAGAAGCCCCTGCGGGATTACGAACTCTGAAGTTGATACAGATCTCCTCAGCCGGGCAGCTGCGCAGTGGACAGCATCTCGTGGTTGCGGGCGCAGAGAAGGTGTTAGCAGAGCAAGAACTAGCCGATGGCATCGACCGGTTTGTCAGAGAGGGAGGCAGAGCGCTACTACTCAACCCCCGCACCAAGCTGGCCGAACGCTATCCGTTGCTGGTCGCTCAATACAGGGAGCGCGAGGGAGAGATCGTTGGCATGCAGATTCCTGAGTCGAGGGTCTTTTCTGAAATTGAACCTTTGGATCTCTCATGGTTTGAGCGTGGCGTGGGAAACGTTCCCATTGCCTGCAGCGGCGCCTATCAGGTAAACCGCCGTCCGGAAATTACATCTCTTGCCTCCATGGTCGACATCCATGGCTACTTGCGGACGCCGGGGGATGTTGTACGAGTCAGCGGAAGTCCCCTGGTCGAATTACGCGCAGGCAAGGGCGTGATTCTCTCGAGCGAGATGTTTTTGGAAGCAGATTTAACGGATCCCATCGCGGGACGGTTGCTATCGAACCTGATTCATCATCTGCGTGATGGAGGCACTCACTCCGACATCTGAACTAAAACTGGGCAGCCGGCAGGGGGGGCGAGGGCAGGCAAGGCAAGAAGGGAAGAAAGGAAAAAGGAGGCGTGACTATGATTTCAATCGTGCTTGGCATCAGCGAAGCGTGGGCGAGAAGCCGAGTCCTTTACCACGTAGGCAACAACACAGATGCGCAGGATAACCTGCTCCGGGTTAAGAAGAATGCTGGGCAACGCAGTATTTGTGGGGGCATCCCAGTCCTGGCATTCGGTCTTTTGCTTGGAACATTGCACGCGCAGGTCGTCGAAAATGGGGCTGGGTTGGTGGCTGGAGCGAAAACGCCGTTTGTGACGCTGGAAGCAGAAGCAGGGAAGCTTGGCGGCGGCGCTGCGATCCGCGCCATTACCCCCGGCATGCCGGTACCAAACCAAGCCACCTTGGAGTTGGAAGCCTCCGGCCACAGCTTGGTTGAGTTGAAGAATGATGGTGACTCGGTGTCGTGGCTGAATAACACCGGAGTCAACGCCAATTCGATCGTAATCCGCGCCTCGATTCCGGATGCTCCGACAGGCGGGGGCATAACGGCCACAATCGATCTATATGTTGACGGAGCGTTTCGTCAGGCGATTACACTCAGCTCGAAACAGTCGTGGACCTACCAGAATCCAGCGGGAACCAACCCCGACGATCCGACTCTCGGTGGCAAACCATACAAGTTCTACAATGAGGACCGCGCCTGGATCACGGGGGAGCCGATTGCGCCGGGAAGCACCATCACACTTGAAGTCGATTCGGCCAATACCGCACCTGTCTACGATATCGATTGCATTGATCTGGAGAGCGTGCCGCCTCCGCTGGCGCAACCTGCTAATTCACTGTCCATTGTGGACTATGGGGCGGACCCGACGTTCACAACCGATTCGACGAGCGCCATCCAGAAATGTGTGAATGACGCGCGAACTCAGGGAAAATCCGTGTGGATCCCGGCGGGCGAATACCTGACGAACAGTTTAGCCTCCGGCCCACTAGACTTCACCGGGGTCACCGTGGACGGCGCCGGTATGTGGTATTCCATGATCTACCGTAGAGTTCCTCTTCCGCCGCCAAGTACACCGTGGCGCTCCTATATCAATGTGGGTTCGGGTACGACCTTACGGGACATTTCTATTGATTCGGATGCAATTTACAGATCAATCGGCGGGGCGGGCGGAGACGATTATGGGATTCAAGCCAGTGGCGCCGGCGGTTGGCTCATCGAGCGCGTATGGGTTCGGCACTGCGATGCCAATTGGCTGAGCGGTAGTAATGGGACGATTCAGGATAGCCGAGTCGCGGATAGTTGGGGGGATGGCATAAACCTCAACAATGGAAACACGCCGAATCCTGACAAATTAGGTTTAAACCTCACGGTACAAAATTCCTTTGTGCGGGGAGCCGGTGACGATGGGATCGCAACTTATTCGGATTCCGGCAGTAGTGGGACCAATTCCCAGATGGACGGCACGAAGATTCTAAACAATACTTCAGTCGCACCTTGGTGGGCGAATGGTATCCGCATAGCAGGTGGAAAAAACGTTGTGGTGGCCCATAATCTTGTGAATAGCGTCTCCGCGAACAATGCTCTGGAGATTAGCGTCTTCGGTAACACGGGCCATCCATTGGAGTCTGCAACTGTGGAGGGGAATGTCCTGATCGGAGGCGGTGGTTGGAATGGTACCGATCGTCATGGCGTGCACGTTGGTTCTCCAGCGAGCACTTCTCTGTATCCGAGCGCCTACACGGTTGCCACGATTGTTAATAACCTGATCCTCGATTCTCTTCGAGCAGGCCTAAAAATAGATACTACTTACGAGAACCTGACGATTGTCAACAATACGATCGATCATCCGGCAGCTCAGGGCATTTGGATTTCTTCGGGAGTCACCGGTACCGGGAGGTTTGCAAGCAACACTGTAACCAAACTCCTTCCGGGTCAGGTCGCCTTCCAGAACGACTCGCCAAACACGTTTACGGTGGTGAACCAGTAGCTTCCTAAAACTAGAATGCAAGACTGAAGTTCGAATTATTGAACGTGATCGGATGCTCGAACATCAGAAAAGTTCCGCCTGAGGCTGATCTTTGTGGCGGCTTCATCGAGTGCCGCCTGAGTAAAGAAGAACACATGCTTCGGATTGGAGTTCCGGTAAAAACGGATAATGATTTCAGGCCCTGTGACCGAGTCATCCTTGCCGTTGTGAAAGGGATAGCCGAGTTCTTGCAGCAGATGCAAAGAGCCTTCATCGCCGGTTGGGTTACCGGTATCGCCGACTATGGCGAAGGCGGCCTTCCGCGTCCGCCTTGAATATACGGTCACGAAGTCGCCTACCTTCACGCCCCGCCGGCGGGCATAGGCGCCACGCACGACGTAGTTGATGTTTCGGGCGTCAACGTAGCGCTTTGGATCCCGCTCGTTGTGATTGGCTACGTCCGCGAATGCTGTCTGTGAGATGTAGTAGCCGGGGAACGGATCCTTCGGGCCTTGGAGGATAGGATGGCCCTTGTCGTCCACAAGGTAGCCGACGATCGCTTGATCGGCCCGCTCGAGATAGTGCGCATTGATAAGGACGTCCAGCGTCGGCTTTCCAGTTGGGCCATAAGCGTTAGGTGCTCCATCGACATCCACATCCATGCGGTGAGTCAGCACTTCAAAAGATCGATGCGGCGTTGACGTCTGTGCGTGTAACGCATCCGCTGCCGTCAACGCCAGGGCCGTGGCGATGACAAGGAGGGCCGACTTGTATAGACAATCCGGAAACTCCGAGAATCGTCCTGTTTCAAGGTCGTAAGGTCGTTTCACAGCATCCCCTCCCCCTCACGAAGCGATGTCGCCGGCCCGTTCTGCGATTGGCCGGGCATATCGCACCAGCGACAGGAGGAACTTTCCCGGCTCCTCGGTCATGGGCATGTGGGCGGAATGCTCGAACCAGACGAGATGCTTTTCCGGAGCGTGCACCGTATCGAACCATGTGGTGGCGACCTCTGCATTTACATTCCGGTCGTGCCGCCCTTCAAAGAGGATGAGCGGAACTGCGAGCTTATTGGTTGTACTTAAGTTCAGCGCGATTACCTTGGGGAGCAGATAGGGGGTGGCGAACTTGTTTCCGTCCCAGATGTGGCCGATCTCCTGGTCGTTGTAGTCGGGCGAGAGTTGGGCGAGGCCGCCATCGGCGGAATTGTTCCTGCGATAGGCCATCACACCGCCATAGTATCCGACCCATTTGCGCTCGATGTAGATGTTCTTGATCGGGATGGTTCGACCGGTGGCGCCGTAGGGAGCGATGCCCTCAAGTTCCCGCACGGCCTCGGCATTGCCTTCGCGGCGCGCCGCGTCCATGGCGAAGCGCCAGCCTCGACGCTCGCTCTCGGGTCCGTCGATGAGCTGGCCGACGCCTATGTAGGCGTAAAGCCATTCGGGGTGACGCCGCGCGAGCTGCAAGCCGAGAAAGCTGCCCCAGCTGTGGCCGAGGACGAATATCTTGCTCTTGCCTAGCTCCTTGCGGGCCCAGGCGGCCATTTCTTCAGTGTCGGCGATCATGCGCTCGGGTGTGAGAGTGGGCGCAATCTTTTTGGGATCGGTAAGGAGATAGGTCTTTCCCGCGGCGCGCTGGTCCCACTGCACAACTGTGAAGTACTCCTCCCAACCGCGAGAGAACCACCAACTCATCGGGATCGAGACATAGCCTGGCCCACCGTGGATGTGCAAAAGCACCGGATTCCTGCGATCGGCACCTCGAACCGAGACCCATTGGTCGATGCCGCCAACCCGTACTTTCTCCAACCGCTCCACTCCATTGGGGGTCACGATTTTGCGTGCATTTGCAATGATCGCAGTTGCCTCAGCGCGGTTTGTGGGTTTGACCGGGTTCGGTGTCCGGGTGGGGACGGTAACGGTCCGCGCGGCGCCGGCCGATAGTGCTGCGATGCCGGTAGCAATGAATTCTCGTCTCTTCACTTCAATTCCTTGATCGGTCCTGGGATTGACCCCACTATTGGATGCTACCGATCGCCGGACCCACTTCTTTAGCATTTGCGCTTTCCCACATCTGGCGCAAGAGCGCGGCAGATGTGGGGCACCCTCGATTCGCGGTGATTTTGGATCCATACTTCAAGCGGATTTAGGGTTTCCTTTATTCGGTTCGGAGGGCCTGCACAGGTTCGATACCGGCGGCACGCCATGCAGGGATGAATCCTGCAACCGCGGATGCCAGCAAAAGCAAACCTGTAGCCAGGGCAATGACTGGCGGATCTTCGGGCGAGAGGCCAAATAGAAAGCTGGTTGCCATGTGCATTCCCGCGATGGCCAGCGCGAGGCCCGCGGTTGCGCCGGCTCCGGCCAGCAACAGCGTCTCCTCGATCACCAGCCAGAGAACTGCCCGTCGTGTGGACCCTAAGGCAAGACGAACTCCGATCTCGCTCGTTCTGCGCTGCGTGGTATAGGACATGACTCCATAGAGTCCGAGGCAGGCCAGCGCCAAAGCCAGAATTCCGAAGATGGAGGTGAGACGGGCGATGAGGCGCGGCTGAGCGAGATTGTCGCTCACCGCTTGGTTCAGTGTGGCGATATCGACGATGGGGATCCTGGGATCGACATCAGTGACTGCTTGACGGGCCTGCGCAGCAACCCAGTGAGGATCGGCAGCGGTGCTAACTTCGAGGCCATCGATGTTGCCGAGGTTTTGTGCGATCGGAAAATAGATGAGCGGTGGAGCCGCCTCACGGATATCGTTCACGCGCGCATCTGAGACGGTGCCTACAATTTGATAGCGGTTCGGGTCATTGTCCGCATAGGAGAATTCCAGGCCGAGTGGGTTACGGTAGCCGGCATAGCGCCGCGCGAACGTCTGGTTGACGATGGCGACTTTCGGAGCGGAAGTGTCATCGGTAGTTGCGAACTCTCTTCCGCGGAGAAGCCGAATGCCGGTGGTTGTAAAGTAATTCAGCGAAATGGAGTTGACCTGGGCATTGGCCTGCGCGACCTTTTGCCCGCTGCCGTTGGTGAGGATCAGGTCGCTGGAGTCATAGCAGCCGGCGACGAGCGGGCAGCTAGTGATGCTGGCAGAGCGCACTCCGGGAATGGCTTCCATTCGATCGACGAGACGCTGGTAAAGCGAGGGGAATTCACTGGTTTGAAAATTCACAAGATGCGTATCGATCCGGACGTTGAGCAGGTGATCGCGGTCAAAACCGGGATCAAGCCGGCTGTAATTTTCAAGCGTCTTCAGAAACATTCCGGCCGCGACAAGCAGGAGAAGCGAGAACGCGACCTGAGCGACAACGAGCATCTTGCGCACCGGCCAGCGGGAACCGCCCTCACGTCCAGGGATAGTCTGGGCGCCGGTCTTCAGCACGGACGCCGGATCGACACTCGCGCTCTGCAGCGCGGGAGCGAGTCCGGAGAGAAGGCCGGTTGCCACGGCGACAATTAAGCTGAAGATGAGAATGCGCGCGTCCGGCGCGAGGTTGAGTGGAATTGCCGTCGGGCCTCCGGATGCCCACCGAGGCAGGACTCTGGTGCACCAATACGCCACGGCGATCCCGAGCACTCCTCCCCCGATGGACAAGAGAATACACTCGGCGAGCATCTGCTGAATGAGGCGTGTGCGCCCGGCTCCGATGGAAAGCTGCACGGCAAGAGCATGATGGCGTGCAGCGGCGCGGGCCAGAAGCAGGTTCGCAATGTTCCCGCACGCAATGAGCAGCACGATTCCCGCCATGGCCATCAGAAGCAGGAGCGGCTGCTCGAATTGCTGCCTAAGATTGGCGAATCCGCGCTGGCCCGGTTCGAGGGTGAGATGAATCCGCAGCATCGCTTGGCGTCGCTCGGGATCGCGCAGGTATGATTCGAGATTGCTCCGGTACTGCTGATTCAGGACAGTCATCAATTGGGGGACGGCAGCGGGAGATTTGACGCGCACCACCAACAGCAGCCAGTTGATATTGGCCTGCGGAATCCACGGCTTCAGCGGTTCTGCCCCCCCAAAGTCGCTGTAGTGGTCGTGATACTCCACAACGGACTGCATGGTAAGGGGTATCCAGAACGCGGGCTGTGTTCCGGCGCGGGCACCGAAGAATCCTCGCGGCGCTACGCCTACGATCGTGAACGGGACGCTGTTCACTTCGAGTTTGCGCCCGATCACGGCGGGATCGGCTGCGAAATGCCGCTGCCAATAGCCATAGCTGATGACGGCTGCGGGACTGCCGCCAAGTTTCTCGTCGTCAGCAGGAGTGAGCAGACGACCGAGCACCGGATATGTCCCGAATACCTGGAAATAATCGCCCGAAACGAGCTGTCCCTGGGTGGACTGCGGCTGTTCCTTCCCCGTGCTGGTATAGAAGTTGTCGGGCCAGCTCATTGCCGCAATTGCTGCCGCGGCGGGCAACTGCTGGCGCACATGGTCAAAGAAACGATAAGGGAAACGGCTTTTGTCCGCAGCGTGACTGCTCTGTTTCACGATAAAAAGCTGCTCAGGACGGGGTACCGGCAGCGATTTCAGCAGAACCGCATCCAGCAGAGTGAAAATGCCGGTATTAGCTCCGATGCCGAGAGCAAGTGTGAGTAGGGCGATGCTCGCAAAGCCAGGGCTCTTCCTCAATCGACGCAAGGCGTATTTGATATCTGCCGATAGAGATTCGAGTAGAGGCCACTGCCAGACTTCGCGGCTGCGCTCTTCGATCAATGTCACATTGCCGAACTCGCGGCGGGCTGCTCTCTCTGCTTGCTCACGCGACATGCCGTCTTCGATCAGGTCAGCGATTTTCTCCTCGAGGTGCTCCTCAATCGACTTTGAGAGTGCGTGATAGCGACGGCCGCGGGTGAACGGTTGTTTGAGCCACCTCATGGGAAACTCCTACGATCCTGTCAGTGCAAGGACACGGGTGATTCCAGCGAACATCTTCTCGAAGCTCGAAATTTCTTCCTGCAAGTGTTTCCTGCCTGCCTTTGTCACCTTGAAGGTTCGTACAGGACGATTCCTGGCCGAAACTCCCGTTTCCGATTCCAGCCAGCCTGCCTTCAACATGCGCTGCAACGCCGGATACAAGGAACCTTCCTCTATCTGGAGAAGATCATCGGAAACGGATTTGATCCGCTGCGCGAGCGCATATCCATGCATAGGTTTCCTGCTCAGGGTCTGCAGGATCATCAATTCCAGCGCACCCGGAAAGAGATCGCGATATCCTGATTTGTTCTTCATGCTGTTCCTAATAGAGTAGTTCAAAAATACTATGTTGAAACTAGTATACACATACATGGAATCGCGGACAAGGTGGCTGTCACTGGCTGGATTTGCAGTCCGATGTATCGATGATTGTCAGTGCGGATTGTCAGTGCAGATTGTCAGTGCGGAGTCTGTGAGAGGCCTGCGGTGGCGAGATCTAGGGTGCCCCAGGTTCGAAGTTATTGATCCGGCCTATAAGTAATGGATCTATTCTGAGATGGAAACATCTGTAGTGTATGGAACGAGTGGATACGCGGAGTTTGCCGATAGAGGCGATCAATGAGCGGCGGCGGCGAGCGGTGAAGCTGCGGCTGGGAGGTGCAACGGTGCGCGAGACAGCCAGGCAGTGCGAAATGGCGATCGGTACGGTGATCAAGGCGCACAAGGCTTATCTGGCAGGGGGATGGAAAGCGGTAGGGGTGAAGCGTGGGCATCGCCCGGTGGGCTCGGGCAGAAGGCTCAGCGCGGAACAGGAAGCGGAGGTGCGGCGCATCATCCGCGACCATACCCCGGACCAACTCAAGATGGCTTACGCGTTGTGGACCCGGCAGGCAGTGAGCGAATGGATTGCCGGACGCTGGCAGATCAAGCTGCAGGTTCGCACCATGGGCAAGTATCTAGCGCGCTGGGGCTTTACCCCGCAGAAACCGCTCAAGAAGGCTTTTGAACAATCCCCCGCTGCAGTGGGCAAGTGGCTCACCGAGCAATATCCAGCGATCGCCGAGCGAGCCAGAAACGAGGGTGCCGAGATCCAGTGGGGCGATGAAACCGGTCTGCGCACCAACGATGTGCGCGGCCGCGGCTACGCGTTGAAAGGGGAAACGCCGCGGGTGCGTATCAAGAGCAAGCATGAATCGCTCAGCATCATTTCCACCGTCACCAATAAGGGCCAGATGCGCTGGCGCATCTTTTCCGGGGCGCTCAATGCCCGCATCCTTATCGATTTTTTAAAACGGCTGATCCACCATGCCGGACGGAAGATTTTTCTGATCCTGGATAATCTCAGAGTCCATCACGGCAAGCTGGTCAAACAATGGCTGGCCCTCCATGGTGAGCAAATCGAAATCTTTTACCTGCCCAGTTACTCGCCGGAGTTGAACCCCGATGAGTTGCTCAATGCCGATTTGAAACGGGCCGTCACCACCAGAGCGCCCATGCGAACCAAACAGGCTCTCACCCACACCGCATCCCGGACTATGCGCAGCATCCAGAAACAACCCGCTCGCGTCCGCAAATACTTCGCTCAGAAAGATGTCGTCTATGCGGCTTGACTCCATTGCTTATAGGCCGGATCAATAACCTGGGTCTTTTTGCAAGTACTGCAGACAATGCCATGGAGAGCTGGAATCGCTCCTGGAGACTGACTCACGTTGAATCGCGGCACGGAAGGAAACAGACCCAGGTTAGAGCATTTCTCCTGATACTGTGGTGTGGCGAGGGTAGCTACGTGCAGCCATTCTTCGATGGAATGGCTGCGTTTAGATCTGCTCGTCGCTTTACACCATCAGGAGAAATGCTCTAGCTTCGCGAACCTGGGGCACCCGAATCTGCAGCAGAACGAAGAGTTTCTAATCCGCACAAGTCTGGCGCCGGTTCACTGCTGCCAGCCGCCTCCAAGCGCACTGTACAGTTGCACCATCGAGAGCGCTTCGTTTTCCTGGGCGACGGCCAAATTGAGTTGTGCCGAGTAGTAGTTGGTGTCGTTGGTGAGCACTTCAAGGTAGCTGGTGGAACCGCCGTTGTAGCGAAGCCGTGCCAGCCTTGTCGCATCATCGGCTGCCGCAGTCAATTTCGCTTCCTGTTCACGGTATTCCCGGTATCTCTGGAGTGCGATCAATGCATCCGAGACGCTCTGAAAAGCCTGCTTGATGGTCCGCTGATAGGTGAGCACCTCCTCTTGCTTTTGCGCCTGGGAGAGCCTCAGATTATTGCGAAGCCTACCCGCGTCAAAGATCGGCTGCGTAAGGCTGCCGGTCGCATACCAGTACAAGTTTTTACCATCGACCAGTCCCTTGAGCTGGCTGCTGGATACTCCACCCGTTCCCGACAGAGAGAGCTGTGGGAACATCTGCGCCCTGGCCACTCCTACGTTGGCATTCGCCGCAATCAGCTCAGCCTCGGCCTGTTGAATATCCGGCCGGCGTTCCAACAGTTCGGAGGGGAGTCCTGCCGGAACCTGCTCCGGCTCAGGCCAGTTCATCTCTGAGGCGTCACGGACAATAGGACCGGGATTTCTCCCCAGCAGAATACTGATGCTGTTTTCCTGCTGCTCAATCTGTCTCTCGAAGTCGGGTATTGCGGCGGCGGCCGTGTACAGCAGTTGTTCCGCCTGGCGGACATCGGCAAGCGAGCCCGATCCGCCCTGCTCCAACGTCTCGGTCAGCTGCAGCGACTGCTTACGCGCGGCAAGCGTTCGCCGGGTAATTTCGAGCTCGGCGTCCAGTGTCCGCAATTGAAAATATGCTGTCGCGACGTTTTCGACCACGGTGCTGATGGTCATCCGGCGTCCCCACTCGGTAGCTAACAGTTGCGCGCGCGCTGCCTCGGTCTGCCGCCGGTAGAGTCCCCAAAAATCCAGGTTCCAGGCAGCCGAGAGCGTGATTCCACCTGCATAGTAACTTGAAGCAGTGGAGCTGTTACTGGAGCTGAGGCTCTTTCTCAGGCTGCTGGGAAGACCGATCGCGCTATAGGTTCCACCGCCGTTTAGAGTTGGAAATTGCTGTGCGCGGGTTATGCCGACCTGATCCTGTTGTTCGAGGACGCGCTGTGCCGCAATCTTTACGTCATAATTGTTGGCCAGAGCCTCCTGGATCAATCGCTGCAGAGCCGGATCCTGAAAGACTTCCGCCCACTTCTCATCCCCCAGTGAAGAGGTCTTCGAGCTGATATTTGGGGCCATCGCTCCGCGGAACGCTTGCGGGGTATTGGTGGCGGGCCGTTGATAGTGAGGCCCAACCATGCAGCCAATAGCGCCGAGTGTCGAGGCCAGGGTGCCGAGGATGAACAGTGTCCGCTTCATGCCCGATCCTCTTCGGTCTCGAGTTCAGGTGCGTGCACTGAATCCAGTGTTATCCGGCCGCCTTTGCTGAAACGGTGGCTGACCCGTTCCACCACCGAGAAGGTCACCGGGACCAGAAAAATAGCAATGACGCTCGCTGCCAGCATGCCGCCGATCACCACCGTACCCAGGATTTGGCGAGAGACGCCGCCCGCCCCGGTCGCCATCCATAGCGGCACGCAGCCCAGAATGAAGGCAAACGCGGTCATGATGATCGGACGGAAGCGCAGCCGGGCCGCGCCCAGTGCTGCCTCATAGAGGCTCTCTCCATTCGCATACTCCGATCGCGCGAATTCCACGATGAGGATGGCGTTCTTTGCGGAAAGGCCGATGAGCATCACCAGTCCGATCTGCGCATAGACATCGTTCTCCAGGCTGCGCAGGTTAAGAGCCAGATAGGCTCCCAACACGGCCACCGGCGTACTCAGCAGCACGCTGAAAGGCAGGCTCCAGCTTTCGTACTGCGCTGCCAGGATGAGGAAGACGAAGAGCAGCGAGAGTCCAAAGACAACAGCCGGCGGCACACCCTGCGCAGCCTGCTGCTCCTGGAAGGACATGCCCGAATAGTCATAGCCCATCCCCGGCGGCATGGTCTCCTTGAAGACCTGCTCCAGGGCAGCCATAACTTGCCCGGAGCTATAGCCGGGCGCTCCGATGACGTTCAACTGTGCGGCCTCATATTCATTGAAGCGTGTGGTGAACTCAGGTCCGGTCGTCCGGCGCACCGTAGTCACGGCGCTGAGCGGGACCTGGCCGCCATTCGCGCTCTGGACATAAAATTGCCCGATATTACTGACGTTATCGCGGTAGCCGCCTTCCGCTTCCACATAGGTCTGCCACTGCCGGCCGAAGCGATTGAAGTAGTTGACCAGGTAACCGCCCATGAACGTCTGCAGAGTTGTATAAACATCCGCCAGGCTCACCTGCTGTTGTTGCACTTTGGCCCGGTCCACGTCCACATACAGTTGGGGAACATTGGGCAAGTACGTGGGAACGATTGCGGCAATCTCGGGCCGCTTCTTGCAGGCGGCCAGGAACTTGCCGAGATTGGCGGTAAGAAAGTCGAGATTGCCGCTGCCCGAGCGGTCTTCAAGCATCATCGTGACACCGCCCGAGGTGCCAACGCCCGGAATCGACGGCGGATCGAAGGAGAACGCAATTCCTTCTTTGAGCCCGCTCAGAGCGCGGGCCAGATTGGCCTGAATGGCCTTGTATTGCTCGTCGGGTTTCTTCCGCTGGTCCCAATCTTTGAGCGTGACGAAGAAGAATGAGTTATAGGTGCTTTGCGTCTGGCTGAGAAGGCTGAATCCGATAACCGAGGTGATACCTTCCACTCCAGGTACGTTCATCACAGCTTTTTCCAGATGAGCGGCAGCGTCGCTCGATCGTTCCAGAGATGCGGCTTGCGGCAGTTGCATGGCGATGAATGCGTAACCTTGATCTTCCACCGGCAGGAATGCAGAGGGCAGCCGGTTGCCAAGAAGAACTGCGGCTCCCGCAACCAGAGCTAGGAAGATGAGCGCGAACGCCGACTTGCGAACCAGCAGGCCGGACCCGCGTACGTAACCGTTGGTAGTACGGGCAAAGATCCGATTGAACCAGGCGAAAAAGAGCGCCAGAGGGCCCCTGCTTTCCTTCTTCGGCTTCAGGAGAAGAGCGCAAAGCGCCGGACTCAGAGTGAGCGCGTTGAAGGCGGAGAAGATGACAGAGATAGCGATGGTGACGGCGAACTGTTGATACAGACGTCCCGTGATGCCCGGGATAAACGCAGTGGGGATAAACACGGCCGCCAAAATGAGCGCTATCGCGATCACCGGGCTCGAAACCTGTTCCATCGCCTTGAAGGCGGCTTCACGCGGAGTCAGGCCCTCTTCTATATGGTGCTCGACCGCTTCGACCACAACGATGGCGTCATCGACAACGAGGCCGATAGCGAGCACAAGACCGAAGAGCGAGAGTGTGTTGATGGAAAAACCGAGCAGAGGGAAGACGGCAAAAGTTCCGATCAGTGAGACCGGCACGGCCAGCAGGGGAATCAGGGTCGCGCGCCATCCCTGAAGGAAGATATAGACGACAATGACGACCAGCGCCAGCGCTTCGAACAACGTCTTGACGATCTCGCGAATGCCGGCCGTCACAGCCTTGGTGGTGTCAAGGCTTACGGTGTACGACATATCCTGCGGAAACCGCGCAGAGAGCTGCGCCATGCGGGCTCGCACAGCTGCGGCGGCCTTAACCGCGTTCGAACCGGGTAGCTGATAGATAGCGAGAATAGCTGAGGGCTTTCCGTTATACCGCGCGTCCAGGTTGTAGGTCTGAGAGCCCAGCTCGACGCGGGCGACGTCCTTCAGGCGCACGACCGAGCCATCCTGGTTGGCGCGCAGAATAATGTTTCCGAACTGATCCGCAGTAGTGAGACGGCCCTGAGTGGTCACCGTGTAGGTGAACTCCTGGCCGTGCGGTATGGGTTCGCCACCGATCTGTCCCGCGGGATTCACGGTGTTTTGTGTCTGCAAGGCTTGCGTAATCTGTGGAACAGTGATCCCTAGTTTGGCCAATTGGTCCGGCTTTACCCATACGCGCATGGCATACTGTCCGGCGCCAAACACCTGCACGCGCGAGACCCCGTAAGCGCGATTCAACTGGTCCGCGAGATTGATGTATGCGTAGTTTGCCAGGAAGATGCCGTCATAGGTTCCATGCGGCGAATAGAGCCCAACCAACATCAATGGAGCGGTAAGTGATTTCTGTACCGTGACCCCTGCTGTGTTTACTTCGGCAGGGAGCTGAGACTGTGCCTGCGAGACACGCAACTGTGACAGCACCTGATCGATGTTCGGATCCGTCTTGACGCCGAAGTCGACGTGGAGCTGCATCTGGCCGTTGCTGGCGCTGGTGGAGTACATGTAATCCATGTTGTCCACGCCGTTCATCTGCTGCTCAATGGGCGTTGCAACCGACTGCTCAAGCGTCTTCGCGTCCGCGCCCGGGTACGTCGCCTGAACCAGCATTTCCGGCGGTACGATGTCGGGGAACTGGGCCGTGGGCAGGCTCAACATGGAGACGAAGCCCACGATCACCATGACAATGGAGATCACCATGGCCACGATGGGCCGATTTATGAAAAATTTCGACATATTTACCGGCCTTGGGGCTTTTGCTCAGGCAGTGACGCCGTAGTGGTTGCCGGCTCTGGCGATACCGGCATTCCGTCCTTCAGCTTCGACACCCCTTCGGTCACCACTCGCTCATCGGGATTCAAGCCGCTTGTGATGAGCCAGTCGGAACCGAGCTGCGGGCCAAGCGTTACGGTCTGGATGTGCACCTTATTGTCGGGACTGACTTGAGCGACCTGATAGGAGCCCTGCAACTCGCTTACTGCGCGCTGCGGAATCAGCAGGGCATTGTGGCGAATTTCCGTTTCAGCCTTGATGCGCCCAAATTGGCCGGGGCGCAGCAGGTTTTGCGGGTTGGGAAAGCTGCCTGCGATCTGTATGGTTCCGGTTTGCGGGTTGACCTGGCGGTCGACAAAGACGATCTGTCCCTTGTATGGATAGATGCTGCCATTTCCCAGCGTAAGCTGCAGCGGCACGGCGTTCCCGCTGCGAAGCAGGTCCCCTTTCCCTCCAGCCTTTACCCGGCTCGATAGCGCGAGATATTCCTGCTCGCTGATGGAAAAATAAACCTTGATCGGGCTTACCTGGGAGACCGTGGTCAGCGCCGAAGTCTGGCTAACCAGATTGCCTACCTGTACCATCGCCCGCCCGGCGATCCCGGTGATAAGCGAGCGCACCTGGGTGAACCCCAGGTTGAGCTGCGCTTGCTCCACGTTGGCCTCAGCCGTCCGAACCGCGGCGCTCTGCGCAGCCTGCTGTTGCACATCATTGTCGAGCTGGCTTTGGGCAATGGCGTGGGCTTTGGCCAGAGGCGTGTCGCGCTTCACGTTGATATTGGCTAGCTCAAGCTGTGCCTGGGCCTGCGCAAGCTGACCTTTTGCCTGATCGAGTGTTGCCTGAAATGGCCGGGGATCGATTTCAAACAGCACCTGGCCGCTCTCGACGACAGCACCTTCCCGGTAATCCTGTTTGATCAGATAGCCGGATACCTGAGGCTGAATCTGCGCATTGACATATCCGTCCAGGGTGGCAACCCAGTCGCCGTAGAGAGGCACATCGCGTTGTTCGACCGTTGCGACGGTCACTTGCATGGGAGCGGCATGGATGGGCCCGCTCTGTTTCTTCGCGCACGCCGTCAGCAGCAAGAGGCTTGCGGCCGAAAGCGCAGAAACTCCGATGTATTGAAAACGCCGCGTCGGAACGAGCATCTATGTCAGCAACCCCATTTTCCAAAAGAACCTATCGCGCAGCGGAAGAACTTTCTGGTGCAGCGCCGCTCCGATACAAAGTGACATACATGTATGTAATGATCGTGGGAGCACGGAAGATGCAAAATGTGAGGAGATTTCCCTTTCGGGTAGGAAATGATAGATTTCTGCAGGCTCTAAAGAAAGATTGGAAGTGGACGATGAGTCAGCCTCTTCGGCAAGCGGTCTCTTCGCGTCGGAATGGAAAACCAATGATTCAGCGGTGGAAAAAGAATGCCACCGCCCAGCCCGTCGAATCACGGCAACACCTTCGCTCCGCGACCACCCGCAAGGCTCTGTTGGAAGCGGCCTGTCGTGTCTTTGTCCGCGACGGATTCGAGGCCTCCCGCATTGAAGACATTGCTCGAGAGGCGGGACGCAGCCGCGGCGCGTTCTATGTCAACTTTTCCAATAAAGCCGAAGCGTTCTTAGCTCTGCGAGAGCAACAGTTCCTGATGTTTGAGGCCAGATTCCGGAAGCAATTGACCGGCCAAGCGGCGCGCGAAGAGCAACGTCAAGCCGTAGAGGAGCTTATGGTCCAACTTACGCTCGAGAAGTCTTACATTTTTTTGGAACTCGAGTTTAAGCTCTTCGCCATTCGCCATCCGCGGCTGTTGAAACGTTTAGCCAAGAAGCATTTAGAGGCCAAACGGGAAATTGAAGAACTTCGCGGCCTTTATTCCCAGGACGATCGCGACACACTCGCTATACAGCAGAGAATGCTGACTTGCGAGGCAATATTGGATGGATTCGTTTTGAACCTGGCCTTCAATTCCGAGGTAATGACGCGAGAATATGTCGAGAGATGCATCCCGCAATTGACGCGCGCGCTCATGGATTTGAGCCGTTAAGCGCGCCAGGTGTGGGAAAATCGCAAACCTAAGCGGCACTAAAATTGATTGGACGGTTGCAGTTTATTGTTTGCCGATGTCATCGATTTGCCTCTGCAGGGAAAATGAATCGAGCGTAGGCAATGGCAGAGAAAGGAATAGACTGATGCGCCGGTCGAGGATGGAAAAAGCCTGCGAAAAGGCGCGGTCAATCTCCTCGCGGCTGCCGCTTACTGCCGCCGGATCGGGAACTCCCCAATGTGCCGTCATGGGTTGACCCGGCCAGAATGGGCAGACTTCCTTAGCTGCGTTGTCGCACACCGTGAAGACGAAGTGAAGTTGCGGCGCGTCGGGTCCGGAGAACTCATCCCAGGACTTGCTGCGCAGATCGGCTGTACTCAGCCCAGCTTTTTCGAGCTGGCGAATGGCCTCCGGCCGCACGGTGCCTGATGGATGGCTGCCGGCGCTGTAGGCGGTGAAGTTCGGCGTACCCTTCCGCTTCATGATCGCTTCGGCCATGATCGACCGGGCTGAATTTCCGGTACAGAGAAACAATACGTTATAGTGCGGCATACTGGACGGGACCGCTCCATCCTTAGCGTTCACTGAATCCGACAGCCGCTCCGTCATGCTTCCCTCCGGATTACATATTTGGTAAAGCGACTATATATTTGACTAATGGATTCGTCAATGCGAATATATTGCTATGTCTGCGAGAACGCATTTCGATCTGGAGCGATTCTTCCAGGCGCTCGGCGACAGGACGCGGCTTCGCCTGCTCAACCTCATGCGAGAGCGGGAGATCTGTGTCTGCTATTTCGTTGAAATCCTCGCTTCTCCTCAACCGAAGATCTCGCGCCACCTGGCCTATCTTCGCAGTGCAGGCATCGTGTCCGCGCGCCGGGAAGGGAAGTGGATGCACTACAGGATGGTCATGCCGCCGCACAGCGGGGCAGCGCAGATTCTGCGCCAGACGCTTGCCGCATTGAAAGAAGAGAAGGCGATGCAGGCGGACTATGCCCGACTGGCTAAGGCGTGCTGCGCACCACAGAAGATTCCAGCACTTGAGGGCGCGCCGTTACCGATATCGCTCGAAGCGGTGAGTTGCGAGTTGGGCTGATATGTCATCGTTGCCAGTCGCGCAGGGGCAGGTTTGTGCGCCCGCCGTGCGCAAGAGGTTGTCGTTCCTCGACCGCTTCCTGACGCTTTGGATCTTTCTCGCCATGGCCATCGGGCATTTCGTCCCGGTTTCGGCCGCTTTGTGAACAGCTTTCAGGTTGGCACAACAAACATCCCCATAGCCATTGGGCCGATCGTCATGATGTACCCGCCGCTAGCCAAGGTGCGCTACGAAAAGTTGGGCGATGTCTTCCACAGGCGCTCGGTCTGTCGCTGTTGCAGAATTGGCTGATTGGTCCGGTACTGATGTTTCTGCTGGCCATTCTGTTCCTGCGCGGCGAACCGGCATACATGCGCGGACTGATCCTGATCGGCATTGCCCGTTGCATTGCCATGGTCCTGGTCTGGAATGAGCTTGCCGAAGCGATACGGATTACGTGGCGGGACTGGTGGCGTTGAACAGGATCTTCCAGGTCGTCTTTCACAGTCTTTATGTTTGGGTCTTCATTGCGATCCTGCCCGTATGGTTCGGGATGAAGGGAGCCGCCGTTCCCGTCAGCATCCTCGACCTTGCCAAGAGCGTCGGACTGTATTTGGGGCCGCCATTCGCGGCAGGACTGCTTACCCGTCTCGTTTTGCTGCGAGCGAAAGGTGAAGAATGGTATCGGACTCGATTCATCCCGCGCATCAGTCCGCTGACGCTCGTCGCCCTGCTGTTCACGATCGTGGTCATGTTCTCCCTTAAGCGGGGACCTGATTGTCCGGCTGCCGCTTGACGTGGTGCGCATTGCAATCCCTCTGGTCATCTATTTCGCCATTATGTTCCTGGTGAGTTTTTGGATGTGAAGGCGTCTGGGGGCGAACTACGCGCAGTCTGCAACGCTGTCATTCACCGCAGCGGGAAACAATTTCGAGCTTGCGATCGCCGTTGCGGTCGCTGTCTTCGGTCTCAATTCCGGTGAAGCATTCGTCGGAGTTGTTGGGCCGCTGATCGAAGTTCCCGCTCTCATCGGGCTGGTCAATGTCGCTTTTTGGAGGAGGCGGCGCTACTTCATGCCCATCAACGCTTGACAGCCTGCGAACTTTGACGCGCCGGACCTGGTTTGTTATAACGGAGGGAGCGTCCGAGGCTTCCTCCCCGCACACTCCTCAGTAGCTCAATGGCAGAGCATTCGGCTGTTAACCGAAGGGTTGTAGGTTCGAGTCCTACCTGAGGAGCCAAAAATCAACAACTTATAGACCCCTCCAAACGTAACTGGGAACCGTTGGGAACGGTGCAGATTTTCCTTCGATTACCCGGCCCTTCAGCACCGCCTTCGTCCATTTGTGAGTTTTTCAAATCGGCTGGAACTGCTAGTGAGGAGCGAAATCAAGACCTGCAAGACAAAGGGCATCGATGCCAGTGCCACAGCGAGAGCGCCCGATAATCCCAATTTTGTGAGGCGGATTGGCACCTCGGATTCTACATCGATTTCGGCGTGAGCCTGGCGAATCTCAATCCCCACTGGATCATCTATGGCCATGAGTCCCCCAATCTCTGACATCAGAGCGCGGCCAGAAAGTCGTCGAGCAGTTGGCGAAAGACGATTGCGGTTGGTTCCCAATCTCCCTGCATGCCTTTTGCGCCAGCCTCCGCATGGCCGGAGTTGGGTCTGGGGCGCAAGCTGATAAAGGGTGGCAGGCCATAACGCATGGCGATGCTGTTGGCCCAAAGGCGCGCCGTGCGGCCGTTCCCATTGGCGAATGGATGGATTCGCACCCACTCAGCATGAACCCAGGCACAAAGGTCGACAATAGCTGCAAGTTGGTCTGCGTTCGGCTCCTGGCCTGAGGGAAGCATTGCGTCCAATTCCCTAACCAACGCTTGCAGCTTGGTTTCAAAGGCCACCAGTGCCCCGGCCACTTCTGCCGCATCCACGCCATAGCGCGCGCCGACTCTTACCTGGACGTTATCCAGACCCGATTCGCCACGAAAGGCGCCGACGAAACGTGCGTCGGGAACTTTCAGATTTCTCATGACGAGGGCTTGCCAACGTCTTGCTGTTTCTATCGTCGGATGTTCGCGCCGCTGCGCCGCACGGACAATTTCATCGACAACCTGCGCAAGATTCGTGCGTAACTGGGGATTGTCTGCGTCCCAGTCAGGCACCTAGAAGCTCACGGATCTTGCTCTGCGCCGGACCAGCCGGTACTAGCTTGCCGTCCCTGAATTGACCTTCGATCAGCTCGCCGTCAAGCGGGTCGTCGAGGGTCGCCTCGGACGCCACAAACGCGGCAATTGCGCTTTGGAATCCGGGATCACGCTCCCGGTAGGCTCGAAGGCGCGCAAGGGTCTTCTCAAGGTTGCGCTCCTTCGGCCCACGGCGGATGAGATAGCTTTTGATGGCTTCATTGAGCAGCTGGTTCACGGGACGCCCTTCGATCTTGCTGAGGTTTTCCAGAGCGGCACGCTCTTCTGCGTCAATCCTTAAGGTGAAGGGAACTCGCGCCATGGTCATAGGCTATCCTCAAGTATTTGTGATGTCAATCTTTCATTTTGACATCATCTTTTGACATCATCAGGGCGACAGAATGTTGGCAGGAGGAAACAGGGGAACGTGTTGGCACAACATCACCCTGGAAGGGGCGAAGCATGTACGCGATCACGCTTTGATGAAAGCGTCGGAGCTGGGCCTGCCCATCTCTATAGTGATTCCGGATAGAACTGGCGTTATTTTGCTCATGGAGACCGCGGACTCCGTCTCTCCGGGCTCTTCAGAAGCATCCATCATGAAGGCCAAACGTGCGGCTCGATATCGGATTGCAACTCATACGACCGCAGAGTATGTGAAGACGTTGCCAGCTCAATTAGCAGAACATGCCCTATCTCTGCCAGAAGTGTGCGCTCCACGGAGGAGTGCCGATCAAAATTGACGGTGAAATTGTGGGCGGCATAGGTGTGTCGGGCGGTTCAGGGGAATAATACATCTACGTGAAAGCCCTCTCGGAACGCGTGTTCCGGGTGCTCGGTCAAAAGGAACGGCCGGCTGCATCGGTAATCAATGCCATGGAGAGAATATCCATTTTCACTCGTTTGTACCCATTTGTTATACGATTGCTGGGGTCGAAAAAACAGATGCCGAAACCATAGCAGTGGCTATGCGCAGCAGGTTTCCGGTCACTGCCCCACTTACAGACGTGGCACTTCAGCAACCATTCTCGAAAGCGCAATCGAAGTCACGTTCTGCCGAACGCGGTACAGCTTTCTCCTCTGCACTGGCGCGGAACAGAAGTCCTTTCGAGTCTCCCGTCATGACGGGGTGCCCACGGTCCCGCAGGGGCAGGTATTGAACTTGGGTTAGATCGAACTGGCCCGCCGAATTCTCCGGCCGGCTGCGTGTCAAACCACGGTGCCGGCCGGATGAATTCTCGTGCTCATGCGACTCTTGCTGTCGAAGGCCGAGGTTCGGTTTTGGCTTGCATCGACTTCACAAGGTCGGCTGCAGACGCTCCTTCGAGCGACAGTCCGTAGCCGACTTCCCGCACAATGCGCTCTTTCAAGGGTTGAATGAAGTGCACCCGTGTGTTGCGCCGCGTTACTTCCGGAGCCTTCAAGTACAGCTCGGCTAATTCCTGCGCCCGGCTGAGCGCCTTTCCGTTCGGCACAACCTCAGCCACGACTCCCCATTCCTGTGCGGTGCGCGCCTTCAATGGTTGCGGATTCAGAAGGAACGCTTCGGCTCGTCCTGCGCCGGCGCGATAGCTCCATGTGGTAAAGATTCCATCACCGGGCGCAACACCAGCGGCATAATGGCCCACATCCTGGAAGGTCGCCCCCTCGGCAGCCACAATCACATTGGCGAGCAGCGCATAGTCGGAGTGAATATGCGCTCGTCCCTCGATCGCCGCGATGAGCGGCACGCGTATGTTGGCTATGTTTTCCAAAACCTGAACGCCTTCGTCGTGAATCTGGCTCCAGACGCCGGGATCGGCGGCGTTGCCCCAAGATGACCAATCGACATCAGTAATGAAGTCCCCGCCCGCTCCGGTTAGGATTACGATCTTGTTCGCTCGATCTTGCGAAATACGGTAGAAGGCCTCGACAAACTCCGTGTGAGTATGTGCGGTCATCATGCACGGCCCGTCGTTGGTGTGGAGTTGAGTTATCAGCACACCGTCGGCGTCTCGCGTCAGCTTCACGTTGCGATAGGCAGTGAAGTAGTCGGCTTGAAGTGTTTGCATTGAAAGTCTCCTCTCTGGTTGAGTGCTGAGCGTGAATCGTCCGCAACTGTCCGGCAGTTTCAGAAGACCCAGGACGGATCTGGAAGCGAAAAATGTGCGGCAGATTAGATCTGCGCTACACCGCCATCGACGAAAAGCTCAATGCCCGAGATATAACTCGCTTCGTCCGATGCTAGGAACGCGACAGCCTTAGCGATTTCGTCCGGATCTCCGAGCCGGCCCAGCGGAACGTTCTTTGCGAGCTCCTCTTTCATCTGTGTGAGCGCCTCGCCCTGCTGCCAACTTTCGAATATCGGGGTATCGATATGGCCCGGGCTAATGGCGTTCACGCGAATATGGCGCTCACGGAGTTCATTCGTCCAGGTCCGTGCGAACGACCGGACGGCAGCCTTCGTGGCGCTATAGACGCTGATGCCCGGGAAGCCCTTGATGGTCGCGATCGATGCGTTCAGGATGATCGATGCGCCATCCTTTAAGAGAGGAAGAGCCTTCTGAACCGTGAAAAACAGTCCCTTCACATTCGCATCGAAGTGAAGGTCGAAGAATTTCTCGTCGACAGTTCCTAACGTCGCGATTTGTGAAACCCCGGCGTTGGCGAAGACTACGTCGATTTTTCGACCATATCCATCGACCGATTCGTACAAGCGATCGAGGTCGTTCAGGCTGCCGACATCGCCTGGGACACCTGTTGCCTTCTCGCCGATTTCAGCAACTGCCGCGTCCAGTGCGTCCTTGCGGCGGCCCGTGATGAAGACGTGATCAGCACCTTCAAGTACGAAGCGCTTTGCTGTGGCCAGGCCCATGCCCGTCGAGCCGCCGGTGATGACCGCGACCTTGCCCGCTAACTTCCTGGCGCCTACATGATTAAGTACTGCACTTGCTTTCGGCGCAGCGTGGCTTGCGAGATCAGGACTATGGAGAGACGTCTCGGTTGTGGCGCTCATTGCTACCTCCCATGGTTGTCGGCGGTTCGCCCGCCTTGGCTGGATTGCAATACCCGTGCCAACTCCCGGATTCCGGTAAGCGATTGAAAATAGGGTGGCGATGCATACGGAGCATCGGGACTTGGATAAAGGTGTCAAAGCTGTTATCGAGGCGTTGACAGTCGCTCCAGTCCCATTTCAAACCGGGTTGCCGTTAGACTCAGACTTCTGAATCCGCGTCATTTAGGGCATCCCTGGCGTCCAGCGCGTTCAGTTGAGTACTGCGAACAAGTTGCCTCAGAAGCTCCCTTACAAAGACGCCGCATTGGAGCTTGGTCTTGTTCTTCACTAATTGCAAGAGCACACGCTCTCCTTCCGGACCGATTCCTGTCAGGCTTCTCAGGTCAACGATGAGTTCGCGGCCCTCGAGGTCAGCTCTTGCTTTTTTGCAAGCGATTGCGAGTTCACCGGCCCAGGGGGCCACGAGTGTGCCCTCCACAATCAACTTGCGTTGGCGCTGGCCGTCGACTAGCGAGATCTTCAACATGCGCACCTGTCCTTGAGGGGTCAGGAGGGCAAGGCGGATGCCAAACGCTGGGAGCGTAAGTTCTTCTGTTTTCAGTACTGAATAAGAATCGGCCGCCGGGAGTTGAGACTGTCAATCGAGCTTTGACACTTATGCTGACCGCATCAGGCGTAGTCCCGGGGATCGATGCCGAGTTTTTTCATTCGGGCGAGGAGAGTAGTGCGGTTGATGCCCATGCGCGCCGCCGCTCCATCGATACCGCCTACGCGCCCCTTCGATTCAGTGAGCCCACGCACGATCGCGTCCCGCTGTTTCTTCGTTTCCTGATCGGCCACGGTGCTGCTAGCGTGTAGTGCCTTTATGGTCTCTTTCACAATGCGGGCAATGTTGTCTTGATCTGCTTGGGTACGCTCACCGTCATCGACTTTCACCTTGTGTAGCTCCGATAACGGAGCCTCCAGCGACCTGCCGCGCGTGAGAATCACCGCGCGTTCGACGAGGTTCTCCAGTTCGCGAATGTTTCCAGGCCACTCCCATGTCTGCAGGGCCTTCATCACAGCCGCGGGAATACTGTCGATCTTCTTCTGCATCTGTTTGGCGAATTTCTCAACGAAATAGCTCACGAGCAGAGGAATGTCTTCCTTGCGCTCCCGCAGCGGCGGTATTCGGATCGGAAACACGTTCAGCCGGTAGTAAAGATCGCTGCGGAATTCATGCGCAGCCACCATCCTTTCAAGATCGCGGTTAGTGGCGGCGATGAGCCGAACGTTCACTTTACGGGTGCGCGTGCTTCCCAGCCGTTCGAATTCCCGCTCCTGCAATGCCCGCAATAGCTTGGGTTGGATTTCAAGCGGAATGTCGCCTACTTCGTCCAGGAACAGGGTGCCTTGATCGGCAAGTTCCAGCCGGCCGATCTTTTGAATGATCGCGCCCGTGAAGGCTCCCTTTTCATGACCAAACAATTCGCTCTCCAGGAGACCAGTCGGAATGGCAGCACAGTTCAGCTTCACAAGCGTGCGATCCTTGCGGCGGCTGCTATCGTGAATCGCGCGGGCAATTAACTCTTTGCCGGTTCCCGTTTCACCGAGCAACAAGACTGTTGAATCACTGGGCGCAACGGTTCCGACCAATTGAAGAACGCGCTTGAGCGCCGGACTGTTCCCCACGACTTGTCCGCACTCCATGCCGCCCCGGATTTCCGATTCGAGATAGAGCTTTTCCTGAGCCAGTTTCTCTTTGAGTTCGGAAACTTCGCGATACGCGAGGCAATTCTCAATGGCAATGGCTATTTGCCCGGAAGCGTCTTTGAGGAAGTCGACCTCCTCAGGCGTGAACAAATTGTCTGTGGTCCGGGCAATTGCCAGGACTCCGACGGCTCGACCCTGGTTCACGACGGGTATCACACATTGGCTCCTAACCCCCTCAGCGAGCAGCAACTCGTAATAATCGGGAGGAAAATCCTCGCGGTTGGCTATACTTCTAACCACCGGCTCCAGCTTTTCAAGAGGTCGTTTGGCAACACCGGCGGGAGTGATGAGTAGTTCTTCCTTAACAAAGCCTCTGCTTTCCGGGAAATCCAATGCGTGCACCCGGAATTGTCCCGATGCTGCGTCAGGCAATGAGATATGCACTAAATCACAATGCATGAGTTCCCGAATACTGGCCGAGATTGCGCGCAGCACTTTCCGAAGCTCCAGATTTGAAGTGATCTGGCTGGTAAGCTTCAGAAGTAGTTGAAGTCGAGTGTTCTGGACGGCGAGAGTCTGCTCAGCTTTTTTTCGTTCCTCAATATCGGTATTCGTTCCGTACCATTTGACAACTTTTCCGCTTTCGTCGAAGGCTGGAGTCGCGCGGAAAAGAAACCAGCGATACACTCCGTCGAAACGGCGCAGGCGTCCTTCGATCTCCGCCGGCTTGCCAGAAGCCAACACGCCTTGCCAGTAGTCCACGAGCACGTTCAGATCATCCGGGTGGACCGCGGTTGTCCAGCCCCAACCCTGTGCCTGGTCCGCCGTAAGCCCGGCGTAATCGAGCCAGCGTCGATTGAAGAATTCAGCCGCGCCGTCTGCCGCGGCTGACCACGCCATCGATGGAATAGTTTCGATAATTTCGCGCAGCTCTCGTTCACTGCGCTGCAGCTTTTCATTCTGACGCTGTAATTCTGCCCGAGCGGCCTCCGCCTGGCGAAGATTGAAATTGTCGTCGATCGCGAATGCGACTACTCGACCAATAACTCGCAAAAAGCCAATGTCGTCGCTGCTGTATTCGGTTCCAGGATGTCCGGACATGCCCAACGCGCCCAGGCGACGATGCGGTGTAGTGAGAGGAACAAAAACGAGCGGACCAACGTCAAGCCCCTGAGCGGCAATTCCTTTCTTGAGGCGTGCCGGCACTCTTTCATCCGTGTTCCAGTCGTGAATATGGAAAGGCTCTTGGGTGGTATATGCCTGCCACGATGGCCGCTGTTGAATCGGTACATCCGCATAGGCCGCCACGAGGTTCCTCTCTCGGCCCACCACCGCCCATTCGACTTCCGTGGAGTTCTCTTTGTAGACAATGATGTAGAACTGTAGGAACTCGAGGAATTCACGCAATTGGTCAGAGAGGATTTTCGTCAGGTCCTCAGGTTCTCGGCACACAGAAAGGGCTTCGCTGAGGCGAAGTACAGCTTCATAGCGCCGGCCAGTGCTCTGGGGCGCGACGCAGACATCTGCGCTCATCTCGAGTTTGGGTGGGGCTCCCATCTACGCTCCCGGCCAGAGCTTATCCTACAACCGGGCGATTGAATTGACTTGCA